>JASXSV010000004.1 GCA_030674915.1 Candidatus Endonucleibacter bathymodioli
GCTATGTACTCCTAATTATATTATATGATGAGACCTTTGCACGATTGTTCTTTTGCCAGCTGGCTTCTTAAAAAAGTACTCAATCGATCATTTGTAAGCATAACTCATCTCTTTCCATACGCTGCTTCCTCAACAACGAACAAATTTAAGGCTCGTGCAAAGGTCTCATGTTGTATTTACTGCCGACAAACACTAACATGAAAACAACATTAATAATATAGATGACGCACCTCATACAACCCATCTTATCCATTAGATAAATTTCAAGGAATTATCGTGCAAGAATCGCGAAAGCTAGAAGACTATTTGATAGAGAGGCCTAAGCCAAAAGGTATAGATGTTCTTTGTGGTTTAAAGCATTTCGCAATCATTACTTACGCAGTTCCAGCTGATAGGTTTCATGGATTGTTCCCCGAACGGTTTCAATTGGATACCGTTGTAATCAACGGCCAAGAAATGGGTCTAATCTCCGTAGTTCCGTTTATTGATGTTGATTTTACTTCAGCCGTCTTTCCGTTTCCAAAATTTACAATGGGGCAAACAAACTATAGAATATACATTATCGATACCGAAACGGGTGAGCGCTGTGTATGGTTTCTTGGCACAACCCTTGATTCTTGGGTATTAGTGATACCTAGATACTTATGGAATCTCCCTTGGCACTCGGGAAAGGTAAGCTTCGATTGTTTCTTAAATCAAACAACTGGTTTGTACGAAAAGTACCACATGGATACCTTATCCGATTGGGCTAACGCTTCGGTTGATTTGTCCCAATCTGAATCTGATTCATTTGAGTTTTCTGGTTTCCCTGATACTGAGTCGGCTCTAGTTTATCTCACGCACCCTCTAGCAGGGTTCTATTATCGACGAGACAAGAAGTTAGCTGTGTATCGGGTGTGGCACAAAAAGCTGGATGTTAAGCCTGCTCAATTAAAATCAGCAAATTTCAAGCTTTTGTCTGATCTCGATATTGTGAAAGAAACAGAGCAAAACTTACCACATAGTGTTTTAATCGAGCCAATAAATGAATTTACTATTTATTTGCCTCCAACCGTTATTGGGTAACCATTTAATCTGGTAACCGATGGCATCTAACCCTCAGCTATCATCCCTCACAACATCAATTATGCGGCTTCGCACACAGAAGTGTTGCGTATAAAAACAACTAACAAAACCATAAACTAAGATGACGCAAAACTCCACTCCGCTGGTTATGGCAGACATTAATCAGTATAGAGAAGATTATGCCAATTACTGGAGAGTGCTTTTGCGGAGAAATAAAATATCAAATCCAAGGTAATCTTCGTGATTCAAAATCGTGCAAAAGTCTCAATGAAGTAGTTATCTATTGTTAGCAAGAGGCATCTTGTCTTCTGCCTGCGTTGTATTCACCGGAAAAAGTCCTGAGAAACGCTAGCGATAACGATTATTCAACAATCACATACTGCTAGCAGGCTCAAGGAGCGTGGCTGGATTGCCGCCTACTAATACCTTCAATGAAAATTGGTATAAGTGATTTTTTTCTCCCCTGAAACCTGAGTTTTAAGGTACAATGATCAATTTTTAAGAATTGTCTGCGGCACTTAGCTATTGGAGCTATTGGAGCTATTGGACTTAGGACAAATACATTTACTTTTCGGCTCAAGCAGGATATACCAGTTACCCTTGAAGGTGAGAGCAGTCAACAACTTCACATAAAAGGAGAATGGGTATAGACATGCAGAAAGGCAATAAACCAAGTTTTAGAGTATGACGAAAATAAAAAAATTTTTTGACTTATTGGCTAGGTGATCAATACTAAATCAACCCCCCCCCCCTTTTTTTGAGGTATATTATGCGCAGCCATTATTGCGGTGATTTGACTCTTTCCCATGATGGGCAAGAGGTGACCCTTTGCGGCTGGGTTCATCGCCGTCGTGATCACGGTGGAGTTATTTTTCTAGACCTACGCGATCGAGAGGGTATTACCCAGGTGGTTGTTGACCCGGATACGAAAGAAACGTTTGATTTAGCAAATAAAGCTCGCAGTGAATATGTGCTGAAAATAACAGGCATAGTTCGTCCTCGCCCAGAAGGTACCGCTAATCATAATATGAAAACTGGTGATATTGAAGTTCTGGGCCAGCAGCTTGAGATTCTGAATAATGCTAAAACTCCGCCTTTTCAAATTGATGAATATACTGATGTCGGCGAAAATGCCCGCCTGCGACATCGTTATATTGATTTACGCCGTCCGGAAATGCAGGAAAAGCTAATCTTGCGCAGCAAGATCACCAGTTATATTCGCAGCCACATGGATAACCATGGCTTTCTTGATATTGAAACACCTATTTTAACTCGTGCTACCCCTGAAGGGGCCCGAGATTATCTGGTACCTAGTCGGACACATCAGGGTTCTTTTTTTGCTTTGCCTCAGTCTCCTCAATTATTTAAACAGCTGTTAATGATATCCGGTTTTGATCGTTATTATCAGATCACCAAGTGCTTTCGTGATGAAGACCTGCGAGCTGATCGCCAACCGGAATTTACCCAGATTGATATTGAAACGTCTTTTATGGAAGAAGAGCAAATTATGGACCTGGCAGAAGGGTTGGTCGGAGCCCTAATGAAAAAGTTCAAGGGTATTGATCTAGGAACGTTCCCGAAGATGACTTACAAAGAAGCGATGAGGCGCTATGGCTCTGACAAACCTGATCTTCGCATTCCTATGGAGTTAGTCGATATTGCTGACCTAGTTTCTAATATCGACTTCAACGTTTTTAAAGGTCCCGCTAAAGACCCAAAAGGACGTGTTGTGGCGTTAAAGGTTTCTGGAGGTGAAGTATTAAGCCGTAAACAAATAGATGATTACACCAAATATGTCGCTATTTATGGAGCTAAAGGTCTAGCTTGGATCAAAGTTAACGCCATTGAAAATGGTGCTAATGGCTTGCAGTCGCCTATTATAAAATTTTTGGGCGATGACGTAACCATGCAAATTATGGAGAGGATTGGTGCTAAAAATGGGGATATAGTGTTCTTTGGCGCAGACAAGGCCAAAGTGGTAAATGAAGCTTTGGGGGCACTACGCTGCAAACTCGGCGCAGACATGAGCCTGTACAGCTGTGATTGGGCACCCTTGTGGGTAGTTAACTTCCCTATGTTTGAGGAAGATAATTCAGGCGATTTGACGGCGCTACACCACCCCTTTACGGCACCTGAAACTACTTTGGAAGAGTTGGAAGCTAACCCCTTGAGTGCGTTATCCAGAGCTTATGATATAGTGCTCAATGGTTACGAGATTGGTGGTGGTTCTATACGTATTCACCGAGTAGAAATGCAGCAAGCTGTATTCCGCGTGCTAAGCATTCCAGAAGAAGAGCAACAGGAGAAATTTGGCTTTCTGCTAGAAGCTCTAAAGTTTGGTGCCCCTCCCCATGGAGGTCTGGCCTTTGGTCTTGATCGTTTAATAATGCTTATGTGCGGTACTGATAATATTCGTGAAGTCATAGCATTTCCGAAAACACAGTCTGCTAGCTGCCTACTGACTCAGGCTCCAAGCCCTGTTGATAATAGCCAGCTCCGTGAGCTTAATCTGCGTATTCGCAATGATTCAGCATCAACCAGCAATAATTGACAAACTCGCTATTTTGTGGCTTGTGATACCAGTTACCATTGAAGGTGAGAGTAGGCGACAAACTAGCTAAGCTCCATGAGGCTACGGGGAGTAGGTGATTAGGGTTAGTTATAGTAGTCCTCAACCTTATGCCTTCAAGTGAGTGGTTATACCTAAGCGAATTCAAGATACAGGTTTTAATATTTAAAAATTATTTCTAACTCTGCTAAACAACGAAGAGCCAACTCCTGGTAAAGTTTCGTAAAGTAAATTATTTTTTGTCGTAACTCCTTCGGAACTACGGAGTATTTATTATTCCCTCCATATTCATTCATTACCTTCCGTAATCGTTTAATTGGGCTCATAATTGGGATGTAAGGCGTGAGGTAATGTAGGTTTGTTTGAAACTTTTTGTTTGCTTCGACCAATTTTTTTGAACGATAATGGTCAGCATTATCACGTCAGTAAGATGGTGAAAGTTTATAAATATACTAGTTACCATGAATGCGTGAGGTTTTTAGCGCTCTCTCCCACTTTACCAACTGCTCTTAAGTTTATTACTTACTCGATTGTTGTCCGTCTACTCACGCTTCAAATGGTAACAAATATAAACTATGATGCTCTTACAGTTTTCATTAGATAGAGGCAATCTGTAGGATTGATTCAATTTATCTTTCCATGTATGTTTTTTTCAGCACTAAAAAGGATGTGATTAAATGAGGTTGAAGTGACATAGAACATAAAAAACTGGTTGTGTCTACTTGTTAGGATTTACTCGACTATATAATATATCCCTGTTCTTATTACAGGTGGCAGTAAAAGTAGTAAACAGTATAACGCTTTCAAGTAAGATGCTATAGTCGTATATTTATGGGGTTTACAAGGAATTATGCTGATGACTAAGCCTCAATTATATAAGTTACCATGTATTTTGTTTGTTTTTGTTTTTATTTCTGCCTGCAGCTCTTTATCAACAAAAAAAACCACCAGAACTTCTTTAGAAAAAGACAATATCTGCTTCATATTTAAAAAAAATCCCCATTGGTACCGTGCTGTAGACAAGGCTGCAAAAGAATGGGGTGTATCTATTCCCATGATTATGGCGATAATCCAGAAGGAGTCAGGATTCAAACATAATGCAAGACCTATAGCTCCACAAAAAAAAGGACGTAAAAAGAAGAAAAAATATTTATCATCCGCGTACGGTTACGCCCAGGCTTTGGATGGAACCTGGAAACATTACTGTAAACAAACTAGACGAAGATTCGCTCAAAGAGATAGATTTGCCGATTGCGCTCATTTTATTGGTTGGTATGGTGCTAAAAGCCGCAATAAATGTGGTATCTCGAAACGCGATGCTTATAGTCATTACCTTGCGTATCACGAGGGTCACACGGGGTTTAATAAGCGCACCCACAAAAAAAACAAAACTCTTATACGGTACGCCCAAGCTGTAGCAGAGCAGACGCGACTGTTTAAACATCAGTTAAAACAGTACCAGCATAACAAATCACCAAAAATGGAAAAAAACAGTAAAAAAAAGTGAGCTCCACTGGCGTTGTTGGACGAACACAAGTAAAAAACTCAAGCGAAAAAAGAGGAGTTTTGCAGCTTGGTCTCTAGATTATTAGCACAAGTGATACGGCTACCTCTGCTAAAAATTTAATCGGAAACATGGTGTTGATGATGTTATAGACCATAGTTATAATTGGTACTATTGAATATTTCAGTATGCTCATAGGGCTTAGCTCGTGTGTCGACGACCCCTACCGTAAATGGGAATGACTATGGAACGGAAAAATTAAAAAGTAGACTTTTTTTGAATTAAGTTCTGATTTAACCGTTCTTGGTTTATATTTTGTCGCCTATTTACTCAGGTACAGTCTCTATTACACCCTCTGATAATTGAGTCCTGCTCCATTGGACATGATGACCTCCTTCATCCTTGGCTGTAAACTCACTGCATAACCACAAGCCTGGTGCGGCCACCATCTGGTTTTGGAAAAATAGAAAAGGAATATGGCTTCTTAGCCATGGAGGCACATCAAATTCTTGAAGCCAGCGTTTTAAGGATTTGCGACCAATTCTGCCAGCAACAGAGATTCTCAACGATGAATCAATACTCTCCCTTGTTCTTACTTCAAGGGCTCCTTTAGGCAAAATAATGGCTTTCATCCCAGTATCTTTCGCTTCCCTAATATATAAATACCCTAACTCCTCGTGAAAAAAATACGGCTCCTGCGCCCAGTTCCAATATATATCAGCAATCGGCTTTATTTCAGGAAGTGGATGAGAAGCACATAGCATTCCCTTGTACCTCCTTAGCTCACAACTGGTCCAGCACAGTAATGGGTTGGCATCACGCCGAGATTTAATCACTTCTGTAATTATTTTTCCTAGCACCTCTCTTCCCGGTACTGGCAATTGCTGAAGCTTTAACCAAAATCGAATGACCTGTTTTTGGCTGTCTAGCGGCAATTTTGCAAGCTGTTCTATTTCCAGAATAGGTTGATTACCCAATAGCCACTGGGGACGGGTTACTATAATTAACTGTGCCAATTCACTGGTGCGTTCATCGAGCTGTGCATTAACTGCAACCAGTTCCGACGCAAGAGCTGATAGCCTTACAGCAGCACCCGGCCAACGATTTTCTATAGCAGGCAATAAAGAATGACGAAGGTAATTACGGGAAAAGTGCTGATTCTGATTGGATTCATCTTCGATATATTGCAGGCTATGCTCGCTAGCGTAACATTCTATTTCCCTGCGAGACACTGCCAATAAAGGTCTTAGCAGCGTAGCCTTGCCCAAAGCACGGGAGAATGGCATGCCTGAAAGCCCAGTAACCCCAGTACCACGAAACAAACGAAGTAGCACTGTTTCTGCCTGATCATTGAGATGATGGCCCTGAAGCAGGCATTCATCGGCTTTCAATTCATTATTGAAAGCTTTATATCGGGCTGACCGAGCCGCCTGCTCAAGCCCTTCGCCCTCAATATTTGAAATGTGCACTCTTACTATTTTTAATTCCACAGACCAAAGATCGCAAATATTTTGACAATGCTTTTGCCACTCAGATGCATTGTCACTTAAGCTGTGGTTAATATGGATAGCTTTCAAGGCTGCGATTTTCTTGGCATCCCGCAATGACACCAGAGAATGGAGTAACGTTGTTGAGTCAACACCGCCACTAAAAGCAACAACTAAGGAGCTACCTAACCAAGACTCCAATGTCTTTAATAATGACTCAGCAAGAAGACCCATAATATCTGCTTATAAAAAAATACGCCCAAGAAATGCACCGTGTAATGAGAACACTGATATCATGCCCACAGATACAGGTAAACTGTTATCTATACTTTCTCCCATTAAAAGCGTGAGGTTGCTGACTACTATTACTCACCTAAATAACCTGCTACTAGCAGAACCTCATTGGGATTAGCTCATTTGTCGCCAGCCCACTAATGGGAATGGACAGGCATTAAATGCCTCAGGTACTGAGGTGAGGCACTGATAACTATAACACCGAGCCGTAACTTCTGATTTTTTTATAGCGCTGCTCAAGTAGTGTTTCCACACTTAAAGTAGATAGTACATCTAGCTCTTCTATCAGAGCAGACTTTAGAGATGATGCTGCTTTTTCAATGTTACTGTGAGCACCTCCCAATGGCTCTTCAATCAAGCGATCTACAAGACCTAACTCTTGTAAGCGTTTAGCCGTAACACCCATTGCTTCTGCAGCACTGGATGCATATTCAGCTTTTTTCCAGAGAATAGAGGCACAGCCTTCTGGGGAAATAACGGAGTAGGTGGAATACCCCATCATCATCAGTTGGTCACAAACACCTATAGCCAAAGCTCCACCGGAACCTCCCTCACCAATTACCGTGGATAAAATAGGTGTTTTTAAACGGGACATAACGGCTAGGTTCCAGGCAATAGCCTCACTTTGACCCCGTTCTTCTGCTCCAATGCCAGGATAAGCCCCAGGCGTATCGATAAATGTTATGACTGGAATGGAAAAGCGTTCGGCCATTTCCATCAGGCGACAAGCCTTACGGTATCCTTCCGGTTTTGGCATGCCAAAGTTTCGTCTAACTTTTTCGTTAATTTCCCGGCCTTTTTGGTGACCAATAATCATTACAGGCCTATCATCAAGGCGTGCCAAACCTCCTACTAATGAAGGATCATCAGCAAAATGTCTATCACCGTGCAGCTCATCAAAGTCAGTAAAGATCTTGGCAATGTAATCCAGCGTATGTGGTCGCCGAGGATGACGGGCAAGCTGAACTACCTGCCACGATGTTAATTTGGAAAAAATTGATTTCGTTAGGCTACGGCACTTCTCCTGCAGAGTAAGGATTTCTGCAGATATATTGATTTCAGCGTCAAAGCTGACTAGGCGAAGCTCTTCTATTTTAGCCTCAAGCTCAGCAATAGGTTGTTCAAAATCAAGATAATTAGGGTTCATAGAGTCCACTTAACTTAGCGCGCAGGAAACCAGCCAAGAATAGCATCGACATGTTACAGGATAGATCAAAAATAATAAAGACCCATATTTGCAACTTTGAAGTGTATCAAGGTGAAGGGAGGCTTGGCCGACCATATTACGTCCTTGCGTGCAGCGAAAAATTTTTAACATATGCCCATATTTCTTACAGGAGAGAGGTTATCATCTGCTCTCACGCACTTTACTTACTACTTAGGACATTGGATTTAGGTCATTTGCGACCTAATTACACCTTCAATGGTATTGGGTGTCAAGCAAAGAGCTTGGTTAAAGGTTCTTTGGCAAGTATGGTGTTCTGGTCAAGAAACATGACGTGTTAATTTGCTACATTCTCGTACTGAACCGGAGATAAGTCATTATTAGATGAGATTTGATAAGTATAGGAAGTATAATAGGTTGTAATATGGCTAATATAAGCTCCAGCATCATTCGTCATATGCTCACGGGTTGCTTGGTGGTCTTGGAATCCTGATCATCATCAAAGAAATCAAGCAATGTGTCCACACTTATATTTGGCAGTTCGTAATCATCTGTATTATTAACATGAGAACTGTTTTCAGGATCAGGTTTTATATCCTCAAATAATGTGAATAATTGGTTTGATATATCTGGGCACAGAGCATCATCACTTTTAACACCATCACTTTCAAAATAATCAGACAATATGTCTAGTTGTGGTATTTCGTCACAATATTTATTATAAATCTGAGGACTATTTTTAGATGCAAATCTCATATGCTTACATGATGCTAATAGTGACTTTAATATATATAGTCCACTGCTAGGTCCATTAAGAATTAGATTGTTATCATATACTGTATTGTTAAGTTCTATTTGTTCCATTTTTAAAATTAATCCATTATTATTTTCAGTAAGGGAAAATATAACGACAAGTGCATATTTATAGTGCTTTTGTTCTGATTTCAAAACACATAAAAAATTATCCGCATCTTCTTCTGATAAACAACACATACTGTAATGTGTAATATCTTGTAGGTCTATTAAGATGGCGTTAATTCGTTGATTCATACTTAAGTCTACTGGTATTTCTTTATCAATCATCAGCGTACAACAATATTCTTCTCCATGCTCAAATGCAGGGTTATTCGGCACAATCATAAAAAACTATTTCTCTTCATTAGTATCAATATTTATACGGTTATAGATATTATCATCTGGTGCAGCTTTAACACTCAGGGAAGTTAATAAGCAATAAGAAAATAATATATTTTTTACCACAGTAAAAGCATTTAATCTATATGTATATAAATTTGCAATACACAAACATTTCAATATCATTGATTTTACCTCTACACTAGCAACCAAATAAGAAAGAGTATTCATTCTTATTGATTCAACAGACAATTGCAATAACTTTCTCACTTATAAGTATCACACATATGTTTTTTGAAATAATTATGTCGAGAAAATAACTAGACAACGTATTGCCTATACTTCTACAATAATTAAGGATGCATCGAACACCATCCCCAGTCATGCATAGATTTCCACAATAACTAACACACTTACCAGATAAAAATTCAATCCAACTAAAGTAGTTTAAATCTTCTCGTGGCCGCATGTAAATTAAGAGTTGAGACTTATAAATGTTATTTTTCGATACGCCGCCAGTCTTCATTTCCTTTGAGAAAAATTGCCGTAGCAGGTCATTAGTCTTATCGTTAAATCCACGTTGCCAAGTATATCTTACACCCTAATAATTGAGCTATACTTGAGTGGTCGGCAAAATAGACACAGTTATAAAACGTAACTGTCTAACTATTTTACAGATACTTTTGTAAGATCGTAGCATCTTTTTGATGGCCAGTCTCACTGCTTTTTTGGTCTTGTTTTTAACTCTGACTGTCAAAAGAAGTTGTGATACACGCTCGGTCAAGAATGAAGTGGGCTCTAACCCCAGAACCATGGCACTGCCTATAACGTTCACCTTTCCGTGAGAGAAGACAGCGCCATTGTTTTTTTTGTGAGCAGATAGATATCCTGATAACCAATCTCCCTAGTATAAAACTCAAGTTTCCGCCCTGCTGTTTTCTCCGGTGTAAAGCCTAATCCCAGCTAGGACTTTACCTGCCGACTTACCGCGTCAGTTCATTTGTGAAACTTGATCTCCTCTTACTCCTCCGCAGGCGGTGGCGATGAGTCTCCTCTGCGTCATAAGCCCCAAAGTGACAGCGCTTCAGCTCCAAGGAGATTGCTGTATGAGTCAATGTATGCCACTTTAAAAACTGCTTGTTAATAAATCTATTGAGACCTTTGCACGAATCTCGCTAAATAACTGAAAATCAGGTATAATAAGCCTTGCACAATCAATGCCTTTCGGTGAAATTATGGCTTGGAAAAATCTGAAACAACGCAGTCTAGCAGATTCAATGCTGATTGATCACGATGCAGTGAAAGAGCTCGACTCTGTCTATGAACTCATTGATTGGGATCGCTTAGAGCATCATCTGAAAGATATACATTCAAGTTCTCGAGGCGAAAAGGCATGGCCTCCACTGATGATGTTTAAGGCACTGCTGCTGCAAAGTTGGTATAAATTAAGCGATTCGGCCCTAGAGAAACAGCTTGCTCGCGATCTTTTATTTCGTCGATTTATTGCGCTCGACATTTCAGAGTCAGTGCCGGACCACAGTACTTTTTGGCGATTTAGACAGAAGCTCGATAAGTTGTTGCTTATGGATAAGTTGCTTCAAGAAATCAATTCCCAGCTTATAGATAAAGGTCTTTATATTAAATCTGGAGGTATCAGTATTGTTGATGCTAGCGTAATTGAGGCTAAACAGTGTCGCCCAAATAAGGATAAAGACAAGCACTCAACACAGGATCCTGACGCGAAGTGGAACGTGAAAGCAGGTTCTGACGGGAAGAGTAAAAGTACCTACGGCTATAAAGCGCACATAAATGTCGATGAGGATGGGTTGATAAAATCGATCGGTTACACAGCAGGAAATATTCACGATTCAAATTGTTTCACTGAGCTATTAGATGGTGAAGAGTCGTCTGTTTATGCGGATAGTGCTTATTCCAGCAAGAAGCACAGTGAATGGCTGGATGATAGAAATATTGATAACAGAATAATAAGACGTGCTTATCGAAATAAACCATTAACAGAACATGATAAGTGCTTTAACCGTTTACATTCTGGCGTGCGCTGCACTGTGGAGCGAGTATTTGGCGTTTTGAAATTACACTACGGCATGGCGAAAGCTCGTTATCTTGGCTTAAGCCGAAATCGCACACGTTTTGAAATAATGTGTGTGGCGCACAATATTAAACGAGGTTTATCGATTCAGCAGGCAAGTTGCGTCTGAAAATCGAAAATGAAGGGTGAAATGGCTCGAATGGCGCATATTCGAACTGTAATTGTGTTTTTTAAGGCTTTATCCTAAAAAAATACAATTTCATTAATAGTGGGGCTTATGCAGCGTTATCGTGCAAAGGTCTCCTATTGTTACACTTTTGGCAATGAAAAGTTTTTTTAGGTGTGAATTTTTATGTGGTAACTCAAGATACCTTTGCAATAAAATGTCTTGCTACACAAATCTCATTTAAATTTCACCCACCTTGCATGCCTTAATAAATGTCTTCTTAAATAATCTCTCCGTGCAAATTCCTTGTTACAAATATCACATTTGAAATTCTTCTCATTTGTATGAGTCGATAAGTGTAGTGTTAATTGATTTGTTCGAGTAAATTCCTTTCTACACAAATGACACTTGACCTTATTACCACTTTCATGAATCCGTAAATGTACTTTTAGATAATCTTTTCGAACAAATCTCTTGCTACACGTATCACACTTAAATGGCTTTTCACCTAAGTGCCTCATTATATGACCAAACAACTGCTGTTTTTGAACAAATGACTGTCTACATATATCGCACTTAAATGGCTTGCTCTCTGCATGAATAGGTATATGTCTGTTTAACCCTTGCAGGGTAACAAATTCCTTGCCACACTCTGCGCATTTGTAATCCATTTTATTCCTATGAAGTTTCATATGTGTGTTAAAATTACCCCGGTGAGCAAAGTTATTACTACATTCAGGCCATATGCACTTGAACGGCTTTTCCTTGTTATTTGTATAGGTCAACATATGTCTGTTATCGCACTCGTAGCTTTTTCCACTTGGACGTTCTGTATTATCGATATTAATTACCATGCCACAAGACAAAATATCTTTTTTATTTTGTATACCTGATGATTCCACACTATTATTTTTCGATTCAATACCAATATTATCATCTGCATTACTTATATCTGACTCCTGATCATCATCACAGCAATCAAGCAATGCGTCCACACTGATATCTGGCATTTTGTCACAAACTGTATCCTCACATGATTCTAATTGGTGGTTTAATATATCTATCCCAGTATTATTATCAAAATAGTCAAGCAACATATCCATATCTAGCATTTCCTTATAACCTGCATTATTATTGTGAGGACTGTGTTTAGATACAGGTCTCATCCGCTTACATGATGCGAATATAGGATTTAATATATATAGTTCACTGCAGGAGCTATTTATCATTATGTCTTGAGGAACTACCGTTCTATTTAGATCTATTTTTTCTATATTGAAATTTAATTTCTTGTCTTTCCCATTAATAGTGAAGATAACTACAAGTGCATATTGATAGACTTTTTGTGTTGAATTTAAAACACGCAAAAACCCATCAATTTCTACTCTTGATAAATTACCAATGCTACGGAACTCAAGACTTTGATACTTATTTATATTAGGAATTTCCTCAACATTATTATCTTGCAAGGCTATTATGATATCACAAATTTTTTTGTTGACATGTGAGTCTTCTTGTATTTCTTTATCAATCATACCTATATAACAAGTTTCTTTTATATGCAAAGATTCATTACTATTAGTCGCATACATAAAGAACCAGCCGTCTTCTTCCTTATCAATATTTATACTTTCAGAAATATTATTATCTAGCACAGCTTGAATGCACATGGAGGTTAACAAACCATAATAAAATAATATACCCTTAACCATAGCAAAAAGATTTAATTTATATGTATATAAATTTGCTATACACAGTGATTTTAATATCATTGATTATCACCTCTACACTTTCAACCAGTCAGGAAATAGTATTCATTCTTCTTTATTTAACTGACAATTGCAATAATTTTCTCATGTATGAGTATCACACATGTGTTTTTGAAATAATCATGTCGAGAAAGTCACTAGCCATCGTATTGCCTACATTTCTACAATAATTAACACACTTACCAGATAAAAACTCAATCTTACTAAAGCAGTTTGAAGCTTTTCGTGGCCGTATGTTACTTAAGGAACCTCTGATTAAAGCCACTTTCGTAAACCCGCGGAGGCGTGGGTCCAGCAAAATCAATACCTTATAGATGCCTTCCTGTGCGAGAATAACCTTGTTCAGAGCTTCCTTAAGTAACGGGCTTCATTATGTGTTTTTAAACACGAACAATGCTTTTACAAACAATGCATAAATTAATAAATCAATGAATAAACTGAAGACTGCTATTTTATTTTGGATATATTTTTATAGTTTGCTATAATGCATCTCTTAAATTAAATTCCCTAAAGGCGTTATTATTTATGCTGTACAGTATACGACTCAACTGTTCTATATGTAAATCTCTTACCTTATTTTTCATCATGCTTTGTGCAGCTAATTTATACGCTTCCAAAGAAATAATTTTCATTGTTAACCCTACATCTGGAGGTGGCACATGTGGAGAAATATGGGATGGTATGGAGAATGAAATAAAAAAACAAGTGGAAGAAAATGGTAGCGTATTCAAGGTATTTAAAACAGGTGTTGAGGTCGAAACATTAGTCTTCTCAGGCGAACTAAAACGGCAAGAAAAATTCCATCATCGCCTTACAGATGCTGGAAAACTCCTTGAAAGACTCATGGATAAAAAATACATAAAATTAAACAACGACAATATGACTACTATTGTTTCTGTTGGAGGTGATGGTACTTTCAATCAAATTGCAAGCACACTTTTTAAAAAGGAACAACTAGATAAACGGCATAACCTAAGCAAACAAGATGAAATTCACTACACCTTGGCTATTCTTCCTTTTGGCACAGGAAATAGTTTAGCGCAAGGATTAAACATACCCATTGAGAAAACAGATGCAGCAAGAAAAAGTGCTGTAGATATTGCAATAAATGATCAAACGACGCTAGCAGGATGCTTTGAAGTGACACATCAAAAGGGAATTTGTTTCTCATTTGTTGAACTAGACTTTGGTGCTTCATGTAAAGCTGGAAAACTGCAAAAAGTTCCGCCTGCTATTTTAAGACCTTTATTTGGTTGTGTAAGTGGGCAAACACAATATGATATCGCAGCAGTTTTAACAGTTCTTAGGCCGCCTAAAACCAAGGTTACTGTCACACTACACCAAAATATGGATATTAAAAATAAGGAGAGTGAACATCAGGATGATGAGCAGCCACCAACCAATAATGCCGATGGAATGCTCAAAAACCTTATTTTTGAAATGAAGAAACTCACTTTTGGTGCCGCCACTGTGTCACCATATTTTGGTGGTAACTTTAAAATTCATCCAGACGCTCAAACGCAAGGAGATGTAGCCTATATATCCTTTATTAATCACATGAATATGTTCGGAAAAATGTTACATTTAAAAGATCTTAAGAACGGAAACCATACTAAAGATTCTCATACCTATAGTAAAACCATTGCATTAAAAGAAAATGAAATTTTAGAAATCACTCCATATAAAGATTCTGAAATTCCTTTTCAAATTGATGGCGAGATAAATGCAGGACTTCTTCCTATTACCATAGAGTGGCTGCCTAAAAGCTACAACATTAAAACTTCAGTAGCACGCAAGGTTTCTTGTGCTTTAGACCAGTTACCATTAAATGATGGAGCAACTACGGAAGGTGCTATTAAGTCCTGGTAATGAGATAATCCCTATCACTTCTCTTTACACCAACTCAGCTTCGCCGACAGCGAATACCAGCATAAACGCCGCCAAACCCGCAAAGAGAAGCTTCTTGAACGGATGAAAACACTGGCTCCCTGGAAACTGATGGCGTCAGTTATCAAGCCATATTAACCCAAGCCTGGTAATGGTCGCCGACCGTATCCCCTGATGACGATACGGTTACTCACTGTATACAGCATTGGTACAGCATGAGTGATCCTGCGATGGAAGATGCCTTGTATTACACCCCAGTCATGCGTTTGTTTGCTAGCTTATCACTGACTGGGATCAAAGCCGGTGAGCGTGATCCAGAGATGCATCAAACCAAGAAGGGTAATCAGTGGCACTTCGTTCGGCATGAAGGCTCATATCGGTGTCGATGCTCGAACTGGGCTGACGCATAGTCTTACGACCACTGCTGCCAACGAACACGATCTGAATCAAGCTGAAAATCTACTGCATTGTGATGAGGAGTTCATTTTCGTCGATGCCGGTTATCGTGGCGCAGAAAAACGGGACGAGTTGAAAGACATAGATGTCGACTGGCATATCTCAGAACGTCCAGGAAAAGTAAGGGCTTGTAAGAAACATCCACGGATCAACAACATTATGATCAATATAGAATACATGAAAGCCAGTGTGCGAGCCAAGGTTGAGCATCCGTTTCGGATCATCAAATGTCAGTTCGGATTCACCAAAGCTTGCTACCGAGGCTTAGCTAAAAATGATAGCAAATTGTCCATGCTATTTGCTTTGGCGAACATCGTCCGAGTGGGGCAAATGCTCAAAACATAGCATCAGTGTGCCTGTGTGTCGGGAAAGCGCATCCAGGCACTGAAAAACTAATAAAAATTGGACTGCTAACCTGCAAATCGACCGCAATGTGTCGATGCACTTAAAAAATCAGGACTTAATCGCAACGTCCCTAGAAACTTAGCATCATCAAATGGTATGGATTATACTGCGTGGTTATCTGGTTCTTTTTGAGAATTACCACTTACGCACAGCCGGCTATCAAATCCATTCCACATGTGTTGGTTATTGTGAAAATATATGAGATTCAGCGTTAGACTAATTTATTTCTAATTCCACTAAAACTCCCTTGGTAAATGCAATACGGAAAAGAATGCATCCTATCTATGCCTCCATTGAAGGTGTAAGGGGTTGATGGCTACTCTCAGCCACCCAGATTATTAGTTACTAGTAGCTCACGGAGCTACTCTTGCTTGCCTTCCCCCCCACATCTTCAATGAGATATGCTGGATAAAATCATTTTTTGAGGATGCTGTGCATACGCGCTAGACTACGCGTTTCTCATTTTGTTTCGACAGAATTACTACCTCCGTTTCAGCGATAAAGTGAGCATTCTTTGCAGTATTACAGCATGGGATAGAGGTACGAGGAATTTTAAAACCGCTGTCGACACCCCTCTAGTCTCACCTTTACGTATTAAATCCCTCAAGCCTTTACTAATACGGAAAGTATGAATGTCATATTGCCTTTTATTGATATTTCCAGCGGTGTAAGCAGCTTGCAATTTGTGTTTAAACGTTTTTATGCTACTTAAATCGGATAATGGCAAGGTAGAGAGGGCTCTATCATCTAACATTATCAGCTGTTGTTTAGCTTGTGTGTCTTTGAGGCTAACATTTGGTGCTGTAGCGGATAGTTTGAGCTCGTCTAGACCTTCCAATAGCTGCTGAGATTGGTTATCAGTCAAGCTAATATCTTCTTTTTTGTCTGCCTGAGTGGATTTTAATTTGGCTGTATGATTTTGATGGACAGCAAGTATTTCAGACGCTTTATGTGAACCCACCAATTTAGTAATGGTTTGTCTGGGCATATTGGTAGTACTGGGATTTCGGGCAAGCTTAAATAGAGAAGCTGCAATTTTACCAGACAGTTTTTCGAATTGGGCATTGTCGATTGTATGGTTGCTGAGAGCAGAATATAAGTCTTTTTTAAAAAGAATAATGCTATTGAGGTCGGATAAACTTTGCGAGGCGCTTTCGTGTTTTTTAAATGCGGAGATCTTCCCTACTGAGGGTTGTTGTGGTGATACTCTGTTCTGGTTTATTCTGGCGTTTGCTCTAGAACTTGCAGTATATTGAGTGAAGGAGCTTAGCTTACTGACTTGTCTGTTAGCTAATGGTATATTTCGGAGTTTTATTGCCGAGGCTGGCGTAGAAGATCGAAAAAAGTTCTTGAGGCCGCTAATTACTGACCATTTTGTTTTTTGTGTTATTTTATTTTTCTTGATCTCTTGGTTGAGTAATTGGATTGATGTATTGATATGGTTTATTTTATTCATATTATGATGACCTTATGCTATTAATTTCATATTCTTAAATCATGACAACTCAAACTCTATGTACATCGCAGTCTCAGCAGCTAACGCATCTCTATATGCGTCCATTAATTAACGAAGTGTTGAGATCAAGATAATTTCTTAGATAAATGGAAATATCTCACACCTACTTCTACCTATCTATGTAACTTTCCTACATTATGTGTTTTTGGGCAATACTTTTGGCCAATAAATACACCCATCCCCCTAGAAAGATGTGAAATGGTGGCCGTCCCTCACTAACCAATCACCTACTACTCGCCGAACTCAAGGGACTGCGTGCGTTTTTATCCTACTCATGCCTTCAATAATAACGAGCATATATTCATAAAAGGTAATATCTTTTGGTAGTAATGGTGTTGGTTCGATGGCTGTGAGTCTGTGAGTCTGTGAGTCTGTGAGTCTGTGAGTCAGAAACTGTAAAAAAGCGTGAAGATAGGATAGCATGTTTTACGTTTTGGTTATCTTTTGGTATCCTGATGTTTTATCTTATACTATACATCTATTTTTTATTATACAAAAATCATTGAAGATGCAGGTAGTAGCGAGCTTATATGTTTAGTTATTGGGTTAGTTAGGTATCCATGCATCTTCTGGCATAGGGATGTAGCTTGATTCCATTTGCGTAAGCATCTAATGGATCTATGTTTTTTGTGTTTTTTTGTGATTTTTGTGTACAGATTCGTTTTTATGCTCGGAGCGATAAGAACGATAGGATCTGATTAACATTTCAGTGTGGTCTAATGGCTCGATATATTTTTGTCACGGGTGGTGTTGTTTCTTCCTTGGGTAAGGGGATAACCTCTGCATCCCTTGCAGCTATCTTGGAGGCTCGTGGCCTTAGAGTGACATTGCTCAAGTTGGATCCGTACATTAATGTTGATCCAGGCACAATGAGTCCATTTCAGCATGGCGAGGTTTTTGTAACGGAAGATGGGGCTGAGACGGATCTTGATCTTGGCCATTATGAGCGTTTTATTCGCACGACTATGACCCAAGCTAATAACTTCACCACTGGCCGTATTTATCAAGATGTGATACGTAAAGAACGACGTGGGGATTATTTGGGAGGAACGGTGCAAGTCATTCCTCATATAACCGACGAGATTAAGCATCGTATTGTTCTCGGAGCAGGTGATGCTGATATAGCCCTGGTTGAGGTAGGTGGCACTGTTGGTGATATTGAATCCCAGCCTTTCTTGGAGGCTATCCGGCAGTTAAAGGTGGAGCTGGGGTATCAGCATGCTATGCTAATGCACCTTACTTTGGTCCCTTATATTAAAACAGCCGGAGAAACCAAGACCAAGCCAACCCAGCATTCTGTGAAAGAGTTACGCTCTATTGGTTTGCAGCCTGATATTTTGGTTTGCCGCAGTGAAAAGCATATTGAAGCCTCTGCTCGCAGGAAAATCTCTCTTTTCACTAACGTTGAAGAGCGCGCAGTGATCTCTTTAGAGGATGCCGACACCATCTACCGTATACCACGTATACTAACTGATCAGTCTCTGGATCAGATTGTGGTTGAGCGTTTCGGTATTGAATGCCCTAAACCCAACTTGAGTGAATGGGACGATGTATTGGAACGTGAGCTAAATCCAAAGCATGAAGTCACCATTGCCATGGTGGGAAAATATATGGAGCTGCCTGATGCCTACAAGTCCTTGGTTGAAGCAGTGAAACATGCTGGCTTGAAAAATCGTACTAAGGTGAAAATCTGCTATATTGACTCTGAAACTATCGAGCAACAAGGGATTTCTTGTCTATACGAAGCTAATGGGATTTTTGTGCCTGGGGGGTTTGGTAATAGAGGGGTTGAGGGGAAAATTGAGGCAACTCGTTATGCTCGAGAGAAAAAAATACCTTTTTTGGGTATTTGTCTTGGTATGCAAGTTGCTGTGATTGAATATGCGCGCAATGTTGCCGGCTTGGATGGAGCTAATAGTACCGAGTTTTGCCGACAAACACCTCATCCCGTTGTAGCTTTGATTACTGAATGGGTTGATATTGAGGGACGGTCTAACACACAAACTGAATACTATGATCTTGGCGGTAGCATGAGGCTTGGCGGACAAGAGTGTCATTTAACGCCTGGCTCTCAATCCCATAAAGCTTATGGTCAGGATGTTATTTCTGAGCGTCATCGTCACCGTTACGAACTAAATAATAACTATCTTAAACAGTTGGAAGAGGCGGGTCTTAAAATTGCAGGCCGGTCAAAAGATGGTTCGCTGGTTGAAGTTATTGAGGTGGAAGATCATCCATGGTTTGTTGCTTGTCAGTTCCACCCTGAATTTAGATCTACACCCCGTGATGGCCATAAGCTGTTTACAGCATTTATAGAGTCAGTGAGAATCCAGAGCGAAAGATCATAACAGGCAAAATCACTGGGAATTTATGTTTACAATAACTAGAGGTAGCAGGCCAAGCCAATAATATAGTCTAATATAACGATGTGATGCCTTTGCACGCTCTATAATTTTGTTCGCTGGTGAGGCAAAAATGCATAAAAAGAAAGAGTTTATGCTTATAAATGATCGATTTAGTACGCTTTTAACAAAGCCAACTGGCAAAATAACAATCGCGCAAAGATCTCTATGTATATCCAGTTCCCCGAGAAGGTAAGAGTCGTCAACAACCACAAACCTTCAATGGTAACAGGGTACGTCAATAATTTTTTTTACTATTGGAAACACTATAGTGCAGAACAGAGTTGTTTCTATTGGAAATATCTCATTAGCTAATAACCAGGCTTTTGTGTTGTTTGGCGGAATCAATGTCCTAGAGTCACGGGATATGGCGATGGCCACCGCCGAGGAGTTTGTTCTAGTTACTGAAAAGCTTGGCATACCTTATGTATTCAAGGCTTCTTTTGACAAAGCTAACCGCTCATCACTACATTCTTACCGTGGTCTCGGATTAGATGAAGGCTTGAAAATTCTCCATGAGATCAAAGAATGTTTTGGGGCTCCAGTCATTACTGATGTTCATGAGCCTAATCAGTGTCAGCTTGTGGCAAGTGTCGTTGATGTGATCCAGCTCCCTGCTTTTCTTGCTAGACAGACCGATTTGGTTATTGCAATGGCAAAAACAGGTGCTGTAATTAATATTAAAAAGCCTCAATTTCTTAGCCCTCCACAAATGGGTAATATCGTTAACAAGATTCGTGAAAGCGGTAACGACAATATTATCCTGTGTGAACGTGGTAGCTGTATGGGGTACGATAACCTGGTTGTAGATATGCTCGGTTTTCACACAATGAAAGAAGTTAGTAGCGGTGTTCCGGTGATTTTTGATGTAACTCATTCACTCCAGTACCGAGACCCTATGAGCCTTGCGTCTGGCGGTCGTCGTCATCAGGTGACGGAGCTAGCAAGATCTGGTATGGCTGTGGGGTTAGCTGGATTATTTCTTGAAGCACATCCTGATCCTGATAGTGCGAGCTGTGATGGCTCATCCGCACTGCGCTTGTCGGCACTGGAGCCTTTCCTTAGGCAGATTAAAGCCTTGGATGACTTGGTAAAATCATTTGAGCATTTAGAAACCAAATAGTTTTTGTGTAGGATTATAATATTTTCCAACCATAGATGTATTGTGTGTTTGCTATTACTACTCTGTAATAAAAAAGGCAGAGCCACGAAGGTTATCTGACGTGGTGTTTGTCAATATAGTTGTCGCCTCAACTCAAGCTGCTTTCTTAAGCTACTTTCTTAAGCTGGTCCTATAAAGGTCTGTCTGAATTAAGCCAAACCTAGTGAGTCAAATTCCCAGCTTCTTGTTGGCTTCTCCCCAGCCTTCAGGGCTCGCTGTTTTGTCTGTTCGTAAACCTTCTAGCCGCATATTCATGAGTGCCTCAAATTCACTCAGGTGCCGTTGACCTGTTCCATAAATTTCAGTCCTCTGTGCTTGTGTTCTTCGTTGCACCATCTGAAAAAGCCATGTAGCCAGTTCCGTGCGGCTTCAATATTCGCAAATGACATTCTTGGGCAGCCAGGCCAGTACTTAAGAGTTCTGAAAATAGCCTCAGAATAAGGATTATAATCGCTAACTCCTGGGAGACTATACCAATTTTCATTGGAGGCTTATATTGTCCGGTAACACATTACCACCATACATCCAGCGTTGTAGCGTTCTTTCTGACAGACCAAGGGATTCGTAGTATTTCAACTGATGAGCCACTTAGCTCACCACCTGCTTTATTAGGCTGACCATATTCTGTATTATATGGAAGGGTTATCAAACATCATCTGCAACCTCAGATTGTACGTACCATCAAGACAGCAGCTTATGCTAGCACTTTGTCCTTGCGCCTGCGTTCACGCCAAGCTTTTTAATGGTTTGCTTATCTTTTTTACGCTCATCATACGAGTGCTTTTATCCTCCCTATTCGGCTGAATGGTTATTAATGAAAATGGCCTTCCATTGCTATATTCAGCCCGTTAGGCTTCATTCAAAACCTCCACTTTAATGATCACGTCCCACTAGATCTCAGGATTACATTGATCCGTCTTTTTACCATAACTAAGCACTGATATTCCTTCGGATAATACCTTATGTCAACCGTACAGCGCCACACCCGAAATACCGATCTCACGCGCCAATTGACCGACTGGCACATTATTTGGGGGCATCATTTTCTGAATTATGGACTCTTTGAACTCTTCTAGGTAGCTGGTCATCAATCACTACCTCCCTCCCCTCCCCCCCACTCCACTTGTTTTTAAGTTGAAAAAATTATAAGACGCCACACTCACACCAACTCCTAGGGATGGTAGCTAATATATCAAGTTGTTCCATCCCTTTTTCTAGCTGCCCCCCTATTTCTTCCTCGTCGTCAACTTTGAGCTCATCACCATGGTTTAACTGTATGGAATGTGCTCCCTGTTCTTCAGTAATATCATTACTGTTTATAGCTTTTTCAATTACTTCCATCTGATAACATTCCTTCGGTAATTGACTTGACACAACCTCAGAATCAGAATCAGCCTCAGCCTCAGCAGCCTCGGATCTTTCCCCATAACTATTATTAACTTCTGTTTTTCTTGAGTGTAATTCTACAAATTCTTTTCCCTTGTATTTTATGAGAAATTTGCAGTCAGGGAAAAACTTAGCATGCTCAATCCATAAGTTACACTGTGGTTTAAATAATGTTAAACCACCAGCACAGTGGTGACAATGTACATTATTTTCACCCCTGTAATAAAATCCTGCAGCAGCTATATCATAAGAATATTGTTTAATCTCTGCGCTTAATGAACTACTAGAAAAACTATTTTGTCTAGCTGATAAAGTTCTATATCCAGGTTGTGCAGGCTTATATGTTTTTTCCCACTCGGTTATAACTTGAGTTATAACTTCTTGACCTACTATAGTGGCTAGGTATACGCACTCTGCACCATGTCGAATATGTTCTTTCACTGGGTTACTATTCGCATTCCAGTTTCTTATAGTAAGACCACACTGAAAACAAGATACAAGGTCGTCTTTCCCTAAACTGAAAAATCCTGCATTTACAAAATCGTCCCGGTTAAAATTGCATTTAAATTTAGCATAATTATAAGTATCCAGTCTTTCTTTTATATCTCTAAAATGCGGATGTGCCGCTTGATAATGATTTATGAACTGCATATCTTTCTTGCATCTTAAAAAAGAACAGCACGAACTATAGGTAGCATGTAATGCCCATGGATCATGAATTTCTTTCAGGTTTGTTAATGTTAGATTACAATTAAAACAAGATACAGCATCTGTAGTTTGTGTAAAGAAAAATCCTGCTTCAGAAAGTCTTCTCGCAGGCTGAATACTTTCCTTTGGCCAATGTAGATAAGAGTTCTCTCTTATTGCAGGATTTAAAAACTCCATTGACTTAGCTTTGGTACAGTGGGTAAACTCTATGGACTTATTGCTTATTAAAAAATGACACGTTGCGTTGGCAATAGCATGTTTTAACCATGGGTCCTGATCACTACTCCCGTCTATACTAACATCACAATAAAAACACCTTATAACATTATTCACTTTATTATAAAAAAAACCTGCATCTGCAAGTGGTTTAGCTTTATCTGCTAGATCAACTATTTTAGCATTTAAATAACTTGTAATTCTTGCATTTTTGTTGGCGAACTCAGGATGCATAATGCCATAACGATTAATAAAGTTTGTATATTTACATTCCTGCAAAAACCTACACTTAGAGGAAAATGCAGCATGTGACTCCCATGGTATATCGTCTGCTTTCCAATCTACTAACTCTATACCGCAGCAAAAACAAACTACACAATCTCCTTGTCCAGTATAAAAAAATCCTGCGCCTGCTAGCAATTCCTTACCTGGAGTATTTGTACAGGGCCAAGTGCTATAACTTCTTATTCTTTCCTCATAATGGCTAAATTCATGGTGCTTATTTTTAGCCTTTTCGATAAACTCTATGCTCTTATTATTTTTTAAAAAAGAACAATCTGGTGACTTCAGCGCATGCTCTGACCATAATTCATCCTCATTATGGACACTATTGAAATTAACACCACAGAAAAAACAGCATACAACATTAGGTGCTCTTCCGTAAAAAAGTCCTCCATTCACAAGAATATCTAATTTTATGCGTGAATTCAATACAACATTATTATAACTCCAAGATCTATTTTCTTTGTTAATAAAATATGAATGCTGGGCATCAGATCTATACATATCATGCATAGACGTTCCATCTGTATCAACAATAACCGTAGAAATACTACCAGATTCATTTTGTACAGATACTTGAGCATACTCCCTATCTAACGGTACACTAACTACACCTGCCTCATCAGATGGCACTGCTATAACGTTAACATCTAAAACATCCGTAGATTCCTGAATCCCCTGTGACAATAAGATTTCTCTAGGATTATTTTTTGAGAAGACTTTCACAAATGTTGTTGATACAAGATTGTTAATAACATCTCCTATTATACTTTTAGTAACAGAAAAATTATTTTGAACTGCATCATTAATCGTTATTGAATTTAGTAAAATTCCTTCCAATACAGTAATATATGATGAACAATGATTTTTACAAAAATAATAAATAATGTGCGCATAGAATAGCCCAAATTCGTCTACTAAGCATTTTGCATTCTCAGGGTGCATATGGTCGACAATAAATACTGTCATTGCCACATAAAGTGTAAATCCTTTTGCTGTTTTTCCGCATTCCAAGCATTTTATAGAAAAATTATTTCCACTATGTTCAATTACCTCAACTGGTGGTTGCTTCAAACTATAACCACAATCTTGTCCTTCAAATATTTCTACTTCCTTATTTCCATCACCAATAGTAACAGAAATAGTGCTGTTTTTATCTAATCCTTCTCCTTCATATATCTCCGATTTCTTTATTCCAGTTATTTGTTCTTCCTCTTGTTCTAGCCTTTTTGTCAAGAGAGGAATAAAAGTATTGTCCTCTGCTGTTTTCTTTATCGATGGCGGTTGCTCCAAACTATCTCCATAAGACTGCTCCGCCAGCACTTCTACTCCCTGTTCCTCCTCACTAACAGAACAAGAAATAGAGCCAGTTGTATCTATTTCCTTTCCTCCTTCAGCTCCGCCTACCTCTGGCTTATTTTGCTCCACCAGCACTTCTACCCCCTGCTCCTCCTCACTAACAGAACAAGAAATAGAGCCAGTTGTATCTATTTCCTTTCCTCCTTCAGCTCCGCCTGCCTCTGGCTTATTTACTACAACTCTTTGTTCTTCTGCTTGCTCTCGTATTTTTTCATGTGGTTTATTTTTTCTCGATGAACTTCGTCTTTTGTCTGATCTTTTCATGCTATTTTTTCTACCATGAGATCCTCCATCAATCTCACAATCATCACTATTAAGGTCTCCAGAATAGCCATTATTAAAACTGCTATTATTCTGAAATATAAAAACAGAATAATACCTACATTCCCTTGATGCAAAAAAATCATGGCATTGTATTTTACAGGGAATACATAATGCGCTTAAGTCATTACCATCAATATCTTCAGAATAAGGCATGGTGTTTTGTACTTTATTCTGTTTGTTTTGTGCAGGCCCACACAAAGCATATAATTGTTTGCGAATTCTATTTAGCAATTTTTCATTTTCATATTGTGTACATTCATCTACGTTAAATGGCAAATGATAGAAACCTTTATGCTCCAATACTTTATCAGACTTTGGTAGTTCATATAACTCACGAAAAATTATCTCACTCTTGGTTCTTATCAATTTCATACAATAAGCAGGACAACCAAGTGTAACGCGCTCCATCTCAAAATTATGTTTTTTTTCTTGATTGAAATATGTAACTGTTTTATTTGCTAGGTTGACCATTGCATCCTGATTTTGCATATTACCACTGCGCAATAGAGTAGCCATACCCATAAGAGCAGTATCTAAATCAGACATTTTTTCGCTGCTTTCCTCGTCCCTTTCATTGTATAGCACTTTGATTCCTAGTACGATGGGAGATACAGGATCATTCTCATCATGACTGTTAGATAATGAAATTTCGTCAATACTACAACAATGCAAAAATTCACCTCCCATCACCAGACTTATACGTAAAATAACAAGCATAGATAAAGTAAAAAACAACTTTATAGTCAGCGGTTTTTTAAGCACAATATTATCCTTTAGTTTAGATATGTAGTTAAACTTTCCCTAGACATATTCTCTATATTGGACTATATAAAATAGCATCATTCAGAAAGTACATGTAGTATACTGCAACTTATTGCAAATACAAGCAGAATGGCAAACAACCATAGCTTACCAATAAATGAGACATACGATTGGTCTATAAAACTCAATCTTATTAAAGTAATTTAATGATTTTTGCGGCCGTATGTTGATTAGAGGTTTAACCTCACTAGTTTCATTATTAGGAAGGCAGAAGTAGTCACTCCTTGCAGGAAAAAGAGTTGCAGCAAACCATTAACATTAACATAAACATTAACATAAACATAAACATTAAATTCATGTTTCCATTAGATTTATCTATACGTATGGATTAGCAAAATATATTTACAGCCCAATGTCAGAGTAATACTTGCGCATAACCAGCATCAAATGTAATGATCTATAAAGCGTAAGGCTCTTAACTGGTCTCACTCACCTAAATCACCTAATATCGCAGCAAGATAGTAGGCTTCGTTCCTTTGTAGCTACACCTTCTCGTAGCTGGTATAGATCACCTTATAAATGCATACCATCATGTTTACTATCATTGAAAATAGTTATATAATATGGTCATCTGGTTCGCTGTGTTAGAAATACCACCAGTGAGCAGCGTGCTCTGAAATCCACTCCAAATGTGCTGGTTATTGTGGCAATTTAGGTCATTGCAAGAAACACTAACCACGTTGTTATAACTATACTAAATATCTTCAGCTAATATTATCGATATGATTTTATTTCATCTATGTATATTCTCTCATACTCGTCATGATGACAAAAAAACAAATCAAAGGAAATATTGAAAGAAATAGAATAAAAGGTGATCCTATATTCTCATAGAATAATTACCTCAAACGTAGGTCGTATATAAAATATTATTTATGCCAAGTCTTATTGATATATTAGTCGAGTAATTAAATCAATATTTAGAATTGGTTATATACCAGCTTCTATTAAAGGTGTTGCTCTGCGACAAGAGATTGTATTTCCATGAACCTAAGAGCAGCAAGTTATTGGGTCTAATGAAAGCAGTCACAACCAAAAAACTTCAAGGAAAATGCGTATAAGTATCGGTCATCACTTGACTTATGCAAGTCTTATATTGAGCACGCAGAATGATTATTGGGCCAAAATATACCGTTTATTTTTGTATCACCTATAGATTCATGGTAGTATTCCCTGTTTGAAGTCACTGATTAGCGACAATCATAGATGTTGGAGTATATGTACCATGCGCGATGCCTTATCATTTATGATTATTTTTGTTTTTTTATCTCTATCTATTCCTCAGCAAGGAATTGCGATGCTTGAATTAATAGATCAAGCCGATGTTACTCCAGTGGTTTTGGAAAGTAATCTTGTCAAAATCATAGTGCTAATACCTCTGCATAAACAAAAAAACAGTGTTGATAAGGTAACTAATATCAATGGGGTAAAGCTATCTTTAAATATCCTCAAGATGCTATTGCGTTTTGTATCTGAATCTAATAATGATGACGAGCAGAACCAGGAAACTGGATTAAGTAAGATGATTGATACAATTAATAAGGATAATGAATGTCCAGTGACAGTGAGTAGTGACAATAACGATTTTAATTTTATGATGATAAAACAACCAAATGACGAATATTTAGGCATTCTTTCTATTAAACCAACGTCACAAGACACATTTATTTGTTCGCCAAAATTATTATCAGTGGATAAGATGCTTTCCCTTGTGTCGATTAAAACAACTGCAATAGACAGTCAAGAGAATAATCAATTATTACAGATAGATAATTGCTCAACAGATATGTTAAAAAAATATCATTTACGTTCATCAGAAGATGAGGATGATACATGTTTTATATTATATATCCCATGTAAAGTAAAAGGCGCAGCTGCTGACGATAATTTATCATCTTACTATGCGGCTTTTGTATTTAGACAAAAACAAAATGATTTGCTGGAGGCTCTCAATAGATTAAGTACACTAAACGACGATGATAATGATATTAAATATGAAGAGGAAACACAATGGCTAAGTACACTTATGCAAGTACCGTTAGAAGTAAAGGAACATATTTTAAAACTATTGAGTTTCAGGGAGCTCATTACTTTAAGACTAACATGCGCAACTGCAAAAAGATTGATCGACAACAATAAGAAGATCTTCTTCAAAGCCTGGTTCTCTTGTTTTACCCCACAAAAACGGTTGTCATTAAAGAAATATATAGAAACCACCACAGAATCCGAAATTTATGCTTTGGTAACCCAGTTTTCTACAGAAACAGACATAGCGAAAGACCTTGTAATGACACACGATTTAAATTATCACACTGAAATTGTATGTTACACAATAAGCCGACTGATGAACTGCTGTCCCGCTTTCAGTCCAGATAAGATATTAAGCACAACCAATTTTCCTGACTACGATTGCACAGCAACCTTCAGCCCAGATGATAGTTATGTGGCTATCCATTACGATAATATCTCATTGATCTACGAACTAGGAATGAACGGAAGGTCGATACACATGCTTAATCCTTGCGCCAAATTCAATGTAGGTACAAGTGGTTATCATATTTACAAATCTTTATTTAGAGTAACTTTAGCCCTCTTCAGCGCATGTAATCGTTATCTGATAATTTGCAGGTACAACGGATCTGGAGAAATATATGAGATGCATTCAGATGGTAAATGGACGAAAAAAATAATTTTTAATCATTATGACTATATCACTTCAGCCACTTTCAGCCCCGATAGTCGCCATGTGGTCACCACTAGTAAAAATAGGCAGGCAAAAATTCACAGATTGGATTCAGGCTTGGAATTGTCGGAGGAAGTAACTATTAAGCATAAAAAAATGTCCTCTGTAGTCATATTTAGCAATAATGGACGCAGTGTGCTGACTTCATCTATCGGGAAAAACACAAAAGAAAACAAATTGTCAGGAAACGTGGGATTAATAAAAATTCACGAGCTTAGTTCGGATGGTCAATGGACGGAAAAACTCTCAGAAAATTGTGACTCCCAGGTTTTTCCAAAATGCTTTAGCCTCGACGGTCGCTATGCGATGACCATCGTTGGCCACAACACCGCAAGAATATACGAACTCGATTCTTGTGGAGAATGGCTGCAGAAACCCTCCATTGACATTAATCATAATAACAAAATAACCTCTGCCAGATTCAGCCCCAATGGTCGCCATTTGGCAACTGCTAGTCGCGATTTCACAGTGAAAATCTACGGAAGATATGCGAAGAAAGATAACTGGAGTAAAGAGGAATGGAGTGAGCAAGCCACTATTAGCCATAAGAACTATGCATCGTCAGCTACCTTTAGCAGAGATGGAAGTCACTTGATAACAAGCAGTGATGATGGAAGCGCAATAATTTACGGATTGGTTGCTGGGGAGACATGGAAGAAGAAAGCTACTATTAGCATTTGCGGCGATAATTGCTTGGTCAGGGCAATATTTAGCGATGACAGCAGCCACGCACTGGTTTTCTCTCCTTCTAATGATAATGCAAAAATCGTAAAGATCTACAAACGAGGGCAAAACTCGGACGATGAGTGGATGCAAAAAGCACTCATTCAAGAGCTGAGAGGTATCAAATCAGCCAGCTTCAGTGCCGATGGCAACCACATAATTACTGCCAGCAACGATGATATAGTACACATCTACGGATGGACTGCTGATAATAAGTTACAGACGAAAGCCACAATCCAACATGATAAATATATCTCTTCAGCTCGATTTACCCACGATTGTAGTCATGTGGTGGTTATAGATGTAGATACTTCCATACATATCTGGCGCCTTTTTTTAGATAGAAGAAATTAGGGAAGGTGCGCTTAAGTCCTGGTAATGAGATAATCCCTATCACTTCACTTTAATGGTATGAACCATGAGACACCAACTCAGCTTCGCCGACAGCGAATACCAGCATAAACGCCGCCAAGCCCGCAAAGAGAAGTTTCTTGAGCGGATGGATGCCACCATTATCGCAGCTCCCAGCTCCAACAAGAACAAAGCCGGTGAGCGTGATCCCGAGATGCAGCAAACCAAGAAGGGTAATCAGTGGCACTTCGACATGGAGGATCATATCGGTGTCGATGCTCGAACTGGGCTGACGCATAGTCTTACGACCTCCGCTACCAACGAACATGATCTGAATCAAGCTGAAAATCTACTGCATGGTGATGAGGAGTTCATTTTCGTCGATGCTGGTTATCGTGGCGCAGAAAAACGGGACAGTTGAAAGACATAGATGTCAAATGGCCTATCGCGGAACGTCCAGGAAAAGTAAGGGCTTGGAAGAAATATCCACGGATCAACAATATTATGATCAATATAGAATACATGAACGCCAGTGTACGATCCAAGATTGAGCATCCGTTTCGGATCATCAAATGTCAGTTCGGATTAACCAAAGCTTGCTACCGAGGCTTAGCTAAAAATGATAGCAAATTGTCCATGCTATTTGCTTTGGCGAACATCGTCCGAGTAGGGCAAATGCTCAAAATATAGCATCAGTGTGCCTGTGTGTCGGGAAATCGCATGTAGGCACTGAAAAACTAACAAAAATTGAACTATTAACCTGCAAATCGACCGCAATGTGTCGATGTACTTAAACAATCGGGACTTAATCGCACCTTCCTTAGCTCACCCACGCTGCCGCCTATCTTTCCATTTTAAGATAAACTCAGGATGTTCAGGATGTTCAGGATGTTCAGTAACATGTATTATACTCAAAAAAACAACGCTGCAATAGATGTTTAACCTTGTCTGATTTTATTTGGCATCATCTATATGGAACAGGAGTATTGTAGCGTGTTCCATTAAAAATAACACTAAATCCCGCACTTTAAACTACTTTAGTCCGATTGAGTTTTTATCGGGTAAGTGTGTTAGTTATTGTGTAAATATAGGAAAATATAGATGAGTGTTTTGGATACTGACTGATACAGGTCTTATATGTGATATTGATAAAGCCTAATGCTGGATGGACCAAAATATAGCCATTTATTTTTGTATCACTTATAGTTTCATGGTAGTGTTCCCTGTTTGAAGTCACTGATTAGCGACAACCATAGATGTTGGAGTATATGTACCATGCGCAGTGTTTTATCGTTTATTATTATTTTTGTTTTTTTATCTCTATCCATTCCTCAGCAAGGAATTGCGATATTGGAATTAATAGATCCAACCAAGGTTACTCACTGGACTTCGACCAGTAATATTATCAAAATCATGGTGCCTATACCTCTACATAAACAAGAAAACAGTATTGATGATGTAACTACTCTCGATGGGGTAAATATATCTTTAAACATCCTAAAGAATCTGTTTCGTTTTGTGTCTGAATCTAATGATAATGACGAGCAGAACCAAGAGACTGGATTAAGCAAGATGATTGATACAATTAATAATGATGATAACTATCCAGTAACAATTAGCAATATTAATAACGGTTTTGATTTTGTGATGATAAAACAACCAAAAGAAGAATGTTTAGGCATTCTTTCTATTAAACCAACACCAATAGGCAAGTTTGTTTCTTCACCAGACTTATTAATAGAAGAGATGCTTTCCCTTATGTCTATTAAAACAACTGAAATAGATAGTCAAGGGAATAAGAAATTATTACAGATGGATGAATATTCAATAGAGCTGTTAGAAAAATATCAGTTACGATATTCAGAAACTGATGACGATACATGCTTTGCATTATATATTCCATGTAAAATAAAAAACGTAGATGCTAACGACAATTCATCATCTTGCTATGCGGCTTTTTTATTCAGACAAAGAAACTTTGATTTACTGGAGGCTCTCAATCGATTAAGCATACTAAGCGATGATGGTAATGATCTTGGATATGAAGAGGAAACACATCCAGACAGTGTACTTATGCAAACACCGTTAGAAGTAAAAGAAAAGATCTTTAAACTATTAAATCTCAAATCCCTTTTTGCTTTAAGAGATACGTGTTTAACCACAAAAAAATTGATCGAAAACAACCAGGAAATCCTATTCAGATCCTGGTTCACTTGTTTTACCCCGCAACAACGGCTGTCATTAAGGGAATATGTAAAAGGCAGACAAAAAGAAGATATTTATGCTTTGGTAACCCAGTTTTCGACAGAAATAGACATAGCAAAAGACCTTGTAATGACACGCAATTTAAATTATCACACTGAAATTATATTTCACACAAGAAGCCAACTGATGAGCCGCTGTCCATCTTTCAAAACATCTAATATATTCAGCACAAACAGTACTCTGGGCTACGATTGCAAAGCAACCTTCAGCCCAGATGATAGTTATATGGTTATCCATTACGATAATGTCTCTACGATCTACGAACTGGGAATGAGCGGAAAGTGGATGCACAGACTTAATCGTTGCGCCAGATTCAATGTAGGTGTAGGTGGTTATAATGTTGATAACTCTTTATTTAGAGTAACTTTAGCCCTATTCAGCGCATGTAATCGTTATCTGATAATTTGCAGGCACAACGGATCTGGAGAAATATATGAGATGGATCCAGATGGGAAATGGACGCAGAAAATAAGTATTACTCATAATACCGGTAACATTTCAGCTACCTTCAGCCCCGATAGTCGCCATGCTGTAACCACCAGTGATGATGGGACTGCAAAAATTTACAGATTGGATTCAGACTCTTCAGGGTTGAAGGAAGTCACTATTAAGCATCTAAGCAAGGTCTTTTCAGCCATATTTAGCGACAATGGATGCAGTTTGATGACTGCATCTATAGATAAAAACACAAAAGAACACAGATGCTCAGAATACATGGGATTAATAAAAATTCACAAATGCAATTCGGATGATCAATGGATGGAAAAACTCGTCACTCATGCTGAAGGATACGTCTCTCCACTAGCGTTTAGCCACGATGGCCGCTATGTGATGAGCTTACATACGATGGCCATCTTTGACCAAAACACCGTAAGAATCTATGAACTGGATTCTTTTGGGGAATGGATGAAGACCCCCTCCATTAGCATTAATCATAAGCACTTTCTAAACACAGCCAGATTCAGCCCCAATGGTCGCCATCTGGCGACTGCTAGTGACGATGGCACAGTAAAAATCTACGGGAGATACTCGAAGAAAAATGATTGGAATAAAGAGGAATGGAGTGAACAAGCCACTATCTACCATAAGAGCTCGGAATTGTCAGCTACCTTCAGCAGAGATGGCAGTCACTTGATAATAAACAGTTGTGATGGAAACGCAACAATTTACGGATTGGTTTCTGGGGAGACATGGAAGAAGAAAGCTACTATTAGTATTTGCGTTAATGAATTGGTCAAGGCAATATTCAGCGATGATAGTAGCCAAGCGCTGGCTTTCTCTAAGTGTCATGAGGATAAAATCGTAAAGATCTACGGCCGAGGGCAAAAATCAGACGATGAGTGGACGCAAAAAGCCATCATTAAAAAAGATAAATATATCAAATCAGCCAGCTTTAGTGCCGATGGCAACCACGTACTTATTGCCTGTGCCGATAAGACAGTAAGCATTTACGGATGGACTTCTGATAATAAGTTACAGACGAAAGCCAGCATCCAACATCAGAAAAATATCTACTCAGCCAGATTCACCCACGATTGTAGTCATGTGGTGGTTATAGATGTAGATACTTCCATACATATCTGGCGTCTTTTTTTGGATAAAAGAACACAAACATTTGCGCAAAAATTCTCGGAAGAATTAGTGAATGAATGCGAGGGAACAAGACAGGGAACAAGACAGGAAAAAAGCGAGAAAAAAATACCCTCCAGCTTTCAATACAAATCTTATTGTGACATTCTCTAATGGGCTATACTCGTTACCATTGAAGAATGTATGAGCAGGAGATAAACGATCAAAGACCCATGAGATAATGCCATAATTACTATAAGCCTTGGATTTTTCCATGAGCCAACAGCTAAGTTTAGCAAACACCTAATTCGTTAAAAAAAACGTCTAAAAACATACAACTAACGATTCCTAGCAAAAAAGCAGCATGGATATGCTTAGCGAAAATTAAGATATAAGATATCCAGCGGTGTCAATCCTACGGGATGCAAAGAAAAACTTTTTATTGAAACGGTGCATATAATCACCAATTCTGCGCGCTGACAATACTAATTTACATAAGGATTGAATCTGGTATTGTTCCACCAGAACTGGCTATTCCTAATGATTTTTCATGTGATTACCTGATTCGTTGCGTGAGAACTATGGCCTATGAGCAACTGACTTTCAACGCAATTCCACATGTGTAGATTATTGTGGTCACCTAGGCTCTTGAATCTCCTGTGGTAAAATGGTAGCTTAGATATCCTGAAGTCACAGATTATTGATAATATTGGAGTTATATATACCATGCGCAGTGCTTTATCGTTTATAATTATTTTTGTTATTTTATCTGTTTTTATTCCTCAGCGAGGAATCTCAATGTTAGAATTAATAGATAAAGACAAAGTTACTTACTTAGTTCCTACCAGTAATATTGTCAAAATCATGATACCCATACCTCTTAATAATCCAGCAAACAGTATTTACAAGGTAATTAATATCAATGAGAAAAAGCTATCTTTGAATATACTCAATATGCTTTATCGTTTTGTGTCTGAAGTTAGTGATGATAACGATAAAAACCAGGAGACTGGATTAAGCCAGATGATTGATGCAATTAATAATAATGAATGTCCAGTAACAGTAAGCCGTATTGATAACGATAAAGATTTTAACTTTATGATCATCAAACAATCGGATGAAGAATATTCAAGTCTTCTTTCTATTAAATCTAAGCCAAGAGACACATTTGCTTCTTCTCCAAAATCATTATCCGTTGATGAGATGCTTACGATTATATCCATTAAAGAAAATAAAATAGATAGACAAGATGATAACGAATTACTACATATGGATAATTGTTCAAGAGAGCTGTTAGGAAAATACTATTCAAACTCATCAGAAACTAGTGACGACACATGTTTTGTATTACACATCCCATGTAGAGTAAAAGAAATATCTTCTAACGATGATTCACCACCTTGCTATGTGGCATTTTTCTTTATACAGAAAGACTTTGACGTACTGGGGCCTATCAATCAATTAAGTACGCTAAACAACGATGGTGATATTAATGAATATAGAGAGGAAATACAAGAGAAAAGTACATTTATGAAAGTACTGTTACACGCACCGGTAGTACTGGAACATATCTTTAAACTATTGAACACCAGATCCGTTGTTACCTTAAGACAAACGTGCAAAACTGCAAAAAGATTGATCGAAAGTAATACATCACTGTTCTTAAGAACCTTGTTTCCTTGTTTTACACCACAACAACGGCGGTCATTAAAGGAATATGTGAAAAGCATGACAGACGACAATATTTATGCTTTGGTAACCCAGTTTTCAACAAAAAAATACATAGCAAGAGACCTTTTAATGAAGCGCAGTGTAAACTATTACACTGATATTCTCTTTTACACAAGAAGCCGACTGATGGCCTACTGTCCATATTTCAATACACAGAATATATTCAGCACAAATGATTCCTTGGGCCGCTACGAACACACTCCAACCTTTAGCCCAGATGATAGTTATTTGGCCACCCATCACGGTAATGTATCAAAGATCTACAACCTAGGAATGAGTGGCAAGTGGATGCAGAAAATACATCATTGCGACACCGTCATCGGTGACAACTACATTAATGATCTTTCACCAGAAGTAACCATAGCCCACTTCAGCCCATGTAATCGTTATCTGATAATTTGCAGATACAACAGAAACGGAGAAATATACGAGATGGATTCATATGAGAAATGGAATAAGAAAATAATTTTTAAACATGCTAAACAAATCATTTCAGCTAGCTTCAGCTACGACAGTCGCCATGTGGTAACCTCCAGTGATGATGGTACTGCAAAAATTCACAGATTGGATTCAGACACAGAATTATTTAGGGAAGTCACTATTAATCATAATACCGACATGATCGCTCCAGCCATATTTAGCGACAATGGACGCAGTGTGTTAACTTCATCTTTCTATATAAACACACAAAACGACACATCCTCATATGGGACGGAATGTATGCCATATAAGGGATTAACAAAAATTCACGAACTGAGTTCGGATGGTCAATGGCCGGAAAAGTTCACCGATAATTATAACTCAGATGTCCATACAATAGGATTTAGCCCAGATGGTTGCTGTACTATGACCATAGTTGACCAAAACACCGCAACAATTAACAAACGTGATCATTGTGGGGAATGGGCGAAGAAACCCTCCATTAGCATTGATCATGAGAGCCAGATAACCTCAGCCAGCTTCAGCCCCAATAGTCGCCATCTGGTGACTCTTAGTGCCGATTGCACAGTAAAAATCCACGAACGGCATTCGAAGGAAGATAATTGGGAAGAAGATTATTGGAGTGAACAAGCCACTATTTCCCATCAGAATTCGAAGGAAGATAATTGGAGTGAACAAGCCGATACTTACCATAAGAATATGTCGTCCGCTATCTTCAGCAAAGATGGCCGTCACTTGATAGTATGCTGTTATGGAATCGCAATAATTTACGGATTGGTTTCTGGGGAAGAGCGGAAGGAGAAAGCTACTATTAGCATTAGAGATAATAAAACGCACGATGACTTAGTCAAGGCAGTATTTAGCAATGATAGTAGCCAAGTACTGGCTTTCTCTCAGCTTGGTGATGACAAAATCGTAAAGATCTACGCCATAAAACAATATTTTGAGACCTTTGCACGATAACGCTGCATAAGCCCCACTATTAATGAAATTGTATTTTTTTAGGATAAAGCCTTAAAAAACACAATTACAGTTCGAATATGCGCCATTCGAGCCATTTCACCCTTCATTTTCGATTTTCAGACGCAACTTGCCTGCTGAATCGATAAACCTCGTTTAATATTGTGCGCCACACACATTATTTCAAAACGTGTGCGATTTCGGCTTAAGCCAAGATAACGAGCTTTCGCCATGCCGTAGTGTAATTTCAAAACGCCAAATACTCGCTCCACAGTGCAGCGCACGCCAGAATGTAAACGGTTAAAGCACTTATCATGTTCTGTTAATGGTTTATTTCGATAAGCACGTCTTATTATTCTGTTATCAATATTTCTATCATCCAGCCATTCACTGTGCTTCTTGCTGGAATAAGCACTATCCGCATAAACAGACGACTCTTCACCATCTAATAGCTCAGTGAAACAATTTGAATCGTGAATATTTCCTGCTGTGTAACCGATCGATTTTATCAACCCATCCTCATCGACATTTATGTGCGCTTTATAGCCGTAGGTACTTTTACTCTTCCCGTCAGAACCTGCTTTCACGTTCCACTTCGCGTCAGGATCCTGTGTTGAGTGCTTGTCTTTATCCTTATTTGGGCGACACTGTTTAGCCTCAATTACGCTAGCATCAACAATACTGATACCTCCAGATTTAATATAAAGACCTTTATCTATAAGCTGGGAATTGATTTCTTGAAGCAACTTATCCATAAGCAACAACTTATCGAGCTTCTGTCTAAATCGCCAAAAAGTACTGTGGTCCGGCACTGACTCTGAAATGTCGAGCGCAATAAATCGACGAAATAAAAGATCGCGAGCAAGTTGTTTCTCTAGGGCCGAATCGCTTAATTTATACCAACTTTGCAGCAGCAGTGCCTTAAACATCATCAGTGGAGGCCATGCCTTTTCGCCTCGAGAACTTGAATGTATATCTTTCAGATGATGCTCTAAGCGATCCCAATCAATGAGTTCATGGACAGAGTCGAGTTCTTTCACTGCATCGTGATCAATCAGCATTGAATCTGCTAGACTGCGTTGTTTCAGATTTTTCCAAGCCATAATTTCACCGAAAGGCATTGATTGTGCAAGGCTTATTATACCTGATTTTCAGTTATTTAGCGAGATTCGTGCAAAGGTCTCATTTTAACAATGAGTGGATGCATAAAGCCACTATTAAAGAGGAGAAAGGTATCATCTCAGCCGAGTTCAGTGCTGATGGCAACCACATAATTACTGCCGATACCAATAAGATGGTAAGAATCTACGGATGGATTTCTGATGGACAGTTACAGAAGAAAGCCGTAATCAAACATAATATAAATAACCTCTCAGCCAGGTTTACCAAGGATTGTAGCCATGTAGTGGTTAGACATGACAATAATTCCATAACTATCTCTCGTCTTTTTTGGGATGGAACCACAAAAAACTGCACGGAAGAATGAACGGAATAATGCGGGAATAAATTAGTGGAAAGTTAGGAAGTCCTATTGAGTTTTTACCTGGTAAGTATGTTAATTATTGTGTGAATCTAGGAATTAATGTGACCCTGTAAATAACTCTGTGTATGAGGCTTGCCGATACATCGGCATCGTAAAGTTCTTTGAACGCGGTACAGATTTCGCGGGTGGTCATGCCCTGGGCGTAAAGGAAGAGGATTTTATCATCCATGCCTGTGAATCGAGTTTGTTGCTTTTTAATGAGCTGCGGCTCGAAGGAACTGTCTCGATCACGCGGAATATCTATCTCAATCGCTCCGTCGTCTGTATAAACGGTTTTACCTGAATGGCCGTTACGGCTGTTTGAGCCCACGCTAGGCTGGTGTATGTCATAGCCTAGGTGGTCATCAAGTTCTGCGCCTAGTGCCGCCTCAACGGTTACTTTCTTGAGCATGCGACTGAAATCACTGAGATCTTTCTCAGTCTTCATGCTTTTGGCGGCCTCTTTAGCAAAGGCCAATATTTCTTTTTGTTTCATGGTGCTTATCTCCCGTAGGGGGGAATGATAAGCAAATACACAAACTAATCTACAGTCTATTTTTCTCGGTATGAATTTTTAGATGTCTGACTAAAACATTTTTTCGATAAAATGCCTTGTCACATATAATGCATTTAAATGGCGTTTCACCTCTATGCCTCAATGTATGTACAGTTAATTCCTGTTTGCTTATAAATCTCATGTTACACTCTAGGCAAGGATAAGGCTTCTCATTGGTATGGATTCTTATATGTATTTTTAACTGATGTTTTTGATAAAATGTCTTGTTACACCCTTCCCATGTGCACTTGTGTCTTTTTACATTCGCATGGATATCCATATGACTTTTTAAATGATCGTTACATCCAAATAGCCTACCACATTCGGAGCAAATCTTTTTTTTGTCTTGGTGAATATTTTTTATATGGGACTGTAAATGATGCTCCATATTAAAATACATAGAACAAATACGGCATTCGTAGTTTTTCCCCAGGGAACATTCTTCTGCACCATCTGAAACAGGAATTGGCATATTATTTACATGTCCATAAAGTAAATTTCCCCCCTCAGAATTGGGACTTGATAACTTATTAGTACCGACAGAAATTACAATATCACAAGACGAATTCTCTGTTTTATTTCGTAACTCTGGTGATTTCTTACGATCACTTATCAGCTCTATATCTTTATCTTTATTAAGTAAACCAGTATCAATAAGACAATCATTTGACAACATCTTATCGTCAACAAGCATCAAGTTTATATCGGACACTTTGTTATAACAAGTATTATTAACTTGAGAGCTACTTCCAGATGTAGACTCCATATTCTGAGATGATGGGAATAATTCTTTTGATATATTTAACCACAGTTCATCATAAATCATGCTGTCAATATCATCAAACAATGGGTTATGATATGATATTTCGTCACAACATGCATCATTAGTATGGTAACTGTTTTCAGATGAGACTCTCATATGCTTACATGATGCAAATAGTGGCTTTAATATATTTAGTTCATTGCTAGAGCCATTACTAATCAGACCCTTAACATGTACTGTATTATTAAGTTCTATTTGTTCAATTGTGTAATCTAATGTCTTATTATCTTTATTAAGGGTAAATATAACCACAAATGCATATTTATAGTTTTTTGGTCCTGAATTTAGAGCACGCAAAAAATTATCCGCATCTACTCCTGATAAACTAGCCATACTACAAAAAGGAAGGCTTGGATAATCATTAGCATTTGGAAGTTCCTCAACATTAGAATTTTCTAATATGGATATTAATATGGTATCAATTTTCTGCGTTATACTTTCACTTGATATTATTTTTTTATCAAGCATAGCTATATAGCAAACATTTTCTCTATGATCAGGTAGTACGCAATTATGAGGTATAAACTTAAAAACCCATTTCTCTTCCTCATTATCAAGGCTTATACCATCTAAAATATCATTATCTAACGAAGCTTTAATGGATATGGATATTAATAAACAATAAGAAAATAATATACCAATAATCACAGCTAAAATATTTAATCTATATATAAATCTTGCAACACAGAAGATTCTCAATATCATTGGGTTTACCTATATGATTCCGACTGACAAGAAAACTATATGCATTATTCTTGATTCAACTGACAATTGCAATAACTTTCTCATCTACAGTGTTACATATATGTGTTTTGATCTGATTATTTCGAAAAAGCCATAGGTCACGGTATTGTAATTATTGACGGAAATTAATCGTCAGCTGGAACCCAAAAACATAAACATTAGTGAATGTTTGCAGTAATATCATTGATGTCACACCAATAGGAAAGGCGCAAGCAGACTCGGTAACTACAAAGACGGAAAACGACAAAAGATCCTGAAGCTGTTTGTTTGGTAAAATATGGTCTGACAATCTATCTTCAAAAACAATCATAAAGTGGATGAGCTGCGGCTCGAAGGAACTGTCTCGATCACGCGGAATATCTATCTCAATCGCTCCGTCGTCTGTATAAACGGTTTTACCTGAATGGCCGTTACGGCTGTTTGAGCCAATGGTGTATGTCATAGCCAAGGTGGTCATCAAGTTCTGCGCCTAGTGCTGCCTCAACGGTTACTTTCTTGAGCATGCGGCTGAAATCACTGAGATCTTTCTCAGTCTTCATGCTTTTGGCGGCCTCTTTGGCAAAGGCCCCAATAGTTCTTTTTGTTTCATGGTGCTTATCTCTCGTAGGGGGTAATGATAAGCAAATACACAAACTAATCTACAGTCTGTTTTTCTCGGTATGAATTTTTAGATGTCTGACTAAAACACTTTTTCGATTAAATGCCTTGTCACATATAATGCATTTAAATGGCGTTTCACCTCTATGCCACAATGTATGTACAGTTAATTCCTGTTTGGTTATAAATCTCATGTTACACTCTAGGCAAGGATAAGGCTTCTCATTGGTATGGATTCTTATATGTGTTTTTAAATGTTGTTGTTGACGAAATGTATTGTTACACCCTTCCCATGTGCACTTGTATATTTTTACATTCGCATGGATATCCATATGCCTTTTTAAATGATATTTACGAACAAATAGCCTACCACATTCGGAGCAAATCATTTTTTTGTCTTGGTGAATATTTTTTATATGGGACTGTAAATGATGCTCTATATTAAAATACATAGAACAAATATGGCATTCGTAGTTTTTCCCCAGGAAACATTCTTCTGCACCATCTGAAACAGGAATTGGCATATTATTTACATGTCCATAAAGTAAATTCCCCCCCTCAGAATTGGGACTTGATAACTTATTAGTACCGACATAAATTACAATATCACAAGACGAATTCTCTGTTTTATTTCGTAACTCTGGTGATTTCTTACGATCACTTATCAGCTCTATATCTTTATCTTTATCTTTATCTTTATTAAGTAAACCAGTATCAATAAGACAATCATTTGACAACATCTTATCGTCAACAAGCATCAAGTTTATATCGGACATTTTGTTATAACAAATATTATTAACTTGAGAGCTACTTCCAGATGAAGACTCCATATTCTGAGATGATGGGAATAATTCTTTTGATATATTTAACCACAGTTCATCATAAATCATGCTGTCAATATCATCAAACAATGGGTTATGATATGATATTTCGTCACAACATGCATCATTAGTATGGTAACTGTTTTCAGATGAGACTCTCATATGCTTACATGATGCAAATAGTGGCTTTAATATATTTAGTTCATTGCTAGAGCCATTATTACTAATCAGACCATTAACATGTACTGTATTATTAAGTTCTATTTGTTCAATTGTGTAATCTAATGTCTTATTATCTTTATTAAGGGTAAATATAACCACAAATGCATATTTATAGTTTTTTGGTTCTGAATTTAGAGCACGCAAAAAATTATCCGCATCTACGCCTGATAAACTAGCCATACTACAAAAAGGAAGGCTTGGATAATCATTAGCATTTGGAAGTTCCTCAACATTAGAATTTTCTAATATGGATATTAATATGGTATCAATTTTCTGCGTTATACTTTTACTCGATATTATTTTTTTATCAAGCATAGATATATAGCAAATATTTTCTCCATGATCAGGTAGTACGCAATTAGGAGGTATAAACTTAAAAACCCATTTCTCTTCCTCATTATCAAGGATTATACCATCTAAAATATCATTATCTAACGAAGCTTTAATGGATATGGATATGGATATTAATAAACAACAAGAAAATAATATACCAATAATCACAGCTGAAATATTTAATATATATATAGATCTTGCAATACAGAAGATTCTCAATATCATTGGGTTTACCTATATGATTCCGACTGACAAGAAAACTATATGCATTATTATTGATTCAACTGACAATTGCAATAACTTTCTCATCTACAGTGTTACATATATGTGTTTTGATCTGATTATTTCGAAAAAGCCATAGGTCACGGTATTGTAATTATTGATGGAAATTAATCGTCAGCTGGAACCCAAAAATATAAACATTAGTGAATGTTTACAGTAATATCATTGATGTCACACCAATAGGAAAGGCGCAAGCAGACTCGGTAACTACAAAGACGGAAAACGACAAAAGATCCTGAAGCTGCTTGATACCATATGGACTGTATGCGTCGGTTTGCGCAACTTGATTTATTAGATGCCATACCTGATGAAACTACCATACTTAATTTCAGAAGACTAATTGAAAAACACCAACTTAGCGCAGCCATCTTTGCGGATATCAATCAATATATTGCTGGAAAAGGCATCAAGGTATCTCAAGGCAGCATGGTAGCTGCGACCATTATCCAAGCTCCTAGCTCTACTAAAAACAAAGACAAAAAACGTGACCCTGATATGCGTTCCACCCGTAAAAACAACCAATATTATTTTGGTTTTAAAATACACATAGGAACAGATATCAATAGCAACGTCATACACAGCGCAACCGTCACACCGGCGAACGAAGCTGATGTTAACGAATTACCCAAGTTACTGCGCAAAGATGATAAAGTAGTATGCGCAGATTCGGGTTATGCTAGTGACACTTACAAACGAGGAGCACGCAGCCTTGGCATGAGCTGGAAGGTCAACGACAAGCGCAGACCAAGAAAAATCAACCTAGTAGCAGTCAGCGCAAAAGTAATCTCCAGCAATCAAAAATACGAGCCAAGGTAGAGCACTGTTCCTAATCCTCAAATGAATCGAAAATTACTATAAAATAATCTCGAAAGTCAGAGAGTTTTATCGAAAATCTAACAACCAACTTGCAAACCACTTCAATCAGAGATTCCATAGCAAGAGCGTGAAATCCTGCTAGCTAAACATGTTGAGTTACTGCAGTGGGCGAGAAGATCCTCCTGATTTTTAAAATGAGTGGAGGAACTCACGCTGCTACGGTGCACTAAGCGCAATCGATTGATATATTCGCAGCGCAAACTTTTATAAGGAGACCCATTAATATGAGTAAAGCATGTGATGATTTGTTAACCAATGCCAAAGGGCGTGTCTTTAACTTTTCTTCAGGTCCTGCACCTATGCCTCTCTCAGTATTGGAGCAGGCGCGCGATGAATTGCTTAACTGGAAAGACTCTGGAGCCTCTGTAATGGAGGTTAGCCATAGGGGCAAGGCCTTTATGCAATTAGCAGAAGAATCTATCGAGGATTTACGTAATTTACTAGATATTCCTGACAACTACACAGTTCTTTTTCTTCAGGGTGGGGCAAGAGGGCAGTTTGCAGGAGTGCCATTAAATATAAAAGGGAGTGTAACTGCTGCGGATTATGTAGATAGTGGCTTTTGGGCACAGTCAGCTATCACTGAAGCACAACGCTATCTCACTGTAAATGTAGTGTCTGATGGTAAGAAGAGCAACTTCCAGAGCCTACCTAAACAAAGTGAGTGGCGTCTCAATGCGGATGCCGCATACTTGCATTACACGCCAAATGAAACAATTGGAGGTCTAGAGTTTCCATTTATTCCTGATAGTGGTTCTGTGCCATTAGTGGCGGACATGTCATCCAATATTTTATCAAGACCTTTGGATATCAGTCGCTTTGGGATCATTTATGCTGGAGCCCAAAAAAATATTGGGCCGGCAGGTTTAACGGTAGTGATTATCAGAAACGACTTGATGGAAAGAAAACATCCGACCTGCCCATCGATACTAAGCTATAAAGACCAATCTAGTAGAAATTCTATGTACAATACCCCTCCAACCTTTGCATGGTATCTATCTAGTTTAGTTTTTAAATGGTTGAAAAAGTCCGGTGGTCTTAAAGCGATTGCAGAGATCAATGAACGCAAGGCTAATAAGCTGTATGGAATAATTGATAAAACCGGGTTTTACCTCAATAATGTGGATAAAGACTGGAGATCCAGAATGAATGTGCCTTTTTCCATAATAGACTCGACGCTAGATACGGTATTTTTAGCAAAGGCCGAGCAGGAAGGTTTTTTATCTCTTAAAGGTCATATAGCAGCAGGTGGTATGCGTGCTAGCATTTATAATGCAGTGCCCGAGTCACACGTTGATGCATTAATTGGTTTTATGACTGAGTTTGAGCGGCGTCATGGTTGATGAGCCAAGATACTATATAGTTTGACGACAGTGGCACAATGTTCGCTGAAGATAATACCATTGAGTGATAAACAAGATGATAGGAAATAAACTTGGTGATTTAAGGCAGCAAATTGACACTATAGATAAGAAAATACTAAAGCTAATCAGTAACAGGGCTCATTGCGCTCAGGAAGTAGCCAAAATAAAACAGAAAGCGTGTGAGGAATCCGGAGAGCCGGTGGTTTTTTATAAGCCGGAAAGAGAGGCCCAAGTATTACGCGCAATTATGAAAAATAACGAAGGGCCTCTAGCTGATGAAGAGATAGCTCGGCTATTTAGGGAAATAATGTCCGCATGCCTGTCTCTGGAAATGCCACTAAAGGTCGCTTACCTTGGCCCGGATGGTACTTTTACCAAGCAGGCTGCAATCAAGCATTTTGGTCACTCGGCACATTGCGTTCCAATGGCTGCCATTGATGCAGTTTTTCGTGAAGTTAGCGCCGGAGCTGCGAACTACGGCGTAGTGCCAGTCGAAAATTCCAGCGAAGGAGTTGTTAATCACACCCTTGATAGTTTTATTGATTCCTCCCTAAAAATTTGCGGTGAAGTAGTGTTGCGGATTCATCATCACATGCTGATTTCAGAAAATACCAATAAGGAAAATATTACACGAATATACTCACACTCACAGTCATTGGCCCAGTGCCGGAAGTGGCTTGATTCCAATTGGCCTACGGCAGAAAGAATAGCTGTTAGCTCTAATGCGGAAGCAGCTAAGCGCGTTCATGCTGAGCTAAATTCGGCTGCCATTGCTGGAGACATGGCTGTTGAGCTTTATCACCTTAAAAAGATTGCAGAGAAAATTGAAGATCAACCGGATAACTCTACTCGTTTTTTAATTATTGGTAATGACCAAGTTCCCTGTAGCAGCACCAACGGTCAAGACGATACAACTTCTATTATCGTCGGTGTCAAGAACCAGCCTGGCGCCTTACAATCTATTCTTCAGCCTTTTCATGATCATAATATTGATCTTACTCGGGTAGAAACACGACCTGCCCACAGAGGTATTTGGAACTACCTCTTTTTTATTGACTTTAATGGCCATCAAGATGAATCGGTGGCCAAAGCAATATTGAAAAATTTAAGTGAGCACGCCAACGATTTGAAAATACTTGGCTCATACCCCAAAGGTGTTCTTTGAGCCCTACACCCATTCCCCATGAAGGTGTGTGGTTGTTGATGTGCTCACAACCTATCACCTACTACTCGTAAAATCTGGGGATTCACTCATTTATCACCTACTCCACTTTCAATGATAACGGGTATAGTTACTAACTGAGGAATAACTATTGAGTTGCGATTTTATCAACTTAGCCTTGCCTAATGTGCGCTCATTGCAGTCTTATCAGCCGGGTAAGTCTATAGAAGAATTGGCTCGAGAACGAGGTTTGCCGGCGGATAAGATTGTAAAACTAGCAAGTAATGAAAATCCTATGGGACCACCTCCATCGGCCATTGCTGCTATTCAATCGGTGTTATCAGGGCTTTCGCGCTATCCTGACACCAATGGATTTGAGCTTAAAAAAGCCTTGGCAGCTCATCACAATGTCGATGTAGAACAAATCACTTTAGGTAATGGATCTAATGATGTGCTGGTTTTGCTTGCAGAGTCCTATTTAGCTCCAGGAATATCAGCTATTTATTCTGAGCATGCTTTCTTCATTTATTTTTTTATCACCAATACTGCAGGGGCTGAAGGGATTGAAGTACCTTCTCTTGACTGGGGGCATGACCTTAAAGCGATGGTGACAGCCATTCGTCCAGATACCCGTATGATTTTTCTTGCTAACCCTAATAACCCTACAGGAACCTATTTTGATAACGAGGCTCTGGATAATTTTTTGGCTTGCGTGCCGGAGCAAGTGCTAATTGTATTGGATCAGGCCTATTTTGAATATAGCGCCGATTTTGGCATACTTAACCCAGTAAACTTGATAAATAGCCACCCTAATTTGATTGTGCTTAGAACATTCTCCAAGGCGTATGGCTTGGCAGGGTGCCGGATAGGATACGCCATATCTCATCCCAATATTGCTGATATTCTCAACCGTATCAGGCAGCTATTCAATGTAAACTCCTTGGCTCAAAAAGCTGCTTTAGCGGCTTTGCATGATGACGCTTATCTCAAACAATCAATAAAATTAAATACCCAAGGAAGATCTCAACTTGTGTCTGGCCTTACTGACTTAGGGCTTTCCTGCATCCCATCTTCTACCAATTTTATTTGTGTTGATACGAAGCGAGATAGTTTAGCTGTTTATCAGAATATGCTAGCGGAAGGTGTTATTGTTCTGCCACTGGGCAATTACAATATGCCGCAACACCTAAGAATTTCTGTTGGTCTTCAAAACGAGAATCAGCAATGCCTCAATGCTCTAGCGGCAGCATTATACCAGCTCCCTGAGTAAGCGACAAACAAACTAGTCCCCCTATCACCTACTTATTAGAGGAGTCCTGTGGTTTCGCTAGTTTGTCACCTATTCACATATTCATGATGACCGCTATATACCAAGCTAATTCAAGATAGTGAGTCTCTATAATATTGAACAGGCGTACCCATGGTACGATTTTTCCATGTCTTTTTAGAACGAGATAACGCTCAGTGATAACTTTTTATAGGTGTATTCTGCGGATGCGAAAGTGACTTATTTCATACGACAATGCTGTTTGTTTGTGTGACTGTATTATCTCACATTTATTAGACTTGTTCAGAATTCCCATAAGAAAAGGCTGTTGTAGAAGTTTTTGAGTGGTGGGTGCTGCTGTTGCAGGAGTTAGGCTATGGAGAACTGAAGTCAGTGATTATTCAGATAAAGGTTAAGCCTCGGTCAAGAGTGTCGAGTCTAGAACAAGTGCCAGATGGCACTTGGGTCGCAAAGCTAAAGTCACCACCTATTGATGGTAAGGCCAATAAAGAACTTGTTGCATTAGTGGCTGAATATTTCCAGTGCCGAAAAACCGCTGTAACTATCAAAACCGGTAAAAAAGGGTTAACTAAACTGGTGAAAGTTGATACGCTGCAATGAGTTATCAGATAGAATTATGAGACAGCAATGCACTAAGGCAGATATCCACCTGTGCTTATTGCTGCTTTAGGTATCAAGCAACAGAGAAAAAATTACCTATGAGTCATTTACCGCCATGTACAAAGTGTAATTCACAATATACATACGAAGATGGCACGTTGTTAGTATGTCCAGAATGTGGTCACGAATGGGCAATTAGTAACGATAAAAATACTGGAGACGAAGGAACTCATGTTAAAGATGCTAATGGCACAGTTTTGAATGATGGCGATACTATTATTGTGGCAAAGGATTTAAAAGTTAAAGGGTCGTCCTCTGTTGTTAAGGTGGGAACTAAGGTAAAAAATATTCGTCTAGTTGAAGGTGACCACAATATCGATTGTAAAATATCAGGTATTGGTGCAATGAAGCTGAAATCTGCTTTCGTCAAGAAGGCATGAGATTACAGATCTTGTTGTTCCTCGTTGGTAAGCAACACTTGCCCAGCAAGGCAAATGCACTCGGATGGCAAAAACCACCTCCTTCATTGCTCCGCTTTTTATCACTGGTGATTTACGACGTTATGTGTATCGTGGCACTTGTGGTTACAATAAACTATCTGATTCCGTTGGTAACCCATACTAGCTCCAATTATGGAGTGGGCGAGGCAATAAACGAGCAGAACCTCCCTCCATGCGCCTAACAGTAAGTGACAACATCTTCAATAGAAGTTGGTATAATGCTCTATCTATAGCAATTTTGTAGAATGTAACCACCAAAACAGATGGAGGAAAAATAAATATATGATTATCTTTTTTAGAAGTTGGCTTTGGATATGGGTTATTAGGTTATTGCTTTCAGTTCAGAGTTATGCTGCAGATGACACCATCTGTGAACGTGAAGATCTGCCGCCAGTTTGGTATTCAGAATCTGCTAAAATATTTATAAACGCCCTGAACTTGCCTCAAAATAATACAAAAGAAGATGTATCTCCACCGATACAAATAGCAAACAAGCAGTTATTGCAGAATAGACAATACGAGCCTGTCAGTCCAAAAGATATTATAGATATAATATCTTTTGTTGATAATGTATTAGCTCAAGGAATAATAACTAATAGTCAAATAACACAATCCATAGAAGAAGCAGTAAGCCTTTCCGTTGTTTGGAAAGAAATAGTGGAAAATAATTTCAAGAAAATACGCATTTTTATAGCAGAAGCAGGCATAGAGTTAAATGCTGCAGATGAGGCAAATCAAGCCGACAATAAGAGTCCTCCACCTATAGATGTTAGCGATTACTATCAAATCTATTATTATAGACTGATTGCAACAAAAATATGGCCTTGGCTAGATAATATAAAAGCTAAAAACAGTGCCCTCTACGATACTAACGCCAAAGTTTTCCGCATTAATTATAGCCCTGAGAAAAAGAAACCCACATTGTCAGAGTCGGATGAGAAACACTGCCATATGATCTATTACGGCGAAGATGTGATTCTAAAATACCGCTCCAGTAAGCAGGAGTATGATTCTAAACCCTTGGATGTAAACCTTATTAGGAGGATGATACAAAACTGGCTTGAAATTTATGTTTTTAGAACAGAGGAAATCATGCACCACGATAAATGCAACGTGCATATGGGAAAACCTATATGGTCTTTTTTATACTATATCGGCATAGAACAAAGATACACCTTGAATTTCAATGAGATACATGAGGGTTATTGTAGCACTACTTCCAGATATAATATTGCTGCTATTGTAGATATAGATGATTTTATTAAATTCAGAAATCTTATGCATTATATTCCAGAGATTCTGGAGTTAATTAACAACGACTCCATAACAACGTTATCTTCTGTTTTAGAGGCCGACGGAAAAACTAATAGAAAAACAGAGGAGAATCATATAGAATATTGGCAGGAATTTGCCTACAGCTTCTCTCTTATTCTCAATCCGCTCTGCATTATATGCTTAGATGCACGCGAAAAATATAAAGAATACAGGAAGATTATCAATACGCCTGACATAGTTATTACTAATAGTAAAACTAACGAACCTATTACCACTCCAGCACTACCAAAATTACGTTTAAATACTCATATTCCTCATTCAAATACACGAAGTAATGCAGAAAAAAATGCGCTAATAGCTCATATAAACTTCATGTGGTATTTAAAACAAGTTAATTTTACTTATGCACACCAAATTCAAGATTATCAAAAAATTCATATAGCTCACATTATGGCTGCAAAGTTCTACAATCAATGACCTATTTATCGTTAAAGAAACATTAAAGAGACAACCAAATATTATTTGTTAGGCCAGTATAAGCTGTCAATCACATCTAATCTAGGCTTACCCCAAGAAACATATAAAATGCTACCCTTGGCAAATAGCACTCTGGAGACCATGACAACACCGTACTGTAGTCAGGAAAAGAATACAAATTACCTAGATGCATTCGACGCAACTGAGAACGCAATATCGGTTTATTCAAAGCCTACTGTTATTGCTGATAATATCATCAAACAATTACATGATTTCAACATATCCTTTATAACATTGGGAGGGGGTCGCAGCAGTAGCATTCAGTTGGCTTTACGGTTACTACTTAAATAGTTACCTAGCGAATCTCTGATTGAATCTCCAAAATCTGGTAAAACAGCATTGCTATGGAAAACCGGTTATCCAAAATAAAACAACAAAGTTTTGCGTCGCTCAGCTACGCAGCCAAAAAACGCAAAACTCAAAATGCGAAAATAGTTATTCCTTGAGAAAATGGAATCTTGTGTTCCTTGGGCAGCCTTTGAAGCAATCATTGAGCCACATTACCCGAAAATGCCGAAGGCGAATGTGATACGAAAGGCGCCAGACACATCATCCGCCTCTAGAGCCGATAAATGGGTAAAAGCGACAAAATGAATCGAAAATTACGATAAAATAAGCGCGGAAGTCAGAGAATTTTATCGCAAATCTGACAACCGGCTTGCAAACTACGTCAATCAGAGATTCCTTAAAGTTTGAGTTAAGATGCGGTGCATAGCGCCATAGGCTTGAGCGATTTGTTAGACCATGAATGCTGGGTACTACTCCCGTCGTTATCATACCCATAACGCATCAGGAAATTCTTTAGTTTAGCTTCTTGTATTTGGCATCTTTTTTAAGCTTTGGTTCTTTCTCACCAATCTGGTCCAAACACTCTTTAAGCCCCGAGGTCTTCCCATTTTTGTCATCACATATGGCATCAAGCAGGTACAATGCATCCTTCGGGTATTGGCTGCATAAATCCGATTGGTGCAGCTCACCCACGACATAGCTCCGATAATAATTTTCGATAGGTTGCAGCCAGTCTTTTACCGCATCCAAAGCAGCGGGGAATTCGTTTCCGGCTTTAATGATCAGCAGGGCTAGACATCTGGCGATTTCCGGAGTACGCAATTTTTCGTCCTTGGGCCAGACCTTTTTCCAGAACGGCTGGACATGCTTCTTCCAATATTCGTTGCGCTGACCGGCAGATCTTTCAAAAGCCTTGGAAAGCTCCTGTGCAGATTGCTTGAGCCCCTCTATGGGCAGCACGCCAATCGCGGAACGGAACTCACTCGGGGTGTATCCCTCGAGTCGTCTTGCTTAGTACTTCCCGATGACATTTTGCAGGCCAATTCTTTGACGATGCCCACCTTGCCCTGCACGCCTCTACTATAGATTTTAGCCCATTCTTTCAGCGTTTCATGCAGCAGAGAGTGATAATCCTTGTCCTCGTACAGGATGGGTATAACTCCTTTCGCTTTCCACTCTATTCTTGCCTCTTCCTCTTTTTCTGGTGGGTAGCCACCCATAGCATAGACATGGTGGGTAGGTTCACTGTGGGTTCGTGCCAGGGCATCCATCATGTAGCGCATCACTGGATCGTTGATGCTGTAACCAACAAAACAGACACTATAGTTGCGAAATAACTCGCTGACGAATCGAGCTGCCCAGCCTTCGGTGAGGTAGGCCTTACCGAAATCGGCGCTGGTGAGCACCAATTCCTTCAGGTTCATGTCGCTTGGTTTTTTGGGCAGCCATCCATGCAGGTAGACCAGACCATCCCAGAGTTTGTTTTGCGGAATGGGCAACATCGGCGCGGTATGCGTCTGGAATTTTTGCTTTGTCTTTGTGCGTTTGGCCGCCTCGCGGAACAAACAGTCGAAGTTGGTGGTAACCAACCGCAGCGCGTCTTCACGGCTGCGCGCCAGTTTCAATAGCGCAGCATGCGTAGCGGTGGCGCCCTTGCGCCGCAACTTGGGTTTCAGCACCTTCTCCAGCTCACGGCGGACGGCTATGCTCCCCCCTGGCAGGCTTTGCTCCAATAGGTTTAGCGTGACATCGAACTGACCACGTTTGAAGGCAGCTTCCTCGATGCCATTGCGCACTGTTCCGACCCCCTCGTATATCTTCTCTACCAGCCATTTGAAACCTTGCAAGCCGGCGGGGTACGAAATACCGGCACCGCAGAAGAACACCACACGACCCTCTTCATGCGCCTGCAAGAGCTCATCAGGAATGTCAGGGCCGTCGGTGATGAATTGCATTGGTTCTGTTTCCTAATCCAATACGTGCATGAGAGAAAGTGAGATCGCAGAGGGTCTAAGGACGGTGCGATTAAGTCCCGATTTTTTAAGCGAATAGACACATTGCGGTCGATTCGCAGATTAACAGTCCAATTTTTGTTCTTTTTAGTGCTTGCATGCCGATTTCCCGACGACAGGCACACTAATCCTATATTTTGACCATTTTCCCCACTCGGACGCTCTTCGCCAGAGCAAACAGCATGACCAATTTGCTGTCATTATTAGCTAAGCTCGATAACGAGCTTTGATGAATCAGAACTGAGATTTGCTAATCCGAAACGGATGCTCAACCTTGGCTCGGACACTGGCTTTCATGTACTCGATATTGATCATAACATTGTTATCTCTGGATGTGTCTTTCAAGTCCTTACTTTTCCTAGTAGGCACTGTCAGCATAAACAGACGACTCTTCACCATCTAATGGCTCAGTGAAACAATTTGAATCGTGAACATTTCCTGCTGTGTAACCGATCGATTTTATCAGTCCACCCGCATCGACATTTATGTGCGCCTTATAGCCGTAGGTCTTTTACTCTTCCCGTCAGAACCGGCTTTCACGCTCCACTTCGCATCAGGATCATGTGTTGACTGCTTGTCTTTACCCTTATTTGGACGACACTGTTTAGCCTCAATCACGCTAGCATCAACAATACTGGCACCTCCAGATTTAATATAAAGATCTTGATCTATAAGTTGGGAATTGATTTCTTGAAGCAACTTATCCATAAGCAATAATTTATCAAGCTTCTGTCCAAGTAGCCAAAAAGTACTGTAGTCCGGCACTGACTCTGAAATGTCGAGCGCAATAAATCGACGAAATAAAAGATCGCAAGCACGTTGTTTCTCCAGCGCCGAATCGCTTAATTTATACTAACTTTACAGCAGCAGTTCCTTAAACATCATCAGTGGCGGCCATGCCTTCTCGCCTCGAGCACTTGAATGTATATCTTTCAGATGATGCTCTAAGCGAGCCCAATCAATGAGCTCATGGACAGAGTCGAGCTCTTTCACTGCATCGTGATCAATCCGCATTGAATCTGCTAGACTGCATTGTTTCAGATTTTTCCAAGCCATAATTTCACCGAAGGCATTGATTGCGCAAGGCTTATTATACCTGATTTTCAGTTGTTTAGCGCGAATCGTGCAAAAGTCTCACACCATAAATTTAAATTTTGTTTGTTAGGCTTGGGTAAAAAATCAACGCGCTTGTTCAGAGATTCCCTAAGCCATATCATTAAATATCACAAACAAAATATCTTGGGTCAGAATACATGGTAATTAATGTATGAACATAGATCTGAACTAGCAACTTAGAGGTAGTAACTGTGGATGTGAGTCTGCGCTTTATCTGCGCTTTAATTGGGCAGCGAAATTATAACCTCCTACCGTTAGAAATGACTATAAATACCTAAAAATACTTATAAAACAATCTAGTAGTTAGTCAGGCCTAAGGTCATTGTCTCTCATCCGATATTGTAATAGTAGCAATACAGGCTTTATTGTTTTAACATGGAACTATGAGTATAAATCATGTTTTTACTAATTATGCATAAAAATAAAGTATTCTCGTGCCAAAGTAACTGGAGAAAGCAAAAGTAGCCCGCACCTGTCCTCTCGAAATACGAAAGGTATAATTAACTCATTGTTATTAAACGACAGGATTTTTATTTTGCAGATGCTTGCCAGTAAAATGGGAAATATAATAGGGAAACTGTTTTCCCCAAGGTTTTGTTGATGAGTGAATATTATCTCAAAATATTATCAGGGAATCATAACGGCGCAGAAATTCCCTTAGAGGCAGGCCGGTATACTTTAGGCAGGGCTGATAATTGCGACCTCATTCTTACTGATACCGCCATCTCTGATATTCATCTTACCATTGAAATATCTTCTGTTGGCGCACTCTCAGTGACTACAGAAAGCAAATCACCATTGTACCTGAATGGTATTCCAGAGGGGGACACACTCAACTTTGAGTACTTTGATATTGTTACATCTAACGGCATACATTTTGCTATTGGTCCTGCTAATGCTAACTGGCCTGACATTGAAGTCCCTTTATTGCAGAAGTCTGAGTCCAAACATGAGACAGCAGATACCCCCAGCCGTGACAATGATTTCCCAGACCCAGACTCATCGGAAAATGAAAAAACTGGAACACACTCAAAATCAGAAGCAATCGACGACATTACAATTTCTGATACTGACGAAGATGAGTCTCCTATTAATATAAAATTGCTCATTGGCATACCAGTGGCCTTCATAACCCTGATGAGCATTTTGGCTATATTTATTTTTTCAGAGCCTGAAGATACTGAAGATACTGAAATCAATACTGAAATAACCAGCCTGGATCAAGCAAATCTAATCAAACGTCAACTGCAGCTTGATTACATCAAGTTTCGACAGCTATCTGACGGCACTATTCTGGTCAAAGGTTACACTAAAACACTAGACAAAAAAGAAGATTTACTGAGTCAGCTCAAGGACAAAAAACTGCTCCCGAAATCACAAGTCATTGTTATGGATGTCATGCAAGCCAATGCTCAAGCCTTGCTCAAAAACAGAGGATACAATAGTCTCACCATTGAACAGGATAGCACACCAGGATCTTTGATTATAAATGGTTATATAATTACTACTGATAAGCTTGAAAACGTCATAAATATGCTAAAGGAAGAAATATATGGTTTAATTGCAATAACTGACCATGTTGAAAAACAGTCTAGCAGGGTTAAATTATTGAAATCCATGATCAGGGACAACGGACTAGCCTCTAGGGTTCACTTGATAGAAAAAGCTGACCAAGTGCTGGTTCAGGGAACGATCCTTGATGAAGAGCAAATTTATAGGCTCAAGGAAGTAGCAAACAAGTTCAAAGCGCTTTATGGCAACCAGCCCAAGTTAGTTGTTTCCACAAAATACTCTGATGATAGCAATTCTGACTTCTTTAAACAATCAGGTGGTCAGGAGGGCAATAATTTAAAATCATCAGAGCGCTTTGGTGGACGTAAAAAAAATATTCTGGGAAATCGTATACTTGTACAAGGCGTTAGTATGGGCACCATCCCTTATGTGGTCATGAAGGATGGTGGTAAGTATTTTATTGGAGCAAAACTTGATAATGGTTTCATAATAGAGGATATTAATCTGGACTACTTGTTATTAAGTGACGGATCACAAAGCATAAAATATTATCTGGGAGGGAAAGAAAATGGGAAAAATAAACAATCAAACGAGTCAGGAAGAAATTAAAATATCGGAGCTGGAAGAACGGCTCATCCATGATCAAAGTTCTGATTTTAGAGACCACTTAATGAGCCAGTTATTTGACCAACTTATTAAGCTGAAAAACCTTCGCAATAAAGGCATGTCTCCTGAAGAATACAACAGGATTGAGTCCTTAATACTTGCTGTTTCCGCAGCGGGAGAAACTGTGTCTAAAGCATGGGACAAACACCACAAGAAATCATTACAGCCCAGTATTTAAGCTCACTGGGGCGTTGATACAGAAGCAGAGATGATAAATAAGCATGCAATCACCCACTGCCGAACCCTCAAATAATGGAATGGTATATTGATTATGGCCGGTAATTATGAAACAACGTTCAACCCTAATGAAAATCAGCCAGGACCTGCCGAAGGCTTCAATTTAGACGCTGTTCAGAAGGTATTTGGCGCGCAAGCTGAAAAGTTAGATCAGAACCTAAAGACACGTATGGAGAGTATGGATCCGAATAGCACCCAAGACATGGTCAACTTTCAGGTTGAGTTTAACAAATATATGATCGTAGAAGGATTAAGATCTGGTATTATTAAATCCATAAAAGATACCATTCAAAGTATTATTCAAAAAATATAATTAACAAATACCCAGGGACTATAGACTATGATATCTGATAAAACCGTGAAAACACTTGCAGACATAGGCTTTATGGCTAGCAATTGTGGCTATAGTAAACATGCTTTTGCTATCTTTAGCGGTATCGAAACTGTACGCCCTGATAATGTATTACCTGATATTGGCTATGCTCTGGAATTTATAAATAGAAAGAAATATCAGGAAGCCATCAGCATTCTGAAAAAACAAGGGCTCAAGAAAGATCCAGAAAATGCCGCCGTAAAAGCCTTTATAGGCATGGCCTTGATGCTAGACGGACATAATAAAGACTCAGAAGAGTGCCTGAGCGAAATAGAAAATTGCGAAGACAGTGCCGCTGCAACAATGGCAAAAGAGTTACTGGATAACATTAGGAATAATTAGTCACCTCCCAGTAATCGCAGTAACTGGTTGTTTTAGCTCAGTAAGGCAATTAGGCGCTGAGTTCTTCCAACAGTTGTTTCCTGATTTCTTCTGGCAGATCATGACCAGGGATTATTTCTTGCTGCATCCATTCCTTGAGCATTACCATATAACTTTCAATAAACTGATTTTTGAGAACATCATCCGATGCCATTTTAAACAACAACTCTTTTGCTGCTTCAATACTATTAACAGAAAAGTAATCATCACTACCTGATACCTTCTTCAATCCACCGGAACTAGTCCGCACATAAACCTCAGGTTTTCCAGGATACATTACAAACAAAGGATCCTTACCTGACAACCACTCGCAGGCCAGCGCCTTGCTTAAATCAACCATAGGCTCCTGCCATTTTTTCTCATACCATCTCTGAACCTCCTGCCCGGTCACACAAATATTCATTGCAGATCGATGAAAGTATCTCTTGAGTCTATTATGGGAAAAACTTTGAAACCCCCTAAAAACATGTAAATTATTTAATCTTCGAGATGCATCCGAAGAATTAATTAATGGTTGAAATCCCACTTGCATCTGCTCACACCCATCTAACAATATACTCCATTGTTCCTGATATTCACAGATTACCGTCAGTGCAGCTTTAAACCCTTTCAAAACATCATCACTATATCCCACGGGAAGCGCTGGCAGAATACCATCTAGGCTATGTCTATCCCCTACTTTTATAATATTATCTCTGACAGGAAAACTCTCCCCAGCTAGTATTTGCCCATCTAACCCAGCAGAGAATAGGCGGTACCTGCTCGAATGAAAACACTGCCAAAGATAAGGAATACCCGTTCCTTCAAAGCTACTACCCGTAACCCCTCGAATAAAAGCCGTGCTCGGATTACTTAGCTCTTGTTCAAAAAACCGGAACATATTATATTGAAAGGCTTTTTCCAAATCAATCAAATAAGGGGTATCCCCCAGCGAAATAAAGTTCATCTGATGAAGATCTGCCAAGCCAAGCATAAGAGCTAAACCGCTGGTAACTCCTATTCTACAGTGGTAGTCTGCGGCTTGGTGCTCAGTCAGCACTTGGTCCGCAGCAGATCTATCAAGATATTCGGCATAACCATAATGCAAAATCTCTCCACGGACTTTATCGAAGCGCGGCATTATGCAATGAGTTCCAATGCCTGGAAGCCCATCAAGCCATTGATTAACAGCCTCTGCAATACTCTGACCACCAATATTAGAGCGATTAACTATGCGATGATCAATGCGCATATCCCTAGCTTTGTAAACCAGCTTTGTGCCATTATCAAAAGTGAAAATACACACAGAAAAAAAACCATCCCTTAGAGGTAAACTCACATCAGTTACAAACGCTGCCGTAGAACCCCACAACTCTCCATAGCACCTGTTGATATCAGGAAGATCATGAGCCAATCGCAAACACATTCTTTTTATCTCACGACAAGTGGTTAGAGCCATTCTCTTACAAAGACGAAACCAATTAGGGTACAACCTTGGCAGCACAGGAAACCCGCCCTCTCGCTCAATCTCCGCTACAATAATGTCATAATCTGCTAAACCTCGCTCCTGACCAAACCAAGCAATAGCCTGCTGCAACTTCTCATCAAACAATACTATATGACTCCTCAACAGACTGCCCACCAATGCCCCTTCTAACAACTCAACGGACGAAATAGCCGAGGAAACCTGCATTTCTATCCAACCAATAACCTGACTTAAATAAGGTGCTCTTTGTGGTTCAATTTCTTTCAGGATATTTCTCAGTTGTTGATTGCTAACAGGATTATCTTGAAACCACCACGTACTTTGTTTTATCGTATTTCGGCATGGCTTGTCGTTGCTATAGCTAAGCAGTTGATATTTACACATCCAGAGAAGTATAAATGTAAGATTGTTATTGCTACAGAATATTTGTTTAATATCTCTTACTGATAATCCTTTGAGACAAAAAATAACTAAATTTTTTACAACGTCTTCTTCAAATAAATGGTGTATCTTTTGGAAGTGAAAACCTTTTTCATCCATTAGTAATACTCTTACTCCCCTGTCTGTGGTCTCAAGATAGTCATTATCTTCCAAAATATGTGAAGGGTAATGTTTGAATGCTTGCTGAAATGACAGTCCTCCGCAAACACCATCTGCGGAAGATAAATGGTGCCCTGACTGACTTAGGCTATCAATGATAGTATGGTACTGCTTGATCAAGATGGGCCAGTGAAATAGCTCCATTACCCTCTTTTTTGCAGCCTCTCCTATGGCCAAACGAAGACCTTCATCGTTAATTAATTGCTCTATGATATCTACCGCGCTCTGAAGATCAACAGCTGTACCTTGGGCCTCAATTAATAATGAGTGTTCCGGCTCCACTATAGACAAAGGGCGACTAAGATGGTCATTATCAGTAGACAAAGTCTTGATAAGGAATCCTGAATACCCATGTGCAATCAGCTCACGATAACCGTTCCATTCAGACAGAATAACAGGCAGGGAGTAGTTCATGGCCTCCAGTGGAGCCAGTCCAAAACTTTCCTGAACATTATCCGCCAGAGAAATAAAAACATCAGCGGCTTGATACAACAGATGTTTTCGTTCATCGTCAATAGTTAATTCAAACCGAACTCGGCCTTCGAGATTCAAATCATAAGACTGTCTCAGTAACGATTGAATATATTCCCCTCCTGCATCACCATTTCCAGCCAGAACCACAAGGAAATTAATAATCTCTCGCTCTTCCAGCAAGTCATTTGCCACCAATAGCAGTGGATGAAGATCCATTTTATCAGCAGGTGAAAAGCGGCCAACACATAACAGAACATACTGTTCTGGTTGATATCCTAGTAGCTCACGGGCCTGTAATTTTGACAGATGATTCTTGTCATCACCGTCAATCCCTAGTGGCAATGTTTTCAGCTGACCCGGATAACGTACTGATGCGCCGGTTTGTGCTGTCAGCCTCTCCTGCGCCGTCTCCAACAGTGTCTCCATAACCGTTGTTTGAGCCTGACTGCTGCATAGCACAGCGTCTGATTTGGTTAGGGAGGAAAGAACAAGATCGCGAGTTTTAGATAGATTACTATCTGTACATAAAGTATGTGCACGTCCAGTAATAACAAATGGCTTTCTTGCACACATTTTTCGTAACTCTGCAAGGTCCGAAATATATGGATCACCTTTATGAAACACCTCGTATTCATAACGCGTAAGGTAACTGGGCAACAAATTAGCACTTATAAAATGGATTGATCTCTGCCCAGAAAACTCGTCAACATAAGGTTTCAATTGATTTCGTATCGGTACCAACCACTTATCCCCGATAAATAAATGTATCTCATGAAACTGGCTATACCTGATAATAGCCTTGAGAAAACTTTCATTGGCTTTTTGCAAGCCATTATAAAATGCATCCGAGCCTGTCAAAGAGCCCACTAACACAGCAAAAACTCTCACTGAATCGTTGTTATTTAACATAGATATCCACGTCCATTGTAATTTGTTGATTATTATATACATAAGATAAGTGGATATGCAGCAAGTAGGTGGTCAATAAATATATGGATATTTTAAAAAATAAGTGGGTAACATGCATATTTGCTCGCTATATTTACCCTATTGATCTCAGCGGAGGACGTCCATGGAGAAGCAGTTTTAAGTCTCTTGGCACCACCTATCCTTGATATGCTAGTAACTGAAATTGAACCCATGACAGTTTCGTCAGGATATTTTTATCAACTTTCAAAGAATGAATACTTTTCTGGATAGCTAGGAAGATAACTCGTTAGGCAATTAATACAAAACATACGACATCATCAAGCATGACTAGGATGTTACATCTGTGATTCTTAGTATCAGTAGTGACAGTTTGAGCAGACTGGAAAAAGTAGAAATGGTACCCAAAGATCGGGTAAAGGTCGCAGCTAACCCCCACACGATTGTTAGATATGATTGAGGTATGATGCTTAGGGCAGCATCATCATCCCAGAAAACATTTGAAAATCATCACGGTCAACTTCTTTTTTGAATACCTCAAAACCATTAACGTACTCCACCAGAGCAGAAGTAAGCATAGTCTCATCAAGCCCACGTAATGGTCGAGTTAGGTATAATCCGAGATTACGTCCATCTGGCTCTATACAAAGACTCATCCTCTGACTTTGCATCAGGGCGAGGTTGGTTTTTAGTAACCTTACTAACAAATCTTCTCTCGCACTCGAATCTTCTGGCAAAGGCGCTAATATACCATGAAAATAGCAATCACCATTGGCCTGAAAACAAGTCACTCTCGTAATACCATCTAGTATCAGGTGATATTTATTATCACGGAAATCAATCTCTTCCAGATTATTCTGTCTGGCAAAAGACTTCATTAAATTTTCAAAACTCATCGCATCCATGCTCCACTATAGAGAAGGCTATAATCCACCTTCTATTCAATATTTTCTTCCATCACCTTTATTTTAGTGTAGCTTAATCAGCCTTGAACTAATACCGCACGACATCAGCATAACTCAACAAAGTCGATTATATTCTGGTAAAACATCAACATGCAAAAAATGAAACGATTTATAGCCCAACCTCTATAGTCGATCACACTCGCAAAAACACTAAGTTATTGACGCCCTATAGTGCGCCAAAAATTAATTCGAAACACTAGAAGCAACCCATAAAACCGATGATTTAATATTAAATACCCTGATAAGCTTCGTAACCGCCTACAAAATGGTGGCAGCTCATGGCGGTGGCTTAAGGTTATACTGAGGTAGATCCACCCAAAAAACTACCTTTAGACAATTTCCTGAAAACCACTACAACCACAAAAAAAGCAATCAGCGCTGCAATAAAACCATCGGTGGTAGAATCAGTTAGCCCCATAATAAAATAACCAAAGATCGAAATTCCTGCTACAGCAAAAGCATAAGGCAACTGCGTAATAACATGGTCAATATGGTGGCAGGATGCTCCGGTGGACGAAAGAATTGTGGTATCAGAGATAGGCGAGCAATGATCTCCAAACACAGCACCAGCCAGTACAGCCGACAACATAGGCATTAACATAGCAATATCAGCCACCTCCGCCATATCTCCAGCAATGGGCAGCATAATACCAAAAGCACCCCAACTAGTACCTGTAGCAAATGACATAACACCAGACACCACAAATAAAATCATCGGCAAATAACCTGTAGAAATCGTACCACTCATAAGGCTAGCAAGATACTTACCTGTCTCCAGGTTATTGATAACCCCCGCCAAAACCCAAGCAAAAATCAAAATATAAATAGCAGGCAACATGGAATTAATGCCTTCTAAGACTGCCTTATACCAAAGATCCTTCGCAATCTTATGAGCGACCATTCTCAATGATGCTAGTACGAGACCAGTGATAGCTCCGTATACAAGAGATCGGGGAACATCAGTTTGTGCAAAAGAATCCAACAGCGAAAACGGCTGCCCCTTTATACCCAGCTCCACGGCTCCGGTCCAGATCAGCGATCCGAGGGTTGCAAGAACAAGAATAACAAGGGGAACAACCAGATCAGATACTCGCCCTTTTCCGTTATCAATTAACTGAACAGAACCAGGAGGAATCCCCTTGGCAGGGTCATAAAGCTCGCCAAAGTGAGCCCTATCTTCATGGCTACGCATGGCACCCACATTTAAATCAAGGCAAGCAGTGGCAAGTACCATGGCTAAGGCAAATACTGCATAGAAGTTCATGGGAACCATGGTTAAAAAGGCTTCCATGGCACTCATGTCATACACACCATGGGCGATCATAATAGAACCGATTAGACCAATAATATAAGCGCCCCAGCTGGACATTGGAACAATAACACAAACAGGTGCCGCAGTGGAGTCAATGAGGTAAGCCAGCTTTGCTCTTGAAATACGATACCCATCCGCCAGGGGACGACTGATACTACCTACCGCAAGACTGTTAAAGTAATCGTCAATAAAAATCAAAAAACCTAATAAAACAATACTTAGTTGCGCACCCTGCCTACTTTTCACACGACTTCTTGCCCATTTACCAAAAGCTCGAGTCCCACCAGACAAATTAATAAGGCTGGTGATTACACCCAAAAGAAGAAGAAATAAAACAATAAAAAAGTTATTTTCGTTCAACCCATCCTTCCAAAATATTTCTCCAAAACTTCGTGCTGTGTAAGTAATAGACTCAAGGGGACTATAACCCGTCAACAATAAACTACCAACCAATATACTCACACCCAGAGAAAGCAGAACCTTACGGGTTACAATTACCAATAAAATCGAAATAGTAGGCACTACCAGAGACAAGGCCGAGTGACTATAATCTAAAAATCCCATAACCTAATCCTATCTACCATACCCATTGCCTTTGAAAGTGCGAATCTACTGATCGCTCTTACTCACCCAAATCACCTACTATTCTTAGGCTTATGGGAATTCGCTTGCTTGTCACCTCCTCATATTTGCAATGGTAACCGAGTATATATCATCGTACTTGAATGTGTAAGGTCGGTAACGGCGCTTGCTTACAATAAATAACCAATCTAGGTAAATATAAGGTCTTCAACCATGAAACTCTCTCTTATTTACGATTGCAAAAATACCTTTGGCAAACCTGCACACCACCCAACTATAGCCACAAAGAATATTGCGACAATAATAATTAACAAAGTTCCTCCTTTTTATATCTCGTATTCAAATGTATACAACCTTCCTCTTTTATCAAAGACCACAACCTCCTTTTATACTCATTACCATTTAAGGTGTGCATATACGACAAACGCGCAAAGCCCAACGACCCCAGTAGCCGTAGGTGATTAGAATGAATGATAACAGCTAATAACTCCTCAACGCCCATGAATGGTATACAAAAAAACGGTGGGAAGTTGATGTTTTAATAAGATCCTTAACTTCAATGCTTCCATAGCAAGTCTACAGGTCAAAACAAGAGCAAACTGTCATTCTGTAGCTTTACTCAGTTTTCAGACGATAAGACTTATCTTTGAAACTGGGGGTCAGTCATTTGAGCAGCTAAGGTTATTCTCTACCTATAGTTTGAGTTGAAAGTTTGACGTCCCTACCACTGGACTTCATTTCTCATACGTCTACCTATATCGCCAAAAAACATCTACTACTCCCACTCAATCGTTGCTGGTGGTTTACTGGACACGTCATAGGTTACACGGGATACATGTTTTATTTCGTTTATAATCCTATTCGATACCCGTTCCAATAGCTCGTAGGGAAGGTGTGCCCAGCGAGCAGTCATAAAATCTATTGTTTCCACTGCCCGAAGCCCGATCACATATTCATAACGACGACCGTCACCGACAACCCCAACCGACTTAATTGGCAGAAAAACCGCAAAGGCCTGACTAACCTTATGATACCAGTCCGCATTATGCAGCTCTTCAATAAAAACTGCATCGGCCTGACGCAAAATATCAGCATAAGCCTTTTTTACTTCCCCTATGATTCGGACACCCAATCCTGGTCCTGGGAACGGGTGACGATAAACCATTTCGTAGGTAAGACCAAGCTCCAAGCCAATCTTGCGGACCTCATCTTTAAATAACTCACGCAAAGGCTCTACCAACGTCATTTTCATATTTTTCGGTAGTCCACCAACATTATGGTGAGACTTGATTAAATGAGCCTTACCAGTTTTTGAACCGGCCGATTCAATAACATCAGGGTAAATAGTTCCCTGTGCTAGAAACTTGAGGCCATTCAGCTCGGTAGACTTTGCGTCAAAAACCTCAATAAAAGTGTTACCAATAATTTTCCGCTTTTGTTCCGGGTCACTGACTCCTGCCAGCTTATCTAGAAACAATACCTCAGCATTAACACGAACCACACGTACTCCCATGTTTTCTGCAAACATGGCCATAACCTGATCTCCTTCGTTAATGCGTAACAGACCATTGTCGACAAAAACACAAATCAGCTGATCACCAATTGCTTGCTGCAATAGTGCAGCCACAACACTGGAATCAACACCTCCAGACAATCCCAAAAGCACCTGTTGATCACCCACCTGTTCTTTCACACGCTGAACAGAGTCTTTAATAATATGCTTTGGCAACCATAGCTGCTCACAACCGGCAATATCCACCACAAAACGTTCAATAATCTGGTGTCCATGCTCGGTATGCGTGACTTCAGGGTGAAACTGCAGTCCATAAAGCCCCTTCTCTTCACACGCCATTGCCGCCACCGGACAAGAGTCAGTTGAGGCCGCAACAATAAATCCATCAGGTATATCCGTGACTTTATCACCATGGCTCATCCAGACATCTAGACTTAGTCTGCCACTCTCAGCTTCATGTCCCTCAATTCCCTCAAACAGCCTAACCGAGGCTTCCACGTGAATTTGAGCGTGGCCAAATTCATGAATACTAGAGGGAAGCACTTTCCCCCCTAACTGTTCAGCCATGATTTGCATGCCATAACAAATACCTAGAACTGGAACACCTAGGTCAAAGACAATTTGAGGAACTGTAAGCGCCTTATCTCCAGCTACAGACTCAGGACTACCTGAAAGAATAACAGCTTTGGGCTTGAAGTCCTCAATACTCTGATCGTTCATATCATAGGAATACAGCTCACAATACACACCAATTTCTCTAACACGCCGAGCAATTAGCTGCGTGTATTGTGAGCCAAAATCAAGAATCAATATACGATCAGCATGAATATCCTGAAACATGGTAAATACCAATACACCCGTAGCTCTTGAAAATCTGAGATATTGGCCGCACTCCTTGCCGCCTACCCGCATCACCAGTTACATTAGGTATATGACAGTTAAATAAAATAAAGCCGGATGTTCACCCAGCCCCTACATAATATGACGCAATGGTAGAGCTAGACCCTAACCAGACAGATATATACACGAAGTAATTGAAGCCACAAGGGAGTGAAGCCTTTAGATCTAATACAATTTACCCATTCCATGGAAGGCGCTAAGTTTTTGAGCATGCTCATCATAAAAGGCAATGGATATAAGCACACAAAAATATTAGCTCGCCATATAGTTGGGCGCTTCTTTGGTAATAGTGACATCATGAACGTGAGACTCAGTCATGCCAGCACTGGTCACCAGGACGAATTCAGGAATAGTGCGCATCACTTCAATGTTTTTTGATCCCGTATAACCCATAGCTGCACGCAAGCCACCAGTCATCTGGTGAATAATTGCCGACAACTGCCCCTTATACGGGACGCGTCCTTCAATACCTTCAGGAACTAGCTTTTCTGCACCTTTTTCTATACTCTGAAAATAGCGGTCACTAGACCCTCCCGTCGCCTTACCCATAGCCCCCAAAGACCCCATACCTCGATAAGCTTTATAGCTTCTCCCTTGATAAAGCTCTACCTCTCCCGGTGACTCTTCGGTACCCGCTAACATACTCCCTAACATAACAGTGCTAGCTCCAGCAGCAATGGCTTTTGCTATATCACCGGAATAACGAATGCCACCATCGGCAATAACAGGGATGCCCGTTCCATCAAGAGCGCTAACAACATTAGCTACGGCTGTTATCTGAGGAACTCCCACTCCTGTCACAATACGTGTAGTACAAATAGAGCCCGGACCAATTCCTACCTTAATACCATCAACACCCACGTCAGCCAAAGCTTTTGCTGCATCTGCCGTCGCAATATTACCCCCAATAACCTGCACATTTGGATAGGTTTTCTTAACCCATTGCACCTGATCAATAACCTTCTGAGAATGACCATGAGCCGTATCAACAACAATAACATCAACTCCAGCATCAACTAAAGCAGCAACACGATCAAATGTATCCCCCCCTATACCAACAGAGGCCCCACCACGCAACTGCCTCTGCTTGTCTTTACATGCATTAGGATAATCCTGAGCTTTTTTAATATCTTTAACCGTCATCATACCCACTAGACTGAACTTATTATCAACCACCAGTACTTTCTCAATTCGGTATTTGTGCAGCAAAATTCGTACTTTATCTTGGCTAGTACCTTCACGAACAGTAACCAAACGGTCACGGGGAGTCATAATTTCAGAAACACTTTTACCTAGATCAACAACAAAGCGCATATCTCGACTGGTAACGATACCAACCAGATTTTCGCCCGACAACACCGGAACACCGGAAATATTATGATGGGTTGTTAATGCCAGCAAATCCGCTACCGATGCAAACTCATCAATAGTAATAGGATCTTTGACCACACCGCTTTCGTATTTCTTAACCGAACGAACTTCAGCCGATTGCTGTTCAATCGACATGTTTTTGTGAATAATACCAATACCACCTTCCTGCGCCATGGCTATGGCCAAACGGGATTCAGTAACAGTATCCATAGAGGAAGATATAAGGGGCACATTAAGCTCAATATTGCGGGTCAGTTGCGTCTTCAGGCAAACATCCCTAGGCAAAACTTCTGAGTAACCTGGGAGAAGGAGAAGATCATCAAATGTCAACGCTTTTTGAGTAATTCTTAGCATCGCCAGTCACCGAGTCATTGAAGATGGCAGGAAAATTCGGACAATAATACCAAAAACATAAACTCAATGAAAGAAAAAACTTCTATAACAACAAGCTATTATTTTTACTGTATTAACACTATGAAAAAGGTCAGCCTATGCACAGCTATTTGATAGAGAAGCCCATAAATGCTCAAATACTGTCTGTTACAGAACTTAATAATCAGGCACGACTCTTGCTAGAAATGAATTTCTGTAATATCAGAGTCGAAGGTGAAATATCAGGGTTAACAAAACCCAGCTCAGGACACTCGTACTTTACCCTAAAAGATGAACAAGCAAAAATACGTTGTGCTATGTTCCGCAACCGCAAGCAATCACTGCGGTTTACACCCTCTGAAGGGATGCAGGTCCAGGTGCGGGGACAAGTAGGCCTTTATACAACCAGGGGAGATTATCAACTTATCATTGAACACATGGAAGAAGCGGGCAGCGGTGCTCTGCAAAAAGCGTTTGAAGCATTAAAAAACAAACTAGCCTCAGAAGGACTTTTTGATAACATTCGGAAACAGCAACTACCAGCTTATCCAAAACATATAGGAGTAATAACATCGCCCACCGGCGCAGCAATAAGAGATATTCTATCAATACTTAAGCGACGATCACCATTTATACCGGTTACCATAATCCCAAGCATGGTTCAAGGTTCAGAAGCCAAGGAGCAATTAATTAACAGCTTGAAAATATCCAAGAAAATAAATTGTGACGTTATTATCATCAGCAGAGGGGGCGGTAGTATTGAGGACCTCTGGTCATTTAATGAAGAAGCGGTAGTGAGGGCCGTTGCTAAACATCCTGTTCCGATAGTCAGTGGCGTAGGTCATGAAACCGACTTTACTATTGTTGATTTAGTCGCCGATTATCGAGCACCAACTCCATCTGCAGCGGCAGAAATATTAAGTCCAGATAAAAAAACATTACTAGAAACAGTTTCTTCATTTACCGAAAAAATAACTGCATTGACGCTACATAACCTCCTTATGTCCAATCAGCAAGTCAATCATATTAGCAAGCGTCTGAGGCATCCAAGTGATAGGCTCAGAAAGCATGCACAACGACTTGATGATTTAGAGATTCGCATGAGTCAAGCGATCCGGTTACTGATAGAGAAAAAAAAATGCGCCCTACAACAATATCTGCACCGATTACAGCAACACTCTCCCCTAGCAATAATCGCTAGAATAAAATCTAATATTAATCACCAATCAATATTGTTGCAAAAGTTAACCACCCAAAACATTATCTGCAAGCAAACCTTACTTCGACATACCGCCAACCAGCTCCATGCGGTAAGCCCTCTGGCAACTCTGGCAAGAGGCTATTCTATCACGCGCAAAGACCAGGAAATTGTTACCGATATCAAGCAGTTGCAAGCAGGGGATAAAATCACAACATTATTCCATAGAGGTTCTGCAAGCTGTACTGTTGATAGCACCTTCAGAAAATAACCATTGTTGTACGGATAAAGACATTACAGATACTCTCATTTCTTATGGCATAATCAGTCACTAATCTTACACATTCAAAGGGAAATGAGTGCAATACCCTACCATAACGACTTTACCAAACCCAAGCAGACAGGTAGAATTAACATGGCAACAGGAGAGAACAAGGTATATCCGTTCTGCTCGAATATGTCGAGTTGCAGGGCCCTGCTGTTTTGTAACCTACCTGCATCTCATAGTAAGGAAACTTTAGGTCATGGCGTAAATTAGCGCTGAATTTTTAGTGAAAACTGCGAGTCGCCCTGAAAATGCAAGAAACCGTTGTTTGTGCACTGTATAAGTTTGCCCCCCTGGATCATTACAAATTGCTACAGAAACCACTGATGAAATTTATGGCCCACCATAAAATTAAGGGTACATTGCTACTGGCAGAAGAAGGCATCAATGGTACAGTAGCGAGTTTGCAGTCTAGCATTGACGCATTACTGGCCTGGTTGCAACAAGATGCCCTCCTCCAAGGGATAGAGTACAAGCTATCTTACCATGATTGCTCTCCTTTTCTTCGTGCTCGGGTTAAACTAAAGCGCGAAATAGTCACTATGGGTGTTGAAGGAATTGACCCAAATAAGAGTACTGGCACCTACATCAAACCCAGAGAGTGGAATCAGCTAATTTCAGCTCCAGATGTGCTCGTTATTGACACCAGAAATAATTATGAAATAGCTATTGGTTCCTTTGAAAACGCAGTCAATCCACAAACAAAGTCATTCCGAGAATTTCCTCAGTACGTTAAGGAAAATCTAGACCCAGCAAAACATAAGAAAGTAGCTATGTTTTGCACTGGCGGCATACGCTGCGAAAAATCCACAGCATATCTAAAAAAACAAGGGTTCGAGGAAGTTTATCACCTTCAAGGAGGCATACTAAAATACCTTGAACACATACCAAAAGAAGAGAGCCTCTGGCAAGGCGAGTGTTTCGTTTTTGATGATCGTGTAGCGGTTGATCATGATCTTGAAAAAGGTCAATATGATATGTGTCACGGTTGCCGCCACCCAATCACCAAAAAAGATCAGAAAAGCGAACACTTTATTGCTGGCGTTAGCTGTCCCAATTGTTACGATCTCCTTACAGATAAACAGCGTCAACGCTTTCATGAAAGAGAAAAACAAATCCAGCTAGCAAAAAAGCAAGGCACAAACCATTTGGGCTGCAAGACAATGTCGTCGTCTATCCATTAGGCTCCAGCTACCATTTACAGTGTGCAGCTGTTGACTGATATCACATTAAATGGTAACTGGTATAGAGACCTACTGTTTCGCAATTTTTGTACTGGATCCCCGATATCCTCCAGCCTAGACCGGTTTCGAACACGACTGCCCTAGCATTATCTGCGTGATGAATTATTGACTGTGATTAATCGTCAGCTGGAAGCCAAAAACATCATCATGCGTGAAGGTCACATTAATATCATTGATTCCACATAAATAGAAACGTCGCAATCAGATTCTAGCAATGCCAAGACGGAAAGCCAACAGAAAATCCTGAAGCGTATTGGCATGTTAAAAATGACAGTCATGGCAACAAGAAAACCATCTATAATTTTTTCCGTTCATACCGGTGTCGGTGGAGATACCCTTATTCATAGTCAAAGCTTGACGCCGGGTACTATTTACAATTCTAAGGAGTGCGACACCCTACTAAGGGGATAAAACAGCACTGCACGCTGTATGCTGTTTACAGATCAAGCTAGGACTGAGAGAAATTAGCTAAGCTTGGTGCTAAAGATCAAATTTAACGAAAGAAGTTTCTATCGAAAGAAGAGAGAATTAGTAACGCGGATTTTAGTCATAAGTGCGCCCTTAAAATTTATGCAGCTAACGCCATTTCACTATAAATCTCATCAGGTGTTTTAAAGTCTAACAGTTTTCTTGGTCTTTGGTTTAGTCGGTTTTGTATATCTAAAATTTCTTTGTCAGTGACATTATCCAAAGATTGTCTTTTGGGCAAATATTGTCTTATCAAACCATTATGATTTTCATTCAAACCTCGTTCCCACGAGGAGTAAGGGTGAGCAAAATAGGTATCTACGTTAAGCTTTTTCTTGATTTTTTCATGAAAGGCGAACTCCTTTCCGTTATCAAATGTGATCGTGAGTAAGTCTGATTGGTAAGGCTTGAGCATCGTTATAATTGCTTTCGTCACCACGTCAGCGTGCTTTGAAGGAACACGTTTTACCAAATTTAATTTACTCACTCTTTCCGTTAATGTAACCAGTACACCCTTGTGTCTTTTGCCAATTACAGTGTCTGCTTCCCAATCGCCTAAACGTATTTTTTGATCCACAATTCCAGGTCGATCATCAATGCTAACACGGTTTCGGATCTGGCCTCGTGCATCGGGCTTTCCTGTTCTTTGCTTATACTTCTTGTGCCGAAGATGTTGATACAAGCAACCACCCTCAGCTTTGTCCTCTCGAATAAACTGGTAAATCGTAGAGGGACATACAGAAGGTTGATTATCTCGTTTAAGGCGTCCTTGTATTTGCTCAGGGCTCCACTGCTTACTTAGTCTGTCAGTAATTTTATCTTTCAGTTCAGCTACCATCTTGGTCGCTTTGGGTTTCTGTTGATGACGTTCCTGCGCAAAATTATGTGCTTGCTTCGGGCGATAACCTCTAGCCCCTGTATTTCTAGCCAACTCTCTTTTGACGGTACTCAAATCACGCCCTAAGTCTTGGGCGATAATTTCATTTGAAACTCCTGCTTTTTTCTCTGACCAAATCTGGTATCTTTCTTCTTGAGTCAGGTTGGTATAACGCTTATTCATAAGTGGTCTCACATTGGTTTTTGGTCGAACCGTGAGTGTACCCTCTGGCTCAACCTTTTCAATGGCGCACTTATGACTAAAATCCGCGTGGTAAGCGTGTTAGTTATTGTGGAAATATAGATTCTTGAGTATAGTTCCCCTTTAATATTGCATTGTTTTTATTGTAAGAATAAAGTATTATCGCATGACTGTGATTTATCAACAGGCTCCTTAGTTATTGTAGTTAGTAAGAAATTAATGTGCTCGGAGTATTAGTATGCGCGGTATGTTTTGCAAACTTAAGTTTTGTTGTCGTTCTATTTTTGTATATTCAAAATTTATAAAGAATATTACGTGCCTATTAATTTCAGTATGCATCTTTAATGTGTATGCAGAGCAAAGCTATACGACACTAGACGCTCAATCTTATCAAAAAAATACTGAAAAAAACTGGTTCTATGAAAAATATGATAGCGTGAAAAGCTGGGCTGGAAGCTATTTCAATAGCGTTAACATGGCAGGAGTCTCTGAATATGGTAATAGTATAAATAATAGTATTCGTCATTTGAAAGACATGTTCGATGAAAATAATCTTTATGGCGAGCTAGAAAAACTTAAGGAAAAGAACGTATTTGAAGTACTTGCTATGGTGTATATGCGCCTTTTGCTTGAGGCTAACGTGCTTGATCAAGATATTATTAAAAGCGGATTAGCATCACCGGACTGGATAATAAATTTTAGATATATTACACAACAAATAAAGAAAGAATCTGGTTTATATCTGCAAGAAAGTGAAAAAACAAAGTTTGAACTGCTAACTAACGAAGGGAAAATGGCAGCTGAAGAAGAATTCAATTCTAGAGCCAATCAATGTTATTCTAAGTTTCAATCCTTGTTTCTGTATCAGGTTAAGGATGAGATAACCAACTCATTAATTAAGACTAAATTAGATAAACAAGTAAGTCTACTGGCGTCAAAAAACAGAAGTAATACAGAGTTCTTCACAGAAGTGACTTCGACTCAACCAGACGCACTACTAAATGCATTATTAACCACTTACGTGGTAGCCGCAATAAGTAATTCACCATCGGTGCCACAATTCCCAGTATTAGAGGCATTGGTTAATTGGAGTATGGATAATGAGGACAGTAAAATAAGAAAATTATTAGATGACAGCAAGAGTTGGTACAATAAGAATCACCCTGTCGTGGCAAAAGAAAGTAAAGACAATGAAATAAACAAAAATAACCAAATCTTTTTTTGCTATTTAAATAACAACTCTGAAACTGAATTATCTGATGCAAATCAGTCTTCATTGAACTTAGAGACAAGAGAGATTACTGCTGGGCTATTAGCTGATAATATTATCAAAAACGTGATTTGCGAGTTTACAACAGTACAACAATTGGCTGCCGCTTGTAGGAATGGGTATTCTAGCTTAGATGCGATGCATCACAATAGAGAGCAGCAAGAAAACCTTAGTCCTGAGCAAAAAGCAAAAAATAAAAAAGAACGGCAAAAAGGCGAGTTTAGTCAAGCAGATATGGATGAATACCTGCAAGAAGGCATGGCAGCCAACATAAAAGATAGCTTGTTTGGCAAAATTACATCTAGTATATCTTATGCATTTAATGCTATAAAAAGTAACTTTGTTACAACACCTACCAAACAAGATAAAAGCAAAAAGGTAGTGACTGATTGGATTAAACTTGTACAAAAACATGCCTTAAAAGTAAGAGGTGGAGCCACGCATAAAAGCATAAAATCAGTAATGATCGAGTTAGAATCCATTGATAAACAGTACACAGGTGGCAATATAACTATTGCTGATGCTTTGGCTGCATTAGTTAAGCAGAGGTTTAACAGCGATACTCAAGGGGAGGCATTCACCCTGTTAACAGGGATGGTGTGTAAATCAAATGAACAACAAAAAGATTATTTCTCCGACCAAGCTTTTCTTTGCAATGAGTCTACAAATAAAGATGTTAATAACAATGTATACGGAAATAAAAAATATGGGTTGGGTGTGGCAAAAATAGACAATATATTGCACAAACCTGATTTTGATCAACAAAACTGTAATACTGATACTTCAGATGATCAATTTGATGATCCTTATTTACACCAGGATTGGCGTATTATTAAAGTAGAATACGATGAAAAATCAGATGACTATCAGTGCAGTAAAAGCAGAACATTTTACTTTGGGTCTGCCAAGGGTCTAGGGTCTACATTTGGCAAGCTTATTGCTTTAGCGTTACCGATTTTTATTATAGCGAATGCCATCCCTGGTAGTTATTCTACTCTTGTGTCTTCGCCCATGATTAACATCACTAATGCAGAAGAATTGAGTATTACTGGGATTAACTCAACGCACTCAAGCTCTGGCAATTATAAATTAATTGATAAATTTGATGCCCATAATTTCACCAACCCAATAAGTTATTTTAGTGGTTTCGACAAATATAGACATACAAGGGATACAAGCGAGTCTTTCTCTATTGGCGCTAATCAACTTAGGTGCCCTGAACCTCCAGAATGGAAATTTGTAGAGCGCGTCACATGTGGTGGATTGCTTAGTAATCATAGCCTCATGTGTATTTCAGATGTTACTCCCCCTATCTATGAATGTCCTCTTATCCATAACAACTATCGGTACTTTTGCCTAAGCGCGATAGAGAAAACAAGGCAAGGAACAATGTTGATAGCCAGATACAACTCTTTTACTCCAGGTTGTTGTTGTAAGGAGTTTTATCAGCCATTTACTTGGTCGTCTAATGAAACTTACACATGTACTTTTCAAAAGTCATTATGTAGTGAGGAAGGTCAGTATATTTACGATAAAGATAAATATGTTCCAAATGATCCAAAGAATATATATCGTATCGCGACTGATAACGTTTGTTCATGTGATTACACAAATGGGTATGATTTTATTGTTCCGCCAACAAATGGTTGTTATTGCGATCCTATAACAGAGGACTGCAGTTGTTATAAGAAGACTTGCCCTAAAGACGCAAAATTAACTCCAGATCATGAATGCATCACTTATAAGACCCCGAAGTACGATTTTATATGTCAGAAGAGAGTAACCCATGGCGTAAAGCCAACTATTGAATCATCTCATTCAAAATATGATATGGCATTCCCGAGTAGTTCTGGTAGGCAGTCATTTTTAATTACTGTTACAAGCCTTGCCTTTTTCACTATAGTAGGTGGTGCTGTTTCTATGAATTATATACTAAATGATGAAGTGAAAAAAATTAAACAAGAAGTTAGAACGTCAGTAGCACGATGTGTACATAACATTAGAAAAATTAGAAATATTAGAAATATTAGAAATATTAGAAAAGAAGAGTTAGGAGTGGATCCATTAGATTCATCTGAAATAATGAGATATGGTGAAATCATAATCGTGCCTAAAAAAGATGATGGTACAGTATCAATGGGAGCAAGGTCAGAGTCTGTTTCTGACGCAACAAATAATCAAACTATAGCCATTTTAGAGTTAGCCGATGAAGATGAATCTGATGAATCCTTCATACAGGCCCTAGAATACCCGCCCGATGAAAACTAAATATGACTATGGTAATTTAAGGTTTTTATTGCCGTATGTCGATTAAAAATTGAGCCTTATCAGTTTTATTTTTCGGCATACCCACCCTGCCAATTTTTATTATCTTTGGGGATGGTGGCTGTCTTACGTCTCTGGTTGCATTCCCTATATTTACAGCTCTATATTTTATATTAATTAGCAGCGCTAACTGCTTGTTTATAATAGGTAATATGTTTCAATAACGCTGTAAAACCTTTGCAATGCAGAGATAGTTATGACTCATAACTAAGACTGCTCACTGAAATGTAAACCCCTTGAAACTAGTTTTATACAACAGAGAATAAATCACCGGTAATATAATCAGCGTCAATACTGTAGCAAAGCCAAGGCCAAAAATAATGGTTATAGCCATTGACTGAAAAAATGTATCAAACAACAGTGGAATCATACCCAACACTGTTGTCAACGCAGCCATACAAACCGGCCGCGCTCTGCTGACAGACGCATGAAAAATAGCATCCTGCCCTCCCCTGCCATCTCCAAGCTCAAGGTTAATTTGTTCCACTAGTACAATACCATTCTTTATTAACATACCTGACAGACTTAGCAATCCTAATAAGGCCATAAAACTGAAAGGCGCATCCAACAGCAGCAACCCTGTAACCACCCCTATCAATGCCAGCGGTACCGTAAACCAAATAGCCAACGCCTGCCTAATGCTATTAAACAATAAGATTGTTATAAGAAACATAAACAAATACCCCATAGGAATAGAAGCAAAAACTGCCTTCTGAGCATCTGCCGCTTTCTCATAGGAACCACCCCATTCAAGCTTATAGCCATCAGGAAGCGAAATAGCTTCCACCTTGTCTTTTATTCTATGAAAGACTCTATCTGTAGTTTCCCCACTCAGCAAACTAGGGTCTGCCATAACAGACAACATCCTCTTTCGTTCGCGTCGGACGATCAAAGCATCCTCCCACTCTGTACTAAAATGGGTTACAGCCTGAGTAATCGGCACAAAGCTTTTCCTATCAGTACTCCAAACCTGTAAATCAACAAGGCTGTCCGCATGGAGGCGTTCCAATGCTGGAGCACGAATAATTATGGGCAGTAACTGACTGCCTTCACGATATACGCCTACTTTCTTGCCACTAAAATTAATAAGCAAAGCCTCATCTAGCGACTTTTTCGATATTCCGCTGCGACGAGCACTAGCCTCATCTAAATGCGGACGAACGATACTGCTTCTATTTCGCCAGCCATGACGAATATTGGTTGCCAAAGGCTCATTTTTCAACACATCCATAGCCTTAGCAGCAAGATATCGAAGCACTATAGGATCTTCACCATAAAATCTAGCTTCAATTTCCGCAGCAGGTGCGGGGCCATTTTGCAAATATTTGACTCGGTATTCCACATCAGTAAAATCATTATCCAGAATAAATTCCACATCAGGAACTAGCTCTATTATTTTTCCCAAATCCTGTGCTTCAATAATCAGCTGACCATAACTATGGTATTGCTTCTCTGGCATATAAGGTAAAACAAACCGTTGCGCCCCCATGCCTACCACGGTAGTGACAGCAGAAACACCTTCAAGCTCTCGAACTTGTTTCTCGAACCGCAAAATCTCTGATTCTGTTGCGCGAATATCAGTACCTTCAGGCATCCAAAAATCAACAAAAAAAATAGGGGTGTTAGATGGCGGGAAAAAAACATTTTTCACATGACCAAACGCTGCTATAGCCAAAAATAAAGCTAACACTATGAGACCGATGGAAGCTACACGACACCTTAACGCCACACATAGTAGCTGCTTGTAAAATATAAATAGCGATCCCTGATAAGGGTCAAAATCTTTTGAAACTTGCGAATTACCTCTCTCTAGATCATTAAAAAGAAGATGGCAAAAAAATGGGGTCAACGTAATTGCCGTGACCCAGCTTAACATCAAAGAAATAAGTAGGACCTGAAACAGAGAAACACAAAACTCGCCGGTGGATTCTTCAGACAATCCAATCGGGGCAAAAGCCATAACAGTAATAATCGTAGCCCCAAGCAAAGGCCATTGGGTCTGTTTTACCACCAGCTGAGCAGCTTCTAATCTGTTGAGCCCGCGCTGAAGCCCAATCTGTATCCCCTCAGTAACGACAATAGCATTATCCACTAACATGCCAAGGGCAATAATTAAAGCGCCTAAAGATATTAGCTGAAGTTCAATATGAAGCACTCTCATCACAATAAAAGTACCCAATATTGTCAGCAAAAGAACCGCCCCCATTAATAAACCTGAACGAACTCCCATAGCAAACAACAACACGGCAATAACAATAGCAACGGATTCCAGAAGATTGATCAAAAAACCACTCACTGACTCTGAAACAACCTTCGGCTGGTCATATACAGTATCAACGTCCATACCAATTGGACGCTGATTTTCAAGCATCTCTAATTTTTCTCGAACAACATTACCTGTACGAACAACATTCACCCCCGAGGAAAACGAGATACCAAAAGACAGGGCAGGCTTACCATTAAAGTGGTATAGAATGCTAGGAGTTTCATCATAAGTTTTGCTAATGGTTACAATGTCTCCCAGCCTCACTAGCTGGCTGCTACCTGGGGTGCTAAAAACCAGCTGCTCAAGCTCCCTTACATCACTAAACTCACCGGTTGGATGAATACGTATTGATCGACCATCAACAAGCATGCGTCCCGCATTAGATACCACATTTTGGTTTTTTATTAAAGAAACTAACCAGACTATATCAATCCCCAAAGCGGCTATTTTTTCTCTAGATATTTCCAGCACTACCTGCTGCTGACGCTGTCCGGAAATTGAGATCTTCTTCACTCCAGGAATAAGAACTAACTCACGCTTTAAGAAATCTCCATAATTTTCAATATCTCTATGACTATAACCTTCGCCGGTAATATTTAATAACATGCCATACACATCACCGTAATCATCTTGAACTAAAGACGGATAAACCCCAGGTGGCAATTCTTTCTGGGCGTCATTAATCTTTCTTCTTAACTCATCCCAAATTTGTGGCAACTTTTTCTTATCATAGCGATCTTTCATATCAACAATGATTTGTGAGCTTCCCTCACTACTGATAGACGTTATATTTTTAACATATCCCAATTCTTGAATAGCTTCTTCAAGGCGCAAAGTCACCTCTTCCTCAACCTGCTGTGGCGAGGCACCTGGATATTTTGTAATGATCGCTGCTTGTTTCAAGGCAAACTCAGGAAATTCTAGCTGCCCCAAGCCCAGAAAAGACACCCACCCACCGGCCATGAGAAGCACTACAAACAGCCAACTGATAACTCTGTGCCTGATGAAGTATTCTACAACAGTCATAAGTTACAATCCCCGCTCTTTGCGCAATGGCTTAACTTTCATACCGTCAGTTAACCGACTAATACCTGCTGTAACTACCTGATCCCCTGAGTGCAAACCAGAAATGATCTGAACACCAGCCTCAGTAATACGCCCAATCTGAACCTCAACAGGCTTAACTTCATAGGTCTGGTCATAAAAGCACCAAACGACCATCTTGTTAGTCGCGTCAGCACTAGTAATTGCAGACAAAGGCACGAGCACATACCCTCCACGCTGCGACTCTTTGATAATTTTTCCTAAATCAATAACCACAGTTGCACTCATTCCTGGCAAAACATTCAAGTCCTCAGGCACAGGCAAAGAAAATATGACTTCATAGCTCTGAGTTCCAGCTGTAACCCTAGTAGCATGTTCTTTATATACTAACGGATAACTTTTCTCGGAAGCACCAGTAAATACCGCAAACGGCTTATACCCCCGGTCAATAGACATTTTATTCACATGAACTATGATACTTTCCGGTATTTGAATAGCGAGATCAATCACGTCACTGCCTTGTAGCACCAGCACTACTTGCTGAGCCTGTACCTGTTGATAATTTTTTACTGCCGTTTGAGCAATTCGTCCATTAAATGGTGCCTTTAAAGTGCTATATTCCAGTTTATCCTTTGCCATCTCTAGCACAGCCTTCGCTGATTCTAGTTTAGCCTTAGCCAAATCATAATCTGCTTGAGAAACAACTTTTTTCTTAAGTAAGGATTGTGCCCTATAAAACTCATTTTTTAGTAATTGATAAGTAGCCTGTCGATCTCTAAACTCATTAGTAACATCCCTATCATCAAGATGAGCTAATACCTGCCCTTTTAAAACATCATCTCCTTGGTTAACTGCAAGGTTATTGAGACTACCGGGAATACGGAACGAAAGTTCAGCTTCTTTACTTGCTCTGACTTTACTTGGAAAATGCCTCAACAATATTTTGTTAGAATCCTGAACCTGAAACAATTTTACGGGCCTAACAGCAGGCCTAGCTATTTCTATAGAATGTTCATCACAACCTGCAGTTAACAGCACAGCTACACTGGTCATTAGCAACCACTGTTTCCTAGACAGAACAAGCACCATGGTGATCTCCATATATTCACAAAGATCTTTACATAAGTGACCTCTGTAGCGTAATTTAGTTACGGTCTTTAAAAAACACATCGGCTTTATCATTAAAATCCGCCGCTCATGTTCAATAGTGTGTATAGAAGCCTTAGCCCATCCACTGCCGCCATTTTAGGCAGATTTAGTCAGCTATACCCATGACCGTAGAAATCGCGAGTAAACAGCCTGCGCACTGATACATACCACGCTCCCAAAAACACACAGTTCTTGAGATCAACTTTATATAATTATTTTCTTCTGGTTGAAAAAATTCCGAATGCCCTTACTAATACACTCAAGGTGATTATCGATACGGGTAGACAATGCCTCGCATCTTTGAATACAAAAGATACAATACAACCACAAACACTCTTATATTGTGATATCCACGAGAATGGTTGATAGCTGGTGGCGCACCCACTAAACTTCAAAACAAACACGTATATCCTAATGAAATAAAGCTGAGGGTTCAATGACTATCAAAACTAATAAAGAAACTTTAGGTTTTCAGACTGAAGTAAAGCAGCTGCTACACCTCATGATTCATTCTCTCTACTCAAACAGTGAAATTTTCCTGCGAGAACTCATCTCCAACGCATCTGATGCCAGTGATAAATTGCGGTTTGCGGCTCTGAATGACAGCAGTATTTTAGCACCAGACTCCAGCCAGGAAATCCGCATAACTTTTGATAAAGAAGCGAAAACCGTGACTATCCGTGATAACGGTATTGGCATGAGCCGTGAAGAAGCCATCTCACACCTAGGTACTATTGCCAAATCTGGCACTGCTGACTTCCTGCAAAACATGACCGGTGACCAAAAGAAAGATTCACAACTAATTGGCCAATTCGGTGTGGGTTTTTACTCTGCATTTATCGTAGCAGACAAAGTCAAGGTAGAAAGCCATAAAGCAGGTTCTGATCAGGCTATTTGCTGGGAATCTGATGGCTCCGGTGAATTTACTATCGAAAATATTGATAAGGCCGAGCTAGGCACAACCATTACGCTCCATTTGAAAAACGATGCTACTGAGTTTGCCGATGGCTGGCGACTGAGAACCATTATTCGCAAATATTCCGATCATATCCCCCTACCCATTCTAATGGTTAAAGAATCTATGGGTCAGGAGGAAGAAACAGCAAAAGACTCGTCCCCAGAATGGGAAACAGTCAACACCGCCAAAGCATTATGGTCAAGATCTCGGACAGATATTTCCGACGATGAGTACAAAGAATTCTACAAGCATACCAGCCATGATTTTGCAGAACCCATCAAATGGACCCATAACAAGGTTGAAGGTAAGCTGGAATATACTAGTCTCCTGTACGTACCCTCAAAGGCCCCCTTTGACCTTTACAATCGTGAAATGCAGAAGGGGCTGAAGCTCTACATACAGCGCGTTTACATAATGGATCAGGCAGAAGAATTTCTTCCTATGTATCTCCGTTTCATAAAAGGAGTAGTTGACTCCAATGACCTGCCCCTAAACATTTCTCGCGAAATTCTACAAAAAGACCCAAAAGTTGATAGCATGAAGACCGCCCTAACCAAGCGGACACTTGATATGCTTGAGACAATAGCAAAAAAAGAACCTGAAACCTACGCATCTTTTTGGAAAGAATTCGGTCAAGTATTAAAAGAAGGTCCTGCCGAAGACCACGCAAATCGTGAAAAAATTGCAAAACTACTTCGCTTTGCAACTACCAGTAACCAAGGCTCTGATCAAACTCAGTCTCTTACTGAATACCTTGAGCGGATGAAGGATGGTCAGGAAAAAATCTACTACATCTGTGCCGAAACACACAATTCTGCAGCTAACAGCCCTCATCTTGAAGTGTTCCGTAAAAAAAATATTGAGGTTCTGCTACTCTCCGACCGTGTTGACGAATGGTTACTTTCACACCTAACAGAGTTCGACGGCAAGTCTTTTGTCGATATAGGTCGTGGAGATTTAGACCTTGGCAAACTGGACAATGAGTCTGATAAAAAAGATCATGAAGAAATTGCCAAAGAGAAAGAAGACCTTATCAAACGCATTAAAGACATTTTGAAAGATGATGTAGAAGAAGTCAGAGTCACTCACCGCCTAACTGATTCGCCAGCCTGCCTCGTTGTCGGTCAACATGACATGGGTGCTCAAATGCGTCAAATTATGCAAGCTGCAGGTCAATCTATACCTAACTCAAACCCTATTTTTGAAATAAACACTAGCCACCCACTAATACTTAAGCTGGATCAGGAGCAAGATGAAGACCGCTTTACCAACTTAGTAAAAATCGTGTTTGACCAAGCAAACCTAGCTGCAGGTGGCACGTTAGATAATCCAGCCAATTATGTCCATCGGCTGAATAAGCTGCTGGTAGAAATGACTGGTTAAAGTTAATGCAAAACCATACTATGAGTTCACTCTCATAGTGTTTTAATGAGCATGTAAATCTAACTGCATAATAGTAGATTTCTTCCACCCTAATGAGGGTGGAAGAATAGTGGACGTCCAATTACAATGGTTGAAATCGTTGATTATGCTGAGGCCATGAGCATAAAGTCTCTTAGCAGACTATGTTTAACATGTGCAGTTACACAGAAATATTACCCCCTTGCTGACCACAAAACCATAACTTACTTTTTTTTAGATTATTCTCTAACTTCAACGCCAGTGGTGCACATATTTATCAGATAAACATTCCTGCACTGCAAACAAAAAAACATAACAAAAGCCACCAGCATCACTGGCACCTAAAAATAAATATTGAGGATAGTAGTTGTTTATGAGCAGTTTTTTAGATATAGTCGCAGCGATTTCTTAACTATATTTGTTACCAATTTGTTACCATTGTAGGTAGTGAGTCTGTCGACAAACGAGCGAAGCCCCTGAGCCAACGCGTAGTAAGCGCTAGAGGTAAGCGAGAACAGTCATCAACCTCATACCATTAGAATGGGTGCATACGAATTTATCCGGTGAGGTGTCCGAGTGGCTTAAGGAGCACGCCTGGAAAGCGTGTATACGTTTGCGCGTATCGAGGGTTCGAATCCCTCTCTCACCGCCACACTATTCCTGCAACTCTTTTTGATTGTTTCTCCCTTTTATTCTTACTAATTTGCTCCATAACCCAATACATTCAAGCAGCCTCTATTCCCCTTAATGGATTTAGTACCACTGCGTAATTTAAGTGCTCTTTGCTGAATTTGGTACATTTTCTGATCAGCTAATACCGGAATGAACGCGAATGTTTTATAGCATCCGAATGTTTCCATTGTGCATAATAAAGTGACTAAGACGGTATCTGAATAAATTCTAGCACTGAACCAGCAGCAAGCAATTATTCGATGAGTAAAACCAACTTAGGCGCAATACTTAAAGTAAGTTCTAGTATCATTAGTCATGTGCTCACTGGCTGACTGATAGTTGATCAACCTCGAAGACCCTGTCATGCGTTAAGCTACTGCAGAAGCGTTCGACGATGGTATTTATACCAAACAATGCGCGCCAACCCCCTCCCACACCCTCTCACACCCTCCCAATGACGATTATGAAGCCTTGTTTGTCACGCTTCAATGGTAACTGGGATATTATGGTGGGTGAGGAAGCTCCTTTTCCGCCTTTCCTATACATACTTCTGAGCAGATTAAACGCTGTAATACAAATCGAATTCTGCCGGGTGGGTTGTTTGGGATATGGTCAGGCACTCCTCTTTTTTAATCTCAATATACGCATTAATCATATCGTCGGTGAATACGCCGCCAGTAGTCAAAAAGTCATGATCTCTCTCTAGTGCCGCCAAAGCTTCTTCAAAAGACTCTGCAACGGTAGGGATTCCTGCGGCTTCTTCCGGTGGCAGATCATAAAGATCTTTGTCCGCAGCATCTCCAGGGTGTAATTTATTTTTGATGCCATCCAGACCTGCCATCAGCATCGCAGAAAACGCCAGGTAAGGGTTTGCCGTTGGATCAGGGAAGCGTACCTCTATTCTCCTGGCCTTAGGGCTGTTAACATAAGGTATGCGAATAGAGGCAGAACGATTGCGGGCGGAATAGGCTAGCATCACAGGTGCTTCAAAACCTGAAATCAAACGCTTGTATGAGTTGGTGGAGGCATTAGTGAAAGCGTTAAGTGCTTTTGCATGCTTGATGATACCTCCGATGTAATATAGTGCGATTTCACTCAGACCTCCGTAACCATCACCGGAAAACAAATTTTTACCGTTTTTGCTTAGAGACATGTGAACGTGCATGCCACTTCCATTGTCGCCTACTAGAGGTTTAGGCATAAAGGTAGCGGTTTTACCATAGGCGTGTGCAACATTGTGCACGCTGTATTTTAGGATTTGAACTTCGTCAGCTTTTTTCACCAAAGTATTGAACTTAACCCCTATTTCACACTGGCCTGCCGTACCTACTTCGTGATGATGCACCTCAACCTGTAGACCTTGAGCTTCCATTGCTTTACACATGGCACCGCGGATATTATGGAGAGAGTCGACGGGGGGGACCGGGAAATAGCCACCTTTTATTTTTGGACGATGGCCGCTGTTACCACCCTCGAATTGTCTGGAAGAAGACCAAGCTGCTTCTTCGGAGTTAATTTCATAAGAGGATCCAGAGATATGAATATTCCACTTTACATCGTCAAAAATGAAAAACTCTGGTTCTGGCCCAAAGAAAGCCGTATCGGCTATACCGGTAGATTTCAGAAACTCCTCGGCATTTCTAGCAACGGATCTAGGATCGCGTTCATAACCTTGCATGGTGGAGGGTTCAATGATATCGCAGCGAAGATTTAAGGTGGGTTCATCGGTGAATGGATCAATGACTGCAGTGGAATCATCCGGAAGCATGACCATGTCTGATTCATTTATTCCTTTCCAACCACTAATAGATGAGCCGTCAAACATTTTGCCTATTTCAAAAAACTCACTGTTAACCTCGCTAGCAGGAATTGAGACATGCTGCTCCTTGCCCATAGAATCAGTAAATCGCATATCAATCCACTTGATGTCATGTTTTTTGACTAAGTTGGTTGTATTTGACATTATTTGCCTCTGGAGAGTTAAACTGTCTGTCTAGATATTTGCTTATGTTATCAAAAGTAAATATAGTGTTATTTTTCAGTTATAAAAGCAATTATTTGGAGTGTACTCAATGATCTATGAGTCATCAGTATAACTCAACGAAGCAGTTCATATTCTGGCAATGCAATAACGATTCTTTTTTCCCCAACACCATAACAAGATTTTTTGTCATTCCTGTCTATTACTTGATCTTTATTTATATGACAATGATTTCAGAGATAGGTACCCGCTTTTAGTGAAGGGTGAGTAGGCGACAAGCGAACGAAGCACCGTGAGCCTACGAGTAAAAGATAATGGTGTGGGGGTGGGAGCGCAGTCAACACCATCACACCTTAAATAGGGAATAAGAATACACAGGTCTTTAAGCTCTGAAACCATATTTGGATAGTTTATGAAAGTTGCGATAATTGCCGCTGTAGCGGAAAATAATACAATTGGAATGAAAAACAAAATGCCTTGGCATTTGCCTGGTGACCTTAAGTATTTTAAAACTGTCACTATGGGGAAGCCCATTATTATGGGGAGAAAGACTTTTGAGTCACTGGGTAAGCCCCTGCCTGGCAGAGTCAATATCGTGATTAGTCGGGATGAATCTTATTATCATGAAGATATTCGTGTTGTCCATAGTCTTTCGGATGCGCTGTCATTGGCAGTGGAGATAGCTACGACTGATGGTGTCGATGAATTAATTGTTATTGGCGGTGCTGAAATTTTTCGACAGGCGCTACCACAAGCGGAAAGGCTATACTTAACTCGTGTTCATCACAGCTTTGAGGGAGATGCATTTTTTCCTGATTTTGATGACAGTCAGTGGCAGGAATCTTCAAGGGAAGATAAATGCACTGATGAAACATCGCACCTTACATATAGCTACCTAGTCATGGACAGAAAGCCTAACAGTTAACTCTTCCAACGAATCCCATCCCCATTTTTAATTGCTCTCATTCATCCATTACCTACTACACGGTTTTCTGGACTTCGATCATTTGTCGCCTACTAACATATTCAATGTCACGGGCATATAAGCTAGATATGCATTACTCGGTGGATATTGTCGATGACATCCATGATATGAGGAAATGTCTGTTTATATCCATCATTGAAAGTATAGGAGTATTTATTTTGTGTTTTTGTCGTTTATTTGTACCTTCAAGAGTAACTAGCATCGATAGAAAATTGCTAAACTCATGCTTCCATGCGGCCTTAGCCTCAATCCACCTCTCTTAAAAAGGAAACCCCATCTGTCGTAAAAAAGACACCTCTTCTTCAGTACTTTGTCTACCAAGTACCTTATTCCGATGAGGGTAACGTCCGAAACTCTCAATCACCTCTCGATGTCTTAACGCAAAACCCAAAACCTCTTTAACGTATTGATTAAACTCACCTTTTATACCAACGACACTCTCATAGAACTCAATACACCGATCTTGACTATCCATTGATTCATCATGCATTAGAGGCATCATAAAAAAAGTTCTCTCAAACATATTCAACTTCGTATCATGCCCAAGATTAATCCCTTCCACTGTCAAAAAAAGTGCTTTTTCATCGAAAGAAAAGGCTTTAGCAGAATTACGGTAAATATTTCTTGAAAACTGGTCAAAACAAACAATAGCCGCAAGCCGTCCATGTGCCGTCTCACTCCACTCTATATGCAACCCATCAGACAGTTTAACAATCAAGTCGCCAAACTCTTGTCGTATTTCATGATCGATCTCTGCCTGTTGCTGCCACCAACGGGCTCTCTGCGATCTACCCAAAGGCTCCCCTTGAAACCAATAGTCCAATACTTTCTGATGATCCAAACTCATTAAACCCCACCTTTATTATTTGTTTTTTTTGTTTCGGGTGTTAATAACACATATCTCTACCATACTTGTATAATCACCATATTGAAAACAATATAAATGTCCCAGATAATTATTAACACCTCATATCCATACCTACGGACGATATAAAAACATCATGACTGATCAGAACTCAAAAAAGCCCGAAGTTATTACCAAGAATGAAAAATCACAAAATCCTGGTAAAGAGCTCATCCTGCCACAACAAAATCTACCAGATAAACTTTATCTTATTCCTGTGCCTAGCAGACCATTTTTCCCCGCTCAGATACAACCTCTTGTTTTCAACCAAGAACTTTGGAATGAAACTCTTCAGAGAGCTGAACAGAGCGAACAAAAAGTTGCAGGCCTTAGTTTTGTTAGTATTAATGGCTCCGACCTTTCCCCTGAAAACTTTCCAGAAATAGGTTGTGCAGTCAAAATCCACAATATTGTTTCTGATGACAAGCAAATTCAGTTTATTGCTTTGGGCATACAGCGGTTTCGTATCAAACAATGGCTACGACGCACACCTCCTTATCTGGTACAAGTAGAGTACCCACAACACCCATCCGATGACAGCGATGAAATAAAAGCTTATGCGCAGGCCTTAATCCAAGCCATAAAAGAACTAATTCCGCTAAATCCACTTTACAGCGAAGAACTCAAAAACTATTTAAATCGATTCAAGCCCAAAGATCCCTCACCACTTGCTGATTTTGCTGCTGCTATTACTACAGCAACCGGTTCAGAACTTCAGGACGTTTTGGAAACCATTCCTATTCAGCGAAGAATGGAAAAGGTGTTAGTTCTCATACGGAAAGAGCAGGAAGTCGCAAGACTACAAACAGAAATAAATGCTGAAGTTAATCGTAAAATTAGCAAACGCCAGAGGGAGTTTTTCCTTAGAGAGCAACTGAAGGTAATTCAGAAAGAACTGGGCATATCAAAGGACGACAGAACAGCCGAAATTGAACTTTTTGAGCAGCGCCTTAAAAAACTTAAAGTGACAGAATCCGCCACAAAAAAGATCAATGATGAATTAAAAAAATTATCCATTCTTGAAGCAGGATCACCAGAATTTGCTGTCTGCCGTAATTATCTGAACTGGGCAACATTGGTGCCTTGGGGGCAGTTTTCTAATGATATTTACGATTTAAAAAATGCTAGAAATATTCTAAATTGTGACCATGACGGCCTAGATGATGTAAAGGATAGAATCATAGAGTTTTTGGCAGTTGGTGCTTTTAAAAAAGAGGTCTCCGGCTCTATTATGCTTCTTATTGGCCCCCCAGGTGTTGGAAAAACATCCATCGGGCGCTCTATAGCTAAAGCGCTGGGACGAAAGTTCTACCGGTTAAGCCTTGGAGGCATGAAAGATGAGGCCGAAATCAAAGGGCATCGTCGTACTTATATTGGTTCACTACCTGGAAAACTAGTCCAAGCCTTAACAGAAGTGGAGACATCAAACCCGGTTATAATGCTTGACGAAATCGATAAAATAGGTTCTTCTTTTCGCGGTGACCCGGCCTCAGCGTTGCTTGAAGTGCTCGATTCAGAGCAAAATCACGAATTCCTTGACCACTATCTGGATATGCGGATTGATTTGTCAAAAGTCCTGTTTGTTTGTACCGCCAATCAACTGGATACCATCCCCGGACCTCTTCTGGATAGAATGGATGTTATCCGCCTTGCTGGCTATATTACTGAAGAAAAACTTGGTATTGCCAAAAATCATCTTTGGCCAAAACAGCTTAACGCTGCAGGCTTAACAAAAAACCAGTTAAAAATCTCTGACGCGTCCCTTAAAAAAGTTATTGAGGGTTATGCTAGGGAGTCCGGCGTTAGGCATCTAGAAAAACTACTTCAAAAAATTATTCGAAAAGCTGTGGTTAAGCTGTTGAATAAAAAAGAAAACAGAATAAGCGTTTCTCTTAAGGATTTGGAAAGCTATCTTGGTGCGCCCTATTTTAGAAAAGAAAAATATATTCAAGGGGTTGGCGTAGTCACTGGTCTCGCATGGACGTCTATGGGTGGAGCAACATTACCGGTAGAATCTAGACTAATTCATCAACAGCGTCACGGCTTTAAGCTGACCGGTCAATTAGGTGATGTTATGAAAGAGTCTGCAGCTATTGCCTTTAGTTATGTCTCTAGCAGAGCGCGACAACTAGGCATAAAAGAAACATTTTTCGATAATTCTTTTATACACATGCACGTTCCTGAAGGCGCAACCCCTAAAGACGGCCCTAGTGCTGGCATCACCATGGCTTCTTCACTAATTTCCATGGCTCTGCATATAAAGCCCAAGCCAATAGCCATGACCGGAGAGCTAACACTGACTGGAAAAGTATTAGCCGTTGGTGGTATCAGAGAAAAAATAATTGCCTCTCGCCGACAAGGTATTTTAGAGCTTATTATTCCAGAAGAGTGTCAAAGGGACTTTGAAGAATTGCCAGACTACATCAGAAAAGGAATTAAAATACATTTTGCAAAAAACTTCGACGATGTTTTCAATATTGTTTTCCCATCAATCAAAAAAAAAGTTCCAACACCTAAAAAAACTAAAAAAACTAAAAAAACTAAAAAATAATTGCCAGCGATAACCGGTCGGTCAATCAAAGATCGAGCAGATTATCACGGCTGAATTTTACCCATCACGCCACTAAGCAAACTATTTCCCAGTGACGTCTTTATCCTTAGATAAACAAGTGTGATGACACAACCAATCATCAATGAGTAATATCTGACTTTAAAGCAAGCCTATCGTGTTTGCTTATAACAGTTACGGATATACAACATGGGATACTCAAAAATACATCCGATAAACAATTTCATCCTTTCCGACAACTCCGACTTCACCTCACGAAACCTAACTCCCCTCCCCTAATAATACCCAGTATCTTCAATAATTTGGGCATGATACTCATTAATGGCTCGTGGTTGTTGAATGCTCTCACCAACCCAAATTACCTACTACTCGTAAGATCATGGTACTTCGCTCATTTTTCGCTGACTCACACCCTTAATGGCAAAGGGCATATGTGCTTTAACCGTATTGACTATAACCTGAGTCTGACTATCAATTTCCAGATTAAGCCGAGACCCACCCTTAACATCCGCAAATGTAGTCCGTCGAAGAGTTTCAGGAATAAGGTGCACACGAAATGAGTCGTAAGCAACTTTTTCGCCAATAGTGAGACTTGCTCCATTTAGGGCCACATACCCTTTAGGAAGAAGATAATCAGACCACACGTTATTAACCTTAATAACAACGGTGACACTATTTACTTCCTTTAAAACCTTACTTACAACAACCGTATCGTGTATATGACCAGACAACAAGTGACCACCAATATCATCTCCAAAGCGGGCCGCTCTTTCAATATTCACACCAGCTCCTTCAGAAAGATCCCCAAGATTTGTTACTCTCAATGTCTCCTTCATTACATCAAAAAAAACAACCTTCCTATGAATACCGACAACCGTGAGGCAGACGCCATTAACAGCAACACTACAGCCATGTACAAGACCTTCCGTCAACCCATCATTAAGCTCAACAGATAACCTAATAAAATCTCTCAGCCTCTCTACTCCAACAACAGAAAACCCCCCCTTTACAATACCTGTAAACATAGACTTCACCGCCTTGTTTCTTTTTCGCTCATTAACCGCCAGCACCTACAACGGTAAAGGGTATAGAATCAAGCAGCGAGTCATGCAGAAATACCTACTTAGAATATCGTCAGGATACTCAAACACCACGCTCGCAACCTTCTATTTTTACACGGTAATAGCTCCATCGTAATAACCAGCAAACACAAGTTCCCTAGCCTAGCAATTATATACCTATTTCCATTGAAATTATGAGTTTGTTTACTCCTCTAGCACACCATAACACCTACTACTATTAGGATCATGGGATTGCTACTAACACCTGAAAGGTATAAAGATAGATCACCATATGATGAATTATTTAAGGAACTACACGTAGAGTTACCTTGCACCATAATCAAATTACGCTTATTACTGGAAAGCACGTTTATTTATATTTCGATAAATGCTGAAATATTCTACTAAGTTACAAATCTATAAGTGAGTATAATATGGCTAAGAAAGGTGTTGTGTCAGCTAGCGTAAACCCAGCTGGTAGTATGTGTGTATTGTCCAGCCGCGAAGTCAGCCTCCTTCAGGACACTAGTAAAGCAGGACTACACCGATTATTCAGGCAGTGCGCACTAGCCGTTTTGAGATGCGAGCCAGGGGACAACGTAGAAGCGTTATTAAAGGAATATCAAGATTTTGATATTCATATCACCCAAGAACATCGCGGCCTGAAGCTAGAGCTAATCAACGCTCCAGCTAATGCTTTCGTGCAGGGCAAACTTATTCTAGGGGTTCGGGAAAATCTTTCCTCCGTACTCAGGGATATTCTCTATGTATCCTCTCACATTGCTGATAACCGATTACTTGATGAAACAAATTCAACAGACATAACCCATCTGACTTTTGAAATATTACGCAACGCCAATGCTTTAATCACCAAACAACCTCCGAACATTGTAGTATGCTGGGGAGGACATGTAATTTCACGAGAGGAATACAATTATACCAAAGCCGTAGGCTATCAAATGGGTCTAATGCACCTAAATATATGCACTGGCTGTGGTCCAGGAGCAATGAAAGGACCGATGAAAGGTGCATATATAGGCCATGCCAAACAGCGTGTTGAAAACGGTCGATTCCTAGGACTAACCGAGCCGGGAATTATCGCAGCTGAATCACCAAACCCCATTGTTAACGAACTAATTATTTTACCTGATATTGAAAAACGTCTTGAAGCATTTGTCCGGCTTGGACACGGTATCGTGGTCTTTCCAGGCGGTCCTGGCACCTGCGAGGAAATACTGTATATCCTTGGCATCCTCCTTCACCCAGATAATGAACAAATACCACTGCCCTTGGTGTTTACAGGTCCGCAATCCGCCCAAAGCTATTTTGAGCAAATTGATCATTTTATCTGCCAGACTCTTGGTCAATCAGCACAAAAGCGTTACAAAATCATTATAGACGACCCTGTAGAGGTTGCCCGCACTATGCATACAGGACTTGAGGAAGTAACCAGCTTTAGGTGCAAACACAGTGATGCCTACTACTTCAACTGGCTACTCAAAATAGACCATGAATTCCAACTACCTTTCCAGCCAACCCATGAAAATATGGCAAATCTTACATTAAATCTAGATATGCCTAGCCACCTTTTGGCTGCAAATATAAGGCGTTTAATGTCAGGCATTGTCTCAGGCAATATCAAGGAAGATGGCTTAAGTAGCATCAGGGAAAACGGGGCTTATCAGATATCTGGCGATACCGAACTCATGGCTAAAGTTGACATTCTTCTCAACTCTTTTGTCCAACAGCATAGAATGAAGCTAGCGGGCAGCACTTACAGTCCTTGCTATGATATCGTAAAATAATGCTCTCACCTCAAGATTAAAACTACCATTTGAATGATCGCGTACCGTTTTCACCCACAAAAGTAAATAAAGGTACCAATCAACAAAACAAGCAAAGACCATATTACAATAGCTTAACTTAAGTACAGTATTCCGCTATAATGCCTACGTTTAGGAAGTCTGAAGCCAATATCAACAGTAATTGAATAAATATCAGTCACCATTGAGGCATGGTAGGAGACAAACGAGATAAACACCATGAGCCTACGAATAGCAGGTGCTTTGGATGGATATAGACAACCAACTAGTCTGGATAGGAATAGCCAGCACCCACTGTATCTTCACATACAATGGGTGCAAGCATTAGAATCATTGAAAGCACGCTTAATCCAATAAAACACTTCAATGAATTAAAATAACATACCTCTGATAACCTATCAGAACCAGCGACTAATCATGAGGGTATAATTTATGCTAGCAGCTTACAGAAATCACGTTCGGGAGCGCGCTGCTGAGGGGATCCCTCCCATGCCCTTGAGCGCAGAGCAAGCCACAGAACTTGTTGAATTGTTAAAACAGCCACCTGCTGGTGAAGAAGAAACCTTATTGGAGCTACTAGCGTTTCGTATCCCCCCCGGTGTAGATGAAGCCGCTTACGTTAAAGCAGGCTTTCTTTCAGGCCTCATCAACGGTGAAGCCAAATCCCCCATATTAAATAAAGAAAAAGCTATCGAACTACTTGGCAATATGCTGGGTGGTTATAACATACCAACCTTGGTCGAGCAATTGGACAACCCTACATTGGGCGTTCTTGCTGCTGCACAGCTCAAACACACTTTGTTGATTTTTGATGTTTTTCATGACATTGAAGAAAGAGCCCAGAAAGGCAATAACTATGCCCAAAGCATCATTAAATCCTGGGCTGACGGTGAATGGTTCACTAGTAGAGAGAAAGTTCCTATCAGCATAAAAGCCATCGTATTCAAAGCAACGGGAGAAACTAACACCGACGACCTATCTCCAGCACCAGATGCTTGGTCGCGCCCCGATATCCCTTTGCATGCAAAGGCTATGTATAAAATGGCACGGGATGGGATGCATCCTGACTCCCCTGGTGACACAGGACCTATTCAGCAAATTGAAAGTATTAAATCTCGAGGTATGCCTGTAGCTTTTGTCGGAGATGTTGTTGGTACCGGTTCTTCCCGTAAATCGGCAACTAACTCTTTGCTATGGTATTTTGGTGATGATAAACTAGGCATCCCAAACAAGCGCTTTGGCGGCATTTGTATTGGTGAAAAAGTAGCTCCCATTTTTTTTAATACAATGGAAGATGCTGGAGCTCTCGTCTTTGAGGCACCTGTTGAAAAAATTCATATGGGCGATATCATCCATATCCACCCTTACGAAGGCAAAATTTTATCAGATTCTGGCGAAACCTTATCAGAGTTCTCACTAAAATCAGATGTTATTCTTGATGAAGTCCAGGCCGGAGGACGAATCAACCTTATTATTGGCCGAAGTCTAACAGAAAAAGCTAGAGAATCCCTTGGCCTTGGAAGTACTAATATATTTCGCAAGCCAATGACCGTGAAAGATTCAGGTAAGGATTATACCCTTGCCCAAAAAATTGTTGGTAAAGCCTGTGGTGTTGCTGGCATTAAACCAAATCAATATTGTGAGCCCCGAATGACCACAGTTGGTTCACAAGATACTACCGGCCCAATGACTCGTGATGAATTAAAAGACTTAGCCTGCATTGGTTTCTCAGCAGACTTGGTAATGCAGTCGTTTTGTCATACTGCAGCCTATCCAAAACCAGTAGACATAGAAACCCAGCACACGCTACCAGACTTCATTATGAATCGTGGAGGAGTAGCCCTACGACCCGGTGACGGCATCATCCACAGCTGGCTTAATCGTATGCTCCTTCCCGATACAGTAGGCACTGGCGGCGATTCTCACACCAGGTTCCCAATGGGAATATCTTTCCCTGCTGGCTCCGGACTAGTGGCTTTTGCCGCTGCTACTGGCGCCATGCCTTTAGATATGCCGGAGTCCGTGCTAGTTCGCTTTAAGGGAAAAAAACAACCAGGCATTACCCTACGTGATTTGGTGCATGCTATTCCTCTCTTTGCTATCAAACAAGGCTTTCTCACTGTAGAAAAAAAAGGCAAAAAAAACATTTTCTCCGGCAAAATCCTTGAAATAGAAGGGCTTGATGATCTTACCGCCGAACAAGCATTTGAATTATCCGATGCTTCAGCCGAACGTTCATCAGCCGGCTGCACCATTACGCTCTCTGAAGACTCCATTACCGAATACCTAAACTCTAATGTCACCATGCTACGCTGGATGATAAGCCATAATTACGGAGACCCACGCACACTAGAAAGGCGAGCCCAGAAAATGGAAGACTGGTTAGCCAATCCTCAATTAATGCGTGCCGACCCAGACGCTAAATATGCCGCTATCATTAACATTGACTTAGCAGATATCAAAGAACCAATTCTCTGTGCGCCTAATGATCCCGATGATGCCAGAATTCTATCAGATGTCGCCGGTGATAAAATCGACGAAGTATTTCTCGGTTCCTGTATGACCAATATTGGCCACTTCCGTGCCGCAGGCAAACTACTTGAACAAAACGGCAAACCTCTAACAACACGGTTATGGGTGTCCCCACCAACCAAAATGGATCAAGAACAATTGATGGCAGAAGGTTTTTATGACATCTACAATAAAGCTGGTGCACGCACAGAAATACCAGGCTGCTCTTTATGCATGGGTAATCAGGCAAGGGTGCAGGCAGGAGCAACAGTACTCTCTACTTCCACCAGGAATTTCCCCAACCGCCTCGGTGATGGTGCTAACGTTTACCTATGTTCTGCAGAACTTGCGGCAGTAGGCGCTATTATGGGAAAAATACCGACCCTTGATGAGTATATGGTTTACGCTAAAAACATCGACAATATGGCTGGTGAAATCTACCGCTACTTAAACTTTGACAAACTGGAATCGTACACGCAAGCAGCGAATAACATTATCGCAAAGACTAGCTAGGGATGCTGCTAAGCCGACCATAACTATAAAAATATAATCTTTATACAGCCTGGATACGTAACTTTATGTGGCTTAAAAAGCCATATAATTTATGTTAAAAGCGAGTCGATAAAAGCTGAATTTCACAATAATGTACCCATTCGGTACATTTATACATAACAGTATTTCTACCTTTTAGGACAAATATTAAAATACTACGGCTATTATACTTGCTATAAAGTCAGGATTAAGGTAAAACATTCCCAGTTCAAATAATAGGGATATTGAAGGCAACAAGCTAGCGAATCCCCTCACGCGCCTAAAAGTGCGTTATAGCATCCTCAATGGAAATCGGTATAAGATTACTATCTATCTATAGCGCTTTTGGAGAATGTAACGCCCAAAACATATGAAATCACAGGAAATGTATGATTATCTTTTTTAGAAGTTGGCTTTGGATATGGGTTATATATTGGTTATTACTTTCAGTTAAGAGTTATGCTGGGGGTGGCACCACATTGGAACATGAAGACCTACCGCCAATTTGGCATTCAGAAACTGCTAAAATATTTATAACCGCCCTTAACCTCCACCAAAATAATACCAGAGAAGATGTACCTCCATCGGGACAAATAGCAACAAAGCAGTTATTGAAGAATAGACAATACGAGCCTGTCAGTCCAAAAGATATTATAGATATAATATCTTTTGTGGATAATGCATTAGCTCAAGGAATAATAACGAATAATCAGCTAACACAATCCATAGAAGAAGCAGTAAGCCTTTCCATTGTTTGGAAAGAAATAGTAGCAAATGATTTTGAGCAAATACGACTTTTTATAGCAGAAGCAAGCATAGAGGCAAAAGCTATAACTCAGGAAAAACAAGACGACAATGAGAGCACCCCACTCGTGGATGCTAGCAATTACTATCAACTCGATTATTATCGACTGATTGCAACAAAAATATGGCCTTGGCTAGATAATATAAAAGATAAAAACAGTGCCCTCTATGAGACTAGCGCCAAAGTTTTCCACATTCATTACAGCTCTGAGAAAAATGAAGACATATTGGCAGCGCTGGATGAGAAACTCTATCATATGCGCTATTACGGCGAAGATTTGATTATAAAATACCACTCCCTTAAGCAGCAACTCAGCTCTAAACCTCTAAATGTAGACATTACTAGGAGGATGATACAAGCTTGGCTTGAAATTTATGCTTTCAGAATAGAGAAAATCATGCACCATTGTAAACATAACGAGTATATGGGAAAACCTATATGGTCTTTTTTATACTATATCGGCATAGAACAAAGATATACCTTAAATTCCAATGAGATACATGACTGTTGTAGTGATGAATCCGGCCATAATATTGCAGCTATTGTAGATATAGATGATTTTATTAAATTTAGAAAACTTATACAGTATGTTCCAGAGATTCTAAATATAATTAAACATAACTCCATACAAACGTTATCTTCTGTTTTAGAGGCCGATGGCAAACCTAGAAAAACAGATGTAAATCATATAGCTTATTGGCAGACTTTTGCAACCAACTTTCCTAATATGCTCAATCCACTCTGCAGTCTGTGCTTAGATGAACGCGAAAAATATAAAGCACATAGAAATATTGTCAATACGACTGCCATAGTTGTTAATGAGAATCAAGCTAAGGAACCTATTACAACTCCAGCACCACCAAAATTAAGTTCAAATATTCATCCTCTTCAATTAATCACACCAAGTGAAGAAGAAAAAAATGTGCTACTAGCTCATATAAACTTCATGTGGACATTAAAAAAAGTTAATCGCCCATATGTAAAACTGATTCAGAAATCTCAAAAAACAGATGAAGCACACATTATGGCTGCAAAGTTCTACAACCAATGACCTGTTTATCATTAAAAAACATTAAAGAGATGATCAAGCATTCGTAACCTACGTGTTACATTCTAGATTTACACAACACTCGGCACGCTTGTAATAGATTTGAGCCGGATACTTATAGGCTATAGCGCTCATACAGAGAGTGTGCCAGCACTCGTATCGCTAAATCATTAGACTATAAGATCTACTTTGCTAAGCCATACCACTCATGGCAACGTGGACTTAACGAGAATACTAATGGCCTGCTAAGGAGATTTTTCCCAAAGGGAATAAAGATGGGCTACGTGTCGAAAAATAAAATTGATGAGACTCAATTTTTAATCAACATACGACCACGAAAAGCTTTAAACTACTTTAGTCATATTGAGTTTTTATCGGGTAAGTGTGTTCGTTATTGTAGAAATATAAGAGCTACAGCATAGGATTACCTTATACTATAGCCAACTCATATTACTATGCTTTGTAAATCAAAGGTTGCATGTTTTTTATCTAAAACAAAGATATTTTAGTTGACACGAATATCCATTAAACAGTATTATCTGCCACTTTAAAGACATGGTTATTTTATGACACACCAGCACAAAAATTATTTTATTAAAATACGGTGGGTATTTTTAGTCATATTTTCAAATATATTAATAATAAGCTCAATGAGTGCTTGGTCGTACCATATACTCACCTCTAAAGAACAAGTAATAAACAAAGGAATAACCATACTCTGCCATAATTTTACACAAAATATAAAATGTTTATGTCGAAACCATAAAATACAGATAGATACGTCTCATATACAACACTTGATCCATAGAATTAGCGAGCTCACGTCAAGTCTAACACAATTCAAAGGTGACTATTGCAAGAATAATACTTCTAACACTGTACAATGTTTTATGAATAAAAAAATCTCAGATGAAAAAAAAATAAAATCTCTGTGCAATAAGCTACCACCTATCCGACAGTTAGCAATAACAAAATATGAATTATACTGTATATCCAGTTTTTTAGATAGAATCGCAGACTTTAATGAGATAACGTGTATTAACGACCTATCTTACAAATCAGCGATTTGGGAGTCTTATGTGTACTTGCTTTATTCAAAGGGCAGACGTGGCGAATCCACAGATAATATCTTTTGTCAACATAATAATGATTTGTTATATTCTACTTTTCTAACGCGTACTTTAAAAAATATTGCTGCGGAGGCTATTCTAAACGAGCAAGAAATATATAAAATGCTATCCCTTGCAAAAAGCGCGCTAGAGGCTATGACAACACCTAGCTGTAGCAAGAAAGAACATGTAAATTACATGGATGCATTTGACGCAACTGAAAACGTAGTATCGTTTTATTCAAAGCCTACTGTTATTGCTGATAATATCATCAAACAACTACATAATTTCGATATCTCCTTTATAACACTGGGGCGCTCCACTAAATGCGCATTTATTCGATCAAAACATGTAGGTAACGAGATAAAAGTCGTTGTATCTGATGGATTATTTGAATTTACCAGCGATGATTCTAAACTATCAAATCATATCAATGTTTTGATAACTCATTATATCTCCCGTAATGTATTCAAAAAAGCATTATTTATGGGATTAGCAGGGGTCGCAGCAGGGGCATTCAGCTGGTTTTACAATTACTACCTAAATAGCAACTTTTGTATTACTTGCACATTTACCGATCTTAATTTGTGATATTTATTGCTATAGACGACTTTTCTCGTGAGCTGTATGTCGGCATCCGACCTAATAAAACCCAATCAGACGCAGAGTTTTTGAGACAGGTTCCATAAAAGTATCCATACACGACTGAATGCAATTATTCTGCTAACGAGTGTGCTAAAGGATTAAATCTGATATCGTTCCCAGAGTCAGCTGTTTGTAATAGTTTCCCATGTGGTCACCTATCTCGTTGTATGAGAACTACAACCTATGACCAGCTGATTCTCAAATCAATTCCAAGTGTGTCGGTTATTGTGAAATCTAGGATTAACCTCTCCCAAAATACCTACTACTCGTAGGCTAATGGGCCATCTCTCATTTATATTTCACTCACACTATCACCAGTAACTGATATAGTCTCCCAAGAGCAAATGATTATCCTTATTCTGAGGCAATTTTCAGATCACTGAAGTACCAGCCTATCTCCCAAAAAGACCATGCGGATATTGATGCACCATGAAACTTAGCACATATCTTTGACCGATGGCACAACGATGAACACAAGCACAGCATATTGAAATTTCTGACTCCAAGTCAGCGGCATCTGAGTAACTTTTAGAACGTATGCATAACCGCCAAAAAATTTACGTGCAATCAAAATAGCGAACCGTGAACGCTGGGATGAGATGCCTAAAGAGACTGGGATTTAACTCACTATGTTTTGCTTAATCCATACATACCTTTACCGGATCAAATTAAGGTGAGAACAGTTATCGATCATAAAATTCTAAAAATAGATTCAAAAACATGCTAAACCCGCGGATTTCAGTCATAAGTGCGCCATATTGAAAAAGTTGGGCCAGAGGGCACACTCACGGTTCGACCAAAAACCAATGTGAGACCACTTATGAATAAGCGTTATACCCACCTAATTCAAGAAGAAAGATACCAGATTTGGTTAGAGAAAAAAGCAGGAGTTTCAAATGAAATTATCGCCCAAGACTTAAGGCGTGATTTGAGTACCGTCAAAAGAGAGTTGGCAAGAAATACAGGGACTAGAGGTTATCGCCCGAAGCAAGCACATAATTTTGCGCAGGAACGTCATCAACAGAAACCCAAAGCGACCAAGATGGTAGCTGAACTGAAAGATAAAATTACTGACAGACTAAGTAAGCAGTGGAGCCCTGAGCAAATACAAGGACGCCTTAAACGAGACAATCAACCTTCTGTATGTCCCCTACGATTTACCAGTTTATTCGAGAGGACAAAGCTGAGGGTGGTTGCTTGTATCAACATCTTCGGCACAAGAAGTATAAGCAAAGAACAGGAAAGCCCGATGCACGAGGCCAGATCCGAAACCGTGTTAGCATTGATGATCGACCTGGAATTGTGGATCAAAAAATACGTTTAGGCGATTGGGAAGCAGACACTGTAATTGGCAAAAGACACAAGGGTGTACTGGTTACATTAACGGAAAGAGTGAGTAAATTAAATTTGGTAAAACGTGTTCCTTCAAAGCACGCTGACGTGGTGACGAAAGCAATTATAACGATGCTCAAGCCTTACCAATCAGACTTACTCACGATCACATTTGATAACGGAAAGGAGTTTGCCTTTCATGAAAAAATCAAGAAAAAGCTTAACGTAGATACCTATTTTGCTCACCCTTACTCTTCGTGGGAACGAGGTTTGAATGAAAATCATAATGGCTTGATAAGACAATATTTGCCCAAAAGCCAATCTTTGGATAATGTCACTGACAAAGAAATTTTAGATATACAAAACCGACTAAACCAAAGACCAAGAAAACTGTTAGACTTTAAAACACCTGATGAGATTTATAGTGAAATGGCGTTAGCTGCATAAATTTTAAGGGCGCACTTATGACTAAAATCCGCGACCACAAAAAAACAATAGTTTCACAGATATATATAACCGGATTCAGAAAAGAGCAGGAATTACTGGGATAACTAAATGTATCACAATGTCGCCTTCTCTGCAAATAATCCTATTTATTAGTTTTCTGTTTACTTTTACTCATTAGTGGCTACAATAATCATTACCTCAAAACTGAAAATTACTTGGTGATTTTTTATGCGTGATACATCTAACTTAGTATGCTATTTTTTTGCTTCTATGATCGTTATGATGACATCTTTCGTAGCAACCAATGCAAAAAGTTGTGTAGACAAATGCGTACAGGGAGGATTAGGCAAAATGCCTTTCTTCTCATGTAAACAGAAAGAGCCATCAGAAAAAAATATCCACCTAAAAATAATCATGACATCAAACACCGAGTGCTACTCACTTAGCGACCTTGGAATTGAATATGAAAATATTACTTTTCATACAGGCCTTGCCAATGCACGAGATCAGTCTAAGATAATACCCCAAAATAAAAGCACACTTATTGTTAGCAAGAACAATCAAAATAAAACGACCTATTTAATTTTTGATTACGAACAATCACCGTATAAAAAGAAGGAATACCCAATAGAAGCATCTGTTTTTATGTCTCACCCAGCTGATACGGAAACATTATCCTACTTATCTAGCCTCACAGACGCCTTACTTAAAAGAAAAGAACTTCTAAACAAGAAGGATAGTAGTAAGACATCAGATGAAGTGAATATTGAGATAACAATAGACCCACATAAAGAAAAGGATATGGACAATATCCAATGTTTCGATACGTCAGTGGTATTTATGAGCAGTTTATCCTACTTTTTTAAAAATATTGGTATCTCATTATCAATAAGGCAAACATCAGATCATGAAGGCAAATACATTGCCAACTATACGACACCCAGTGACTTAGACATATTTCGGAAAGAAAACAACGAGTTTTCAATAAAAAGACAAAAAACTTATATATACTTTGGCGCTACAGTTATCACAGACATAAATGAAATAAAAAGAAATAGGTGCTATTTCTACGATGATACACAACACGGAAAAGAACAAGAAATATTATTAGTAACCTTTCGAGATAATAAAATCGTATTGTATGCACAACCTCTGCCAAAATTCAATGAATCAGGAATAATAACCACACACAATACAAAAAGAGTGATTTCCACCTCTCCAGAACTGGAACTTTTCTTGGCATACCACTCGTTTTCTTCTAAAGGAGAGCCTTACAAAATGATGTTTGTTTATCTGTCAAGCAAGAACACTATAAGCATTTTTTATAGACCTGACACTCCGAAACACTATTCTACATCACCAGAAAATGATTGCGATGATTCTTGGGAAAATGCAATTAAGTCTTTATGGGAGAACAATATTACAGATAAACTCAGCATTATTTTAGAGACAGAGAAAAATAGTCAACAAAAGGATGCAGTGGATGCAGTGGATGCTAGGTTAACAAAAAAACATCCTACCACCATTAAAACTGTCAAACCTAATGAATTAAGCTCACAAGAAATAATTTTCGAAAATAAGCATAAGATGGTAGTTAAAACAAGCAAGAGCAGGCATAGTTTTCCTGACCCATCCTCCAAAAAAAGTCCATCCCATAGACCATTTCCATCGCCTATATCTACTTCAAACCACGAAACCAGCAGTAACACAAAGAACACCACACTACCGCAACTTAAAAGTTCTCCATCACTACATACAAAAATAAAACACACACCCACTAGCACTCATCTAGATAGCAACTCAACGACAGCCAAAGATAACTCTGACCAACAGCGTAAACATAGAGAAATACAATTTAAACAATATAACAAAATCCCAAATAACAAAACTAGTACTTATGCATGCACAAAATCAGAACAACACTATCCCATAAAGAAACTTGAGATTAAAAACAGCAAGGAAATACCAGACGATCAGCAATACAAACATGAGCTATCTATGGCTAAGAGCCACATTAATGAGCTTCAATTAAAACTGCTTGACTTAAAAAAGTATAAAGCCAGAGCAGAAAAAACTTCTTTTATAGAGAAAAACCTAAAAGACACAAGCCTTGATAACGCCCAGCTAATACAAGAGGCATCCAAGCTCAAGGAGGATAATACAAAACAGGCTACAACCATTTCAAATCTCTTTATTAGTACAACGCAACTTAAAAGACAACTAAACGATCAAATAGTGAAAGAAACAGAAATCTCCTCAAAATTGCAGCTACACAAGAATGAACTTAAAATACAGCGGATTCAACTTAACAAATATAGAGCACAAAGAGATGGTGTAAAAAAACTTCTGGACAACAAACACCAAGATAATATTAAGCTAATAAACGAGATATACGATCTCAAACGGAATAATCACAAACAATCTGAAACCATTTCACATCTCATTATTGGGGCAGGGAATCTTAACACCTCCGTAGATACGCACCTAAAAAATCAAGCAGCAAAAGAAACAGAAATATCCAAACTGCATGTATTATTAAAGCTAGCCAATACACAGTTACAAAATATGACAAAAGAGAGAGATACACTCCATGCTTGTTACCAAACGGTACTAGATAAGCTTCTCACCTTAGAAAAACGTCCAGATAAACATCCAGACCATTCTTTTCAGAATCCAATTGCAGACCTTAGCAAGCGCATACAAGATCAGAAAAAACCCATGCTTTTTTATCAGGAACGTCAACATAAACCAAAATGAATAGTAATCAAAACACCCAACCAAATTCATGACTAGCTAAGGAATCTCTGAGCAAGTCTCATAAATGTGAGATAATACAGCCACACAAATAAACAGTATTGTCGTATGAAACAAATCACTTTCGCTTCTGCATAATACATCCATAAAAAAGTTATCACTAAGCGTGATCTCTTTCTAAATGAAATGAAAAAAACCGTACTATGGGTATGCCTGCTCAATATTATAGAGACTTACTATCCCAAGAAAGGCAAAGGTCGCCCACCAATGCCAATGGAAAGTATGTTGCGGATTTATTTCTTACAACAATGGTACTCATTATCAGATTCTGCAGCAGAGCATGCCTTATACGATATGGACTGAATGCGTCGGTTTGCGCAACTTGAATTATTAGATGCCATACCTGATGAAACCACCATACTTAATTTCAGAAGACTAATTGAAAAGCACCAACTTAGTGCAATCATCTTTGCGGATATCAATCAATATCTTGTTGAAAAAGGCATCAAGGTATCTCAAGGCAGCATGGTAGATGCGACCATTATCCAAGCTCCTAGCTCTACTAAAAACAAAGACAAAAAACGTGACCCTGATTAGACATCACAGGATATTTGAATCTTCGCCGTGCCCATATCGAATTGACAAGATGTTCGTTATGCTGACTACGGCATTGGTATGTTGGTTATTTTGAGTTACAATACTCCGAACAGTAAGTTAAGCCTGAGTGCTTACACCTTATGACTTAATCTAACTTTACATTTATATTGGAAATAGTTGTATGTTTTTATCTTTGCATAAGAGCTTGTCCAGAAAACATCATTTGATTGATTTATTATTGCTTTTTAGCATCATTGCAGGTGTTTACAGTGGATATTGTTGTGCCGTTTGGGGAGTGAGTCAAAATAGTTATGAACGTGCACCTTTAATTGATAGTGTTTATGGACATCGTTCCAATACATATAAATATGGTAGTTTCTTAGGTATGGTGCAGAAAATGGATGACTGCGCTCTATTAAATTCTATGAAGTACTTACTTGATATTGCTATTAAAAATAATGATGATAATCTAATTAACATCTTAAAGTTCAGTAAAGCTCCTCACCATCTGAGCACAGGAAATGATGATACGGATCAGGAATGTGCAGATTTAAATCATGCCTATGTTGTCAAGTTTCTTCGAGACAATATTGTTAGCCTTACAGGTACGTACGAATCAGGAGAAAATTTACTATCGGCTGCAATTCCATTTGACAATAAAAAACTCATTGAACTCTTGGTGAAATCTGAAATAAATGTTAATAGTCATGACAATAATCAAAATACACCACTGCATAAGGCTGTGAGGTGTAATAATCTTGACATTGTCAAAATCCTACTGGCAGCTGGAGCGAAAGTCGACTGTGTTGGCAATCATATTCAATCCAATGAATCTGAGACGATTCGAAAAGGATTTGGTGCTAGTCCTAGTTCTGACCACAGGACTCCGCTGCATACAGCCGTTTCAAATGCTAAAATTGATATCGTCAAAGTACTTATTGAAAGAGGAGCTAATCCTAATTTTTATATTAAAGGTCAATATTCACTATTGCGAATTGCAGTTATTGCAAACTCTCATTCTATATTAAAAGAACTACTAATGGCTGACGCCAAAATGGATGCAAAAGACAGTGCTGATTGCAGCCTTTTTCACTATGCCATTTTCATGTCGCGATGCCCCAATATTATAAAAGAGCTAATTGTTAACGTAGATCAATATCAGATTAATAAGGAATCCAGGTATGGCATCACGGCATTACACACAGCAATCTTAAATGGATCTCATGAAACAATAAAAATCTTACTAGATAATGGAGCTAATCCTAATTCTAGTAACGGTCTTGGAGATAGACCGCTGCATTCAGCACTTCATAGAAATGCTTTCACTCAAACTAATGGAATTATTGCTGGTACATTGAAGCTATTAATAGCTGCGGGAGCGGATGTTAATTGTCATAATGAATTAGGCATGACCCCACTAATGCTTATGGTTCAGCATACGTTTTATTTCGGCCAGGCAGCCGATACAATTACAAGTATCATTAATATGATGCTGCGCAATGGCGCTGATATTGATATGGCCGATCAAAAAGGGTATACAGCTTTGCATCATGCCACCCACAACAGCAACGCTAGTATTGTATCATTACTGTTGAAAAATGGTGCTAATCGTGATATCAAAAACAAGTCTGGCGCGACAGCAGAAAAGTGTGCAACACCTGCTATGTCTAAGATAATATCTGAGGCTGCCTATACCCCTAGGGCACCAACTAGTATGATAACTATTGTTCGACACAGTTTACTCAACTTTATTATCAAGCAGCGTCAGGATAATTGGACACCACCTCTTAGCGATATAATCAATGAGTTGCCGATACCAGACATACTTCATGACTTTCTCAAAAACCCTATATAGACATCACAGGATATTTGAATCTTCGCCGCGCCCATATCTAATTGCCAAGATGTTCGTTATGCTGACTACGGCATAGTCCTTTTGTTGGGTATGTTGGTTATTTGGAGTTTTAAGTTAAGGGGATAGATTTGTTCAAAAAGATTTGTAGTTACAATACTCCGAACAGTAAGTTAAGCCTGAGTGTTTAAAATTCATCCTTTAGAGCTAACACCCTACCCTCCTAATACCTATAGCCCATGTATGAATACGTAAGGCGGCGATGGGTGTTAATGCTTATATACTTTGCCAAACCTTATGCTAATTATAAGATGAATGAATGGTAGCGCTAATGGAGTTATGAATTGCCAATAATCTGAGGTCATAGCAGCTGAATTGTTGCTATGGAATTTTAAATAAATATCATATTTTATAATGATTTGCGATCTAACGCTGGTAAAGTATATACCCATTCCTTATGAATATTAGTTTATATTTATTCTCATCAACTCCCAATCACCTGCTATACTCGTAGACTCTTGAGGCCACTTTCGCTTGTCTATTACCAGCTTTTTAAATAGTGACTAGTATATATTTGGATGCATCTTGCACCTCTTGGTTTTATCTAACTTTACATTTATATTGGAGATGGTTATATGTTTTTAGCGTTGTATAAGAGCCTGGCAAGACCATATAACTTGATTTATTTATTATTGTTTTTTATTATCATTACAGGTCTTTATAGTGGAGGTTGTTGTGCTGCTGTGACAGTGAATCCAAATAATCATGATGATGCATCTTTCATTGATAGCGTTGATGAATCAAACAACACCTTACCGGATAGTGATGCTAGAGATGACTCCAATACATATAAAGATGGTAGTTTCTTAGATATTGTGCAAACAATGTATGACTGCGCTCTATTAGGTGCTATGAAGTCCTTACTTGATATCGCTATTACAAATAATGATGACAATCTAATTCACATCTTACAGATAAATAAAGCTCCTCACCATCTGAGCACAGGAAACGATGCTGCGGATCTGCAATATGAAAATTCAAATCATGACTACATTGTCAAGTTTCTTCGGGACAATATTGTTACCCTTACAAATACTTACAAATCAGGAGAATGTTTACTATCGGTTGCAATTCCATCTGGCAATAATAAACTCATTGAACTTTTGGTGGAATCTGGAGTAAATATTAATAGTCTTGACACGAAGCTAAATACGCCGCTGCATCAGGCCGTGAGGTGTGGTCATCTTGATATTGTCAAAATCCTGCTGGCGGCTGGAGCGAAAGTCGTCTGTGTTGGCAGCCAGATTATATCCAATCAGTCTCATATGATGCATATGATTCCAATACTATTTGTTTCTAGAGCTAACCTCATGACTCCGTTTCATACGGCACCTTTACGTGGTAAAACTAATATCGGCAAAGTCCCTATTGAAACAGGAACTCAGTCTGTTTTTTATATTAAATGTCAATATTCACTACTGCGAATGGCAGTTATGGCAAACTCTCATTCTATATTAAAAGTACTACTGAATGCTGGCGCAAAAATGGATGCAAACGACATTGCTAATTGCGACCTTTTGCACTATGCCATTTACAATTTGCGAAGCAATAATATTATAAAAGAGCTAATTATTAACGTAGCTAAAGAGCAGATTAATATGGAATCCAGTTACGGCACGGCATTGAGCATAGCAATCATTCACGGATCTGATGACACAATAAAAAACTTACTAAATAATGGAGCGAATCCTAATCATAGTGATAGGTTTAAAGATAGACCGTTGCATATAGCACTTGATGTGATTACTAGCATGAAATTTAATAGCACTCTTACTGATCTATTGGAGCTATTAATAGCTGAGGGAGCGAATCTGAATTATCGTGATGCAGCAGGCATGACCCCACTGATGCTTGTGGTTCATCATGATTTTAGTGAATACCATTCACCCAGTACAACAGAACTTATAATTAGAATGATGCTGCGCAATGGTGCGGATATGGATATGATTGACAACAAAGGATGTACAGCTTTGCATCACGCTGCTAACAACTCCAACAATAACCCTCTCTCATTGCTGTTGGAAAATGGTGCTAACCGTGATATCAAAAATCAGGCTGGGTTGACAGCAGAAGAGTGTGCAACACCTGAAATATCTAAGAAAATATCTGAGGCTTCTTTTGTTACAAGAGAGCCAGCTAGACTGGGAATTATAGTTCGAAGCAGTATTCGTAACTTGATTATCAAAAATAGTCAGGAGATCAAAAATGGTCAGGAGGATTCTAACCGAGCGCTTAGTGACATGGTCAAGGACTTGAATCTACCAAAAATAATTTATAACTTTATCACTAACCATGTATAGACATAACAGGATATTTTAATCTTCGCCGTGCCCATATCCGAACCGCCAAGATATTCGTTATGTTGACTACGGCATAGTCCTTTTGTTGGGTATGTGGGTTATTTGGAGTTTTAAGTTAAGGGGATGGATTTGTCAAAAATGATTTGGAGTTGCAGTTCGGCTAACAGTGATTACTGTCTTGAATATTTAAGAGTTATCCTTTAGATCTGATTCTAAAAACTATAACTAATGATGCTCATAAAAACAGACTGGAGCTACGTAATGAGCGAAAAAGTGTTAATGCTATATACCTTGCCAAAGATTAAGATCGTTATAACCTAAGATCGAATGATAATGATAATGATAATGATAATGAAGTTGTGAGTTGTGAGTTGTGAGTTGTGAGTTGTCAAAAAACAGGGGATCATAGCAGATGGCATTGTTGCCAGGTAATATTAAATAAATAGCATGCTTCGCAAAGCTTTGCGATTGAACACTACTAAGGTATATACTCATCCCTCGTGAAAGTGGTGAGTTAGCTACTCTTACTCCCAATTACCTGTTATACTCGCAAACTCGTAAATTCGTAGAGCTTCTTTATGTTTATCTACTACCAACACCTTGAATGGTAGCTAGTATACATTTAGGTGTCTGTTGCGATTATTGTTTTAACCTGGATTTACATTTCTATTGGAGATAATTGTATGTTTTTAGCTTGGCATAAGATAATGGCCAGACCATGTCATTTAATTGATTTATTGTTATTTTTCAGTATCATTACAGGTTATTATAGTGAAAGTTGTTGTGCCGCTTTTAGCGTTGATGAATCAAACAATACCTTGCCGGATAGTGATGCTAAACATGAATCCAGCATATATCCAGATTTTAGTATTTTACGTATTGTGGAGGAAATGGATGACCGTGTTATATTAGGTGCTATGCAGTGCTTACTTAATATCGCGCATAGAAATAAGGATGACAATCTCATTCACATCTTAATGTTAAGTAAAGCTCCTCACCATGAGAGTAAACAAAATGATGCTACGGCTCTGCAATGTGCAGATTTAAATAATTATTATGTTATCAAATTTCTTCGGGACAACATTATTAGCCATGCAGGTACTTACGAATCAGAAGAAGGTTTACTATCGGCTGCAATTCCATTTGACAATAATAAACTCATTGAACTCTTGGTGGCATCTGGAGCAAATATTAATAGTCACGACATAAATAATAATACACCGCTGCATAATGCCGTAAGGCATGGACATCTTGATATTGTCAAAACCCTGCTGACGGCTGGAGCGGAAGTCGACTGTCTTGGCTCGCATACTCTACTACCGAATCAGAATTATGAATTGATACAACGAGGTGCTTATGATTCTGGTGAGCACATATCTCCGTTGCAGACGGCAATTATAAATAGGGATACTGAGATCGTCAATGTATTGCTTGATAACAAAGCTAATCCTAATGATGATGAATGCGCATTTACACCACTGCTAACAGCCCTTCAAGTAAGGTCTGATCCTATCGTGAAAGCACTGCTGGCCGCTGGCGCAGCAGTGGATGAAATTTTCAAATCACCTAAATATAAAGCTATTACCTCTGAGCACTCTACTCCTCAGAAGCTAGCAGTTGCAAAGGTATCTTATGAATTACTCAAGTTCTTAATAACAGCTGACGTTAATCTTCATGAAAGATATGAAAATGGAGATAGCCTATTGCATATTATAGCTTATCGCATTGATAGCTCGAGTATCCCCGCTCAACGTATTGTTTCTATATTTGAGTTATTGATAGCTGAAGGAGTTGATGTTAATAGTAAAAATGCAAAAGGCTTAACCCCATTATTGCTTATAGCTTCGAAAGACTATATATACGATAAAGAAACTGTACGTTCACGGGCACTTGTCTGCAACATGCTGCTGAGAAATGGCGCTGATATCAATGCTATAGACGATAAAAAAGGGAATACTGCTTTGCATTATGCCGTTAAAAATGGCACCCGTGACCTTGTCTTATTACTATTGGCAAATGATGCTAATATTGGTATCAAAAACAATGCTGGGGCGTTAGTATCGACAGACGGGTTTGCATCATGGGATAAGATAGCCGAAGACATATCTGAGGCTCCCTTTGTCACAAGGGAAAGGGAGCTACCTAGGTTGGAAGATATAGTTCGAATCCGTATCCGCAAACTTATTTTCGAGAAGATCCCGGCAAATGCGAACCCGCATTTTAGCAAGAAGGTCCGTACTTTGCCGATACCAAAACCAACTCATGAATTTATCATTAACCATCCATAAACATCACAGGACATTTCAATCTTCGCCGTGCCCATATCCGAATTGCCAAAATGTTCGTTATGCTGACCACGACATATGTTGGTGATTTGGAGTTTTAAGCTAAGAGTTGTGATTTATCAGAAAGGATTTTGGGACGTATCTTGCACCTCTTGGTTTAATCTAACTTTACATTTATATTGGATATTACTGTATGTTTTTAGCTTTACATAAGAGCTTATCCATACCATATCATTTGATTGATTTATTATTGTTTTTGAATATCATTACAGGTGTTTATAGTGGATATTGTTGTGCCGTCTGGGAAGTAAATACAAATAATTATGATGATGCACCTTTAATCGATAGCGTTGATGAATCAAGCAATACCTTGCGAGATAGTGCTGCTGGGCATAATTCCAATACATATAAAGATGGTAGCTTCTTAGACATTGTGCAAAAAATGGATGACTGTGCTCTATTAGATGCTATGGAGTGCTTACTTGATATCGCTATTACAAATAATGATGTCAAGCTAATGAACATCTTACAGTTAAGTAAAGCTCCTCACCACCTGAACACAGGAAATGATGCAACAGCTCTGCAATGTGCAGATTTAAATGATAACTATGTTATCAACTTTCTTCGGGACGATATTGTTAGCCATACAGGTACTTACGAATCAGGAGAAGGTTTACTATCGGTTGCAATTACATCTAGCAATAATAAACTCATTGAACTCTTGGTGGAATCTGGAGTAAATATTAATAGTCCTGACATGCATCAAAATACACCTCTGCATAAGGCCGTGAGGCATGGTCACCTTGATATTGTAAAAATCCTACTAGCGTCTGATGCGGAAGTTAACTGTGTTAGCTCATGCACATCCATAGATGCCCGAGCTTTTTTTGTATTTGTGTTATCATAACTCCGTTGCAGATGACAGTGTTAAAGCGTAAGGCAGTGTTAAAGCGTAATTTAGGAATCGTAAAAGTATTGCTTGACAGCAAGGATAATCCTAATTACTGTGCCTAAGGTTAATATTAGATATGGATCAAACTACTATACTGCTTTATGTCCTGATATATGGAAGTAATAAGTACATCCCAGGGAAGATGCGATTAAGTCCCTATTTTTTTAGTGCACCGACACATTGCGGTCGATCCACAGGTTAGCAGTCCAATTTTTATTAGTTTTTCAGTGCCTGCATGCCGATTTCACGACATACAGGCACACTTATACTATGTTTTGACCATTCCGAGGACTTAATCGCATACTCCCTAATAGAATGTGGCATTTGCCAAATCCCTAAGCAACGCTTGACTCAATCATAGTTGTGAATATCGCTACAACATAAAAATAACTTTGACTTCTCGCCAGCAGAGCACTATCTGCTCGAATCAATGCAATACTGGGAATGCCATCCGAGATTACCATACCGTATTTGTGCTAATTTAACACTTTAAATCTCGTAAATAGGCATCTAGCACAGCATATAAAAGCGCGGATTTCAGTCATAAGTGCGCCATATTGAAAAAGTTGAGCCAGAGGGTACACTCACGGTTCTACCAAAAACCAATGTGAGACCACTTATGAATAAGCGTTATACCCACCTGACTCAAGAAGAAAGATACCAGATTTGGTCAGAGAAAAAAGCAGGAGTTTCAAATGAAATTATCGCCCAAGACTTAAGGCGTGATTTGAGTACCGTTAAAAGAGAGTTGGCTAGAAATACAGGGGCTAGAGGTTATCGCCCGAAGCAAGCACATAATTTTGCGCAGGAACGTCATCAACAGAAACCAAAAGCGACCAAGATGGTAGCTGAACTGAAAGATAAAATTACTGACAGACTAAGTAAGCAGTGGAGCCCTGAGCAAATACAAGGACGCCTTAAACGAGATAATCAACCTTCTGTATGTCCCTCTACGATTTACCAGTTTATTCGAGAGGACAAAGCTGGGGGTGGTTGCTTGTATCAACATCTTCGGCACAAGAAGTATAAGCAAAGAACAAGAAAGCCCGATGCACGAGGCCAGATCCGAAACCGTGTTAGCATTGATGATCGACCTGGAATTGTGGATCAAAAAATACGTTTAGGCGATTGGGAAGCAGACACTGTAATTGGCAAAAGACACAAGGGTGTACTGGTTACATTAACGGAAAGAGTGAGTAAATTAAATTTGGTAAAACGTGTTCCTTCAAAGCACGCTGACGTGGTGACGAAAGCAATTATAACGATGCTCAAGCCTTACCAATCAGACTTACTCACGATCACATTTGATAACGGAAAGGAGTTCGCCTTTCATGAAAAAATCAAGAAAAAGCTTAACGTAGATACCTATTTTGCTCACCCTTACTCCTCGTGGGAACGAGGTTTGAATGAAAATCATAATGGTTTGATAAGACAATATTTGCCCAAAAGCCAATCTTTGGATAATGTCACTGACAAAGAAATTTTAGATATACAAAACCGACTAAACCAAAGACCAAGAAAACTGTTAGACTTTAAAACACCTGATGAGATTTATAGTGAAATGGCGTTAGCTGCATAAATTTTAAGGGCGCACTTATGACTAAAATCCGCGAAGCATATAAAAGCATATAAAAGCATATTACAATATATTGTAGCATTTACGTTGTACTGTTTTATTGACTGATGAGTTAGAATCAATTACCTGTTTTCATCTTACTAACCTATGATAAGGGAATCTCTGATTGAATCTCCAAAATCTGGTATAATAGCATTGCTGTGGGCAAGTTGGTTATCCACAATGAAACAACAAAGTTTTGCGTCTCTCAGCTACGCAGCCAAAAAACGCAAAACTCGAAAAGAGTTATTTCTTGAGAAAATGGAATCATGTGCTCCTTGGGCAGCCTTTGAAGCAATCATTGAACCACATTACCCGAAAAGTTGACGTCGCTGAGGGCAACCGATCGGCCTAACCTCTATGCTGCATATCTATCATTGAATCAATTGACTGACAAATTGTTTGCTGCGGTCAGTGAGCACTTTTAACTACAGCAAACCAAGAAAAGGCAACCTAAGGAATCTCTGAACAAGTCTAATAAATGTAAGATAATACAGCCACACAAACAAACAGTATTGTCGTATGAAACAAATCACTTTCGCATCCGCAGAATACACCCATAAAAAAGTTATCACTAAACGTAATCTCTTTCTAAATGAAATGGAAAAAACCGTACCATGGGTACGCCTGCTTAATATTATAGAGCCTTACTATCCCAAGAAAGGCAAAGGTCGCGCACCAATGCCAACGGAAAATATGTTGCGCATTTATTTTTTACAGCAATGATACTCATTATCAGATCCTGCAGCAGAGCAAGCCTTATACGATATGGACTGTATGCGTCCGGTTTGCACAACTTGAATTATTAGATGCCATACCTGATGAAACCACCATACTTAATTTCAGAAGACTAATTAAAAAGCACCAACTTAGTGCAACTATCTTTACGGATATCAATAAATATCTTGTTGAAAAAGGCATCAAAGTATCTCAAGGCAGCATGGTAGATGCTACCATTATCCAAGCTCCTAGCTCTACTAAAAATAAAGACAAAAAACGTGACCCTGATATGCGCTCCACCCGTAAAAACAACCAATATTATTTTTGTTTTAAAATACACATAGGAACAGATATCAATAGCAACGTCATACACAGCGCAACCGTCACACCGGCGAATGAAGCTGATGTTAACGAATTACCCAAGTTACTGCGCAAAGATGACAAAGTAGTATTCGCAGATTCTGGTTATACTAGTTTAAATTTAAATTTGGATTTTTAAGCGTGGGTAACAAACAAATGTGCTTGTTCAGAGATTACCCTAAGTAGCAGTCAGCGCAAACGTAATCGACAGCAATCAAAAATACGACAGGGTAGAGGCCCCTGTTCCGAATCCTCAAGTGTCAGTTTGGTTACCGTAAAGTGCGTTACCGTGGTTTGGAAAAAAACAGGGTGCAAGTTATGAGCCTGATGGCGATGGCCAATTTATACCTTTGCTTTTTTCTTACTTTCAATTGAGACTTCGACTTTTGCTAGGCATTTTATGCCAAACTTTGCGGCCAGAAATCGCATATTGGTGGACTTTCGTGGCGAAAGCTCCTGATTTCGTGCCTGTAGGATCACCGTGTAAATAGTTGGCGTGATGCTATGAGCTTCAGAGTAAGCGCCATGACATCCAGTTATCCGTCCCGTAGTCATGCCAAATATTTTTACGAGACAGCGACGTTAAGCGGATTTTTATGAGTTGTGCATGTTAATATTACATCATTCCAAAAAAATGTAAATAACACCACTAAATCACATATAATGATAGCTGAATCCTATACTTCGGAGTCTATTGCACTTATTACTGGAATAAGCATTATTTTGAGTATATTGTTTTTTATTCTTTCTTTTTGCTGAGTGGTTCGCCTGTTTCTTCATCGTAGTTGTCGCTCTGAAACTCATACCACATTACATTAATCACTCCAAAAGCACATGCCAGCAATACACCTAATATCCAAGTGAAATACCACATAATTTTTCGTTATCTCCCATATACCCTAATAAAGAGAATGGCTGTTTTCGTTAACATCTTCCACAGTGACTCGGCCCCACATTTTATAAAAACACCATGTTGTGTAAGCTAGAATCAATGGAACAAATATAGCGGCTACAATTGCCATGATTGTTAAAGTCAGATAGCTTGAAGTGGCATCCCACACAGTCAAACTTACTCCAGGCTGCGAACTAGAAGGCAAAATGAACGGAAACAATGAAAAACCTGCAGTCATAATTATACCTGCCTGAGCCAAGCTGGAACTAATAAAACTAATACTATGAAATCGAGTGGTAGCTGAAAAGATCAAGGCCAGCAAACCTGAAAAACCAAGAATTGGAGCCATCAGCATCCATGGGTACTTACTATAGTTAACCAGCCACTGTCCAGTTTCAATAATAGCTACAGTTTTAGCAAGAGGATTGGCAGGCCCGTTGGTATTAATAACGCTCGTAATCTCATAACCAGGTATGTTGGCAACCCATACTCCCGCCAAAATAAAAGCAACGGCTGTTATTACTGCCAATAAGCGAGCCGTTTTTTCAGCTCGTTTCTGAATAGGGTCACCAGCACGCAGAGCTTGCCAAGAGGCACCCTGCATACTAATCATCGAAACGCTAACAATACCGCACAGCAGGGCAAAGGGGTTGAGCAAATCAAAAAAGGTTCCGGTAAAGCTAGATCGCATCAACTCATCAATTTCAAATCCGTAACCCTGAAAAAGATTACCAAAGGCAATGCCAAAAACCAATGATGGCACAATACCACTAATGAACAATCCCCAGTCACAAGCAGAGCGCCAACGTAGATCATCAATTTTAGAGCGGTAATCGAGAGCCATGGGCCTGATTATAAGAGTAAATAATACCAAATTCATAGCCCAATAGAACCCGGAAAATGCAGTGGCATACACCAATGGCCAAGCTGCGAACATAGCCCCGCCTGCGGTAACTAACCATACTTGATTACCGTCCCAGTGCGGTGCTATCGCATTGATCATAACCCGACGTTCACTGTCGGTTTTGCTCATAAAAGGCAGTAGATTTGCCGTGCCCAAATCGTAGCCATCTGTGATAGTAAAGCCTATCAGCAGTACGCCAATCAATACCCACCAAATTAATTTGAGAACTTCGTAATCCACCTCAAGACTCCTTGGTTACTGAGGTTGTACTGTAGCAAGGTCAACCTGTTTTTCAAAGTGGTAACGTCCAGTGTGCAAACTGCTCGGACCTTTTCGCGCATATTTCAACATTAGCCAAACGTTAATAACTGCAAAAACGCTGTAAAACAAGGTAAAGCCTGCAATACTAAAATACAAGTCAGTTACAGTTCTGCTAGAGGCTGAAAGGTAAGTTGGTAATATTCCGGAAATAGTCCATGGCTGACGCCCAAACTCCGCAACAAACCACCCCATTTCACAAGCAATAAACGGCAGAGGCAATGCTAATACGCAGAGCTTTAGGAAACATGTGCTTTTGTACTCTATACGGCGTGCTGTCTTATAAAAGGCGACCACTAATAATAGTAGCATCAACAGCCCACAAGCGATCATTATTCTAAAGGCAAAGAAGATAGGCCATACCGTTGGTATAGTATCTTCTGCCGCCTGCTTAACCATATCATCTGTTGCGTTGGGAATATCATCCGTGTAACGAGCCAATAAGTAACCATAACCAAGATTGTCAGATACTGAGTTGAAGGCTTGTCTATTTTCAAAAGTGTTTTCACCACCCTTCAGCTTTTCCAGTAATTCATAGGCAACCATGCCGATGCGAACTTTCTCAATCCTGTCTTCAACCAAGTCTTTGATGCCTACCACTTTCTCACTTAAAGATCGAGTAGCAATAATGCCCAAAAGATATGGTATCTTTATTTCATAATCTGTACGCTTTTCTTCCTGATTTGGAATGCCGAGCAAGGTGAAATCCGCTGGTGGAGGCTGGGTCTCCCACTCTGCTTCAATGGCAGCAAGTTTTACTTCTTGTACATCACCTAGTTTATATCCGGACTCATCGCCCAAAAGAATTGTAGAAAGAATCGCAGCCAAGCCAAAGCCAGAGGCAACAGCAAAGGAGCGACGAGCAAACCCTACATCCCAACCTTTTAATAAGTACCAAGCGCTGATAGACATAATAAAAATAGCGCCGGTGGTATAGCCCGCACCAACAGTATGAATGAATTTAACCTGAGCCACAGGATTAAAGAATAACTCTGAAAAGCTTGTCATTTCCATGCGCATTGTTTCAAAGTTAAATTCGGCACCAACTGGATTTTGCATCCATGCATTAGCAACCAAAATCCAGAGTGCAGACAAATTGCTACCGATAGCCATTAACCATGTGCAAGCAAGATGTTGCACTTTGCTTAAACGGTTCCAACCGAAAAAAAACATACCTACAAAAGTTGATTCCAGAAAAAATGCCATCAATGCTTCAATGGCTAAAGGTGCACCAAAGATGTCACCAACATAATGTGAATAATACGACCAGTTGGTGCCGAACTGGAATTCCATGGTCAAGCCTGTAGCAACCCCAATAGCAAAATTAATACCGAATAGTTTTCCCCAAAACTTAGTCATGTCTCTATAGACACTCTTACCGGTCATAACGTAAACCGATTCCATAATCGCCAGCATGAATGTCATGCCTAGAGTTAGAGGCACAAACAGAAAATGATAAAGCGCTGTCACAGCGAACTGAAAGCGCGATAGAGCAATAACTTCTTCCAGAATCATAATACTCCACGTAATTTAAAGTATCTCTTAATTTCAAACAGGTATTACCGTATTCGGTAGCCTCTCATCAACATCAGCATCAGCATCAGCGTCAGCATCAGCTCAGATGAAACAGTAATACTATACAATTAAATCTGTTAAAGATATACCAATATTTAGGTAATCTGGATTAAAGCAATTTGCTAATGCAGGTGATATAAAGTGAGACCTTTCCACGAGTCGCGCTAAACAACTGAAAATCAGGTATAATAAGCCTTGCACAATCAATGCCTTTCGGTGAAATTATGGCTTGGAAAAATCTGAAATAACGCAGTCTAGCAGATTCAATACGGATTGATCACGATGCAGTGAAAGAACTCTAGTCTGTCCATGAACTCATTGATTGGGCTCGCTTAGAGCATCATCTGAAAGATATACATTCAAGTTCTCGAGGCGAAAAGGCATGACCGCCACTGATGATGTTTAAGGCACTGCTGCTGCAAAGTTGGTATAAATTAAGCGATTCGGCCCTAGAGAAACAGCTTGCTCGCGATCTTTTATTTCGTCGATTTATTGCGCTCGACATTTCAGAGTCAGTGCCGGACCACAGTACTTTTTGGCGATTTAGACAGAAGCTCGATAAGTTGTTGCTTATGGATAAGTTGCTTCAAGAAATCAATTCCCAGCTTATAGATAAAGGTCTTTATATTAAATCTGGAGGTATCAGTATTGTTGATGCTAGCGTAATTGAGGCTAAACAGTGTCGCCCAAATAAGGATAAAGACAAGCACTCAACACAGGATCCTGACGCGAAGTGGAACGTGAAAGCAGGTTCTGACGGGAAGAGTAAAAGTACCTACGGCTATAAAGCGCACATAAATGTCGATGAGGATGGGTTGATAAAATCGATCGGTTACACAGCAGGAAATATTCACGATTCAAATTGTTTCACTGAGCTATTAGATGGTGAAGAGTCGTCTGTTTATGCGGATAGTGCTTATTCCAGCAAGAAGCACAGTGAATGGCTGGATGATAGAAATATTGATAACAGAATAATAAGACGTGCTTATCGAAATAAACCATTAACAGAACATGATAAGTGCTTTAACCGTTTACATTCTGGCGTGCGCTGCACTGTGGAGCGAGTATTTGGCGTTTTGAAATTACACTACGGCATGGCGAAAGCTCGTTATCTTGGCTTAAGCCGAAATCGCACACGTTTTGAAATAATGTGTGTGGCGCACAATATTAAACGAGGCTTATCGATTCAGCAGGCAAGTTGCGTCTGAAAATCGAAAATGAAGGGTGAAATGGCTCGAATGGCGCATATTCGAACTGAAATCGTGTTTTTTAATGTTTTATCTTCACAAAAATACGATTTAATTAATAGTGGGGCTTATGCAGCGTTATCGTGAAAAGGTCTCATTGTAATATAGCCTTTCCTACAAACAATACTATTCACTTATCTTTTTGTTTACTTTTACTAACTAATAGCTACAATAATCATGTCTAAATACTAAATATTAATTGGTGATTTTTTATGCGTGATACATCTAACTTAGTATGCTGTTTTTTTGCTTCTATAGTCGTTATGATAACATCTACCGTAGCAACCAATGTAGAAAGCTGTGTAGACAAATGCTTACAAGGAGAATTAGGCAGAATGCCCTTCTTCCCATGTAAACAGAAAGAGCCATCAGAAAAAAATATCCATCTAAAAATCATCATGACATCAAAGACCGAGTGCTATTCCCTTAATGACCTCGGGATTGAATATGAAAATATCACTTTCCATACAGGACTTGCCTATGACCAATATCACTCTAAGATAGTACCCCAAAATAAAAGTACAATTATTGTTAGCAAAAATAATCAAAAGGAAACAACCTATTTAATTTTTGATTACGAACAAGTAGACTATGAAAAGAAGGGATATCCAATAGACGCATCTATTTTCATGCCTCACCCAGCTGATACGGAAACATTATCCCACTTATCTCGCCTAACAGATGCCTTGCTTAAAAGAAAAGAACCTCTCAACCAGAATGATAGTAGTAAGACAACAGATAACGTAAACATTGAGATAACAATAGACCGACATAGAGAAAAGGATATGACTAACATCAAATGTTCCGGTACATCAGTGACATTTCTTAACAAATTCTCCCTTTTTTATAAAAATATTGGTATCTCATTATCAATAAGGCAAATAGAAGATTATGCAGGCAAATACACTGCCAACTATACGTTCCCCAATGAGTCAGACATATTCCGGAAAGAACACAACAATATTTTAATAAAAACCCAAGAAACTGATATACACTTTGGCACTACAATTATCACAGACAAAAAAGAAATAACAAATCATAGATACTATTTCTACGAGGACACACAACACTCAGAACAACAAGAAATATTATTCGTAACCTTTCTAAATAATAAAGCCGTATTATATGCACAACCTCTGCCAAAAGTCACTGAAACAGGAATACTAACATACGATAAAAGAGTCATTTCCACCTCGCCAGAACTGGAACTTTTCCTGGCATACCACTCGTTTTCTTCTAGAGGAGCTCCTCACAAGATGATGTTTGTTTATATGTCAGATAAGGATACTGTAAGCATTTTTTATAGACCTGATACCCCAGAACACTATTCTGTATCACCAAAAAATGATTGCGATGCTTCTTGGGAAAATGCGATTAAGTCTTTATGGGAGAGTAATATTACAGATAAACTCAGTGTTATTTTAGATGCAGAGACACATAGTCAACAAGAGGATACAGTAAATGCCAAGTTAACAAAAAAACATCCTAACACCATTAAAGATGTCAATCCTAATGAATTAAGTTCACAAGAAATGATTTCCAAAAATATGCATAATCTGGTTAAAATAGGAAAGAGCAGGCCTGATTTTCCTGATTCATCCTCCAAAAAAAATCCAGCCAGTATACAATTCCCACCTACCATCTCCCTTTCAAACCATGAAACCAATAACAACACAAATAACACCACACTACCGCAATTTCAAAAACATCCATTAGTACCCACAAAAATAAAAAGCACACCCACTGGCACTCATCTAAATAGCAATTCAATAATATGTCAATATGACTCTGACCAACAGCGTAGCTATCAACAAATACAATTTAAAAAACATGCCACAAATCTATATGACAAAACTAGTAATCATGCATGCACAATATCAACACAACAATACCACGTAAAGAAACTTAACATTGGGAATAACAAAAAAACACTTAAGTTTAATAAGTATAAAGGCAGAGTAGGAAAAGTCTATACTATAGAGCAAAGACTGCATAATATACTCAATAAAAATACTAAGCTAACCGATGCAAACACTAAGCTAGCAGATGATAATACTAAGCTCACTAGCCAGTTACACAATCTCGAACAGGATAACAACAAAAAATCTGAAACCATTACAAATTTTACTAATACCTCAGATAAACTTAATGCTATATTATATCTGCATCTACAACTACAAGCCAAAATAAGAGAAGAACAATCAAAAGAAACATCAGCACTATATTCGGCATTAGAGAAAACCTATAAACAGTTAATAGAAGTGACTAAGGAAAGAGACACATGCCATGATTGTTACCGAATTATAGAAAATAAACTAAACAGCTTAGGAAAATCATCACATTCTTCTTTACACAATCCAATTACAGACCTTAGCAAAAGTAGCCAAGATCAGAAAAAACCCATGCTTTTTTATCAGGAAAGTCAACCTGAACCAAAATGGGTAGTAATCAAAACACCCCAACCAAATTCATGACTAGTTAACGAGTACTACTCCTCAAGGCGCAACGGAGCGAGCATAGCTCCGCTATGTAACCAAAGTTGCAACGCAACATAATGTTTGGATAATGACCTGAAGACGTGACTTCATTTCCAATTACATTTCTCGGACTGGAGAGCACTCAACGAGGTTCATAATTCAATATCCATACAGAAATCCTATATATTGTGAAAAACACCATAAAGTCTCCAAAGAACTAGTGCCTGGACTAAATATCACATCTAACTACACCTCTAAAATCAAGGAATTAGTATTTTTTTTACCTCGTGCAAATATATTTAGTTGGCTCCAGATCAATTAAACTGGTTATTTTATGCTACACACACAATAATTGTTTTGTTAAAATACCTTCTGCATTGTTAGCAGTATTTTCAATTACTCTAATGATAAGTGCGATGAATGTTTGGCCACGTGAATATGACCAACTTGTCAGAGAAAAAACAAAGACAAAAAACGTGACCCTGATATGCGTTCCACCCGGAAAAACAACCAATATCATTTTGGTTTTAAAACACTCATAGGAACAGACATCAATAGCAACACCGTACACAGTGCAACCGTCACACCGGCGAATGAAGCTGATGTTAACGAATTACCCAAGTTACTGCGCAAAGATACAAAGTAGTATTAGGGGATCTCTGATCGAATCTCCAAAACCTAGTACAATCGCATGCTAAGGCAAACCGGTTATCCAAAATGAAACAACAAAGTTTTGCGTCTCTCAGCTACGCCGCCAAAAAACGCAAAACTCGAAAAGAGTTATTTATTGAGAAAATGGAATCTTGTGTTCCTTGGGCAGCCTTTGAAGCAATCATTAAACCAGATTACCCGAAAAGTTGGCGTATTGTAGGGCGCAGCCGATCGGCTTGACCACCATGCTGCGTATCTATCTCATGCAGCAATGGTTTCAACTATCCGATCCGATTATGGAAGACGTGCTGTATGAAATTGAATCAATGAGAAGATTTGCCAAATTGGAGCTGTGCGAAAATCGGTTACCTGATGAAACAACTATCCTGAAATTTCGTCACCTATTGGAGCGTAATCAATTGACTAACAAGTTATTTGCTGCGGTCAGTGAGCACTTGAAACTACACGGCCTTGCACTTTCAAAAGGCACCATGGTAGATGCCACATTAATAAGCGCTTCGTCCTCGACCAAAAATGCCAAAGGCAAACGTGATCCTGAAATGCACCAGACACGTAAAGGAAATAAGTGGTGTTTTGGCATGAAGATCCATGTCGGTGCGGATGTGAATAGTGGTACTGCTCATACAGTAACGGTTACCTCAGACAATAAAGAGGATATTGGTGAACTGCCTGCTTTGTTGAGAAAGGAAGACGAAGTAATCTTTGGCGATGCGGGCTACACCAGCGACACATATAAGCGAGGTGCTCGATGCTTAGGATTACACTGGGAAGTCAATGACAAGCGCAAACCAAGAAAAGGAAACCTAAGTAGCAGTCAGCGCAAACGTAATCGCCAGCAATCAAAAATATGGGCCAGGGTCGAGCACCTGTTCCGAATCCTCAAGTGTCAGTTTGGTTACCGTAAAGTTCGTTACCGTAGTTTGGAAAAAAACAGGGTGTAAGTTATGAGCCTGATGGCGATGGCCAATTTATACCTGCAACGTAATGCGTTAACGGCATAATTGCGATCTAAATCCGCCTCGAGAGCGGATAAGTGGGCAAAAACGACAAAATGAATCGAAAATTACGATGAAATAAGCGAGAAAGTCAGAGAGTTTTATCGCAAATCTGACAATCGACTTGCAAGCCACTTCAATCAGAGATTCCCTAAATAAATCTATGAAAATGAGGAAATATAAACTACCTAGAATGACATTTATAAATATTACAAATCTTAGGACCTAACAGTAATAACTTGAAGCTGTAACTGAATGAAAAAGAAGAATATTTTTGAAAATTCGACCCTGTAAATAACTCTGTGTATCTGCTTTGGTTAAATATGGTCTGACAATCTATCTTCAAAAACAATCATAAAGTGGTTTAGTGCTGCACACCAGTTATGAATCGGCATGGTCCATCTTTTAGAGGCTTCACGTGTGGCTAGGTAAACTACCTTTTTAGCCGAATCGTCATGAGGAAACAGTTTTCGCTTCTTGATGGCTTTGCGGATGACGCTGTTCAGAGGCTCAATGGCGTTGGTGGTATAAATGGCCTTTCTGATCTCTGGCGGGTAGGCAAACAGCGTGTTGAGGTTGTCCCAGTTTTTACGCCATGAGCGATTAATTAAAGGGTACTTAACTCGCCATTTTTCTTCTACTTGGTCAAGCTCGCGCAGCGCCTCATCTTCAGTGGTCGACTGATATATACGTTTGAGATCGGCAGCCACCTCTTTGTAATCGCGCGAAGGTACAAATTTCATGCTGTTGCGTACCATATGGACAATGCACAGCTGAATGTGGGTTTTTGGGTAAACAGTCTGTATGGCCTCTGGAAAGCTTTTAACACCATCGACGCAGGCGATCAATATATCCTCTAGGCCACGGGTTTTTAGCTCCGTCAGAATGCCTAGCCAGAACTTTGCACCTTCGTTCTCTGATAACCACATGCCCAGCAGTTCTTTGTGGCCTTCCGTGTTAACGCCCAATGCTAAGTATATGGCCTTATTGATGACTTGCTTGTCTTGCCGAATTTTGACAACGATGCAGTCTAAGTAGACGATGGGATACACCTGATCCAGCGGACGAGCTTGCCACTCCACTACTTGCTCCATGACCGAATTTGTCACTTTGGAAATGAGGCTTGCCGATACATCGGCATCGTAAAGTTCTTTGAACGCGGTACAGATTTCGCGGGTGGTCATGCCCTGGGCGTAAAGGAAGAGGATTTTATCATCCATGCCTGTGAATCGAGTTTGTTGCTTTTAATGAGCTGCGGCTCGAAGGAACTGTCTCGATCACGCGGAATATCTATCTCAATCGCTCCGTCGTCTGTATAAACGGTTTTACCTGAATGACCGTTACGGCTGTTTGAGCCAACGCTAGGCTGGTGTATGTCATAGCCTAGGTGGTCATCAAGTTCTGCGCCTAGTGCCGCCTCAACGGTTACTTTCTTGAGCATGCGGCTGAAATCACTGAGATCTTTCTCAGTCTTCATGCTTTTGGCGGCCTCTTTGGCAAAGGCCAATAGTTCTTTTTGTTTCATGGTGCTTATCTCCCGTAGGGGGTAATGATAAGCAAATACACAAACTAATCTACAGTCTCTAAAATTCTATAATCGAGTGGCCAAAAAATATTGACCACTACAATTCCCGAACTACACGGGATCATTTGCAAACACCTGATAGTCTATATATTCAAAATTATATATAAACTCAGAATGATTTACACACGAGTTTCAGACCATTCATGCTGGTCTAGTGTCGCTACTTTCCCATCTATTTGCACTTCTTCGGATTTTTGAGGATCTCCTCTTCTATGCTGCATTCATCTAACATGCTCGTAACATCATTATCACCAAATTCCGTCTCCCTATCTTCAGGTACGACACAGCCAAGATCTACATAACTATTGCCATGACAATTCTCACACTTATCCCGAGAATTAGGATCTATAAACGCAAGACTATCTTCAGATATTACAGTTTCATACTTTTGATCTTCGTCTAATTCTGCACGAGAGCCATCTATAACTCCATTACCACTCTTGTTCTTAGCCACGGTAACCTCTTCTGGAAGATGTTTTTTGATAGAATCAAAATCATCTACACCCTTATTAGAACCTATAATCTCAAGACTACCTTCAGACATTGCAGTTTCATACTTTGAATCTTCGCCTAATTCTGAACAAGAGTCATCTATGGATTCATCCCCATTACCACTATCGTCCCCTGACTCAGATTTAGTCTCGGCAACCTCTACCCCTGTAAGAGAACCGTTGGTAGATTCAGAATTATCTGCAAATACTGAGCCGTCATTCTCTTCCTCTTCGCCGAATTGTGCAAGATAGTCTTCCATATTATTCAAAACACCCAAGTTATTTGCAGACTCTAAGGCATAATTATCTCGCTTTTCGCCGAAGTGTGCATCATATCTATCCAGATCATTCAAAGCGCCCATAGACTCCAAGTTATCTGCAGATCCTAATGCATCATTATCTCGCTTTTCGCCGAAGTGTGCATCATAGTCATCTATATCATTAACAGCACCCATAGACTTAACAGAATATGGAGATCTTAAGGTTAAATTCGCTTCCTCTACTACGCAGGAATTTGCAATAGAGTCGTCACCTATAAGAGAGCCCTCTATATTGCCTCCTTCAGAAATGTCTGTGTCTGCATTTTCATCAGATACAGCCCTAAAATCAGAAGCCTCGACATATTTCTGCCCTTCACCACCGTTATTATAAGTCGTATCCTCTTCGGAAATCTCTTGTGCCAACAAGTTTTGGGTAGAATCATCATTAACCCTAGACCTCTTCTCTATCTCACACAAAATTTTATTAGTCAGCTCCTCTACCTCCCTTTGCTCAACTGCTGTAAGGCGATCGATCTTTGCTTCGGTTAATCTTTGTAGCTCTTCATCACCTCCATTTATAACAGCGACATTCAACCACGCACAACCTTCGACAGAACCACCTCCATTTCTAACAGCAACATTCAACCACGCACAACCTACGGCAGAATTCTTCTTATAATACATCTCCCCTAACTCAACTTGAGCCTTGAAAAACCCTTTCCACGCCGAGTCGCTAATCATTTTAAAAGCAGTGACGATGTTTCTAGGTATAGGCCCTGTACCATTGAGAAACATAGTCCCTAAATAATATTGAGCGCCTTTGTCCCCTAGGGATGCAGGTGCCTTTAATAACTCTGCAGCCACACCGTATTGTGAATCATTAAAAGCTTTTATCCCATCAGCAACCGATTTTTTATTCGCCACTTCCAGATTATCTGCATATAGCTCACGCCAAAGAACATTAACACGGATACTTATTGCCACTTTCTCAGACTCCTCGAGTTTTACTTCTCCATCCATAATGCTTTCAACATTATGCAACTTAGCAATCTCTTTCCACGCAAAAGCTTCGATACGATTCTGACTTGTTCCACATCCATGAAGGTACATGTTCGCTAGCTTACCTTGAGCCTTGGGAAACCCATGCTTAGCCGATGCTAGGCGCCACCTAAGGGTAGAGATGTGGCTTTCCTCTAATCCTCCCAACGCTGCGTAATACATTTCTCCCAGACAATATTCAGCCTCTGGATGCTGTTTTTTTGAAGCACATCTTAACAACGGAACAGCTTTGTCGTATTCCATATTTTTGAAATAGTTTATACCCTCCAGAGCTCGTTCTTCTTCATCCGAATTCAGACCTGCATAAACAATGCTAGGTAATAACAATATTAACAATAACTTGGTTAATTGACGCACGACTTTGTCCTCATGGTTGTTTTACATAACGGTGATTAAAACTAACAATACCTGCAAGAAGATAGGCACTATACTGGGGGTGAGTATAACCAAGAAACTATAAATAGAAACATAAAAACATAAAAATAAAAAAATAAAAAAATAAAAAAATAGAAAAACACCACTACAGTCGCGTATCTTGAAACTTATTAGACTCAAATGCGCATTAAAAAATAACACGCAAACAACGATAGTCCTTTATGTCATCCGTAAACGACCGTAGAATACTGACTAGTGTCTCAAATACAGTCTGGATTGTATTAACAGACCGTTCTTCTTAACCATAATCTATAACGAGACCTTTGCACGATAACGCTGCATAAGCCCCACTATTAATTAAATCGTATTTTTTGAGGATAAAGCCTTAAAAAACACGATTTCAGTTCGAATATGCGCCATTAGAGCCATTTCACCCTTCATTTTCGATTTTCAGGCACAACTTGCTGCTGAATAGCTAAACCTCGTTTAATATTGTGCGCCACACACATTATTTCAAAACGTGTACGGTTTCGGCTTAAGCCAAGATAACGAGCTTTCGCCATGCCTGCCGTAGTGTATTTCAAAACGCCAAATACTCGATCCACAGTGCAGCGCACGCCAGAATGTAAACGGTTAAAACACTTATCATGTTCTGTTAATGGTTTATTTCGATAAGCACGTTTTATTATTCCGCGGATTTTAGTCATAAGTGCGCCATTGAAAAGGTTGAGCCAGAGGGTACACTCACGGTTCGACCAAAAACCAATGTGAGACCACTTATGAATAAGCGTTATACCAACCTGACTCAAGAAGAAAGATACCAGATTTGGTCAGAGAAAAAAGCAGGAGTTTCAAATGAAATTATCGCCCAAGACTTAGGGCGTGATTTGAGTACCGTCAAAAGAGAGTTGGCTAGAAATACAGGGGCTAGAGGTTATCGCCCTAAGCAAGCACATAATTTTGCGCAGGAACGTCATCAACAGAAACCCAAAGCGACCAAGATGGTAGCTGAACTGAAAGATAAAACTACTGACAGACTAAGTAAACAGTGGAGCCCTGAGCAAATACAAGGACGCCTTAAACGAGATAATCACCTTCTATATGTCCCGCTACGATTTACCAGTTTATTCGAGAGGACAAAGCTGAGGGTGGTTGCTTGTATCAACATCTTCGGCACAAGAAGTATAAGCAAAGAACAGGAAAGCCCGATGCACGAGGCCAGATCCGAAACCGTGTTAGCATTGATGATCGACCTGGAATTGTGGATCAAAAAATACGTTTAGGCGATTGGGAAGCAGACACTGTATTTGGCAAAAGACACAAGGGTGTACTGGTTACATTAACGGAAAGAGTGAGTAAATTAAATTTGGTAAAACGTGTTCCTTCAAAGCACGCTGACGTGGTGACGAAAGCAATTATAACGATGCTCAAGCCTTACCAATCAGACTTACTCACGATCACATTTGATAACGGAAAGGAGTTCGCCTTTCATGAAAAAATCAAGAAAAAGATTAACGTAGATACCTATTTTGCTCACCCTTACTCCTCGTGGGAACGAGGTTTGAATGAAAATCATAATGGCTTGATAAGACAATATTTGCCCAAAAGCCAATCTTTGGATAATGTCACTGACAAAGAAATTTTAGACATACAAAACCGACTAAACCAAAGACCAAGAAAACTGTTAGACTTTAAAACACCTGATGAGATTTATAGTGAAATGGCGTTAGCTGCATAAATTTTTAAGGGCGCACTTATGACTAAATCCGCGTTCTGTTATCAATATTTCGATCATCCCGCCATTCACTGTGCTTATTGCTGGAATAGGCACTATCCGCATAAACAGACGACTCTTCACCATCTAATAGCTCAGTGAAACAATTTGAATCGTGAACATTTCCTGCTGTGTAACCGCTCGATTTTATCAGCCCATCCTCATCGACATTTATGTGCGCTTTAAAGCCGTAGGTACTTTTACTCTTCCCGTCAGAACCTACTTTCACGTTCCACTTCGCGTCAAGATCCTGTGTTGAGTGCTTGTATTTATCCTTATTTGGACGACACTGTTTAGCCTCAATTACGCTAGCGTCAATAATACTGATACCTCCAGATTTAATATAAAGACCTTTATCTATAAGCTGGGAATTGATTTCTTGAAGCAACTTATCCATAAGCAACAACTTATCGAGCGTCTGTCTAAATCGCCAAAAAGTACTGTGGTCCGGCACTGACTCTGAAATGTCGAGCGCAATAAATCGACGAAATAAAAGATCGCGAGCAAGTTGTTTCTCTAGGGCCGAATCGCTTAATTTATACCAACTTTGCAGCAGCAGTGCCTTAAACATCATCAGTGGCGGCCATGCCTTTTCGCCTCGAGAACTTGAATGTATATCTTTCAGATGATGCTCTAAGCGAGCCCAATCAATGAGTTCATAGACAGAGTCGAGTTCTTTCACTGCATCGTGATGAATCAGCATTGAATCTGCTAGACTGCGTTGTTTCAGATTTCTCCAAGCTATGATTTCACCGAAAGGCATTGATTGTTCAAGGATTATTATACCTGATTTTCAGTTGTTTAGCGAGACTCGTGCAAAGGTCTCATAACATATGCATAAGGGCGAGCATACTGGCATGTATGACTCACGAGGCTGAGCGTTATAGCGATCCTTATCACTTAATTATTAAGGATGGATTATGATTTTGTGCACGACACCAATGATGCACCTAATATTACATTCATCATGGATAGCGAAACCATGTCAGGAGTCAGACTGATGAAATAAATGGCATGCAAGCCTTATTATGAGTAAGCTGAGAGCAGAGGGTGATATGATGTTAGCAATATAATTGAGCAAAATATTTCCAAACTAAATATTGTTTTTTAACTACCACATTATTACTGCAAGAAAGTGAAACCTCGTAAGAGAAAGCAGATCTAAAACTCTACAGATAGCAATGCTGATAACCGCAATAGCGAAACTCATAAGGCAGCTCACCTCATGTAATCAAAGCCAGTCAGCACCATACTCCTGCATCTTTAACTGCCCTCTCCAGAAAATCATTACTCTTCCTTGATATGACTGTTTGTGAGAGCATATAGCTATTATCCTTGAAGCAGTAAGTAGCTGCAAACGAGAGAAGACTATGAACCTACGGGGAATAGGTTACTGGCTGGGTGATAACAGTCAACAACTTCTCGCACCCCCCTAGTAACGTGAATAGAACGAGCTAGCAATCTTTCCTAATCAGTGCTTATAGTCTTCGGCAAGAAGCAGTTCCTATTTCATGTTTGCTCTCATTAGCCTACAGAAAAACTCCATTATTACCATGGACAGGAACTTATTCGTAGATTTTAAGACTGTGCTAGAATGAAATTTTAATTAACATCCAGCATCATAAAGGGAACTAACATAGCATGCATGAAATAAAGTTTTCTGATCGCTCATATATACTAGAGACAGGAGAAACCCTCCTTGACGGATTGCTCAGGCAAGGTGCTAGAGTACCATATTCATGCAAGTCTGGTATTTGTCATTCCTGCCTACTTAAACTTGAGTGCGGAAATCCCCCAAAAGGCAGTCAGGTGCTCCTGAGCCAGAAACAGATACAAAGTCGCTATATTCTAGCCTGCCAAAGCAAAATCAACAGCAATATCCATATTAAATTAATGAAGAGAGATGACACGCCAGCCACCATTATTTCAACTACAGCTACAACCACAACCTGTGTTACTCTTGAGTTACACCTTCGTTTCCCTGTACAAGCTCTTACTGAAAGCTCTCAGTCAGATCTAACATTGATTATAAATCATGCTCTCAGCAAGCAATGTGCGATAGAGAACATTGATAAAAACGGACAAAAGCTAAGCATAGTAGTGGAAAGAACAGTCGGTGACAACTTTAGCACCTGGATTCACGAAAAAGCCAATAAAGGCTCTCAGGTTATGCTGCAGTTCATATAAATTATTTTTCCACCTGCTCTGCCGTTACCGCTTTCTCACTTATACCAGTTACCTTTGAAGGCGTAAGGTTTTTGTCTGGTACAATTCACTCCAAACGCATTCTAGTACGTTCAATGGTCCTCCTCGTTTGTCGGCTACCTACAGGTATAAAGCATCAGTCGATTGCAGTGATTACATGAACCCCGCACTAGCCCTGAGGAAATTATGTTAGATATACAGACACACATCATTGATAAACTTTCAACGACAATAAATATTACTCATATCAAAGTCACTGATGAGAGCCACCAACATAACGTTCCTACAGGATCTCAGTCTCACTTTAATGTGGTCCTGGTTTCTAATGATTTCACCAACAAAACCCTAGTGAAGCGCCATCAATTAGTTTACAGCATTTTGGCCCATGAACTTCGCCACACTATTCACGCGTTATCTTTGCATACCTACACTGAGCAAGAATGGCAAGAACAACAAAAAACAGCACCACAATCTCCTGACTGCTTAGGAGGAAAAGGCCGATAACTTCAATTGTAACGGGTATATACCAACACCCTTGAAGACGTGGGGTAGTTGACTCCTCTCACTCACTCCAATTACCTACGAGTCTAATTATAGCTTCAAGGGGGGCTTCGTTACCTTATCTCCCATCCTCTCCCTCACGGGTAACTGGTATATGCTGACACCCAAAAACAACCGTGCAAAAACGATCACTCCCTGAGTATTAATCATCAAAAATTGGTGCACCATTAGCCCATAAGACTAACTACAGTCTTGACAGACTAAAACATGCATGCTAATACCAATTAAAATACAATAAGCTTTCCTTGACATAGGGAAAAAAATCATTATGATCATTAGATAGTTTTTTTGTTGTTAGCTTCCATGCTTAACTTCTTTCTTGGTGTGCTAGCTTGGGCTACCCACTAAACTACTATAGATGTGCTCAAATAACAATAAACTTTTGATGCGTATGAGGACCTAACGCTAGTTACAGCTATTACTTCCTATGAAAGGAGTAGCCTAAGCTATCGTTTATTCTTGTAACACAGTTTATCACTTAACCTTGGTACTTATTACATGAACTTAATTAGAAACACACGCTATCTTATAGGTTGTTATATGTTGTTTTTCTCATTTGACCATGCTTTTGCAGTAAAAGAAAAGCATGATGCGGAAGCAATAGATACAACAACATGTGTACAAATAGAGAAAGAAGAAGCCAAGGATGAAATATTAGAGTTAAGAAATAAAATACAAAAAGAGTTATTCCACAACGGCTGGCTATCCGGTGAAAATACGATAGATAATAAAAGTACTGATAATAAACAACACCATATCCAGGTGCTCGATACTAATAGACAAAATGACAATTTAGAAGAGAAATTGCTGGCAGAAAGTAAATTATTAGCCGAACGTAAACGGTTAATAGGGACTATTAATGATCTAAAACAGGATCTAAAACGCATTACAGAGAAGAGGGATCATATACAGAAGGAAATTAACGACACGACCCAAGATCCTAAAATGATACTGTCTAACTCTGATATAGCTATTGGGGCAGCTATCAACTTAGGAATGCATGATAGATCTATTGCTTCCGACATTAAAAGTTTGTTTTTTTTAGCGACGAAGATACTGTTGATAGAACATGGCATTAGTACTTCAAAATTCCATTCGTTGCAAGAAATATGCAATTATTGCGAGGCCTGCGATGACTGCGACGATGACTGTAACAACGATAAGCTTACAAAACAAATGAAATCTATAGTAAGAGGTAATATGGATAGTTGTAAAGCTTTGCAGGAACGTGCTCTTTCGTCTATACAGAACCCTGTTGCTTGTTTAGTATACATTCACTCTGAATTTCTAACACGTTTTCATAACACTATACTAGATATATTAACTACAGACCCACAAGAACAAGATATTAATCGTATTGCTTTGTATAAAGCTATTATTGATGATATTCATTTCAGACCATATCAGGAGTATAGTAGAAGCACCAAGAACACTGCTACTACTAAAGATTATAAATCTTGCTACATGCCAAAAGCCATACCAGAAACTATAAGATTCTACGAGTTAAAAGATGGTCTATTTAAAATAATAAGGCCTTGATGATCATTGGCTCGATGTATACCAGGCATGCCTATACCGAGCATGCCTGTCTTGCTAATAGTCGTTCTATACTATGGAATTGTTAAAGTTCCGACTACTCTCACTCACATAATCACGCATTCATAGGCTTATGGAGCTTTTCTCCATTTACTACCTACCATCAATCACCTTTAATGGTAATGGGTAAAAAGTCAGACGTATTCTATTTCTAAAAAGCACTATGGTAAACAATATAGTTACATCATTACTCATACAAAAACCACCTTAGAGATTACTATGAAAAAGATTTCCACTAATGCCTGGTGTGCAATATCACACATACATGAAAGACTATTTTATAGAAGCATGCGATCTCTACTTATGTGTTTTTCATTATTTTATTTCTTAGCAATTGCTGCGAGTGTCGCTATTGCTGGAATAGGTGATCCGCAAGAACACAACGATGAAGACCAAGAATTTATATTATATGATAACTATACTGACGAAGTGATAACATATCTCATAAATACCGATGCAATTAAATTATTTAATATTATCCATGATGCTATAAGAGAATCTACTGAACTAAAATTACATTTGCATTCATATATACCTACTATTCTTAGCAGCCTTGCAGATGACATCGCTACGCATCAAAAACTAAGTAATACCTATGGGAATGGGAATGGGAATGGGAATTCAACCTTAAATCACAACTCCAAATTAATGGAGTATCTAGATGTCAGACCTGCTTCAGAGGACTACCACAACCTTAATATAATTGCCCACATGATCACCAACTTACAAACCATACCTGTTTTTTCTTCTATGGACTGTACTAATAATATACTCAACATACTAAAACATATTTTAAATATGAGCCCGATGACCACACTATTACATAAAATAAAATGGGATAATAAACAAATTTTAACAAGAAATACAATTAATCTTTCTTTCTCTACCATAAAATTTGTGTACGCTGGCGAAAACGAAAACGAAAACGAAAATATTGACACCCTTGACAATATATATGCTATGGAAATGCCTTTAGTAGACAACAAACAACTTTATATGTCAGATTTTCAAACTCAGTTAAGTATAAATCATAATGAAACAGATACTCATGAATTATATTGCAGATACCTATACCCAAGAACAATGGCTATTGTTTTTGAAGAAAGTAAATCAATCGATAAACCTGCAGACCCCGTAGAGCTCCTAAAAATATATAAGCGTCCTTTTTCACATCACTATATAGACACTGAAACTAAACGCCTACAACCGTCATTAGTACATCATAATACGTGCATCACCATTTATATTACAAATTCGCCGCTCACTTTATGCGCAACAGATGAAGACACATTAAATAAAGATGAGTTAAGTAAAATAAAAACAACTTTAAAGAAAAATAAATCACATTTAGAGAAAATGATACTAAAAGACTGGGAATTTTTATCCAAACACTACAAATGGGACAGCAACTAAATTGAATATCATTTTAAATTAACGCGGATTTTAGTCATAAGTGCGCTCTTAAAATTTATGCAGCTAACGCCATTTCACTATAAATCGTAGCGGGACATACAGAAGGTTGATTATCTCGTTTAAGGCGTCCTTGTATTTGCTCAGGGCTCCACTGCTTACTTAGTCTGTCAGTAATTTTATCTTTCAGTTCAGCTACCATCTTGGTCGCTTTTGGTTTCTGTTGATGACGTTCCTGCGCAAAATTATGTGCTTGCTTCGGGCGATAACCTCTAGCCCCTGTATTTCTAGCCAACTCTCTTTTAACGGTACTCAAATCACGCCTTAAGTCTTGGGCGATAATTTCATTTGAAACTCCTGCTTTTTTCTCTGACCAAATCTGGGATCTTTCTTCTTGAGTCAGGCGGGTATAACGCTTATTCATAAGTGGTCTCACATTGGTTTTTGGTCGAACAGTGAGTGTACCCTCTGGCTCAACTTTTTCAATATGGCGCACTTATGACTAAAATACGCGACTTTTAAAGATAGTGGTCTGATGTATCTAAAAAACTTGTAGTATCCGTATGTTTAGTTATATTGTCTCTCTAGGAGTGATGTTTATAGATTTATAATTATCGTGTCGCACTGATAACAATAAACAAGAAGAGGTTTATCATGATAAATAACCACGTAGTCATGGCGAAAATAGGCGCTATTGTGTTAGTGGTGTTATTTAGTTTTGCCAATTTAAATCCGGCATTCGCCGGTCTAGGGATCGGTAAAGAAAAGACTTTTAAAAAAAACAATGTGAAAGTTATATTGACAGGGGCATGTATTTTTGAGACTGATTCAGGTGGTATGGATCCTGCAGGTACATCACATAAGGTGTCTACTGACTTGCGGCCGTTAGTTCATGCGCAGCACCAAGATAAGAACGATGTCGCAATTATTATTACACCTTTCTTCCGAGACATCAATCCTACTAAAGATTCATACAGTGAAATACCTGTATCTGCAATGCGTTATTGCTTCTTCCAAGATGCATTTGATCTACATGATCAAGCTAAATGGGTTAAGTACCCAAAAAACTCAGAAGCTTCAGTCTCTAGTCGAAGTATGAGTAGCACTGTTTTTTATGTCAACAACACACCTCAGGACAGCCTCTTCTCTTATCATTTTGACTGCATTAGGGCTTATCTTGGGCTTTCTAATATCCTTTCCGATACAATTGATGTAAAGAAATTAGATGACGGTATTATTGATGAAAATAATGACGAGGATTACATAACAAAAGGAGCTGCGTATTTAAACGTTCAAAAAGGATTAGCAGAAATTACGGGGGCACTTCCAGCAAGTACAACAATATGTCATGTTGTTTTACCAGTATTTCATGCATGGGGCTCTGAGAGTAAAATCAAGGAGTTAGCAGTAACCGCATTCTGCAATAGTTTTCTTCATGACATAGAACGGCATATAATCATACCTAGTGTTATTTATGTGAGTTTATGGAGCCACTCAGATCAAGACGTTAAGGAAATAAGCGATTTCTTGCTCGAGGATAACTTTGAGGTAGTAGGCGGGTAATAATAATCTTCGTTTATCCCTAGATTCAGATAGTGTTCGTTGGCAGCGGTGGTCGTAAGGCTATGCGTCAGCCCAGTTCGAGCATCGACACCGATATGAGCCTTAATGCCGAAGTGCCACTGATTACCCTTCTTGGTTTGATGCATCTCGGGATCATGCTCACCGGCTTTGTTCTTGGTGGAGTTTGGCGCTGCGATAATGGTGGTATCCATCAGCGTGCCATCTTTGACCAGCGCACCATCATCACTCAGCCAGTCATTCACTTCGTTGAAGATTTTGCGTACCAAATCATGATGCTTTAACAAGTGGCGGAAGTTCATGATAGCGGTGTGATCAGGGATCATCCCATTCAGTGATAGGCCAGCAAACAAACGCATGGCTGGGTTTCTACAAGGCATCTTCCATCGCAGGATCACTCATGCTGTACCACTGCTGTATATAGTGAGTACGTAGCATCGTCATCAAGGGGTAAAGTCGGCGACCATTACCAGGCTTGGGGTAATATGGCTCGATAACTGACACCATCAGTTTTCAGGGAGCCAGTGTTTCCATCCGTTCAAGAAACTTCTCTTTGCGGATTTGGTGGCGTTTATGCTGGTATTAGCTGTCGGCGAAGCTGAGTTGGTGCCTCATGGTTCATTCCATTAAAGAGAAGTGATAGGAATTATCTCATTACGAGGACTTAATCACACCTTCCCTAGGAACCACCAAACGAAATGTTTTTCATACAGCGAGTAGATTTACTAGCTGCATGAAAAATTGTAGTTATTAGCAGAAAAACAGGATTATAAATGTACATCCATTGCTGTACGCTTTGTACGGATAAGTTCTAATTCTAAAAGTCCTCTCCGTAGATTTCCATCCAAATATTCTTCATTATTCAAAAAAACAAATGCATCAATCTCGTCATCTTGCAGTGGAGGGCATATATCCGAGTCACAATCACTCTTTTTAAAATACATCGCAAACTCATTAGCTATATTTTTGCAGGCCGCATACCATGTATGATTAGACATACCGCTCTGCATGACATTTGTAGACATTAAATTATTCATTTTATTTAAAGTATGCTGATGTTCTACAAATATATCACTTGAGATTGTCCGTAACGACTGCCCTTTTATTACGGTGATATCTTTACACACTAATAATTGGCGCATTATTATTACAAATAGATGTTTGGTTATGTCGCTATCCTCTTGTAATAACGTATCAAGATAATTATCTACTGCCCAACAGTCGTCCTGATAGTTAAGGGGTATTATTTTCTTACAGATTTTCATCTCTACAGGAAAAACGCAGTATAAGCAATAAATCAAGTCACTTATTTGTGGCGTTAGTGCGAAGCATTCACTAGAAATCCGTTTCTCTCTACAGTGTTCTTTTAGTAGCAATCTATCTTTTGGATTAACAGAATGCAAATGTATACATTTTCCGCATTCTGTTGTCTTTTCCACAACAGTAATATCTAGTTGTGACAATATTTGCATTTTCTCAAATCCATCAGGTACTGCGTACTGTTTATGTAACCATTTATGGAGTGGTTTTAAATAACAAGCGTTAGATTCTAGTGCGTCTGCTAGCCATACTTCTCCGTGATTCTCACTAATCTTATTTAAAGTCCGTATTAAAGATGCAGTAGAATCATCAGGATATAAGTCTACAGATAGTAGCTGTAAATCATCATAAATAGAGGCATACGGCTCTAATTCTAATTTACGGGCATTGGTATATTTATCTATAAAGTTGTTTTTCTGGGTGTTATCATTATTAACCTCCTTCCACAATACATAGCTGTGTTTATGGATAAAGTCTCTAAAATCTTTTATTTTGACGTGTGTATTCTTTATAATATCCGTAATAGTTAAACAATATTCGGTCTGAAGGTCAGGACTTTCTGAGAAGCAATCTTCCATTTTAGCAGATATTATTTGATTATGTTCCTTCCAGGTTAGAATATCATCTCTGCATATAGTGCTATTTGAGTGGCTCTTCCCATCTTGTTTTTTTCCTTTATGATTTTCATCGGAGTGATCCTTAAAATAACTATCAGGTTTAATGATGTGATTGTTTTCACTTGCATCAAAATCAGCACACATCCAAGCCGACAAGGCGGTAAGAGCTACTGGGATGCCATTACCTGCATTATGATTGGAGGAAGAGGAGGAGAGAACTGTAGATCCTTTTTGTTGTGTCTTTGTATTGTTATCTTGTTTCGTGGTTTTAACATATTTCTGAGTGTCAATATCACGTTTTATCCTGGTATCCCAACCCCATGCTTCCCTTCTGTCATTGATAGCATTAAGATAGAAATCTTCGTAGTCAAAGAAAGTGTGATTATGCCTTCTGCCTTCATCTTCAAATGATTCCTTCTCTTCTGCGCGAAGAGTCATTGAATGATTGCTTAACCTGTCTATCTCGCTGCTAACATTTTTATATTGAGGCAGCGTGCTAATGCACTTTAAAATACTTTCTATATCATACAAACACTGTGTTTTTACAGACCGTTGTAGTGCCAAGTTCTTTATGCAAGGCTGATATCCATGCTTCATTTCAGATTTTATTCTTGCTTCCGTGTTGTTAGAAAAAATACGATCGTGCCTTAGATTAGTATCATTAATACTTGAATTAGAATCTAACCCATGATTAATATCGGATGTTGTGTTTTCGTTAGCTAAAGATGTGCTAACCGCATCATATACAAAGGATAGTGTGCTTCCAAGAGTATCACCTTCAAATGGTGTCTGAACAATATTTGATACTAAAGCATCAAGAAAGGACATTGCTGTTTCTACTTGAGTGCTGCTTTGTGCCGCACTCAAATAATCAACAACATGAGACATATAATTATTTCCCAGGGAAGATAGCTCATTAATACCCATAGAATGAGCTACATTTCTTACATTATAAATATTGGCGTTATGTATGTACTTCATTGTAGAGAAACGACTCTGAGCTCCGTAGTAATCGTAGAGCAAATCATCATAAACCTTAATGTTTTTCTTATCAAACATGCAGTTAGGGACACCATAAGAGTAACTAATCTTTATTGCACTCATCTCTTCATTAGCATAGTTAACAAGACTTCCCACTAGTCTTTGTATATAAAAAGCAGAGTGTTGAGATTCCCTTAAGGTATCCACAAATAACTGAAAGGTATTCTTCAAATTATCACAAGCTGAAATTCCATTTTTAGTGTAATTTGCAAATCTGGTACTCATGGTGTGAGAACTTGAGTTTGGCGGTACTATCCAGTCTGGTAATATATATCCGCGTAATGTATCAACTGTATGCTCTAGATTATTATTGGAGCACTCTAAATGTGATAAAACTTTACGACATTCCCCGAGATGCTTTGTTACGCTACACCAGCTAACTGGAACCCGTACTCTAGTTCTTTTAAATAGACTAGTGCGATTTTCGGCAACAAATTCTCGAAATCCAGTTGTAGAAACCCAGAATTTTCTATCAATGTTGTTTAATACAGAGCTTCCAGGGGACACTGTTGCATTACTGCCTGGAGGAAAAGCAGGTTCTGCGTCTGGGTTGGTATAATTTGCAGAGTCTTTACATATTTCCATATTCCAAATTGGCTTATGAAACGATAAAGGTCTAATCGAAAACCCTTCTAATCTATCATTTTTGGGAATATATTCGCATCTGAGATTGCCATCCATAAATTTAGATACATAAGGCGATATCATAGGTCTATCCTGACTCCTATATTTCATGCTGGGATCAGTCCCTTCATACCACTGTGCTGATTTCTCAAAACTCCCAGGAAACTCACCTTTCTCATTTTCTACATATTCAAAAGGACAAACAAGTGTACGTGCATTCTTGGCTAGTTTCTCCCAACTATTGGTGATGTGCCCCCTATGCCAATGTAGTTCTCGATTTAATTCGAGCGCTTCTTTATCTACGCTTATTTCATTGTTGCACGTTGCTGAATCAAACCTTTGCCCTCTAATATCTATTCGCTGTTTGTTATAATTCCTTTTTCTTTCCATTATACCCTCATCATGAAATGGACCTAAAGATTCGTGCCCTTCTGGAGCTTCTTCGCGATTTGATGAGTCTACTTTAACTTGTAGTCTACCGTCATTGTCATAATTTTTTGATGCATCTGATAAACACGATGAGTCGCTAGTTAATGTTATATCCTTAGCAGATAGACCATTGCGAATATAGCTGGCATTTTCAGTGTAATTGAAGCACTTGTTTTTGTTATTTTCATAATGGTTTGCTATAGGGGGTATCTCAATATAATGAGCAGAAGTAATGACTGTACTTGACGAAACACCATCGTCATCGGTTAACGAAGGAATGACTGTACTTGACGAAACACCATCATTCTCTGGTGACAAAGAGTGATGAACATACGCGGCTAAGAGAGGCAACGACAATACCAATGCTCCGACACCTGCAAATACTCCGATGCCACAAGTTATACATTTATGCTCTTTAACCCATTGAAGTAACTTATAAGCTTTTCCGTGTCTTGAGTTATTACTGTCATAACTTTCTTGAATGTCTGCTTGCTGATCGTCATTAAGGAATGATTTTTTATTTAAGCAGGAAGCATGTTTTTCTTGTCCTGAAGTAACTGAAATATCTGTAAGGCCGAGATATTCTCGAGTATCAGGCCTTTTATCTGAGTTGAAAACAGATAAAGCGGAAGCAGAATAACAACTAAAGATAATTGACAGTATGCCAAGTAATAAAAAAGAATATATACGACAACTGCGCACTAAAGTAAGGCAAAAATTCATTTCATTTCCTTGTAACCACACTGGTATAGATATAGCTTCGCCTAAAGTACTTTAATCATTACTCGGCTGTGTTATCCCTCACATTCACTTCCTTTCGTCTTTGTAACATCAGCTCTTCAGTATAAATGAATATGATTTGAGAATGGGATACTATCATGATACCTCATCATCATTCAACACAGACGATCTAGAGCAAGCTTTCCGTAGTAACCACTGTCTTCCTTCATGCTGTTCTTCGTAGCCTATTAGTCTACTGCCTATCGCCTACTACTATATGAGACGAGAGACCTGTTGTTGAAATAGTCAGGGATCGAGAAGTTGTTGTCCTCAATTTACGCCTCTAACACAGGTCGCCCCAGCTACCCTCTGCTGACTTTGCCTGCCCTATTGTTTGGAATATGGTATCGCTTATCCGATGTGTAGTTACCTTAGTTATTAAGATCCATTGAAGGTGCGAATGTATTGACCTCTATCAGTAGCCGGAGCAGTCTCCCAAACCACCTATTATTCGTAATCTCATGGGCGTCGTCCGCTTGTCGCCTACTCACACCGTCAATGGTAATTGGGATAGAGACCTGCTGTTTCTCAAGTTTTGTAACTTTAAACACTATAGAGAAGTTCCTAGATCACCAACCTTAAAACGGCATCTAACGCGACTGGTCGTGCATATCTAGGGTCAATTATTGGCGGAGATTAATTGTTATCTAAAAGCCAACAACATCATAATCATGAGGGAATGCAGATTAATATCATTGATGTTGCACCGATAGAATCTTTGCAAAAAGGTTTTGGCAATTACAGAGACGGAAATCCGACAAAAGATCCTACAGCGGGTTAGCACGTTAAGAATGACAATTACGTGATAACAAGAATGCTATCTATGGTTTTTTCGCTTAGACTTGCGTCAATGAGGAGGCCTAGTCAAAGCGTGACGTAGGCAATCTCCACAATTTTCAGGAACACGACACCTTGCTACTTGGGAATGAAACAGCACTTTACGCGGATGCCACTTACAGCTCAAGGCAGAACCAAGAGAAATCAGCGCAACTTGGTATTGAAGATTAAACTCCACGTAAGGACACAGAAATACTCCTCGATCGAAAGAATAGATAACTCGTAACAAAGAAATATCCGTAACACGGTCTCAATGAGCATTCTTGCGTCTCCTATAAGGAATCTCTGAACAAGCACGTTTGTTTTTTACCAACGCTTAAAAAGCCAAATTTAAATTTATGGTTTATATATTTATCTTATGGGCGTGTTTTTAGGTAAATTCGCCCTATTTTTTTCTCTCCCTCGCTATTGGCGAGTTTTGGGAGGATTAACCCCCCAAACGCCCTCGTAGCATGTGAAGATTGGCCAGTCCAAGCAGGGTGAATACTTGAACTGCATTTTTTACTAAGCCTTTGTCTCTGGCTTTCTTGTATCCGAACTGACATTTTATCACTCTAAAGCAATGTTCTACTCTGGCACGAATCTGTGAGTTTTTGCGGTTTTGTTTCTTTTGTGATGAACTCATATTTTTCTTTGGTTTACGTTTATCATTAACCTTCCAGCTCATGCCAAGGCTGCGTGTTCCTCGTTTGTAAGTGTCACTAGTATAAACCCGCATCTGCGAATACTACTTTGTCATCTTTGCGCAGTAACTTGGGTAATTCGTTAACATCAGCTTCATTCGCCGGTGTGACGGTTGCGCTGTGTATGGCGTTGCTATTGATATCTGTTCCTATGTGTATTTTAAAACCAAAATAATATTGGTTGTTTTTACGGGTGGAACGCATATCAGGGTCACGTTTTTTGTCTTTGTTTTTAGTAGAGCTAGGAGCTTGGATAATGGTCGCAGCTACCATGCTGCCTTGAGATACCTTGATGCCTTTTCCAGCAATATATTGATTGATATCCGCAAAGATGGCTGCGCTAAGTTGGTGTTTTTCAATTAGTCTTCTGAAATTAAGTATGGTAGTTTCATCAGGTATGGCATCTAATAAATCAAGTTGCGCAAACCGACGCATACAGTCCATATCGTATAAGGCATGCTCTGCTGCAGAATCTGATAATGAGTACCATTGCTGTAAGAAATAAATCCGCAACATACTTTCCATTGGCATTGGTGTGCGACCTTTGCCTTTCTTGGGATAGTAAGGCTCTATAATATTGAGCAGGCGTAACCATGGTACGGTTTTTCCCATTTCATTTAAAAAGAGATCACGCTTAGTGATAACTTTCTTATGGGTGTATTCTGCAGATGCGAAAGTGATTTGTTTCATACGACAATACTGTTTGTTTGTGTGGCTATATTATCTCACATTTATTAGACTTATTCAGAGATTCCCTAAAGCGCAATTATGCCGCCTCCTAATTACGCTGCAGGTATAAATTGGCCAGCCATCAAGCTTATAATTTTCACCCTGTTTTTCTCCAAACCACGGTAACACACTTTGCGGTAACCAAACTAACGTTTGATGATTCGAACGGTGCTATACCCTGGCTGATTACGTTTGCGCTGAATGCCACTCATTCACCTCAATCACAGACCACTCGTATATTTATTGTGGTTTTCTCGTTTATCGACATAACACCGTCAATGAAAACTGGTATAGACATTAATGTAAAGATAGAGTTTCATAACACACTCATTACTCATTACTTATCAAGTAATCCCGATCTACCAAAAAACGAAAGGAAGCATCACCCTTAACCAGACCAACTCACACAACCGAAAGTTTCATTCATAAATTACTCCACGGGCCAAAACCTTAAAACACCAGCCCACACAACTTAAAAAGAGATACTCTAATGAGCAATTATAACCATATCCTAGTCGCTATTGATTTGTCAGATGAGGCAAATGACGTTCTGAAAAAAGCAACATTTCTTGCTGAATCCAACCGCGCAAAAGTGACTATAGTTCATGTTGTTGAACCTCTAAGCGTTGCCTACGGCAGTGATATCCCCTTGGACTTAACCTTATTACAAGATGAAATTACTCAGCAAGCACAACAGCGCATAACCAAACTTGCTGATAAAATTCAATTAAACAATGGGGAGCAGCATATAGTTTACGGTCGACCAGACTCAGAAATTCATCGCATAGCAAAAGAACTAGATGTTGATCTTGTCGTTGTTGGCAGTCATGGCCGTCATGGTTTGGCACTAATCCTTGGATCAACCTCCACCAGTATTATCCATGGCGCCTGCTGCGACGTATTGGCTGTGCGGGTAGGGAAAAAAGACAAAGCATAGCCATGCCCGTTTCCCTTAATACTGTGAAGGGGGGCTCTCCTTCAATAGAATCTTGTATAAACAGTAAATTTTACAAAGTCCATAGAAACTATTATCTATGGCATCACTGGTAATTATTCCATGCTATCAAGCTCTTCCCATCGATCAAGCTTGACGGAAATAAGCTCAGTTAACTCATTAATGCGAGCCAATATAGCATTAACATCCACACTGTCCTCTTGATAAAACTTGAGGTCAGAAGCTTTCGCTTCTAAAGATTTCTGCTCCATTTCCAGAGCTTCAATGTCCACAGGCAACTCATCCAACTCACGTTGCAGCTTATAACTCAATTTTTTCTTCTTTCCTTTGATGGCAGATTCTTGAGGCTTAACTACTTTGGATTTATCTGATTTTTTCCCCTCGGACTCCTCACCTGGTTTTGCCACCAGCTGGCTAATACTTCCTCCTTGGCGGAGCCAATCCTCAAAACCTCCCACAAACTCACTGATACTCCCTCCTAGCTTAAATACTAGGGTACTGGAAACAACATTATCAAGAAAAGCTCTATCATGACTAACCAGCAATAAAGTACCTTTAAAATCCACTAGCAATGACTCCAACAACTCCAAAGTCTCAACATCTAAATCATTAGTCGGCTCATCAAGAACCAAAAGATTGGCAGGCTTACTGAACAGACGAGCCAATAATAAACGGTTACGTTCACCACCGGACAGCGCCTTAACAGGTACCCGGCAACGATGGGGAGGAAACAAGAAATCAGCTAAATAGCTAATAATGTGACGAGAACCACCATTAATTGTAATGCTTTCACGACCTTCTGCAACATTGTCAATGACTGTTTTTTCCAGATCCAGCTGATTTCTAAGTTGATCAAAATAAGCAACTTCTAACTTAGTTCCGAACTGTATAGTGCCACTGTCTGGCTCAATTTGTTCAAGCAATATGTTCAGTAATGTTGATTTTCCGGCACCGTTGGCACCAATGAAACCAATTTTATCCCCCCGTATTATCTTCAAGTTCAAACTATCAATCACCAGCTGATCATCATAACTTTTAGAAATACTCTTAGCCTCTAATACCACCTTGCCTGAGGAGCTAGCACTTTCAATGACGAATTCAGCTTTCCCCTGCACATTTCTTCTTTCCATGCGATCAGATCGCAACGCCTTCAAGGCCCTTACTCTCCCTTCATTGCGCGTTCGTCGTGCCTTGACTCCCTGACGTAGCCATACTTCTTCCTGCGCCAACTTTTTATCAAACAAAGCATTTTGCCCAGCTTCAACTTCCAGCGCGTGGGCTTTTTGCTCCAGAAAATCTTTATAACCACAATTCCAGCTGGTTAATGCTCCACGGTCCAGCTCAATAATCCGAGTTGCAAGCGACTGTAAAAAAAAACGATCATGGGTAATGAACAGCAAAGCTCCTTTGAAATCCAACAGATGTTTTTCAAGCCAATCAATGGCAATTATATCAAGGTGATTAGTTGGCTCATCCAAAATCAACAAATCTGGCTGACAAACCAGAGCCTGCGCAAGCTCAACCCGTCTACGCCACCCACCAGAGAGCTCCTTCATTTGCTTACATTCTGGCAACTCCAGCTTTTTTATCACCGTATCGACTTTCTGCTGTAACTGCCAACCATCAACAGCCTCCAACCTCTGCTGAACCTTCTCAAGCTCCTTCATGTCCTCATCGTTCTCTATATTTTGCACAAGCGTGTGATAACGATTAATCAGCTCGCCTGCTTCTGATAACCCTGATGCCACCACCTCATAAACAGACTTCTCATCCTGAGCTGGCAAATTCTGATTCAACATCCCTATTTTGATACCTGGCTTTCTCCAAACGGAACCATCATCCGCGTCAATTTCCCCTGATATCACCTTAAACAGAGTCGACTTCCCTGCACCATTTCGACCTAAAACACAAACACGCTCACCACGATGAATTTGTAGTTCGGCTTTATCCAGCAAAGGCATATCGCCATAAGCTAGACTAATATTTTCGAGTCGAATTATTGACATTACCATTGAACCATTAAGAAAATAGAGCGCAACATATTCGATTGAACATGCCTGCAATTGCTAAAAACAACACACCGTTAGCAAGCTATAACGGACAAATACAAATAACCGAAAAAAAGAAATGCAAAGGTCAGAGCAATAAAACCCTAACCAACAGAGCCATACCAAGCCGCCACCAAGTCAAACTCAAACGAGTTGCTGCACCGATACTAAAGACAAATAGTTACACCACATAACAGCCCTACCAACTTGCTCACTATCGGCAAATTACTGACCAGCAACACACAATCACAATCCTCAGACAGGTTATGGACAACAGCATGAGAGCCACCGCCAGGAATGAGTTCATCCATGGATTCTATCTCACACCCAGCAGCGCCCAATAAGCACGCAGATAAGATCTGGCAATAACCCTAGAAACAGCCCAGTCCCAAAACTGTTTTGTACTGCGCATATTATCTTCTACCTTCATAAAACAACGGCCTTTCTCTATCATATGAGACAGAGAAGTTGCTTACCCATGCCGCATAAATATTAGATTTATTCTTTCTCTGAGATCACTTCATCTAAATGTTTCTTATCTGCATCTGGCCAATCACTAAACGGAAAAGGTCTAGTATCAGAATTGTAGCCGATGTACTGAAGAACCTGATAAAAGTATAAGTTCAAACCCTTACTCAAGCTCCGCAACCTTTCATTTGGCGCGCCTTTTATGAAACCATAGATCACCTGTATCCCCACCACCAGAGAAATAATGAGAGCTGTTATATAAGCTGCCATAAAAAAAACAACCATAAAAAATAACCTAAGCCACCGAGACTCAGATTTTAAATTACTTATAACCTGATTATTCATCATTGTTCACCTACTCCTATTATAGTTATCAAACCAACACTTCCAGAACAGCTAGCTGACCGCTCCCACAGCTTACCTGCTCTATAGCCGAGGAAACCGAATATGATATTCAATATCACATTTTATCTGGCAACACAAACTCTACATCTTTTTTATGCTCACTCTGCATCATACCCTTAACCAGAATATCAACATCGTAATTTTCAAAAATTACTTTATAAAGACTGTCAACCAAAGGCATGTAAACTCTCAACTCCTCGGCTTTTTGCCTGACTTGCTTTAACGTATTTACACCTTCTGCAACCTGACCAACCTCCAGAGTGGCCTCCTCCAAAGACTTACCCTTACCCAAGGCATAACCAACTCTGAAATTCCGACTCAAATTGGAAGTACAAGTTGCAATTAAGTCGCCAACCCCAGCTAGCCCAAGAAAAGTAAGCGGATTCGCTCCCATCTTAACCGCGATTCTACTCATTTCAGCCAAACTTCTGGTAATCAACATGCTTTTGGTGTTTTCACCCATTCCTAGAGCAGCACCAACACCTGATACAATAGCGTAAATATTTTTTAATGCTCCGGCTAATTCAACACCATATACATCGCTATTGGCATAAACCCTGAAATAATGGCAGTGCAGCACTTTTTGTATTATCTGACACAACTCATTATCTTTACTGGCAATAACTGTTGCAGTCACCTCCTTAGCAACAATTTCTTTAGCAAGATTCGGGCCACTCAAAACACCAACCCGAACCTGATTTAGCTCTTCCACAAGAATCTGACTCATTAAATCAAAACTTTCCGGCTCAATGCCTTTCGTTGTGCTGACAACAATCTTGCCCTCCAACATAGGCGCTGCTTGCTTGACCACCTCTCGGAAAAATCTACTAGGAATCGCAATAAAAGCAATATCCGCATCACCTGCCGCATCATTCAACGATGTAGTTGCAGTTACGGAACTGTCAATTACTAGCTCTGGCAAATAACGGTGATTAATATGATCACGATTAATAGTTTCAGCTTGCTCACTACTACGAACCCACAACCTAACATCATGACCATTAGTTGCTGAAATATCTGATAATGCTGTCCCAAAACTCCCTCCTCCTAAAACGGCTATGGTATAGTTTCCACTTTTATTTTGAGGCATTGTTATGGTACTTCCAATCAACCTGTTATCCTGACAAGGATAGTACCTTGGTTTATTAAACGAAACCTATCTATTTTATTTAGTTGGTTATTAGTCAAACTGTTACACTAGGATTTTCCTGATGATAGCAACAACTAGATTAGATGTTATTTTTTGTCACAATCCACAGACATCTTCTATCCTATCTTATAACCAGTATTATAGAGTCCTTCGTAACAATCAAAACAACAGCGCTTTCTGCTCATGAAGCTTGCCACCCATAAACTGAAAAAACTAAATCGGCATCCTGGGATACAATACCTATCTGATGCTCTACTCCTTTAAGGAATAACGTACGAATGAAGCAACAAATCTTCGACAAAAACGACTTGCTGCGATGCGCCCAAGGCAAGCTTTTTGGACCTGGTAACGCCCAACTACCCACTCAGAATATGCTTATGTTTGATCGCATAATCCATATTTCTGATGAAGGTGGCACCCATGGTAAAGGAGAAGTTATCGCAGAGCTTGATATTAATCCGGACCTATGGTTTTTCTCCTGCCACTTCATAGGAGATCCGGTTATGCCTGGCTGTCTTGGTCTTGATGCCATGTGGCAATTACTTGGCTTCTACTTAGGCTGGAAGGGAAACCTTGGCCGAGGAAGAGCCCTTGGCAGCGGTAATGTGAAATTTACAGGCCAAATTCTGCCAATTCACAAAAAGATCACATACCATATTAACATAAAGCGTATTATTTCCCGCAACCTGTGCTTAGGCATTGCAGATGGCTCTCTCAGTATTGATGACAAGGAAATTTATACCGCTGAAAGTCTTCGTGTCGGGCTTTTTCAAAGCACCGATTCCTTCTAATTTATTTCTTTCAAACTAGGTTTTTAATAATGAGACGTGTTGTAATTACAGGGGTCGGCATTGCATCATGCCTAGGAACAACTCAAGACAGTGTCACTGATTCACTGAAACAAGGTAGATCTGGCATCCGCTTTAATGAAAGCTACCGTAATAGAGGCTTTCGCAGCCAGGTATCAGGAACAGTTGACATCGCTTTCAATGAATATATTGATCGCAAGATACTACGCTTCATGGGTGATGCCGCAGCCTACGCATATCTCTCCATGAAACAAGCAGCTGAAGACGCCAACTTGACACCAGATCAGGTATCGAATGAAAGAACAGGATTGATAGCCGCCTCTGGTGGTGCGTCTTCGACCAATATAGTGGAAGCCGCAGATATAATAAGGGAAAAAGGTATCAAACGCGTAGGTCCCTATCGAGTGCCTCGAACCATGGGCAGTACGGTTTCCGCCTGCCTTGCAACCCCTTTCAAAATAAAAGGCGTGAATTACTCAATAACCTCCGCCTGCTCCACCAGCGCTCACTGCATTGGCAATGCCGTTGAGCAAATTCAGATGGACAAACAAGACATTGTCTTTGCTGGTGGCGGAGAAGAAGAGCACTGGACTCAAACAGGCCTCTTTGATGCGATGGGCGCACTAACCAGTAAATATAATAATACCCCAGAAACCGCATCCAGGGCTTACGATGCTTCTCGGGATGGTTTTGTTATCGCCGGAGGTGGTGGCATGATAGTACTGGAAGAACTGGATCATGCTAAAAATCGTGGAGCAACGATTTATGCTGAAGTATCAGGCTATGGCGCAACCTCTGATGGTTACGACATGGTTGCCCCTTCCGGAGAAGGTGCTGCTCGCTGCATGAAAATTGCCATGTCCACCATTGACGACCCTATTGATTATATCAACGCACATGGAACCAGCACTCCGGTAGGCGATATCGCCGAACTAAAAGCCATTCGGAATGTCTTTGCCGAAGAAATACCTATCATCAGCTCTACCAAGTCTCTTTCAGGGCACTCCTTAGGTGCTGCCGGCGTGCACGAAGCCATCTACTGCTTACTTATGATGAGACATGACTTTATTGCCGCGTCTGCTAATATCGACAACCTTGATCCTGCTGCTGAAGGAATACCTATTCTCGTAGGCCAATCACGAAAGCAAAAGTTAAACCGGATTATGTCTAATAGCTTTGGCTTTGGTGGCACCAATGCCTCCTTGGTATTTCAGCGTTATTCAGAATAAGTAATGATGGCACCACACAATTAAACTGCGCATCTCTCTCTTAGTGTTCGCTCTACAAGCTTTGTTTATGTCTTCACAAACACTAAATTAAAACCTAGTTCCATTAAAAAGAAAATACTCTGATGCTGGATGCCTAGCCCACCCTAATAATACTAAGCTCACGGGGCATCATTTCCTTACCGCCCCACTACACCCTTAAAAGTATTTTAGAAACAGGATGATTCATCTAACGCACCTAAATGCTAGATAACAATCAATCCAACTAGCTAAATCTATGCCAGTTTCCCTTGAAGGATATGAGCAGGAGACAACCTAGCACTTTCAAGGGGGCAGTAATATAGACTGCTACGCACTTCAGATTCGAGTCCGTGGAATAAACAGATTGTTCGCAGCTTCTTCAGCACTAGCTCCCAATGAGAGTTATCTGGGGAAACTACCTATTGTGCAACTTACATTTCTAGCGTATACCTGAATTTTGTCACGTTTTAGCTCACCAACAAAGTTGATCGAGAGTCAGTTAATATATGTCCACTGATACGAGCGGCAATTATGTCACAACATATTCCACACCCAACATCAGTAGAAAAATCAAGTAGTACTTGGCAAAAACGTGACGGCCAGTGGCTATTAACTCTTTTTGGCACAGCTGTAGGAGCTGGTATACTTTTCTTACCTATCAATGCTGGCATCGGCGGTATCTGGCCACTAATCGCAATGACTATTGTGATTGGCCCTATGACATTTTGGTCCCATCAAGGCCTAACTCGCTTCTGCCTATCTTCTTCAAATATTAACGCAAACATTACCGATACCGTTACCGAGCACTTTGGTCACAAAGCAGGATGTCTATTAACCCTCGGCTATTTTCTGTCTATCTTTCCTATTTTAATCGTATACGGCATTGGTATAACCAACACCACTACTAGCCTCATTGTTTGCCAGCTCAATATGAATTCACCTCCTAGAGCTGTGCTAAGCTTCTTTCTGGTTGGTGGGCTAGTGACGGTTATGACCTGTGGAGAGCAGATCATACTAAAGGTATGTAGCGCAATTGTTTACCCTCTGATTGCTATTTTAGCAGGAACTTCTTTGTATCTTATCCCCCAGTGGAGTACAGCACAATTTGAAGTAACTCCCACAGTTTCTGGATTTATTAGTACAATGTTTCTAACTATTCCAGTATTGGTATTTTCTTTTAATCACTCCCCCGCCATTTCCTCTTTTGCTTCCGCTTATCGTAGAGAATTGGGCGACGGCGCAGAGGTGCAGGCTTCCTATACCCTAAAACGAACCTCCATATTACTAGTTGGCTTCACCATGCTATTTGTCTATAGCTGCGTATTAGCACTACCTCCATCAGAACTAATAGCTGCCAAAGCAGCAAACCTGTCTATTCTGAGTATTTTTGCCGAGAGCACCAGTAACTCTGTCTTTGGCTGGCTCGTTCAAATAGTTGCCTTGGTTGCTATTAGCTCTTCTTTCTTTGGCCACTATATTGGCACTTGCGAAGGCTTGAATGGATTAATTATCCAACTGATTAAACAAAAAAATCCAAAAGCTAAAATCAACACCAAACTGGTCAACCGTTGCACAATGACATTTATAACCATAAGCGTATGGGCTGTTAGCTACCTCAATTTAAGCATAATAAATATAATTGAAACCATCGCATCCCCTATCCTTGCTGCTATTTTGTTCATTATGCCAGTATACGCAATTAGAAAAGTCCCTTCCATGCAAAAATACCAATCTGCAACCAATATTTTTACCTTACTTATGGGTATTATCGCAATTACCGGATTCATTGTATCCAAGCTCTTATGAAAATAAAGAACTCAACCGTCAACTATACCAGTTACTATTCGGGCTGGGATAGGCAGACAAACAATAGAACCTCCATGATCTTACGAGTATAAGTGATGATGGAAGTGCTATCAGTCAACAGTCACGACTTTTCAAATGGAATAAGTATACTCAGACTCTTCCTTATGGAATCTCTGAATAAGTCTAATAAATGTGAGATAATACAGCCACACAAACAAACAGTATTGTCGTATGAAACAAATCACTTTCGCATCTGCAGAATACACCCATAAAAAAGTTATCACTAAACGTGATCTCTTTTTAAATGAAATGGAAAAAACCGTACCATGGGTACGCCTGCTCAATATTATAGAGCCTTACTATCCCAAGAAAGGCAAAGGTCGCCCACCAATGCCAATGGAAAGTATGTTGCGGATTTATTTCTTACAGCAATGGTACTCATTATCAGATTCTGCAGCAGAGCATGCCTTATACGATATGGACTGAATGCGTCGGTTTGCGCAACTTGATTTATTAGATGCCATACCTGATGAAACCACCATACTTAATTTCAGAAGACTAATTGAAAAGCACCAACTTAGTGCAACCATCTTTGCCGATATCAATCAATATCTTGTTGAAAAAGGCATAAAGGTATCTCAAGGCAGCATGGTAGATGCGACCATTATCCAAGCTCCTAGCTCTACTAAAAACAAAGACAAAAAACGTGACCCTGATATGCGTTCCACCCGTAAAAACAACCAATATTATTTTGGTTTTAAAATACACATAGGAACAGATATCAATAGCAACGTCATACACAGCGCAACCGTCACACCGGCGAATGAAGCTGATGTTAACGAATTACCCAAGTTACTGCGCAAAGATGACAAAGTAGTATTCTCAGATGCGGGTTATACTAGTGACACTTACAAACGAGGAGCACGCAGCCTTGGCATGAGCTAGAAGGCTAATGACAAACGTAAACCAAAGAAAAATATGAACTCATCACAAAAGAAACAAAACCGCAAAAACTCACAGATTCGTGCCAGTGTAGAGCATTGCTTTAGAGTGATTAAATGTCAGTTCGGAGACAAGAAAGCCAGCTACAAAGGCTTAGTAAAAAATGCAGTTCAAGTATTCACCCTGCTTGGACTGGCCAATCTTTACATGCTACGAGGGCTATTGATTTTGCTGGATCCACGCCTCCGCGGGGATTACGAAAGTGGCTTTAATCAGAGGTTCCTTAAGTAAATACACCCAACACCATTTATTCAATAATTTTCAATTTGGAGCTTAGACGTCATGACTTTCATCGTGGGTGAAAACTGCATCAATTGTAAATACACAGATTGTGTAGAAGTCTGTCCCGTAGACTGCTTTTATGAAGGAGCTAATTTTCTTGTCATTCACCCAGACGAGTGTATTGATTGTGCTCTGTGTGAACCAGAATGCCCAGCCAATGCCATTTTTTCTGAAGATGAAGTGCCTGACGATCAACAGGGATATATCAAATTAAACGCAGAAATGGCTAATCTTTGGGAAAACATTTCGGAGAAAAAAGATCCCTTGCCAGACGCTAAAAAATGGGATGGCATAAAAGGAAAACTTGACCAGCTAGAGAGATAAACAAAAAAGACCATGAACTACCAGAGACTATAGATTAGTTTGTGTATTTGCTTATCATTAACCCTTATGGGAGATAAGCACTATGAATAAAGATCAAATGTTTGCCTTTGCAAAAAAGGCGGCGAAAAGCATGAAAACTGAGAAAGATCTCAGTGACTTTAGTCGCATGCTAAAAAAGTCACCGATGAGGCAGCTCTTGGCGCTGAGCTGGACGACCATCTTGGGTATGACAGAAATTAGCCGACGACTGGATCAAATAGCCATAACGGTCACTCCGCAAAAACACTTTATACCGACGACGGGGCTATCGATATTGATGTTCCACGTGATCGAAATAGTTCATTCGAACCTCAGCTTGTAAAAAAACAGCAAACTCGTCTCACTGGTATGCATGATAAAATTCTTTTTCTGTACGCCCAAGGAATGACAACTCTAGAAATCTGCGCAACCTTTGAAGAATTGTATGATGCTGATGTATCCCCCAGCCTAATTTCTAAGGTCACAAACGCCGTTATGGATCAGGTCATAGAGTGGCGATCAGGTATACCCCATTGTTTATTTAGACTGTATTGTGGTTAAAGTCAGGCAGGATAAGCAGGTGATCAACAAGGCTGCCTATCTAGCGCTTGGAGTAAATATTGAGGGGCATAAGGAGCTTCTTGGTATGTGGCTATCAGAAAATGAAGGTGCGAAATTCTGGCTAGGCATCCTCACTGAGCTCAAAAATCGCGGTTTAGAAGACATTCTAAGCGCTTGCGTAGATAGCCTTAAAGGATTTCCTGAAGCCATTCAAGCGGTGTACCCTGACACTCACATTCAACTCTGCATCGTTCATATGGTGCGTAATAGCATGAAGTTTGTACCTTGGCGTGATTACAAAGAAGTAAGCGCTGATTTAAAGCAAGTTCACAGGTCATCTACAGAAGAGGAAGCGTTGCGAGAGTTTGATAGTTTTGAAGAGAAATGGCTTTCAAAGTATCCTCAGATAAGCCGATCATGGCGTCAAAACTAGGACAATTTGGATACGTTTTTCGCGTATCCGGAAGAGGTTCGCAAGGCGATTTACACCACCAATGCGATTGAATCATGGAACAGTGTGATCAGAAAATAGATTAAGAAACGTAAGTTATTTCCGCATGATAATTCGGCAAAAAAGGTAGTTTACCTTGCCACGCGCGAGGCCTCGAAAAATTGGACTATGCCGATACGCAATTGGCGTTCGGCACTAAATCACTTTATGATTGTTTTTGAAACACGATTATCAGATTACGTTTACCTAAGGAAAATACACAGAGTTATTTACACTCTCAACTACCATAGCCTTCTCCTTCTAAAACGATAACATTAACTACCCAATAATGCATGTCCCGACAAACCCTGCCTCTCCATAATAATTTTCATCCGTTTAAGTGCCTCAACCTGTATCTGACGAACCCGTTCGCGAGTCAAACCAATCGCCTTGCCAACCTCCTCCAGAGTGCTGGTCTCATACCCTAGTAAGCCAAAGCGACGAGCAACAACCTCCCTTTGATTGCCGGAAAGCTCTCCCAACCAACGATCAAGACTGTCATTCAAATCAAGTTGCTGCAGCAACTTAGCTGGGTCCGACTCATTTTCGTCTGAGATAGTATCCAGCATCGACTTATCAGAGGATACCCCCAAAGGAGTATCTACCGAAGTAACTCGCTCATTCAAACCCAACATACGCTTAACATCAGCGACAGGCTTATCAAGCAGTGCAGCTATTTCCTCAGGCGTAGGATCATGATCTAGCTTTTGGGTTAACTCTCTCGCTGCCCGAAGGTAAACATTCAACTCTTTCACTACATGAATTGGCAGACGAATAGTCCGAGTTTGATTCATTATAGCCCGCTCAATCGTTTGCCTAATCCACCACGTAGCATAGGTTGAAAACCGAAATCCACGTTCTGGATCAAATTTTTCTACGGCTTTGATTAATCCAAGATTACCCTCTTCAATTACATCAAGGAGCGTTAGCCCACGATTGACATACCTCCTAGAAATTTTCACCACCAACCGCAAATTGCTTTCAATCATACGCCTACGACCAGCCTCTACGCCCTTTCGAGCCAATCGTGCGAAATGAACTTCTTCAGCCGGAGTCAACAGAGGTGAAAAACCTATTTCACTAAGATACAACTGCGTTGCATCTGTTGTTTTATCAAAATCCTCACTTCCACGCTTACGCCCCAATGCCTGCTTCGCAGAAGCTGAAGATTTGGGAGCTTTTTGCTTACCATCCACTCCATCGGGTCCATCGGGTCCATCGGGTCCATCACAAACTTTAGCTTCTCGGTTACTTATATCCAAGCTCTGTTCCTCTCCCAGGATATTTTCCTCCGCGTAACTACATAAATCTGAGTCATCCCTTTTCTCTGCCATAATAGAGTCAGTCCTATCCGAAAGCCCCACTTTCTGTCGAGCAACTCAAAGCACGCCAACACCAGTGAGATCCCTCTACTCCCGCCGTCAATTCTTAATCAACGCTTTGGTAAATATCTCAAGGGGTCGACCGGTTTGCCATCACGCCTAATTTCAAAGTGCAACTTAGGTTCTGTCGCTCCCATAGAACCTATTTCGGCTATCTTCTGGCTGACTTTAACCGAATCCCCTTCACGCACATATAATTCCCTGTTGTAAGCGTAAGCACTCAGATATCTACCATTATGTTTAAGTATAATCAACTTCCCATATCCACTCAGGCCGCTGCCTGCATAAACGACTTGACCCGCTTCAGCTGCACTTACAGGTGCCCCTAACTCACCGCTGATATCGATACCTTTGTTAACCCTTCCCCTTAGGGAGAAACCAGCAACAACAGTACCTAATACAGGCCATTTCCAGCCAGAAACCAAGGCTGGAAATACATTTTCTGAAGAGTATTTTGTTGTATTTTCTTTTACTGTTCTTACTTTTTGAACAGCTCCCTTTTGCTTACTTTGTCTGCCAACATCTAATCTTTTTAATGAGCGGCTAGTAAACCTAGACGACACACCAATACGCTGACCAGGATAGATTGTATAGGGAGGGTAAAGATTATTCAGGACTGCTAACTCTTTAAAATCCCTATTATATCTCCACGCTATTGAATACAAAGAGTCCCCTTCCTTAACAATATGCCCTTCCTCTGCCACACTAAATGGAAATCTTAGCTCTCTTACCTGCACACCACTAGGATCATGACTACAGCCAGTTACAATTAGAAAAAAAGGAATAGAATGCAGGATTCTAAACCATACGTTCAAATAATGTAAAGATAACTTTCCTGACATTAATCCTCCACAAACTCATAACTTCACAACTAACTAACAAAACCGTTAATAAAATATACTAATAAAAGTGCTAACATCTAACAAAAAAACAGCAAACTCTCCTTATATCCTGACCTCTAACATTCTGACACTTACACTGTTAAGGTGATAGTGTAATTAACCAAGAAACAATCATGCGAAAATCCATTATTCCATTAGAATCATGAGCTTATCCTAAACTCGTGACTTCATGCGAAGCAAAAATAGCTGTGACCATATCGTATCGAGACCTAAAGGTGGAAATGTTGTTATTTAGAAATACACTTCAACCTAATAGATGCATATTGTTTAACTAAATTTCCCTCTACAAGCATTTCGACACAAGTCATACAGCTTTTTTAATCCAAATACAGTAACGGATTCAGACTTATCTCTAGAGAGCACCATCAACTATTACTAGCAGGCTCATGAACTCATCCCGTTTGCCTCCTAGCTGTATAGTAAAAGATAGTCTATCCCTTTTTTTACTATTCGCATTTTATTCTATTTCAAAAAAATAACGTTAGCTCCGTTTAAACTCGGCTATACCTCGATACATTGCTCTTTCACCAAGCTCCTCTTCAATACGCAACAGTTGATTATATTTAGAAACACGATCAGATCGGCATAGAGAACCAGTTTTTATCTGACCTGCACAAGTACCCACAGCCAAATCAGCAATGGTAGTATCTTCAGTCTCACCAGAACGATGGGAAATCACCGCAGTGTAGCCCGCATCCTTAGCCATTTTAATAGCATCCAATGTTTCGGACAAGGTGCCAATTTGATTAAATTTAATCAAAATGGAATTAGCAATTCCTCTATCAATACCTTCCTTCAAAATTTTGGTGTTAGTTACAAATAAATCATCCCCAACGATCTGGATTTTGTCGCCTAGAATTTTGGTCTGGTACGCAAAACCCTCCCAATCAGATTCATCTAACCCATCTTCAATCGAAATGATTGGATACTCTTCAGTTAACCTAGCAAGATAATCGGAAAATTCATTTGACGAGAAAACTTTGCCTTCTCCTTTCATAGCGTAGCGCCCATCTACATAAAATTCAGAAGCAGCACAGTCCATGGCTAAAGTAACATTTTCACCAGGCCTATAGCCAGCAGCTGTAATTGCTTCCTGAATAATAGCTAATGCTTCAGCATTAGAAGATAAGTTAGGTGCAAAACCTCCCTCGTCCCCTACAGAAGTATTTAATCCTTTGTCAGACAATACTTTTTTTAAGACGTGAAAAATTTCAGACCCCATGCGCAATGCTTCAGAAAAAGTTTTAGCTCCCACAGGTAGAATCATAAATTCCTGAATATCGATATTATTGTCGGCATGCTCTCCACCGTTCAGAATATTCATCATTGGTACAGGCATACTGAACTTCCCGGAGGTACCGTTCAGGTCCGCAATATGTTGATAGAGAGGAATATGCTTATCCTGCGCTGCAGCCTTAGCATTAGCAAGAGATACTGCCAAAATAGCATTGGCACCCAAGTTGGATTTGTTAGCAGTACCATCAAAATCGATCATTGCTTGATCCAATCCACGCTGATCCTCAGCGTCAAAACCAACTAAAACAGTACGAATAGAACTCCTAACATTGGCAATAGCTTTCTGAACACCTTTCCCCAAATAACGAGAACTGTCACCGTCACGAAGCTCCAGAGCCTCACGAGAACCAGTAGACGCACCACTAGGAGCACACGCTCTACCCATTACCCCAGACTTTAGGATAACATCAGCTTCGATAGTAGGGTTGCCACGGGAGTCCAAGACTTCTCTAGCCTTAATTTCCTTTATTGCTGTCATTTATCACTCCACGATGAAACATTGGGAAATATCATTCTAACAATGAGAGAGATACTCGTAAGCAGACAAAGAGTGTCAACACACCTACGCACCAACTCTGCTCACTATGACGGAACGTCCCACTATACCACCTAGGGAGCTTATATCAACTACCACTCCACACCTACCACGCTACTGCCTACCTAAATATAGATATACGGAAACATGAAAAAACACTTATGACTTGTCGAGGGCACAGAAAGCTTTCAGCCCTGTTCCCCTCAAAGGCGCAAGCCTGATGATAGCACTCACTCTCCCCAGAATCTGCTACCAGCAAGTTCTCTGGGATCCGCACGCTTACCGCCTACCAATATATTCAATGATAACGGATATAAAATAATTGCTAGACTTTCTAAATCTACTAATATTCAATATCTTACGAACAACACCTCCAAACTGGATGAAGATGTGCGAGTGAAATCACCACTTAAATAACAAAGACATTATACTATTACCACTGAATGCATGGATTGCTGACTACTCTCACTCCCCATACCTTCAATAGTAACTGGTAGAGACCTTTAAAATGGCATTTTAAATCCTGCAGGCAATCCCATTCCAGAACTGATATTAGCCATTTTCTCTTTGTTATTTACCTCTACTTTACGAACAGCATCATTCACCGCTGCTGCTAGCAAGTCTTCCAGCATCTCCTTTTCTTCCTGAAGCAAGGCAGGATCAATCCAGACGTTTTTCACATCATGACGCCCAGTCATGGTGATTTTAACCATTCCACCACCAGACTCACCAAAAATCTCCGCATTAGCTAGCTCTTCCTGCACCTTTTGCATATCTTCTTGCACTTTTTGAGCCTGCTTCATCAGACTACCCATACCACCTTCAAACATAACAACCCCTCGCTTGGTTAGGGAAAACTCCGCAAATTATTAATAAAGTTTTACACCAACTGCAACTCCCACCTATACACATTTCCATTAAGCTGTGAACAGGCGAAAAACTAGTAAACTCTAAAATCCACGAGTAGCAGGCATAAACAGAGTTAAACATTTAGCTAATGATATTACCCACAGGCTCAATACTATCATCCAATACCAGCGCCGAAAAATGATCAATCAAAAGCAGCACATTCGGATCACTACGAATACTACTCTTTGCCTGCTCCAACCTTTCGTGAATTTTTTGCTCTCGCCAACTAGCAGGGGTTTCTGTTTCGATAACCCCCACTTCAACCTGTAAACACAGCGGCTTATCAAAATAATCAGATAACACCTTTTCGATTCGTTCACGATGCATTTCGTTATATAGAGTACTGCGCTGACTATCCAGTCGCAAACTCATAGTATTGGCACTATGCGCCACATATTCACAATGAGAACCAAGAGTACCTGTCACCCCTCCAATAACAAGACTCCTAAACACTGCAATCCAAGAGGATGCACTAAGATCATTAAGGGGCAATTTTTTATCCTCAACCATTACATCCATTAAGGCAGCCCCAGGGACTGTATGAGGCTCCTCCTGAACCACTCCGTCGTGATTAAGTGGTGATGGAAAATCCTGACCCGCGCCTCTCAGCACTTCTGAACTGGAATCATTCAACTCTTCAGCAATAATGGCATCCTCATAAGCTGAAAGGGGGATATGCTCCTCCACTTCTGCTAAATACTCACTTGCCGCTAACTCATCATCTGCCACTGAGTCAACCAAACAATTCTGCTTATCAACATTTTCAACCAGCAATACAGGTTCAGGTTCAGGTTCAGGTTCAGGTTCAGGTTCAGGTTCAGGTTCAGGTTCAGGTTCAGGTTCAGGTTCAGGTTCAGGTTCAGGTTCAGGTTCAGGTTCAGGTTCAGGTTCAGGTTCAGGTTCAGGTTCAGGTTCAGGTTCAGGTTCAGGTTCAGGTTCAGGTTCAGGTTCAGGTTCAGGTTCAGGTTCAGGTTCAGGTTCAGGTTCAGGTTCAGGTTCAGGTTCAGGTTCAGGTTCAGGTTCTTCGGTACTATCAGCACCAGTAGCTAACTCACGTACACCTGCACCCAACACCCCATTATCCAAGGGTGCAGCATCAGGGCGAAATGCCAGCATTCTCAACATAGCCATTTCAAAACCACTACGAGGATCAGGCGCCAAGGGTAAATCTTTTTTCCCCACCAATCCCACCTGGTAATAAAGTTGAACGTCCTCTGCTCTCATAGCAGAAGCCAGCTCAAGCACTTTTTCCCGGTCACCTATGCTATTATCAATCGCACTCGGTACTGCCTGAGCAATAGCTACTCGATGCAGCAGGGACAACATATCATCTAGAACCGTTAAATAATCTGGCGCATAATCAGCCAGTTCAGATACCGTCTCAATAACTACTGCAGCATCACCAGAGGCCAGTGCGCGAACCATTCGCATCACCTGCCCCCTATCAATCGTACCCAGCATGGCACTCACTTCCGACTCACAAATACGACCATTACCAAAGGCAATGGCTTGATCCGCTAAGCTCAAAGCATCACGCATACTGCCGTCGGCCGATATAGCTATCTGCCAGAGTCCCTGGGCATCATATGCAATCTTTTCACCAGTTAGCACTACCTCCAAATAATCCACAATACGCTCTGGAGACATGCTTTTCAGACTAAACTGCAGGCAGCGAGAAAGAATAGTAACTGGCAATTTCTGGGGATCAGTAGTAGCCAGTAAAAACTTCACGTGCGCCGGAGGCTCTTCCAATGTTTTCAGCAAAGCATTAAAACTATGGGTCGACAGCATATGAACTTCATCAATCAAGTAAACTTTATAGCGCCCCATAGTCGGTGCATACTGCACGTTATCCAACAACTCTCGAGTGTCTTCTACCTTGGTTCTTGAAGCCGCATCCACCTCAATCAAGTCTACAAAACGACCTTCATTAATTTCTATACAAGCTACACATTCACCACAAGGCCTAGCACTGACCCCCTTCTCACAATTCAGGCATTTAGCAAAAATACGCGCTATTGTCGTTTTGCCAACACCGCGGGTACCCGTAAAAAGATACGCATGATGAAGTCGATTCTGGTTAAGCGCATTAATCAATGCCTGAAGAACATGAGCCTGCCCAACCAATTCCTCAAAAGAACGCGGTCGCCATTTACGCGCAAGAACCTGATAACCCATAAAAGTATTAACTCTCCCCTTTCAGTTAATCCACCCCATAACCACAAAAGTGTACATACCAAAGCAGTAATATGCTCTATATCTTTGAAAATGCGAAGACTAGTCAGCTTAAATTACCACATTATCGGGGGACACTACTTATTAACATTTTCACGTAATGAAAGCATATAAAGAAAGGATAAGTCGCATCATGAGAAGCTAGATTAGCTAGAAGAGCTAAGTCTTTATAAATTATGATAATTAACAGATTTAATGACTGGAATTGCACAAGCAGAAAGAAAATACTTCAAACCTTTAATCACCGAAAAGCCTTCACTACAAACACTTCCCTCTCTACTTTGAGAGCGCAAAGCTGCTGACTATTCCTCCTTCAAAGGTAACGAATATATACTTTTCTAACCTTACTCAAAGCCTTGAAATATAGAGAGATTCTAGCCAAATTATTCAGAATACTAGGATTCTGCGCCACGCGACAAACTTCTTATCATCCACAGCAACCACCCGGACAAAAATAAAAAAGGTTTTGAAAATTCAAACAAAAAAACTTCTTTATTTGCATAAGAAGCTATCCATCACAAGAGATGGAGACGTTCCCTGCCAGCCAACACCTCGGCACACGATTCACTGCTACCGTTGCTCCCTTCCGGGCCTGGCGGGGTTAACAGTCAATCATTGCGAGGGGACCAACAGGGTTCGCCATTAACAGACCAACAGACTTTCGTGTTGCGCCTAGATATGCGTATGATCCATAAAGACATTATAAAAGTCAAGGCAATAAAAGTTCTTATTTAATATATATACTAAACTATAAGTAAAGTAAGGGGTGAAATTGTTGTCTTTTCATTAACCAAACCTATTACCGAATCGAAACAACTCAAAAGGTAGCCTACCATGGAATCAGAAGAGTCATCGCAGCAACAAATTATTGAAGGCAAGGCTTGCATTGAGCAAGCAGAACAGTTATTTGAGAAGATGCAGCATCTCAGAAACCTGTTACTAATAAAGCACGGCGCCGGCAGACGCTATCTCCAGTACACCAAACCCAATACAGACCTACTAAAAAAAGCAGAACAAGCAATACTTAGCAACCTCCAATCAAAAAAACCTATCTCGAATAAACGCAAAAAATCATGTATGGTTCAAATGATGAATCGTAACGGAATGGCTTAATATGCTTGTCATACTTATAAATATGCAGAAATGCTGACCACCATCTCTAAGCCAAACCTCTTTACCATCAAATGCGTAGGACTTCGTTCCCTTGCAATATATCCACACCTTCAGTTACTTTAGCTTATAAACAAGCAATCTTGTTCATAGTTAAAAGCACCTTATTTCGAGTAGTTTGTAATAACATGCTTACCAAAGCACTAATATTCATCGATGATGTCGAGTAACAAGCTGTGCTAACCATTTATCACTCAAATCGTCTTGATATACTAAAAGATCTCCTTATTGCTTTGATCAAAAGACAACCTCTATCCAACCCTTTGCAAGACGAACAAATTCTGGTACAGAGTCCCGGCATGGCTCAGTGGCTGCGACTTCAGTTAGCAGAAGAGCTAGGTGTTGCTGCCGCCATTAATTTTCCATTACCAGCCAGCTTCTTATGGGAAATGTATATCCACATTTTACCGCATGTTCCCAAGCGTTCCGCGTTCAATAAAGAAACCATGACGTGGAAAATAATGGTTCTAGTCAAACAAATGCTAAACCAAGACAACTTTGCCCCACTAAAAAACTACCTAACAGAAGACGATGATGATCTGAAAAGCTACCAGCTAGCAGGGAAAATTGCTGATATTTTCGACCAATATCTGGTATACCGCCCTGACTGGATTCTTAAATGGGAGCAAGATGATGGCTTGGATGCCATCCCCCATAAACAACTGTGGCAGCCTGAACTTTGGCGAGCCCTAGTTGCTAAAACTGCAGAACTAAATCAGCCCCATTGGCACAGAGCCAACATGCACCAACAGTTCAATGAAAAGATAACCCGTGGCAAAAGTGTTCACACCCTACCCAAACGTTTTTTTGTCTTTGGTATTTCAGCCCTTCCTCCACATTTTATTGAGTCACTACATACTTTAAGCCAACAAACCGACGTGCACCTGATGATTACCAATCCTTGCCGTTATTTTTGGGGTGATATCAAAGACCCTAAATATTTGGCTAAAATGAAATCAAGACATTTTTTACTAAACAACGACCAGCGCTCAGAACGGAAAGAGCCATTCTATAAGACATCGTCCATATCTGGCGATGATTGCACCAATCCGTTATTGGCCTCTATGGGCAAACTCGGGCGCGACTATCTTTATCAAATCCATGACTTAGACGCAGTGGATATTGATGCGTTTGCTGACATTCCCAGAACCACACTATTAAAACACATTCAGGCAGATATTCTTGATTTAGCAGATAGCTCCAGCAACACTCCAAAACCAGAAATAAAGAAAAATGATACGTCATTTAGAATCCACAATTGCCATTCTCCAATAAGAGAAGTGGAAGTACTGCACGACCAGCTGTTAGCAATTTTCGCCAAACACCAAGATATTACACCTAAAGACATAGTCATAATGCTACCCAATGTAGACGCCTATAGCCCGTGGATTCAAACAGTATTTGGCAGCATACCCAAACAAGACCCAAGATACATACCTTTTTCTATATCAGACAATAGTGTTCGTACAGAGCACCCCTTATTAACTGGAGTTTTAAAATTACTGAATATTGATAACAGTCGCTGTACAGCTCCAGAGTTATTAGATTTACTTGATATCCCAGCACTGCAAAGACGCTTTAAACTAAATCAAAATGACCTTGAAACTCTTAGACAGTGGGTTAATGATACTGGCATTCGCTGGGGGATAAATAGCCACCAGCAGAGCCGTTTTGATTTACCGATAATGTCTATTAATACTTGGCAGTTTGGCTTGCGTCGCATGCTACTGGGCTATGCTATGCCGGAGTCCTCCGGCATTCATGCAGGCATTTTACCCTTTGACGGGGTTCAGGGTCTAAACGCATGCCTATGCGGTCAACTGGCTGATTTTCTTGAGCAAATAGAACAGCTCTCAACATCCCTGAACCAAGAATATTCAATTGATGAATGGACACGCTACGTTAATAATCTGCTAGAACAATTTTTTCTTCCAAACAAGAGCGATGAATACCCATTAAAAATTATTCATGACGCCATGGAACATCTCCACGAACAGCTACATGATGCTGACCATCAGCAACCATTAACAAAATCAATCATAGTCAGTTACTTGACGGAACGAATTATCCAACGACAAAACAGTAAGCGCTTTCTGGCAGGCCAAGTCAATTTCTGCACTTTGATGCCAATGCGCTCAATTCCTTTTAAAATAGTATGCCTGTTGGGTATGAATGACGGAGCTTATCCCAGAAGTATCGATATTGCTGGGTTTGACCTGATAGCACAAAACAGCCGACGAGGTGATCGCTCCCGCCGAGACGATGATCGCTACCTTTTTCTGGAAGCCCTACTGTCAGCACAGCAACAGTTTTATATTAGTTATGTTGGTAAAAGTATTATCGATAGTTCCCCAAGAGCCCCGTCAGTCTTAGTAACAGAGCTACTTAACTACTGTCAGCAAGGCTTTATTGGCCAAAAAGATCCAGACACACCCCTAGCAGAACAATTAATAACCGAACATCCCTTACAAGCATTCAGCCCCAGTGTTTTTGCATCTAAAAGCAAAAAAGAAAACGACATAAGCCTTTTTAGCTACGCTCGAGAGTGGCTGCCTGCAGCGAGAAGAAAAGGACAGCGACCACCACCGTTTATAGTATCCCCTCTAAAAGCAACGAACATTCCTGACAGCATCGAAATATCGGAGTTGATTCGTTTTTTTCGCAACACCAGCAAATATTTCTGCAATCATCGTTTAAAAGTATTCTTTGACGACAATGAAAAGGTGTTAGCAGAAAATGAATCATTTGAATTAGACGGTCTGACACAATACTCACTAAAACAAGAATTACTTGAAGCCTTGATCTTGGATCAGCCCTCAACACAGGTCCTAGCATTGCGCCAGGCAAGCGGGTACCTACCTCATGGAGCCTTTGGTGAAGTAATAGTAGATGAACAGGTGAAAGCCCTGACCTCTATGTCCAACCATATCAGAGACCTAACAACTTCTGAAACCCTAGAGGAGGACATAGAAATAGGTCTAAACATCGGCGATATTCACCTTTGTGGCTGGCTTAAGCAACTCTATTCTGGTGGATTAATTCGGTACCGACCATCACCGATTAAAGGGAAAGACATCATTACAACATGGATTGAACACTTGTGTTACTGCGCAACGAGACCCAGCAGATCAACACGTCTTATTGGGCTTGACCATAAAAAACGAACCTATCAACAAAGAACCTTCAACAACCTGCCTGCTGACAAGGCTATAGATTACCTTGACGCACTAATGTCAGTTTATAAAGAAGGACTAACATACCCTCAACCGCTATTTCCTGAAACCGCTCTTGCCTTGCTCAACAGTACGGGGGACGATGAACAGGCAGTAAAACGAGCACGCTTATGTTTTGAAGGTAATCCTCACGGATCCGGTAATTTTGCAGAAGGAGATGACCCTTATATATCCCGCATTTATCCCAGTTTTGACAGTAGCTACCAAACCATAAGAGAGCTTTCTATAGACGTATTGAATCCTGCGCTGTCACACTCTAAAGCAGGAGGCAGCTCATGAACAACAACTCTGCAACTCCTCTGGATATCAGATTATTTCCGTTGCATGGCATACGTCTAATTGAGGCTAGTGCGGGCACAGGTAAAACCTATACCATTGCTAACCTGTATTTGCGTCTTTTACTAGGTCATGGACCTAACGATAATACTCATCAGAGTACCGCCCATTGCCAGACATTGAGCGTTGACCAAATTCTCGTGGTCACATTTACAGAAGCCGCTACCGGCGAGCTTAGAGACCGTATCAGAGCTAGAATTCATGACGCCCGCTTAGCATTTATTGTAAACCACAGTCCAGACGACTTTTTACAAGCTTTGCTTGACGACCTTGATCGTCACGAAGAACGAATACAGCTTTTATTGGCCGCTGAACGACAAATGGACGAGGCCTCCATATTTACCATTCACGGATTTTGTCAACGGATGCTAAAACAGCACGCATTTGAAAGTAACACCCTCTTCTCTAGCGAACTACTTACCGACGAGAGTCATCTGCTAAATGTCAGTGCGGCGGACTTCTGGCGACGCACGCTTTATCCCATGAATAAACCTTTAACAGCATTAGCTCGTAGCCTGTGGTCTACACCAGAAGCGTTGCTGACAGCGATTCGTTCTTGGCTTAACAGACCAGATCTCCAAATCATTTCAGGCAAACTCCCGAACTCTCTTGATACGTTTAACAAAGACTACATTGCTCCGTCTCTAGCGATAAAAACTCTCTGGTTAAACGATAAAGACACTATACGAGCACAACTTCACGACAGTGGTTTGAAAGCCAACTGTAAAAGTATAAAACGCTTGGACGAGATGGAAGCATTTATCCAAAGTGATGAACTAATCCCTATTCTTGGCAAAGATAGCTGGAATCTCTATAGCACAACAACACTACAAACCAGCCTGAAAAAAAATGCTAATCTCCCCGAGCACCATATATTTAGTAAAATTGATAACCTGATAAATAAGCCAATATCTTTAAAGAACGCTTTTCAGGGTATGATTTTGAAACAAGCACTGGAGAGAATTAAATCTCAACTCAATAAGTTAAAAGCTGTGCATCATCAACTATCCTTTGACGACCTGTTAGCCAACCTTGCTGCCGCACTTACCGGCGCTCATAGCAGCACCCTTGCCGAAGCCATTCGTTTGCAATTCCGAGTTGCCATGATTGATGAGTTTCAGGACACTGATCCTCAACAGTATGCAATATTCAGCAATATTTATATTGAGAACCAGGATAAGAGTACCGGCCTGTTCATGATCGGTGATCCAAAACAAGCAATTTACGCCTTCCGAGGTGCCGATATTTTCACCTATATAGAGGCACGTAGGCAGGTAACCGCTCATTACACCCTTGGAACCAATTGGCGCTCCTCTGCACCCATGGTTGAAGCCGTTAACAGCATTTTTTCTCGGTCTTCCTCACCCTTCATTTACAAAGAGGATATCCCTTTTCATCCGGTTAATACTTCAGAGTCTGGCAAGCAAAAACAACTAACTATTAATGGCGAACTTTTACCAGCAGCCCAAATTTGGTTACCACAGAGCAGTAATAAAACGATAGGTTCCGGTGAATATCAAGCTATTATGAGCGCAGCCACCGCCATAGAAATAAACCAATTACTAACCCTGGCAGATAAACAGCAGTGCGTGCTTAAAAGTAGCAAAACCACTCGCCCTCTAAGGGCTAATGACATAGCTGTTTTAGTGCGCAGTAGCCGTCAGGGACAATTAATTCGCAACGCCCTAGCCCAACAAGGTATTGCCAGCGTCTATCTAAGCAACAGTGACTCCGTATTTTCCAGCCAACTAGCCAAAGACTTGCTCCGCCTATTATTCGCTTGCCTAACCCCCACCAACGAGATCACACTACGGTCAGCCTTGGCTACGCCATTATTTAGCCTTAGTGCTTCGCACCTAGATACCCTTAACCATGATGCACATGTATGGGAGCAAACTATAGAGGAGTTTAGTCACTATCAAAAAATATGGTTTGAGCAGGGTGTACTACCCATGCTCCGCCGTATTATCTACCAGAGAAATATTGCCGAAAACCTGCTCACCACTGAGTTTGGCGAACGTCAGCTTACAGACCTCCTACACTTGGGCGAATTGTTAGCACACCAAGAGATGGAACTGCACAATCACCATGCTCTTTATCGCTGGCTAAGCGAAGCTACTAGCAGTCCTAACAAAAATTCAGCGGAACAACAGCTACACTTGGAAAGCGAAAATAATCTGGTGAAAATTGTTACCATTCACAAATCCAAAGGCCTTGAATACAACGTCGTTTTTCTACCATTTATTTGCACCTACCATGAAGCTAAGCAACCTCTTTACCATGATGAAACTAACAACAAAACAACACTCGACCTCGAAGGTCACAAAACCTCCCTCGTTCAGGCAGAAAAAGAGAGGCTAGCCGAAGATTTACGCCTTCTATACGTGGCGCTAACCAGATCCGTACACTGCTGTTATCTTGGTATTGCACCTTACAAGCGAGGGGGTAATAACGAAATAACAGATTTACACAAAACCGCTATCGGCTATTTGCTCAACAACGGCAATCCTATTAATGCTCAAGAGATATCTTCATTACTAAACCAACTTATTAATGATTGCCAATCCTTTTCTGTCTCAGACCCACCCAATGACAAACTTCCTACCTACCAACCCCTTGTCACGGACAAACAAGAGCTCACCGCATTGCAATTCACCGGTAAAATAGAATATGACTGGTGGGTTACCAGTTATTCATCTCTATCCAAAAGTGCGATAGCACACTCTTATTCGTCCCTATCAGATCAAGAACTTGAAACAGCAACACCAGATGCTAGCATTGAAGCACCTGGGCACGATCTAGAGGTTCAACAAGAGTCCAAACACACTTCAGCACAACCTCAATCACGAGAAGATGAGTTCAGTTTGTTTTATTTTCCAAAAGGAGCGAGACCTGGAACCTTCCTACACACACTGTTTGAGCGAGTTGACTTTGCTATCAGCTACGATGAAACCCTAGATAACTTTGTCCGAAAAGAGCTCTTAAAAGAAGGCTATGAAGAACATTGGCAGCCCGCACTTTGCCAAATGCTTCATAGCTGCCTGCAAACCCCATTGGATGGCGATAGCCTCTGTCTAGGACAGATTCCAAAACATCAACGAAAAATAGAAATGGAATTCTATATCCCCATCAACAAACTCCGAGCCTCAAAACTCAATAACTTGATAGCCAGTCATGATCCACTCAGTAAACAAGCAGGTATGCTAGATTTTCATCAGGTACAAGGCATGCTAAAAGGCTTTATTGACCTAACCTTCGAGTATCAGGGAAAGTGGTACATACTAGACTACAAATCAAACTGGCTAGGAGCCAGCAAAGAATTCTACACAAGGGAGAATATGGCACAAGCCATGATAAGTCATCGGTACGACTTGCAATATCTACTCTACTCTCTAGCGTTGCACCGATTACTAAAACAACGTATTCCTAACTACAATTACGGCCATCACTTTGGGGGCGTTATTTACCTCTTCTTGAGAGGAGTCACCCTCAACGACCCAAAAAGACATGGTATTTACGACCATAGACCAGAACAAATCCTGATCGAAAAGTTAGATGATTTATTTTCCGGCACTCCCGACAACCAAGCTTCCTAGGAGAATAAATGTGCTTGAGCTTCTAAAAGGACTGGTTCAAAATAATCAGATAAAGCCACTGGACTACCAGTTCGCTAGGTTTATATACAGCCTTCATAATGATGATGTTTTGGCACTGGTCAGCGCCATGGTCAGCCACCAGTTAGGACTAGGAAATGTCTGTTTATCTTTGGAAACCATAGACCCAAATTGCCTCTTCAACCAAAATCAGAAAAAAAGCCAAGCCATCATAGAGGCTGCTCAATGTGACGTATGTCACTGGCATGAACATCTGTTAAAGCAACCATGGGTTGGCGACGGCTGCACGCCAACGCCTTTGGTTATTGAAAAAAAACGACTATATCTATACCGCTACTGGCAATACGAAAAACAAGTAGCCGCTTTTTTAGGACAAAATTCCAGCATCAATGTCGATCATCAAGCTGCCAGCCTAATACTAAACCGTCTTTTCCGCAGGGATTACACCTCTATCTATCAACAATGTCATCATCTTGAATCTGGCACAGACATTCAGAAAGCATTAGTCAAGTGGCTAGATATTGAACACCAAAATTCCTTAGATTGGAGCGCCATTCAACAGTGTATCCTTAACGCTAAAACAAGCGCAGATCTATCACCCCTAGATAAACTGGTTCCAGATAAGTACTGTCTCAACTGGCAAAAAATTGCGGTGGCCCTAGCCTCAACCCAGAGTTTTTCCATCATCAGTGGCGGCCCCGGTACGGGTAAAACAACCACCGTTACAAAACTGCTAGCACTGTTAGTAGAACTAGGCATTCAAAGCGGTTCACCCCCGAATATAAAGCTAGTAGCACCAACAGGAAAAGCCTCCGCACGTCTGACAGAATCTATTGGTGGTGCACTGAACAAACTTGCCTGCAATCAACAGGTAAAAGACTTGATTCCCACAAATGCAAGGACCATCCACCGACTACTAGGAGTTATGCCCTATAGCAACGGCTTCAGGCATAACAACAGCAATAAGCTACATCTTGATATACTGGTGGTAGATGAAGCATCTATGATTGATCTGCCAATGATGGCCCGTTTACTGGAAGCCATGCCCAACAACGGTCGGTTAATCCTGTTAGGTGACAGGGATCAACTAGCCTCTGTTGAAGCCGGCAGTGTGCTGGGAGACATCTGCACCGCTGCCGATGGTGGGTATTCCACAAAACAAATCCAGATTATGGAACAAATGACCGGATTTAATCTAAACGAATACAGTAACTCTGAAGCCAGACCCATCAATAATAGCATTTGTCTTCTGCAAAAAAGCTATCGATTTGACGCACTCTCTGGTATTGGCCTCCTTGCAAACGCTATCAATACAGGTAATCAGAAAGCCATTACGCGAACACTGAGCCTTAATTTCAAAGATATCGATATACATCCAACAGATAGCTATGGTTATCATCAACTTTTAAAATTGTGTACAACTGAATATCAACGCTTCTTAGCAATTATAAAAACAGGCATTATCGGAACGGAATCAGAAACCATTTGGCATAAAAAAATACTACAAACATTTCACTCGTTTCAGCTACTCTGCGCTTTGCGTGAAGGTCAATTTGGCGTTAATTGTCTCAATGAAGTGATTCGATTAGCTCTTTCCAAAGCAAACTTAATTGATGAGGCTGGCCTTTGGTATAGAGGTCGACCGGTATTAATTACAAAAAATGATCATGACCTTAATTTATACAACGGAGATATTGGTATTGCTCTCAACAACAACGACAGTCGCTTAAGGGTGATATTTGAACTACCAGATGGTTCCATAAAACAATTCTTACCAAGCCGCCTGCCAGAGCATGAAACAGTTTTTGCCATGACCATCCACAAAAGCCAAGGATCAGAGTTTGAGCATGCAGCAATAGCTCTACCTAATCAGTTTAATCCGATGATCACAAGGGAGCTAGTTTACACTGGTATCACCCGTGCGAAAAAGAAATTAGATCTTTTTTGTAGCGCGGATCTACTAAACAAAGCGATAAAAACACCCACTCAAAGAATATCAGGCCTAAAAGAAAGACTTTAAGCTTACCATTGCGTATAGTTGCGTATAGTTGCGTATAGTTGCGTATAGTTGCGTATAGTTGCGTATAGTTGCGTATAGTTGCGTATAATGATTCTATTTCCCACCTCAAAGATGGTCAATTATTCATTAATAGGCTAGTTCCTAGATTTCAACAATAACCGACACACTTGGAATTGATTTGAGAGTCAACTTCTCATAGACTATAGTTCGCACACAAAAAACTAGGTGACTACATCGTAAACTCTTACAAACATATGACTCTGGCTTAACGATACCAGATTCAATCCTTCCGCACACTCGTATTTTCAGCGCGTAGGATTGGTGGTTATCTGTAGAGTTCAGGTAAACGTTATCGGTAGCATCAGGGTGCTGAGGCTGGAGCCCTCTTCATTATTGGCCGCGTGGATATTGATGAGCGCCCAGAATGCGTGGATCTGAAAAAAAGTACGATTCAGTTTTTGTCGAGCATGTATGTTAGTTATTGTGGAAATCTAGGATCTAGGATTGACTGAAATTATAGAGGTGAAATAAATGATATTGAAATTATTGTGTATTCCAAAATCACATACATATAGATTAAATACTTTAACTATGGTTAAGGGTATATTATTTTCTTATTGGTTATTAACCTCTCTATGCATTAAAGCAGCGCTAGATAATAATATTCCTCAAAGCATAGATATTGACATGAAGAAAGAGAAATGGTTGTTTATGCTTGTACCGAATAATCCTGCATCTGGGCATCTAGAAGAAGTTTGTTATATGCTTATGATTGATAAGGGAATATCAGAAGACCCCAGTATAAACAAACTAATTAGCACTACCTTAATAGACCTACAAGATAATAACATTGAAGAGATTTTACATGTTAATAATTGTCAAAATCTTACGCTTTGCAGCATGCGTTATTTATTAGAAGAAGATGCTAATAATTTTTTGCGTGTTTTGAAATCAGAACAAAAAAACTACAAATATGCACTTGTAGTTATATTTTTTACCATCACTGAAAACAATAAAGAAATAGGTTTCAAAATTGAACAAATAGAACTTAATAATACAATATATGCTAATGATCAAATTCTTAATGGCACTAGCAGTGGACTAAATATATTAAAGCCACTATTAGCATCATGCAAGGAGATGAGATTTGCATCTAAAAACAGCCCTCAAATTAGTAGTGACGAAACACCAAATTTTGACCTATACCTTAATATTGAAAGTAATATTAATAATACTCAGTGCCCAGATATAGAAAACCAACTATTCACATCATTGGAGGATATAGAATCTGTAGATGAAAACATCTCTGACGCTTATAATACAGTTCCAAATATAAATCTATTGCTTAGTAATACAGGAGCAGAAACATGTCCTAATTATAATACTTTGCTTAATCCATATAAGGATATTGCACCTAATGTTTCAGAGTGTGAAAAACCAAATAATACAAAACATCCAAAGGGAAGAATCTACACCTGTAATATCTGTAACAAGGTATTTACTAGAATCTATAATTTGCATAGCCATATTAAAGTTCATAGAGATAAAAGCATTTTCCACTGCCACGAGTGTGACAAGGATTTTACTAACAGACAAATCCTAAACAGACATATGTTGTTTCATCTAAGTGATAAGGCATTTCAGTGCCCGTGGTGTAGCAATGTGTTTTATAAAGCACAAACTTTTAATATACATATGGAAACCCATACAGATAAAGATACTTTCAAGTGCCAAGAGTGTGGCAAGTATTTTATTAGTAACACAATATTACAATTACATATATCAATTCATTTAGATGAAAAACCATTTAAGTGCCATTTGTGTAGCAAGGCATTCAATCAAAGATGTAATTTGAAAACACACATGCGAACCCATAAGAATGTTTCAGAGTGTGAAAAACTAAATAAGACAACACTTCCAAAAGAAAAAAACCACCACTGTAATATCTGTAACAAGTCATTTACTAGAAGCTATAATTTGCATAACCATATTAAAGTTCATGAGAAAAAAAGCATTTTCCACTGCCACGAGTGTGACAAATATTTTAGCACAAGACAAATATTTACCAGACATATGTTATTTCATCTAAGTGAAAAGACATTTCAGTGCCCGTGGTGTAGAAATGTATTTAATAGAACACAAGATTTGGATACACATATGGAAATCCATACAGATAAAAGTACTTTCAAGTGCCAAGAGTGCGGTAAGTATTTTACTAGCAAAATGATTTTAGAATCACATAGATATATTCATTCAGGTGGAAAACCATTTAAGTGCCATTTGTGTAACAAGGAATTCACTCGAAAAGGTAATTTGAAAGCACACTTCCGAACCCATAATAACAAAGTGTAACCAGATATTTATTTATCAAAATGTTTTAGATGCTCATATATTGACTCATGCAGGTGAAAAGTTATTTAAGTGCAATTTGTATGATAAGGAATTCATTTGCACAGGTATTTTAAATTCACATAAAAAAACTCATTCTTCGAGAAAGCTTTTTTATTGTCAAACATGTGACAAGAAATATACTAGCAAGGTGAATTAATAATACTATAAGGTATGCTATATTTATTTACACATAAGATAAGGACTATATTTGCATAATAACATACTTTTCCGGCAAAAACTCAATCGGACTAAGCATGGCTAGCCAAGTATATCTTAATGATTGAGCGATATATGCGCAGCCTGATAACTCGCCACAGTTATCAAACGTAACGGTCTTACAGATATTTTTGCGAGGTCGTAGCATTTTTTTGATGACTCGGCGTCATAAGCTCCAAGCTGACAGCACTTCAGTTCCAGGGAGATTGTTTTATGGAATACTGCAGATAACCACCAATCCTACGCTCTGGAAATACGAGTATGCTGAAGGACTGAATCTGGCTCGTTAACCAGAGTCAGCTGTTTGTACGAGTTCCCCATGCGGTCACCTGGTTCGCTGTGTGAGAGCTGCATCCTATGAGCAGCTGATACTCAAATCAATTCCAAGTGTGTCGATCATTATGGAAACCTAAGCTTTACCCTAGGAGAGAAAATGATTATCTGAAACAGGAAAAGCCAGCCCATGAAAATGGTGGCAACAACAGTCACCTAAAAGGTGACTGGCATAGGTTAGTCCTTATACGCCTTAGCAATACTATCAACCAATTCTAAACAGTGATAGAACAACACATCTCCCTTTTCCGGCATTACATCAAGGATTTCTTTTACAGCTTTACCTGCTACAACTTTGATAACTATAATTTTGTGTATTTTATCTTTGGACCCTGTCATATTAACTATTTTAAATATGACTGCTCTATAAAAGGCTATTATCGTACTCATCCTAACTTCATTCCTTTCCTTTTCATACTTTGCTTCTAAGTCTTTTGCGATTTTTTTATAAGTTAACCACCGTTGAACCCTAGAATTAGAACCTGACGATCCAACTGGCTTTTTTTTCCTCTCAGTTATATGTGCACCATATAATTTATGACATATTCCCCCCACAGAATTTTTATCTTTAAATTCAGGAATTCCCCTCTTTATCTCTGGTGGTTCAGTTAACTTATCATCAAAACATTCGCCCATTTCTAACTGTGCTACCAGTGACCTTACTCTCCCACTTACAACAAATTGTCCAATAATTACATCTTCATCATTAGCATATTTATGGACCATAATAGACTTATCTTCCCCAGGGCTATCTTGCTGCATTTCTAATTCCTGAGCATGTAATATTTGTTCAAACATATCTAAAAACCATATTTTACTAGATTTGATTTTTAGATCATTCCATAATGTTTCCTCTTCGATTTGATCACATGTCTTTTCTTTTATTACTTGCAATTCATACTCTTTAACAAATGGGATAGCATTCTCATAATAATATGACCATAAGCTATTCAACTCAACTTTTGATTGTTTTAAACAATTAAAAGATTTTAGGTGAAATATATATGTTTGATTACCTACCCACACATTTCCTACAGTCTCTAGTGATTTTATCTCAGGAAACCATAAGGCTAACGAGTATACGTTTTCACATGCATCCAATTCACTTTTTTCTCCATAACTGAGCATAGGACATATCTGAAGACTAGCCTTTGTTTCTTTAGACTCTAGAAAAAATGAAGCAATCTCAGAAAAAGAACTTATTGTAAGTTGTTTTAATGAACAATACAAATTATCTTCTTTTTTTTCAAACTGACAAACATTTTTACCACCAAAACGATGCATATAGTCATAAAAGAAACATATGCTTGTGAAATTAGAGTGCGTCTGAGTATCCTCGTCTCTCTTAAATACTATACTATACACCGCCTCATGAAGATTATCCCACGAAACCTTACCTTTTCGATTGTCTTTTAGCTCCACTTTAAATGAATGTATATTTCGAGAAATCTCAGAAAACACAAAACTGTCTGGATGAAACATAATGGTAATACTTAAGCAATGATAATGTTCCATAAATTGTGCTTTTGTAAGTTCACCATTTTTAAAAGCCCACAAAATGGTATTATAGGTCCCAACATTCATATAAGCAGAAGAGCTAGGACCTTCTTTTTTCAAGCAGGTGAATTTTTCTCGATACCTCTTGTCTCTTGCTATATCAGACACGAAGCCTTTTTCACCATCGGTGAGATAGTGTTCTAAATATATAAACTGATAAGCTACTACAGGATTAATGACTGTAATACAAATAAAAAATAATACAACCACAAGTACTCTATTACCGCATGCCTTTAGATAGTTTTTCAACACAATACTCCATAAGATAAAATATATGCACTATGAAACACAGCTAGCAGCCAAGCTATTGGCACCACCGGGTAGTTAATGTCTTTCGCACCATACTATTAGTTGATTATATCCATGCACGTGTTCTGGTCAAAAAAACTAGACACATTGATTTTCTAAATTATCGTACTAAACCGGAGATAAAACATTATTAGAGGATGTAACAGATCTAGGTTATAATGCTTAATGTAAGCTCCAACATCATATTTAGCGAGTTGGCTGCCGAAGGTTGCAAAACATCACCACCTCACTACAAATAACGCTTTAGTAATTTGATACAACCTCACACGCTCAAAGGAAATTGGTATAAATACCGTAAAGGGGTGCCGGTTCTCTGGCTCAAAAGAAGCATATCATAGGTCAATCTAGCGGTCTTTCCAAAATAATTAAAATACAAGTAGGCGACAAGAGAGCCCCACCTTTTTTGCATTTTAAATGTTCAACGGTACACCACAAAACAAGAAATAATCCCGTATACTCACTAATGTTCCTATGAGTGGTAGAGACTTATTTACATGACAAAAAAGATATACGTTGCTTATACCGGTGGAACTATCGGTATGCAGCCAAGCAGTTCTGGCTATGCTCCAGCGTGCAACCTTACAGCACTACTCCATAAAGCAATACCCAAAGCAGTAATGAATAGCTTACCTCAATTTCATCTATTTGAGTACGAACAATTGGTGGACTCAAGCAACATCCTACCAGATAACTGGAGGCAAATGGCCATAGATATTGCCAACCATTATGAACCGTACGATGGCTTTGTAATACTCCATGGCACTGATACCATGGCTTATTCATGTTCAATGTTATCGTTCATGCTAAGCAACCTACAAAAACCAGTTATATTTACCGGCTCGCAGATACCTCTGTGTGAACCAAACTCAGATGGCCTGACAAATTTTATTGGTGCTCTATCTGCTGCAAGTGATGAACGACTCAAAGAAGTGTGTCTGTATTTCAATAATCGACTATTTCGGGGAAATCGTAGCCGCAAACAAAGCTCCGATGACCTTGATGCTTTTGACAGCCCTAACTACCCACTGCTAGGCCACACAGAGATTAATATTGAACTGAATGAATCATTATTATGGAAGCCAACAGGACCTGAAAACTTTCAGCTAGCCTGTGATACCGAATCCCACGTACTACCTCTTTGTCTGTTTCCCGGAATCAGCGCCGACTGGCTGAAAATAGCTTTAAACCAACCCTACTCTGCTTTTATCCTAAAAACTTACGGTACAGGGAATGGTCCAGATCAGGATATAAAACTACTTAATGTACTGTCCAATACCATAGAGCAAGGCAAGATTATCGTTAATCAAACCCAGTGCCGCAGTGGTAGCGTACAACAGAACCACTATGCTGCAGGTTCTGCCTTTGCCAAGGCGGGGCTGCTAAGCGGTTATGACTCAACACCAGAAGCGCTATTTTGTAAACTACACCATCTGTTTTCTACAAACCTACCGCCAGAACAAATTAGAACACTACTTCATACCAATATTTCTGGAGAATTAACACTTTGAGGACTTTGAGGACTTTGAGGCCTTTGAAAGATTGGCATGAGCAACGATATACCAGTTACCATTTAAGCTGAACTCAACCAACAATATCACACCTTTATAGGGGAATTGGTATGATTTTACACTAAAAAATCACCAAACTATCGGCTCTACTCCGTTACTCCGGAGATAGCCGTTTATTTTAGAAAACGGTTTACTACCGAAAAAACCCCTATAGGCAGACAAGGGTGATGGGTGCGCTGACTTCAATACCAAATGCACAGTCTGATCAACAAACTCACCTTTTTTCTGTGCGTAACTTCCCCAAAGCACAAATACCAAATTTTCTTTATGGCTATTAAGCTCAGCCACGATCTTATCTGTAAACTGCTCCCATCCTTTGCTTTGATGTGAACCCGCCTGTTTATGTTCAACGGTCAATACACTATTCAATAATAAAACTCCCTGCTTGGCCCATCGCTCGAGAAAACCATTATTGGCCGGAGCAATACCAAGATCATCTTTGAGCTCTTTATATATATTATTCAGTGAGGAGGGTATTTTCACATTCGGCTTCACAGAAAAACAAAGACCATCAGCCTGACCAAACCCATGGTAAGGATCCTGACCTAAAATAACTACTTTAACTTGCTCAAAAGGTACTAAATCAAGCGCCCGAAAATACTCACTAACCTGTGGGTATATTACCTTCCCTAACTTCTTTTCCTTAGCCAAAAACATACTGAGCCGTTTCATATACTCTTTGTTAAATTCATCCTGAATATAGGTTTTCCACGACGCATCAAGACTAATATTCAGCATATTATTTTACCCTTTACTGCTAAAAAACGAACTACAAATGCTTGCCAAAAGATTACACCTGCTCTCACCGTATACCGCCAACTTATTAGCCGCCACTTCCATCATAACGGCTTTGTTTATTAATTTTGCGAATGCACCAATTCCCCTTGAGGATGTGAGATATTGACTACTCTAACCTTCAAGGATAACAGGTATAGCTGTTCGAATCAGGTTTCCCATGGTGGTATTTAGATTAGCCCAATAGGGTCAATGAGGTAAGCAAACATACCGATTACTCCCTCATCTTTCAAAAAGAACCAATAAAAGCTGCTTTAGCCCCTATAATAATGTTTCTCAATGAATGGCATTTTGCTAACAGTCATAGGCACTTGCTTGCCACGAACAATAGCATAAACTTCTGTTTCCAGTACAGCATAGGCAGTGAGTATATATGCCATAGCCACAGGTGTATCTACGGTTGGACCGAAGGTACCAGATGTTACTGTACCAATATTTTCACCTTCTTTATTAACTAGTTCCGCACCTTCTCGAACCGGAACTTTGCTGGAACCAATCAGACCAATCCGTTTTCTGATTATATCTTTTGTTTCCATTTGCTTAAAAATTACGTCTGCACCGAGGAAGCCTCCAGCCCTCACACCACCAGGCCTTCTATTCTTACTAATTGCCCAGGCAAGATTACTTTCAATAGGCGTCGTCTCCTGGCTAATATCATGGCCATAAAGGCACATACCAGCTTCCAAGCGCAGAGAATCTCTAGCACCGAGACCAATCATTTCTACTTCGGGCTGTGCTAATATTTTCTGAGCGAGTGTAATGGCCTGTTTGCTAGGAATGGATATTTCAAATCCATCTTCACCCGTATAACCAGATCGGCTTATTATGCACTCAACGCCCGCAATGTTAAGTTTTTTTGCATCCATAAACACCATATTACTAACTTCTGGAGCAATATTAGCTAAAGCCATTGCTGCTTTCGGTCCTTGAAGAGCTAGCAATGCCCTATCATCAAGGATATCCATAACTGTATCATCACTTAAATTAGCCTTGATATGGGCAATATCTTGATCTTTACAAGCACCATTGACAACAAGGTATAAGAGGTTGTTTTTATTAGATATTGCAAAACGGCTAACCATTAGATCATCAATAATTCCACCTTTATTATTAGTGAATAAAGCATAACTTTGCCTTCCTTCTTGCAAATCAACAATATCTATAGGAACAAGTTTTTCAAGATCGGTCGCAGCGTTTGGGCCTGTAAGGGTAAGCTGCCCCATGTGGGATACATCAAAAAGTCCTGCCTGTGCTCGAGTATGCAAATGCTCTTTTTTGACACCAGATGAGTATTGAATAGGCATACTATAACCAGCAAAGGGAGCCATTTTTGCACCCTCCGTCACGTGAAGGTCGTATAGCGGTGTTTGTTTTAATGTGCTTAATTCGGATGGCATTATAATCTCCCTTTAAATACCACAACCTCAGATTGATCTATCCCCATTACCATTAAAGGCGTAAGAACAGTCAACAACCCATCACCATCAATGTGCATGGGGATACAACTTAAACTAGTACTAAACTTTTATGACCTTTACTCTGATGCTTCCAACATCAAACTGGTGAGACCCTATGACTACAGCTACCATAGTGGCAAAGGACAACCTATAATCCATCTTTGTATGCACCCTCCGACAAACAGGATAAGGCATATACAGTTTTGCGTTATCAATATAAAAATGAGAAGAAGTATCTGCTCATTACTGATTACTGTTTGTGAACAGCGCCATCAAAAATTCTTTTAATAAGACACTGGTTAATTACTAGGATACGTAGAAACCGACCCAAAGAGCAACAAAAAAATATATCAACCCAAGGATAACTGATATCAAACTAACCAAAGAGCACATAGAGAAAGTCATGCAAAGAGGTGGTTGACTGTTCTTACTTTGGCTGCATGCACTCTGTATAAAAAAATAAAAAAACCTGATCCCATATCATTGATCTTGCGTTAACTGCAAGTATTGTCTGATTGCGTACTTACTCCTGACTTCTATATCAGATATGATGGCTACAAAAGGCACTAGCACCAGAGCCTCAACCATTACAGGAGTGTCTTTTATTGTGGAAATCCAAAATTCAATTTTCTCACAGTTTTCTCACAATTTACTTTATCGACTTCCATCATCAACTAATGCTACTATCTGCCGTGGTGTATACCAGTGACCATTGAAACCATGTATAAGGGAGGACAAACTAGCGAAGTCTCAAACCCTATGAGTAGTAGCTGTTTGGTGGTGAACTGGTACAGTTAACAACCTAACACATTCAATGGTAACCTAGCGCATAGTGCCGACACAAAAAAGTAGTAGTGTAACCTTATCATTCTAAAATATGGATAGAAGGACGGTAGTGTAGCTTAATATGTGCGTAAAACGCATAAAACACCAGTATTATCACTGGCCTCAGACTTCATCTTGACCCCGTAAACATAGTGCTTTTGAAATTTACAGGTATGCTGAACCCAGGAGTTTAACAATTATAGATTGTGATCCAATTAATAAAGTTAAACCTTGAACAACCTCTTCTTTTGTCAATACAACAGAAGTACATCCCAATCCTGTTTTTTTGCAAGGATGTTATTATACACCCTTAATTGTAAGATTAATTTCACCAGAGAGAACATCGATTCTTATAACAATGTTGTCCCTTAGCTTCTAAATGGAAAAACCTAGTAAGAAAAAATGAAATGAGAATTAAAGGAAAAATAACATCTTGGAAAGGTGATAAAGGTTTTGGATTCATCACTCCTAATGGTGGAGGACAACAAGTTTTTGTCCATATCAAAGCCTTCAATAGAATGGGGAAAACACCTGCTATTAATCAATTAGTTACCTATTCCCGTTCCTCAGATAAACAAGGTAGACCTTGCGCTGAAGATGTAACTAGAGCCGGTGAGTTGCTATCAAAAAATACGAAAAAGAAAAACAGTTCTTTTACTTTTATTATCCCAATCTTATTTGTTGTTTTTGTAGGTATTTCTGCATTTACAAATAATATAGAACTTGTAGTATTACCATTTTATATAGTAATTAATCTACTTACCTTTGTCCTGTATGCAGTAGATAAATCAACGGCACAAAATGGTTCCTGGCGAATAAAGGAAAGTACTTTGCATTTATTTTCACTGATTGGTGGCTGGTCAGGAGCAATGATTGCTCAACAAACACTACGACATAAATCAAAAAAACAAAATTTCAGGGCTGTATTCTGGGTTACAGTTATCTTAAATATTGGTGCATTTATTTGGCTACATACTTCTGAAGGCGGAGCAATAAAGACGTTCCAATCCTCCCTATTCAGTCACATAGATTGGCTCGGATGACCGCGCGTTTATGAAGGGTATTGATGCCAGCTATTACTATGAAGGCTATAGCCAGTTCAAGACGGAGGAACTGTAGACTGTAGCCATGGATATTTTTAAACCACAGAATACACTAAATACACGGAAAAAAGAAAAAACATTTCTGTGTTTTCCGTGTATTTAGTGCTTCGCGGATTTTAGTCATAAGTGCGCCCTTAAAATTTATGCAGCTAACGCCATTTCACTATAAATCTCATCAGGTGTTTTAAAGTCTAACAATTTTCTTGGTCTTTGGTTTAGTCGGTTTTGTATATCTAAAATTTCTTTGTCAGTGACATTATCCAAAGATTGGCTTTTGGGCAAATATTGTCTTATCAAACCATTATGATTTTCATTCAAACCTCGTTCCCACGAGGAGTAAGGGTGAGCAAAATAGGTATCTACGTTAAGCTTTTTCTTGATTTTTTCATGAAAGGCGAACTCCTTTCCGTTATCAAATGTGATCGTGAGTAAGTCTGATTGGTAAGGCTTGAGCATCGTTATAATTGCTTTCGTCACCACGTCAGCGTGCTTTGAAGGAACACGTTTTACCAAATTTAATTTACTCACTCTTTCCGTTAATGTAACCAGTACACCCTTGTGTCTTTTGCCAATTACAGTGTCTGCTTCCCAATCGCCTAAACGTATTTTTTGATCCACAATTCCAGGTCGATCATCAATGCTAACACGGTTTCGGATCTGGCCTCGTGCATCGGGCTTTCCTGTTCTTTGCTTATACTTCTTGTGCCGAAGATGTTGATACAAGCAACCACCCTCAGCTTTGTCCTCTCGAATAAACTGGTAAATCGTAGAGGGACATACAGAAGGTTGATTATCTCGTTTAAGGCGTCCTTGTATTTGCTCAGGGCTCCACTGCTTACTTAGTCTGTCAGTAATTTTATCTTTCAGTTCAGCTACCATCTTGGTCGCTTTGGGTTTCTGTTGATGACGTTCCTGCGCAAAATTATGTGCTTGCTTCGGGCGATAACCTCTAGCCCCTGTATTTCTAGCCAACTCTCTTTTGACCGTACTCAAATCACGCCCTAAGTCTTGGGCGATAATTTCATTTGAAACTCCTGCTTTTTCCTCTGACCAAATCTGGTATCTTTCTTCTTGAGTCAGGTGGGTATAACGCTTATTCATAAGTGGTCTTACATTGGTTTTTGGTCGAACCGTGAGTGTACCCTCTGGCTCAACTTTTTCAATATGGCGCACTTATGACTAAAATCCGCGGGTCGTGTAATTGGCCAGCACATCCAAAATAAAACCTTCTTCAATCGCCTGCTTCATGCTGTACAAATGAAACGGCTCAAAGCTGCCATCCGCCTGCTTTTGTCCAAATTTCTCCAACGTGGTGTTCTTGGGCGTGGCGGTGAAAGCCAGATAAGACGCATTACCTCGCATTTTGCGGCTTTGCATGGCCTCAATAATCTTGTCCTGCAGTCCACCGCTTCGCTGTCGCTCATCCCCATGGCGCGGTTCATGTTGTCATGCGCCGTGCCGCTTTGTGAGCTGTGTGCCTCGTCAATAATCACGGCGAATTTTTTATCACTTAGATCGGAAATTCCCTCGATAATGAACGGGAATTTCTGGATGGTGGTGATGATGATTTTTTTGCCATCTTCCAGTGCGCTCTTCAATTCGCGCGAATTTTGCACCGGAGCGATGATGTTTTTTACCTCGGAAAACTCCTTGATGTTTTCGCGCAACTGCTTGTCGAGCAAGCGTCGATCCGTCACCACGATCACGCTATCAAACAGCGGTTTTTCTTGTCCGGTCTGGTAGGTTTCAATCAGCTGGAACGCCGGCCAAGTGATCGAGTTTGATTTACCCGAACTGGCCGAATGCTGAATCAAATAGGTTTGCCCCGCGCCATGGGTCGCCGCATGGTCAATCAACCGGCGCACCACGTCGAGCTGATGATAGCGCGGGAAAAACAGCGTGCGTTTTGCCAGAGGGTCTTTGGGCGCACCGTCAAGGCGCACAAAATGCTGAATGATGTTGGCGAGACTTTTAGGAGCGAACACCTCTTCCCACAAATACGCACTCTTGTGGCCTCCGCCAGTGGGGGAAAGGTTGGGTGGGTTGCCCGCACCGTGATTATGTCCCTTGTTGAACGGTAGGAAAAACGTCGCCTTGCCCGCCAGTTTGGTGGTCATATACACTTCGTCCGTGTCCACCGCCATATGCACCAGACAACGACCAAATTGCAGTAGAGGTTGTTTTGATGTCGCGGTCATCCGTGTATTGCTTGGTGCCGTGATAGCGGGCATTCTGTCCGGTCCACGGGTTTTTCAGCTCCAGCGACACCAGCGCGATACCGTTGATGAGCACCATGTCGATTTCTTGCAGCGGGCTGGCGAGGGAATAGCGCACTTGGCGGGTGACGCTGAAAATATTGGCGGCGAAATTGTAGACCACAGATTGGGACGAGCTGGCAAGCGGTGCGGGGTACATTAGGTTGAAGAACGCATCATCCACCGCTAAGCCCTTTTTCAGCAGGTGCAAAATACCGTGTTTTTTGATCAACCGATCTAAGCGCTCAAGGATTTTGCGTTGCCAGTCGGGGTATTTGCGCAGCTTTTCAAGGTCATCGGTCTGCGTTGCCTCAAGGAATTGCCAGAACCTAATGGTGTCTATGGCAAACTGTGCATCAAAGTCACCGGCAAAACCCATCACAAACTGTTGGTTTGTGTCGGAGGAAAGGCTCGCTTCACGCACATTATCCGCCTTTAATTCTTCCAAACATTGCCCGGTAAGGGCTTTTTCAATTAAGGCTTCCAACGCTTGTTCATTGGTTTTGCTGACCATCATTTGCCCTCCGTATGTTTTGCTATCCGCTTCTTGATTTCCCGATCAAAATCAGATTCGATCCGTTGTTGCTTATTAAACTGCTCCTACTCAGAAAACGCCTTTATTCTGCCTGCTTGCGTGATATTTTGCCGTAGCCTTCCAACACTTTCTATTCATTAAACGCCAGAAACTTATTCACACTATCAGCAAAACGTTCCATGCTAAATTCATTGCGCCGTTCGATAATGCCTTCGATATAATCAAAAAAAGCCGATACCGTGCGCTCCAACTGTTTAATCTCTTTCTCATTGAGATAATTATTAACCCACCACAGTATCGGATTTTAACATCCCTGCGGTGCATTTTTGTAGCTATTCATGCCCATGAGGGGCTGTTTGATGGTTATTCAAATCACTTTGCGTCATGCTTGGAAGTGCCGTTGAGGTCGAATAATAAGGGAACGGTATTTGCTTGGATGAATAGAAAATGTATCTGATATCATTTTTTGAATTCAGGTTCGCGTAGAACATTGTATCAACAGTCCAAAATTTTCCTAAAATCAACAGCGGTTTATCAATTGTCCCCTTTCTGCCTAGTAGGATTGCATCACCGTCAAATAAATATTGAGTTGCAAAAGCAAATTGACCGCCAGACCCGTAAACGGGATAACCACTATCAGAAATGACGTGCTTATGATCATTGCCATTGTTGATTTTCAGCAAATGCTTCAACCGCTTCACCTCCCACCCCAGCGGAATCTCCCCCAGCCATTCCACACCACTGTCCTTATATTGTGCATAGGCACTAAAAGTTGGTTTTAAATGATTCATCACTGCGATTCCCCCTCACTTTTTAACGCGATCATGGCGGCGTGACGCTCCCGTTGTAATTCTCGCTTTAGCTCCGCTTCTGTCGGCAGGTAAGGCAGATATTTGGCGGCAAAAAGCTGTTTTTGATCCGTCAGTACCGAGTATTTAACAATGGCTTCGCTTTTTTCACTACAGAGGATCAGGCCAATAGTGGGGTTATCATCGGCGCTTTTGCGTTGTTCATCGTAGAGGCGTCTATAGGTATCCATCTGCCCGACATCCTGATGTTTTAATGTGCCCAGTTTGAGATCAATGAGTAAAAAACATTTGAGTTTGAAATTGTAAAAAACCAGATCAATATAGAAATCTTCATCATCAAAGCGAATACGCTGTTGGCGTTCGACAAAGGCAAAACCCTTACCCAATTCCAGTAAAAACTGTTGCAGGTGGGCGATGATCCGTTGCTCCAGCGCTGTTTCCTGATAGCTTTTGTCCTGCAAATTCAAAAAATCCAGAATATAAGGATCACGCAGATAATCTTTAATGGTCTCCTGCAAATTTGCGGTTTTTTCCTCTGCTTCCGTTTCGACAAGCCCCTTATCTTTGCTGGCTAACAGCCTTTCGTAATAGAGCTTGCTTATTTGACGTTCAAGGGCGCGTGTGCTCCAGTTTTGTTCAATGGTTTCAGTGATATACCACTCACGGGCTTCCGTATTTTCTAAACGAATAAGGACACGGTAATGGGTCCAGCTTAATTCGGTACGCACTGCGTTCCGATTTGGAAAAGTGAGGTAAAATTGCCGCATATTACGCAAGTTTCGCACATCAAAGCCCTTGCCGTATTCTTCGCTGAGCTGCTTAGAAAGCTGTTGCAGTAGCCCTTTACCATAAGCCGCCCGTTCCTTGCCTGCCTGTTCATCTTCTATGATAATCCGCCCAATATCCCAATAGGTCAGCACCATGGCTGAGTTGACCGCTTGCCTTACCTGCGACCTTGACTGATTGATGATGTGGCGAATATCACCCAGCAACTCTCGCTTATGGCTCACTGGATTCAAGCTGTTGTCGCTCATTGCTTGATCCCCAAAATATCCGCCATCAGTCCTTCGGCCTGTTGTTTCGCATAGGCACTAAAAGTTGGTTTTAAATGATTCATGCCGAGATCCCTTGTTATCGAAGAGGTTTAAGTAATCGGAAAAAACAAATGTTCGGTTGCGCCGATAACCTGTCACTTCCTGTAATATTCCCTGTTCAACAAAGGCTTTGACTAAATCGTTTGCTGCTTTGCCAGAAAGCAGGGTCATAGATTCTACTTTTTTTATGTTCACAACGGGGTCTTTAAAGAGTTCATGCAATAGCAATAGCGCATTTTTAGAACGCTTCCCCATGGAGGATACTAATTTTACTTCGATAGTTGACTTGAGCGACATGATTTCGCGGAGCGCTGCCACGGCATTTTCTGCGGTTTCAATGATTCCCACCAGAAAAAACACAATCCACTGTTCCAGATTGTTGTTAACGCGCACGGCGGTCAGGTTATCGTAGCGCGGATTTCAGTCATAAGTGCGCCATATTGAAAAAGTTGAGCCAGAGGGTACACTCACGGTTCTACCAAAAACCAATGTGAGACCACTTATGAATAAGCGTTATACCCACCTGACTCAAGAAGAAAGATACCAGATTTGGTCAGAGAAAAAAGCAGGAGTTTCAAATGAAATTATCGCCCAAGACTTAAGGCGTGATTTGAGTACCGTTAAAAGAGAGTTGGCTAGAAATACAGGGGCTAGAGGTTATCGCCCGAAGCAAGCACATAATTTTGCGCAGGAACGTCATCAACAGAAACCAAAAGCGACCAAGATGGTAGCTGAACTGAAAGATAAAATTACTGACAGACTAAGTAAGCAGTGGAGCCCTGAGCAAATACAAGGACGCCTTAAACGAGATAATCAACCTTCTGTATGTCCCTCTACGATTTACCAGTTTATTCGAGAGGACAAAGCTGGGGGTGGTTGCTTGTATCAACATCTTCGGCACAAGAAGTATAAGCAAAGAACAAGAAAGCCCGATGCACGAGGCCAGATCCGAAACCGTGTTAGCATTGATGATCGACCTGGAATTGTGGATCAAAAAATACGTTTAGGCGATTGGGAAGCAGACACTGTAATTGGCAAAAGACACAAGGGTGTACTGGTTACATTAACGGAAAGAGTGAGTAAATTAAATTTGGTAAAACGTGTTCCTTCAAAGCACGCTGACGTGGTGACGAAAGCAATTATAACGATGCTCAAGCCTTACCAATCAGACTTACTCACGATCACATTTGATAACGGAAAGGAGTTCGCCTTTCATGAAAAAATCAAGAAAAAGCTTAACGTAGATACCTATTTTGCTCACCCTTACTCCTCGTGGGAACGAGGTTTGAATGAAAATCATAATGGTTTGATAAGACAATATTTGCCCAAAAGCCAATCTTTGGATAATGTCACTGACAAAGAAATTTTAGATATACAAAACCGACTAAACCAAAGACCAAGAAAACTGTTAGACTTTAAAACACCTGATGAGATTTATAGTGAAATGGCGTTAGCTGCATAAATTTTAAGGGGCACTTATGACTAAAATCCGCGACCTATAAAAGCTATTACGAAATCGAAAAGTCGATCACGGAAAACCCTGAATTTGACACCAAGAAAGCGCAGAAGAAACTGCGCTCCCATGTGGAAAACAGTCAGCAGACGATCAACACCAAAGCTGAGATCATGCTGGAGCATTTCATTCCCAGCGTGGTCAACGCCAAGAAACTGCACGGCAAGGCCAAAGGGATGGTGATTACGCAGAATATCGAAACGGCTATTCGCTATTACCAAGCGATCACGCGGTTGCTTGAGGCACAGGGCAAACCTTTCAAGGCGGTGGTTGCGTTTTCCGGTGATAAAACGGTGGATGGAATAGAGTATACCGAGGCAGGAATAAACGGCTTTCCCGAAACAAAAACGCGGGACAAATTCAATACGGACGAGTATCGCCTGTTGATCGTGCCTAATAAATATCTGACAGGTTTCGACCAACCTAAACTGGCGGCGATGTATGTAGACAAAAAATTACAAGGTGTTATGGCGGTGTAGGCGTTGTCACGTCTTAACCGCTCCGCGCCAAAACTGGGAAAGAAAACCGAAGACCTGTTTATTCTGGATTTCTTTAACAACGTTGATGACATCAAGACCGCTTTTGACCCCTTCTACACCGCGACCAGCCTGTCTGAAGCCACCGATATCAATGTTCTGCATGAACTGAAAGATGTACTGGATGATGTGGGTATTTATGACTGGCATGAAGTGGAGGATTTCGTGGCGCGGTATTTCAACAATGAAGACGCTGACAGCCTTAGCCCTATCATTGATGTTGCCGCTAACCGATTCAATGCCGAATTGGAGTTAGAGAACGACGACAAGATTGATTTCAAGATAAAGGCCAAGCAGTTCGTGAAAATATATGGGCAAATGGCATCGATCATGCCGTTTGAATAGATCGCTTGGGAAAAGCTGTTCTGGTTTCTGAAATTCATTATTCCCAAGCTAAAGGTTAAAGACCCTGATCAGTCGTTGCTGGATGCATTGCTCGAATCGGTTGATTTGTCGTCTTATGGGTTAGAGCGCGTGAAGCTCAATCACTCGATTGGGTTGGACGACTCCGAAACAGAGGTGGATCCACAGAATCCAAACCCACGAAATGCGCACACAGAAGACGACAAAGACCAGCTGAATGAAATCATCAGGACCTTTAATGAGCGGTGGTTTCAGGGATGGAGCGCAACGCCGGAAAAGCAGCGCGTAAAATTTGTCAACATAGCAGATAGCATCAAGGCGCACCCAGATTTTGAAAGCAAATATAAAAACAACCCAGACCCACATAATCGTGGGCTGGTGTTCGAAAAAATGCTAGAAGACATTATGCTGAACCGTAGAAAAGACGAGCTGGAATTGTATAAGCTCTTTGCCAATGATGCCGCGTTCAAGCGGTCGTGGGAAGAAAGTCTACAACGCTTGATTAAGTAGTATTAATTGCTAAAAGAAATATAAAAAGATATAATCCACCCGAACGGCACAAGGCACTTTTCGTTTATACCTATGTTTTGCAGACCTGTGGTTAACGACGTTAGCCATCAAATACACATAAATGTACTCACTTTAAAGCGCACTAAATACAGAGGAATGTCAAAATGACACAAATTAAAAATACGCTATTAACCATTAGCATTATTTTTGCAAGTTTTATATTGCCACAACAGATATATGCCCACTGTCAAATTCCTTGTGGTATCTTTGATGATCACGCTCGCATTAAAGCTATGCTAGAAGATACAGCAACTATCGAAAAGTCAGTCCATTTAGTTGCTGAACTATCGGGGAAAACTGATGCTCAATCCAATAACAACATAGTTCGTTGGGTAACAAACAAAGAAAAGCATGCAGAAAATATTATTTCTACTATCAGCGATTACTTTTTGACGCAACGAGTTACGCCAACACAAAAAGACTATACTGAGCGTTTGACAAAACACCATGCGGTAATCATTGCAGCAGTGAAGGCTAAGCAGAATGCTGACCTATCCTATGTTAAAGATCTAAAGAACAATATTGAGGCATTATTACCTTACTACCCTGAGCATAAACACGAATGAATATGAGTAAACACATATCAATATGAAGGTGCGATTAATCCTAGCCATGGTGCAGCCTTAGCTATGAATGAATGGAATATGCAGTATATAAAATAGTGTCTATGACGCCTACTTCAGAATGTATAGCATACACAACACATAAATGATAAATCACCTTGCTTTTACTCACCTAATAAATGATACTATATTTGTTTTTTAGGTGTGCAGTTTAGTACTTTAGCCATAATAGTAGAGCCTCCTATTGCTTATATTTATTGTAGTACTTACGATGGATGTATTATCAATACCATGAGCTTAAACGGAACTCAAAAAGTTGGTTCAGTTCCGCTTCGCTATACATTTAAGCCAACTATTTTTACCCATTTAATTGGGCGTCGGGTTATAAAAACATGCATAGATTAAATACTACTATATCACTTGATAGCGACAACACAGGGGCTATTTACCTGTCTGCTAGAATAGAAGAGCGGGAAATAATTCCTTGGCTGGAGTCATTAAAAAAAGTTCTTACTCCAATTGAGTTTTTTCAATACACATTAAATCAACAAAAACGTGATAACAATACTCACCACATAACAGTTATCAATACTGTTGAATTTCCCAAAATTAATTGTGATTTATCTGTTGTTATTGGATATCAGGTTCAAATTAATATTTTTGGCGTTGGAACTATTATTGATTACGACTGCTGTTTGTGTAGTATGAAATATTCTAATCATAGTAAACTAAAAAGACATATGTTGATTCATATGAATGAGCATCCTTGCATATGCAAGGTTTGTGGTAATACATTTAAAAGAAAAGATAATATGAACAGACATATGAAAATTTATGCAAAGTAAAATATTTATCCATGCACTTGGTGTGGCAATAAAATTATTATTAGTAATGAGATTGTAGAGAAATTTATGCATGCCATTTAATTTTAGCACCGCGTGATACAATTGACTTTTTGCTTTTCTAAATATGTGACACTCAACCTTTTATTTATTTTTTCTGGAATTAATATATGACAAATTTCAGCTTGCCAGCCTTATTACTTTCATGTATTACCTTTTTATTTACAGGGTACATAGGTGCAGGAGAATTTAATATATCTTATTATAAAAAGAATGAAATTATGTTTTCAGGTAATGGAGAGGTTTTTAGATTTCCTTTGTCATTTCTCAAAGATGCTAATTGGAATATAGACTGTTTTTCCACAACTGGCGAGAGTAATGAGACTAAAGTTTTATGTTGTTTTAGTAGAAAGAAAATAATACTTGCTTTTGAACCAAACTTAAATAAACATGAAGTTGATTTAGATCTTGCTTTAAATCTAAACCTAACTTTAAATCTAGATTCAGACTTGCCTTTGACTTTGGGGTGCAATAATATAAAACAACATAAAAGTTTTATTGATGGACAGAAGTTTATTCATATCAAGAATAAAATAAAGAGAGATCATGAACTCTTGAGAGGCATTGATTTATTAGAATTAATGTGTAAGTTAAATCAATACTTTAATAATACGCAAGGTGAAGCAGGCAAGGCAAAGAGCTTATTTCTTAGCTCCGTTATAGAAAATATATGTTTACATACAGGCAATGAAGAATTCACAGATGATGATGTAAATGAAAAGCACGGCTCTGATGATGATGGGGTAATGGTTACTATGTTAGTGATACTGGATAACAGTGTTCTAAATCTCAATTATCAGGATGCGCCTATACCGAAAAAATTTATATGCCTTTTGCCAGTATGCAATTATACTTCAGATGTATGGATGAAAATAGCCACACATATGCAGGATGAGCATCCACTAATGGCAATAAACAAGAAAAAAAGCATACATGATGCAACAGTGCTTTGGCCTCGTATGCACGACAGAGATAAAAATCATGCTGCTAGAATTAATTTTCCCACAGAAATAGAATTAACTAAGGATATTCAAAAACTTTGTTGCGCTGCTGAGTATAAATACAAAATACATATAGTTACTATAGAATATATTATTATTAACAGATATCGTATTAAGGGTGGGTTCGAGGAGTTTTTTTTTGGTTGCATAAGCGACTTTATACGTAAACATAAGATAAACATTTACTGTAACACGTGTAAAAAATATCGGCACTCATATATTTCATCAGATCTTCTACCTTATTTTTTTCCCGCTGTAAAATATAGGCATGACACATAACCACTATTTCATTTATAAAAGTATACCTTAATTTATGAACCAGTTATTTCTTTAATAATGTTAAATACCACATAAACTTACTAACAACACACCATCTTTTTACGGGTGCCCATCTTTACAAGGACACCCAGTTTCATATCTATTGCTTATAGATAAACCTGTAAATACCATGGATATCTATTCTACACATAGGGCATCTTAGCGGCTGGATTGAGAGGAATTCATATGCCCTCCAGCACTTTTCTTCCATTGAGTGACGGCAGGACCTAAATCCTATCATTTCCGTTACTCCGTTTTTAAGGTCATCTAGGCAAATCACACAACTAGAAGAGATATATGGTGCGCATGGTGATAGAGAACATTTGCTATCTGGAAATATACCTCTAAAACAATCATCATCTTTCAAGTTAAGCGACTCAGATTCATGCATGTTTTTCACAATCTGCTCAATATACTTATCAGCATATTTTTGGGTGATTTTAGAATCACGTGACTGAAAATGATTTTTATTGATTTTAGCTTGTAGTTCTTTTATAGAACAATCAAAGATTGACTTTACCGCTTCTAATACAAATAATTTCATACTTTTAATTGAAATAGGTACTAGCGCCATATTAGGTTCTACATGTTCTGGTAGGGGGTGGCCATTTTTGAGCAGACCCCACAACTCCCACATATAAAAAATACAAATATGCTGAATCACTATAAATCCTATTTCATCATCATTCGGTATCGCCATATGAAAGCGGTCAACGTCTGTTTTATAGTGGTGCTCCTCATACTCGCGCCTAAATGAGTAAGTTTGTATTTCAGAAGAAAGTAGACTTTGACGAAGACGACTCAGTATTATTTTCTCAAAAAACATTTTAGATAGACTATGTATAAGATCATTAACCTCCATAATATTAACTGTATTTTCTAATAATACATGTCTAGGTGCCATATAGAGCAAGACTCCTGCATCCGACATGATTACTTTATCACGACCTATTACTTCCCCCTTTTTACTGATTAATTGACTGAGAGTTGCATTTACCCCTATTGTAACTCTAGTATATGCTGGACGATAACATAAAGAAGAATCCGCAAAAGCTTTTTTTAAATCTATATGTTGAGCGTCATCTACTTTAGATATTGTTGACAGTAATTTCCTATCCATTTCCATCATAAGAGACAAGAAAAGAAATCTAATTTGTCTGCAATATTTATAGTCAAAATACATATTTTTCAATGCTCTTACTGACTGGAAACTACACCATGGATAATTATCATATTCTTTTACAATAACAGGGAATGAAGTATCGTTGGAACTCATGTCAAACAACACGCCAAATCTAACAGGAGAAGTTTTTTGCAGTTCTCTATGGAAGCAATTAAATTCTGTTATATCACCCTCTGTAATATCTATCGTCCTAAGATACATCTTTTCATATAAGTATTTATAGTCAGGATTTTCTTTACCTGATGTTTCCAATAAGTATTCATTTGATGTAGTTGTTGATCTGGGCTCAATTAGTTTTTCATCTAAAGACGCAGATTTATTAATGTCTGACAATAGATCATCAATAGGTGCAAGGTCCGGCTTACCATCTGGTATCTCAACTTGCGCTGCGACGATTATATTATCAACTGGTGGTTGCGCTAAATATAAAGATTCTGGAGATCTTTGTCGAACTGTACTAGGTGGTGGCTTTACAAAAGAAGTCGCGGAAAGTGGCTGTGCGCTATTAATATACTTGCAATTACTACTATGTAGAGATCTTAGGTCTTTGGATGTAAAATAATGTTTAGCACGTACCCCTTCACCGCAAGAAAAACAGTTAACGATAGTATATTCTTTTTTAGAAACCCCCGTATAGAAATAACCTTCTCTTGCAAAATCATGCGGGGTTAGCTGGGTAAATTCAGTCAAGATATGCTTATCAAAAATGCTAGCATCAACATCCTCAATGAGGCTAGCATCAGTATCCTTAATAAAGGTTAGAAATCGTCTATTAAAACTATTATACTCTGGATTACCAAACCCTCCAAAGCTTACACCACTTATCAGGTTGCTGATGAGAATAAATAACCCATATACGAAAATTCTACGTATACACTGTTTCTTTAATAAAATGTTTTTTTTCTTACTCAAAATACTGTTCACTTCTAACTTCCTCATGTTTGTTTTAAAAAATAAAAATGCTCTGCTGTAGCGCGACTATAATAATTACAATTATTCAAACATCAACATATCAACATATCAACATATCAACATATCAACATATCAACATATCAACAATCCTAGCACATTTTCCCTAAGGAATCTCTAAACAAGCACGTTTGTTTTTTACCCACGCTTTAAAAGCCAAATTTAAATTTATGGTGTATATATTTATCTTATGGGCGTGTTTTTAGGTAAATTCGCCCTATTTTTTTCGTTTTTCCTCGCTATTGGCGAGTTTTGGGCGGATTAACCCCCCCAAACGCTCTCGTAGCATGTAAAGATTGGCCAGTCCAAGCAGGGTGAATACTTGAACTGCATTTTTTACTAAGCCTTTGTAGCTGGCTTTCTTGTATCCGAACTGACATTTTATCACTCTAAAGCAATGTTCTACTCTGGCACGAATCTGTGAGTTTTTGCGGTTTTGTTTCTTTTGTGATGAACTCATATTTTTCTTTGGTTTACGTTTATCATTAACCTTCCAGCTCATGCCAAGGCTGCGTGCTCCTCGTTTGTAAGTGTCACTAGTATAACCCGCATCTGCGAATACTACTTTGTCATCTTTGCACAGCGTCTACCAAAAATTGGACTATCAACCTGTGAATCGACCACAATGTGTAGGCGCACTTAAAAATATGGGCTTAATCGTATGCTCTCTGAGGGTTTATGATGCTGCTTTAATCCGACTCAGGCAGTAGAAAATGAGAATTTTATACGACTAAAAATTAAAATAAAGGATGGTCCTTCCCTTTACAGAAGAACACCGTGACAGTTGCTGATTTTAGATATTTCCCTTTAATGTTTATCTAAGAAATGTATAGCGCTTAGCCTGTCTTTTTCTATATTAGGGTCCAAGTTCAGGAAAAAGATTATGGAAATTACAGGTGAAAATGTGCATAAGCATTTCGTGTTTTTTTCGATTAAATCTGTATCTATTAGTTTATATTGGCCTGCTGTTGTAGTATAATCTGTCCCAATTATTTGTTGATGAGTAGTATTTGTACCATCAGTTACGACATCATCATAATCATCATCAATAGGGCAAGAAAACTCAGAAAGATTGCTGTAAGGGTTCCAATTAGTACGAATGCAAGCCATTTGAGTAATGGCTAAATAGTTTTTCTGAGTATCAAACAGTTTTTCTCCATGTTGTTTTTCACAGGTGGCATCTACATCCTCAGAGTATGGCAGTATAGAAAATGGATGGCGAAGACTTTGTGTCTCAAGATTAATACTTTGTGTTTCAGGGCTAATAATGGAATATCGACTTCTTAAGTACTCTTCATTAAATTTAGAATATGATCCAGATATGTAAAAACATCGTGATGTTTTAGAGGCTGCACTATCTTGAGTTTTCAAATGAGTTGTTGTGTGTATAGATGGTATGATAAAAGATTGTTTACATCTTCTATCTGGATGATTAAGGGTGCAAAGATTCATAGTACTTTTAATGCACTGATAATCGTTCTTTAGGCGTACCAAGAATTTAGCTTCTGTCTCTTGATCATTGGATTTAGCAAATACAGCTATTTTTTGTATATAAGTATTCTTTCGCAAATTATTTTTTAGTCTATCCGTCCAAACTTTTGATGGCTCAAGCCTGACATTTGCAAAGAAAAACTCAAGTTCTGTTCTATCTAGGTCCTTGCTTGTATCAATTAGTTCTGCTTTTGTATGAATCATCTGGAAAGCAGTTTTTCCATCAGGGCTACGAATAGATAATTGATATAAAGGTTCTAAATCTCCAGCGTCTGATGTGGTATATCCTCGTGTGGATGATACCGCGTGATCTTTTGGTGAACTATTTTCTATGTTTGTATTTTCTTTGAGTTGTAAATTTGGTTCCACATCGTCTTGGAGAGGTGTGAATTTAAGTCCTGTATAGGATCCAGGTGTTTTATTTTCATTTGGGTCTTCAATATTTAGTGTAGAGATGCTTTCAGGCAATGATTTAGATGTAGATCCCGCAAGACATTTTTTTTCACTTAATTCATTTTCATGTGGTTTCTTTTCGTGCTGTTCCTTGCTGTATGCTCCAAACTGTTGTAAGAGTTCCTGAGAATAGTCGGGAGTCCATCTTTTTTTGCTGCTGAGGGCAGTTCTAGGCTGGTTAAATACATACCCGTATCCTTCTCAGTGTATGCTGGTGGAGGAAGGTCTGGAGTCTTTGGATAATGCTGCTCCTTCTCCGTAGTTTGTAGGTGAGGTATTAAATGTTTAGGCACGAAGCAGCAGGCTTGCTGTTGGGGTGGCAAAAAATTGTGGGTATAATGATTATGATTATGATTATATTCATCAGGTGTATAGCTACGCGGATAGTCGCCTGTGTGTCTTTGTGGGTGGCTTTTCTCTAAAGGTGGAGCACTTGCTATGGAAGGGATAGTCAAACACTCATCTTTTACGCATTTAACAAACATTTGTAACTTTGCAGTTTGCATACATGATCGTAATGCCCTAAACATTATAGCACATCCTTCGTCTTCTTTTTTTTGTAGGCATGCCAGAAAAAAATTAATCGTAATTATGTGTTTCTTTTGTCTATTAATGGTCTGGAAAGCGCATATAATTGGGCGACTATGACCAGAAATATTGTATGTGTAAGGAATTATAGTGCTTGTAGAAAGATGTGGATGCATACCTGAGTTTGATATAATGCTATATATTTCTTTAAATTTAATTTTTTCTTTTTCTAAGTTTTTATCGAAGATTCTAGTACATAGTTTACTTAAGTGCCCTATTAATTGATCTCCGTGATTTTCTGTGCTACAAGGGTCATTTATATTTTTTAAGTATTGATATATATTCCAGCAATCGGCCGTTGTTATGGACTCAGGTGTAGCAAGAGTTTTACTGCTTATAAAAATACAACATATAACTAATAAAACGTATGTAACTATATATTTTCTTAATATGTTACCTATAGATTTCATAAAAAACACCTTAAATATAGAAGAAATTCACATGAATTGCATACTATACCAGTTAGTATTAAATATATATTATATATTCTTGAATGTGTTAGGTTGTGGATGCTTTACTGTGATGCTGGGTAGAGTTGTTTACATCTTTTTGAAATGATGTAGACCTGAATATGTAATAAGAATCAGTTGAACGCCGCTGGTTCGTAAAGAAATTTGGAGGGACTATGCTCATGCGCGTGAGTTCAGTGTGTCACGGCCCACTATGCACAAGGTAATCGACAGGGCATGAAAGCAGGAGTTAATGCCACGAAAGTCCACCAATAGGCGCTTACTGGCCGCAAAGCTTGGCATGAAGCGCCTAGCAAAAGTCGAAGCCTTAATTGAACGCAAAAATTCTTAGCAGAGTACTTTAAACTGTAAGCAATGGGACGAAATCCCAGAGATTAAAGCTTTGACCATATTATTGGCATATGGCAAGATCAAATTTGGGCTGGTGATATAGCGTATTTAAAGACATCTGAGGGCTGGGTATATATGGACGTACCGTAGATTGGCTTTTGCTAGCGCTGTAGGCTGGGTGGCACTGAACACATGGAAGCAGTCTTGTTTATCCTGCGCGATGATGATGGCTACAACCTTTGGTGAGATGGCTTCAATACATGAGTAAGCATTATAGTGAGTTGTTAGAGCTTACATTAAGTAGAGACCTTTGCGCGATAGTTCTTTTGTTAGCTGGTTGCGTTAAAAAAGCACTCAATAGATTATTTGTATAAACTCTATCTTCCAGTGCGTTTTTCCTCACTAACTAACAAAATTACGGCTAGTGCAAAGGTCTAATTAAGTACAATATATATATCGTATTCACTCATCTAATAATGATTCATAGCCAGTTAGTACGATAATTTAGAAAATTAATGTGTCTGGTTTTTTTGATCAGAACTATTTTTCTCACTATTTTTCTCACTATCTTGATCAGTATCATTTTCAGCTATATCGATCATTTTAAGTGTTGATACGGTATTCTTTTTATCCTCAGTCTCAGATTTTTTATCAGCGTCAGTTTTTTCAGTTTCTTCGCATTTATCACATGCTATATAAGCTGAAGTAATATTGTTATCCTGTCCCTGCTTCATAGTACCTGATGCAAAAGTATTAATACTACCAGCTACTAATGTGATTGTTAGAAATAGTTTGATCAGGGTTTTGCTAATATTTGTAGTTTTCATAAAATAGCACTCACTATATTGTATATGTAGGAAAAGTATTTTTCGCTACATAGTATTGACCATAGAATAACTATTTGGTTCCAAATATTCATGTTATTTTGTGGCTGGAAGTGAATTTAGCGCTAAAAGCTAGATAAATCAAGGGGTAATGACAGTATTTTATTTTGCAATTAAGTGTCTTTTTTAGCGCGGATTTCAGTCATAAGTGCGCCATATTGAAAAAGTTGAGCCAGAGGGTACACTCACGGTTCGACCAAAAACCAATGTGAGACCACTTATGAATAAGCGTTATACCCACCTGACTCAAGAAGAAAGATACCAGATTTGGTCAGAGAAAAAAGCAGGAGTTTCAAATGAAATTATCGCCCAAGACTTAAGGCGTGATTTGAGTACCGTTAAAAGAGAGTTGGCTAGAAATACAGGGGCTAGAGGTTATCGCCCGAAGCAAGCACATAATTTTGCGCAGGAACGTCATCAACAGAAACCAAAAGCGACCAAGATGGTAGCTGAACTGAAAGATAAAATTACTGACAGACTAAGTAAGCAGTGGAGCCCTGAGCAAATACAAGGACGCCTTAAACGAGATAATCAACCTTCTGTATGTCCCGCTACGATTTACCAGTTTATTCGAGAGGACAAAGCTGGGGGTGGTTGCTTGTATCAACATCTTCGGCACAAGAAGTATAAGCAAAGAACAAGAAAGCCCGATGCACGAGGCCAGATCCGAAACCGTGTTAGCATTGATGATCGACCTGGAATTGTGGATCAAAAAATACGTTTAGGCGATTGGGAAGCAGACACTGTAATTGGCAAAAGACACAAGGGTGTACTGGTTACATTAACGGAAAGAGTGAGTAAATTAAATTTGGTAAAACGTGTTCCTTCAAAGCACGCTGACGTGGTGACGAAAGCAATTATAACGATGCTCAAGCCTTACCAATCAGACTTACTCACGATCACATTTGATAACGGAAAGGAGTTCGCCTTTCATGAAAAAATCAAGAAAAAGCTTAACGTAGATACCTATTTTGCTCACCCTTACTCCTCGTGGGAACGAGGTTTGAATGAAAATCATAATGGTTTGATAAGACAATATTTGCCCAAAAGCCAATCTTTGGATAATGTCACTGACAAAGAAATTTTAGATATACAAAACCGACTAAACCAAAGACCAAGAAAACTGTTAGACTTTAAAACACCTGATGAGATTTATAGTGAAATGGCGTTAGCTGCATAAATTTTAAGGGGCACTTATGACTAAAATCCGCGTAGGAATAGTTCGGTTTATGGGAAATTTATCATTCCAGACATCTATTTCATCAGGTAGAATGGGTAGTTTTATTCCATATATGGATGATAAGGTTATGTTTGAGATTAGTCCCATCAAGGCGCGTATCAAAGACTTAGGCGCACGTACTGATGTACTTAGGGGGTATCTTTGACTATGACCAAAAAAGTGACCGTTTACAGGAAGTAGAGCGGGAGCTTGAAGACTCTGCAGTCTGGAATAATCCGGAGACAGCTCAGATGCTTGGCCGGGAACGTTCTCAGTTAGAAATAGTGGTTCAGACCATTGATGAGCTGACGCAGGGTGTTAAAGATGCTGATGAATTGCTGGAAATGTCTGTAGAAGAAGTGGATGAGGACGGCGTTCAGGCTGTTATTATTGAGCTGGATGATCTGTCTGAAAAACTTGCTATCTTGGAATTCAGGCGAATGTTTTCCGGCGAAATGGATATTAACGGTGCTTTTCTGGATATTCAGGCGGGTTCCGGCGGTACAGAGGCTCAGGATTGGGCAAACATGATGCTACGCATGTATCTGCGGTGGGGTGATGCTCATGGTTTTAAAACAGAGCTGGTGGAAGTTTCTGCCGGTGATGTGGCGGGCATTAAGTCTGCTACGGTTCAATTTATCGGTGAGTATGCTTTTGGTTGGCTGAGAACAGAAACAGGTGTTCACCGTTTGGTAAGAAAGTCGCCTTTTGATTCTGGTAATCGTCGACATACATCATTTGCTTCCGTGTTTGTATCACCAGAGGTTGATGATAATATTGAGATTGAAATTAATCCGGCAGACCTTCGGACTGATACTTACCGTTCCAGTGGTGCTGGTGGCCAACACGTTAACACTACAGACTCTGCTATACGGATTACTCATAATCCTTCTGGCATTGTTGTTCAATGTCAGAACCAGAGGTCTCAACACCAAAATCGGGATAAGGCCATGCAGCAGTTAAAGGCGAAGCTGTATGAGCTGGAAATGAAAAAACGAACAGCAGATGCTCAGGCTCTAGAGGATACTAAGTCTGATATTGGTTGGGGTAGTCAGATTCGGTCTTATGTTTTAGATGATTCCCGTATTAAAGATTTGCGTACTGGTGTAGAAACTCGTAACACTCAAGCTGTACTTGATGGTGGGCTTGATAAATTTATGGAAGCAAGTTTGAAAAAAAGTATATAATTTGAGGGTTGTGAGTAGTGTGGTTTGGCTACGCATTTTGTTTTTTACAGCTACTGACCATGAACAGTGTTTTCATTTTTATTAATGGTTTTGTATACAGGAATAAATGACTTTATGTCTGATCGAAAGCAAAGTGATGATGTTTTGGAAGAAAACCGGCTGGTGGCTTTACGGCGTGCAAAATTAGCGAATATTCGGGCTAAAGGTGTTGCTTTCCCTAATACATTCCGTCGGGACTCTCTAGCCGATGATTTGCAGGAACGATACAAAGAAGCTAGCAAAGCAGAACTGGGTGAAGCGGGTATCATTGTTAGTGTTGCGGGGCGTATTATGCTGAATCGTGGCGCCTTTATGGAATTGCAGGATATGTCTGGCCGTATTCAGCTTTATGTTAACCGCAAAGTTTTATCAAAAGAAGATTTAGCAGATATTAAAGCTTGGGATATTGGAGATATTATTGGTGTTGAAGGCTCTTTACAGCGTTCAGGCAAAGGTGACTTGTATGTTGATATGAAAGAGGTGCTACTGTTAACCAAGTCGCTGAGACCTTTGCCTGAAAAGCATAAGGGGTTGATAGATACGGAAATGCGTTATCGTCAGCGTTATGTTGATTTAATTACCAGCGAACGAACCCGGAGTGTTTTTCGTATCCGATCACGCATTGTTGAGGGTATCCGTGAGTATTTATGTAAGCAGGACTTCATGGAAGTTGAGACTCCAATGTTGCAGGTGATTCCTGGAGGCGCTACTGCGCGACCATTCATCACCCATCACAATTCATTGGATATTGACATGTACCTGCGAATTGCGCCGGAATTGTATCTTAAGCGTGTTGTGGTGGGAGGGTTTGAACGTGTTTATGAAATAAATCGCAATTTCCGCAATGAAGGGCTTTCTACACGTCATAATCCGGAGTTTACCATGCTTGAATTTTATCAGGCCTATGCAGACTATAACGATATGATGGATCACACAGAAGCTATGCTGAAGGAGTTGGCCATTAAGGTTATGGGTAGAGCCGATCTTAATTATCAAGGAAATACCATTGACTTTGGTCAGCCTTTTGTACGGATGTCTGTTTTTGACTCTATTTTACACTTTAATCCTGACCTGAGTGCCACGAACATTAATAATCTTGAGTCTGCCCGTCAGGTGGCGGAACAGCTGCGCATTATTGTTAAGTCTAGCTGGGGGCTTGGCAAAATTCAGATTGAAATTTTTGAAAAGACAGTTGAACATCGACTGATGGCCCCAACCTTTATTACTGCTTATCCAACAGAGGTTTCACCGCTATCTCGTTGTGCTGATAACAACCAATTTATCACTGATCGCTTTGAGTTTTTTGTTGCTGGTCGTGAAATTGCAAATGGTTTTTCTGAATTGAATGATCCTGAAGAACAGGCTGAGCGTTTTCATCAACAGGTATCAGAAAAAAATGCTGGTGATGATGAAGCGATGCAATTTGATGATGATTACATCACTGCACTAGAATATGGTTTACCCCCCACAGCTGGCGAAGGGATAGGTATTGACCGCTTGGTTATGTTATTTACTGATTCACCATCTATACGGGATGTACTTCTGTTTCCACATATGCGACCACAGGCGTAATTATACTGGTTCACATTGAAAGTATGGGGAGGCGACAAGCTAACGAGTCCAGTAGCCTACTAGTATTAGGTGGTTGAGATGAGCGAGGACAGACAATAATCTCACACCTTTAATGGGTGAGTATAAGTGAAAGACCATGTACGAATTTGGATGAAGAATATTGTCGGTCTGGAGGCTAGAGACCTACGTCTACCTATTTTGTATGATATTTAGTTGCTGGCTCGTGAATATATTTTGCAGCACTATAGATGGAAACTGGACGATCGTGTCCTCTGGCGCGGTAGTTCATGGTATCAAATCCAGCTATTTACAAGGTGATAGACTGGGCACGGAAAACATGAGTTTGCCCACGAAAATCCACTATAGGCTATTCCTAGTCGCAAAATTTGGCATGAAGCGCATAGCAAAAGGCGGAGCCTTAATTTAACTCAAGAAAAAAGAAGAAGAAATACGCCACTACAAAACTCACTCCAGCGAGATGATGCATTACGACAACAAATGCATGCCCTTGCTCAAGGGCGGAGCAAAGACTGGGTGCGTGAATATTTATTTATTACCATAGAGATAGATTTTAGTGTGAGCTGTATTCTGGCATCCTATCTGATAAAATAAAAACATTAATGGCGATATGCAGCCAAATATATCTTTGATTCTAGGCAGGATCACCAAAGTGCTCTTGAGCTGATTGTGAATTTTGTAACACTGCGAAACCGCATACGGGAATTAATAATATGACCCTACACTAATTATTAACAGAGTACTTTAAACTGTAACAAACTGGATAAAATATCGCACATTATGTACTTTTTAAAAGTAGGATTACAACATTAGTCAACCATGTGGGTGGCGCATTTCCTGTTGCTATTTCTGGGATAGTTTTTATGATAGAAATTCCTTAGAAATAATATTGTCTTTTGGTTTTGGTAATATAACTGGTTTTCTATTGTTGATCGTTACGTTTTCAGTATGTTTTTTAAATCATAATTAAAAGTTAGGTGCCCTGTACTATCCTTGTTACTACTAATGAAATGTATTATTTGTTCTAAAGTTGTGTCTACTTCAAGGTTTTGTAATGTGCCAGCAATATGGGAAGTTATACCAGAAGTGATCATAATATTTCATAATGTAATAATCTAGTAACATGGAAAGTAATGCTGGTAATCTTAATGATGAGGTGCACCAAATAAATAAAATCACAAATTATACCTTCAAATATTATCATAAGTACACTATAGTTAATTCTATATAATTGGCAGATGTTATGTTAATTTTAACGTATTGAATTAGAAACAAGTATACTCATGAGACCATATATATGGCAAAAATAAGACAAGGGAATAGTTATCATTTAAGTAACAAGCCTATTGTGGGTACCGGAATAGAGACACCTGTTAATAAAGATGATAAAAAGTCTACTATTGGTACTATGCAGGGGTATAAAGTAAAAAAAGGGGAAGATAAAAAAACATCATTTTTTAAGAAAAGTGATAAACCTCAATCGTGGTCGCTACCAATGGAGCCGGATAAAGTGTCTTCTGTCGCTCCTGTATCTTCTACTAAAAGATATTGTACATCTGAAAAACCTAGTAATAATAAAGAGGTAATTGATTTAGTTGATGCAGATGCTATTTCTGATGCTGCAAAATTAGCTGTTCATTTTGCTAATCCTTCCCTATTAATGCCGATAAATACCTATCAGTCCAAGTTAGGAGCTACGGTTGAAGAAGAGAGCGCCATATTTCGTGAAATGTTGAAACCATTTCAGCATCTTCCTGAAGATCAGCGACAAAAAGCCGTCTTACTACTTATTCAGGATCGCATGTCAGAGCATTTTACTTATGCCTATGATCATGATTCAGAGGGTGTAACTGAATTTTGGTCTACCCCCTCGCATGTTCTATCTGACCGCGCAAAAAATATAGACTGTGAAGATTATACTTTTATGGCAGAATTCTGGGCTGAAATAGCTCAGGAAGAAGGTTTGTTACCTGAGGAAGCTTGTTTTCGTAATGTCTTAGTACCTGGACACATGATTTTTATTTATGATTTGCCAGGTGATCCACCACAGCGTTACGTTATAGACACCGCTACTACCTTTCTTAATGTCGACGAACGAAACCATTGGACTGATATATTTTCACCAGATATTGAAACTGGAGTGGATAATGATGATGATTTGGTTACTCTTCAGGAATATCTAGATAAATCAGGTAAACACTTACTGCCTGACGTTTATCTAGGGAAGTTCGATCACTCCGCTTCTGTTTTAAGAGATGGGGAATCCGCGAGAACTACTAAGTTCATGGATCAGAAATGGCTTGATGACATTAATAATAATAACGACATAGCTGAAAGTATTTCAAGAGAGCAGATTGCTGAACTGCAGCAGCAGTATATAGCCAAACATGGGACTCCTGGTCTTCCTGATGATTGGAATGAACAATCTTTTTCTGATTATACTAAAGCGCTTACTGCTAAACGTATGCTTGGCGCAGTTGATAATAGATCCGTTCTAAATGGTAAGGATCTAAACATCACTCCAGGGCAATCAAGGTATTTAGTTGGTGCATATTCACAGACACTGAATCGGGAACTTACTATTGAAGATATGGACTTAACTAAAGATGAGGCTATCCAGTTATTAGGTACTTATTCACCTGTTCTTAACAGAAATTTTTCACATGATGACTTAAAATTATCCCCAGATATTCCCATACCCTCTGATGTAGATGAATCGATGTCTGACCTTGTGACGCCTATATCGGAAAGCGAGGAAGGAAGTGCTGATTTGGGCGATATACTACAGTATAAACTTGGATTGAATCTTGATGAATTGACGAATCCTCTTTCGTTAGCAGCTGACGTAGGAGGAGCTGCAGTAGGAAGTGTTTTTGTAGCACGTGCTGCCCAAAAACGGTTAAACAAGGTTATCAGAAGGCGCAAAAATATAATGAGAGCAAACGCTATTCAGGAGCGCTGGAAAAATATAGATTTAACTTCCTCTCAATTGAAAAAAGAGATGAATAGCAAGCAATTTTCTGACTTATCATCATTGTGTTTTCTTGAATGTAATCAACCCAAAGATACTTCATGGACTGGCAATAAACTTAGTGATTTTCAGTATCAGAAGGATATGACTTGTGTAAAGAAAATATTAAGTTACGATCGAGAATACTTGGCACCTGAGAGATTACAGGATATATGTAATCATGTTATATCCATGGCTCAAGGAACTACAGATAAGAAAGAAAACAAGAATTTGGAATGGTTGAAAAGTTTTTCAAATTTAGGAACAGCGCAAGAAAATGACTGGTTTTCCAGTAAAAAAGAATTAGAGAAGGCTAAAAAAATATTATCTAACTATGGTATAAACCTATTTTTTGGCTATGACAAGATTTTAGGTAGGTTTCGATCCAAGTCAAAAGCTGTTTCTCATCGTATTAAGATAGACAACAAAAAATTATACGATTTATTAAAGAGGAGAGATCAGTTACCAAAAGTAGAAGTAATAAAAGAATTGCTTGATACCTATGGAGAAAATTTCGGCGCTTTAGGAAAGATGGATAAATATGATAAAAGAAAAATTCGGCATCTTCGTCGTGATAGAAATTGGAAAGTAGGTGCGGCTGTTGTAAGCGTAATTCCATTAATTCCTGCCAGTGACGCTATGAAAAGTCGTGCATACAGTCGTACAGCTAATTACCGAAAGAAAACAAAAAAACTGGTAAATAGACGTATAAAAGAGAGTCTAGAGCAGTTGCAGTGCATTTCATTAACGAGTGCTGAAAGAAATAAGATTCAAGAACATCTGGAACAAGTAAGGAAATTAAAATCACAGCACACCAGTATTAAGCGAAAGCAAGCTATTGCAAACAGCTCCATTCATGGAGTTGCTGCAGCGGCATCTATTCCAGCCTTGTTAGCAGGTCCAATAGGTAGTGTGGTTAAATCAGGTGTTAAGATAGCCGCGAAAACTACTGTTACAGCGAGTGCTGCCGTTAGTCGCTACAGGAAAGATGAAAAATTACGAAAGCATAATAAATATACAACCGTCAAGGATATCTATAAGAATTATAAGAAACTATATATATCTGCAAAAGAAAAGAATGATGTAGAAAAAATGACGGCTATAACAAGCTTGGTAAAAATAGGTTTTGGCATTGATAAGGAAGCATTCGATGTTTTGGTGAAGTCTAGGTTGGTGGAAAATAATCAATTTAAATTGAGTTTTTCTTATGCCGATGATAAAAACTAGGGAACAGGCGATTAAGTCTTGTTTTTTAAGAAGTGAATCGACACATTGCGGTCGATTCGCAGGTTAACAGTCCAATTTTTGTTCATTTTTCAGTGCCTGCATGCAGATTTCCCGACATACATACAGGGACACTTATCCTATATTTTGACCATTATTAGGACTTAATCTCATGTTCCCTAAGCCTAAGTAGCGATTATTGGTTAATCCGAACTGAAATTTGATAATCCGAAACTGATGTTCAACCTTGGCTAGTAGACTGGCTTTCATGTATTCGATGTTGAACCTCGAATATTTCTTACAAGTCATTACTTTTTCTAGAAGTTCCGCGATATGTCAGTCGACATCGATATCTTTCAACGCGTCCCGCTTTTCTGCGCCACGATAACCGGCATCGGCGAAGATGAACTCCTCATCACCGCACAGTAGATTTTTAGATTGATTGAGATCGTGTTCGTTGGCAGCAGTGGTCGTAATGGCTATGCGCCAGCCCAGTTCTTGAATCGATACCGATATAAGCCTTCATGCTAAGTGCCGCTGATTACCCTTCTTGGTTTGATGCATCTCGGGATTACGCTCATCGGCTTTGTTTGTTGTGGCGTTAGGCGCTTCAATAATGTTGGCGTCCAGCAGCGTTCCGTCTTTGACCAGCAGATATACAGCCAGTCATTCACTTCGTTGAAGATATTGTGCGCCAAGTCATGACGCCTAATTAGTGATAGAAGTTCATGATAGTGGTGTGATCATGGATCGTCCCATCCAATGATAGACCAACACGTAAACCCATGACCGTGTTGTACAAGGCCATATTCCATCGCGGGAGCATTATGTTGAACCATTGCTGTACACAGTGAATGGGCAGCATTGTAATCTAGGGGAAAGGTTGGCTATCACTACCAGGATTATGGTATTATGGCTCGATAACAAATACCTCAGTTTCCAGGGAACAAGCATTTCATCCGTTCAAGAAACTTCTCTTTGCGGATTTGGCGGCGTTTGTTTTGGTGTTCGCTGTCGACGAAGCTGAGTTGCTATTCCATGGTTCATTTCATCAAAAGCAATGATAGGGTGATCTCATTACGAGGACTTAATCGCATTTTTCCTAGAGTTTGATAGTAGTGCGTCCTTCTTTAAGTCATTAATTAGCGATAATAATAGATATTGGAGTGTATACCATGAGAAGTGTTTTATCGTTTATGATTCTTTTTGTTTTTTTATCTCTTTCTATTCCTCAGCAAAGCATTGCGATGTTGGAATTAATAGATCAAGCCAAGGATGCTCCCTTGGTTTCTACCAGTAATATTGTTAAAATCATGGCACCCATACCTCTGCATAAACAAGAAAGTAGTGGTGATAAGGTAATTAATTTCCATGGGGTAAATATATCTTTAAATATCCTTAAGATGATTTTTCATTTGGTGTCTGCATCTAATGATGACAAGGAGCAGGAGGCTGGATTAAGTAAGATGACTGATGCAATTAATAAGGATAATGAATGTCCGGTAACGGTGATAAGTGTTGATAACGATTTTAATTTTATGATGATAAAACAACCAAATGAAGAATATTTAGGCATTCTTTCTATTGAGCCAACGCCAAAAGACGAATTTATTTGTTTGCCAGAATTATCATTAGTGGATCAGATTAATTCCCTTATGTCTATTAAAACAACTGAAATAGACAGCCAAGGGAATAATACATTATTACAGATGGATGATTGTTCAATAGAGCTGTTAAAAAAACATCATGCACGTTCATCAGAAACTGATGACGATACATCTTTTACATTATATATTTCATGTAAAGTAAAAGGCGTAGCTGCTAACGATAATTTATCATCTTGCTATGAGGCTTTTTTATGTAGACAAAAAAACTTTGATTTAGGGGAGGCTCTCAATCGATTAAGTTTGCTAAACGAAGATGATGATAGTCAATATGAAGAGGTAGCACAAGAGAAAAGTGTACTTATTCAAGCATCGTTAGTAGTAAAGCGACAGATATTAAAGCTATTGAGCTTCAGAGACATGCTTACTTTAAGAGAGACGTGTTTAACTACAAAAAGATTGATCGAAAACAATAAGCCTATCTTCTTCAGATCCTGGTTTTATTGTTTTACACCGCAACAAAGGATGTCATTAAAGGAATATGTAAAAAACACAACAAAAGACGATATTTATGCTTTGGTAACCCAGTTTTCGACAGAAACAGACATAGCAAAAGACATTGTAATGACACGGTATTTAAATTATCACACTGAAATTATATTTTACACAAGAAGCCGACTGATGGCCTGCTGTCCAGCTTTCAAGGCAGAGAATATATTTAGCACAAACGAATCTTGGGACCGCGGACACCAAACAACCTTCAGTCCAGATGATAGTTATTTGGTTATCCATTATACTAATAGCTTAGGTATTGATGTCTCAGAGATCTACGAACTGGGGCTGAGTGGTAAGTGGATGCAGGGACTCATTAGTTGCGCCAGATTAAACGCAGATGATAACAAGATTTATAAGAATGTATTTATCGATGTAGCCAGCTTTAGCGCATGTAATCGTTATATAATAATTTGTTGGGCAAATAAAACCGGAGCAATATACGAGATGAATTCAGAGGGGGAATGGACGAAGAAAATAAGTGTTACTCATAAACCTAGTAACTGCTCAGCGACCTTCAGCCCCGATAGTAGCCATGTGGTAACCTCCTGTTATGATAAAACTGCAAAAATTTACAGATTAAATTCAGACTTGTCAGGGTTGGAGGAAGTCACTATTAATCATATAGGCCCGGTCGCTTTAGCCATATTTAGCGATAATGGATGTAGTGTGATGACTTCATCTAAAGAGAGACACACAACAAAAAATGGACGTTCATACTACATGGGATTAACAAAAATTCACGGACGTAATTCTGATTCTCCATGGACGGAAAAGCTCGCCATGTATGATTACGGCTATGTCGTTCTAAAAGGATTTAGTCCCGATAGCCGCTATGCGATGGACATAGTTAGCGTAAAAACCGCAAGAATCTATTCCCTTGATTTTTTTGGGGAGTGGACGACGCCCCCCCCAATTAAAATTCATCATAAGAAGATGATAACATCAGCCAGATTCAGCCCAGATAGTCGCTATCTGGCGACGGCTAGTAACGATTTCACAGTAAAAATCTACGGAAGACATTCAAAGGAAGATAACGTGAGTAAAAAAGAAGAGTGGCGTGAGCAAGCTACTATTTACCATAATGAAAAGGTATCGTCAGCTACCTTCAGCAGAGATGGCCGTCACTTGATAACCAGCTGTAAGGATGGAAGCGCAATAATTTGCGGACTGGTTTCTGGGGAGACATGGAAGAAGAAAACCACTATTAGCATGTGCGTTAATGAATTTGTAGAGGCAATATTCAGCGATGATAGTAGCCAAGCTCTGGTTTTCTCTATGCATAGTGTCGACAGCATCGTAAAGATCTACGAACAAGGGCAAAACTCGGAAGATGAGTGGACGCAGAAAGACATCATTCAAGAAGGTAAATATATTATCTCGGCTAGCTTTAGTGCCGATGGCAACCACATAATCACTGCTGGTGCCGATAATATAGTACGCATCTACGGATGGACTTCTGATAGAAAGTTACATAGGAAAACTAGCATCAAACATGATAAACTGATCCATTCAGCCAGATTTACCCACGACTGTAGCCATGTGGTGGTTACACATACCGATAGTTCCATAAAGATTTGGCGTCTTTTTTTGGATAGAGATACACAAAAATAATTGAATGAATGCTCGGTAAAATGTGAGAATTGATGCTTCAATGCATTTATGCATTGAAGAATTTTTGGAAACATCTAAGGAAGCATTCTTGATTGAATTATTGGAAGATTTTGTGTATGAATACGTGAAATAATTCGTGAATGAATGAAAGCTGAGAAAGATTCCAGTGACTTTAGGTAGCATGCTAAAAAAAGTCACCGTTGAGGCAGCTATTGGCGCTGAGCTGGACGACCACCTTGGGTATGACAGAAATCAGCCGACGCCTGGATCAAATAGCCGTAACTGTCACTACTCAAAAACACTTTATACCGACGACGGGGCTATCGATATTGAAGTTCCTCGTGATCGAAATAGTTCATTCGAACCTCAGATTGTAAAAAAGCAG
>JASXSV010000037.1 GCA_030674915.1 Candidatus Endonucleibacter bathymodioli
GAATAATAATCTTTGTCTATGGTGTCGCGAGGTGGTTAGCTAGATAATGGATTATTACTGGCGCAGATGGTCTCCGTTATTTATTTGTGGAGATGGTTTTTCTCAAAACCTGAGTAATAGATGGAGATGGTCGTCAGGTATTAATAAAACCTTTTTAATAAGGTCGCATTTCCTAGCGCTTTGCAGTTTTCATGTGGGTATTCTTAATCTATTTCTTGATTGTCCGTAATGATGATCTTGAATGTGATGGCGAAGGAGTGGGGGAGGAGTGTGTTATAAAAAACAAGTATATTTAATGGTACTGGGGAAATCTGAAGATAGATGGACAAAGTTTAATGCCTTTGTCAAGCATCATCTTCAGTGTCTTTTTAGTTACTGTAGGTGTGCATTATATAGGCTCAATTAACAAAGTAAGTGTGTCAGTGTAAGCACCATCACTAACCTCGCTAGCTTGATTGTCAGGGATGTCTATCTTCAAGTCAGTTGTGTGGGACGGCGCACCGGAAACGCAAGATAAGCTATCATTAGCTGATTGAATAAGTGCTAAACTAGCTTTTTTACCCTGAGAGGCGTACTGGAAATGGCCTTTCTGTCCGCTTTGCAGGCCACCTTCTCCCCACGTATCACCAGAGGATGATGCGCCTTTGTTATTTAGCTGAATAGTATAATAAATTTTACTGTTATCGCCAACAGTTGATCCGTCGGTTTTTAGCTGAAAGCCATTATTGCTGGTAGCAGTAAAAATAATATGGTCGGTGTTATTATTAAATGTGCAAAGATTAACGGTTTCATTTAGCTTTTCTTCATGCAAACTAACATCTTGCAAACCCCAAATTCTGACTTTTCCTTTTTGACTGTAAGTGACATCAAACTGACCGGTACTGGTTGCGCCCATGACCCCTTGAGTTGAAGCTATGGCGCCTGTAGTGACCATGCATACTGTTGCGACTAATGTTGCTTTTTTAAACTCATGTAAAAGCTTCATAACTATTCCCTTATTTTTATTTAATTATTTTTCTAATATGTGTTAGTATGTGTCATGACATCCATAGAGACCATACAAATTAACACCCTATAGTTATAATAACTGTAACAAAAAAATATGTAAACAAAAAACCGGTTCCTTGTTTGCTTTAGTGTGATCTAGGCTTTTCTGTAACAATAAAGTATGGATGCTGAGTATGTGATAAGGAGTAATATTGCACAGCAGATGTAGCTTATCTTGAATAAAGTGGCAAGCATGCTGTAATAAAAAGGACTTAGACGCAGGGAGACCAAGCATTCAAAGCGCATAGCTGCAGATAAAACATCATTACAGATTAGATGGAAGTAATCTTGGGTGTGTAGAGCAGAAATAAAGAGCTGAGTAACCATGCGCGACTAAGAGTTTGATCTTAATTCCCTGTATATTCAAGTATGGCTGGCATATCAATCTTCATTTTTGTTGCGTGCATCAAAGAGGTATTTTTCAACATCAATTATTTTTTGCGCAAGGCGTTCACTATTGATTTCCATGTCGCCTCTGGCAATACTCTGACGAATACGTTCTACTTTGTCCATGTCAATTGAGTCATCGCATTGCTGGTTCGGTCTCTGGTCTGTATCTGTGAGGCTAGGAGATAATAATGACTTCCATCTTTTTACGGTTTTCTGGTTTTGGCATTGAGAAGTCTTGTTTTGTTTGGTCATATGTTGTTTGCTCTTTTGTTTTTCCAGGTTAGCTAAAAAATATATGGTTTTACCGTAGCGATTGTTTTCATGTGTCTGGAGTTGCGTTCTTTAGTTTTACGCAACCTCCAATGATGCAGGAATATATGTTATCATATTACCATTCTCGTGTAATAACAATCTACCCGCACCTAAATCTCTGCACTAGAAAAGTAAAACCTAAATCGACATGGCTACATATTCGTAGCTACAAAGTATTTAGGGTCTTCAATCACATTAACCTCCACCAGCTTTCCGGCTTTTTTCAAAAGCAGTCTACAGTCTGGGCTCAAGTGTCGCAGGTGCAGTTTCCGGCCACTGTTCATATAGCGCTCAGCCAATGTGTCTATAGCCTCTAACCCTGAGTGATCACAAACCCTTGATTCAGCAAAGTCTATAATGACATTCTTATTGTCTTCCTTGGGATTAAACTGCGCAATAAACGCACTGGTCGCACCAAAAAATAACGGACCATACACGTTATAAATCGTAAATCCATCATCATCTTTCTGCTTTTCTACACGAATTTGTTTGGCATGCTTCCATGCAAAAATCAGGGCAGAAACGATAACGCCAACTATTACCGCCATAGCCAAATCAGTAATAACTGTAATGGCTGAGACCAGCACTAAAACAAAAGCATCGCCTCTTGGCACTTTGCTAAGAATCCTAAAGCTAGTCCATTCAAAAGTTCCCAAAACAACAATAAACATAACTCCCACTAGAGCTGCTACAGGAATGCTTTCTATTAAACTAGAAGCAAATATGATAAAACCTAGCAAGCAAAGAGCCGCTGTAATGCCTGATAACCGTCCGCGGCCACCAGAATTTACATTAATCATACTTTGACCAATCATGGCGCAACCTCCCATTCCGCCAAAAAATCCGGTGACAATATTAGCCGTTCCTTGTCCCACGCATTCGCGGTTACTACAGCCATGAGTTTCTGTAATTTCATCAATCATACGTAAAGTCAATAACGATTCAATGAGCCCTATGGCAGCAAGAATCAATGAATAAGGAAGTATAATAATAAATGTTTCAAGGTTAAACGGCACTAATGGCACATGAAAATCAGGAAGGCTTCCTGCAATTTTTGCCACATCACCCACTGTACGTGTATCCAGCCCCAATACGAATACCAAGCCACTAATAACGACTATTGCCACTAAAGAGGAGGGAATGACCTTGGTTAATCGCGGTAAAAAATGAATAATCGCCATTGTGAGAGCTACTAACCCTAGCATGATAAGCAAGGGTTCACCCTGCATCCATTCAATATCGATCACACTTCCTTCCAATAAGGTGCCGGATAACACCTCCCCTCCTTTCTTCATGCCAAACTGCCCCAGCTGAGCCAGAAAAATCACAATCGCCAAGCCATTAACAAATCCTAGCATGACCGGGTGGGGAACCATGCGAATGAATTTACCCATCTTAAGCAGACCGGCCAAGACCTGTAATATGCCCATCAATACAACCGTGGCAAATAAATACTCCACACCATTATTAGCAACTAAGGATACCATGACGACAGCCAAGGCTCCTGTGGCTCCTGAAATCATTCCCGGACGCCCTCCAATAGTGGCTGTAATGAGTCCGACAATAAAAGCCGCATAAAGGCCGACAAGTGGCTCCACTCCAGCCACGAATGCAAAAGCCACAGCCTCAGGCACCAGAGCCAAGGCAACGGTCAATCCTGATAGCACGTCATTTCTTATGCTGGTAGTTCTGCTTACGTGTAAATTGAACAATAGCGCTCTCCAAAGTATATTAAAACTATACCAATTTTCTGTGAAAGTGTGAGGTTTGCTGAAGGTTATCGCTCACTCCAATCATCGATCACTCTTAGGCTCATGAGGTTCCGCTAGTTTGTCTCTGACTCACGTCTTCAAGGAAGGATAGTATCTGCTAATACTAATTACTTACTAAAAATCATTCAATTAATATTAGGGGGGGTAGTATGCCTAAAGCAATAGGGATGATGGTAGGCTGTCCCAGCAAGTATAATTTACCAAATGAGAGGTATCTCAATCAAGGATGCGTCTTAAAAGAAGATGAGTATAAAACTATATATCCTTCATGTTCTACGTAGTCGCCTCTATACCTGCTCTCATTGCAAGTGTTAGGTTGTTGATAGCGCAACACGCACCTAAATTTCTGTTATTCGTAGGATATTGGGAATTTGCTCTTGTGCCGCAGACCAGCCCTCTTCAATGGAGGCAGGTATAAAATAGCAAGTTAGAAGCAGTCTAGATATAATACAGACTTTTTTTAGTTGGAGTTGGCTACTACAAAACATAATAAAGCCTGATAAATGCAGTTTACCTCGCCTGTGTAGGGGGTCGATAACTAATTTTTATCTTGCCTGTCTATTACAATCATCATGAGTTTTTCCAATTATCAGGTTGCTTTGTTAGATATCTATTTATTTCTAATGCAAGTGAGGTAGGGAGGTCCATATAAGTCATGTTTCGGCCATCAGGATGTTGAGAAAATTCTTTAAATTCCATTAGAACATTCTCTCGATCGTTATTATTTAATACACCAAAAGCTTCACTCAAACTATGTAAAGCTATGGACGATTGAAACGACAATGGTAGGGACTCATATAAAGCCTCAATAGAAATATCGCGCATAGGGCGGTCAAATGTTATCGTTCTTTCTGAAAACTGCCGAGCTCTAATCTCCCGCTCACCCTTAGACAGCCCCTCAACCAACGTACTAACGGGCTTTCTAAGTTCTTCCTGCATTAATTCCCTCCAGTTTTCTTCGTGGTTAGTGGGCGCAAATTGATTCGCCACACTGTCATAAGAGATACCCTGGAGAGCAAGACGCTTTTCAATATCATCCAATGACATATTCTCGGTTATATTCCAGTCTGGAGTTTTGCCTGAGCGCAGCGTAAACAACAGTTGTCTATCGCCACCCTCTTTATCTCCACAATGCAATTCATAAACATGGCTTAATGTTTTATTTTTTTTGTTAGAGGTTATAGACTCCGTACTGTTGATAACAGCATTAAAGCAAGCGTATCTCTCCGCACGGTCCAGAGAAGCTCCATGCAGCAAAGCAGAAATAGGAATTCTTGGGTCTTCTCCTTCAACGGTTCGAGACAATACTGCCAAAAACCGAGCCCGGTCATCTCTTACGATATCCACCACCTTAAGCGACTTCTGTGCTGCTGCCGACTTCTCAATCAAGTTAATTATATCACTAGACCTGGCTAAAGAAGAGTCATAAACAATGGTTCCAATTTTTTTACTAATTAAGCCATAAAACAAATTAAACGCTATATTCGAACCCTGCACGTGTGCGGAGTTATGGGATATAGGCATGGTTTTGCGGACAATCTGTTTGCCAACATCAGGGCTTATACTGCCTCTATATAAGGGCAAATGATCCTCATCATAGCCAAAAGACGCCGTGCCATGCGATGTTTTCCCCGCACCAAAACCTCCCTTGTAAGCAACAACGAGTTCTTCCTTGTGGGTCTTTGCAATATTCAGGGCTTTAATAAAAGCTACTTCTGTTTGCTTTGCTGCAGCTGCTTGAGCTTCAGGAACCCAGTTGGCTGTATTTTCAATCCAGGTCCACTGATCGACGTCCGCGGGCTGTGTATAGGTATAAGCCTGCCAAGACTGAATGCCAGCACCAATATTTTCACTGGCTAGCAAAATAGCTGAACGTAGGAGAAAGTCATGGCCTGAGCTCCGTTTCTCAAGACTATTTGACTCCTGCACTTCAGCCAGGAGCTGTTTCAGGGCCTTTTGAGGCGAATCTTTAGAATTCAAAATCGCGCCATCTGTTAGGGCATCGGCCAACGCGAATACTTGCTTCGCTTGCTTTCGACCTTTTCCACTAAGAAACATTCTGCTATTAAAAGACTCACCAGCTATCTCGTCTGCTTTCTGTAGTGACCAATCCAGTGGGCTGGTATTAAAGGGTATGCTATCGTCAGTAAAATCTTCTTCATCCGTATCAATACCAGAATCCGTATCAATACCAGAATCCGTATCAATACCAGAATCCGTATCAATACCAGAATCCGAATCGTAAGACAAAGAACTCGCAGAAGGCGTGGCGCTTGTATCCTTTACTCTCCTTGTGTGAAGGGGGGCTGTATGGTTTTCTACTTGAACCTTTGGTATTTTGTTCTTCACTTGAATAGATTTAGGGGAGCTGTCATTTTCAGATGCCTTCCCGCTCTGATTGTCAGAGGGGCTTGCGTTTTCCACGGTTGTTTGATTTGTATAAATTTTACTGATACCCTTCATTGTGGCTTCTCTATAGTGCGATCAAAATAGTGATGTTCAAAAAATATCTGTAGTCTTCTGATCTGAACCTAGCATATCTGCTTATCTTGATAGAGTTTGCCAGAGACTCGATGTTACACGAAGATGCCTTAGCTCTAGAATTAAAATCCAAAATGCATCTATCTAAGTGATACGATCCATTATTGCGAGTCTGTTGTCCAATGTTATCTGACTGCTTACGAGTATGATCCTGGTAAGAATTAATTACCGCATCTAGTGTTGATGGATGATGATGCTAAGAGGTGGCATTCAAAGTTATAAGCTCTCGAATTGAAAAAGTAATACGATGCCTCAGATAACTCAACAAGGTCTATTATATTCTGGTGAAATAGCCGCATACAAAAATCCTTTACAGTACGGTCCAATCACTTCTCGTCAGTCACTGACCTATACTCATTTCCCTTGAATGTGTGAGATTATTGCTTACGCTCACTCATCTGACATCACTTTCTACTCGTAGAATAATAGGGCTTTGCTCGTTTGTGTTACTTCCTATCCAGTGATAATGGGAATAAAACTATTAGCAGAAAGTCCTTCTTGCTTAGCAATGCGATCAAAAGCTAAGCGAGTAAGGCGAATATTAAGAATCAGCAGTCCATCTCCATCAGTGCTTTCTTTTTGAATGGCTCCTAGTTCATAGAGCCTTGCGCGAACTTTACCTTGATGGGGTTGCAAGAGCAGACGTCCCTCAGCCATATCTTGCACCAGTAATTGAGAAACTGCTTGCTCCAGCAGATCCAAACCCTCTCCGGAAACAGCTGACAACCACACTCTAGCAGGCTTTCCACTATCGTCGCGTTGGATTTTAGGACCAACTCCTTCAAGTAAATCAATTTTATTAAAAACCTCTAGTATGGGAATATCAAGTGCACCGATCTCACGAAGTACAAGATGAACCTGCTCAATATTATCTTGCCTTTCCGGGTTGTGGCTATCAACAATATGCAGCAGCAAGTCTGAGTGGCTCGCTTCTTCAAGAGTTGCCCTGAAAGCATTAATTAGCTTGTGAGGCAAGTGCCTGATAAAGCCAACCGTATCCGCTACTATCGTAGGCCCAACATCCTGAAAATCAAACTTCCTTAATGTAGGATCCAATGTTGCAAAGAGCTGATCTGCAACATACACAGTAGAATCAGTGAAGGCATTGAATAGCGTGGATTTTCCCGCATTGGTATATCCCACAAGAGACACCTGCGGCAGCTCTGCACGTTTCCTTGAACGGCGGTTCTGGTCACGTTGGAGACGCACTTTATCAAGCTTGCTGGTAATGCTTTTTATTCGTACCCTAAGCAGTCGCCTATCCGTTTCCAGTTGAGTTTCACCTGGTCCCCTCAGGCCAATACCACCTTTTTGGCGCTCAAGGTGAGTCCAGCCTCTAATTAGACGAGTGCTCATATGCTGCAGTTGGGCTAGCTCAACCTGTAGCTTGCCTTCAAATGTTCTGGCTCTCTGGGCGAAGATATCAAGAATTAATCCAGTCCTGTCAACAACCCTTGCCTTTAACTCCTTTTCTAGATTGCGCTCTTGCCGTGGTGACAGGGTATGATTAAATAATACAACATCCGCATCATGGAGAACAACAAGCTCTCTGATTTCTTCAACCTTACCAGATCCCACAAAGAAGCGAGGGGTTGGGTGGTGGATCTTTGCTGTAATGAAGGATGCGGATGAAACATTTGCTGAGCTCACTAGCTCAATAAACTCCTGAGGGTCTTCCCGTTCACCTTCGTTTTTTAACTCAAGGTGAACAAGAATAGCGATTTCCCCTCCTTCATGGCGCTCAAAAAACAAAAGATAGCTCCTTGTGTCAGTGGCACTTTAACTAAGGTGGTAATAATGATAGAGAATATTATCAACCTATTTTATACCCATTTCCATTGAAGGTGTGAGGATGTTGTCCGAGATAACGCACTTCACTCATCTCCTACGCGTATACTCATAGGGGCTCGGTTGGATGTCGCTTACCCAGATCTTCAATAGAGACGGGTATATATATCTAGAATTACTTTGAGGGTTGACCTAAACAAGCACTCTCGTACCTTTATTTTAATTGCAGTTACAAACAAAAAAAAAGGCGCAATTAAGCGCCTTGTTACTGCAAGCAGCAGATTACATCTGCTCAGGAGAAACCGGTTCATGCTCTTCTTGCACAGGAAGATGAACAGGTCGGCTGGGAACGACCGTGGAAACTGCATGCTTGTAAACCATTTGGCTCACTGTATTCTTAAGCAGGATAACAAATTGATCGAAGGATTCGATTTGTCCCTGAAGCTTGATACCGTTGACCAAATAAATAGAAACCGGTATTCGCTCTTTACGCAACACATTGAGATAAGGGTCTTGTAGAGAATGCCCTCTTGACATGTCTGTACTCCTCTTTTATTGATAATTGTAGTTTTGAATAGCCTTTGAAGGTGACTATTCTCTTTCTCACTGGCTAAGCCAGCACTTGTGCCCTGAATTTATGTCTAGCTAACAGTAAAGCTGCTCCAGACAATGATCATTAAGTAATATTAGTCACTTTCACGAAATCTGCAGAAACTATTACAGGTTTCAATGTATTAGTTTTTCAAAGTTGCTCTTATATCTTGGCCAGATGCATCACCTATCCCACGTATGAAGGGAGGATGCTAGTAATTTTTGTGTATCCCTGAAATATAAATATATAATGGCATGATAGTAGTTATTACCTACTCTGGTGAAATTGAATTATCTTCAAAGCATCCAGCAGTAGATCTAATGACAGTGAGTCCAGCCAGTTTACACAAGGCCAGCTTCGTAACCAAGTTAGTTGCCTTTTAGCCAGTTGGCGAGTTGATGCAATACTTTTTTCAACCATTTCTTTGTGAGAAACATCTCCCTCAAGAAAAGACCACATCTGACGATACCCAACTGCACGAATAGATGGCAGCGATGGATTAAGGTCTTTTCTCTTGTATAATTTCAAGACTTCCTGTTCAAAATTATTTTCCAGCATTTGGTTAAATCTGAGAGCGATTCGTTGATGCAATACGCTTCGGTCTTGAGGAGATATAGCCAAATTGATAACTTTATAGGGGAAATCCTGTTGCGGCTGGTTATCATGCCAGGTTGATAAGGCCTGCCCTGTTGCGTCATAAACCTCAAGTGCTCGCTGAAGTCGTTGAGTGTCTGTGGGCTTTATCCTCAATGCAGCTCTGGGGTCAACATCTGCTAACCGTTTGTGAAGAGCCTCCCAGCCAGCCATTCTGGCCTCTGAGAGGATTCTTTCCCGGATACGCTCATTGGCTGATGGAAGCTCTGCCATGCCCTGCTGAAGGACCTTAAAGTAAAGCATAGCTCCTCCTACCAGTAGAGGAATTCTGCCACGAGCAGTTATTTCAGCCATACATCGGAGGGCGTCTTCTCGAAACTCAGCTGCAGAGTAAGATTGGGAAGGGTCTAAAAAACTAATAAGTTTGTGCGGCGCTTTTGCAAGAACAGCAGCTTCTGGTTTAGCAGTACCTATGTCCATGTCTTTATAAATTAGGGCCGAGTCAACACTGATAATCTCACATGGCAGCACTTCTGTGAGAGACACTGCAAGATCGGTTTTGCCTGAAGCCGTCGGACCCATTAAAAAAAAAGCGGGGGCTAACCCGTGAGAGTGCATATTCACACTGAAGAACCGTTTATTTAAAAACTATCAAACCTTCTGCACCATCTACCATGGGAAGTGTGAGTAGCGACAATCGCGCTAGACGCCATGAGCCTAGGAGTAGTTGGTGACTGTGGTGAAAAAAGCAAACAACAACCTCATGCCTCTAAGGGGAATGCTCATGAATAACACAGTAAAAACCTTTCTGCGCACTATGTCAAATATCAAAAAAAAACCAGGCTTGTTTTTGCATATCCTAGTTGAAGGTGAGAACGGTCAGCAATCTCACGTCTTCGATGAGAAATCTCGTGGAACGCTGTAAATCTTTGAAGATTTTATTGCCGGCGGACTAGGTATTGCTTTTCATGGGTTAGGGCTAGCCAATAAGGTCGACAAAAATCATTTTATGATGGGTTTTAAGATGGGTTTGTAAAGCATTCACACGACGATGGGTAGGTTCTTTTCTGAGTATCATCGGTGCTATTTAGTTGGTCTATTTGTCAGAGGTTATTTGTTATTAGTTTAAGATGGTTAATGGAGTAGCTATTATCTAAATTTTCAAAAAATTCTGAGCCTTATACGTCATTTGAAGTCATTAATGTTGTTCTTGAGGATGCTTGACACTAACGTTCAAAGAAGTTGTGAGAGTCGGCACGGAAGCTGAAAACAAAGTCGTATGACCGTTCGTGTTGCGTATAAATCCGAATCAAATTAAACGACGATGGGGGGTGGTGAATGGATAGTTTATGGATGATAAATGCTTCGCAATTGCAAAGGAATTTCGATGATAACTAAATAACGTTGTCTACGAAACTTTACCTGAAACTGGAAGGTCATTGTTGGCAGAATTAACGATAATTTTGAGATGCTGAAACCTGCATTTTGAATTTGTTTGGGTATATATTAACGGAGAAAATACTCATGGGATTAAGGCTTACCTCCCTCGCATAAATAGCTTGTCTAGTTCATGCATTGTCATCAGAGTCCAAGTTGGTCGACCGTGGTTGCATTGCCCACTACGCTCGGTTTTTTCCATGTCACGCAAGAGGCCATTCATTTCTTCTAAAGATAGCTTACGGTTAGCCCGCACAGAGCCGTGACATGCCATCGTTGCCAGAATTTCATTAAGGTGTGCTTCTATTGTATCACTGGTGCCAAACTGCATTAAATCTGACAGTACGTCATGAATCAATTTCTCGATGTCTGCTCCCTGCAACATCACTGGAACCTCGCGCACAATCAGTGTTTCAGGGCCCATTCGTGCCAATGTCAGACCAAGCTTTTGAAAATAGCGAGCATTTTCTTCTGCACAATCAGTCTCTTCAGCACTGGTAGCAACAGACTTAGGGACCAGCAACGGCTGGGTGGGAATTCCTTCAGCCTTCCAAGCAGCTTTCATCCGCTCATAGGTAATGCGCTCATGGGCAGCATGCATATCAACCAAAATCAGCCCTTGGTCATTTTCAGATAAAATATAAATGCCCTTCAATTGCGCAACGGCGAAACCGAGTGGTGGAGCAAGAGATTCGCTAGAGTTAAGTCTTGCACTATTTTCCTCCGCCTGAGGTTTTTCACAGATAGCACCCTGCATAATAGGATGGGACGCAGAAGTGTAAAGTTTCCCATAAGCTTGAATATGCTTTTCAACTTGACTAGGAGTAATAGATGGTAACAATCGGCCACCACTACCACTACCACTACCACCGCCGCCCCCGTACTGTGCTTCCGGTAACGCCTGCGTTGTCGAAGCATATGATAACGACATGTTCTTTTGTTCTCGAAACACCCCTGTATCAACGGCTACGCTCTTAGGCGAAGACTCCGCAGAAAATACTTTTCCTGGTAAGTGGTCTTCCGGTCTGACTTCTGCCAACGCCCGGTTCAAAGTACTGAATAAAAAATTATGGACTGTGCGCCCATCCCGGAAACGCACTTCATTTTTTGTTGGGTGAACATTGACGTCAACCTGTGCGGGGTCAAGTTCCAGATAAAGAACAAACGTCGGGTGTCTACCACCAAACAGTACGTCGCGATACGCCTGCCTAACGGCATGGGCCACCAACCGGTCACGAATTACTCGACCATTTACAAAAAAATATTGCAAATCGGTATTGGCTCTTGAAAAAGTGGGCAGTCCAACCCAGCCCCATAGCCTCAGCTCCGCGGTTTCGACATCCACACACACCGCATGCTCTATAAACTGAAGGCCGCAAAGTGATGCAACACGGCGATCTTTCTCTGCTTGAGTCTGAGCTGTTCTTAACTGATGAATACTTCTCTGGTTGTGGCGCAAGGAAAAAGCAACATCAAAGCGAGAAAGTGCTAAACGTTTAATAACCTCTTCAAGATGAGAAAATTCTGTTTTCTCTGTCCTTAAAAATTTTCTGCGAGCCGGAGTATTAAAAAACAGGTCTTTTACTTCAACCGTTGTGCCTATCGGGTGAGGAGATGGGCTTAGCGTGGCATTCATATCTCGCCCTTCTACCCGAGCTTGCCAGCCAGATTCCTGGTCTTTGATACAGGATGTCAAAACCAATCGGGACACAGAGCTAATGCTAGCCAACGCTTCTCCACGAAAACCGAGTGTTGCAACACCTTCAAGATCTTCTAACGCAGAGACTTTGCTAGTTGCATGGCGGGATAGGGCGAGAACAAGGTCGTTTTTGGGAATGCCATAGCCATCATCACAAATGCGGATAAGTTTAGTTCCTCCAGCTTCAATCTCAACAGTCAATTTGCTTGCGCCTGCATCCAGACTGTTTTCTACTAACTCTTTAACCGCAGAGGCTGGGCGCTCAACCACCTCACCTGCGGCTATCTGATTGGCAAGACGGTTATCCAGTAAGCGAATTGGTTTCATTCACTATGCTCTATGTTCAATAAATGGAATAAGCCCATCAGAGTAGGCTTCTTGTCATGCTTATTCCCCTTGAGGGGCTGAGTTTGTTGATTTTGCTCTCGCGTCACAGGCAGCTACTAGCCATAGGTTCATAGGCCTGCCTTAATCTGGAATAATCAGAACCGTTCCAGCAAGGACGCGATCGGCCTGAGAAATATTATTGACCTTTTTTAGCAAGCTTAAACGAATATTAAATGCTTTGGCAATATCAGACAGCGTGTCACCAGGCTGTATAATATAATTTTTAGGTTTAACTTTAAGGCGTCCTTCCTGCTTCCACTTTGCAATCAATGTATCCGGTGCAGGTCGGTTAATAAACCATGTTTTCAGTCCTTTGAAGATAGACTGGGCAATCTTTCTCTGGTACGTGCTCGACTTTAATTTTTTTGATTCCTGTGGATTGGTAATAAACCCTGCTTCCACTAGTATTGAAGGGATGTCCGGTGATTTAAGCACAATAAATCCTGCCTGTTCCACTTGTTTTTTATGTAGATTGCTCACCTTTCTTATATTCTGTAAAATTTCATCGCCTATCTCAAGGCTCGATGATAGTGTCGATGTCATAGATAAATCTAGTAAAACTCCAACCAGCAAGTCATCTTTATCATTTAACGAGATGCCACCTTCTCCTCCAATTTGGTCGGAAAGGTTTTCTTTTTGAGCCAGCCATCGAGCTGTTTCTGAGGTTGCTCCACTGTGGGATAGCGCAAATATAGAAGCGCCTCGCGCCCGCTTATCCTTGAATCCATCAGCATGAATGGAAATAAACAAATCAGCGTTGTGTTCACGGGCAATATGGGTACGCTGCCGAAGATCCAGGTAATAGTCACCATCACGAATCAGAACCGATGCAAAACCTGGAGCTTTCTTCAGCAAGGCAGCCAGCTTTTTAGCAATACCGAGTGTTACATGTTTCTCGTAACCACCGCCATGGGCAAGTGCACCTGGGTCCTCTCCTCCATGGCCCGCATCAATAGCAACTACAATATTTCGCCACTCTCGTTTTGCCTTAACTGCCGGTTTCTCTTTTTTCTTTGCATCAAAAAGGTCAATGACAAGACGGTATCCATAAGTTGTATTAGGCTGTAGTAAAAAGATTTTAGCTGTAATTTGCTGGCGAAGATCCAACACTAATCTCAGATCTGTCTTATTTCGAATACCATGGCGTACTTTTTTAATTGGTGTGTTTTTCAAGCGCAAAGAAGATAGATTCGTTTTTAGCTGGCTGTTTTTAATGTCTATTACCAATCGTTGAGGATTGGTCAGCCAAAGCTCAGAGTGGATTACGGCATCGGATACATCAAATACGAGACGGGTTTTATCCGGTGAACGCCATAACCTTACATCATGTACCTGAGCAGTATTTGCCCAAGCTAGACCCGCCGTCAGTGTGGAAATACTGAATAGAAAGCAAAGAGATCCCGCTGCCTTCGATAAAAATCGCCATTGGCCTGTTAAGGCTAAGTGATGTTCAGTATCTGATAAGCTTTCACTGAGATTATTTGAAAATAATCTACTGAAAATACGTAATAGCTGCCATGACATTGCTAATGCTTAGCCTCCTTTCTCGCTAAAAAACCGGCAACCATATCCTTAATGGCTTGCTGTCCCCGTACAGTCGCTCCAACAAATTTCACCTTTCGCCCAGGTAAATTATATTCAAAGGTGATTTCAATGTCTGCCTCAGGTAAAGCCCCCTCCCCTCTGGAGGGCCACTCCACCAAGCAGAGGCTATCCTGCTCAAAATAGTCTCTGCCTCCAATAAATTCAAGCTCTTCTGGGGAGGTTAAACGGTAAAGATCAAAGTGGTAAATATTTTTATTGTTTATACAATATGGCTCAACTAAAGTGTAAGTTGGGCTTTTCACCACACCTCTATGACCTAAAGCTGTTAGCACGCCGCGACATAATGTTGTCTTTCCTGTGCCAAAGTCGCCATGCAAAAACACTACCCCTTTGCCGTTACTAACTTCTGCCAGTACTTTTCCCAAAAGCACCATATCATTTTCATTATTAATCAGCAGTTCGTTTCTGCTTTGCATTAAAATTTCTACCTGACCACTATGCCAATTATCATTGAAGGGTTTACTCCATTACTCTCTACCCGCACTTCAGTTACTTTGGGTATATTGATGTTGGAAACCAAATAATTCAATCGTCCCCTACTATATAGAGTACCAGCTCTGTTGCCAACATCCCAACATCCCAACATCCCAACATCCCAACATCCCAACATCCCAACATCCCAACATCCCAACATCCCAACATCCCAACATCCCAACATCCCAACATCCCAACATCCCAACATCCCAACATCCCAACATCCCAACATCCCAATTTCACCAGTTCGGAAGCTAGCTCATCTGCCTAAAATGAGTGTAATAACTCTCCTAGAAATGAAGACTTAGCTGCAGGTATACCCTGTCCAGTAAGAGTATCAGTAACACCACTATAAGGTTTGTTCAATGCTATAACATAAACAGGAATTCAAGTTTTCTAGCCAAACTGGCCATTTCTGACAAATTAGCGGAAAAGCTGAAGTCTCATACTTATTTATCAAAGCAAAATCAGCAACACCAAATTTCTCGATAGTTATGCGGTCCAGCTCTAGGATCTGGAGGCTGTGTGCAGAGAAGAGAGTGAATGATGAATCATAAATATCACCTGTGATAGCTGAGAGGCAAGCAGAAAGCTAGACTACAGAAGTCATGTATTATCAAAGTAACTAAAAATAAATATTTAATTGTTGGGTCTGATCTCAGTGGTCAAGAAAAAAGATACGACAAGTGTGTTATAAAAAAATTACTAAAAATTGCTAAAAAATGCAGTAATGAGAAATAATCGTACATGTGAACTTATTTTGCATTATAATGACCGGTCAATATATTAACTAAGGTTATTAAAATGTCATTACATAAGATAATTCACTCCTGTTCTATTTATTTTTGCCTAATAGTATCTATGTTTTGTTATCAATCATCAGTGGCTACGTATGGGATATTTGGTGAACCTAAACATCAAAAAATCGAAGTACAATATGAAGGAGACGAGGATGATTACACGCTTGACGTTTACTCTAACTGGGATCAAGAGTACAGCTACCTTTGCACACTAACAGGCGGTACTACTTGTATCGGAATGATGATCAACACAAGTGGCAACGCCAATCTCCTTTGTTCAAAAGGGTCAGTGAATAAATTGAACAAGTGTATGCTCCCGGCTCAGCGTCAGAAGGGAAAAAGAGCTGTGAGTGTTGAGTTGATAAGCCCGTATCTGTTAGGTAGTCTTAAAAAATTATTAAACGACACCGATGTTGAGGTTGAAGATCCGTTCATGCTAAGTCTTCCTGATGCATTGAGTAATTATATAGAGGGCAATATAGCAAGCGAGCGACATCCAGTATTCGTTATTGACGGCCTTGAATTAGCTAGTAGACTCCAGCAGAGCATTGATGAGTATGAAGATGAGTGTTTGTCTTCTAATCCTGATCTATCTTCTGATTCTGATTTAATTGAGTATCAGAAGATTCAGTGTAATAACGCTGAATGGAGAATGACTATCAAGGATGAGATAACTGTAAATCCTGAAAATTCTATGTGGGAAGGCTTAAATCATAAATTTTCTTTTTCATTAGAGCCAACAAGATGGTGCTTGGCAGCAGAAACTGAGGAACAAAAGGCTAATACTCAGTACGCATTGGCAATACTATCTGGAATTCAATGCTCAGATGCAGCCATAGTAAGCAGGGTAAATGGCTTCGAATGCATAACTGGAATCGTAAAACTGCCTGGTCAGGACCTCGACGTCAGTATAGTAAATTTAACACCAAGTCATGTCCTAAAAATAAAAAATGATGGATTTGATATAAAAGAGCTAGTGAGCTGTAGTTTGAAAGATCTGTCATCTGAGATGTGCACAAGCCTGCTGCAGTTTTTGCCTGAATCTAATAGAAAGTGGGCAATAATAAGGCGTGTTAGTCAGGTTTGTGGAGGGTTTGAGATGCTACTATCTTTAATACAACAGCGTGTTGGTCATGACTTGGATAGCATGAGGGCTAACCCTTTGGCGCAAGCACTTGAGTCACGATCATTTAGAAGCAAAAGCAATACTGTTACGATGCGAGATGCACTTTTGTCGAGTAGCGAGTGTAAAAAAGGGACGCATACTTTATCATCGGGCTCAGGTTCAGAGAACGCCGCTGACGGAAACGTAACAGTTGACGCTGCTACAGGCTCAGAAAATTCAGAGAAAGCCGCTGACGAAAACGTAACAGTTTGCGCTGCTACAAGCTCAGAAAGTTCGGAGAAAGCCGCTGACGGAAACGTAACAGTTGACGCTGCTACAGACTCAGAAAGTTCAGATAAAGTCGCTGACGAAAACGTAACAGTTGACGCTGCTACAGGCTCAGAAAATTCAGAGAAAGGCGCTGACGAAAACGTAACAGTTGGCGCTGCTACAGGCTCAGAAAGTTCAGAGAAAGCCGCTGACTTAAAAGCCACAACAGCTGAGGCTTAGGTACTGCAAGATCATGCCGTTAAGGGTATGTAATCCGAGGATTATGGCAGGAGATGTTTGTAGCTGTTTCGTTAGTAGTCCTTTCCATTCAGTTGAATAGGTAGTTGGGATGGAGAGGGTTTTATATTGTGGATGCACGAGTATGGGCTGTGATTCTTTGCAGTCTATACTCGTTTTCCGTGAAGATGTGAGATTGTTTACTGCATTCACTTTCAGTGAAGTGGTATGTTTTTTCTTACCCAGATAATGTTTATTTATCTCTTAACTAGGCTCTATCATTTTGCTACAATCTGCGAAGACTTAATTACTGGGAAGTCTTTCATTGGAAGCAATCACCTCATCTCATTACAATCCATTTGAATCACTGAAGCTAAAAATAAAAATCTGGGCTAAAGAGCTTGGTTTTCAGGCAATAGGTGTAACTAAGCCTGCTATAAGTGATAAAGACCAACAACATTTTCTGCAATGGCTGGAGCAAAAAATGCACGGAGGCCTGAACTATATGGAGCGACATAAAGAGTTGCGATTAAACCCAAAACAGCTTCACCCCAGCGTTATGCGTATTATTTCCGTGAGAATGGACTATCTTCCAAGCAACACTAAATCTATTAAAATACTCGGCAACAAAGACAAAGCTTATATCTCTCGCTATGCATTAGGCCGCGATTATCACAAGGTTATCCGCATGCGTCTAAAGCAATTAGGTAAAAAAATCGAAGAAGCTTGTGGCAATCACGACTACAGAGCTTTTGTCGACAGCGCTCCAATAATGGAGCGCCCGCTGGCGCGGGATGCGGGGTTGGGCTGGATGGGGAAACACTCGCTGATAATTAACCCTAAGGCGGGATCCTTCTTCTTTCTTGGCGAGCTATTTACTAATCTTCCTCTACCGATTGACCCACCTTTTGATAAGTCTCATTGTGGTAGCTGTCAGTCCTGTATTGATCTCTGTCCAACCCGGGCTATCGTTGCACCTTATAAAGTTGATGCTCGTCGCTGCATCTCTTATCTAACCATTGAATACAAGGGGTCAATTCCCGTAGAGTTAAGATCGCTTATGGGTAATCGTGTTTTTGGCTGTGACGATTGTCAGTTGGCTTGCCCTTGGAATAAATTCTCAAAACCCAGTGATGAGTCGGACTTTCAACCGCGGCATCAACTTGCATATTCTGATCTGGCAACTCTGTTTCTTTGGAGTGAAGAGGAGTTTAAAGAAAGAACGGCTGGTTCAGCTATTCGTCGGGCAGGGTTTGAATCCTGGCTAAGGAATATAGCGGTAGGTTTAGGCAATGCTCCTACTTCCAGTAAAACACTTACCGCCCTAAAAGCTAGGGCTGACCACTCGTCGGTACTTGTTAAGGAACATGTTAACTGGGCTCTTGAGCAACATCGCCTTCGAGATGCCGGTATTTTCCCCCGTTGACTAACGAATACATTATTGGGTGCCATAACCTTCTGAGAACTGGGCTTTGTGAACTCTTATGAGTAGCTAGTTATTGATCACTTCATAATTACCTGTTTACGTTGATGGAAATAAAAAAGAGATAAATATGCTGGCTTATAGTGATATGGACTTATAATAAGTTTACGGGTACACTTTTTTTCTTTTTTCTTTTTTCTTTTTTCTTTTTTCAGTTTTTTTATCTCGTCGCTAAAATATTTAATGTTTTAAGGGTAGTAACACCATGCTTAATAATATTCAGTTTTCCTATTATAATTTTTTATCATATTGTAAAAATTTAAGGAATGTTATCGCTCTAGTAGCTTTAGTGTGTAGTTTTAGTATTAATGCATCGCTAAGTTATACGTCACCAGTAGATCAATTGTGCGAAGATAGTACAGTGAATCTGGCTAAAAAGAGCTGGCTTGATAGGGCTGTAGGTTCACTTGGGAGCTGTTTTAATAGCACAAATTTAGCGAAAGGATCTGGATATGACAGAAACAAGAATAACAGTATTCGCTATTTGCAGCATATGTTTGATGAACATGATCTTTATAGTAGTTTAGAAGCATTTAAGGATAAACCAGTATTTGAAGTTCTTGCTGTAGTGTATGTGAATATGTTACTGCTACTTGATCAGCTGGATCAAGATATGACTGAAATGGAGATAGAATCACCGGACTGGATAGTAAAATTTCATCCTATTATAGATAAAATAGATGCCAAAATTGGGCATCTGCTGCCAGCAAATAGGGGTGGAAGGTTTAGTAATCTAAAGGTAAAAGATAAAGTTATCGCTGAATATGAATTGAGCGCTAGAGCAAAACAGTGTTTTTCTGTACTCCAGACTTTGTTCCAGTACCAAATTAGTACTAATAAATGTGACCCATTTATACAGTCTGAAATAAATGAATCCGTAACTATCTTAATGTCAGTATTAGAAAAGAATGCCGAAAACTGTTCTGGTATTGTTTTAGACAAGCCATATGCATTATTAAATGGGTTGTATGCCAGCTATGCAGTGGATGCAGTAAGTAATGCACCGGCAGTGGCTCAGTTTCCGGTATTAGAAGCATTGGTTAGATGGGGTGCTAAGAATCCGAAAAGTTCAATTGGTAAATTATTAGATGATAGTAAATATTGGGGTAAGCAATATCATTGTTTGACGTCAAAAGAAAAGAAAGAATATAAAATAAAGGAAGAAGATCATATGTTTTTTTCCTATCTGCATTGTGGGTCAAAGCATGTGTGGCATAATGCCGGTCAGTCTTTACGTGAACTGAAAACAAATAATATAGTCAGCACTCTACTAGAAAGTGATGTTATTAAAAGCGTAATACAAACATTCAAAACAGTACAGCAACTGGCGGCAGCTTGTGAAGGTGGGTTTGTCAGTTTGAATGTAATGAATAATGATCGAGAACAGCAAGAAATACCCAGTAGAGAGAGTATAGGTGAATCCCTACAGCAAGGTATGGTAAGAAACATAAATGATAGTTTTTTAGGGAAAGTAGCATCGGGTATCTGTTATGCCTTTAATGCGGTCAAAAATAATTTTGTTACAACGTCCACAAAACAAGAGCAAAGTAAAAAAGTGTTTGCAGACTTAGTAAAGCTGGTGGAGAAAAATGCTTTAAAAATAGGTGCAGAGGATGAAGGGGTAAGATTAGTTATGGACGAGTTGATAGTAATAGCTAGTCAACATAAAACAGATATAACCATAGCTAATGCTTTAACTGTGCTGGCAGCAAAACATTTTACTAGTGCTAACAAAGAAAAAGCTTTCTCTTTGCTGACCGGCTTGGAGCGTGAAATAAATAATAAAAAAAATACTTATTGCTATAATCCAATTGCTCTTAATAATGGTTTGGGGAATAAAAAAAATAACGATGATGGTGAAGATCAAAATAAAAAATACTGGTTGGATATGGCAAGCAGCGATTATATCCTACAAAAAGATGGTAAAGAACAACAGGGCTGCAATACTAACACTTCGTCTGAGAATATGAATGCGCCATATTTGCATCAAGATTGGGTGTTTATTAAATTTGAGAACAAAAAAGAAAACGAAGAAAAAGACGAAGAGGATAGTACGAAAAATATTATTTTTTCTTTAGGTTGTAGTAAGGGGGCAGCGGCTACTATTAGGAAGATTGTTACTGTAGCATTACCGTTATTAATGATAGCAAATGCCATTCCTGGTGGTTATTCAGCACCAGTACCAAACTCTAGTGGTGACCAATTTGCACCGGCTATGATAAATATTACTAATGCAGCAGAATTAGGCATGATTGGGCGTAGCCCGCAGTACCCAGCTAACGGCAGTTATCAATTCATGAATAGCTTTGGTGCCAGGAGTTTTAATCAGTCAATACCTTATTTTACGGGTAGTATTAATGGAAATTTTCACACCATAGATAATCTGAAAACTTGTTTGATATCTACACTTGGGGGGAATGGTATAGTTCAAAATCTTGTTATCAGTAATGCCAATATGAGTAATGGCAAATGCTGTTCAGCAGTTGCCGGAACAGCAAAAGATAATGCGGTGGTGCGCTTGATTGAGATTAGTCATGGCTATTTTCATGATGATGGCATAGTGCTTAAAGTTGGTGCGCGCAGTCTAGGTGCTGCGGTTAGTATACTGTATAATGCGTCTTGTCTTGATCAGATAATTATAATAGATAGCACAGTCATCAGTGGAACGGCTAGGTATCTTGGCGGTGTTGCTGGGGCTATGAAGGGATCACCAAAGATGAGTGATATCGTTGTAATAAATACAAATATCGAGAATCGAGGATCTTCTGGCAAGGTTGGAGTTATGGGAGGCGTGGTTGGATTGTTTGTAGGTGATGGTATATTGGAGAATGTTTCTATTATAAATTCTAATATAACAGAATTTAATAGTTCTGCTTCTCGATTTCATCTAGGAGGGATTGTTGGGTATGGGAATGGGTATGGCGATCGGGCATCAGATAGTAGCAATGGTAGCCATTCTTTTAAAAACTTGATTAGCATTAATGCTAATCTAAGGATACTACATTCTATTTCTGAACGGGGGCCATCATCCGTGGGATGGGTGATGGGGAGAATGTATTCTTGGAATCGTTGGGTAATGACAAGCAATATCCTTATCATTGATAGTTCTATCAAAATGTTGCACTCTGGTGGACATTTTGGTGGTGTCGTAGGATATCTAGATGGGGAAGTTGGAACAACAGGAAATATAATAGTTAACAGCACTATAGAAGTCTTTTCGTTAGGAGTTGCGAGCGTCAAAGGGAACAGTTGTGCTGGTGAGTCAATCGCTAATGCCAACTGTATGCTAGATGAAAATATTGTATTTTCTGGCCCCACAAACATTACTACTGCCGACGGAAGTGGTAGCATTTATAGATATGTGATGTCAGATGCTACTGATAAATGCAGATGGAGTAAGCTTCCCTTTATAACTGATAATTGTGCAAAAGATGAGAAGGTATTTATGGTGTATAAGCCTTCCATAAGCGGTGGGTTATATGGGGATGAGGTAGCTATAGATGAGCGTATAACAGAGCGTACAACAGAACGTACATCAGAGCCTGCAACAAAACCAACAACAGTAATAATTATTGGTGCATCTGCATCTGCATCTGCGGCTGTTTGCGCTTTTTGTGGTGGCTGCTATTACTGTAAAAAACATCATAATGGTGCATTTTGTTTTTCAGGTCATAGAGCGCTGTCTACAGATGAGGCAGTCGCCACAGATAATGAGCAAGACGGTGACGAAAGTAATCAAATGCTTGATATTCTAAATTAGAAATAACCAATTATAATTTGCTGTGTTTTGCCTCCTATTTTGGTAAAATAGATCAAGTACAATTGGATGATTTAACGCGCTGGTATGCCACACTTCTGTAGCTTTAGTGTGTAGTTTTAGTGTTAATGCATCGCTAAGTTATACGTCACCAGCAGAGAATTTCTGCGCAGATAGAATAGATAATATGAGACCTCTGTACGATAACGATGCATAAGCCCCA
>JASXSV010000038.1 GCA_030674915.1 Candidatus Endonucleibacter bathymodioli
TAATCCAGTTGGCAAAATAACAATCGTGCAAAGGTTTCATGTTAAAATTATATGTATGTTTGTTGAGTTAATGGACAATTGCAAGATCTTTCTCATTTGTTAATATCACACATATGTTTTTTGAGATGATTGTTTTGAGAAAGCCCGAGGGCAACATAGTATAATTATTGACGGAGATTAATCGTCAGCTGGAAGCTATAAACATTATCATGAGTGAAGGTTGCATTAATATCAGAGTTATTCGTTGGGAGAAAGTTGGCTGTGATACACTGAGCTCCAACGCAAGCGCCACGATAGACCAGTGTACGTTCCATAGTGCTGACAAATCTCTTTACGAGTCAACGACGTTAAACTGATTTTTATGTGCATATTCCTGTCTACATCCTTTCAAAAGGTTGTAACCAATGCCACTAAATCTTATACATTAGCCTTTAATGTAGTTTCATTTTTTTACTGGGAGAAAGGGCGAAGGAATATTTTTTTCTAGAGAAAGACGCCATATTTTTGCGATGCTATGGTCACTATTTACAGTCACTATATGGCCACCATTGGCGCTCATGCTGGCTTTTATGACTCCAATATGCTCAATGCTGGCTTTCTCATACCATGTATCGTCCGTTGAATTAATGCCGTATATTTTTACAATGTCGTTAGTGACAATGATCACATGAGAGCCATCGGCGCTGAAAGTGCCTCCTCTGATAAACGTATTAGCAGCAAGGTGGATGATGAAGCTCTCTATCCATTCCTCGTCCGGAGTCCATCTGTAGATCTTGATTCTGGGATGTGCAAGGTCGAAAGTCAGCATGTGGCGATTGTCGGCACTTAAGGTGGCTGAAACTGTGTTGCATCCGAAAAGCGGGGGATTATTAGAATACTGAATGGTAGCTTTCTCTATCCATTCGTCGTTCGCCATCTTTGAATAGATTTGTACGGCTCCAGTGTTACTAGAGGTCAGCACATGGCCACTATCTGAGCTGAAAGTCATTGACAGGATTCGGTCTTGATGTTGAATAGTGGCTTTCTCTGTCCATTCCCCACTCGAACTCTGTCCACATATTTTTACGGCTTTTTCACCGTCGCAGATTATCATCACAAAGTGACCATCGTTGCTGAAGATAGTTCTAGTTCCTATAGGGTACACACCCTTATCAGCCTCATCGTTGTTTATGAGGATTTTCTGCGGCCATTGCCCGTTTAAATCCTGCCCGTAGATTCCTATTGATCGATCCTGATGTGTGATCGCCACATGGCGACCATCGGCGCTGAATGAGCTTAATAAGGCGATTTTATCAGGTCCAATGATGGCTGTCTTCGTCCATGTATCGCCTGAAGAATCCTGTTCGTAGATTTGTGCAGCCTTATTGTTATCGGTGATCAATACATTGCGACTATCTGGACTAAAGATGGCTGTGACCCAGTCGCGATCATTATGAATGATGGCTCTCTGCCCCCAGTCCCCATTTAAATTTCGTCCGTAGATTGTTACGGTTTGTGCGCATCTTGCTCCCTTGTGATCGGTAATCAACACATTGCGACTATCTGGACTAAAGATGGCTGTGACCCAGAGATAATCATTATTAATGACAGCTCTCTGCGTCCATTTTCCGTTTGAATCTTGTCCGTGGATTTGTACGGTGCTATTTGTATTTGTTGTACTGATGAGCATAGCATGGTGGCTATCAGCGCTGAAGGTGGCTGAGTGGGCATACCCAGCAGGATATTGAATTATGGCTTTCTCCGTCCATTCACCGTTTGAATCCTGCCCGTAAATTTTTGCAGTCTGCTTGTCGCTGAGAGTTATCACATGGGAATCATCTGCACTGAAGATGGCTGATTTAATCCAGCCAGAATCATGGTTAATAATGGTTTTAAGTGCCCATTCCCCGGTTGAATCTTGCCCGTAGATTTTGGCAGTGCTATCGCGACTGGCGGTCACCAAATGGAGGCTGTCGTTGCTAAAAGTGGCTGAATAGATACCTCTCGAATGCTTTATGAGACATTTTTCCTCTACATTAAAAAGTAATGATTGATCATCAGTTACTGAATTGCCTTCAAAAAAGCTATCAATGTTAAGTTGAGAGCCTTCCTTCTCTGCTTCATCGATTTTCAGCTCCGACTGTTGTTTAGGTAAGACACCTAAGGAAGGCATACTTATACCGCTTAACACTATTGCTAGTGTAACAATAAATAACTTGATCATTTGTATCACTTTAATTCAAAAGAACGCTCTATTATATACTTCTCTTTTTAAAACCACCAACCGTTTGATCAGTTTTTATTCGTTTTACTGGAGGAGTGCAAAAGGAGTGCAAAAAAATGGGGAACTGTAATTCTCACACAACGAACTAGGTGACCACATGAAAAGCCCTCACAAGTAGCTAACTTTGGCTGAACGATACCAGATTTAATTCCTCAGCAAGATCGTATTTTCGGAACTTAGGATAGGTGGCTATATGTACCATTCCAATAAAATGGCCTCCTTGGAGCTAAAGCTTTGTTATTACTGGGCTTATGATATATAGGTAGTTCCTAGGAATAGCCTGTAGCGGCGTAATACGTCGATCAAATTTCATAAGGACTGATGCGATAAGCCGGCAGGTAAAGTTACACTTAGCTTTTGGCTTTGCATCGCAGCAATTTACAGGGCACATCACACTTTAGCCTTATTTATAATGATCCTATTGGTTACCAGAACATCTATCTCATGATCAAAAAAACAATAACGTTTACTTCTCCAACGCAAAGGAAAGCGTTATCGACGGCGTAATGATGCTAAGGATGGAGTCAGCTTAATTCCTGATCGTGTGGATATTGATGAGACCCTGATACTGTGCGGACCTGCAAAAAAAAAGGTCGGCCATTAGGTGGGGTATACTGTTCAATACCAAAATGGATATCTTGTGGCGCTGACCGAGCGTGTCTCGAAATTTCTTTTGACTGTCAGAGTTAAAAACAAGACCAAAAAAAGCATTGAGCCAGGCCATCAAAAAGATGTTACTGTCTTACAAGAGTATCTGTAAGACCATTACATTTGATGACGGTGGCGAGTTTGCCGCCACGTAAGGTATCGCTAAATCTCTTTACGAGTCAGCGACGTTAAACTGATTCTTATGTGCATATTCCTGTCTACTTCTTTCCACAAAGTTGTAAACAACGCCATTAAATATCACACATTAGTCTTTAACGTAGTTTCATTTTTTTACTGGGGGTAGGTAGGGGCGCAGAAATATTTTTTTCTAGAGAAAGACTCCATATTTTTGCTACGCCAGAGTCAATGTCGACAGTCACTACATGGCCACCGTCGGCGCTAATGCTGGCTATGCAGGCTCCAATATGCTCAATCTGGGCTTTCTCATTCCATGTATTATCCGTTGAATTCCATCTATATATTTTTACGATTCCATAGGTAGTGACTATCATATGAGAGCCATCGAAGCTGAAGGTGGCTGCTATGATAGGTTCATTAACACTGGTGGTGCTCTTTATCCATTTCTCGCAAGCCCATCGGTAGGTAGTTATGGTTGTATGTGAAGTGGAGGAAGTCAGCATGTGGCGACTATCGGCACTGAAGGTGGCTGAGGTTGTGTTGGATCTGAGAATACATGGCGGATACTGAGTGGTAGCTGTATTTATCCATTCGTCATTCGCAACCCTTGAGTGGATTTGTACGTTGTCATTGTCACTACAGGTCAGCGCATGGAGACTATCTGGGCTGAAAGTGGGTGGGTGAATTTGAGCTTGATGTTGAATAGTCGCTTTCTCTGTCCATTCCCCGTTTGAACTCTGCTCGCATATTTTTACGGCTTTATTACCGTCGCAGGTTATCATTACAAAGTGACCGTCGTTGCTGAAGATGGTTTCTACTAAGTGAAAGTACACAGTATCATCATTGTTTTTTATGAGAATTTTCTTCGTCCATTCTCCGGTTAAATCCTGCCCGTAGATTCCTGTAGATCTATCATTATAGGTGATCGCCACATGGCTACCATCGGTGTTGAATGTGCCTAACAAGGCCGTTTGATTAGGTTCAGGGGTGGATTTCTTCGTCCATGTATCGCCTGAAGAATTCTGTCCGTAGATTTGTGCTATTCCTTTGTTAACGGTGATCAACACATTGTGACTATCTGGACTAAAGTTGGCTGCCACCCAATCCGAATTATTATTAATGGTGGCTCTCTGCGTCCACTCTCCGTTTGAATCTCGTCCGTAGATTTGTACGGTGCTATTTGTATTTGTTTTACTGATGAGCATAGCATGGTGGCTATCAGCGCTGAAGGTGGCTGAGCGGGCATACCCAGCAGGATATTGAATTATGGCTTTCTCTGTCCATTCACCGTTTGAATCCTGCCCGTAAATTTTTGCAGTCTGCTTGTCGCTGAGAGTTATCACATGGGAATCATCTGCACTGAAGATGGCTGATTTAATCCAGCCAGAATCATGGTTAATAATGGTTTTAAGTGCCCATTCCCCGGTTGAATCTTGCCCGTAGATTTTGGCAGTGCTATCGCGACTGGCGGTCACCAAATGGAGGCTATCGGTGCTAAAAGTGGCTGAATAGATACCTCTCGAATGCTTTATGAGACATTTTTCCTCTACATTAAAAAGTAATGATTGATCATCAGTTACTGAATTGCCTTCAAAAAAAGCTATCAATGTTAAGTTGAGAGCCTTCCTTCTTGCTCATCGATTTTCAGCTCCGACTGTTGTTTAGGTAAGACACCTAAGGAAGGCATACTTATACCGCTTAACACTATTGCTAGTGTAACAATAATAACTTGATCATTTGTATCACTTTAATTCAAAAGAACGCTCTATTATATACTTCTCTTTTTAAAACCACCAACCGTTTGATCAGTTTTTATTCGTTTTACTGGAGGAGTGCAAAAGGAGTGCAAAAAATGGGGAACTGTAATTCCTCACAACAACGAACTAGGTGACCACATGAAAAGCCCTCACAAGTAGCTAACTTTGGCTGAACGATACCAGATTTAATCCTCAGCAAGATCGTATTTTCGGAACTTAGGATAGGTGGCTATATGTACCATTCCAATAAAATGGCCTCCTTGGAGCTAAAGCTTTGTTATTACTGGGCTTATGATATATAGGTAGTTCCTAGGAATAGCCTGTAGCGGCGTAATACGTCGATCAAATTTCATAAGGACTGATGCGATAAGCCGGCAGGTAAAGTTACACTTAGCTTTTGGCTTTGCATCGCAGCAATTTACAGGGCACATCACACTTTAGCCTTATTTATAATGATCCTATTGGTTACCAGAACATCTATCTCATGATCAAAAAAACAATAACGTTTACTTCTCCAACGCAAAGGAAAGCGTTATCGACGGCGTAATGATGCTAAGGAAGGTGCGATTAAGTCCTGGTAATGAGATAATCCCTATCATTTCTCTTTAATGGTATGAACCACGAGACACCAACTCAGCTTCGCCGACAGCGAATACCAGCATAAACGTCGCCAAACCCGCAAAGAGAAGTTTCTTGAGTGGATGGAAGCACTGGTTCCCTGGAAACTGATGGTGTCAGTTATCGAGCCATATTACCCCAAGCCTGGTATTGGTCGCCGACCGTATCCCCTGATGGCGATGCTGCGTATTCACTGTATACAGCAGTGGTACAGCATGAGTGATCCTGCGATGGAAGATGCCTTGTAGACACCCAGTCATGCGTTTGTTTGCTGGCCTATCACTGAATGGGATGATCCCTGATCACACCACGATCATGAACCCCCTGTGTCACTTATTAGAGCGTCATGATTTGGCACGCAAAATCTTCAACGAAGTAAATGACTGGCTGAGTGATGCAGGTGTGCTGGTCCAAGAAGGCACGTTGATGGATGCTACCATTATCGCAGCCTCCCAGCTCCACCCAGAACAAAGCCGGTGAGCGTGATCCCGAGATGCAGCAAACCAAGAAGGGTAATCAGTGGCACTTCGGCATGACGGCTCATATCGGTGTCGATGCTCGAACTGGGCTGACGCATAGTCTTACGACCACCGCTGCCAACGAACACGATCTGAATCAAGCTGAAAATCTACTGCATAGTGATGAGGAGTTCATTTTCGTCGATGCCGGTATCGTGGCGCAGAAAAACGGGACGAGTTGAAAGACATAGATGTCGACTGGCATATCTCGGAACGTTCATGAAAAGTAAGGGCTTGGAAGAAACATCCAAGGATCAAAAACATTATGATCAATATAGAATGCATGAAAGCCAGTGTGCAAGCCAAGGTTGAGCATCCGTTTCGGATCATCAAATGTCAGTTCGGATTCACCAAAGCTTGCTACCGAGGCTTTGCTAAAAATGATAGCAAATTGTCCATGCTATTTGCTTTGGCGAACATTATCCGAGTGGGGCAAATGCTCAAAACGTAGCATCAGTGTGCCTGTGTGTTGGGAAATCGCATGGAGGCACTGAAAAACTAACAAAAATTGGACTGTGAACCCGCAAATCGATCGCAATGTGTCGATGCACTTAAAAAATCGGGACTTAATCGCACCTTCCCTAGGCCATCAAAAAGATGCTACGGCCTTACAAGAGTATCTGTAAGACCATTACGTTTGCTAACGGTGGGCGAGTTTGCCGGCCACGCAAGTATCGCCAAATCAGTAGGCTGTAAGATCTACATTGTTAAGCCATATCACTCATGGGGATATGGATTTAACGAGAAGACTAATGGCCTGCTGTGGGGATTCTTCCCAAAGGGGATGAAGATTGGATACGCGTAGAAAATAAATTTGGTGAGGCTCAATGTTTAATTAACATACGGTCACGAAAAGATTTAAGCTACGTTAGTCCGATTGAGTTTTTATCTGGTAAGTGTGTTAGTTGTTATGGAGATCTAGGGATAGGATTCTTGGTCGTTAGAAATAAAAATTGAGTCCTGCATATAATCAGTGTTTTTAATCCATAGGAATGTGGCTGTAATCAAGAAGTTATGAATTTAGGTATATGTAATTAGTTTTTTATTGTAAATTGATATTTATTATTATCCAAATATGGCGTGTCTTTTTGCTAGCCTGTATATATAGGGTTAATAAAAGAGTGTTATTTTATGGTGTAGCTTTTATTTGCATGAGTTTATATTATTAACGGGAAAATTTCTAGTATATTATGGATAACTACCCAGAAGGGAAAGTGAATAAATTATCATCGACTGGCAATGAAGAGTTTATGGATCTTGTTAGTGATAATAATGAGGATGCAGCATCCTTTTTTGAAAGGATACATGAAAAGTACGAAAAGATTAAAAAAAGCAATCAGTTTATGCAAAAGTTATTGCGTAAGAGACTTAAGAGTATTGATAATCTTAGAAGAGATAATGAAATTCTTGTTCAAGGAACAACACATTTCATAGATGATTCAATAAAGGTTTCTGAGTATTGTCCGGAAAAGGAAAATGAATTGTACTCAAAGGCAAAAGAAATAAATAATTGTAATGTTCTATACGAAATGCTCGAGGGCCAGCAAGAGTTTATGTCTAGGCTTTATTTTTCTGTTGCTGCTTCAGAAAAACAAATAGAAACGTTGAGATTGGTCATTAAAGGATATCAGCATATTGATATATTGTAAAGTAAGTTGTTATTCATGGTGTTGATTTTTACTATAATAAAATAAGGTTGTGAAACAATGTCTATAGTTCCGCATGGTAAAGAAAATCATCCTATAAAACGATGTCAATTAAGTAGTTATTTAAAAGTTTATAATCGTAACACTCTGCGTGAAATGGGAAGTGTTTGTAATATTAGCGGTAATGGTTTAATGCTTGTGAGTTTTATTCCAGTGTTGATTGGTGCTATTTACAACATGCGTATTGTTATTCCTGATGATGATGGAGGGCAGGTTTTTCTGGACTTTGATGCTCGTTGTCACTGGTGCAAACCTGATGTCGGACCTGATTTTTTCGATTCCGGTTACAGTATCATTAGTGACAGTTATGGTATTATTAATTTGGTGGAAGCATTGAAAGAATATTTCTCTTTTAATAATTAGTTATTGTTCTGAAAGATCTTATTTATGTAAACTACAATTGTATGGTGTCTCTAATATCATACCAAAACAACTATTTAGATAGTTATATTTAACTTCTGTTATAATATTAAATATTTCATAATAAAGTTCTTTCATGTCGATATGTCTCAGCAAAAAAGACAACAACAATCGGGTGTATTCTTTGTTGTTACGATGTGTAAGGGAGTATTTATATAGCGCAATAAGTAATACTCTATCGAATTTATCATCCTAGTAGTTATCCAAAAAAATGATAAATTATCAACCATGCCATATTGCATGGCGCAATGAAGAGCCGTCTGCCTGAGGTTTTTTTTTCATTAACCATTGCCTTGTTATCCAATAATAATTGTAAAATTTCTGGTGAATGATAATACGTATCAATACGTATCAATACGTATCAATATGAATCGGCGTACATCCATTATGATCTGCTATATTTATATCCACACCATTCTGCACTAAGTCAGTAATAGTTATCTGTTCTCCCTATAGTTGATTGTTTGGATCGCTGTAAGTTATATCTTTTGGCATAAGTGCTAGATGCAGTGCAGTATGACCATTATTATTTCCAGAATTAATATCTACATCATTAAGGAATAAACTATATCCGCTATTTACTACATTTATCATCATTTCACGGTGAAGAGTTGCTGTACATTGGTCGCCACCTACGTGATTAAAATCACCAGTTGGTGCAGTTTTCGCTAATAAAAGAGGAAGAATATTGTTAGAATGGCAAACAGAAACTAGATGTGGTGGGGTCTTTTCTTTCTTGTTATATTGATCTTGGTATCGTGTTCTAATAGATGTTTTTTGTATTCTAGCTATTCTTGGAATCTGCTATAATAAAAGGTATTTGCCCTTCAGGGGTTGTAATTTGGATATTGCGTTGTTGCTCAGTAATAGTTTAAATGTTTCGATATTATGCTCCTTCATACTCAGAAAAAGAGGTGTGTCTTTATAACGATTATGTGCATTAATATCTGCGCCGTTCTTTAATAATCTTGATATTCATGCTTTCAACAGAAATAATAAGCGGAGTATTACGATATGACCCTATCTCCGCTTTATTAATATCTGCTCCAGAAGCTAAGAATAGTTTGATTATGTCAATCTGTTGTCTTCTGCATGCGGTATGTAATAATGTACTACCTTTACAGTCTTTATGGCTATGTAATTGAACGATTCTAGTTATATCATCCTGGCTTGTTTGTTCCCATAGTTGATAAAATTCAGCAACATTAAATGTAATAGCAGTAAGGAATTCCTCGAATATGTTGTCTATACTTGCCGTCACAAAAGTACTCATTGAATACAGTTAAAATAAAATAATAACTTTTTTCATTGTTCAATCCAAGAATATATAAAGAGACAAGCTATACTATATTTAATGGTATATCTCCAATAAATAAAGTCATTTCCTAGATTTCTACAATAACCGATGCACTTGAAATTTATTTAAGAGCCAGCCGCTCATAGGCTGTAGTTCTCAGACAATGAACCAGGTAACCACATGGGAAGCTCTTACAAACAGATGACGCTGACTGAACGATACCAGATTCAATCCTTCAGCACACTCGTATTCGGCGCGTAGGATTGGTGGTTATCTGCACTGTTCCAATAAAACAATCTCTCTGGAGCTTAAGCGCTGTCACTGAGGGGGTCATGATGCAGATGAAACTCATCGCCACAGGCTGACGGGGCGTAGGACGACGACCAAGTTTCACAAGTGCTAATGCGGTAAGTAGGCAGGTGAAGCGGCTGGGCTTATGCTTTACACCGGAGCAAATTGGAGGGTGCATGGAGCTTGAGTCTTGTAATAAGGCGATTGGTTACCCGACTATCTATTGCCTAAGCAAAAAACACCAATGGAGCTGCCATCTCTCGCGCAAAGGGAAACGTTATCGGCAGCGTCAGGGTGTTGAGGCTGGAGCCTGTTTAATGAGTGGATCTGAAAGAGGATGTCGCCACTGGGAGGTGGGCGGGTGATACCATTCACGGCCAAGATGGATATTTTGTGATGCTGAACTAGCGTGTATCGAAACTTCTTTTGACAGTCAGAGTTAAAAACAAGATCAAAAAAGCAGTAAGTCAAGCCATCAAAAAGATGCTACGACTTACAAGAGTATCTGTAAGACAGTTATGTTTGATAACGGTATCGAGTTCGCCGGGTTCGGCAAGTATCGCGCAATCATTAGGCTGTAAGATGTACTTTGCTAGCCATACCAATCATGGTAACGTGTATTTAACGAGAATATTAATGGGCGGCTACGGAGATTCTTCCCGAAGAGAATGAAGATTGGCGACGTGTGAAAAATAAAATTAACTAGGCTCAATTTTTAATCAACATACGGTCATGAAAATAATTAAACGACTTTAGTCCGATTGATTTTTTATCGGGTAACTGTGTTAGTTATTGTGGAAATATAGGCTTGAAGCCAATGATATACTGGGATCGATGTTTACCCATTGTACCTCTTTTATTCAAGGTGTTATTCAAGAGTTCCGCCATGCTATTTGCTCATTTGTAAGAGGCTACAAAGATATTTTTTTGGATCTGGTTGTCTAAGACGATCCTTAGTATTGTTCTATTCCATTCTCCTTGAAAGGGCGGTTGTGGACTGCTCTATCTTACTCGCATCATCTACTACTCGGAGGCCCATGGATATTCGCTTACTTGTCGCCTGCTCTCATCTTCAATGGCATCGGGTGAAGATAGTCGGTATTCCAGAGATTATCAACTACCTGTTGCCCGACGATTCAAGCTTAACGTGCGCTGGTGTTTCGCCATGCTTGAATAAACATTTAGACGCTCGCTGATCGTCAAGAGATTATCCGGTATTACGCATGCCTGCAGCAATGCCTCCTATGGTGAGCATTAGCGCCTGTTCAAGATTGTTATCATCACTCTCTTCGTTTTTAGCTCGAACTCGCTGTAGTAGCTCTGCTTGCAAAAAATTCAATGGGTCAGTGTATGGGTTACGCAGCCGGATTGCTTCACGGGATTGGGGCTGACTTGACATTAGCCCCTTGCCGCCTTTCAGGCTTAATAGCACCTCAATGGATTCAGTCAGCATACTACGTAACTTTTTGCCTAAGGGTTTCAGTTCGTCATGAACAAGACGATCTTCATAAAAGCTGACTAGGTATGGGTCGGCCTTCATAAATACCATTTCCAGCATTTCTAGTCGTGACCTGAAAAAAGGCCATTTTTCTATCATTGTTTCTAGCGTCTGCTGCTGGCCGTTTTTCAGAGCGTTGCTTAACGCTACGCCACAACCCAGCCAAGTAGGCAGCATCAAGCGATTTTGGGTCCAAGCAAAAATCCAAGGAATAGCCCTGAGGCTTTCTATGCCTCCATCCTTATGGCGTTTGGCTGGTCTCGATCCCAAAGGAAGTTTAGACAACTCTCGGACAGGGGTTACCGCTCGAAAGTAAGGTACAAAATCTGATTCATCTCGGACTGTGTTGTGATAAACTGTCATGGAGTCATGGGCTAACTTATCCATAACATCTCGCCATTGGCGATCTGGTGTTGGGGGTTCAAGTAGTGTTGCCTCTAATGTGGCGCTGGTATAAATCAGCAAACTCTGAAGAGCGACGCGAGGGAAACCCAATTTAAATCGAATCATTTCACCCTGTTCTGTAACTCGTAACCGCCCATCTACGGACCCTGGTGGTTGAGACAGAATTGCTCCATGGGCAGGGCCACCACCACGACCGACAGTACCACCTCGGCCATGGAATAGTGTTAATCTAACATTGTGCTCCCGGCAAACATCAGTTAGCGATTCCATTGCACGGTATTGAGCCCAAGCAGCTGCCATCCATCCTGCATCCTTGGCTGAATCTGAATAACCAATCATTACCATCTGCTGTCCTTGACAATATCCCCGATACCAAGGCAAAGACAATAACTGTTTTATACTTTCCGCAGCGAAGTTTAAATCATTTAGTGTTTCAAAAAGAGGGACTATCGTCATATCAAATGCAACACCACACTCCTTTAACAGTAGGGCAACAGCAAGGACATCGGAAGGATTGGTAGCCATAGAAATGATATAAGGACCTAGCGCACCTACGCCTTCTTCAGCAATAATTTTACATGTATCAATTACTTCCTTGACCTCTGGTAATGGTTGCCAGTCCATGGGTAATAATGGACGAGGACTCTGTAGTTCATTCAGAAGAAAAGTTTGTCGCTGTGTCTCATTCCAGTGACCATAGTCACCCATCCCCAGCGCTTTGGTTAACTCTCTCAATACTTGGGTATGCCGTTCAGACTCCTGACGAATGTCCAACTTGCATAAGGTCAGACCAAAGCAGTTGGCACGTCTTATCATATCTAGCAATGGGCCATCAGCAATAACCCCCAAACCAAGTTGATGCAGAGACTCATAACAGAGCCGAAGAGGTTTCAGCAGCTCTTCTGTGTTTCGCAACATATCATGGGGGTGGGGGGGAAGCTCGGATTCACATAGAGTTCTGGTATGGAGCAGTCGCTCACGTAGTTTTCTTAGTATTACTCTATAAGGTTCGCGGCAGTCCCCAACTTCTTCCCTGAGAGCCTCATTACAGTTACTCATGGATAGCTCTACCATTAAAGGCCTCAAGTCTCTAAGGTAAAGATCTGCAGCCATCCAGCGACTCAAGCGCAATACTTCACGGGTTACTTTGGCAGTCACAAAAGGGTTACCATCCCGATCCCCTCCCATCCAGGAAGATAATCGAATAGGTACAGCATCAATTGGTAGAGACAGACCCGTATGTTTTCGGAGTAGTTCATCTACTTCCCTAGTATACTTTGGTACTGCGTGCCATAAAGAATGTTCGATAGTAGCAAAACTTCCCTTAGCTTCATCAATCGGAGATGGTCGTTTCGCGCGGATCTCAGGAGTATGCCACGCTTGACTGATCAATTGTTGTAGCCGATTTTCCCTATGGGTTCGCTCCTTATTGCTAATATATTCTGACTCCAATATTTTCAGACATTCAAAAATTTTTTCATATTTATGGATGGCTGTACGACGACTAACTTCAGTAGGGTGGGCGGTTAACACCAATTCAATATTGAGTTCAGCAATAGTCTTGGCAATTTTTTCATTGCTAAATCCTTTGATTTTTAAGCGATGCAGTAGGTCGTCTAGATGATCAGGCACACAAAAGTTTTCTTTACACTGCCTAGAAACTTCGTGAAATTGCTCAGCCACATTGGACAAATTAAGGAAGTGACTGAAAGCTCTGGTAACAGGTACCAGTTCGTCATCGGAAAGCTCATGGAGCAATGTTAATAATGATTTGCGATCTTCATCACTGCCAGCACGACCAGCTTTGGATAATTGACGAATCTTTTCAATCTTATTAAAAAAAGAATCACCCTTATCTGCCCTGATGGTTTTGCCTAGCAAAGTGCCCAACAAATTAACATTACGACGCAGTAATACATGGCTATCTATTGCGCTCTTATTTTCTAATGCTCTTGATTTTTCAGACATAACAAACTTCCTGAAATAATGGGCTGAATGAAAGCAAGCTCCTTGAGCCTGCCCAAAAACTATCCAGCAAACATACCCACCAAGAATAACAGAGATTCACAAAGAAAACTGCAGTCTCAAAAAGTATTGACCCGCTATAATCAATAAAATTGAAATCATGGGTAGGCAACGAAGCTTCATGGATTAGAAACAGTCTTAAACAACTAGTCAAGAGGAGCAGTTATCTCTCTGCGGATACAGCAGTATTGGTTATACCCAAGGCTCTTGAATGTGTGAGGTTGTTGATTGTTCTATTCACCCCAACAACTATGCTATCAATGGGCTCATGGGGGCTCATGGGGGCTCATGGGGGCTCATGGGGGCTCATGGGGCTTCGCTCGTTTTTATCCTATCCGCATATGTAGGAAGCTGGTATAGGCTGGTGCTCGAAAACAAATATGGGAAAAAACGATCAAACTACTCTTTTATTAGACCTGCTAAATGTTTTGTCCCTTGCCTAGGGAATCTCTGATTGATTCTACAATACTTGGTAAAATAGCATTGCTATGAGCATGTCGGTTATTCAAAATGAAACGACAAAGTTTTGCGTCACCCAGTCAGTACGCAGCCAAAAAACGCAAAACACTAAACGAGGTAAAGCGGCACGACCCTGAGATGCGCCAGACCAAAAAGGTAATCAATGGCATTCTGGAATGAAGGTTCATACCGGAGTTGATGCCAAGACAGGGTTGACGCATGGTCTGGTGATAAGAGTCTCTAATAAACATGACTTTAATCAACGAGGAAGATTACTCCAGGGTGATGAAGGGTTGAATCTGGTATCGTTCAGCCAGAGTCAGCTGTTTGTAAGGGTTTTCCATGTGGTCACCTAGTTCGTTGTGTGAGAACTAAAGCCTATGAACAGCTGACTCTCAAATCAATTCTAAATGTGTCGGTTATTGTGGAAATCTAGGAATAACCAAACGGAATATTTTTCATACAGCGAGTATATTTACTAGCTGCATGAAAAATTGTAGTTGTTAATATAAAAACAGGATTATAAATTCACATCAATTGCTGTACTTTTTGTACGGATAAGTTCTAATTCTAAAAGTCCTCTCCGTAGATTGCCATCCAAATATTCTTCATTATTCAAAAAAACAAATGCATCAATTTCCTCATGTTGTAGTGATGGGCATATATCCGAGTCACAATCACTCTTTTTAAAATACATCGCAAACTCATTAGCTATATTTTTGCAGGCTGCATACCATGTATAATTAGACATACCGCTCTGCATGACATTTGTAGACATTAAATTGTTCATTTTATTTAAAGTATGCTGATGTTCTACAAATATATCACTTGAGATCGTCCGTAAAGACTGTCCTTTTATTACGGTGATATCTTTACACACTAATAACTGGCGCATTATTCTTACAAATAGATGCTTGGTTATGTCGCTATTCTCTTGTAATAACGTATCAAGATAATTATCTACTGCCAAACAGTCGTCCTGATAGTTAAGGGGTATTATTTTCTTACAAATCTTCATCTCTACAGGAAAAACGCGGTATAAACAATAAATCAAGTCACTTATTTGCGGCATTAGTGCAAAGCATTCACTAGAAATCCGCTTTTCTCTACAGTGTTCTTTTAGTAGCAATCTATCTTTTGGATTAACAGAATGCAAATGTATACATTTTCCGCATTCTGTTGTCTTTTCCACAACAGTAATATCTAGTTGTGACAATATTTGCATTTTCTCAAATCCATCAGGTACTGCGTACTGTTTATGTAACCATTTATAAAGTGGTTTTAAATAACAAGCGTTAGATTCTAGTGCGTCTGCTAGCCATACTTCTCCGTGATTCTCACTAATCTTATTTAAAGTCCAGATTAAAGATGCAGTAGAATCATCAGGATATAAGTCTACAGATAATAGCTGTAAATCATCATAAATAGAGGCATACGGCTCTAACTCTAATTTACTTGCATTGGTACATTTATCTATAAAGTTGTTTTTCTGGGTGTCATCATTATTGACCTCCTTCCACAATACATAGCTGTGTTTATGGATAAAGTCTCTAAAATCTTTTATTTTGATATGCGTATTCTTTATAATATCCGTAAGAGTTAAGCAAGATTCGGTCTGAAGGTCAGGACTTCCTGAGAAGCAATCTTCCATTTTAGCAGATATTATTTGATTATGTTCCTTCCAGGTTAGAATATCATCTCTGCATATAGTGCTATTTGAGTGGCTCTTCCCATCTTGTTTTTTTCCTTTATGATTTTCATCGGAGTGATCCTTAAAATAACTATAAGGTTTAACGATGTGATTGTTTTCACTTGCACCAAAATCAGCACACATCCAAGCCGACAAGGCTGTAAGAGCTACTGGGATGCCATTACCTACATTATGACTGGAGGAGGAAGAGGAGCAGAGAACTGTAGATCCTTTTTGCTGCATCTTTGTATTGTTATATTGATTTGGTATAGTGGGTATCCTCATATTACAATTAGGGGAAAAGACTATATTTGACAAAACACCAACATTCTCTGGCAACAAATCGGAAAAATCATATGCAGCTAAGTAACGCAACAAAGCTGCCAATCCTATGCAAGCACCAACCCCTGCTCCGATGCCAAAAAATGTAGATTTACTCTCGTTAACCCATTTAAGTGCGTTATAAATTCTTCCGTGTCTTGAATTATTACCATCACAACCTTCCTGGTTGTCTGCTTGCTGCTCTTCAGTAAGTAATGATTCTTTATTCAAGCAGGAAGCATCTTTTTCTTTTCCTGGAATAACTGTAATATCTGTAATATCTGTAATATCTGTAAGGCCTATATCTTCGCCCTCATTAGGACTTTTATCAGAGTTGAGAACAGATAAAACGGAAGCAGAATAACAGCTAAAAATAACTAACAGCATACTAAATAATAAAAAAGAATGTATACGACAACTGCGCACTAAGGTAAGGCAAAAATTCATTTCATTTCCTTGTAACTACATTGGTATATATAACGGCGTCTAAAGTGCTTTAGTCATTACTAGGCTGTGTTGTCCCTCACATTCACTGCCTTTCGTCTTTACAGAAATATCAACTATTCAGTATAAATGAACATAAGTTGAGAATGATATGCTATCATGATACCTCATTATAATTCAATAAATACGATCTAGAGCAAGATTTCCGTAGTAACCACTGTCTTTCATCATGCAATTCTTCGTAGCCTATTATCCTATTATCCTATTATCCTATTATCCTGGTGCCTGGTGCCTGGTGCCTGGTGCCTGGTGCCTACTACCTACTACCTACTACCTACTACCTACTACCTACTACCTACTACTATATGAGACGAGAGACCTGTTGTTGAAATATTCAGCGATCGAGAAGTTGCCGTCCTCAATTTACGCCTCTAACACAGGGCGCCCCGGCTACCCTCTACTGACTTTTCCGGCCCTATTGTTTGGAAGAGGGGATCGCTTATCCGATGTGTAGTTGCCTTAGTTCTTATATATTCATTTCCATTGAAGGTGCGAGTTTGTTGACTGCTATCACTAGCCTTAATCACCTAGTACGCGTAGGCTTATGGTGTTTCGTTCGTTTGTCGCCTGCTCACACCTTAATGGTAATGGGGATAGAGGCCTACTACTTCTCAAGTTTTGTAACTTTGAACTCGATATTGAAGTTACTGAAATATCCACATTAGGACGGTTTCGAACGCGACTGGTCGTGCGCTATCTGTGGATTAATTATTGGCGGAGATTAATTATCAGCTAAAAGTCACAAGCATCATCATGAGGGTCGGCACATTAATATCATTGATGCTGCACCGATAGAGGCTTTGCAATAAGGTTCTGGCAATTACAAAGACGGAAAACCGACAAAAGATCCTGAAGCTGGTTGGCGCGTTAAGAGTGACGATCCGTGGTGGCACGAATGCGATCTATGTTTTTTGCGCTTATTGCGCTTATACTGGTGTCAATGAAGATGGCTTTATTTATAGTCAAAGCGTGATGCTAGGAAATTTTCAAGATTCTCAGGAGCACGATGTCTTGGGAGCATGCGATTAAGTCCAGTTTTTTAAGTGGATCGACACATTGTGGTCAATTCGAAGGTTGACAGCTCGATTCTGCGATCCTGCCTCGAATCAAAGGTATGTTTAGATACCTTTGCACGAGTTGCGCTAAACAACTGAAAATCAGGTATAACAAGCCTTGCGCAATCAATTCCTTTCGATGAAACAGCTTGT
>JASXSV010000069.1 GCA_030674915.1 Candidatus Endonucleibacter bathymodioli
AAAGCGCTGGTAAAAAACAAACGTGTTTGTTCAGAGATTCCTTAAGGAAGCTCTGAACAAGGTTATTCTCGCACGGGAAGGAATCTATAAGGTATTGATTTTACTGGATCCACACCTCCGCGGGGATTACGAAAGTGGCTTTAATCAGAGGTTCCATAAGGGTTAATGATAAGCAAATACACAAACTAATCTACAGTCTCAGTCTGCCGCCACATAGTTCTGCCAAATCTTTTTACAAATTAGCGGCGTTAACCGTATTTTCATGTGCATGTTAATCTCTATATCCTTTCAAAAAGATGTAAACAACACCACAAATAACGACAAGACCGCTCGTGGATGTGTTAGTCATCTCTCATCATGTTTCGTAGACTTAGTTTCTTCTTGAACTTTTTGGCCTTTGTTAAAGACTTATTGAGATGTTTTATGTTATCTTCACAATCCTGCAGAATACGAGCATTCATCTTCAAACTTTTCTGTGCAGTTGTAAGTTCGGAAGTGAGTGTATTAAGCAATCCATTATTTTATTCCTTTCCTTCTTTATAGCCATCAATACTTTTTTGCAACCCAATTATTTCTTCTTTATTTATTTCTATCGCTGTCTTAGCTTCATTAGCTTTTAATGAAAAATATGAATTTGATCCATCAAATGCTACCTTCAATTAGTCAAAAGAGTCCTTAGTTGCCTTTTCTAATGTCCTAAACTCCGATTTTTTAGCCTCACATTTTTTATACGCCTTGTGATAGCTTTTGGTAGCACCCTTCAGCCATTCCCCTTTCTGATTAACACAATTTCTATCCATAGCACGAACAATAAATGTAAGCCTACATGTTAATTTTTTTCCTTCTTTTTGACAATCTAGCGCATATGTATAATCTCGTTCTAGTTGAGCCATATCGCAATCACAGCTTGACACTATACGTAAATAAATTTTTAAGTCCTTATCTAAGTATTGTAAATCATCAGCATTTGTACAATATATATCTAGTTTCTTTTGAATATCTTCACTTAGTTTAACTTTCGCATCCCTAACACATATCTGTGTCACTGTTTTTTTAATTTTAGATGCCGTATCACAAACAAATGTCTTAAACTTAAAAAATGTTTTATGACATTTATCCAATATTACAATTTTTCTGCTCCAGGCTTTACCCTCAATGGGAGAATCATTATTACCTGTAATTAAATGTTCTGGGTTATTTACATCCAGTTCATTCCTATCTATCAGTGTATTCCTATCCATTATTTTCTGGAGATTCATATTACTCCCCTAACCTTATTTTTTATAAATAAAAATACCTAGCAAATGATACTAAATAATGTATTGCAGTAATGACTACTATTACATATACAGTTCCTAGCAATCTATAACAGATATGTTTCTATTACTAACAAATGAGCATAAACGCCACCTAAGTCTGTTATTTAGT
>JASXSV010000039.1 GCA_030674915.1 Candidatus Endonucleibacter bathymodioli
TCCTCTAAAAGATGGACCATGCCGATTCATAACTGGCGTGCAGCACTAAACCACTTTATGATTATTTTTGAAGATAGATTGTCAGACCATATTTAACCAAAGCAGATACACAGAGTTATTTACAGGGTCATTTAAATCAATTACAATCATCACCATGTAGCATTATTTATTCAACTAGTATACCCAATCTTGCTAGTCTGTGTGTTTTCATGTTTGAGTGGTTGTGTTTTTTATGTTGTCCTAAAAAATATTTGCTAGTAAATTGTTTTTCACACCATTCACACTCATATAGAAGATTTTCTTCTGAATGAGTAGCTATATGTTCTTTTAAAGTATGCTTGGTAGTCAAGTTCTTGCCACATTTGTGGCAATTAAAAGTTTGTTTCTGGTCGTGATTTTTCATGTGTACTTTCAGAATACTTTTGAGTGTAAATGACTTATTACACCCATGACGTTCGCACTGGTACGGCCTTTCCTCTTTATGGGTGCGCATATGCATTAAGCTATCATCATGTGTATTAAATGTTATACGGCAAATACTGCATGTGTAGGTCTTTTCCCTCTGACCTGTTGTGCTAGCTGGTTTTTCGCCATCTAAAATAGCAGATGGACAATTATTTTCCTGCACAATACCAGTATTAGCAGTATTATTATAGTCATCATCAAGCAACAGGCGTTTAACATATGTAGTTTTGTCAGGGTCTGCATTATTACGTTGAGACCTGTTTTCATGTGCAGGTCTCATATGCCAGTATGATGAGAATAGTCTGGTTAATATATCTAGGTTATTGCTGTTGCCATAGTTATTAACCACTAAATCCATGCCGTATGCTGTATTGTTAAGTTCTATTTGTTCTATTTGTTCTATTTGTTCTATTTGTTGAATTTTGAAATTTATTCTCTTGTTAGTTTGATTAATGGTTAATATGACTACAAGTGCAGATGTGTAGCATTTTTGTTTTAAATGTAATTCTAATATATGTAAGAAGTTATCAGCATTTGCTGTGAATAAATAATCCATATTGCACAGTATAAGATTTTTATGATTATCAATTTTGTGAATGTCCTCAACATTGTCATCTTGTGATATGATTGTTAAGATGGTTATAATTTGTTGTTTTATACTTTCATTTAATGTTATTGTTTTATCAATAAGAGCTATATAGCAGGCATCTTCTCTATGCTCAGGTACAAAGCTATGAGGCACAAACATAAAATCCCATTTCTCCTTCTCAATATTTATACTTTCAGAAAGATGATTGTCTAGAGAAGCTTTAATGCACAGGGGGATTGACAATAAGCAAGACAATAATATACCCTTAATAATGGTTAAAAGCTTTAATGTATATGTATATAAATTTGGAATACGCAAGAGTTTCAATGGCATTAGTTTTTACCTTTATAATTGCAATAAGTGGAAAATCATCTGTATTATTCTTGATGTAACGGATAGTTGCAATAATTTTATAATTGATGAATCTCGGGTATATGTTTTTCGAGATAATTATGTTGACAACGTTTTCGTATAACATATTGTAATTAAAAGGCTTTTGATTGCTGTGTGTTTTTATGCATGAGTTCAAATCACATTTTTGAATAAATGACGTGTTACATTCATTCCATTCGCACTTATGCGGCCTTTCATTTGTATGGAGGCACGTATATTGCATTAGTTGCTGGTTTTTCACTACATTTCCACCGAGGTGAATAATTGGTTGACAGAATCTGGCATCATCTTGAACGAAGGTTCTTTGGTGATGCCATAATCATAATAGCTCCTACTTCTATTAAAAATAAGGCACAGCAGCGTGACCCTGAAGTGTGCTAGACCAAAAAAGGTAATCAATGGCGTTTTGAAATGAAGGCTCATCTCGGAGTTGATACTAGGATAGAGCTGACGCATATCCTGGTGACAGTCGCTAATGAATACGCCTTAATCAGGATAGATAATTGATCAAATTCTCATATTCTCCGACTCGGGTTACCTGGGAGTAGGAAATAGACCTGAATTGCAGGCTGTAAAAGCTAAGTGGTTTATTGCCGAGAATACCATTCAAGGTAAGAAAGTTTTGGTTGTATTGTAAAGGATTTTTTCATATTGATGTTTCGCCAAAATATAATCGACTTTGTTGATTTATGCTGAGATCTCTATGTGTCAATAAATGTGAGCATATATTTAACATGCTTGATTTCCATCTCTGTAATTTCAATCATTCAAAATATCCATTGTACTATTTATGCAATTAGTATCTTTCTTTTGTGTGTGCTGGCTCCGCATATGTCTGACTAAAGAGCTTTTGTGAGAATACTTAGCACCACACGTTAGGCAAAGAAAATAATTGTGAGTGATATGATTGTTGTTATGTGTTTTTAAGTGACTTTTTTGAACAAATGCGTGGCCACACCCAGGCCACTTGCACTGGAACCGCCTTTCCTTTGTAAGGGTCCGCGTATGTTTTGTTAAATTACTGGGTTGATTAAATTCCTTACCATAGGTATCACACTTGTGGGTCTTTTTCCTTGAAACTTTTGTATTATCTGTTTTTTCGCCACTTGAAACATTAGGTGCACAAGGGGGTAAATTATTTTCCTGTTCCATGCCAATATCCATACCTATATTTTCACCAGTAGTATTCAAGCATATCTCTGGATTCTGGATATTTTTCATATTAATTTTATCATCATGGAATAGATATCCCATATCAGCCTCTTTGTCACTAACGGCATTATTGCTTTGAGAACTGTTTTCAGGTGCATGTCTCATATGCTTGCATAATGCTAATAGACGTTTTAATATATCTAGGCCATTGCTGGAGCTATTAATCATTGGGTTCTTGTCGTATACTGTACTATTAAGTTCTATTTGTTGAGTTTTGAAGCTTAATTCCTTATTATATTCTTTCATGGTAAATATAGCTACAAATGCATATTTGTATCTTTTTTGGCCTAAATCTAAAACACGAGAAAAACTATCAGCATCTACTGCTAATAAATAATTCATATTACAAAGCGTAATGCTGTGATAGTTGTTAATGTTTGGAGCTTCCTTGATGTTATCAGCTTGTGTCATTTTTATTAAGGTGCTAGCAACTTGTTGATTTGTACTTTCATCCAACATTATTTTTTTATCAATCATGGCAATATAACAAACTTCTTTTCTATGCCAAGGTGCAAAATGCAGAGGTGTAAACATAAAAAGCCATTCCGCTTTTTCCTTATTAAAAGTTATACTTTCAGCAAGATTATTATCTGGCCCAGCTTTAATGCACATGGAGGTCAACAAACAATAAGAAAGTAATATGCATTTAATCATAGTTGAAAGATTTGATCTGTATGTATGTAAGTTTGAAATGCGCAAGAAGTTTAGTGTCACTTATGTCCACCTATCTAATAACAATCATTTGAGAATTAGCTGTATTTTGCTGTATTCAGCGTACTTGTGCAATAGTTTTTTTATTTATTAATATCATACATGTATTTTCCTAGATAATTACTCAGGGATAGTGTAGGCAGCATGTTGTAATTTAAATGCCTTTCTGCGCTCTGTATTTTCATAAGTGTGCGTAAATTACATTTTTGAATAAATATAGTGCCACACTCATTCCATGTGGTCTTGTGAGGACTTTCATTTATATGGGGGTGGAGATCTTCTATGAAGAGGGGCATATTATTATTAATTTCATTGCCAGACAATAGGTGTTCATTATCTGGTCCTTTGTCACAATCTGCATTATTAATATGAGAAAATTTTATAAATTCAGGACTCAATGTCTCCGCTTTTTCCTTTGATTTGTTGTGTTACCTGATTGCTCATAAGATGTAAAAGTGTTTTCTGATTCGATATAAAAATCCGCATAAATATAAGGAGGATTTATTTTTGGATGCATGCTATCAGAACTATTGCTTTCCTCATCAAACAACGGGCGTTTCTTGTGGGGCATTTTGTCACAATCTATATTATCAGGTTGAGAAATGTTTTTAGATGCAGTATTAAAATGCCTCCTCTTTTTCCTTTGATGTGTTGTGTGATCTGGTGGTTCATACGCTAGTATGTCAGGTGTAAAAGTATTTTCTGGTTCGATATAAACATCCTCGTGGGTATAAGGGAGAGGGATCTTTGGATGCAGGTTGTCATAACTATCACTTTCATCATCAAGCCTTGGACGTTTCTTGCCTGACATGTTATTACAATCTGCATTATTAATTTGAGGAATGTTTTTAGATGCATGTTTCAGATGACTACATGATGCAAATAGTGGTCTTACTATATCTAGTGCCTTGCTGAAGTCATTAATAATGAGTGCCTCATCATATGCGATATTTTTAAAGTCTATGCGTTCAAGCTTGAAGTTCACTTCATTAGTAGCATCATTAAGTGCAGCTATAACTACAAGTGCAGATGTATATGATTCTTTTTCTAAAGATGACGCTAAATCTACACCTAAATTTAAATCTATCATATCTATGTCTGAATCCATATCTACATCCATGTCTGGATTAGACAATGATCTATCACTATGTGTATGCTGTCTATCTGCTAATAAATTATCCGTGTAATAAGGCGTAAAACATCGAGGGTCACTAACATTTGTCGTATCTTCAATATTATTATCTTGGAGTATGGTTGTTAAGTGGGGGCAAATTTGCTGTCTGATACTTTCACTTGATGTTATTGCGGTATCAATTATAGCCATATAGCAAATACCTTTTTTATGCCATCGTGCAGTATTGTTAGGCATGAAAACCAAAGACCATTTATCCTTATCAGAACCAAGGTTAAGAAATGTGTTATGAAGCTCAAGACGTGCTATTTGATCAATAGGAGCATCTGGCCCAGCTTTAATGCATATGGAGGTTAACAATAAATAAGAAAATAATATACCGTTCAGAATAGTTAAAAGCTTAAATCTACATGTATATGCATTTGACGTGCTCAAGAAGTTCAATGTCATTGGTTTTCACCCCTATAATTCCAACCATTATAAAAACAGCTGTATTCTTCTTTATTCAACGTATGATTGCAATAGTTTTCTCATTTATGAATATCACACATATATGTTCTGAGATGATTGTTTTGGGAATGTCTTGAGTCAATATGTTGTAATTAAAAGGCTTTTTGTTGTAGCGCTTTGTTATACATGCGCTCAAATTGTATTTTTGAATAAATGTATTGTCACACTAATTCCATACGCACTTGAGTGACCGTTCATATGCATGCTGCACAGATATTGAATAGGTGCTTATTTGTGATATTTAGTGGAGTTGTGTATATCTTTTTGAAAGGATTTGGGTATGAATATGCACATGAAAATAAGTTTAACGCCGCTGGCTAGTAAAGATATTTGACTACACTATGGGGCGGGAAGCTGGGCGATCGTGGCGCTTTCCAGAAGTTTCATGGCATTATGGACAACTATTTGCAAGGTAGGAGTTTACGCCACGGAAGTCCACCAACAATCGCTTCTTGGCCGTAAAATTTGGCATAAAACGCCTAGTAAAAGCAAAAGTCTCAATTGAACGCAAGAAAAAAGCAGAAGCAAGACGTTACAACAAAAATTACCCAGGCGAGATGAGCACAAAGACAGGCCGCGTGCATATTTATTCATTGCCATCGACGACTTTCCGCGTGAGTTGTGATCGGCATCCTGCCTGATAAAACCCAAGCAGCGGCAGCAGCGTTTTTGAGAGAGTTTCTAGGGAATCTCTGATTGAAGTAGTTTGCAATTCGATTATCAGATGTGCGATCAAACTCTCTGACTTCCGATCTTATTTCCTCGTAACTTTCGATTCATTTTGTCGCTTTTACCCACTTATCCGCTCTAGAGGCGGATTTAGAGCGCAATTATGTCGGTAACGCATTACGTTGCAGGTATAAATTGGTCATTGCCACCAGGCTAATAACTTGCGACCTGTTTTTTTCCAAACCACGGTAACGTAATTTGCGGTAACCAAACTGACATTTGATGATTCGGAACAAGTGCTCACCCTGGCTCGTATTTTTGATTGTTGGCGATTACGTGTGCGTTGACTGCTATTTAGGTTGCCTTTTCTTGCTTTGCGCTTGTCATTTACTTTCCAATGTAATCCTAAGCATCGAGCGCTTCGCTTATATGTGTTGCGGGTGTAGCTCGCATCGCCAAAGATTACTTCGTTTCGTTTTCCTATCTCAACAAGGCAGGCAGTTCGCCAATATCCGCTTTATTGGCAGAGGTAACCGTTACTGTATGAGCAGTACCACTATTCACATACGCACCGATATTGATCTTCATGCCAAAGTACCACTGATTTCCTTTACGTGTCTGGTGCATTTCAGGATCACGTTTGCCCTAGACGTTTTTGGTCGAGGACGAAGCTCTTATTAATGTGGTATCAATCATGGTGCCTTTTGAAAGAGCAAGGCCGTGTAATTGCAAATGCTCACTGACCGCAGTAAATAACTTGTCAGTCAATTGATTACGCTCCAATAGGTGACGAAATTTCAGGATAGTTGTTTCATCAGGGAGCCGATCTTCGCACAGCTCCAATTTAGCAAATCTTCTCATTGATTCAATTTCATACAGCGCGTCTTCCATCATCGGATCGGATAGTTGAAACCATTGCTGCATGAGATAGATACGTAGCATAGTGGTCAAGCCGATAGGTTGCGCCCTCCAATACGTCCACTTTTCGGGTAATGTGGTTTAATGATTGCTTCAAAGGCTGCCCAAGGAACACAAGATTCCATTTTCTCAAGGAATAACTCTTTTCGCGTTTTGCGTTTTTTGGCTGCGTAGCTGAGCGACGCAAAACTTTGTTGTTCCATTTTGGATAACCGGCTTGCCATAGCAATGCTATTGTACTAGGTTTTGGAGATTCAATCAGAGATTCCCTATGGAATCTCTGAACAAGCACGTTTGTTTTTTACCAGCGCTTAAAAAGCCAAATTTAAATTTATGGTGTATATATTCATCTTACTGGGCGTGTTTTTAGGTAAATTAGCCCTATTTTTTTCGTTTCCCTCGCTTTTGGCGAGTTTTGGGCGGATTAACCCCCCAAACGCCCTCGTAGCATGTAAAGATTGGCCAGTCCAAGCAGGTTGAATACTTGAACTGCATTTTTTACTAAGCCTTTGTAGCTGGCTTTCTTGTATCCGAACTGACATTTTATCACTCTAAAGCAATGTTCTACTCTGGCACGAATCTGTGAGTTTTTGCGGTTTTGTTTCTTTTGTGATGAGCTCATATTTTTCTTTGGTTTACGTTTATCATTAACCTTACAGCTCATGCCAAGGCTGCGTGCTCCTCGTTTGTAAGTGTCACTAGTATAACCCGCATCTGCGAATACTACTTTGTCATCTTTGCGCAGGAACTTGGGTAATTCGTTAACATCTAATACATCAAGTTGCGCAAACCAACGCATACAGTCTATATCGTATAAGGCATGCTCTGCTGCAGGATCTGATAATGAGTACCATTGCTGTAAGAAATAAATCCGGAACATGCTTCCCATTGGCATTGGTGGGCGACCTTTGCCTTTCTTGGGATAGTAAGGCTCTATAATATTGAGCAAGCGTACCCATGGTACGGTTTTTCCCATTTCATTTAAAAAGATATCACGTTTAGTGATCTCTTTTTTATGGGTGTATTCTGCAGATGCGAAAGTGATTTGTTTCATACGACAATACTGTTTGTTTGTGTGGCTGTATTATCTCACATTTATTAGACTTATTCAGAGATTCCCTATGGACATTTGCTGGTGCGGCTAAGATGATTATGTAACCAGAGGAAGTTGCCAAAGAGAGGGGCGAGCAAGCACAGAGTGACGCCATGGTTCGTGACTCACAAGGGTAGTTCCAAAGGGGAGGAGATGGGGATAAGGATAAGATGGGCATTATCCAAGAAGGCTGGGAAGACTCAGGTCTTCTGGTTGGAGACGATGGAGTTTGGAGCGTATGATGCGTAGTTCCCACCCAGACTCAGATGAATGGGGTGATCCTGCTTACTGGGAAGACATCATGACCATAGAGGCCAGTCCTGAGGGCTGATTTAATTTAACTAAGGGAGCTTACCGTGAGTAAAAACAAGCCAGCGCAATGGAAAGAAGTAGGTGGGATAGTTGAGGATACACCAAGTATACCAGAGCTTGAAGGTAACCAAGCTGGGCAGATGAGGACGGAAATATGATCTCGGAACGAGCAGATCAGGCAATCAAACGAGGTTTTAAGAAGGTTGCAGCCGAAGCTGCCCTGAATCACATTGTACCATGTATGGACGGAGACATGGTTGTAGGCATTGGGACGGGCTCAACAATTAGTTTTTTTATTGAGGCTCTTGCTATGCATAGACATGATTTTAATGGCTGTGTTGCCAGCTCTAAAGCAACAGAAGAGCATTTGAAGTCCTATGGTATAGCTGTGTATGATTTAAACGCAGTTAGAAGTTTAAGGTTCTATATTGATGGTGCGGATGAAGTTAATACTCACTTCCAGCTGATTAAGGGTGGCGGGGCGGCTCTTACAAGAGAAAAAATTATTGCTGCGGTTGCTGACGAGTTTATTTGTATCGTTGATGAAAGTAAGTCTGTTTCTATATTGGGTGAGTTTCCACTTCCTGTTGAAGTAATTCCAATGGCAAGAGGTCATGTTGCCAGAGAGATTGTTAAACTTGGGGGGAATCCAGCTTACCGTGATGGAGTTGTAACAGACAATGGCAATATTATTTTGGATATCTGGAATCTGAAAATTATTGATCCTATTGCTCTTGAAACACAAATCAATCAAATTGTCGGAGTTGTGACTAACGGGATATTTGCTGTGAGACCTGCTGACATGATGATGTTTGGTACTAAAGATGGTGTAAAAACTATCAAGAGAGTTTAATGGAAGTTGCATAAAGACTGCGTTATCGCATGGCTATGGCTTGATCCGTAGGTGCTTCGGCTGCTTGTATGCTAGCAACTATTGGATTGAAACTGTTTTTCTGCACTTTCAGCTCATGTTAACACTCAATCAACCTCACAGCAAAAAAAACAGACTTGGAATAACGCCATAAGGAAATGCGTGATGCTTGAGAGTCGTACCTCATTGAGGAGGCATTGCCGCTTATATTTCTTAGTACTGAAATATTAGATATACCGTGTCTGACCTGAACAAATAGCTTGATTTACAAAAAACTGAAGTGGTATTCACAAGTATGACTCTGAAAAACAGGCTAAGTACTATGAAGCATTGAGGGCTTCATTGTTAAGGATGAAGTGGTGCTTTTTATGGATGTAGTTAATTTAACGTAGGAGGAAAAAAACACCTAAAGATGTTTTTTGCATGGGGCTGGTAAAGTCATCAGTACGAATGGGGTTCGCACTTGGCTAGACATCGTCTGCGCTATTAAACTGGACAATTTATAAGTAGCTATTTTTGATTAATTTAAGACCCTTAATGGAGTGGCTATTATCGAATTTCCCAAAAAACCCGGAGTGCTTATGAGTCAATGGAAATAATCCATATGGTTCTTTATGGGCTGGCTGCCATCGTTAAAATAAGTTGGGAAAGATAGTCAAAAAGTTGTAAATAAAACTAGGCTGCCTGTCGCCTTACAGTCCAAATATTAACCCAGTTTAGCGGCTGTGGAGGCCAATAATGAATATGCCAGGAATAATAAATACTTCGCAACTGCGAAAGGTTTGTGACAAAAAATAAATAATTACCTATACGAAACTTTACATGTAACTAACGTTTTGTTGTTCAGCAGTATTTACGACAATTGTGAGGTTTTGAAACCTGTATCTGAATTTGCGTGGGTATAGGTCAGTGGTGGATACGAAAAGTTTTGGCTGTATTTAAAGGATTTTTTGCATGTTGATATTTTACCAGCATATGATTGACTTTGGTGCGTTATGCTGAGGTCTTAATAAAGTTATATCTCAATAGGAGCAGGAGAATGCATATACACGTTCTGGGCATATGTGGAACATTCATGGGAAGCTTGGCTATTCTTGCTCGGGAACATGGCTTCAAAGTATCCGGATCGGATCAGCATGTTTATCCACCAATGAGCTCTCAGCTTGAAAGTGTGGGTATAGAGTTAATGGAGGGTTATGTTGAGGCTCACCTAGAGCCGAAACCAGATCTGGTTGTGATTGGTAATGCTCTTAGTCGAGGTAATCCTGCTGTTGAGTATATTCTGGATAAAGGCTTGTCCTACACTTCGGGGGCTGAGTTTTTTGCTAGCTATCTCTCAAAAGATAAATGGGTCTTGGCGGTGTCTGGCACTCATGGGAAAACCACAGTCAGTAGTATGTTGGCTTGGATTCTTGAATATGCGGGCATGTCTCCTGGTTTTCTGATAGGTGGCGTGCCCAGTAATTTTGGTGTTTCTGCTAGATCCGGAGATACGCCTTTTTTTGTAGTTGAAGCGGATGAGTATGATACAGCTTTTTTTGATAAACGCTCAAAGTTTGTCCACTATCGACCACGGACATTGGTTATTAATAATCTTGAGTTTGATCATGCGGATATTTTTGAAGATCTTGCCGCTATCCAAAAACAGTTCCATCACTTGATCAGAACTGTTCCTAGTTCTGGGCGGATCATTCTACCGGATGGTGAACAGAATATTGATCAAGTTCTGGATATGGGCTGTTGGTCAGAAACGGAGGTGTTGGGAAAGCAATGGCAGGCTAGGGCTTTGAAAGATGACGGTTCGACATTTGAAGTGCTCAAAAGCGGTAAAACATATGGTTGCATTACCTGGGGGGAGATAGGTAGCCATAATATAGCCAATGCTATGGCAGCTATTGCTGCAGCTAGGCACGTTGGGGTGTTGCCAGGGGTTGCATGTGATGCGCTATCTGAGTTTCAAGGGGTAAAGCGACGTATGGAGCTGGTAGCTGAAATACGAGGTATTAAAATCTATGATGACTTTGCCCATCATCCTACAGCTATAGCAACCACTCTTGAGGGTTTTAGGGCTAAAGTAGGTAATAAGCCAATCAGGCTTGTTATTGAGCCGCGCTCTAACACCATGAAAATGGGGGTTCATAAACAGGCTTTGTTTGACTCTATTCAGAGTGCTTCTGAGGTTATCTGGTTCCAGTCTGATGGTTTGAAATGGTCTTTGGAAGAGCTGATACAGGGAAGCTCCGTTCCGTCGAAGTTGTTGAATACCACTGAAGCTATAGTCTGCTATCTGAAAGATACGGCGAAGGCAGGGGAAAATATCCTGATTATGAGTAATGGGGGGTTTGAAGGAATTCATGCTCGAATAGTTCAGGCATTGGAATCGGATAAAACTTGATGTCAGGAGTGGAGCTCTGAAGGTATTCATGATTCTTACTGAGAGTATGTATCTGTAGCTAATCCTCACCTTGACTACCTTGGTATATACCCTATTCCCTTTGAAGGCGTGAGAGTATTGAATGCTCTTACTCAGCTTAGATAGCTGCACCTATCCACACCTTCAATGGTAGCTGGTATAGCTATAAGGTTATAGATGGCGTGGGGGTTAGCTCCTTTTGGGAAACCATGTTGTGTAACCACAGAGCAAGGGCGTCCAAGTAAATAGCCAATGGTGTATGGATATCAGCCGCTTCGGCTGCTAGGGTGGTGCTGAAACTATTGGGTAATTCACTTTGTACGACAATTTGCTGGTAAGCAGCATGTGGCTGGTCTGAAATAATCAGTACAGAGCCAGCTGGAGGGTTAGATTTCATCCACTGTTGTAAGGTGTTTCTGGTGTTTGGTCGTTGCCATTGATTGTCAGTCCATATTCGTGGAGACGTTATAAATCGGCAGTCCGTATTTCTCAGGCTTTTAGGTATGGTGCTGGTAACCCAAATCATTTTTGCTCCTTCAGTTTCTGTTAATGGGCGTGCAGATTCACTGATATTTCCGCCAGTAGCTTGCTTGACTAACTCATCTACGTGGTCAATATTTTGAATTAGAGGGCGCTCTCCGGTAAGAAAAAGAATCTGATTTGACGTTACACCCTCTGTCCAAAGTCTGTTTACCTGATTCAGGCGCCGCTGCATTCTTGGTATGGTAGCGCCTAAAAGTAGAACATAGTCATAATTTTGTTTATCGGGCTTCAGTTCATGAACAAGCCCCAAAGAAGTCAGAATTTGTAAAACTTTCACCTTTGTTTCCGCAGAAACGTTGACTTCAGGCATTTCCCAACGCTCAACGCCAGGTTTACGTCTCCATGCGGATGACGCCTGAGTCATCGATTCTGGTGTGTTCTTGTGAGGGATGTTAAGCAGGGTTTGTATTTGATCTAGTTTAGAGAAAAAATTTTGGTCCCTAGCTTGAGACAAGGTGGTTATTAGCATTGTGGACATCCATAATATTAGGAGCCATATATTGACGGCAGAAGGAAGCCGAGAAATTATTACAAACAGCATTTTGCCGGTGGATGTAACTTTCATTGTTTGCACCTATAGTGAGTTGACTCTGTACAGGGTAGATGCAAATTCGTCAGCTATCAGGAAAATATTATATAGCGTCTTCTTTTTCCTGTGGTTTGCTCTTTGTTAGGAGTTGTTGGTCAAGGTCGGGGATAGGCCAGTTTTCAGGATATGTCTTTGCTAGGTTTTCCATTACCACGGAATATTCATTAGCAGGTTTATTTAATAAATAAGTGAGGAAGGTGTAAATTCTGTCAGAAATTTGCTTTTTGAACAGAGATAGCTGTTTGTCAGTGATTTGTTTATTACTGTGGCATTCCTCTAAAATGGAGTCATTCACACAGTTTGCTGCTATGATGATCGTGAGTTTTTTAATATTATCTTCGTTCATTATGTGTAGCTCGGCTATAAAGTAGAGTATGCTATCGTACTTTAATCTACAGGAAAGGGCGCTTGTTTTATTGCATTATCTATGTCGTCCATTTCTGAGAGAATGGACTTGGTGCCCTTGGAATGTCACACGCCATCCTCGTAACCTACTCCTTGTAGGCTTACGGGACTACGCGTGCTAATGTCTTACACTCATTTTGCAGTTACTGTTTCCTTGGAACTATCGTCTTGGCTCCATTATTCATTAGCTCCTGTGCCTTCGGATGGGTCCCATTAAGCAAGTGCCTTTTTAATGTTTCCGGATCACCTTGATAGTTACCATTATCATTCCACTGCGCCAATGTTTTGTCTGCATCTGGGTGTGTCCCTTCTAGAAAGTTGCGGGTTGCTGTTTCGGTTGATGTTCCCATCTCACATTGTCGGCTCTGTCTTTTAACTGTGCTGTATGCTTGAGATGCGTCTGAGGCGGCCATAAATAGCCATGGAACAATGCCACAGGAGGCCATAAAAACATGGGTTGCAACATGATGATTTTTAACACGGCTTACCCACTCTTTATAAACTTTAGGTATGAGTTTTACTGGCTCTGTCCATCCCTTGATTTTACGCCCAAAAGCACTAAACTTCGCGAGAATCCGGTTTTGCATTTTCTTTTCTGAAAAATCTTGTTTTCTAAAGAGGACAACCGAAGATTGTGTTTGTTGAGTTTGATTTGAATTGATTGGTTTCATAAGTACTTCTCCTTGTTTGTTGTTATTCCGTCTATAAACAGATTATCTCTCCTAAATTCTTAAGAAGCACTAACAATGCTGTTGGTAATACTAACGAACATGCTCATCGCCTTTGGAGCTGCTGATAGGCTGCGTTATACCTCTCTTATTGCTTCGGCTTGCTCCATTTTGCGGCGGAAGAAAACAACAGAGGCATAGACGTAGATCAGTAGGCATAGCAGAGTCTAGGGATGATGGACCTGTGCCAGCTATAACAGTACTGCTGAGGAGTCATGCGAAAGATCTAGCTGTCTGACAACTTCGGCAACAAGGCGCACTAAATGATCTTCTGGCAGCCACTCATTGAGTGATGAGATAGTAGTGGTTGAGCTGGATACTGGTTATTTCATGTGATTGGGGTTAATTTCGACAATCTCCTAGTATTCGCTCATGGATTGAGCGTGTTTTAAGAGTACTTAAATTGAGACAGTTGCATCGGCTGTTCATGAAAAGGTGTCTTTTATATGGAAAAAGATGAGCCGCATCCACAAGTTGACTTCGCATTGGGGTTTTTTACTAGGAATTTTGATCCCTGTAATCCTTCTTCGTAATCTACAGCTGCCCCGACAAGGTATTGATAGCTTAATGAGTCGATAACCATCTCGGCATCACCATTAGTAATCACTGTATCATCTTCGGCAACTTTGAGATCAAAGATAAAGCCATATTGAAACCCAGAGCAGCCACCGCCGGTAACATACACTCTCAGCTTTAGTTGTTTATTGTTCTCTTCTTCAACTAGATCTTTGACTTTGGCCGCCGCCTCATCAGTAAATATAATAGGGGTCGGGGTTATATTTTTTACTACGCTCATTGATTCTCCTGTGATGCTGGTTTGTGGCCTGTCTGTGCCAGAGAGAGTATAGAGGTATTGGCCGTAATGAGTGCGTTTTAAGGTTTATTGAGGGCTATTCTCATGTTTTGGTGTTACCTGTTTGCTTTTGTATTAGGATACCATCATCTGTTGCAGGAGCGTCTAGGAGGGCTTGTTGTTTCGATGAGCCGATACCTTGGTGCTCTAGGCTGCCATTGATCTCGGCGCCTTTTGATATTTCAATGATATTGTAGAACACATTGCCAGTAATCACGGCGTTTGCATTTAGTTCTAGATGATTTGAACAATAAATATTTCCTTTTATATTACCATTTATTTTGATTCTGGGGGCGCAGAGATTGCCCTCAATACAGCCGCTTTGGGTCAGGGTGAAAAGCCCGTCATCTGCACTTACATTACCTTGAATCCTGCCCTCCAGATGCATGGTCCCGTCAAACGAGATATCGCCATGTATTGACGTGCTTGTAGAGATCAGTGTTGTGCCACCTTTCGTGTTATCTTGCTTATTCTTTTTGACGTTGTCCCACATTAGTAGTTAACTCCTTATTCCATTCAAAGCTTTCGTTGAAGTTTTGTGCGGAGTTATTGCTAATTCTCGCAACAACCCTGATTATTTTAGGTGTAAACCCTTCGGGTAAAGTGAATTCGAAAAAATCCTGCTGTCCAGGTAATACTTGGAAGTACCGGAATGCAAGGGGCAGGCTTGAGGCTTTTTCACCTGCCAGTTCAAATAGTGATAGAGATTTTTTCTCTGCGTTTCCGAAATGTCCTTCGATCGTTACTGATACATTGCCTTTTAAGAAAGAGTTGGCTCGAGATACTTGTGCAACTGTAAGGCGTAAATGGAATTTACGGACTGCGTTGCCGTTTAAGAGGTCAAGAGTATGTACTCTGACCCCAGACGTTACATTCTCTGGTGCGATAATGCTACGGTAAAAAGCCAGTTCTTTGTTTAACTCCGCCTTTTCATCTATAAGCTTTCGAATTATAACCCGAAGATTTTCTAAAGACAGGTTGTCAACATTCTGAGCGTTTCTAGCAATAGCTAACGCCTGTAGGCTCTCTTGGTGCTTAGCTTGGATAGTATTGATCTTATCCTGAAGGTGTGTGTTCAGGTTCTCAAGGCGTTCAGTTTTTTCGGCTGCATATCGCTCAGCTCTGCTGTATGCAAAAAATAGGATGCTTAAAAAAGTTATAAGCACTATTGCCCTGAACAGCCAGTCTTGGAAAGGAGTATGTTTGACAACCTTATGATTGTTTTCATTCAGAGTTATGGGCATCGTAATATGATTATAAGTAAATTATCTCTAGGGGGAGCTTATATTGAGACTGCTCCCCTTGGAAGTGTGAGGGTGTTGACTGCTCCTGCGCACCTCAGTCACCCGTTTCTCTTGGGATCATAGGGGCTTAGCTCTAGAGCCTTTAATGGTAATGGGTATGGGTGAGCGACAAGTCAATAAGGTTCTATTAGAGTTGACGGTCAAGTGATTAGAGCGAGGCAACGCTCTTATTTTCTAATGCGACGATAACAAATAGTCAATATTTCCGTCATTTAGTAGAGATTTTATTCGCATGAATTCTAGCAAGTATGAGGGTTTTGTCCATTAATTGCTGAGTATTAATCGATTTAGTGCTTACAGGAGCTATTTGAAATACCTTGCTCAGCATTTTATATGGTGAAGGGCTTTGAGATCAAGAATGATTTGCTCATTTGATGGGGGTAGTATACCCATTTTCCTTGAAATTTTGAGGTTATTGGCTGATCTAAGTAGTCTCAATCACCTACTATTCGTAGGCTCATGGGTTTCTCTCGTTCGTCGCCTAATTATGCCTTCAAAAGTGGCTGATACAGAGGAGTGTTAGGTTTGTTTACTTGATACTGCTCTA
>JASXSV010000070.1 GCA_030674915.1 Candidatus Endonucleibacter bathymodioli
AATAAGCCTAACACATAAAACGTAATCATACCTCCAGAAGTAGAGAATAAATAAGATTTAAACATTTCAATATTTTTGGTGTCAATTGTTATTCTAATTAAAACATATATATAAAATAAAACCAACAGGAGAGTGGACTTTCTTATATGAATTTTATTGGATTTAATAGCTTGATATAATATCAAATAAAAAGATAAGCAAAAACATATTGCTAATAACAATAAAGATACTGACCCTCCATTCATGATTTTTACATTATCAAATATATATATATTAAAATATAAAAATGTAACAAATGAAAAAGCTATATACATTAATCCACCCAAAACACTATATCCTCATACTTTTTTATCTTCTTGGCTATTATATCAAAGAAGGGTAAAGGCATTAGTTTTACCTTTCATGCTATTTATTTTCTAGTGCCATTCTCGATATACAATGCAGGGAATATACACCCAAATAAGAACCATAATGGATGCCAAGTAAAAAAAACAGATGTAAATGCGATAAGAAACACCCCCATAAATAACAGTGTGGAATATATTCTCAAACCATTTGTTACAAACAAATACTGTTTGCCTCTATACAATTCTTTAAAGGATAAAATAATATAAAGCATAAATATAAAAAATCCGATCAATCCTAAATGGGTCAACAGTGAGGCAATGGTACTATGTACATAGGTACCATCACCTGTAGTTAAACGATCCACAATAATATTCCCAAAAATTGGGGACACATTAAACTGCACCAAAAAATTACTTAATAATTCAATTCTACTTGTTACGGAAGAAATGTGACCTGTGACAGATCCAAATAGTCTAAAGGTACTTAAGTCAATGGTTATAAAAAACATTACTAATGAAGCGCATAAAATAAATGATACTAGTAATATAAACATTGATGCATACAATTTCCTAGAGGCTAACCCAAAAAATAAACTTTGAGGTTTTAAATTATATTTAAACAATATATACGAATGTTCCTTAAATGATAAAGAAATCTGAATCAATATGGTTAAAAATAAAATACCAGTTATTGTTACTGCTCCATTATTGGAGCCTATTAACTGACTTAAAATTATTGCAATTAACATATTTACATATAAAATCATACTAGAGAGAAAGATGATTTTTTTAAATTTATCGTGCGATAATAGCCTTATATGAATAAAAAGTGCGGACATAAATATAAAGTTCATGACCAAAAAACTTGCAGATCTTTGATGACCACTTACATCAACCAATGTGAAAAAATCATTTCTAACACCTTGAATCAAGTATGCATATGTATCTATTAAAAAATAACTGTGTAATAATATATATAATAGATAAATATAAACTATTTTTTTCAATTCCTTTTTATCGTTCGACACAATATGAATGAAATACTTTAACACCAGTGTTAAA
>JASXSV010000071.1 GCA_030674915.1 Candidatus Endonucleibacter bathymodioli
GTTCAAGTATTCACCCTGCTTGGACTGACCAATCTTTACATGCTACGAGGGCATTTTGGGGGTTAATCCGCCCAAAACTCGCCAATAGCGAGGGAAAACGAAAAAAACACGCCCATAAGATGAATATATAAACCATAAATTTAAATTTAGCTTTTTAGGCTTGGGTAAAAAATCAACGAGCTTGTTCAGAGCTTCCCTATGGAATCTCTGATTGAAGTAGTTTGCAAGTCGATTGTCAGATTTGTGATAAAATTCTCTGACTATCGCGCTTATTTCATCGTAATTTTCGATTCATTTTGTCGATTTTGCCCATTTATCCGCTCTCGAGGCGGATTTAGGGCGGAATTATGCCGTTAACGCATTACGTTGCAGGTATAAATTGGCCATCACCATCAGGCTCATAACTTGCGCCCTGTTGTTTTCCAAACCACGGTAAAGAACTTTACGGTAACCAAACTGACACTTGAGGATTCGGAACAGGTGCTCGACCCTGGCTCGTATTTTTGATTGCAACCGATTACGTTTGCGCTGACTGCTACTTAGTGACGCAAAACTTTGTTGTTTCATTTTTGATACCTACTTGCCCATAGCGAGGCTATTTTACCAAGTTTTGGAGATTCAATCAGAGACTCCTTAGGGAGCCTCTGATTAAAGCCACTTTCGTAATCCCCGCGGAGGCGTGGGTCCAGCAAAATCAATACCTTATAGATTCCTTCCTGTGCAAGAATAACCTTGTTCAGAGCTTCATTAGGGGTATTTAATGTCAAATTATTGGTTTTATGAGTTATTCCTAATGCTTAGAACTGATTTTTTACGTACCCATACCGTATACATGGCTTAGGCACACTATATAGCACCAAAAACTTAGTGCCTTAGCGTATGTTCTCTGTACCCATCAACCGAGTTCTAGCACGCCCCGTAGCGTTTCTTATAGGTGACAAAATGACTCTCACCACCCGACAGTGTTGCGTATATTTCTTTTTCCGCGGATTCAAATCCGAAGTGCATCATCTAATCAGGTAGAAGAAGGGGCCCGCTGAAAGTAAGCTCCTACCCTTTTTCTCCGGCAAGAGATGAAGTGATGACAGGATATTACCAACAACTGACCTACGAGCAACGATGCCAGATTTCTGCCCTAAAGAAAAGCGGTTGTACACAAAGGGAGGTGGCGAAAATTATAGGGGTGAGTCCGCCTACGGTAAGTAGAGAACTGGCCAGAAATACGGGAGACAGGGGCTATCGTCATAAACAGGCGCAAGCTAAGGCTATGCAGCGACGTCAAACTGCGGTTAAACCGACTAAAATGAGCCCGGCAATGATAATCATGATCGAGGCCAAGCTCCGTATAGAATGGAGTCT
>JASXSV010000040.1 GCA_030674915.1 Candidatus Endonucleibacter bathymodioli
ACAAATGAGTTCGTCTCCATGAGCCCGCGCACAGTAGACTCCCATATCAATTCTAAGTGTTAGGTGTGTAAATCTTGGCTTGTAATATATGAGCTGATATGATTGACTGAACCTGATACTTCAATAAGAGACAATGCCACCAATTATTGGGGTTTTATTATGGGATAGAAATGCAATTGTAAAAGGATTCCATAGAGTTGAAAGAAGATGCGGTGCCCTTGGTTCTAGCTCAAAACTACTCGGTAGCTGAGGCTGTGAAATCACTGAGTGTTGCGACTTTTATAGCCTTGACCACGGGTTTGTTAGGGTGTTTTATGTGAAAAAAACCAAAAGCTACGCAGGCAAGAAATCTAGAATGACTGTGGATCTCTACTGAGATATTGCTCAATGTACCTTAAAAAGGTTAGTGTTACCAGCTGTACGCGGTTCTATTTCAAGGTTGTCCAAGAGAAGATCAATAATTTTTCGGATAATGCTTGTATCTTTATTGAGCTCGTTGAATGAGGTGATACCAATGAGTATATGGGCTAAAGGGTAGCACCGTAAATAACTTTTTATACCTTCTGCCTGTGCGCTGTACGCTGCTTTGTCAGCAAAGTCATTAGCACCTTCTGTTAGCCCTTTTTGGGCGGAGACAAGCATTTCCATTACTAGGTTGTACTCAGCCTTATCAGAATAAGCTAATAGTAGCCGAGCTAGAGATTTTTGTAATTGAGTAGACATTATTGCTCCATGCAACCAAGTTGAATTGATAGCTTATACCTAACGTAGCTGGAGGTGCGGTGAGGCGGCATGATAGTTAAGCCCGTATATCTCTAGATTTGTCAGGTATAAGTAGGTTCGTTTAATAACTAACTGTTATATTAATTAACTCCTTGAAGGAGTGAGATTGTTGGCCGCTGCTAGCACCTAAAACACCGCTATTCGGATGTTTATGGGGCATCGATAGCTTGTCGGCTACTCAAATATTTAACGGTGTTGGTATAGTAATAGCATGCTTTAGTGTTATATGGAATCTGTCGTGTTTATTTCGCGGGAAAAATTAAGCGTCCTATTGTGTTGTCCTCAGTAATACGACGCAGGCATGCTGGTTTCCTAGGGAAACTCTGAACAAGCACGCTTGTTTTTTACCAGCGCTTTAAAAGCCAAATTTAAATTTATGGTGTCTATATTTATCTTATGGGCGTGTTTTTAGGTAAATTCACTCTATTTTTTTTGTTTCCCTCGCTTTTGGTGAGTTTGGGGCGGATTAACCCCCCAAACGCCCTCGTAGCATGTAAAGATTGGCCAGTCCAAGCAGGGTGAATACTTGAACTGCATTTTTTACTAAGCCTTTGTAGCTGGCTTTCTTGTATCCGAACTGACATTTTATCACTCTAAAGCAATGTTCTACTCTGGCACGAATCTGTGAGTTTTTGCGGTTTTGTTTCTTTTGTGATGAACTCATATTTTTCTTTGGTTTACGTTTATCATTAACCTTCCAGCTCATGCCAAGGCTGCGTGCTCCTCGTTTGTAAGTGTCACTAGTATAACCCGCATCTGCGAATACTACTTTGTCATCTTTGCGCAGTAACTTGGGTAATTCGTTAACATCAGCTTCATTCGCCGGTGTGACGGTTGCGCTGTGTATGACGTTGCTATTGATATCTGTTCCTATGTGTATTTTAAAACCAAAATAATATTGGTTGTTTTTACGGGTGGAACGCATATCAGGGTCACGTTTTTTGTCTTTGTTTTTAGTAGAGCTAGGAGCTTGGATAATGGTCGCATCTACCATGCTGCCTTGAGATACCTTGATGCCTTTTTCAACAAGATATTGATTGATATCCGCAAAGATGGCTGCACTAAGTTGGTGCTTTTCAATTAGTCTTCTGAAATTAAGGATGGTGGTTTCATCAGGTATGGCATCTAATAATTCAAGTTGCGCAAACCGACGCATACAATCCATATCGTATAAGGCATGCTCTGCTGCAGGATATGATAAAGTACCATTGCTGTAAGAAATAAATCCGCAGCATACTTTCCATTGGCATTGGTGGACGACCTTTGCCTCTCTTGGGATAGTAAGGCTCTATAATATTGAGCAGGCGTACCCATGGTACGGTTTTTTCCATTTCATTTAAAAAGAGATCACGTTTAGTGATAACTTTTTTATGGGTGTATTCTGCAGATGCGAAAGTGATTTGTTTCATACGACAATGCTGTTTGTTTGTGTGGCTGTATTATCGCACATTTATTATACTTATTTAGAGATTCCCTAGGTGTTAGGATCTATTATCAACTTGCCCGTGAAGGTGTGAGGTGGTTTACTGTTCTCACTCACGACAATCACCTATTGCTAGTGGATCATGTATTCGCACTCGCTCGCTTCCTAGCCATACATTCAATGGAAGCTGTTATAGAGTTTTTTAACCTGCCTCAATAGTTTTAAGCCTAAGCTCCTTAGGAATACTGAATGTAATGTTTTCGGCTTTGCCATCTAGCTCTTTAACAGCACTTCCTCCTAGGCGTTGTAGGTGATCAATAACTTGTGTTACCAAAATATCTGGTGCTGACGCACCCGCGGTTATGCCTACCACCTTTTTACCTTCTAACCAAGTATTCTCAATATGGGCAGCGCTATCAATTAGGTGGGCTTCGGTACCGGCTCTTTCTGCCAGCTCTCTTAATCGGTTAGAGTTGGAGCTGTTAACTGAGCCAACAACCAGTACCAAGTCACATTCATTGGCTAGCATTCGCACTGCATCTTGACGATTTTGAGTAGCATAGCAGATGTCATCTTTGCGGGGACCTGTAATTAGGGGATATCGTTTTTGTAGAGCGGCAATGACTTTTTCGGTATCATCCTTAGACAAGGTTGTTTGGGTAACGTAAGACAATTGCAGGGGATTACTTACCTGCAATCTAAAAACATCTTGAATACTTTCAACCAGATATATATAGCCACCTCTAGTCTCATCATATTGGCCCATAGTGCCAACCACCTCAGGATGCCCATGGTGACCTATAAGAACACACTCTCTTCCTTCTTGAGCTAACCTGACAACTTCAAAGTGGACTTTTTTAACCAGAGGGCAGGATGCATCAAATACTTTCAAGCCTCGGTGCTTGGCCTCATCTTCAACCGCTTTGGAGACACCATGGGCGCTAAAAATAACCACTTTCTCGTCGGGTACTTCATTGAGTTCGTCAACAAAAATTACGCCCCTATCTCTGAGGCTGTCTACGACAAATTTATTGTGCACCACTTCATGGCGCACATAAATAGGAGGCCCGAGAATATCTAATGCTTTGTTAACTATTTCAATAGCCCTGTCAACGCCTGCGCAGAACCCTCTTGGGTTGGCTAATATTATTTGCATATTTAGTTCTATACCCATTACCCTTGAAATCATAGGGTTATTGATTGCTCTAACTCATCCCGATCACCTATTGCTCGAAGGCCACTGGGGATCAGAACGTTGGTTGCTTACCCGCACTTTCAATGGTTACGGGAATATAGTGTTCTTGTTATAAGTTTCTGTCTTAAATAAACAGAGTAAAGAATAATAAAATTAAGCCAGGCTAACTTCCAGTATTTCAATTTCAAATTGAAGATGGCGACCAGCAAGAGGGTGATTAAAGTCCACTTCAATAGATTGTTCGCCAATACGATGAATAACGCCTGGCAATTCACTATTTGCAGCGTCGGAAAATGATACAATCAGGCCTTCTTCCAACGCTATATCATCCTTAAAAGCGGTTCTGGAGATATTCTGTATATTAGATGTATTCCGCATACCAAAAGCCTGTTCAGGAAGAACCTTAACCTTTTTTTTGTCACCCGCAGATAAGCCCATTAAAGCAGTTTCAAAACCTTTAGGTAAGTTGCCATCACCAATGATTAGAGATGCGGGAGATTGGCCGAAAGTACTATTGAGAATTGCACCATCCTCAAGCATGAGGGAGAAGTGCAGGCTTACTTTGCTTCCCTGGGTTATTGATAGATTAGACACCTGTGACACCTTTTCATTAATAAATATAAGGATACTACTCTATTCGTGGCACGGTTTCTGTCCTCGAAATATATCTAGAACCAGCATTGCAGCACCGATGGTAATTGCAGAGTCCGCTAGGTTAAATGCAGGGAAATAAAACCGGTCATAATGTATTAAAATAAAATCAACGACATAACCATGGATTAACCGATCGAAGAGATTACCTGTGGCTCCGCCGAGAATTAAAGCCATAGCGCAAGCCTGCAAAACCTCGTGTTTTTTTAAGCCGTACAGCCAGCGAACTAGCATAAAGCTCACGATTACGGAGACAGTACTTAAAAACCAGCGTTGCCATCCAGATTCATTGCTGAGAAAGCTGAAGGCTGCGCCGGTATTATATGTTAGGGTTAGCGAGAAAATTGGTAGTACCGTAATCTGTTCATATAGGTGCATTCCATGAACTGCTAGCCATTTTGTTGCTTGATCCAGTACCCATACCAAGCCGCTTAGCCAAAGCCAATGCAAATGTCCGGCCTCTTTATTTTTCATGCTAAGCCTCTCAGAGTCAATCAAGCAAACATCCTTTTTTCACCAGGTCCTTCAATATTGTCAACACAGCGTCCACATAACTCTTTATGTTGCTTATGAGTGCCAATATCACTTCTTCTGTGCCAACAACGAGCGCACTTTGTATGCTCTGATTTTGCAACAGCCACTTTTAGATCGTCTAGAGCGGTGTCTGCCACATTCTGAGCCAGAGCTGACGAAAGGTCTTCAACATTAGCCGCAGATGTCATTAGAACAAAGCGCAGCTCTTCACCGAGCATTAATAGTTGTTTCTGTAGATCACCATTTGCATACAAAGTGATTTCAGCTTCCAGCCCCGCACCAATTATACCCTCATTTCGTGCGTCTTCCATGGCCTTATTGACGACTGTTTTTACCGCCATAATACTGCTCCAGTAGGCAGGCCCAAAGTGATCATTAGATAATGGCTGTAACTTGTCATACCAAGTTTCCAAAAATACTGATTGGCTTCGCTCTCCCGGCATTGCGCGCCAAAGTTCATCAGCGGTAAAGCTGAGGATTGGCGCTATCCAGCGAGAAAAAGCTTCGAGGATATGGTGCATAGCTGTCTGACAACTGCGTCGTGCTAAACTGTCTGGCTTGGTTGTATACTGGCGGTCTTTGATAATATCCAAATAAAAAGCGCCCATGTCTAGCGCACAGAAATTATGGATTTTTTGATAAACACTAAGAAAGTTGTACTGATCCAAGGATTCAATTATTTCTTTTTGAAGGCTGCAGGCTCTATCAATAGCCCATCTATCGAGAAATAGCATATCCTGCCACTGCACCAGGTTTTTAATTGGATCAAAACCGTTAATATTTGCCAGTAGGAATCTTGCGGTGTTTCTAATGCGACGATAACTGTCAGCCGTTCGTTTCAGTATGTCATCAGATACGGTTAATTCACCGCTATAGTCTGTAGATGCAACCCATAATCGGAGTATATCGGCTCCCAAGTTGTCAAATACTTTTTGCGGTGCGACCACGTTTCCTAGTGATTTTGACATTTTTCGGCCATTGGCATCAACAACAAAGCCGTGGGTCAACAGGTTTTTATATGGAGGCGCATTATTTATGGCTATACCAGTCTTTAGGGAAGATTGAAACCATCCACGATGCTGGTCAGAGCCTTCAACATAAACATCGGCAGGGTATTGCAACTCATCCCTGCGGTTAATAACAGAGTAGTGGGTTACACCAGAGTCAAACCAAACATCCAAAGTGTCTGTTACCTTCACATAGTTTTCAGTATCTTCGGCACTAAGCCATTCGCTAGGCTCGAGGTCAAACCAAGCATCAATACCATGTTCTTCAACTTTTAAGGCAACTTGCTCAATAAGAGTTGTCATATCTGGGTGTAGATCTTGGGTCTCTTTATGGATAAACAGTGTAATAGGCACTCCCCATGTACGTTGACGGGACACGCACCAGTCTGGGCTCTGTTCAAGCATGGACTCCATTCGCTTGCGGCCCCAGCTAGGTGTAAACTGAACGCCATCTAATGAGGATATGGCTCTATCCAACAGGTCTTTCTTGTCCATGGAAATAAACCATTGTGGGGTAGCACGGAAAATAAGAGGTGTTTTTGTTCTCCAGCAATGGGGATAACTGTGCTGTAATTTGTTACTTGCTAATAAGCGACCGTGATCTTTCAAAACAGCCAGAACTTTAGGGTCTACCTTGTAGACGTGCTCTCCGGAAAATATTTCCACGTTATTGCGGAAAACCCCATTGTCATCAATATAGTTTAAGGTGCTAATACCATTGGCTTTACCCACATTAAAGTCATCAACACCATGATCTGGGGCGGTGTGTACGCAACCTGTGCCCACATCAACAGTAGCATGATCACCTATAATCAACGGAAGCGCACGATCATAAAAAGGATGCGATACCATGTGCCCCTGAAGCGCAACACCCTTTGCTTTAGCGATAATCTGGTAGTCTGTAATAGCATAGCGAGACATAGAGGCTTCAACCAAGGCTTCAGCTAAAACCAACCGAGCTGGCTCACCATTAACTTGGCACTGAACCAGCGTATAGTCAATTTCTGCACCAACAGTTACAGCCTGAGATGAAGGTAGTGTCCATGGAGTGGTTGTCCAGATAACAACTGCTACCTCACCTTCCCCAGAGCCTGTAGCCTCATTAAAAGTAAAGGCGTTAAGAAAGGCCTTTTGGTCGATAGAGGCGTAGCGCACGTCTACTTGGGTAGATGTTTTGTCATGATACTCCACTTCTGCTTCGGCCAAAGCAGAGCCTCCCACAACGCTCCAGTAAACCGGTTTATAGCCCTTAACGAGATGGCCACTTTCTACTATCTTGCCCAAGGCCCTTATAATATCGGCTTCTATCTGAAAGTTCATGGTGAGGTATGGGTTATCCCAGTCACCAAGGACGCCTAAACGTTTGAAGTCTTTTTTTTGGCCTTCTATTTGTTTGGTCGCATATTCACGGCATTTTTGGCGGAATGTTTTAAAGTCCACCTTCTTGCCGGCTTTACCTATCATGCTTTCCACTTTGTGCTCAATAGGCAGGCCATGACAATCCCATCCTGGGATATACGGTGCATCAAATCCACTCAGGTTCTTGGACTTGATAATAATATCCTTTATTATTTTGTTTGCGGCATGGCCTATATGAATATCACCATTTGCGTAGGGAGGGCCGTCGTGAAGAATAAACTTATTACGTCCCTTGCGCGCTTTCCTGATTTCTTCATAAAGATTCATATTATGCCAATGCTTAAGCATTTCGGGCTCTTGTTTAGCCAGATTGCCTCGCATAGGAAAATCAGTATGGGGTAAATTTAGTGTATGCTTATAATCAGACATAATCGGTTACCAGATTCTCCTCTCATCATTCTGCATGAATAATCTCAAATAGGCATTTGCCTTATGCTCATGCCCCTGAAGGTATATTGCTTTATCATCCTAGCCAACTATTGCTAGTGGGTTTATTAAGTTTTTCTCGATTGTTGTTTACCCTAACCTTCAATAGTAATGGATATACATAATTCTGCACGGTAACTTACTTAACCGTGCGAGAAGGATGAAGCTTTCAAAAAACTTTTTGGAACAATGCAGTTAGCTTACACCGGCCGTGACAAGCTGCAGGCAGCGAGGACATCACTACTAATAGCTTTAGTCAATGCTTCTAGGGAGTCAAACTTGCGCTCATCTCTAATCTTTTCTATAAACTCGACCCGAAGCTCAAGGCCATAGAGATCCCCATGGAAGTCAAGGATATGAACTTCAAGCAATGGCATGCTGGCCATAACGGTGGGTCTTACGCCCACATTAGCAACAGCGTTATAGCATTTATTTTCAAAATAAACGTTAACGGCAAAGACGCCGGTGGTTGGTGTTTTGTGGCGAGCTATGCGAATATTGGCAGTAGGATACCCCAGTTCTCGACCTAACTGCTGGCCTTTGATGACACGGCCGATAATTGTTAATGGGTGTCCAAGTAGTTGATTAGCCTCTTCTAAGCGGCCTGCAGCTAACGCATATCTAACTCTGGTGCTACTTATTCGTTTGCCATTCATGGATTCTGTTGGCGAACCGGACACTCCAAAGCCGTATTGTCTTCCCATGTCGCAAAGGTGAGAAAAACCACCCCTGCGTTTATATCCAAAACGAAAGTCATCACCGACAACTAGATAGCTCGCACCGAGACCATCCACCAGAATGTTTTTAACAAAATCATCAGCATGAATATTGCTGAGTTTATTACCAAAAGAAAGGCACAGTACCTGAGCGACACCACAGTGTTCAAGCAGGAATAACTTTTCTCTCAGAGTTGTGAGCCTGGTAGGAGAGTCCCCAATACTAAAGTGCTCTTGGGGTAATGGCTCAAAGGTAATAACGCAGGTTTTGGTCCTTCTTTTTTGAGCTTCTGTACGAAGCGCTTTGAGCATTGCTTTGTGGCCAAGATGAACACCATCAAAATTACCGATGGTGGCAACACAAGCACGGTGCTCTCGCCTTATGTTGTGCAATCCACGAATCAGGTGCATCGGGTGTTCCAATAATTGTCTAACAAATGTGCGTGTGTTAAAAGAGAGAAGTATACCCCAGATGGGAGGGCGAGTCATTTCAATAAGATATAATATTGTCTACTAAACTAACTTATATCTATTCTCCTTGAGAGTGAAGGGTTATGAATGCTCTTGCTCACTTTAACCACCCGCTACTCTTAGTTCTTGGAAGCTTGCTGGTTTGTCGCCTACCCACACTTTTTGATGGTAACAGGTATAGATAGTGTTTTTTTCAGGGTTTAATGGCGGAAGTGCTTTAGCCGAACACCACCTATCCATAATGTTATGGTATAAACGGTCAAGCCAGAAATCACAACTATAAAGGCCTGCGTTACCCGCTCTCGCAAAGAAGATTCTAGCCAAAAAGCCACGTCGACTTGAAGCCACAATAGTACAGCAATCATTGCCCCGTTGGCGAGCAACATCTGAAGACTATAACGTCCCCATCCTTTGGATGGTCTAAAGACTCGGGATTTCTTCAAGCCGAGATAAAGCATACCGGCATTCATAAATGCCGATATTGTTGTTGCCAGAGCCAGGCCCGCATGTTGAAGAGGAAGGATCAGCGCTAAATTTAAGACCATGTTAGCTACTAGAGTTTTAACAGCAATGGTGACAGGGGTTTTGGTGTCTTGGCGAGCAAAATAACCCGGTGCTAGTACCTTTATTAGCATAAAAGCTATTATGCCTAGGGAGTATGCGCGAAGGCTCGCAGCAGCCATAAATACGTCATGATGAGTCATTTCGCCGTAGCAAAACAGTGTTGCTATTAAAGGTTCTGCCAAAATAAATAGAGCGATCCCAGCAGGTATTCCCATTAGCAAAACCAAACGAATCGCCCAGTCTAAGGTCTGAGAAAAAGACTCCTCAGAAGCTGTTGAATATTTGCGGGAAAGGCTTGGCAATATTACGGTAGCTATTGCTATCCCAAACACCCCTAATGGCAATTCTGACAATCTGTCTGAATAGTAGAGCCAAGAAACACTACCTGGTTGGAGAAAAGATGCGAGCACTGTATCCAGTAATAGATTGATTTGACTGACTGAAACTCCAAACAGAGCAGGCACCATTAAGGTCATGATACGGCGTACACCTTCGTGTTTGGGATCCCAGCGTGGCATGGGTAACAGCCTAATTTGAAGCAAAAAAGGTAATTGCAATAATAGCTGAGAAATTCCAGCTATCACTACTCCCCAAGCAAGAGCCATAACTGGCTCTGAAAACCAAGGTGATAAGTAAATAGTAGCGCCAACCAAGCTTAAATTAAGCAATACAGGGGTAAAGGCAGGAATGGCAAATCTGCTGTAGCTATTAAGTATTGCGCCGGCTAAGCCTGTCATGGATATTAAAAATAAATACGGAAAGGTGATTCGCAGCATGTCGCCAGCCAACGTCATTTTGGCCTCGTCATAATAAAAACCGGGAGCAAATACTCGGACTAAAAGTGGAGCTGCCAGCATGCAAACCACTGTTACCATAATGAGTGTGCCGGCAAGTACGCCGCTGACCCTGCTTACTAGGTTCCGAACTTCATCAATGGCTTTTGTTGTGCGGTATTCCGAAAGAACCGGAACGAATGCTTGGGAAAAAGCACCTTCCGCAAAAAGACGGCGCATAAAATTGGGTATTTTAAAAGCTACAAAAAAAGCATCTGCTGAGGCTGTAGAGCCAAAGTAATTGGCAATCACTATGTCCCTTAGTAGACCTAAAACTCTGGATGTCATAGTCATAATTCCAACCAGTAGGCTGGATCGTAGCAACCCATGTTTTTTTTGTGGTGATCGTGTGAGTGTGTTTTTTGACATACGAAGTCAACTGCCTTGGGAGGGAAATGTAATGAAGAGCTGGGTTGGTAGAAGATCAACAGACTTTATAGCATACGATCCATAATTGCTCATCCTTATTAATGAATCTATGAGCGGTGTTTGTTTACATCGCTGTTGTAGCTGCTCAAGATACTTTCTTCAGTTTTTCGGATAAACATCTGTCTTGATTAAGCCAAGCCGTGTGAGTTAAAGGTCAGTTCCATGTTGGCTTGTTACCGCAGTGCTCCAGGGGGGAGTTATTTTGCCTACTGGTAAACCTTCCGACAGCTACGCATGAGTGCCTCAAAGTCTCCATTATGTCGTTGACGAGGTGTCAGCAATTTCAACCCTCTGTGTCTGTCTGCTTCGTTGTGCTATCTGGCAAAGCCACGTACCCAGTTTTGGATTTTCAGCCTTATAGATATTATTTGATTTTTGATTAAGCATAGTTCTTCTAGCTTAAGAAAGTAAGAAAGTAAGAAAGTAAGAAAGTAAGAAAGTAAGAAAGTAAGAAAGTAAGAAAGTAAGAAAGTAAGAAAGTAAGAAAGTAAGTCTGCACATAATAGATGATATTGTCAATTGTATGATGCTTCATAAAAAAACTAGTTGTTCTCGTTACTTTTGGGCTAAACTGTACTTGAATTTTGTCTGTTGAAATTTAACTAATTTATATTGCTGAGTAGTTTGTAGTATTTATATTGCATGTATAAGTAATGGTGGTATTGAATTATACGATGCATTATGCTGGCGGGCTAGACAAATAAATTTTCAAAACTGACGCTAAACGTGAGAGTGCGCAGTTATGAGTATCGATTATTTAATTAGTTTCGGTTGGGTTGCCGGTGTCAATATCTTGAGCTAACTTCAGTGCAGCATGTTTATAATATAAGTATTTATTCTCAATAACATATAGCAAAACAGGATGCAGTATGAAACATAGAATAACGCAGTGTGTTTTATTTATGCTAGCGTGCATTAGCGTCAAGCTTATGCTATAAATCTGCTAGATCTGGCTTTAAAAGCGTTCTTGCTTTCTGCTACATCCGTGAGTTCTGCATTTATACCATCTCACCTGACTGAGTGGAAAAACGTAACACTGCCTTTTACTTCGACTGGCAACTTACCTTTCTACCGAGTTTTGCGTTGTCCAGATAATGAAATAGTGCGTAACTACCTATCGTCAGTAGTTTGTAAAAAGCATGAGGAATATCATTGCCTATCCCAAAGCGATATATATGTAGAAACAGTAGAAACATGCTTAGAGATCAGCTTATTCGTACCGTCTGGTAATAGACCGTCTCTGGGGCATGTGACGTATCCGCTACCTTTAAATAATATTGGCTGTAGGGAGCCATTCCTGACAGTGCACCCACGGCATAGTAATGAGTTTAGTTCCTGCGAGGAACAAGAAGCTCAATGTGTTTCGGAAGGACAGATATTGAGAAGTGATCCGTTTCCGTATGATGGTAAAACCTATCGTCAGATGTGTGCAGTGACAATGACTATTCACCAGTTGACGCCAATGATATGAATAGAGTGCTAGAGAAGGACATTTACGGTTTTGCGGATATGTCCTGCTATTTCAATCCACCAGCTGAGCCTAAGTCAGCATATAGTAGCACAACGTATTCAAGGATAGCACAACGTATTCAAGTAATAGCACAACGTATTCAAGTAATAGCACAGCGTATTCAAGTAATAGCACAGCGTATTCAAGTGATAGCACAAACGTATTCAAGTGATAGCATAACAAGTCCAAGTATTTTGCTAACTAAAGATGAAATTATGAATTCAGAGTCAATTCATATAGATGGTCATATAGATCTGTTATATGCCAACGTGCATGGTTTATCTACAGCCTCAAAACTTCCTCCTATCCTTCTTATCGCAGGAGGTGTTCCTTTTATGATAATTATTCCTTTGTGTATTTTACGTTACCCTATCGCTCCTGAAACCATGGCTGCTGATGATGCAACCATGGCTACTGATGATGAAAACAAGAAAGCAATTAAGGGAACATATAAAGACGCGCATGGTAATACAATAACATTCTATTGTACGGCAAAGGTATCAGATGATGAAGGATGCATTGAGCTTCAAGGTAGAATTTCTGCAGATGGTAATGTAAACCAAAAATCATTAGTAGCGCAACTCTTTTCTCAATGTGGGGTAGGAAGAAACAATGATGCAGGAAATATCTCTGTAGTAAGTGCAAAGTTGTTCGCCATAGATGGTGCAACAGGTGCAGAGGGTGAAGGCTCATGCGATCATATATCTGGAGATTGCCACAATAAAACCAGAGCAAAAAAAATGGCAGACGACTATGAGATAAAACAAAGGGCAAGGAAACAAAGCCAGAGTCCATTACTATCTTTTAAGAGAAAAAAGCTAAAGAACGAACTTTCACAAAGCCAATCTCAATTAGAAAAGCCAAGGTGTAACACGGCGCAGACAATGCCGGAAAGTCTTGATTTAGAAGATCTAAATGAACAGATGGAAGAACTGAGGTTAGTAGATAATAATAGAGATAAAGAAGAACTACAAACCTGTGGTGGTGAAACTATCAGTATGGCTAATGAAGAAACAAAAAAGGTAAAAAACAAATTAAAGTTAACAAAGCATGGAGAGCAAAGTTCAGAATAACAATTATAAAAGAAACAAGATCAGCATAAAAGACGTAATAGAGAGTGTAAATAACTCTGTGTATTTGCCTTAGTTAAACGTAATCTGATAATCGTGTTTCAAAAACAATCATAAAGTGATTCAGTGCCGAACGCCAATTGCGTATCGGCATCGTCCAATGTTTCAAGGCCTCGCGCGTGGCAAGGTGAACTACCTTCTTTGCCGAATCATCATGCGGAAATAACTTACAAAGTAGCAAGCCGTGAGGATTATAAAAGGTACCAGCAGCCAGATAACATCTAAAATATCAGGCGCTTGTACTTATGGTATTAGTTTATAAAAGTTCTGTGATTAATCATCATTATCTTCTTGAGGGTCTGCTGTTAGAGCACAAGTATCATCGTTATCATCACCTGTTAACAATCACTATCACCTATTAATGGTTCCATTTCTATAGCATTGGGAATTGTTAAATATTCTCTATTACCTGAACAACCACTATTTTTTTGTTCGCTGCCATTTTCCACTGACCCAACTCCATTATCATCATTATCATCATTGTCTTCTAAGTGACCGCAACAATTACAGCACGCACTGCGTAGCCCTTCCTGCAATAATTCTCTACCCCTATGCCCTTCCTTATATTTTTTAACCAGATGGTAACCTAAATAAGAAAGACTGGACGAAGCTCCTAGTGCACCAACAATAACTGCAGTTGCAGGCACATAATCTTTACCAGCTTTAGAGCTCACAGAGTCTGTTGTCAGCATTGTCACAGAGTCTGTTGTCAGCATTGTCACAGAGTCTGTTGTCAGCATTGTCACAGAGTCTGTTGTTACTGCCATATCATACTTATACTTATGGCATAAGACTCCTTGCTCATCATTATAAGTAGAAGTAAAAAATGACTTTATGGCTTCATTAAAGTCACATTTATTGTTCCCACCTTTGTTATATCCTATACAAAACCCTATGTTTACCTTTAATCCCTCGCCCTCAAGTAGTACGCTACTGTTGCTTATCGTGAAATTTGAAATAGAAGACTCACTCATTACTCCTGCACCACCACCTACATTTATATCATTTAACTCCTTAATATTGATCAAACTATTACTAACTAAAAAATATGCAAATGAAGAACTAGCTTGCATATTACCCGCCATCCAACCGACATCGCCCTTCTGCACATTTTCTTCTATGTTAATAGTAGTGTTTATCACCATAACCCTGCTACCCTTTGTTCCTGATAAAGATCCAACACTACCACCAACATAAATTAATTTACGTGAGTCTGCGGTGATAACAGTATCAATAACCGTAAGGTCTTCAATAGTACCGCCTCCAACAATCCCAGCTCCGCCCCCTAAACAAACACTGTTACTATATTGTGGAGCAATGATAATAGCACTGGAGACTGTAGCTTTTTGTATGTCACTGTCAGAAGCACTTCCACACACACCACCTATATACACATCTCCAGAACCAAATCCACTTACTGTTGTTCTAGTGACATTAACATCCTTCAGCAAATCTGAATTAGACCACCCTACTACTCCTCCAATCATTTTTCCAGATCCATGAACTATAGAATCCATAACTGTAACACTCTGTATGTCAGTATTAGAACTGTATCCAGCAATACCTCCAACATTATTTTCCTGTCCAAATTGGGTGACAATAACGCTAACAACATAAACTTTTTTAACTTCACTACGATCCTTTATAAGTCCTACCACACCCCCAATATCAGCAAGAAAAGATTCTTTTTCTCCAGTAATATTGCTACTTACTATCATTATATTATCAATACTAGCTCCATTTTGACGTCCTACCACTCCCCCCATATATTCAATTTGGTCTTTGCTAATGATATTGCTACTTACTATCATTATATTATCAATACTAGCTCCATTTTGATGTCCTACCGCTCCCCCTACACATATCACTTGGTCTGTGCTAATGATGTTGCTACTTACTATCATTACATTCTCAAGCCGAGAGTCACGATTCATTAAATTAGTCACCATGCCTAAATTAATGCTGCTACCATTACCCTCAAATTGACTATTCTCAATTTTGATGCAGCTAACTATTGATTTAAGATCCATAACCTTGGCAACTGCTGGGTCGCATGTTGCGCTCCTGGTATCAACATGATTGAAGTTTATGTTTCTAACTGTTCCATTATTTTTAAGCGTTTCTATCAAGCAGCATGGTAGCTCATCAAGGGTTTCACCATTTCCATTAAAATCACCAGTAAATTCAGGTATTGGTCTGGTAAAGTCTTTTACGTTAAAA
>JASXSV010000005.1 GCA_030674915.1 Candidatus Endonucleibacter bathymodioli
AATCTGGACTTAACAAAGTTGAAATCACCCTTTTTCCATCCTTAGCAGGAGAAAATACCACAACCGGTATTCCTGTTGATAACACCAAAGGTAAAAGAGGATTTAAACATGAAAAAAAATCTGTCGCTTCTCTTCGCAGGTTATACATTCCTGCATCATTAAGAAATGCTCCATCATTAACTACATTAAGAAACACAGCTAAAGGAATGGACTTCTCATATCCATCATTTTTATCATTACAAAGAGCAGATATAACCATATTAATCCACTCATATATAAAAACCCCCACCAAGCTTGGAGTTATAATCCCACTTGCAACTCCACTATTTTCTATTTGGATTTTATTCACTGACTTTAAAAAACGCTCTTTAATTATACAATTGGTATTTATCACCTTAGCAAGAGAACAACAAAAACTAACTGCATCTGTATCATTCTCACATATAGAAAAATCATCCCATAATACTTTTACCCATTCGGCATGTGTTAGCAAATGCTGCGAGTCGCTAGCACTGTCTAATACATAATCAAAAGCGCAAGCCTTTTTGTGTATTATTTCAACTATATCAGTTCTTTTATTTATTATTTTCACCAAATCACCATAAGAAAAACTTACGTTACCTATCATCCTCATAAGCTCTACATCATCACTTTTTTCTACTTTTAATCTTTCATAAAAAGGAAATCGTGTCCTGACTTTATGCAAGTTTTGACACGCATAAAGCACTTCTTTCAAATGATCATCTAGTATAACTTCTGCCCCATCTCCACAGCTTCTCAAATACTCCACATCACTCTTCATTGAAGAATAATCCAGCATGGCATAACTAGCTGGAGATAACACAGGAATTGATGCTTTTTCTTTATTTTCAGCCTTACATCCATATTTAAAATAATACTCACATGCAACAAACATCTGATCATTCTCACCTAAGTCTTTTACTACAATATCTATTACAGCAATAGGCTCGTTAAACTTAATGTCAAACATAGTGATTTTCCCGCACTCTGGCGCTTTATCTGATAGCTCTTTATTTCCCCCTACGGGACGACAATCAATAGTAACTAGGCCTATAAACTTCTCGTCTTTAATAGTATATATAACACGCTGTATTATACTGTTTAAATGTGTGATAAGACGACCAGCTTCTTCCTTATCACTTATAATAATATCAATATCCTTAATATCATTTAAACAACTATCTCCATTAAGAATACTTATACCTGTAGAGCCAGCTATAGCAGTTTTTGCGTCATTATGATGATCCCAGCAAGAATATGCCTCTATTATATTATCAAAAAATATCGTTTTTAGCTCATTTATTTTCCATTCTATTCCCCCACCTTCCTTACCGCATTCATCTTCAATCACAGGGAAAACCTGCTGACAAAAAAACAACATCAGCAGAAAAAATATATTCTGAATACCACCAAGATTTCTAAAAAAAACACGTGTATTAAAACAAACAATCTTCATTACTCACAACCTTTGTTCGACAAAATAATCAGCCATACTAACTAGCCAACAAAAACATCTAATCAATCTAATCAATCTAATCAATCTAATCAATCTAAACTAAACACGATCACAGCATTTTAACAGAAATAAGAACATCTGTTAAGAAAGAATCAGTTGCAATCCGAAATGCATCATAGTCTATACTAGCTTACATTTACGATGTAAATAGACTCCAAAATAGAAAAAAGAAAAATATGGATTATGTAATTGATAGTAATCATACCTCCAAGCTAACATCACAAGAACAAGAACAAGAAAATATAATATTTTACCAAACCATTTAACTCATGACAACGTAAATTTAATTATGAATCCATACCATACTGAGACAATTATCGCTAAAAGACTGAAGACTAGCAGTTTTTCTAAAAACAAAGCCCATATGTTTAACGTTATATACCCAGAGTATTTGACATTAGCATTCAACGTCAAGCAAAGTCCAACACATGATACTAAGACAACTAAAAGACTGAAACATCCTAATGCTACAACAAAGTTTTCGCCTCAACTCAAGCGGCTTTCTTAAGTTTATCAGATAAAGATCTGTCTTGATTAAACCAGACCTAATGAGTCAAATATTAGCTTCTCTCTGCTGTGCCTGCTTGTAAACATTTCGTGACTATACATACGGATATTTATGCAATGCCACCTTTATCACAAGGCAAACAACTTTAGTTGCGGAGTTGTCGCAAGGCAATATTTTACAGGTCTTCAGCTCTTATGTACACGCTATTGAGAGATTCAATGGTGCTGTCTGTATAGATAACTTTACGGATAGTTTGCGGATACTAAAAAAACGTCATTAAGTTGCCCTAATGCATTCGCCAATACTTACTAATCTTCGAATATTTTCACCTTGGCTGTCAACAATAATAATGAGACCTTTGCACTATTATTCTTATGCCAGCTGGCTTCGTTAAACACGTACTCAATCAATCATTTATAAGCACAAACTCTCTCTTTCCGTGCGTTTTCACCTCACCCACGAACAAAATTACGGTTCGTACAAAGATATCATAATATTATCGCACAACTTTAATAGCCACGGTCTCATCAATCACATCATACTCTTTAGAATATTTAGCCTGAAATGTGGCATCACTGATTGCTTCATTAATCGTTACCTTGCTTAAATCAAACCTGCTAGTACCACCCATTGTGTCTAACATCACAAAGCCGATCAGTTCATCTGCTTTAGTCTTCTCATTCCATTTAAATCTTATTTCCAATAACTCAAACAAAGATTTATCTCCGGATGGGCGCAAACTATAGGTTCTAATTTTGTGCGACTCAGTAAATATAATATTGTAACCCTTCAAAAATACATCAATATTGCCACTAAGCAACTGTACCGGAGTATGGTCAGCTCCATCATCTTGTTTTTTAATAATCACCTGCATTAAGCCATGGTCAATATTCCAACTCTTTCCATTTTTAACAATGAATTCCTGCCGGTAAGGTTTCTCAACACCCCAAATAAACATGTCCGGTCGTTTAATCTGTAATGTTCCTGACGACACTCGCTTACTATCATTATTTATCACTACTTCTTGACTAACAGCGGCCTTAAGGGTTTTAATTGATTTAAGTTTTTGCAGCAGCAATTCCGCCGCTTTTTCATCGTGCCTAGCTAAAGCAGTCTTAACCTGCACTCTCTTATTTGCCACAGCATTCCCAGATCCATGATCTGCTGCAACCACCGTTCTAGTACGAACATCAAGCCCTCCAACGGCGTGGCAAGACAGCGCCACAACTAAAATAGTAACAGTTTGTTTTATCAGTATATTTAACATATAAATTTTCTATCTTTAGCGTTTAGGAGGAGGTGGTGCCAGCACTTCCCTATTACCATTCGAAGCCATAGGACTGATCACTCCAGCAACTTCCATAGCCTCAATCATTCGTGCTGCACGATTATAACCAATTTTCAGTTTTCGCTGAACAAAAGAAATAGACGCTCTACGGGTTTCAGTAACAAAGGCTACCCCTTCGTCGTAAAGAGCATCCTGCTCACTCTCATCCCACAAACCACCATTTAAAGCACTACCTTCTGAAGTAGAATCACTGCCACCAGCCAATATTTCTTCTACATAACAGGGCTCTCCCCGACGCTTCCAGTCTGCAACCACTCTATGAACTTCGTCATCACCAACAAAAGCTCCATGCACTCTGATAGGTACACTTGTACCAGGCGGCAAGTACAACATATCTCCATGGCCAAGCAATTGCTCAGCACCACCCTGATCAATAATAGTTCTTGAATCAATTTTACTAGACACCTGGAAGCTTATTCTGGTAGGCACGTTTGCTTTTATTAACCCTGTTATCACATCAACCGACGGTCTCTGAGTAGCCAAAATCAGATGAATACCAGCTGCTCTAGCCTTCTGAGCAATTCTAGCTATCAGTTCTTCAACCTTTTTGCCAACAATCATCATCATGTCAGCAAACTCATCAATAACAACCACAATAAAAGGAAATCTCTCCAGAACTGGAGCCTTGTCATCCTCGGAAACCGGATGGTAAAAAGGATCAACTACCGGCTCTCCTGCTTTTATTCCTTCTTTAATCTTAAGGTTATAACCCGAAATATGTCGAACTCCCATTGACGCCATCAGCTTATAGCGACGTTCCATTTCTGCCACACACCACCGTAATGCATTGGCAGCTTCTTTCATGTCGGTTACAACTGGTGTCAATAAATGAGGAATACCATCATAAACTGATAACTCCAACATTTTAGGGTCAATCAGAATTAATCTAACCTGCTCAGGACCCGACTTAAACAATAGTGATAACAGCATAGCATTGACACCTACAGACTTGCCAGAGCCTGTGGTTCCAGCCACCAGCAAATGTGGCATTTTTGCCAAATCCACCACTACCGGCTGCCCACCAATATCATGTCCTAACGCCAAACTTAAAGATGAACTGGCAGCCATAAATACTTTTGAGCTAATTAACTCACTAAAAAATACGGTCTCTCTATTATCATTTGGGATTTCAACACCCATCACAGACTTGTTGGGAATAACTTCAACCACCCTAACACTAATAACAGCCAGTGAACGAGCAAGATCCCGTGCCAAACTAGTAATACGGCTTGCTTTCACCCCAGCCGCCGGCTGTATTTCATAACGGGTAATCACTGGCCCTGGATGGACTGACACTACTTTAATATCTACACCAAAATCCTTAAGTTTTAACTCAAGCTGATTAGATACCAATGTTAAAGCTTCGTGACTTATACCAGCTGTTTTATTTTGAGCTTGATCAAGAAGACCCACTTCAGGACGACTGTCTTCAGGAAAGATGCCAACAAAAGGTATTTTTTTCTCCTGACCAACCTCTTTTTTTACAGAAATCTGATTCTCTAACGGAAAGACTGGTGTTGTTACAGGCATTAGTAGGGAAGGCATCTCAGCAGATTTACTCATAAAACAGTGATCTTTTTTGAGCCGTAGCAAATCTTTTTTATGTGTACGATAACTATTGTATTGTTTTTGCCAATTCAGACATATCACGACACATACTTTTGATAATTTCAACCCCAGACGCTGTAAATAAGACAAGCTCTGCAAACAAATATAGCCGATATCATCCATAAGTCTGAACCAGGAAAAATCAACAACTAACGTGATACCCATTAGAAAGAATGCCATCAGCAACAATGTAATACCCGTGACATTAAAAACAGGCAGACACTGTTCAATTATTAAAGAACCAACAATACCACCACTACCAGCAGATAATTGAGTTCCTATAAAATGATAGTGCAGCGATACCAGAGCAGCTCCACAAAAAATAGTTAGCAAAAAACCCATGCCATCCATCACCATTACCCACGGTTGCAATGCCCAAGGCATATAACGATGACGGAATAATCGCAAAACTTTGGTAACAATAACCCAGGGAAATAACCAGGAAAAAAAGCCAAACAGTGAAAACAAAAGGTCTGCAATCCAAGCACCAACCAGACCCCCACTATTAACTATAGCCAGCTCAGGACCAACATAAGACCATGCAGGATCATTTATTTCATAACTATATAATGAAAGAGTCAGATAACCAGCCACCAGCACCAACAACAACACCACGCCTTCCCTTAATCGCAATGATACTGCATTGTTCTCCAGCACTCCCTCCGTTCGGTCTTTGCACTGCATACCAGTGAAACCCTCCTTACTTTCTATGCCTACTATACTTTTTTTTCTCTTATGGCTCATTGCAGCGTTTTCCATTAAGTGTCAATGTCATAGAGAACCATCGAATACGTCCATAGCCATGCGATCACTCAATCTTATAGACTAATGAAAGCAAATATGGAATAGCCACAGCCCATTTTACAGTCGTCAATATAGACTATAAACACCGATAGACAAACAAATTCACTAGACCCACATATATACCCATCCTCATTGGTGGTTGATACTGAGACTATTTACTGATCTTACTCACACCAATCACCTACTAATCTTAGACCCACGAATCTTATCTAGTTTGTTTTTTACTTACAACTTCAATTGAAACTAGTAATTCATAGCATTTCTGAATGGAACTAATTGATACACCTATTAAAACTATATCCTATTTACATGTGAATGGGATATACTTTCAGCCTCAAATATATTGATATCATGTGATAGATTTTACAAGTGAGCCCTATGAAAAAAATTGCATTTGCTGCATCATTAATACTAGTTGCCGCCACCAACTCCTACAGTGATATGATCGGCGCAAAAGCTGGCTACAATTTTTGGAAAACATCTAACCACGGGGACGCCCATAATGCCTACATCAAAATCGAACACCCTCTCCCTATAGTACCCAATGTAGGCCTTAGCACCACCAAAATTAACGACGATACAAAGTTGAAATTAGAAACCTATGATCTCTTTCTCTATTACAAAATATTAGACAGTGACACACTATCTTTAGATCTTGGCGCAGGAGCTCACCGACTAGTCAACAGCAAGATTTATAACCAATCCTTCCATGACACATTACCTATGGTAAGATCAGAAGTAGAATTACTTACCGACAGCATATTTTCATTTTATGGCACTCTTAGTGTAGGAAAGAGTAATAGCTCTTCTTTTGTGGATGCCTATTTCGGCTTCAGATTCAACCCTATTATGGGTATATCCCTACAGGTATGCTACCGAGAATATCATCTTGACATTGATCACACCAAAGGCGTCAACAATAAAGAATGTATCCGTGGTCCTATGCTTGGCCTGCATATTGATATTTGACCAAAGTTTATCTATGATCAGAAAATACTGATGGGAGGATGGCATATCACAATATTACTATAATACTATAATACTGGGGGGGGGGAGACCTACAAAATGATAGCTTCGTATAATTTAACAAAGCCGATTATATTATGGTATATCGGCAGACAAAAATCCTTCACAACACAGTCCAAACTCCTCGTTTCAGCCACGGACTTAAATCATCCAATTCTTCATAGCCATGATTATACTGAAGCTCTGTTAAAATGACCAGAGATTGAGGAATTGCTATCCTCAAACCACACCTATAACAAAGTGTTTTGGTCAACAATACCAGACACCTTTAGTTTCTTATTTCTAAAACCGAGCCGGAGACAGATCATCATTATTTGAGTGGAGCCTGTAGAGCCCATCTAGATTGTAATATTTAATGTAGACCACCACATCTAGCCCCATATGCTCACTGATGGACTGATGGGCCTTGAAGAGCCACTCACTCTTTAAACTACAGATAGCATGACAACCAACAGCCCCATTAAAAGACTCCATCTTCTTGCACCGATTCAGGCTGTTGCTATGATCTGCCTCAGAATCATAAGCATCAGGCACTGATATTCATTGAGATAATGCTTTCTTTCTCCAACTGTACAGCGTTACCAGTCTCACGCATCAAATGACCAACTAGTACATTATTAAGTGGCATTATTTCCTGAATTATGAACTCCTTGAAGTCTTCTAGGTAGCCATTCCTTAATAACTCTTTATCCTCTGTTTAAATTGGAAAATTAGAAAGAGCGTCAACTATGCTAAAAAGCTTCACGCACCTTACTGAATGACCTTTGCCAAACTTAGAAACTGGGAGCCAATACTTAGACCTGAAGCCTTTAGTGGCCTCATGTTAACAGTAAAGCGAATACGCCCTCCCCTCTCTATTATTTGCAGCATACCACCATCTTTAGCAAAATGTGCACGATCACTAACGAGAAGTACTGAAGAGGTTTTAAACATTTCTGCCACTTCGGATGTTGACATGGAAAAATCATCGCCAATAAATATCATTTCACAATAATTGTCACTCTCCTGTAATTTATCAATCTTCCTTACATTTACCTTACTGCCTCTTGATAACTTTCCCTGCGTAGTCTTCAACTCCGAATAAAGAGAATCATCCCCCAAAACACACAGATCAAGTACGCTATCAGCAATTTTTATTTTAGACCATTGAACAAAATAAGTTATCTTGAAAATAATAGCTGCTTTAACTCTATTATCTGAGGCTGCAATTACCCAGTTAGATCCAAGAGCACACAATATTAATATTGTCAGTTTAAGAGACGTAATGAACTTTATTATTTTCATATTCACCATCCCCCCTTAAAATTTCCAACGAAGTTGAAAATATACTGAACGCGGCACCCTAGTTGAAGTCTGCCCTATAAACATATCATAAAACTGCAACTGATTAGCATGCAGCAAATTTTGTCCTATTACCGACAATTCAAGTCCTGACTTAAGTTTTTTCGTTATTTTAACATCCATATTCATAGTTTTATCTATGTTATTAATATCATAAATATCAATATCAAGCTTATCCATAAATTTTAGCCAGATATTCAACGACCACTTATCAGACAGGCTCATAAAAGAAAACAGATTGAATGTATGCATTGCCGCAGCACCTTCAATCATCTGTTGGTTTGGTACTGCGTACGACGGACTTACTGAGCTATTAGCCGTAGCATTCACATTAATATATCCATAATTTAACCTTAAACGCCACCAAACTTTTACTCTCCAGTCCACGGATAACTCAAAACCATCAGTCATTACTTCCATCGCATTAGACAGAGTAGTAGGATACCCTAACGGCCCTGTTCCTCCCCCCCCGAAAAGAGGCGGCGGATTTAAAGGATCAAAGCACAATGAGAACGGTGATGTTGCAAAACTAACAAAACCTTTTTGGCACACTTCCGACTTATCGAACATAGTTACATCTTTATAAAAATTAAAAAATCCAGCAATATCTATTGAAATATCTTTGTTTAGCTGTCGACGAAAGCCAAAGTCAAACGCTGTAAGTTTTTCTGATTTCAAGTCTTTATTTCCATTAACACTGAACATAGTATCATGGTCAAAGCCATTAATCTTCAGCTTGCCAATATAACTAAGACCAGCAATATCGACACTGGTGCTGGACAACGATGGTGTTTTAATAGCCTTGGAAACAGCACCCCAATAGGTTGTTTTATTATCAGGTGTCCAAGAGAAACGTGCACTTGGTTGAAACTCCTTACCAGAATTACTGTTTTCCATACGTCCATCAAAGGTAATCTCAAGGTTCTTAGTATATTTAAAAGACTCCTGAACAAAAAAACTATACACTTCCTCATTAAAATTATTCTGCTCAATGGTGATATATCTTTGATTTTTGTCATCTAAGTCATACCAATCAACACGGTAATTCCCCCCCCAAAGAAAATTATGCCCCCCACCCCACTGAAAACTATGCTGAAACTCTATGTCCCAAGTATTTCTTTCTTCGCTTAACCTAATGTCATCACTAGCATAATAATCCAGATAACTTTTCAGGATTAATTCCCCATTTTCCAGCTTATGGTTATATCTAGACTGCAGGTTACCGCCACGCTGCGGTCTATTATTTTCCATTTTTACGAATTGACGTTGTAGCCCCTCCTGATCATACACATAATAGGGCGGCCTTGTTGCCCCCTCATAAATATCACCCTGAACAGTCAACTCATCATTATTTGACGAATAATAATCTAGGCGAAAACCCGTCTGATTCATGGACCAGCCATCATTAGCTAAGCTACCATCCTTGTTATTCTGAGCTGATCGGTCAAATCTTTGTACATAACCACGAAGATATCCGTCTTCACCAACTTCTGCACCATAACGAAATGCACCAGCCAGTCGTTCATATGTCCCAGCATCAACCCTGACTAGCCCACCCTGAGTATCTTCAGCACTTTTAGTAATGATATTAACAACGCCATTAACCGCATTTGTACCCCACATAGCCGCACCAGGGCCTCTAATTACTTCTATTCGGTCCACATCATCCATTAGAATGTTCTGGGCATCCCAGTTTACACCAGAGAAAAGTGGGGCATACACCGTACGACCGTCAATCAACACCAATAGCTTATTAGCATACACAAAATTAAAACCACGAGCACTGATCGACCAAGTACTACCATTCAATTTCGCCACCTGCATGCCCGGCACCATTCTCAAAGCCTCAGGGATCGAAGTTACACCAAACTGCTGAATATCATCACTCGTAATAGTATAAATTGCTGCGGCAGCATCAAACTGCCTCTGAACCCTCCTAGAAACAGACGTCACTTGCAAAACCATCAGTTCTTTTAGACTAAAATCCAGCAAATCAACAGTTGATACCAAATGATCGTTTGAATATACGTTCTTAATCGTCAAACCTATAAACATTGCACTAAAAAATGCTACTGATATTAAAGATAAAAGTTTTTCCTTCTTAAATCGCTTCTCTTTCATAAAATCACCAACCCAAACCTAATAGACAAGCTACCTATCGGCCTCATACTTCCAAACTGTATACTTATAAAAAAATAGCTACCACATATCCTTCTGGAAAACAAATATTACAATCACTTTTCCATGTATTTCTTTGAATATTGTGAAACACACATCACGTTTAGCTCATACTTAAGAAGGTAAGTATCACTCAGTCATTAGAAATCAAAATATACATTTGCTAAGCCGGCAACATGTATTTCACGAGAATACTAATGGCCGACTATGGCGATTACTACCAAGGGAGTAAAGATTAGTGACGCGCCGAAAAATAAAATTAATGAGCCTTAATTTTTAATCAACACACAGCAACTAACAGCCATAAACCACCATAGTAAGATTAGGCTTTTATCGGGTAAGTATGTGGTTATTGTGAAAATCTATTCTCAGGGTTTCTTTAGTTTTTTTTGTCTTCACACCAACGAGAATACACCAACTCCGGTACAACGAGACAACGATTATTTTTGTAACGCGCCAAGGTATCGGGGTTTAAATCATGCTCGGATTTGAACTGACACAAACTAAAACTGGAGCCAAGGTCACGCAGCTCAGGTCGGCTATTGACCAGCAAAAAGCAACTATATTGTTAGGGGCTTGAGCTTCAGACATACGTTAAATAACTCCGATTCATTTTCATGCATGGTATCAATATTTGTACCATCAATTGATGAGTCACATTTATGAATGAAGGCACAAGAAAGCACCTCGCCTTAAATTTATGTATACTTACGCAGTCTTTAGGATTGCGTTATTGTTAATCATTCCCATGCTGTCAGTAATGACATATCAAGCAGTACTTGAAGCACTGACAGGCATTAAATATACATTGAGATTCTTTGCTCGAGCGTGCAAAGGTCTCAACACCTAGCCTAACACAAAGAACTGCTCCCCTACTCGCACCCCTGTTTCTATTTGTTACATGTATACCCGCACTTACCCATGATTTCAAGGGACTTTTCTCTTTTAATACCTCACAAGTATTGCCACTGCTTGCTTCGGCATTTATGGCACGGAGTATGCTTTATATAAAGTATAAATCAAGCAATAGACTCTATGGACGGAGCGCCACAGGGAAGTAAAAAAATAAAAAAAGGAAAAGGAAGTGCTTGATTTAATTTTATGGATGACATCCTGCAAGGATGCAGGGATAACAAAAATAAGAAAGACGATCTTTGGACATGATCATATCCATAAAAAATGCACGGATGCTTAATTTGCAACATGGATGATGTAACCAGGAACATCTAGAAAGAACTAGACAGAACTGGAGTAAATAAAAACTCCCCCTGCTCAGTTGACCTGAAGGGGGATTTTTCTGTTTTGCATATTGAGACCTTTGCACAAACCGTAATTTTGTTTACTACTAAGACAAAAACACACGGAATGATAGCGCATATACTTATAAATGATAGATTGAGTACACTTCAAACAAAAGCAGCCTGCAAAAGAGAATCATGCAAATATCTCAACATCCATCCTAACACTGAGGGCTGTTCTCCTACTCGCACCCCTGTTTCTATTTGTGACACTCCCCCCCACATTTACCCATGATTTTAAGGGGTTTTTCTCTTGTCATACTCACAAGTGTTGCCACTGCTTGCTTAGACATTTATGGCACGGAGTATGCATTATATTAAGTGTAAATCAAGCAATAAACTCTATGGACGGAGCGCCACAGGGAAGTAAAAAAACAAAAAAAAGGAAAAGGAAGTGTTTGATTTAGTTTTATGGATGACGCCCTGCAAGGATGCAGGGATAACAAAAATAAGAAAGACGATTTTTGGACAAGATCATATCCATAAAAAATGCACGGATGCTTAACTTGTAACATGGATGATGCAACCAGGAACATCTAGAAGGAACTAAACAGAACTGGAGTAAATGAAAAATCCCCCTGCTCAGTTGACCTGAAGGTGGATTTTTCTGTTTAGTACATTAATATATTTACACGATTGTGCTTTTGCCAACTGCTTCGTTAAAAACGTACTCAAACATCATTTATAAGACAACCTCTAACTTTTCGTGCTTTTTTACATCACCAACTACCAAATTTATGGCTCGTGCAAAAGCCTCATTGTGCAATTCTATATTTTTTATGTGTTTAAACCTAATGCTTTAAATTCTTTCTCTAGCCCTTTTCTTTCTTTTTTCGACAGGCCACCCAGCACAAAAATAGCATGGCGCAAACGAACACTACTCATGGCCCGGCCCAAAATTTCCATGGATTCCATCACTGACCAAGAATGGCTGGTGCCAGCAATAGCAATAAAAATTGGGTGATTAAAATCACCCAATTTATGACCCATTATTTTAGACAACTGCTTAATATCATTAAAAATATTATTTTTGCTCCAGTGGCGCTGTTGCTCTAATTGCCATAGGGTAAATTGAAGAATTTTTCGTACTTCTGCTTCATTTAAGTTTTTGTATTTGAAGCTCTCAGGAGTTAAATTCAGATTTCCTGAAAACATGAATGCCACCATGGGTGCAAAGTCGCTTAGAGTTTCCACCCGTTCTTTGGCCAATGGCAAGAAGCTCATCATGTATTCTTTATTCAGCCTCCAATCACACAAACGGTCAACAAACTCATCATTTGTTAGATTCTCCCGTATCCAGCTTCCATTTAACCAAGATAGTTTTTCCTGATCAAAAATAGGACCACCAAGAGATACACGAGAAATATCAAAATATTCAAACATTTCATTAACAGTGAATTTTTCTCGCTCATCAGGCATAGACCAACCCATGCGTCCAAGGTAATTTACTAGTGCTTCTGGTAAATAGCCAGCATCTCGATAATAAGCAATACTAGTTGGATTCTTACGTTTAGACAGCTTGCTTTTATCTGGATTTCTCAGTAATGGCATATGATAGAGAGCGGGCATTTGCCAATTAAAGTATTGATACAACAGCTGGTGTTTTGGTGCTGAGTTAATCCATTCTTCTCCACGAATAATATGTGTGATTCCCATTAAGTGGTCATCCACTACGTTAGCCAGATGGTAGGTTGGCAAACCATCAGACTTTATCAACACCTGCATATCTACTTGGCACCAGTCAATAATTATATCCCCACGTAGAACATCTTCAATTATGCAGGTACCACTTTCCGGCACTTTCATACGAATAATATAGGGCTCTCCTGCTGCTATCTTTTCTTTTATTTTTTCTTCAGACAATTGCAGGCAGTGACCATTATAGCCAGTGGTTTGTTTATTAGCGGTCTGCTCCGCGCGAATAGAATCCAATCTTTCGGAAGAGCAGAAACAATGAAAAGCATGGTCATTATTAAGAAGCTGCCGCGCATGTTCAGCATAAATTTCCTTACGCTCGCTTTGACGATAGGGACCATGAGGCCCGCCAACATCCGGACCTTCATCCCAGTTTAGCCCCAGCCAGCTCAAGGAGTCCAAAATCTGTTGTTCAGACTCCGGCGTACTTCTTGCTTGATCAGTATCTTCTATACGTAGAATAAATTTGCCGCCCTGACTGCGAGCAAAGGCCATATTAAAAAGCGCTATATACGCCGTCCCCACATGTGGATCACCTGTTGGGGATGGGGCTATTCGAGTACGAATGAGCATAATTCTTGACAGTCCGACAAAAGCTGTCCATTATAACTTTCTTGCCTCCCTATATACAGCATTATTAACCTATTTTTAGATTATCCACCCCCCCCCTGTACTAGTACCACTGAATTGTGAGTATACCCATTCCCCTTGAATCTGGGTAAGTAGGCGATAAACAAGCTAAGCCCCAAAGCTTACAAGTAGTATGTGACTATGCGTAATGGTTAAATAAAACCAGATACTTTATAAGAGAATAGATCCATGGGCTCTCAAACCCAATTGGCTATTGCTCCCCCTACTACTAAAGCATAACCAACGACTTTAACCACCTCCAATGAACTCTCCAGATTTTTTTAGACATTACTAAGATAACTTGCATCAAAATACAAGCCCGAAGAATTCCATCACAAGAGTCTTCCATAAACTAAAACGTGAATTATACTCTAGCATAAGTTCAACCCAAGTTAACTGGTATTTTCTGGCTTGCCCCAAAGGAAAGCTCCAAGGATAGCAAAGTGTATTCAAATCTGTGCGCGAATCCCTAATCAAAGCTCTTGCACACTTTGATTTTTTACATTCTATGGCTAGCATCAATGCTGTACAACCAAACAAGCGTGTTCTTTGATTCACTTCGATATTCTTTGCTCTCAATAGCTCCGCAACACACGCTTGATAACCTTCCATAGCAGCATTCTGCAGTGGGGAATATCTATTGATATCTCTCTTGTTGACATGGATTCCATCTACTCTCCGTAACACCTTAACACACTCCAAGTGGCCTTTCCCAGCTGCGTAGTTCAGAGGTGTCGAACCATCGTCAGACTCTATATTTACACAAGCTCCCGCCGCCAATAAAAGCTTGATACACTCTGCATGTCCGTTTATCGCTGCACAGGCAAGAGCCGTAAGGCCACTTTCACCTTGAGCATTTACCCGAATATCTGTTGCCATCAATAACGCCTTAACACACCCTACGTCGCCTTTACTAGCCGCAGAATACAAAGGTGATACGCCAAGTGTATCCTCGAAATCGGTTATAGCTCCTGCAGCCAATAACGCCTTAACACTCTCAACGTGACCTTTGTTAGTTGCCACACTCAGGATCGTATCTCCATTGACATCCTTACCATTAACGTCATACCTACCCAACAAGTATGCCACTCCAGGCAAAATATCACGGCACTCGAAGAAATCCAGTAAAATCTCAAGGTTATCGCGTAAAAGACTAATTAATTTATCACAATTTCCTGTTAATAGAAGACAGGACAATAGTTTCTTCTGATTTAAGATATATGCCTGCTTAAATAACCTGCGGCAATCATTAGGAGTAAGCAATTGTTTGATACTTTCTTCGGAAAAATCCGAGATCTGCCAACTGCACAAAGATGGTGTAATTGAAGTAATATCTAGTCCGTATTTTTGGAGGTTTAATAAGACTGGTTCCAGTAATGGAGTATTGATCAACCAACTTAAAATCTTTGGTGAAACTAATCCTTCGCCTGAATTTATTATTTTGTCACATACACACTGGCATAATATCTTATTGAAATCCCCACTATTATGAACCAGTTTAAATGTCAACTGATTGGAAAGTGTATTAGTCAACCACAGCCTTGCTTTACAGAGCTTATCTGTAATGTCTGGATTCATAAAAAACGAGGCAATATCCTCGGGCCTGTCAGTCTGATCCAGTGCTTGAGTCAGGAGAGCATAGACCTCAGGCTGACTAAAGAAGTCCGTTGATGTTAAATGAGATAACTCAAGCGTAGTATGATTGTCAGCTTCAAAAATACATTTTTTTCCTACCCGAAAGCACTGGTCATGCTCAAACACCCAAAAGAAAACCCCACCCATTGTGCCTATATACAAGTTGTTGTTGGTACTTTTGGAAATAACTGTAAAAACTCTTACTTTTGATTCTTTTAAATGGTTGTTTTGCGACCCTATCAATTTTCTTGTTACCCAAGCTAATAACTTTTCTCGGTAACGCACAAGACTATAAACATTCTCGCCTTTTTTATCAATCAAGTCCCCTAGACCAAGATCCTCATTTTTTTTTGTTCCCAGCCAACTACTAATCGGTTTGAATAGCTTATTACTCAAAGTTTCAGCTATATCCGAACTAAAGTCTGACACCGTTATGTCATCAGTTTCCCATTTCGACATCCCCTCTTGTTGGAGAATATTTTTCAGATTATCAGACCAATCATTCGCTAATTTTCGGACAATAGTACTTCTGCTGACAGATAATTCTGCTAAAGACATAAAATCCATCACAAGTTTTTTGCTCAAAGAACTTGGTGCGAATTGATCATGGACAGAAGGGAGTTTCAGTTCATCACAAAAAAGATTATAAAAGCTGTTGGCCCAGTGCGTATCCATGCCTGAAGAAATATCAATGATACCTTTCCGCTTACTGTCAGCCAGAAATGAATGAATGAATTCATGGAACAAAGTTTTCCTGACCTTAAATAGCCTGCCTATCAGTCCTGCCTCAGACGCTTCGAGATCAATATAACTGTGTTTGAATCGTCCGTACACGCCAGCAGGGCAAAGATCTATACCTTCCAAACAGTCTTGGAGTACCGATGCAATATAGTCTTTTGTCTGAGAATAGATATCATCATTCTGATAGCATCTTTTATAACATTTCATCTTCGTTAGCAAGCATCGTAGATGAACGCGGGTCTCTTCATACAGAGGCAATAAAAACGTTTTAAAATCTTCAGAAGGCTTGTGTATATTATTATAAAAAACGTTTATATTCTCATCGAATTTGCTCCCAACAAAGTGGGGAGCCAAATCCTTTAGTTCCTGAATGTCATTTAGAAACTGAGATTTAATGCTTGCAAACAATCTATGGGACTCTAGTTCTTTATATTTTTTAACCTTTGGTAATTGAATACAATCAAACTGGCATCCCGCAGTTTTCCCCCTAACCTCGGAGACAGAAGGGTAATTCCAAGGCTTGAAAAGCACTGATTGGACTGCAGATGTAGCATATAATGGTAAGGTAATAAAAATAAAAAGGACACAGAGATACTTCAAATAATGAAACCCTTCATTAAGATGAACTGATATCAAAGGCTGATAGACGCTCATATATAACACTCACTAAATACATCATGTAATTCTTCTGGGTTGATGAAGTGGCCAATAATAAATATTTTAGTACTAATTGATAATATGATTTAATTATTATCGCAACTGATTATATAAAGAAAAATACCCACTTATTTTGAGTTTAATTTTCCAACCATATTTGCAGCCAGAAATTATAAAATTTATTTACAAAATCACAGAGCAGTTGGATACCAAGCGCTTCCGACGAGAACAAACCTTAGCCCCTTCCCCCATTAACCACCAACCCGCGTTTACCCTGTAATCCCCCAGTATGAATCATCAAAATCCGACAACCACTGACCAAGTCCTCTCGACTTATTCTATTTTTTAAAGCCAACATTACCTTCCCTGTATAGACTTGATCCAATGGAACACCTGTATCTTGTTCAAACTCTTCAATAAAACTCAGTAGCTCTAGCGAAGTACGACCATAACCTCCACAATGACTATCAGTATCCAATGTCCAACGAGCCTGTGCTTTTTGCAACAAGTGCGTAATATCATCCCTCAAAAAATCCGCCTCTTTTAATATTGCCACTCCTCGAACGACCGCAGCTTCAGCGTTACGTATAGATCTCACAACTCCAGCAAGAGTTGAACCAGTGCCACACCCCAGCCAAATTTCATCATACTCACAAGGATCAATATTCCCTGCCGAAAGAATTCCTTCACTCCCTTTTACCCCCAACTCTCCGCCACCACCTTCTGGCACAATAGTCACCTGATCGATTTTATAACCCAGCAATCTCACTAGCGCGTCTTTATACTCCTGGTCATTACGCTTACGGTAATCTCTGCGACTGACATAATAAATTTTCATACCCCAAGCCTGAGCATCCTGCAACATAGCCGTAGAGCATTTTTCTTCTCCTCTGATAACCCCTATTGTATTAATATTCAACACCTGACCTGCAGCAGCCAAAGCATGAATATGATTAGACCATATGCCACCAAAACTCATTACGGTATTAATATTTGCTAACTGAGAAGCCTGAAGATATGGCCTTAATTTAAACCATTTATTACCACTGATGGTTGGATGCAGCTTATCCAACCGTAAAATGTCTAGCTTAATATTTCGCCCTTTAATCCATAACGGCTTTACAGAATGGCTACCTATACATAAGTCCAGCCTATCAATTAAGGCCTTATCCACACTAAAATCATCCAGTTTTATTATGGAATCACCATCTTTTTCTGTCAAATTAGTCACATACACATCAAATACACGTCAAATATAGAGTTTCACTGTCATTCAATTTATTCTTTTATGTAATCCTGACGGCCTGCTTCCAATCTCTAGCATGTCCTTGTCAATTACAAAACCTAGGATAATCATCAAATAGAAAGGCAGGAAAGATCACATCTTTCGAGAAAAAATGCGTATAAAATGACCTTTCCCAAGCATAGCGACACCTGATAAGACAACAGATCCGGCCATAGCAACAGCTAGAACCAATAACTTTAATCAGATAACTGTTCACTGGTCTTACCAAACCGACGCTCTCGTTTCTGATAAATTAGCAACGCCTCGTCCAGATCCGTAGATTTAAAATCAGGCCACAGTGTGTCAGTAAAATAAAATTCACTATAAGCACACTGCCAAAGCAAAAAATTACTAATCCTCTGCTCTCCGCTTGTTCTAATCAACAGATCTACAGGAGGCATACCCGCTGTAGACAGTTTATTTTCTATTCGCTTTTCATCAATCTCATCCAGAGTAATAACACCCTCTTTCATTTCAACCGCTAGTTTTTTACAGGCTCGCACAATATCCCACTGACCACCATAATTTACTGCCACACAAAGCTCCATGCTATTGCAGTGGATCGTTTTCTGTTCTGTGCCTTTTATAGAACCCTGAATTTTGTCACTAAGCCTGCTAAGATCACCGATTACTCTTAACCGAATATTATATTTAATCAATTTTTTCGTTTCTTTCCGCAGGGAATGATAAAGCAGAGACATCAACCCCTTCACCTCTTCTGGGGGACGATTCCAGTTTTCCTTAGAAAATGCAAACAATGTGAGATAACGGATACCAAGCTCCCTACAGTGACTAATCACTCCTCTCACAGCCTCAGTAGCTGCCCGATGACCAGATAACTTGGGCAGTAACCGGCTATGCGCCCAACGATTATTACCATCCATAATGATAGCAATATGTTCTGGCAAGCTAGTAGCGTCTAACTGTAAACTGTTTATAAGAGTTGTCATAGCATGGGAGCAATCTGGAAAAAACCTGAAGAAGCTTTTGATGATATTTTATACACATCTGCGATACTCTTACCGATAAAGTAAAAAAATGTATAGGTCTCAGCGCAACCAACGACTTTAGCCACCGTCATTGATCTTATCCCATGTTAGCAGCAATTATGAAACTTGCTAGGACGTTTTACACCAAATTATCGGTTTTATGTACTGCTTCTAGTGTTTAGAACGGATCTTTTTACGCACTTACCCTACATAACATTATTTCGGCATATCATAGAACATCAAAAATTGGATAATTTAAATCAGTGACTGATACGAAGAGTATGGGCTGAATGGTAAATGATTTTTGCATACCGATATTATACCAGAATATGCTCGACTTTGTTGAGTTATGCTGAGGTATCTATATACCTGTTTCCACGGACGACCTAATACTGTTGACCGTATCAACCACCTACTACTCGTAGACTAATCGAGCTTTTCTAGTTTTTCGCATACTCACACCTACAAGTAGAGTAGGTATAAATCCGATCTACCATTGATTATTGTAACAACTTTCCTCACTTATTGTTAAAGATACCAACTTTTTCCCAGAGATATACTGTAACCTCACCTATTCACAACCACACATATCCAACACTCTACACCTTAAATGCATAAGATTATTAACCGCTATCACCTTCAATAGAAACACGTATAGAGATTTCACTTCCTTTCTTGCTTCCAGGCCAATAGATAAGAGTGCCCAATACCAATAATCCAAGCAACAACTAAAACCACCTTAGTAATAGTAACAAGAGAGCCCGAGTTAACAGACGGCGACATCATGATATCCATGACTGCATGCATGTCTTGAGGATCAATCTCCCCAGACCTTATATTTTCTAGCACCTGCTGTACTCGCTCAATAAACTGGAGTAGTAAAATACACATAGCCGCCGCAGAAGAGGAAGACAGTGCAATACCAATCCAATATTTCTTGAGCAAGATATGCCCAGCTCCTGGTATCACCAATGCGGACAATAGGGCTGCTTTGACTGATTTTTTCATAGTTATTCCTTTCCCTTTACCGATGAGAGTGTGGCGGGGCGGTGGCGACAAATGTACGAAACGTCATTAGCCTGCTGCAATAGATGAGTGAGAACAGCTAGAAAAAAGAAATGGGTATGAATATTGCTACTTACCGTCAAATGAACAAAGGGTATAGACTGGTATATCGGCGGTAATTAAACATCGAGAGCCACCTAACTCTGGAAGGTCTATAATAGCCGCAGCTTCTACGGTTAATGCCCCGCATGCTTGAATCAGTTTCGCGGCGGCAAGAATGGTTCCTCCAGTTGCAATTAGGTCGTCAACAAGGAGAACTTTGTCATTTTCCTTTAACGCATCCGCATGCATCTCAATAGTTGCGGTACCGTATTCAAATTCATAATCCTGACTAATTGTGCTGGCTGGCAACTTGCCTTTTTTTCGGACTAGTACCAGTGGCTTCTTCAAAGTATAAGCTAACGGTGAACCCAGCAGAAAGCCTCTAGCATCAATAGCTGCAACATGCGTGATGTCCTGACCATGATAGCGATGAATCAGGCGATCTATCATCTCATGAAAGGCTTTGGGATTTTCAAAAAGAGTGGTGATATCTCTGAAGATAACATCTTGTTTTGGCCAGTTTTCAATAGACCTTATATATGATTGTAAATCGATGTCATCTGGTGACATGGAATGATCTCAAAACTTCGGATATCATATATATCATTCCCAATAGAAGGCTCTTAGAAGGCATGAGACTGTCTGCTGTCTGCTGCCTCCCCCCCATCATCCCTATTTGCAGACTCATGAGTCTTTGCACGTTTGTCTTCTATGCACACTTTCAACAGTACTGCTATAAGAGACCTATTACTAACTGTATTCTTCAGGGATGTGTAAGATTTTGACGTTGTCTTTTTTTACAGTCAAAAGGAAATCAGCCCCATCATTGCTTTTTGATGAGGGCCAGGAAAAGTCCACAAGCCAAATAATATCATCATAATGCCTGCTATATTTCTTGTCAATTGAGCTTGTATTATATGGTGAAGCTGTTTTGATAGAAGACCAGTCAGCAACACCGAAGGTATTGTGCCTACGCCAAAACAGAACATTAATAAAGCTGACTGTAGTGGGGATCCTTGACTGGAAGACCAAACAAGGGTGCTGTAAACCAAACCGCAAGGAAGCCAGCCCCATAAACCACCCAGCGATAAAGCACCCGTGACAGTTTTTACTGGGATTAAATGTTTTCCAATGGGCTGTAGTTTGCGCCATAAAACACCGCCAATGACTTCCAGCCTAGTAAGGCCTTTCCAAATGCCTGATACATACAGCCCCATAAAAACAAGCATAAATCCTGCAAGTATCCGTAGCAAAAACCGCAAGACAGGACTGCTATCTCCTAGAAACCACCCCACGCTACCCAAAATAAAGCCTGCCAAAGCATAGCTTAAAATCCTACCCAAATGATAGCAAAGCATTAGACCGAAAACAGCTGATTTTGTTTTACCTGAAATAGACATACTTAATGCTGAAGTGATACCGCCACACATACCTATACAGTGGACACTGCCTAACAAACCAATTGTTAACGCAGAAATAAACAGAGTTATCTCAGTCATGGTCACGGCCTTCTTTTTTTGAATTGTTTTTTTGAATTGTTTTTTTGAATTGTTTTTTTGAATTGTTTTTTTAATGGTGGATCATCATCAAAAAGTATGCTGTGTGCTGGGCCTTCCATATCATCAAACTGCCCACTATTCACAGCCCAGAAAAAAATCCTAAGCGCTATGGCTACCAAAACCAAAGCAAGGGGTATAAGAATAATCAGGCTTTCCATGATCAAGTTACCATTGATAGTTGTCTTACTTTCCCTTTATACGTACGACTTTTTTTATCTGCAAATGGGGTGTTTAAGCGTAGCGCATTCATGACAACTATTATAGAACTAAGCGCCATTCCCGTTGATGCCATCCACGGGGCAACCATGCCTGCGCAGGCCAGGGGCAAGGCAATAAGATTATAGGACAAAGCCCAAGTAAGATTTTGTCTTATGATAGCACGAATTTTACGGGAGAGCTGGAATGCCTCAGGTAAGCGGCTTAAATCCATGGATAGTAGTACCGCATCAGCATTGGTTCTGGCGAGATCTGAAGCATTACCCATAGCTAGCGAAATGTCAGCACCAGCAAGTACTGGAATGTCATTAATACCATCACCCACCATCAATACCCGGTCTCCCTGTTGTTGACAGCGGCGAACAAAGGTCATCTTATCACTAGGGCTTGTTTCTGAATACCAGTCTTCAATATTAAGATTGCGGGCAATTGTTGCGACAACACCTTCTTGATCGCCACTTAATAATGTGATTTTGTAGCCGGATGCTTTTAAATTCAAGATGGTTTCTTTTGCTTCCGGCCTCAAACTGTCGGTTATTCTGAACCAGCACAAGGCTCTATTGTTACAGGCAAGTAGCAACCATTGCCCTTTCGTAGGTGATATCAAGATTGCTTGTTTAGTTAGAGCAAAGTCCGGTTTACCAATGCGATATTGGTTGCCATCAATAGATCCTTCCAGCCCCTTACCCATGTGATTAATAACATTTTCAGCCCTCATATCATTACTATTGAAATGATCACCGAATGCTTTGGCGATAGGATGTTCCGAGTGCGCCTCCAATGCTGCAGCTAGGTTAATCAGTTCTAATTTGCTAATAGTTATGTTTTTACAAGGCAGCACTTCTGCCAATATAAGCTCTCCTTGTGTAAGAGTGCCGGTCTTATCAAAAATAATATGATTAATTTGATTCAGCCCTTCAAGTACATGCCCGCGGGTTACAAGTAGACCGACTCTATGCAAGCAACCTGTAGCGGCTGTAAGTGCTGCAGGTGTTGCCAATGACAGAGCACAGGGACAGGTGACTACAAGAACCGAAAGCGTTATCCAAAAAGCATTTTCTGGCGCAACATTAAACCAGTAAAAATACACGACAACGGATACAATCAGCACAACTCCGACAAACCACCCCGCCACCTTGTCTGCCAACCGTGCTATCTCTGGCTTCTCTTGACGTGCTCGTCGCAATAATGCAACAATCCCAGCCATTTGTGTTTGATTACCGATATGAGTCACTGTTACATCAATAGCATTATCCTTGTTAATGCTTCCTCCCAGCACAGTTTGTCCGACCTTTTTAATAATAGGCATATACTCGCCAGTCAACATTGATTCATCTAGACTACTACTTCCTGATGCGATAATTCCATCAGCAGGAATACTGTTTCCGGGAAGAACTCTAACAATGTCGTTTTTTTTCAAATCCATCAATGGTACCCGCATCCATTGTCCTGCTGATAGTTTTAGGCAACTAACAGGCAAGAGGTTCGTTAATTCGCGCGCCGAACGCGAGGTGGCATGTCTAGCTTTTAGCTCAAGATAGCGCCCAGTAAGCAAGAAAAAGGTGAACATACAAACCGAGTCAAAATAGATTTCACCAGTTCCAGAAAAAGTAGCAAGGAGGCTGGCAATATAAGCTCCACCAATTGCTATAGATACAGGAATATCCATACCTAGATGCTTCATTCTTATGTTTCTAATAGCCGCTTTAAAAAAGAGCGTAGCTGCGAAAAATACGACAGGCGTCGCAACGATTGCGCTGACATAACGAATAAAATCTCTATGACTATCTTCCATATCATGGCTAATAGCACCGGCATAGAGAGCAATGGCGTACATCATTACTTGCATAGCACCAATGCCTGATACCGCTAGCCGCCTGATAAATAGCTGATTCTCTTCTTTTAAAAGCGCTTCTTGACGATCCGCTTGCCAAGGATGGGGGGTATAGCCAATTCTGTATACTTCCTCCATCAGCTCACTCAGCTTCACCTCCCCTAACTTCCATGTAATCTGCGCCTCATGAGTGCTGAGGTTAACGTAAACCTGAGTGACGCCAGAAATTAAAGATAGATGCTTTTCAAGAAGCCAAACGCAAGCAGCACAGGTAATGCCACCAATTAACAAATTTGCTTGAAGATGCTGCGGTGAGTCTGGCTGTACAAAACTTTGCTGAATATCAGGACGATCGTAAATTAGAAGTTCTGCTCTTAATTGATTGCCAATTAAGTCAGCTTGCTTTCCTACTTCTGTTCTACGCTCGTAATAGCAATCCAAACCTCCAGCGATAATAGCTTCCGTTACTGCTTTGCAGCCAGGACAACACATAGGTTGCTGAACGCAGTCCACCTCTGCATGGAAAAGAGCAGGATTTGGGGTAGGAAGCTGGCAGTGATAGCAGAAAATATCTGTCATTAGCAATATGCTCTTTCCTACAGCTTTAGCCTGCCCGGGCAGACATTAATATCCGAGCTTAATGCTTACTCCGGGAATAACGGTGCTTTTATTGCTGATTCGCCAGCCGGACTCATAGCCTACTTCAGGGATCAGTTGATCAAAGGTTTCCAGTTGAACATAATAGTCTCCTGTCGCTTGTTCTTGCAGTTGACCTATGTAGTCTCCTGATATGGAGCGATTCAGTGTAATAACCTTGTCCTTACTCGAAAATACCGGAGACAACAAGCTTAGCTTGAGCTGCGTAGGATGATCTTCAGACACAGATGTTAAAAACACATGCACCTCTCCGGTAAGGTCATCAATGACAAGTGTTGCACCAATGGTTTGTTGCTGAGCATTCTGATCCCTAGTCAGGTCAGCATTAATGGCCTTACCATTTTTATAATAATCATCAACAACCACACTGTCGGCGTTATGAAAAGCCAGATAAACCTCAAATGTTCCCCAGCTGACGGAGAACATCATAATACCGACGATAAACCAAGCCCATGGTTCTGCATGCCAAGGGGTAAAAACATCTCTGGATAATGCATTGCTCATAGCGAGTTACTCTTTTCTTGATGAGTATATTCCCCGTGAATGCGCGGAATTGTTGACCAACCCACTTACCCCACGCACCTACTTTTCTTAGGCTTCATGGAATTCGACCGTTTGTCGCCCACCACACATTCAATGGAAACGAGTATATACCCATTCCCTTTTAAGTACCTAGGCGTTAACCACTTTAAGTCATCCCAACCACACATTTCTCATAAGCTCATGAGCCCTAGCTCCCCTGTCGCCTACTCATTCCTCAATATAAAAACGGGTATATCATAGCGTTCAACGTAGCTCCGAAGGCATCATAAAACGACTCTCGGAGGAGAGAGCTGGTATGGCAGGATCAGCAATAGTAGCGTGAAACATAATCGGACGCGAGGCTGGCATACCTTTTATGAAAGGGGCTGTAGCTTTGATAATTCGTTCTGATACTTCACTAGGGTTAATAACATAAGTGTGACTCTGGATGGCGTGAAGACCGTCGATGCCATCAACAGAAACTGTAATTTGATGCTTCAGCTGACTTTTGTTGACAATCTTAATAACATATATATTTTCAATATCTCCTGCTGGCGTGATGCGATAAAGGGTATTGCGGTCACGAATGACTTCTAGCTCTAATGGCACACGGTTGTTTATAGTCCAAGCAAGTAGGCCAATCATAACTAATAAGGCGGAAGCGTACCCGATAAACCGTGGCCGAAACAACGATATTTTTCCGCCAGCTAACGCCTTAGCGGTGGTATAGCGAATAAGCCCTTTTTCATACCCCATCTTGTCCATAACACTGTCGCAGGCATCGATACAAGCTGCGCATCCTATGCATTGGTATTGCAGGCCATTGCGAATATCAATACCAGTCGGGCAAACCTGCACGCAGATAGTGCAGTCAATACAATCACCAAGACCAATTGCCTTTTGGTCAATATTTCGTTTCCTTGGGCCTCTAACTTCACCACGGCCAGTATCATAGGCAACAACAAGGGTATCATTATCAAACATTACGCTTTGAAATCTGGCGTAGGGACACATATGGAGGCATACTTGCTCTCGTAACCAGCCTGCATTTCCATAGGTTGCCAGGGTGAAAAAACCAAGCCAGAAGCTAGGCCACGGACTCAAATACAAAACGAATATATTAGGCACCAGTTCCCGGACAGGAATGAAATAGCCAACAAAAGTGAAGCTCGTAGCAAAAGCTATCAATAGCCAGAGCAAATGTTTGGTTAACTTTCTAAATGCTTTGTTGGTATTATAGGGCTGTCCATCACGTTTAATTCGCTTGTTTCTATCTCCTTCTATCATCTTTTCAACCCACATGAAAACCCAAGTGAAAACACTTTGAGGACAGGTATAACCACACCAAATTCGTCCAGCAACAACCGTTATGGTGAACAAACCAAAAGCACAGATAAGGAGAAGCCAAGATAAAAGAACAAAGTCTTGAGGCCAGAAAGTGGTACCGAATATATGGAATTTTCGTTCCGCAAGATCAAATAGTATGGCTTGTCTCTCCCCCCACTTGAGCCAGCAGCAACCAAAATAAAGAATAAATAAAAATGCCCCTCCAGTACGCCTGAGGTTACGATAAAAGCCCGTAAAACTACGAGTATAAATTTCCTCTGGCGGGTGATATAAATCAATTAATCTAGGTTCTGGCTGTTGGCTGGTCTGAGCCTCGTCAGGGTTGGCCATGGTATTGTATTCCACTGTTATATTCCCACTCCCTTTGAAGGCTCTAGGTTGTTAACCTATCTCACTCACCCAGCCCTCACCTCACATAGTTTCTCTCGCTTGTCGTCTACTTACAACTGCAAACTAGGCTCTTAGGCATAACTTTTATAAGTGACTACAAAATCCATTATCCTACTTGAAGATCCAAGGGCGAGCAAGCATCGACAATATCTCTGTGTTTTCAGGAGAGTCATGTATGAACAGCAGATGCAACTGTCTTGCTCATCAATGAGCCTTTAAAAAACAACACCTCAGATTTATCGTTAAAATCCGATGATCATGCCTCATTGCGTGCCATTTAGTCTTGATATTACTACCACTAATCTAGACGTATTTTACCTATCATTACATACTCGTGTCCATTGAGGGTGCGGGTAAACGACTAACGAACGAGCCTCCAATCACCTCTTAGTTAGTCGCAAGTGATTGGGTGAGTGCTAGCAGTCAACAACCTATCCCCTTCAAGGGTAATTGGTATATCTAAGCATACCTATGCTAATACCATCAGATTGCTGCTTATATTTATGAGAATTGAAATATAAAATATACCGTGTCCGGCCTGAACAAATGACTTTATCAAAAAACCTCATCTGCAAAAAAACTAAAGAGAGCACCTAATAAGTTTTATTCTGAAAAACAGACTGGATTGTAGAGCACCATGAGACGGTGAAGACTTCACTACCAGAGGGTTACGTGTTATTTTTTATGGACACGATTCATCCAACGCAAGCAACAAAAAATCACCTCAGGATGACTACGAAAAGCTGTATTTAAAGATTACTAGTGTTACTAAACGCTATAATCTCTCAAATAAATTTGGTACTTATTGTACCCATTAATACATGGATCTTTCCAATGAATTTTCTGGTGATTATTTAATGGCTACGCCTCCTAAACCCACGCCGACAGATGCTTAGTCCACATCCTCCATTTTTTTCGTAAGATCGATAGATCTTACATAGATAGGATAAAAATAATGCATGATTTCACCCTCATCTTGTTGCTCTAACTCTTCATGTGCCTGACCTGTGTAAATAAATCCTTTTTTATTAGCGTAGTAATCAGCAATTGAGTATGGTGCCTGGGAAGAGTTTTTGTCATCATCCTTTGGGTCAAATTCAAACGCGGACAAAGCGAGACCATTTTTATCTTTTTCGATGGCCATCGTTTCGGCAAGATCCAGCAGTAGACTACCCTGCCCTGTTTTAGGATCCGAGACCAAAGCTTCAACCCATAGACAGCTATCAATTAATTTATCCATATCGGAGATACTGGATAGAGTAGAAGATTGCTCTGTTGCATGGGTATACTTGTGAGTTGGTGGATTATCGTTGGTGCACATAATGGCAAAACGTGCATCCTCTCCCTCCTTACCGTTGCATGAAATAAATATGTCCGTTGCCGAGCTGTTTAATATAGACTCTAAAATATCTTGTCCATCTTTATTCGCTCTCATGGACATGGAGGCAATGACCTCCTCTGCTTGCCGTCTAGTGGCTTTAAAAATCCATGGCTTATTGAGTGTTGGCGGTCTGATGAGGGTTATTGCTCTATCCGACAGGGCTTTGTCTGGCGCAATAGAGGAAAATACAAAGAGTGTGTACCTTAATATGGATTTTTTAACTACTTTGACAAGTCTTCCGAAAAAATTGACGTCTTCCTCTTTCCTTAGCAAAGGCGTGTTCTGTACTTGTGTTTTATCTGGCCCCATAATTTTCATGATCAATCTCCATTTTTATAATTATGTGTCATTCAATTGATCTAGCCCTGTACTGGCCTAACGAACCGGACACTTCAATAAGATACAATACTCGTCAATTATTAAAGTGTCATTATGGGACAGAAATTGCAGTTACAAACAGAGTACCACACAGAACTTAAATACGAGGCCTTAGCCTTCGATCACGATCACAACCACTCGATTGCTGAGGCTGCTAAATCACTAGGTGCTGCGACTAGTTCACTCTACCGAGGAAGGACGAGCAAGAGCAGTCGCCAGGCAAACACAGGCCTAGATGAAGATAAACGTATTGATATTCGTCCCTACGCCAAGAAAAGAAAGAGTTACTCATGGAGAAAGATATTGTCAGTAAGACAATCCTGTTGAAAACTGAATTACAGGCATTGCCTTTCCTATCCTGCTATTCCGTCAGCTTTTAAAAACAAGGGGTTTAGCGTAGGAGTTACCTATATAGCTTGCAGAACTCATACTATCACGCTAAAAAGATCAAAGTGATCGACAAAAAACAGTGGTAAATTGAACTCTTCCATAACACTTTGGAATCCAGCTCCCTTATTATCGGTGTTTGTCAACAAAGATAGCCGTTTTTGTTACGCAGCTAAAGCTTGTTTTTGCTCTTCCGCTCTAATCTCTTTCGGTGGATTTAGCCAGACTTCCTCGACCCTACTCCAGCTCCTAATTTCGCCTGACCAACGTGCTGGATTTGTCCGTTTTGCTACTTTGTAGACTTCTTTTCATTGCTTTAGAATCGCATGCTCTTGGCGCTCATGACGCTGATTTGGCGTTACATATCGAATCGCACTGTGTCGATGCTTGCTGTTATACCAATGTGTAAATTTATCCACCCATTGTCTTGCTGACAACATTACCTTCACGCTTGTACTGATTTTTCCAATGGTACAAGGTTTGCGCAGAGACGCCGGTATCACGGCTAATCTGCGCAATACTTTGTGCATTAGGGGGCATCATTTTTTGAGCGCTACTCTTTTTGAATGCTTTGCTATATCTCGCCACTTCATTTGCTTCTTCCGGCCCCTGATTAGGTAAAATTGCTCATCAAAATGAGCGGACAACTATGCTGACACAGGGGGTTATGACAAAGTCAACAAATCATACGGTCAAGATATACACTCCCCATTCTTTTCCACCACCTACTCAGCTTTCAGATTGAAATCCCTGCATTGAAGCTTAGCTCCCATCATTTTCAGCTCAAGCGAAGACGCATTGAGCGCACTGCTAGCTATCTGCGCAGTTAATGTTATTTGTTGCCACGTAACTCGAGCTACCAAGTGTGTCAATTATTCGAAGTTAAGCCTACTTTCCGACGTGCAGAGCAGGTTCTTCCACCTGCCCATCTCAGCTTATGGATGGCACTATTTTCCACCTACTTGCGTCTCCACTTTTTTTGATATGTTTTGTTGCAAATAAAAAATATATTTATAGCTTGTCATAAGTATTATATGCTATACAATTGAAAGTGTTAAAAGTGTGATTTATTCTTTATGTACAGATTAGATGTGCCGAGTGTATAGCTCCTCATGTTCTTCATAAGTAATAATAAAACTTCTAGCATCATTGCCTTATTACAAGGCTACGGTTATTATATGAATTTCAGGATGCAACTATGTCTATTACTACTGGCACTGTTAAGTGGTTTAACGATGAAAAAGGGTTTGGCTTTATCGCTCAAGAAAACGGCGGACCAGATGTTTTTGCTCATTTTCGCCAGATCACTGGTGATGGGTTCAAATCTCTGGCTGAAGGTCAGCGTGTTGAATTTAAAATAACTCAAGGTCAAAAAGGTCCTCAGGCAGAGGATATTAGACCGATTTAATGCCTTCGGGCAAATAAATTTCAGCTCTCCTCTACTTTCTTTTCTTACCTATTAAGGTGAAAATGACATAAGTAGGTAGAACAATATAATGAAAAGGCAGCATTGCAAGCTGCTGCCTTTTTGTGTTACAGATTAACGCTACTGACGGCGCTTTTGAAAGCCCCTAAATTTTCTTACCTCTATACCCGTTACCATTAAAGACGTCGAAGGAGGCAGCTACGCTTCCACAGGAAAGCCATGATCCTGTAAGCAGCAAGTGACAGTAATGAGCTTAGAACGGTCAGCTTCAAAATAGTTTGGTTGTAATTATACTATCCAACCTCCGAGAGAATAAAAAAAGGACTTCCATCAGAGAAAGCCCTTTCCAATGATTATGAGACCTTTCCACTATTATTCTTTTGCCAGCAGACTACGTTAAAACGTACTCCATAGATCATTTATAAGCATAAGCCCTCTTTTTCTGTACACTACTACCCCACCAACAGACAAAATTACGACTCATGCAAAGGCCTCAATACAAACAATTACTATTTGGTAATAATGATATTTTTGTTCGCCTCAACCACCTTTTTACCAATACCTCTGACATTACTTAATGCTTCAGCAGTGGCGAAGTCTCCATGAGTTTTCCTGTATTCGACGATACGCTCAGCAATAGCTGAACCTACATATTTCAGCTCTTTGTCCAGTACCGTAGCGCTGGCAGTATTTATATTAATTTTTTCTGATGCCTTCTCCGCATATGCCAAAGAGCTAAAGCTGAGAATAGCGATCAGTAATGGTGCTATGAAATTCCTTATCATGCCTGTAGTTCCTCTCTATTTTATATTCATTACCATTGAACTGTGAAATTATTGATGCCATCACACTGCTCAATCACCCACTATACTTAGGATCATGGAGCTTTGCTTATATAATCATCTCTTCACAAGTTCAATAGCATACCTAGCATATACTCATTCCCATTTAAGGTGTGAAGCTGTCTCCTGCTCACACCTTCAGTGATAACGAGTATATAAGCATTGAAGAATAGCCTTACAAACCCTTTCCTCATCCTTCACTTTGACAGATGCAAGCAAAAATGCAAGTAAAATATTTCAGCATTACAAATTACAACACTCATAAAAAGAATTAATTATTTCTTGAAAGTCAACAGTGCTTCTCACACAGAACCTGTTCTGATCAACAACACCCTGACACATGAAATTTCTAAATTCTCGTATTTAATCGTCGATAAATCGTTATTAGATGAGTGGAGGCCGATCTAGATTATAATACTTGATGTAAACTCTAATATAATTCGTCATATGCTCGCAGGTTGTCAAGGGGAATGGGGATACAACCAGTCTACAATCATCGCTTCAGGCTTATAACCACTCACAACCTTGGAAAATATATCAATCGTCATTTCGTAACGGTGCTCCTGTAAACTACCCAATATTGCATCCAGCTCCACTACCAACTCACTGAAAGTCAACATTTTCTCATTAGCACGAAAAATACGGGCATGCCCTGTCTTTGTCACATTATCGTCAAACAAGAGTTCCTCGTAGAGCTTCTCGCCAGGACGTAACCCCGTGAAAATGATTTCAATATCACCCTCAGGGTTACTCCATTCCCGTACACTCAAACCCGATAGCTGAATCATCCGACGAGCCAAATCTATTATTTTTACAGGACGTCCCATATCCAAAACAAAAACATCTCCTCCCTCCCCCATTCCACCAGCCTGAATGACCAATTGCGCTGCTTCAGATATTGTCATAAAAAAACGATTAATATCAGGATGCGTCACCGTTACGGGCCCCCCTCTACGAATTTGCTCCCTAAAAACAGGAATCACTGAACCGCTGGAACCCAAAACGTTACCAAAGCGAACCATTGTGAAGCCAGTCTGATTATTCACAGGCGTACTAAAATCACCAAATAATTCGTTATGATACAAGCACAGAGACTTTGCATGACTCAGCGCTTGCAATATCATTTCAGCCAAACGCTTCGTCGCACCCATAATATTTGTAGGTCGCACAGCCTTATCTGTAGAGATTAATACAAACTGCTCAACCCCTGCAATAATAGCAGCCTGCGCCGTATACAATGTACCCAACACATTATTCCTGACCCCTTGCGACACGTTGTATTCAACCATAGGAACATGTTTATACGCAGCTGCATGATAAAGAGTTGACACCTGATACCGTTTCATAATGTCTACTAATCGCTTGGGGTCATTGACAGAGCCTAACACCGGAATAATCTGACAGCCATATGCTTGCATTTCAGAAATACCCAGTAACTCCTGATGAATCGAGTATAAATTATACTCAGCATTATCCAGCAATATTAACGCGTCAGGTCCAATGCCTAGAATCTGCCTACACAACTCAGATCCAATTGATCCACCGGCACCGGTAATCATAACGGTTTTACCAACCACATTTTTAACCATCAGCAAAGCATCTGGCTGAACCTCTTCACGGCCGAGAATATCACCAATATCAACATCTCTTACATCTTGTACCTTCATTCTCCCGCTCGCTAGATCAGATAAAGATGGCATCGAGCGAATCGGTAACCCAAAGCACTCAAGATCATGAACAATAGTCTGCCTCCGAGTCAGTTTAATGGAAGGAATGGCCAATAAAATTATTTCGACACCAGTTTCTTTTACTAATGTGGGTATATAATCCGGACGATAGATCTTCCTACCTGCCAGTAGCCCTCCAGATAGGTTTACATCATCATCAATAAATGCAACAGGATGGTACTCACGCCCACGATCAAGCGCTGATAATAACTGCACCCCAGCTTCCCCTGCTCCATATATAGCTACTAACCGTCCCTGCCCCGCTCGTGCATTACTGATACGCTTTGAGTTTGGCAACAGAGGGAACATATCATGCAAATTCTGCCCCAGCAGCCATAAGCGTATAAAATAGCGGCTACTGCACATAAAAACTATCGCCAGAAGGCAATAGAGAAATGGTACTGTACGAGGAATGAAGTCGCTAATCTGAAATAAATAAACAACAAACGTCCAACACCCTGTAGCGTAAAAACACGCTCGAAATATGGTAACACCATCCTGCGCCCCCATATAACGCATAACTGTAAGATATAATCCCATGCGAATAAAAAATGGTATAGCACACACTGGCGCTAGCAGAATAGATAACCAGTGATCTAGCAGTATTTGGCTCGGCTCTACAATTGACTCTAGTCTGATATAAAACGCTATCCATAAACATATTATTAAGACTACAGTATCAAAGAGTACACTAATACAAAGCTTGTTATTTCGAGATAACGCTAAGATTTCTTTTCGCATGATCCGCCTTGCATCGAAAGTTTATTACTTATACTACAACAATGATTATTTGTAAGTATTAATATCAGTTGCCATTAAGTGCACTAACAAAGACCCATGAGCCCAGGAATAGTAGGTAATTGGGATCGGTAACTTTCAAAAATGCCTTATTACGATGAACTTCAGAGCACGATCCTCCTCATTCCTATATCACGATAAGCTCAAATTCAAGCTGTATGAAATTCACTAGTATGTAGTGCCTAGATTTCCACAATATTTGTCCCTATTCACACCGTTAATGGAACCGCATATACTCATCCCCTTTGAACATAAAAGGTTGTTGCCTCCACTTACTCTCCCCAACCACCTATTACTCGTAAACTGATAGATCTTAGCGCGTTCGTACCCTACTAAATAGACTCAATGGAAACGAACATAGATACCTATTGCTTCGCAAATCTTATCACCCCGAACTCGATAAATACGTTCCCTAAGACTACATCTTTTGACAGTTTCGGACACGACTGGTAGAGCATCATTTATGGAATCAATTATGGTAAGATTAGTAATAGATTACAAAATGAGTAATGTGCAATGACCGTGGCTAAAGTCGTTGGTTACGCTTAGGTCTCATCCTAATTATAAAAAAGAGATGCAAGCCCAAGAAAAGATAAAAAACCAACAACGTCGGATACGGTCGTAAGCATAATAGTGCCAGCAAGAGCTGGATCAATATTCATAGCTTTTAACAAAACTGGGAGACTAGCCCCAACCATAACAGCCACTGTTAAGTTGATTATCATAGCGCAACCAATTACCAGAGAAATAATCGGGTCATGAAACCAAAGCCAAGCAGCAGCAGCAACCAGTACCGCCCAAAGCACACCATTCATAAAACCCGCTGCCAACTCCCTACTTAACAACCATTTTAGATTAGTTGTGCTAATCTGCCCCAGCGCCATGCCCCGAATAACAAGGGTTAGAGCCTGCCCACCCGCATTGCCTCCCATGCCAGCCACGATAGGCATTAGTACGGCCAAGGCAACGACTTTATCGATGGTTGCTTGAAACATGCCGATCACTGATGCCGCAATAAATGCAGTAACCAGGTTAATACCTAACCATAGCGCTCTTCTTCGGGCTGTTCTGAATGCAGGAGCAAAAGTGTCTTCATCATTATCCAAACCAGCCATACTCATCATTGAGCGTTCGCCTTCCTCCCGGATAACATCTACGACATCATCAATAGTTATCCGCCCCATAAGTTTTTGATTATCACCAACAACAGGGGCAGAAACGAGATCCTGCCGCTCAAATATCCTGGCGACTTGTGAGGCAGGGGTATTTGCCTCAATAGGATCCAGATCAGTGAGCATAACATCCTGTATGATTGCTGAAGGATCTGTTCTTAAAAGTAAAGTAAGGGGAAGCCGGCCAATATACTCATCCCTGCGATTAACAACCAACAGATTATCAGTCATTTCAGGAATTTCTTCATGCCTGCGAAGATATCGAAGAACAACATCAACAGTATTGCAAGGGCGAATGGTGATGGTATCCGTATTCATCAGGCCACCAGCCGAATCTTCAGAATAAGATAAGACTGTTTCTACTCGCTGGCGATCCTGACTATCCATAGAGTCCAAGACTTGCCGGGTAATGGTATCTGGTAGCTGTTGTAGCAAGTCGGCAATATCATCAACGTCCTGTCCTTCGGTGATAGCTTTCAGCTCAGTAATATTCATGCTATCCAGAAAGAATTGCCGTACCTCATCACTCAACTCTTGAAGAACTCCCCCTTCTTGCTCTCTGTCAATCAAGCGCCATAGCAGGCTTCTAAGCTTAGGCGGTGATGATTCAAGCAAGTGGGCGGTGTCAGCAGGCGGCAAACTATTGAGCATCTCACGCAACTCCTGTGAGACACCATTTTCAAGGGCGTCATTCAGCTCTTTGAGCTCCTTGTCACCAATACTTAGTTGTAGCTGTTGGGCCATATTGCTCTGCCTAAAGGTATAGTGGTACTGGTAATACCAAGTAACGCTCCCGTTGATTAACTCAAGTTACACAGTAACGAATAACCTTAGCTCCTCAAATGATGCTCACAGTGCTATCATATAAATCTTCGGCCTGACTGAAAATGATTAGCCTTCCGTTTCAAAGACAGGGGTTTTTCGCATGGTCGAAATGATAGGTGCTCATGACCCTTTCTTTGCTGTAAGATTTTTGCTTGATCGTGTAAATATTAATACACCATCTATCCTCTCAACTTTCCTGATGAAAGGCTTCACATATTGCCAGCGTATACGACTATTGAACCGGTTCGTTGAGAGCAGCCTGTGGAGCCTGAACGGCTATAACCATCGTCCTACAGACTAGACAAACTCGTAAGGAAAACAACAGATAATCATGGTACAACTCACCCAACTTGTACTTCATTTCATCTATAATGATATATTTTCAATATGACGCGTAACTTGAGCTACCCAATTAAAATTCACAAGACTTTGTATTTATATATCGAATTTAAAAGATAAGCGTAGGTTTTTCTCACTACCATCTACCCACGTCTTTCATGATTTTTCTATAAAAGACATTCATCAGAGGAGGTAATGCAGTCATACAACTCTGCTGGACTATCTGCTTCTCGCATTTTATTAAGCAAATATCCTGACTTGAATAGGTTAGCCAACACCCTTAGTATCTCCACATGTTTCCCTGTATTATCTTCTGGGACAATCAAGGCAAATATCAAATCCACTGGTTTTTGGTCAATAGACTCAAAATCTATTGGCTTCATAAGACGGAGAAATAATCCAATAGGACTTGTGCATGCTTTACTTCTACAGCGAGGCAGAGCTACGCCCTCACCAATCCCAGTGGTTCCTAAGCGTTCTCTGGAAATTAGAGATGTGAGTAAATATTTGGCCTTAATGGAGGGCCGCTCCTCACTGATTAAGCCGGAGATTATTTCCAAAACTTTTTTCTTACTAACCCCTGCACGCACACCGCATAGTGTGCGTGCAGGGGTTAATATATCTCTAATAATCATACGATCTATAATTACACTCAAAACTTACCGTTTGCACCTTGCTGTCGATTCAGCGTTTTTCCTTTATGTTTCATCAATTGCCGATCCAGTTTGTCCGACACTTGGTCAATAGCCGCATACATATCTTCAGCCTCCGAGGTAGCATTGATATCCGCACCTTTCGTATGCAGGCTAGTTTCTACCTTATGGATGAGCTTTTCTACACTTAGTGTCACTTGCACATTTGTTATACTGCCAAAGTGTGCATCCAACTTCTCTATCTTTTTTCTTACGTAGTCACGCAGAGCATCTGTGACTTCGATATGATGCCCACTTATTTTGACTTGCATGCAGTCTCTCCTGCCCCTAAATTTTGTTGGAGTACCTAATACCTAATACCCACCTTTGATAATTTTCTGGCAAGCATATAGTGATTCTATCACGTAATAAAACCTTACGATGTTTTGAAACGAAAAATCACAACATAGTTATGCAAGACGTTTCCGTTCATTTGAAGGTGGAATATTCAAGGATTCTCTATATTTGGCAATGGTCCTCCGAGCCACCTTTATACCTTGATCACTTAGCAATGAAGATATTCTATTATCACTCAAAGGTTTTCGTGAACTTTCTTGAGTAACCATCTTTTTAATCAATGCCCTGATCGCTATAGATGAACACCCAGCGCCCTCTGCAGTACTTAGATTACTAGAAAAAAAGTACTTCAACTCAAACAGACCTTTGGGCGTGTGCATATATTTTCGGGTTGTTACTCTAGAAATAGTAGATTCATGCATCCCGACCTCCTCGGCGATATCGGCTAATATCATAGGCTTCATAGCTTCATCACCATCAATAAAAAAACTCTGCTGATATTCAACAATTTTGCTAGCCACCTTGAGCAAAGTATCATTTCTGTATTGCAGGTTCTTCAAAAACCATTTTGCTTCCTGCAGATTATTCTTCATAAACATATTGTCTACGGATTTATTAGCTCTTTGTACCAGAGAAGCGTATTTGTTATTAATTCCCAATCTGGGCAATGCTCCGGAGTTTAACTCAGCTTGCCAGACATGATTGCGTTTACTAACGGTGATATCAGGAGCAACATACTCTGATTGAGATTGCTCTATTTCTGCGCCAGGGCGAGGGCACAGGCTTTGAATGAGCTGAAGAGCCTCTCTTAGTTCGTTTTCTTTCAACTTCGTTTTTTTCATTATACCCATATAATCATGAGCACCAAGGGCTATTAAGTAATTATTGATCAACATGAAAGCTGTTCTTTTTACATCATCAAGTACTTGCCTCTGCACTAGCTGCACATGTAAACACTGGGCTAAGCTTTCACTGGCACAACCAACGGGATCAAACTGTTGAATACGATGTTGCACCATTACTACTTCATCCCTGTCGAGATCGTCCAAATCATCCACCAAGGTCAAAAAAATAGTCCCTATATCACTTGTTAGATAACCATCAGCGCTTACAGATTCAATAATAGTCAGACCTATTAAACGGTCTCTATTACTCATAGATGTAAGATGGAGCTGCCATTCAAGATGATCCTGTAAAGTACCAGCGACAACTGACCTAGCATAGGGGTCTCTGTCATCACTTGACGACGGCGGAAGGCTTGAATAAACACTATCCCAGTTAACGTCAATAGATAATTCAGAAGGAATTGTTTCAGACCATTCAGACTCCTCTTGAGCTGGTTTTTCTGGTAATGCCTCACTAAAATCTACAGCCAACTCACCCGTCAACTGCCCATCATCGGATGTTGCCGAGGGGCTATCTTCTGCCTCCAGCATTGGGTTAGACTCCAGCACTTCCTGGATTTCTTGTTGCAAATCCACAGTAGACAACTGCAGCAAGCGTATCGCCTGCTGTAGCTGAGGAGTCATTGCCAGATGCTGCCCCATCGTGAGCTGTAAAGATGGCTTCATAGGACAACCGTATACCTTTACTTTATTTTAAATGCTCGCAAAAACAGGCGTTTCGAGCAAAGACGTAGTCGCAAGTTGTATTACACACGTCGTGTTTTATGGTGTGGAGAATATAATTTAGCTCGCTTACCACAATTATTTGGTTGTTTATACTTACTAACATCCTCTCTTGCTTTCCTCTATATTTCTAAAACATACGAGGTATCTATTACAACCCTATCGGTTATGCGAGCAAAAGCAACTGATTTTTTAATTATATTGAGACCTTTGCACGATAACGCTGCATAAGCCCCACTATTAATGAAATTGTATTTTTTTAGGATAAAGCCTTAAAAAACACAATTACAGTTCGAATATGCGCCATTCGAGCCATTTCACCCTTCATTTTCGATTTTCAGACGCAACTTGCCTGCTGAATCGATAAACCTCGTTTAATATTGTGCGCCACACACATTATTTCAAAACGTGTGCGATTTCGGCTTAAGCCAAGATAACGAGCTTTCGCCATGCCGTAGTGTAATTTCAAAACGCCAAATACTCGCTCCACAGTGCAGCGCACGCCAGAATGTAAACGGTTAAAGCACTTATCATGTTCTGTTAATGGTTTATTTCGATAAGCACGTCTTATTATTCTGTTATCAATATTTCTATCATCCAGCCATTCACTGTGCTTCTTGCTGGAATAAGCACTATCCGCATAAACAGACGACTCTTCACCATCTAATAGCTCAGTGAAACAATTTGAATCGTGAATATTTCCTGCTGTGTAACCGATCGATTTTATCAACCCATCCTCATCGACATTTATGTGCGCTTTATAGCCGTAGGTACTTTTACTCTTCCCGTCAGAACCTGCTTTCACGTTCCACTTCGCGTCAGGATCCTGTGTTGAGTGCTTGTCTTTATCCTTATTTGGGCGACACTGTTTAGCCTCAATTACGCTAGCATCAACAATACTGATACCTCCAGATTTAATATAAAGACCTTTATCTATAAGCTGGGAATTGATTTCTTGAAGCAACTTATCCATAAGCAACAACTTATCGAGCTTCTGTCTAAATCGCCAAAAAGTACTGTGGTCCGGCACTGACTCTGAAATGTCGAGCGCAATAAATCGACGAAATAAAAGATCGCGAGCAAGTTGTTTCTCTAGGGCCGAATCGCTTAATTTATACCAACTTTGCAGCAGCAGTGCCTTAAACATCATCAGTGGAGGCCATGCCTTTTCGCCTCGAGAACTTGAATGTATATCTTTCAGATGATGCTCTAAGCGATCCCAATCAATGAGTTCATGGACAGAGTCGAGTTCTTTCACTGCATCGTGATCAATCAGCATTGAATCTGCTAGACTGCGTTGTTTCAGATTTTTCCAAGCCATAATTTCACCGAAAGGCATTGATTGTGCAAGGCTTATTATACCTGATTTTCAGTTATTTAGCGAGATTCGTGCAAAGGTCTCATATTAGGAGCTCAGCATAACTCAACAAACTCGTTCATATTCTGGTAAAATACAGACATTAAATAATACTTTACACCACAGCCAAACTCTTCATATCAACCACTATCCCACACCATTTCCATCAATGGTGTGGGTAGTCGATATGCGCAAGCCCCCCATGATCCTACAAACAGTAGTTTCTTGGGATGAGTGAGAACAGTCAACAACCCCACACTCTCATTGGTAACTAGTAGAGATGTTAACTTGGAGCAGCTTTGTAATATTGTATGAATTAAAGGAGACAGCAGACTAGTGTCGCTTACAATGCGTTTACTTTATTTAGTTCATTTCTCATCTCACTAATGACTAACTCATAATCATCAGCTTTGAAAATAGCGGCCCCTGCAACAAAAGCATCCGCTCCAGCCTCTGCAATTTGACGAATATTTTGAACGCCAATACCTCCATCCACTTCAAGCCTTATAACAAGGCCACTATCTTCAATTATTTTACGGACACGACATAATTTTCTCAGAACAGATTGGATCAATTTTTGGCCTGCAAAGCCAGGATTTACAGACATGAGTAGAACCATATCAATCTTATCAATTACATACTCGATAATATCTGGGCTCGTTGCAGGATTTAAAGCTAAGCCCGCTTTACAGCCCCCCTCTCTAATCAATTGCAGACTACGGTCTATATGCTTAGATGCCTCTGGATGAAAGGTGATCATAGAGGCTCCTGCTTTGATGAAATCGCCAATCAACTGATCAACCGGAGTCGCCATCAAGTGCACGTCAATAGGTGCTGCTATACCGTAATCTCGTAGAGCTTGGCAAACTGCAGGCCCAATGGTCAAATTGGGAACGTAGTGATTATCCATTACATCAAAATGAATCCAGTCAGCGTCAGCTTTAAGGACGTTCTCAACTTCTTCTCCAAGACGAGCAAAATCAGCAGAAAGAATACTCGGAGCAATAATAAAATCACGCATATTCGGGCTTCCAGTCAATACTAAAGTGAATTGCAAAAGCTTTCGGTATACCCATACTTCTTGAAGGCATAGGGTTGCTGACGACTCTTCCTTCCTTCAATCATTTATTACTACTCACTGGTCCATAAAGCTTCTTATACTAGCACTCTTAATGGTAACGAGTATAAAACACAGAAGGAACATCGGACAGTACAAATAAACATGTTTCTGCTGGTCTCATCAAAATCACCAGGAAATCTGGACTATAATTGCAAGTTATTGGTTGCAAGCAGTATGCCTCACCTATACTAATTACCATTTGACGGTGTGAGCAGGCAAAAACGAGCTAATTCCCACAAACTTAAAAGCAATAGGTAATTGGGGCAAGTAAGAGCAGCCAACAACCTCACACCTTCAATGGTAATGGGTGTTTGTATTTGAAAAGGTATCGACCCCCTCCGATAATTATTTTTGGTAAACCCTCCAATTATCTCTATTTTATATGCCGTCTAGGAGCCAGCAGGTGAATGTATGATTTTTTATTGACTAAAAGGTTTCACTTTACGCCTATCAATGGTTATAATGCCAACCCTGCCTCCATATTTGAGCGTGAGCTCCTGATTTTTAAACAGGTCGTTCTGGTAATTTATTATTGCCTGACCCAAAAGCAGAGGGTAGAGGGTAGAGGGTAGAGGGTAGAGGGTTGGCCAAGTAAAAACAGGAAGCTGCTAAAGCAATTTCCTTGTGAGGCAATGTTAAATGAAAACTTTTAATGCAAAACCGGAAACAGTCAAACGTGACTGGTATGTAGTTGACGCCGAGAGTCGAACGCTAGGTCGTATGGCCTCTCAGATTGCTTCCCGCTTGCGTGGCAAGCACAAACCGGAATATACTCCCCATGTGGATACTGGTGACTACATCGTAGTTGTTAATGCGGAGAAGGTGTGTGTAACTGGTCGTAAAGCATCTGATAAGATGTATCACCATCATACTGGCTTTCCTGGTGGGTTGCGCTCTGTGAATTTCAAAACTCTCATAGATCACAAACCTGAAATGTTAATTGAGCTGGCGGTTAAGGGCATGCTGCCCCGTAATTCTCTGGGCCGCTCTATGTTCGCCAAACTGAAGGTTTATGCAGGCAGTGAGCATCCACACGCTGCTCAGCAGCCTCAGAAACTGGAAATCTGATAGGGGACAGCTGTGTCTGTGACTCAATATTATGGAACTGGGCGTCGGAAGTCCTCCACCGCACGAGTTTTTCTAAGGCTTGGTTCTGGCAAAATACTTGTCAACGGCAGAGCCTTAGACGAGTATTTCGGTCGTGAAACCGCATGCATGATTGTTCGTCAGCCTCTAGTGCTGACGGAAATGACTGAAAAGTTCGATGCAAAGATTACCGTCTCCGGTGGCGGCGGTTCTGGTCAAGCCGGTGCGATTCGGCATGGCATCACTCGCGCTCTGATGCAATACGATGAAACTCTGCGCCCACCATTGCGTAAAGCTGGTTATGTTACTCGTGATGCCCGTGAGGTTGAGCGTAAGAAGGTAGGTCTGCGCAAAGCTCGTAAGCGTCCACAGTTCTCTAAACGTTAATAATAGGCCTGCAGCACTTTTTTGTGCTTGCATCCTAATATTTACGCTTTTAATCAGAAAACAAACACTTGCCATAGAGCTGAGTGTTTGTTTGTGCTTTCTTCACCCTTAAAAATTATTCCCATTATGATGTAATAAGCGACAAACAAGCGAACCTCATGACCCTAGGATAGTACGATATCTAGTGCTAGATATCAGTAGAAAACCTTACTACGTCAAGGGAAATGGATATAGGCTGCAAGCAACCTCCCCCATGAGACTACGAATAGTAGATGATTGCGGCAAGTCGCCAACAATGCCTTACCCACCATGAAAACTGGTATAACATCCTCTTCCCATCAAAGTATTTTCTTACCTTCTTGTTTTGTGGAGAATACCTCATTCGTACCGAGAGTTTATTTTTAGAATGATCATTTTTTATTATAAGGTAATACGCTTGCGTTGCGTCTGATTAACAAACAGGTGTGACTACAAATATATACCAGTTACCATTGAGCGAACGAAAAGGAAACAAGCGAGCGAAGCCCCAATAAGCCTACAACTATCAGTCTTTTTGGTTGAGCGAGCCAGTCAACAACCTCTACCCATTTCAAGGCAGAATGGTGTAGATATGGAGATGGTAGCCGCATTATTTTGATTCAATAATTTGATGGAATCAGTCTAAATAGTGTTATATCCTTTTTCATAATAAAAAAAGCAAGTAGTATGTAGCGGTCTTGGGGAATAAATTGAGTACAGATCAACCTGTAGGAAGTAACAAGCTAATTTTTAAGTTATGGCGTAATTATTCTAAAATAGCTATTTTACTACAAATAATGCTTTTAATTGCCAATAATGTGATCTGTAAAAATATGATATTGCTCTACCAAGAAAACACCTGAACAAAAAGAGAAGTTTTTGAGTCAAGGCTCAATGTGGAGAGTATGTTTATGTGTGATAACGGCGTAAACAATAGTCGGCGGCGCTTTCTTGTGGCAGCGACTTCTGTAATCGGTGCTTTAGGGGCTGTTGGGGTCGCCACACCGTTCATCAAATCCTGGTACCCTAGTGCAAAAGCAAAGGCCGCAGGAGCACCGGTAAAAGTAAATATCAGCAAACTGGAGCCTGGCCAGCAAGTTATTTATGAGTGGCGAGGAAAACCAGTGTTTGTTCTTCGGCGAACTAAGGCAATGTTAGATGCAGCCAGAACACAAGCTGATCGTCTTAGAGATCCTAGTTCGGATAATTCTGAGCAACCAGAATATACTAAGAATGAATTTCGTGCGATAAAAGATGAATTTTTGGTGTTGATAGGACTGTGTACCCACCTTGGCTGTTCACCAAAATTTATGCCCGAAGTTAAGCCTATGGAGTTTGATAATCTTTGGAAAGGCGGATATTTCTGCCCTTGTCATGGTTCGCGCTTTGATCTGGCCGGTCGAGTTTATAAAGGAGTTCCGGCACCCACCAACCTTGTAGTTCCGCCTCACGTTTTTGTAACGGATGATATTTTGGTTATTGGTGAAGAGGAAGGTAAAGCATAATGACAGTGAAATTTATGGATTGGCTGAATGCTAGGTTACCGGTTACCAAAGTTTGGGAAGACCATCTTAGCAAATATTACGCCCCCAAGAATTTTAATTTTTTTTACTTTTTTGGTTCGTTAGCACTACTTGTTCTGGTTAATCAGTTATTGACTGGCATATGGCTAACCATGAGCTATGTTCCTAGCGCAGAGCAAGCTTTTGCATCCGTAGAATACATCATGCGCGATGTTGAGTATGGGTGGTTGATTCGGTACATGCACTCCACCGGCGCCTCTATGTTTTTTATTGTCATTTATCTGCATATGTTCAGGGGGGTGATATATGGCTCATATCAGGCACCTCGTGAACTGGTGTGGATTTTTGGTATGGCTATTTATCTGAGTTTGATGGCAGAGGCTTTTATGGGCTACTTGCTGCCTTGGGGGCAGATGTCATACTGGGGAGCCCAGGTCATTATTTCATTGTTTGGCGCCATTCCTGTTATTGGGTCTGGCCTGCAAGAATTTATTCGAGGGGACTATCTGATATCCGGTATTACTCTGAATCGTTTTTTTGCTCTGCACGTTGTGGCACTGCCTATTGTAATATTGGGATTGGTGTTACTTCATATTATTGCTTTGCACGAAGTAGGCTCTAACAACCCTGACGGTATTGAAATCAAAAAGAATAAAGGGTCCGATGGTATACCGCTGGACGGCATTCCTTTTCACCCCTACTACACAGTAAAGGACATTGTAGGTGTAGTAGTTTTTCTGTTTGTGTTTTGCGGCGTCATCTTTTTCCTACCAGAAATGGGTGGTTATTTCCTAGAACACGCCAATTTTGAGCAAGCTGACAACCTGAAAACGCCTGAACATATTGCACCAGTATGGTATTTTGGTGCGTTTTACACTATTTTACGAGCTATCACCTTTGATATTGGATTTATAGACTCTAAGCTGGGTGGTGTTATAGCAATGGGAGGAGCTATTGCTATTTTGTTTGTGCTGCCCTGGCTTGATCGTAGTCCCGTAAAATCATGGCGGTATAAAGGTATGTATAGCAAAATAGGCATTGTAGTTTTTTCTATAGCTTTTATCACCTTGACTTATCTAGGCACGCAATCAACAACTGAAGGCAGAACGTTGGTGGCTCAGATATGCACTCTGCTGTACTTCGCTTTTTTCTTATTGATGCCATTTTATACTCGATATGAGAAAACTAAACCTGAACCAAAGAGGGTGACGGGCTAATGAAAAGAATAATACTAACCCTAATATTAATCTTTATTCCAATTATGGTGATTTCCTCTACTGGAGATGGATATCCGTTAGACAAAGTAGATACGGATCACACCGACAAAGCTTCTTTGCAGAGAGGGTTGAAGTATTATCAAAATTATTGCTCTGGTTGTCACTCTACTGGTTTTCAGCGATACGAGCGGGTGGCTGACGATCTAGGAATTCCCCATGATTTGATGATGAATAATCTAGTATTTACTAAAGACACTAAAATTGGGGATTTGATGACTAATAATATGAACCCTAAGGATGCTAAAAAATGGTTTGGTATTGCTCCACCTGATTTAACCTTGGTTGCCAGAGTAAGGGGAGAAGACTGGCTATACACTTTCCTTAGAACTTTCTATGAAGATCCAACACGGCCTTGGGGGGTGAATAATAAAGTTTTCCCTGATGTTGCAATGCCTTATGTTTTGATGGACCTTCAAGGAGTACAGATTGATACTTGCGAAGGTATAGATGATTCCAATGAAAAAGATCCTCTAACTGGTGAGAAGCTCTGTGGTTTAAAAGTGGATTCTGAACGCAAGGGAAGTATGACGCCAACAGAATTTGATCAGGCTATATATGACTTGGTTAATTTCTTATCTTATTCTGCCGAACCAATGAAAATGGAGCGCCAACGTTTAGGAGTTTATGTCTTATTGTTCCTTCTAGTTTTCTTTGTTTTTGCTTATTTTCTTAAACGTGAATACTGGAAAGACATACACTAGGTAGTTTGTCGCCACCCTAAAAGGTGTAATAGGCGACAGGCGAGCGAATCCACATGAGCTACAAGTAGTAAGTGATTGGACTGTGAGAGGTAGTCAATAACCGCTACTTTTCAAGGAGAATGGCTATAGGCCACTAGCGATTAAGGTAAACCAACTCATCTCTATATCTCAAAAGGAGATGAGCAATTAATATTGATAAATTTGTGGAATGGTATATTTATATTAGCTATGAGTAAATCACTTAGAGATCAGTTGATGAAAACTGGGCTTGCCACCAAACAGCAAACCCTTAAGGCAAAAACTTCTGTCAAGAAAAAGAAAAAGGAGGCGGCGACTCATGGTGTTTCTACAGAGCAGGAATTACGAAGACAGCAGCTGAAAGCAGAGAAAGCCGAGCAAACTGAACGAGATCGCTTATTGAACCGTAAGAGAGAGGAGGAAAAAAACAACAATGCCATAATGGCCCAGGTCCTGCAATTAATTGAACGCAATTCTATATCGCGCAAGAAAGGTGATGTTGGTTATCATTTTGTCTATGAAGGAAAAGTTAAAAAACTGTATGTTACTGAGACTATTCAGAGCCAGCTAAGCAAGGGGCTGTTGGCCATAGCTGTTCAAAAAGAAGAATTTATACTGATACCGGTACCTGTTGCTAAAAAAATAGCTGAAAGAATGCCTAATATTATCGTTCTTCAAAATCAGAAAGAGCAAGTGGATAATGATGACTGGTATGCCGATTATCAAATTCCAGATGACTTAATGTGGTAAATACACACGAAAGTAATACTCGAAACTTACTTATACTCGTTACCATTAAATCTATGCGCAAGCATAAAAGAACTAAGCCTCATGAGCCTACGTATATAAGGTTTGGTGTGAGTGAGAGCAATCAACAACTTCACACCTTAAGATAATGGGTACAGATCAGTGCCTTACACGAAGAGTTTGACCTGTATAGTAAAATATTTTTACCTGTCAATATTTTACTGGAATATGATCTACTTTGTTAAATTATGCAGGGTACAGAGTATTCAAATATATAAGTATACATCAGGACAGCAGTTATAATTCATTACCCAAAAGAACACATAATAGGCGTTTCCTAGATATATATATTTAGCCCTCCTGCCTTAAGGTAGTTAAATATTTCCTTATACCGATGGTTTATGGCTGTGTCTTTTAGTGACCCAAACCATAATCTCCAGATACTCACCCCTTCAGCATCTTTAGCTTGAACACCCATATTACCGAAAAATAGATGATTTCCTCGTTTGGTCGTCAGAATATAGGAGGCTCCAACAATTTCATCGGGCATTTCTGTCAACGTTAGTGGTGAGTCATGGAGGCTTGTGTTCTGCGGATCGGAAACCTCTCGTTGAAACGTAGCTTTTTCCTGAGGGGATCGTTGATTTAGTCCATCTTTGACATAAGCAACATAAAAATTCATGGCCGCTCCCTGTTTTGCCATTTTTCGTAGGGTAATGGTGCGGTCTTCAATAGTTTTTCTGCGAACAGGATCTGTCGCCATTGATGGATGCATCGACTCATTAAGAGACTTTGCCTCAGGGTTGCACAGGGGCGTGGTGGGAAGACGAGTGTGGATTATGGCAATAGCCTCAATGATATGCGACTCTTCAAGCATAGTTATGATACTCTGCTCAAATGCCTTTTGAAAATTCACGACTATGGGCCGAGTGGTCGTATCTGTACCCTCAATTTTTATATCTATACCTTCTCGTAAAGGTGAAAGAGCCATCGTGGCAATATCATTTTTCACTTGATCAGGCAGCTGCCGGTCACTGATGATAATATTTGCTATATTTGCGAGCATGGTCATCTTCAGTTCGCTCGTATCAAGCTTACTTAGTGATACCTCCTGCTTCAAAGATTTATTTGTTGATGTACATCCTATTATTAATGCACAAATAAGCATAGTCGCATACATTAACACACGTTTCTGGACTACGGTAATATTATCTATTAGCATGTGGTATACCTATGCTTGTTGGAAAGTAGGAGCCTGAAGATACCCATTTTCCCATAAGATCTGCGGTGGCTTGCAAGCTAGCCCCACCTCGCAGAATCATGGGACTTCGCTCGTTTGTCGCCTACCCACACCTTCTATGGTAAACAGGTATAGAATCAATCACAGCTAACTTTAGCTAAAAAAAATATTTTTTCCACTTTTTTGGTAAATTTCTATAAATGAATACAGTTATGAGCAATGCCGAACAGATAACATTATAAATTATTTTTTGGGAGGAGCATCGTATGTCAACTGTGCAGGAGAACTACCAGCCTAAACATACTATCTTAGAGAAAGTTAAAGCAAAACTAGAGCTAACTCCCACAGCCATGGGAGGACTAGCTCTTGGGATAGCTAGCCTTGGGTCCGCTTGGGCCATGGTTATCAGTCAGGACTGGGTAGAACCGGTCAAGATCACATCCGCAGCAATAGCCTCAATACTAATATTAGTGATTGCTCTGAAACTTATTGTGCATTTCCATTTATTTAAAAAAGAACTTGCACACCCTATAATTGGTAGTATTGTACCCGCCTGTGCTATGTCAACAATGGTTGTAGCTCAATCTTTGTTTAAGGTTATGCCAGAAGTTGCCCCTATGCTTTGGCTGAGTGCCATTATTTGTCATATTATTTTATTGGTTGGTTTTATAGCTAATAGAATTATTGATTTTGAGCTTGAGCACATGGTGCCTAGCTGGTTTGTACCTCCTGTAGGAATTATTGTGGCAGCCGTGACGAGTCACGGTATGAACTTTGACGGATTGGTGTACTGGCTCTTTATTTTTGGTATTGGTTGTTATGCGATAGTGCTGCCAGCGATGCTTTACCGACTCATATTTAAAGCGCTTATACCGGATACGGCTTTGCCAACATTTGCTATTATGGCCGCTCCAGCCAGTCTTGCTTTGGCGGGTTATCTAAGTATAACCAGCCAACCTGATCCATTATTATTGCTAGTACTGGCACCTTTGGGGGTCTTTATGACCGGTCTTGTTTATATAGGTTTTATTAGATTGTTACGTTTGCCTTTCTCCCCTGCCTATGCCTCATTCACCTTCCCTATGGTAATTGGTGCAACTGCCTTAATAAAGTTAACCGGCTGGCTACTGATAAATAATTTTGTGTGGTTGGCAAGGGTCACAGATAATTTAGCTTGGATAGAATTGATTATTGCAACAGGCATTGTTTCTTATGTGACTTTTAGATATGTATTTCATTATCTAATTGAACCGCTCCTTTCGACATCCAGATAATGTGTATTTTTTAGAATAACAATAGGTTTAGGCTTGAATTAGCAACTCAAGTTACGCTCTATACCTATTTTCCTTCATCGTTTGCCTCCTACTACACATTTAATCGTAACGGGTATGCACCCTGAAGACCAAAAAATTCTTCCCATGCATTAGCTCCGCAACCAAAGTTGTGTACTTTAGATCAAAAAACTCAAAAAAATAGACGGTGTCCATAAAATACTGCAAAGTTGATATGAGCAGATTTATCATCTAACTCTTATAGGAAATGGCTGCATATATTAAATAATGTAATTACATAGTATTATTTACAAACTCGTATTTTTAGGAAGTGTTATTTTAACTCCCTGTAATTCTTTAGCCATATCGAACTGGATAACCTGTAACCTTGGCAGTAGCTTTGCAGACATGTCTTTTATAATTGCTGTTGAGGCATTCATTATCTCTGGCTGATGCTGTAACATTTGCTTACCAGCTTCTGATCGGTAAAAGCGAGCTGCTTGCTTGATAATTTTTTCACTGTAAACGCTAACATAAGCATCTACTAAAGGTGGTTTCATTTTCTCCCAGCTGACTTCTTCTTTCATAGCCTGCTTTATTATCTTAATGTACTTGTCAATAATGGGTTTGCTTTCCGATGATGGCGTAATAGGAAGTATTTTATTAGCTATTGCTTGTTCAACCGTTGCATATGTGGCTATCAGCACTGACTCTGCGTTATTGAGTTCCAATAGCTCTTCCGCGGCCTTTCGGTGGCTAGTTGTAATTGTTTTTAATTGTTTTTCAGTGCTACCACTGCGCTCTTTTGCACTAGCTACGACATTCAGAGATAGCGTAATCGTTATGATACAAGTCAAGATCATTTTCATAATTTCACCAAATTGCCAACCTAATAAATACTACTCAGTATAAATAAATACTTACATCCTCGTCACCATTGAAGGTATGTGGAGGCGACAAATGAGCGAGTACCCATGAATCTACGAGCAGTGCTGCTTTTACGGTAAAAGAGAACAGTCCCCCCTACACCTTCGAGCGGAAATTAGTATATATTATTTCCTAAATTACCACAATAACCAACACACTTGGAATGGATTTGAGAGCCAGCTTCTCTAGGCTGTAGCTCTAAAATAGCGAACTAGGTAACCACAGGGACAGCCATGACAAACAGCGACATCTGGCTGAACGGTACCAGATTCAATCCCTCTGTAAACTAGTATTTTCGGCACGCAGGATTAGTGGTTACACCCGTTACCATTGAAAGTGTGAATAGGCAACAAACGAGCGACGCTCCATAGATCTACTAGTAGTAGTAATAGCAAGTGTTTGGTGAATGATAGCAATCAACAACCACACATCGTCAAAGGCCAATAGGTATATGTGTACCACTCCAATAGAACGATATCTATGGAGCTGAAGCATTGCCCTCCTAGGGCTTATGATTCTGAGACAGCTCATCCCAACAGTTTTCAGAGGCGTAAGACGGCGACCACGTTCCATAAACAAAACTAATGCGGTGTGTCGACTGATAACGTTTCAGCAATGCTTAGGCTTTACACCGGAGCAAATTGCAGGGGTCTGAAACTTTATAGCTTACACTCTTTGATAGTTTGAGATTATATCAGGGCTGATTCAGATACAGACAACGATGGAGTAACTTTAAATCAAGCTAGGTTACACTCACGAGTACGGCTGGGTGTTCCAGAGAGGCAGTTTATGTATCTCGGCATCAAAAAGAATAAATCTACACTAATCTAAACTAATAACAAACGGTGCTATCCATTATCGGATAGCACCCAGAGCAACTTTGACCTTGGAGCATGCACTGTTTTATTTGCGTTTATTGCTCCTTATCACGCAGTCCATTTGTTATGGATTAAAGCTTACTCTACTCTTACTCTACTGTCTGAAATTTTTGTACCAGTTTATAACTCAACACCATGTTTGAATAGCCATACCTGGATAATAAGCCATAACCGGAGAAGCCATAAACGGAGAAGCCATAAACGGAGAAGCCATAAACGGAGAAGCCATAAACGGAGAAGCCATAAACGGAGAAGCCATAAACGGAGAAGCCATAAACGGAGAAGCCATAAACGGAGAAGCCATAAATGGAGAATACGCTAACGGAGATGAATGTGATACACGTAACTTACTAAAATCTGTGAAAAAACCAACACCATGTTGTGACTGATGTGTTGAGGATGGCTTTACAGTATCATTTTTCTTAGGCTCACTAAAATCTGTGAAAGAACCAACACCATGTTGTGACTGATGTGTTGAGGATGGCTTTACAGTATCATTTTTCTTAGGCTCGTTCGTAACAACCTTGTCTTTATGTGTATTTGTTTCTGCCATCTGTCGTACCAAACTCTCTGAGTCGCTTAGCCGTTTCTCTAACTGACCCTTCATCGCCAACAGACCCTCTTGTTCTTCCAGGTGCTGAGTCTTTAATTTTGCCAACTCCTCTTGTCCTTTCAGTTCGGCCTCTTCCTTTATTTGGGCTATTTTCATATCCATTTCCTGATTCCGTTTAGACATCTCCTCTCCCATTCCCGCAGTCTTTGCAGCCATGTCCCGTGCTGCCATTTTCTGTGTCTGATCCACACTTATTTTTAAGTTTTGAATTTCCTGACTTAGCGCCACAAACTTTTGAGCATTGTTAGCTTCATTCTTTTTCAGTTCTTCCTTAGCCTTTATAGAAACCCTTCTATATTGAAAAGCAACTCCACAAGCAAGAACCAATCCTACAACAGGCAAGCTAGGAATGAAGGGCGTAAGAGCAGCACAAGCGGGCGAAATAGCGCTAGGAAGATAACTACACATCGCCGATGCCCCGGCTGAAATATAACTTGTAGCCGAACCTAAGGCCTCTACTGATCGTTTCCCCCAATCCCCTATATTAGCCCCTACAGCTTCAGATGATACATTCCATGCTGCAGACATAGTCTCAGTAACATTTCGCCCGATATTTATAAATGAGTTTGTCATTGCCTTATCCTCCTAAGTTTAATTACTCATATATCCCTATGTATAAGTGATAACATCCCAACTGCTACAATTATTAATAGCGATAACTTATCAATAATACTTATCTAGCACTTCACCGTTTACCGGACTTCACCGTTTACCGGCAAGATACCCATATAATATAAGACAACACTAATACCAAAAAGTTTCTACATAAACAGTAAACATAACAGCATCGTTAGAAATGATTACCTTTATCCTAGCTTTTCACAATAACAGACGCACCTGGAATTGGGTTGAAAGTCAGCTGCTCATAGACTGTAGTTCTCACACAACGAACTAGGTAACCACATGCGAAGCCAGAAACCCAACCACCTTCACAAACCTTTCCTATCAATGCGTGAAGGGAATGGGGCTAAGGATATGGGGGGGGTTGCTGTTAATTTACAGCCTATGCGATCACATGATACATTGTTGTGTAATGCTGCGTTCACTTAATAAAAGGATTATTTTATTAAGAAAATTACGCCAAAAATAGCAGATTAAATTTCAACTGCCATCGCTGAAGGAACATTCCAGCTTGACGAAGATAACAAAGCCACTACATCCCTTCTAGGTGAAAAGACTATGGAGGCACTTATCGTTAATGGCGGAGATATTGATAATCTCAATTATACTACGAGACCTTTGCACGATAACGCTGCATAAGCCCCACTATTAATTAAATCGTATTTTTTTGAAGATAAAGCCTCGCGGATTTTAGTCATAAGTTGTTAGTTAAATATTTATCATCCTCTGTCAGCATTCTTACTGATTCTTTTGTTATGATAGTTTCAACTTGTTCATTACCACGATAAAATTTCTTTGCCTCACTAAAAAATTTAAGAAAGCATCCAGTTAAACCAAGGAAAACTGTTCCAGTAATACCGCCAATAAGATAAACAATATTTTTACTAGTGCTCCGGTCATTAGTGGTATGTTCTGAAATATTTGGCGGTATGAAATAAAAACAAACAGGATTATGGTTGTTTATTTTTTGATAGCATTTATTAGAACACGAATATATGGCATTACACATTTTGTGATAAATATTTGAACCGAAAAAATATATATCATAAATATGTTTCTTTGTACCTGACACTGTTTGGTTGAATTTGTTTGTTTTAGTTGATCTTGTTTCTTGATTAGTACTAGTTTCAAATTCTGTTTTACTAAATGCTGTAGTGGTTTTTTCTGTGGAATAACTCATTCTTTTAGTCGTGGAATGACGTTGATTCCTTGACAAATCTTTTGTCTGTCCATAGGAGACAGGACCATCATGAAAATCTAAAAAAGCCATACCCCCAAGTGTATCAAGTCCTCTTTTCTTAATACCATGCACCCCACCCCTGTTGCCAGCTTTGCTTATGCGTTTACTTTCTTTGGTGTATTCTCTCTGTGTATTATGCCTTCGTTTTTGGATGTGAATATCAGCTTTGTTATAGCTATCACTTTCCCACCCATTAGATACAATTTTTGTGCTAGCATTGTTCTTGTCCTGCCATATATTTATGCTGTTGTTATTGCTCTGATCATAGTGACAGCTAATCCCCCACGCTTCTTTTATAAATAATTTTGGAATACTCATATCGTCACACTGCTGACAATAATCCACACTACTTTCATCACTGCTTGTACAGTCTATATTGTGATCTATCAAATTATCAGGCAGGCACGATTCATCTTGCTGCGGCATTATTATTGTGTGTTGGCTGCAAAACTCTACTGAGTCATCAGAAAAGCATGTCTCAACTTCATATCCATCAGTGCTAGGATATAACGTAATGACTCCGCCATTATCAGGATCGAATACGGTTATAGCTAATGTTTTATTGCAATTATTACCAGCAATTAATTTTACTCTATTATTAGGAGATGTCATAACATCACACTCCCAATTTTCATTAATATATTGCATTTCATAGGTTGTAATATTATTACCAGTATTAACCATGATGTGTGGAACGTCTTTTTTTGTATATCGTATGTGTCAAAAGAAACTCTGTTTACTTGATCAGTTGCGCCAAAAAGGCTACGACTAAAAGATAAAAAACAAGCTAAATTTGGCAAGTTAATTGCACAGCAAATATCTACGTAGCAGAGACACAAAGACAATATAATATAATACAGCAGATTCAGTTTTTGGCCAGCATATGGTAAAGACATTGTATGTTTCTCTATGGGTATTATGTAAATCACATCTATAAAACAGATTGCCACTCGACAATGAATCGAAAAGTACGAGGAAATAAGCTCGAAAGTAAGATTATTTTGTCGCAAGTCCTGACAATTGCCTTGGGAAGGTGCGATTAAGTCCAGTTTTTTAAGTGAATCGACAGATTACGGTCGATTTGCAGGTTAGCATTCCAATTTTTGTTCGTTTTTCAGTGCCTGCATGCGTTTCCCCACATAGAGGAACACTGATCCTATGTTTTGACCATTTTCCCTACTCGGACGATGCTCGCCAGAGCAAATAGCCTAGCTAATTTGCTGTCATTCTGAGCTAAGCCTGGTAGCTAGCTTTAGTGAATTAGAACTGACATTTTATGGTCCTATAACGGATGCTCAACCCTGGTTCGTACACTGGCTTTCATGTATTCGATATTGATCATAACATTGCTGATCCTTGGATCTCTCTTCCAAGCACACCAGCATCACTCAGCCAGTCATTCACTTCGTTGAAGATTTTACGTGCCAAATCATGACGCTCTAACAAGTGCCGGAAGTTCATGATCGTGGTGTGATCAGGGATCGTCCCATTCAGTGATAGACCAGCAAACAAGCGCATGTCCTGGATGTCGTTCCATCGCAGGGTCCTCATGCTGCACCACTGTGTATACAGTAAGTACGCAGCATCGTTTTCAAGGGATAAGGTCGGCGACCATTACCAGGATTAGGATTAGGATAATTTGGCTCGATAACTGACACCATCCGTTTCCATGGAACCAGCATTTCCATTCGTTCGAAAAACTTCTTTTTTCAGGTTTGGCGGCATTTGTTTTGATATTCTCTGTCGGCGAAGCTGAGTGAGTGATCCATGGTTTATCCCATCAAAGAGCAATGACTGGGATTATCTCATTACGAGGACTTAATCGCATGCTCCTTAGTCCTTCTGTTGTCTTTATTCTTATAGTTGGTAACGTTTAGTGTATGGTGTCGTAAGGTATTATGGGCTTCAAACCTATCAAGCTTCCATCCAAAATTGATGCGAGTGATATCGCTCATAAACCTCTACAACCCTTATGCACTATACACATTATTGTGTTTTCATGCTTTCTTATCGCAGTCATCCTGTGCGTTTGATAGACATGTTTTTAAGCAAATATGGACGTACGGTTGATATGTGTGCTTGTTTTAAATAGATTGCAAACAGCCACGAAGGATTCAAGCAGCCAGTACAACATAAACATACATTCCCAATGTAAACATCCAGCGATATTAGACCTCCAAGCACCTTCTTCCGAGGGCATGCTACTGCTCTGAGACCCTAAGGCGGCCAGTTGGCTCCTCTGCTCGCACACACGCTACCGCCCTTGGCTTATACCATTTCCTTTTATTGGCAATGGGAAGCATGGCACCAGATAGCTAAAGAGGTATTTCTATAAGATAAGCGCAATTATAATATGCCAAAAACTAATCATACAACGCAACTGTTGTTTATTTTGACTTGGTTCAACTTAAGTTGAAGGCAACTGTGTTAGATTAAAGCCCTAGGGAATCTCTGATTGAAGTGGTTTGCAAGTCGGTTGTCATATTTGCGATGAAATTCTCTGACTTTTGCGCTTATTCCATCGTGATTTTCGATTTACTTTGTCGCTTTTGCCCATTTATCCGCTCTCGAAGCGGATTTAGGTCGCAATTATGCCGCTAAAGCATTACGTTGCAGGTATAAATTGGCCATCGCCATCAGGCTCATAAACTTGCACCCTGTTTTTTTTCAAACCACGGCAACGTACTTTACTGTAACCAAACTGATATTTGAGGACTCGGAACAGGTGCTCTACCCTGACTCGTATTTTGGATTGCTAGCGATTACGTTTGCACTGACTGCTACTTAGGGAATATAAATGTGAGATAATACAGCCACACAAACAAACAGTATTGTCGTATGAAACAAATCACTTTCGCATCCGCAGAATACACTCATAAAAAAGTTATCACTAAGCGTGAGCTCTTTCTAAATGAAATGGGAAAAACCGTACCATGGGTACGCCTGCTCAATATTATAGAGCCTTACTATCCCAAGAAAGGCAAAGGTCGCCCACCAATGCCAATGGAAAGTATGTTGCGGATTTATTTCTTACAGCAATGGTACTCATTATCAGATTCTGCAGCAGGGCATGCCTTATACGATATGGACTGTATGCGTCGGTTTGCGCAACTTGAATTATTAGATGCCATACCTGATGAAACCACCATACTTAATTTCAGAAGACTAATTGAAAAAGGCATCAAGGTATCTCAAGGCAGCATGGTAGATGCGACTATTATCCAAGCTCCTAGCTCTACTAAAAACGTGACCCTGATATGCGTTCCACCCATAAAAACAACCAATATTATTTTGGTTTTAAAATACACATAGGAACAGACATCAATAGCAACGCCATACACAGTGCAAACGTCACACCGGCGAATAAAGCTGATGTTAACGAATTACCCAAGTTACTGCACAAAGATGACAATTGAGTGACACAAAACATTGTTGTTTTATTTTGGATAACCGGCTTCCCAGAGCGATACTACTTTACTAGGTTTTGGAGATTAAATCAGATATTCCCTAATGAGCCATATGCTTAACCATAATATTATAGTTATAAAAAGTCTCTATATATGAACTAACGAAGTGTAATATTGTCTATACATAGTAATAACGTAAAATTATGTCATATATATATATATGATAAATAATTAAAAATCCACAGTATTAACAATAAATACAAGAGGTTAGAAATGAGCATATATTCAAATACGTCCTTGATAATGGATAACCGGAACAAATTGGAAATACTGCCTATATCCTCATGGCATAATAAGTTGATAGAAACAATCTTACAAAAACGCCATCGGTTACCTGCTACCTACACTTTAACTATATATTGTTATACAAATATATTGAAAAAAACTTTTTTAGCTCTTGCAGTTTTCTACTCAACCTTATCTGTAGCGAAAGCTGACTTTAAAACACTTCCTAAAATGCAAGAATTTGAATATGTCACCTCTGATGATGATGCTGTCAACCAGTTATTTAACAACCAAAATTATGAAGTATTAGCAATGGAAAAAACAAGTTTTCAAGCACAAAGCACCTATGCTGTCATGGCTTCCAAAAAGAAATATTTTGTAAAAATAACAAGAGAAGACTGCTATGCATGCAATGCGACTTCTTTTGGTTATGAGTGGCAATTAAAATATGATAAGAAAAAAAATGATATAATTAACAAAGCAAATGCCGCACTAATACTACCTTATCAAAGTGGAACGTTCATCTTACAAAACAAAAAACATCTTATCGTAAGCTATCAATGGGCTCCTGGAAAAACTTTAAAAGATATTTATATCGACCATTTCTCAGGCAACAAGGACTCAGAAACATTAAAGATAGCTATGCATAGGTATGGACAAGTGATTGCAATTGCAGCTCTAGATCCGAACGATCCTAGTGACGACATAATAGAATTATCCAATAGGAAACCACAGATATCATTAGATGATAGACATGCCGGAAATATAAAATATTTTGAAAGGAATGATAAGGTATATTTGCTAGATCTCGCAATGATACACATCGACATAGACTCAGATACAGTTGAAAAATCAATAATAGCAACAGCTGCACATCTTTGTGCATTGCCAGGTGATTTCCTAAATGCAAATATACACCATATAAATACGCAGGAGTATATAAAAATATGGCGGCATGGTCGAGAATATGTATCTACACCTGTCAGTTACTTTATAAATGGTTATATCTCAGCTTTACCAAAATATGATTCAAATGTAGTCCAAGAAATATTGCTGAAAAATATCAATGATGTTTTTGAAAAAAATTGTGCTAACGGGTTGACTTTATATTGCAGTTTAATTGATGATGTCAAATCAATAAACCAAGGAACATGCGATTAATTCCAGTTTTTTAAGTGCATTACACATTGCGGTTGATTTGCAGGTTAACAATCTAAATTTTTTGATCATTTACCCCATTCTGACGATGTTCGCCAAAGAAAATAGCGTGGACAATTTGCTATCATTCTTAGCTAAGCTATGGTAGCAAGTTTTGGTGAATCCGAACTGATATTTGATGATCTAAAACGGATGCTAACCTTTTCTTTTACGCTGGCTTTCATGTATTCTATATTGATAATCAAGTTGTTGATCATTGGATATTTATTCCAAGCCATTATTTTTCTTGGATGTTCCTCGATATGTCTCAGTAGATATTTATGTCTTTCAACTCGTCCAATTTTCTGCGCCACTATAACCGGCATCGGAGAAGATGAACTATTCATCACTATGCAGTAGATTTGAATATTTTGAGTGCCAAATCATGACGCTCTAACAAGTACGGAAGTTCATAGATCGTGGTGTGATCGTGGTGTGATAATGGGATTATCCTATTCAATGATAGGCCATCAAACAAACGCATGGCCAGGATGTCATACAAGGCATCTTTCATTGCAGGATGACTTATGCTGTACCTCTGCGATATAGATTGAGTACGCAGCATCGTCATCAATGGGTAAGGTCGGCGACGATTACTATGCTTGTGGTAATATGGGTCGATAATTGATACTTGGTGCTCGTTTTCAGGTAACCAGAGTTTCCATCCGTTTAATAAACTTCTCTTTGCGGGTTTGGTGTCGTTTATGTTGATATTAGCTGCCGGCGTAGCTGAGTTGATGCTCCATGGCTCATCACATCAAAGAGCAATAACAAGGATTATCTTATTATGAGGACTTAATCTCACTTTCCTTTTTAGGCAAGTTACGCTTGGGTTTTCTTTTCTTTGTTCGTTTTTTATTTTTCCCTTCTTGTATTTGCCATTCATTCTCGTTATTACCTAAATATTCATCGGCGGTGAAATAGTCGTGCTTCTCTTCATCGGCGGTGAAATACTCCTCATCTGATGTATCATCACCGTCATAACTTTTAGGTAGTATAGAATAAATATACACGTTCTTTTTGATATTTTCCTGTATGTGATCGATAAAATTGCGCACGGATATACCATTCTCGGCTTGGAAAATTGATATTTCAAGGACGTTATACCCTAATTTTTGAAACAGAGCTGTTTTCAGTAAAGTGGCTCCATTTCTAGTTTTGAAATCATGCCCAACGTAGTGATGAGAACCCTGAACTTCAATCACAATATTGTAGTTTGGTACATAGATGTCAACCGGTGCCAAATTATCGATTATCTTTTCTTCTTGAATCGTAACAGATAGCGCCGAATATAGCTTATTACATAACGAGTGTTGAGTTCTTGATGTTCTTGTTTGGTAATGGACATTAGTTGGGTATTTAATTCCAAGCCAGCTTGCAGCTTGAACCATTATATGTTGTTCATATTCACATTCATAGGTTTGAAGGCGTGCATAAGAAAATAAATTCTTTATATGTTTTTGAAGAGTAGCATGTTTATCCGCAGGGTTATTTAAAAACAATCGGGCTCTAAACGCAAGAGTAGCCCATAGGGATGCGAGCAATTTTTTTCTGGGAATCTTGTTGTATTCACCGATTTGATCAGCTAGAGAAAGAAAAATAGCGTAAGTTTTTTTTGTTTCAATGAGTTCACCAATGGATGCAAAGGCCCAAAGCAAACTGTTGATACATTGGGTTTGTGTTTCTTTTGATTTGATATGCTTTCCTAAATATGTCAACAGTGTTTCCATGGTGTTTTTTAATGCCAGGGTATTCTCAATTTCCAGCTTACTTCCCAGGAGTTTTGCCATGGAGTGCAGTAGAATGAAGATATCCTTACTTGTCAAGCAGTCGATACTATTTTGTGATTCGGCTTTGGATTTTGTATGATGGCACAGTGTAAACACTATCTTTTTAAATTCCTCTGTATCCTCCAGTTTTAGCCTTTCCGTCAGTTGCGTAAAGGACCATATTAGGTTGCTTGTGCTTTGGCAGTTAAGCTGGTCTATATTCGTGATCAGATGTGGCAGTAGGGTGAGAACTATATTTTCGACTCCCGGTGTATACTTTTTCTCTAGTTCGCTTTCCCAAAGTCTAGCTATGGACCATAGTAGTTTGACAGTATCTGTCGTGCCGAGCTGGTCTTTCTTTGCTTCTGATTTGATTGAGGTTTGAACTTTGAGCCACAGGGCAACTACGGAATTTATGAATTCTGGTGTCTTCTGCAGATCTAGCCCTAGGCTCACGAATTTCGCATCGGACCACAGCAGAGAGATTGTCTGCGCGGTGCTGAATAGGTCTTTCTTTTCTTTTGATTCGGTTTTGATTTTTACCTTGGATAATAGAGCCACTATAATCTCTCTGTAAATAGGTGTTTGATTTAGATTTATCTCGCATTCTATTAGTGCTACTAGGGACCATAGTGTGTTGGTTAGACCTATGGTGCTTAAATCGTTTTGTATTGAGATTATACGGGGCAGCATTACGGTAACGGCTTTTTTGAGCTTCTCCTTGTCTAGCAGTTTGCTAGCCAATTTTCCCATGGACCACATTGTGGTGGAGGCACTGCGGGCGGTAAACATGAATGTTTCTTTTTGTGATCTGGCTATGATTGGCACACGGGACAATAGCATGTTCGCTGTCTTTCCTAAGAGTGGAGTATTAATGTCAAACTCTTTTTCCAGCAGTTTTGCTATGGCCCATAGCAGGCTGGATATATCGGTGTGGGTAAGGTGGTATTGCTCTGCTAACACGTGGGGCAATAGTAAAGGCAAGATATTTTTGATATTCTGTAGATCAAAACCTGCGTTTACCATCGTTGCCATGCTAAACATCAGGCTGGTTGTAGTTCTTATGTCGAAGTATTTCTTGTTTTTTGACTGGAGGTTGTGTTCTAGTTGTGTTTCTAGTTGTGTTTCTAGTTGGGTCAATAGTAATATCGCTGTTTCCGTGAGGTTAAGTCTATCTCCTTTCTGAAATTTAGTCGGCAGATCTAACTCCAACCTGAGTTCCATAGGCACATTATTGTCAGCCAGTTTTGCTATGGCCCATATAATATTGCTTCTCTCTTGGAGGCTGAACTGGGTTTTTGATTCTTTTGATTCGGCTTTTGTTTTTACATGAAATAATAGCGAGGCTAGGGTATATTGGAATTTAGGTGTCTTATCCAAATCTAGCTCGTTGTCCACAAGTTTTGCTAAGGAGTATATAATATTGGCTATACCTTGGGCATCAATATCGGTGGGTGCAGGACGTTGGTTGCACCATAGATATATTTGATCGAGAAAGGTGTCTAATAAGTTTTTTTGAGTCCTTCTAACATCTGCCTTAGTGTCTTTTTGGAATGTAAATATGCCTGCTATAGAAAATGAATAGAATACAGTAGTCATACTCCTCCAGCTCCAGTTAGAAGTGGGACAATGGTCACAGAGCAAAGGTATTAGTTGGTTTTGATGATACTTATTTAAAGGATGTTTACCGTTTAGAGTGAAGCGTTTTATTAAGCTTGCATGTTGGCTGTGCGCTATTCCACTATACTTTTCACGAAAATGACTTGAGGCTTCTGTTATTGCCATAAGTTTAGTTTTGTTGATTAAATCACAGAATTCTGGTCGGTGTGCTTGTGCTGAACGTTTCTGTATAGTTGTAGAAGAACAAGCGCTATAGTCGTGAGAAACTGCAATATCCCCTTGAGCAAATAAGGCTTCATTGTTAACTTGCTTGACGGTGTTGCTCTTATGCTGACTTATGCTGCTTTTTGATGAGATACTACTCTGTTTGGCATTTATATCCATTATGGGAAGGTGATCTCTGCTGTTACCATCCGCTCTACTGTTCATAATATTAAGACCACATAATAACTAATACATACAGGTAGGACTGATAATCTGTCGATAAGTTCATTTAAAGTTGATATTTATACCTAGCGTCTTTGAAGTTGCTATGAGAAGACAGTGAGCTACTCCTTCTATGCTGCAAACCGATGAATCAAGGCAAGTCCTATCAGATATAGGTCTACTGAATAAACAACCTTACTCAATAAGCCGTGGCTGAGGTACTTGTAGTAAGCAAAAGTATTGCCAGTCTAAGATTATGGTTAAGTTCAGGTTTAAAAGGTTATTGTCCTGAAGTCTCTGACAAGCGTAAAATAGAGCTAAAGGAAAGCACTTAGAAGGCGAAGGATTCTGAAAATAAACACAGTTATATTATAAAAAGATCTTTCCCAAGGTTGCTGTCTGGAGAGTGTTAGTTCTCGTATTAAAATATAACTGTCGAGCGGAATTATTAATTATACGAGTATCTATATGAGACCTTTGAACGATAACGATGCATAAGCCCCACTATTAATTAAATCGTATTTTTTTGAGGATAAAGCCTTAAAAAGCACGATTTCAGTTCGAAGATTCGCCATTCGAACCATTTCACCCTTCATTTTCTATTTTCAGACGCAACTTATCACCTAATCAAAAAAACAATGAAGCCTCCTTCTCCCGCACTAAGGTAAAGGTTATCGATAGTGTAAGGGTGATGAGGCTATACCCAGTTCCATTCCTGATCGAGTGGATATTGATGAACTCCAGGACTGCGTGGACTGAAAAAAAGGTCGCCACTGGCAATAATACCGTTCCCAGCCAATATGGCTCTCTTGTGACGCTTGCCAAGATTGGCTCTAAACTTCTTTGACCCGAGCTCAAAACAAGGCCAAAAAAGTAGTGCGGCAGGACATCAAAAAGATGCTACTACCTTACGAAATATAATACCCTTCACGCTTTATCAATATTATGAGAACTCACTACAGATATTTTTTTCTTCTGGTAGTACTTACCCTTACTAGAAGGTACTCCGGTTTTTTTCCTGAAATTTTGTTTAACTGGCGGCAAACCTCGAACAGAAGCCATACCATTAGATTTAGCCGCAACCAACAGCCCCCTTAACTCATGGTCAAGATCAGCCATAAACCTAGAATAACTGCATTTTCGCTCCACAATCCTTTCCATAAAAGACTCCCAGCTTGCGGTTATATCTGGGCACCTTACTTTATCTGGTAGCGCCTCAATTAATGCACGCCCTGTAGCAGTTGCATGAATATTTCGACCTCGTCGTTCGAGAAACTGCCGCTTAAAAAGAAGCTCAATAATACCAGCTCTTGTTGCCTCTGTTCCCAGACCGTCGGTCTTTCTCAGAACTTTACGGATAGCCGAGTCTTTTACATAACGAGCAATACCAGTCATAGCTGATAATAATGTAGCATCATTAAAATGATGCATAGGCTGAGTTTCTTTTTCTTTCAGCTCAACATCAACGCAATCGAGAAGATCGCCCTTTCCTAGAACAGGAAGCGGTGGTGAGCCCCCTTCCTTCTCTTCTGTCTTACCACGGTTAAATAGCTCTTTCCACCCTTCAGTCACCATTTTTCGGCTACGAGCCTGAAAAAGACCACCCTCTATGCATACATCAATGCGCTGGGTCTTATAAGTAAAATCAGAATAAAATTGAGCTATGTATTGTCTGGCAATCAAACCATATATCTTGGTTTCAGACTCAGACATTCTTGCTAACGAAGATTTGCGAGAAGTTGGAATAATGGCATGGTGTGCTGATACTTTTTTATCATTCCACGCCTTTCCAGGCCTATTCGTCTGTGCCTTATCAACGGCTTTTGCCAATTGCTGTTGGTTGCTGCTGATTGCCGACAGCACCTCACGCACCTGTTCAAAATGATCTTTGGGTAAATAGCGACAATCAGAGCGGGGATATGTTATCAACTTCTGTTCATAAAGCTTTTGACAGCTTTCAAGAACTTGGCTCGCACTAAGTTTTAACTGTCTAGCAGCATCAATCTGCAAGGCTGATAGAGAATAAAGCAGTGGTGGGGACTCTTTTCCTTGCTTATTATCAATAAGAACCACCGTACCTTTTTTATCTTCAACTCGGTCCATCACATTCTGCGCTAAACGCTTTTCCAAAACGCGACCATCTTCATCCATCCAAGGCTGACACGATTCACTGGGAATCCACTTTGCACTGAAACTTTCTTGATTTTTGGTTTTTAGCACAACAAACACTTCAAAATAAGGTTTGACCTGAAAGCTTTCAATTTCTAGATCCCGCCTGACCACCAATCCTAACAAGGGTGTTTGCACACGACCTACAGAAAGCAGGCCACTGTACCCTTCTCTTCTGCCTAACAATGTAAACGCTCTGGTCAGATTGATACCATAAATCCAGTCTGCCCTTGACCGTGCAAGAGCAGAAACTGATAAAGACACAAAATCATTATTTGACTGCAACTTTGCAAGGGCTTTCTTAACAGCTTGAGGATTTAAATCATTAATCAACAACCGCCAAACTTCTTTTTTCCGTGCCGGGGAAACGTCAAGGAACTCCAGCACCTCATCAACCAACAACTGCCCTTCACGATCGGGATCACCGGCATGAACAATGACTTCCGCACGTTTCAATAGTTTTTTTATAACACCAAGCTGCCCTCTGCTACTTTTCCTTGGCTGCAATGTCCATTGATCTGGAATAATCGGTAAATGCTCTAAACTCCATTGTTTATAAGCAGGATCATAAGCCTCTGGCTCTGCCTGTTCCAAAAGATGCCCGACGCACCATGTAACATAATCTTTTCCTGCCGTCTCAATATACCCATCATGTTTTTTATGGGGCTTAGGTAGAACGTCAGCAATAGCTCTGCCAAGACTCGGTTTTTCGGCAATTATCAGTCGCATACAGGCACACAAAACCGTATAAACAAGCAGCCTATTATAATAAAACAATCCTAACTAATACAACAACAAAAGAAAGAAGTAGCGACTAAATCCCCCTTATTTTGGACACTTAAACCAAAATAATCTAAGATAATACCCGTTACAATTGAAGGTATGCCTAGACTACAAGCGAGTAAATCCACATGAGATTACCTGCAGGAGTCATTAGGGAGAGTGAGGGCAGTGAACAACCTCACTTCATAAGGGCAATATTACACTCTATTAAGTATCTCTTTTAACAAAGCAAATATTTTATTTTCTAAGTTAGTCATAGCATCATAATTCTGGTTGTATCTCGTCAACGCACTTTGTAGCAGAACCGTTTGTAATTGATTACTACCAGTAAGATTATCCCTAGCCAACGTCAGCTCACGTTTTAGCTGTGTCCAGGTTTCTTTGGTTATATTGCCAGAAAGGTCAATTTCAATTTTTAACTGGTTCTTAATAAAATCCTTGTGTTCTTCCGATATTCTACCTCCGGTTGCATTATACAAATCCACATTAAGACCGTCCTGCAGCAAGCTGTTAACTCCCCCATTCTCTACCAAAATATCACCATCAGTAATGGCAGCATCCCTCGTTTCACCATCCAATGCTGGCCCATTAACCACAGGAACCCCATTAAGCCCCGTAACAGACATTCCTTGATTACCACGAGTAATCACCAAAGAGGTCAAGGTAGGCCCAGTAAAATCAAGCGTGAGTTTGGTACCATTCTCTAAAACAATAGATGTCTTACCATTTAAAATAATAGAATTTCCTGAGGGGCCTCCGGCCGGAGTAGGGATAAGACCAGCCCCAGCATAAGCAAGACTATTGCCGTCAGCATCCGTAATTGTAAAAGAACCATTTGCAGAGACAACAAGGCCATAACCATCGTCCAGCGTAATCGAATTATCCCCCCCGTTAACAGTGTTTTGCCATGAAGTAGCCGCAAACTCATCCCCCCCATATAACACATCACTAGCCTCATTCAGCAATATATTTATTTCTGAAAGGTAGTCATTAGATAACTCAATCTGACCTGCCAGTTTTCTAACCTCATTATCTAAGATCCTACCCCTTTGTAAATAGGCTTCTGAAGAAAAATGAGACAAACTCTTTGTCTTATCAAGCGCTGGGTCAAACGTTGTAGCAGCCATTGCGCTTGCAACTTTTTCTGTATTCATAGTGAAGTATTATCCTTTTGCAAAATCAATTAAAAACTTGGTTTGACAGACTCACAGACAACACCCTAAAAAATGCGTGTACACCGCTTTATCTTGCCAGGCTTGGATTTTCTGGTTGCTGCCACCAATAACTTCTCTGAAAGCTTCATTTCCTTTTTTTTATCCAACTTTACTTGAAGCTGTTCCTGCTCAAATGCAGCTTTCCATAGATCTAGATCCTGCTTAACTTCATCAACTATCTGATGATTATCTAATAGCTTCCCAAGCCCACCCTCCTCAACTCCAGCCATTTTAAAAAAAGCATCCTGAGCATCAAGAGCCTCTCTAACCTGCTTTAGCAGCAATGCACTTTCTTTTTGCACTAGTAGGCTGCCTTTCTTTAATTTCTTTATATCAACCAATTTTATCTTTTTCACTCTGCCCCCTGAGTCATAAAATGTAATAGTATTAGGGGTTGTTATCGGCAATAGTAGGATATTTTTTATACAAAAATATTCTATTACATATCAAATGAGATAATGTATGGATATTGAGACAATAGAAACATTAACACTTCAAGTACTTGTGTCTGGACTAGTTCTATTTATGGGCTTTATTGTCTACGATTTGGCAAAAAAATCACAAGCTGGAAAATGGGGCACTATTGTTCTTTTTGGAGCCTTAGGTATTGGTGTACTAGGGTTTATAATAAAAATAATACTCTATGAGCTAATCACATGAACTTCAAACAACGATATTCTCACTACACCCGCTGCTACCCTCTGCCATTTAAGGGGGGGCGTGATTGTTGACGGCAGTAACTCCCCCCAACCACATACATGTCGTCGACTCATGGAAATTCTCGCGTTTGTCGCCTACCCACACCTTAAATAGTAACGGTATATATGTTCGATTAATTGCTGCATTTGCTCGTCATTCAAGTGACTTTTGCCTCCACCATTTCCAGACCATAGCTTTTCCTTTGTCAGGTAGTCAGTGGAACCAATATAGTGTTTTTTAGACGAATCTTTAAAACTCAAATAATGACGATAACAGCGAGCTAATTTTCATTGTACAGTCGTTTTTCAGTGGGCCGAGCTTTGAACAGGCAATTGCAGCGGTTATGGCAAGTGTCGCTATGGCAAGTGCAGATATCTCAACAGATAATATCTTGAAAAAACACATTGAATCAGGTGGGTATAACGCTTATTCATAAGTGGTCTCACATTGGTTTTTGGTCGAACCGTGAGTGTACCCTCTGGCTCAACTTTTTCAATATGGCGCACTTATGACTGAAATCCGCGGGGGCTTTTACCGGCGCGGATAAAAACAGAGCTGGTAAATTCTCACTAGCTGATGGTGGTACCTTATTTTTAGATGAGATTGGCGAGTTACCGCTAGCTGCGCAAAGTAAAATATTAAGAGCAATCCAGAGCAATGAAATTCAACCTGTCGGACAAGACAACATTAAAGAGGTCGATGTGCGTATTGTGGCAGCGACCAATAGAGATTTAAAAGAAGAAGTGGGCGAAGGGCGCTTTCGTGCTGATTTATACCACCGGTTAGCGGTATATCCCATTAGAGTGCCGAGACTTTACGAAAGGATTGGTGATGTACAGATATTAGCCGGTTACTTTGTTGAGCAAACTAGGCGCAAACTTGGTCTCGCTCAGTTAAAAATTACCGAACAAGCCGTTGCACATTTAACGCAATATAACTGGCCCAGTAATGTCCGTGAATTAGAACATGTTGTGAGTCGAGCCACCTTAAAAGCACGGGCTCGTCAGCTCGGTAAAGCCATTATAGCTATTGATACCGTAGATTGCGGAGAACTCAATATTGTAAGAGAAGAGTTACCGATAGAGATTATTGCCGAAAATGCTTTACCATCTGGCGTTGGCATACGTGAAACTTTACCATTAAAATCAGAGACTGAAAACTTTCAAAAACAATTAATTAGCCGAATACTCAAAGAGGAAGAAGGTAATTGGGCGGCAGCGGCACGGCGATTATCAACGGATAGAGCTAATTTGAATCGCATTGCTAAACGTTTGCATATTCAAGTGGTGAAGTCAATCGTATAGGAAAAACTTTAGCTGACATGCAGCGATTTAAGCTCTCTGGACTCTCTAGTTGCGAGTAACACAAATGTCGTGAATATTTTTGCATAACTTTAAGCTAACCTGCCAGCAGGTGAGTATCATGAATGATATGAAAAAGCCTAATATTTCATTCAATCAAGTGTTTCGAGGAGCCACGTTAATGAACATCCTTGCACAATAACACTTTTCCACCGTCAGGACAATACGCGTCCTGCATTGTCTTACAAGCAGTATCCATGCATCATCACTGTTGAAATCACCTACAATATTTCGACCCAATAACCAAACCCCACTCGTATACCAAACTTATTTCAGAATATAATGATACATAATCTTGTTCTTTCTCTTAGAATATTTTTAAGACTGATTTTTAAGACTGTTTAGTAAAATATCACATATTGTAGGTTACATAGTCTGAGACCTTTGCACGATAACGCTGCATAAGCCCCACTATTAATTAAATCGTATTTTTTGAGGATAAAGCCTTAAAAAACACGATTTCAGTTCGAATATGCGCCATTAGAGCCATTTCACCCTTCATTTTCGATTTTCAGGCACAACTTGCCTGCTGAATAGCTAAACCTCGTTCAATATTGTGCGCCACACACATTATTTCAAAACGTGTACGGTTTCGGCTTAAGCCAAGATAACGAGCTTTCGCCATGCCGTAGTGTAATTTTAAAACGCCAAATACTCGCTCCACAGTGCAGCGAACACCAGAATGTAAAAGGTTAAAGCACTTATCATGTTCTGTTAATGGTTTATTTCGATAAGCACGTTTTATTATTCTGTTATCAATATTTCTATCATTCAGCCATTCACTGTGCTTATTGCTGGAATAGGCACTATCCGCATAAACAGACGACTCTTCACCATCTAATAGTCCAGTGAAACAATTTGAATCGTGAACATTTCCTGCTGTGTAATCGATAGATTTGATCAGCCCATCATCATCGACATTTATGTGCGCCTTATAGCCGTAGGTACTTTTACTCTTCCCGTCAGAACCGGATTTCACGTTCCACTTCGCGTCAGGATTCTGTGTTGAGTGCTTGTCTTTATCCTTATTTGGACGACACTGTTTAGCCTCAATTACGCTAGCATCAACAATACTGATACCTCCAGATTTAATATAAAGACCTTTATCTATAAGCTGGGAATTGATTTCTTGAAGCAACTTATCCATAAGCAACAACTTATCGAGCTTCTGTCTAAATCGCCAAAAAGCACTGTGGTCCGGCACTGACTCTGAAATATCGAGCGCAATAAATCGACGAAATAAAAGATCGCGAGCAAGTTGTTTCTCCAGCGCCGAATCGCTTAATTTATACCAACTTTGCAGCAGCAGTGCCTTAAACATCATCAGTTGAGGCCATGCATTTTCGCCTCGAGAACTTGAATGTATATATTTCAGATGATGCTCTAAGCGAGCCCAATCAATGAGTTCATGGACAGAATCGAGTTCTTTCACTGCATCGTGATCAATCAGCATTGAATCTGATAGGCTGCGTTGTTTCAGGTTTTCCCAAGCCATAATTTCACCGAAAGGCATTGATTGTGCAGGCTTATTATACCTGATTTTCAGTTGTTTAGCGCGACTCGTGCAAAGGTCTCAGTCTATATATTCAAGTGTTGTAGGTATACAGTGATTTGAGGTATATTTGTATTTTACCAGTAAGAGTTCTATGCTATTTATGCTGTGACATTTAGCTTATTTTTATTGATCGTGATTAGGAATGGTATTCTTCATGGTTTTAGTTCTTTGGTAGGCAATCAAATATTGCCAAAGTAATTATAGGTGCTGACGCGCGGCCGGGATGTGTAGAGTACTTTCCTAAGAAAAGATATAAAGACATAGGATAATCCAAAGTCGTTACAGGTGCAGGCTATCTACTTTCACCTCAATAATTCAGCTCTAGGCTTATGAGGCTTCGCCCTCCACCGTTTGTCGCCTGCCGGTATACCCCATTACTTTGGGTATATTGCGCACTAGAAGATGTGATTATATGAACTTATCACACAACTTTTTCAAACATGGCGAGCTTTCAGTTATTTCCGTTACAGATGTATGGGCGGTTAATATACTATTTATTAGAAACATGGCGGGTATCCCGTTACGATTAAGGGTGTTATAGGTACTATGATTAAAATTGCAATCAATGGCTATGGCCGTATTGGCCGCAATGTGCTGCGCGCGCTTTACGAGGCAGATCGTCGTGAAGAATTCCAGATTGTTGCTATCAACGATCTGGGTGATGCGAAAACCAACGCTCATTTAACCAGGTATGATAGTGTTCATGGCCGATTTAGTGCTCAGGTGGAAGAAAATGGAAGCTCCCTGTTTGTTAATAACGATGAGATCAAGATTTTTTCCGAGCGAAACCCTGCCAACCTGCCGTGGGGTAAGATGGGTGTTGATGTTGTGTTCGAGTGTACTGGCGCCTTCCGATCGAAAGCATCCTGCCAACCTCATCTGGATGCTGGAGCTAAGAAAGTAATTATTTCTGCACCTGGTGAAAATGTTGATGCGACAATTGTTTATGGTGTCAATCAAGATGTTCTGACTGCCGATATGACAGTTATTTCCAACGCATCTTGTACCACAAACTGCTTAGCGCCAATTGCCAAGCCTCTGAATGATGCCTTGGGCATTGAAAAAGGTCTGATGACCACTATTCATGCTTACACTAACGATCAACGCCTGAGTGATGTTTACCACACTGATTTATATCGCGCTCGTGCTGCTGCACAAAATATGATCCCGACCGCAACAGGAGCGGCGGCTGCAGTCGGCTTGGTGGTTCCGGAGCTGAAAGGTAAGTTCGATGGAATGGCCGTTCGTGTACCGACTATCAATGTCTCCTTAGTGGATCTTTGTTTTATTGCTTCTCGAGATGTTACGGTTGAAGAAGTTAACGAAGTTATTGTTACAGCCGCAAAAACTGCGCCACTAAGTGAAGTATTACATGTGAATTATGAGCCTTTAGTCTCTACAGATTTTAATCACAGCCCCTTCTCATCTAACTTTGATGCAACTCAGACGCGAGTGCGGGGCAATTTGGTAAAAGTAATGTCTTGGTATGATAATGAGTGGGCGTTCTCCAATCGCATGCTAGATACGGCTAAGACTTTCATGAACCGTTGATCATATTAATTGCAGATGATGCCAGAGGTTTTTTTGAACTGATACTATCGCATTTATATCCGTTACCATTGAAGGTATGAGTAGAAAAAAAACAAGCAAAGCCCTGAAGAGTCGACAAACTAACGTCGTTCAACGGTATGGGTGTACCTTGCCTTACTCCCCCTCTTGCGCTGAAAAACCAAGTAACTTGAACCAGCGTCAAGAGATGGGTCGCAAAGCTTGTTTTCCTTGCGCAGAAGCCTCGCTAACTGGATTATAGGACGGTACCTTCTTCTTTTTTTGAACTTGTCATCTTATTGAAACCTATTTCCCATTGCTTCTGTCATTGTGCTGCATTAGTGAAACAGAGTGTAAAACGAGAAAATATCATGCTCAGACGTACTAAAATTGTTGCCACTCTTGGACCAGCTACAGAGACCGAAAGGCAATTACAAAATTTGCTTGAAGCGGGCGTGAATGTTGTTCGAATTAATTTCTCCCATGGTGACCCAGATGAGCACCGTATTCGTGCAGAACGTGTTCGTTCTATTGCTACCCAATTGAACCTAAGCGTGGCTATTCTCGGTGATTTGCAAGGCCCCAAAATTCGTATTGGTCGTTTTAAAAATGGTAAAATCAATCTTCCTAATGGTGCTGAGTTTATACTTAATCCAGAGCTCCCTATGGATGCTGGTGATGAGACACAGGTCAGCATAGCTTACGCTAAGCTATCTAATGACTGTAAAATAGGAGATATTTTACTCCTTGATGATGGCTGTATAAGTTTGGAAGTCAAGGCTATAAAAGACTCCAAAATTGTTACTAAAACTATTATCGGTGGTGTGCTGTCTAACAACAAAGGCATCAATCTTCAGGGTGGTGGGCTATCTGCTCCAGCTCTGACTGAAAAAGACAAATCGGATATTAAGTTAGCCGCTGAATTGGGTGTTGATTACTTGGCTGTATCCTTTGTTCGCTGCGCAGAAGACGTGGAAGAAGCTCGTGCACTACTCTTTGCTGCTGGTGGAACTGCAGCTATTTTATCTAAGATTGAGCGTGCAGAAGTGGTAGTTAATCAAGATTTGCTGGAAGCTGTAATTAAAGCTTCTGACGCGGTGATGGTTGCCCGTGGCGACCTAGGAGTAGAAATTGGTGATGCCGAACTGGTGGGTGTTCAGAAACACATTATCATTGAAGCACGTCGTCTGAACAAGCCTGTCATCACGGCTACTCAGATGATGGAATCCATGATCCATAATAGTAATCCCACCCGCGCTGAAGTATTTGATGTCGCCAACGCTGTTTTGGATGGTACTGATGCAGTCATGCTTTCTGCTGAAACAGCTACCGGTGAACGTCCAGACGAAGTTGTTCGTGCGATGGATCGTATCTGCTTGGGAGCTGAAAAACAGGAAGTTACTAAAATTTCGACACATCGTATGAACTTCACTTTCCAGAAAACCGATGAAGCTATCGCAATGGCTGCTATGTATGCAGCTAACCATCTGGAAGGAGTCAAAGCTATAGTCTGTCTAACCAAGACCGGTAGTACCCCCTTATGGATGTCGCGTATTAATACTGGCCTTCCCATTTTTGCGATGACTAGCTCTAAAGCTACCCAGCGTCGTGTGGCACTGTACCGCGGCGTGGAGTCTGTTGCTTTTGACAGCAGTAGCACCTCTGGTCCTGAGCTAAATGATCTTGCAATCACTGAATTAAAGAACCGTGCTTTATTATCATCTGGAGATAAAGTCATTCTTACTAAAGGTGAAATAAGCGAGGTTGAAGGTGGAACGAACACTTTGAAAATTCTGACCATTAACTAGTTTATAGCCTTGAGCTATTAAGTGTCAGACACTTCTTCACCCACAAGAGAGACGTGTGTCATTTTTCCATATATTGGTATTTGTGGATCGACATAAAAGAACTTGTCTGGCTTGTATCCGTTTATGGAAAGTATCGCCAAAAAAGGTGAGCTGAATATGGTAGAACTAACAAGAGTTGGTGTATTGACCTCCGGTGGTGATGCACCAGGTATGAATGCCGCTATTCGTGCAGTAGTGCGTGGCTGTATCTATTATGGTATTGAACCGGTTGCTATTTATGAAGGTTACAAAGGGCTCATTGATAATAATATGCGGGCTGTCAATGCTCGTTCAGTAGCCAACATTATTAATCAGGGTGGAACATTCCTTAAGTCTTCCCGTTGCCCAGAGTTCCTCACCACAGAGGCTCGTGGAAAAGCTTATGACAATGCTAAAGCAGCAAAGCTTGATGGGCTTATTGTCATTGGAGGAGACGGTTCATTTACCGGTGCGATGAAGCTGGACGAAGAACGCGGCCTACCCTGTATAGGAGTACCCAGTACAATTGACAACGATATTTATGGTACGGACTATACCATTGGCTATGACACTGCTTTAAATACGGTTGTTGAAGCCATCGATAAGATTCGTGATACTGCGACCTCTCATAATCGCCTTTTCTTTATCGAAGTTATGGGCCGAGATGTTGGCTTTATTGCACTCAATGCCGGTATTGCTGCAGGCGCCGAAGAAATACTTATTCCTGAGCAAAAAAATAATGTTGATAATTTAATGAACTCTCTCGAGCGTAGTGGCCGTGCAGGAAAAACCTCCAGCATCATTGTCGTTGCTGAAGGAGATAAGAGTGGTGGGATTTTTGAGCTTGCCAGAACCGTTGAAAAAAAATTTCCTGATTATGAAGCAAAAGTTACCGTATTGGGACATATCCAGCGTGGCGGCAAACCTAGCTGCTTTGATCGTGTACTTGCCAGTCGTCTTGGCTTAGCTTCTATTGAAGCACTTATGAAAGGTGAACACAGCATTATGGTTGGCATTCATGATCAAGAAGTGGTGGAAATACCTCTCAAACAGGCAGTTAGCCAAAAAAAGGTCATAGATAAGTATTTGATAAAGCTGGCCGAAATAGTTACTGTCTGATTGCGGTATAGATCTAAGTGAATTCAAAATACAAGTTTGAGCATCTCAAAATTGTAGTTGGTTTTGTTGATTAAAGCAGCAGCCCTATTTCGAGTAAATTTTCATACAGGAAATAATTTGTTTTTGTAGAAATCCATTCGTAGCTATGAAGTATTTATTATTCCTCAAATATTTATTCATGATCATCCAGGCAGCTAAACTTGGTTCATATTTGTCCTGTAAGGCGGATAGGAATGTGGTTTTATTTTCAACTTTACGTCTTACCGGCCAGCTCCTTTAAATTATGGCGGCCTTCACCGCCAAGAACCATATCGAGTAATTCCATTTATACATAAGGACTCAGAACTTTTTGGGGAAACTCATTAATAACCATACCCGTTTCCATTGAAGATGTAGGCAGGAACCAAATGATAGAACCCCCATAACCTTACGCGTAATAAGTGATTGTAGTGAGTGATAACAGTTAACAACCTCACACCTTCACGGGGAAGTGGGTATATATTTTTTATTTATCCAACGTTGACCGCAACTGATATTTTTCCCACAAAGATATACTTTAAATAAGTTACACAGATATAAGTAAAAAAAAGCATAAGTAGTTTAATTAGCATCCAAGCAAATGTCTTACATTCAAAACCCTAGATCAATTAATAAATAGAAATAAAGTCAGAATAGCTGCTTAGACTGTGGATTCACTTTAGAGTTTAATCCACATCATTCAAAATAACCCATAAGACACACTTAATATAAAACCTAACCCAAAGCACAGGAAAAAACGTCCAGTTAATGGTGGTAACCGGATCAACTGATTAGCTCCAGCACCCCTTGAAAGCAGACTCATGGGCTGCCAAATGAATAACAATGATGGTAGTAGGTATAGTAGATTATTGACCCAACCCTTCCACGATAACCATAGACTAACTGGATATACCATAAACAACAATAATCCATAAACCACCTTGGCCAAACCAATACCTATCCTTACAGTCATGGTTCTAATAGAACAACTTAGATCATCTTTATAGTCACGTATTTCATTAGAAAATAACAAAGCTGATGACAACAAGCTAACAGGGATAGAAATCCATATCACCTTGCTATCCCAAACCCCACAAACCGCATAATGTGACCCAGCGACCATAAGTACACCAGTAAATATAAACGTAGCGAACACTCCCAGCCCTAGCCGTTTATAATTAATAGGGTATCCAGTATAACTGTAGCCGCCGACAACTCCTACTGTCCCAAGAGCAAGCAAATACCAGCCAGTCTGAATCGATAACCAAATACCAATAGCAATCGCAACAACCGTTAAGCATATTGCCAAAAGACAATTCAACCGAATCTGCTTTATTACTCCTGCAACCAGTATTCCTGACTGTTTCTTCCAAAAAACAATATCGGCATAGTCATTTACCAAGTTACAGGCTGCCTGCAATAAAACTCCAGCAACAACCACCAGAACCGCTCTTAGTGTATTACTTTCCCCATGAATGCAGGCAAGAACTACCCCTAACCCACAATTAACCACTGCCACAGAATAGGAAAAAGGTCTGAGAGCTCTTATCAGTCTATATTTATCTGGAGTCTGGTAAAACATACCCATCAGTAACTCCATAACCTAACAACGCAAATACCAACGCCCCTTGAAGATGCTCGGCTGTTAACCTCTCTAACTCACACAAATCACCTTATTCTCTTAGACTCATGGGCCTTCTCTCCTTTGACACCTACTCACAACCTCGATAATAACAGCTATCTCTCTTCATGAGCTTATTTGAGAAACTTACAGCTGCCTCAAATCCTAAGACTTTCCATCCGTAGTGTTTACCAGCAGAAGAATTATAATGCCATTAAAGATTACAAATGCTAAATACGAGACATAGCAGGCAATATATGTGGGATAAGAAAGCGACAAAGCGGTACTAAAAGAGCCAAAGCAACAAAAAGCACCACTAACAAGAAGGGATAATAAGCAAGATCCAAAAACTACCGCTCAGGCACTTTCCTTAAGAGCCAGACCAATATCCGCAAGACTCCGGACAGTAGTAACACCTGCGGCCTTGAGCGCTGCAAATTTCTCGTCCGCAGTCCCCTTGCCTCCAGAAATAATAGCTCCAGCATGACCCATACGTTTACCCGGCGGAGCGGTTACTCCTGCAATGTACGAAACAACAGGCTTTGAAACATGCTCTTTTATATAATCTGCTGCCTCTTCTTCTGCAGTACCCCCAATCTCACCAATCATAACAATAGATTTTGTTTGATCATCTGCTTCAAACAACGCTAATATGTCAATAAAGCTGGAACCTGGAATAGGGTCTCCTCCAATCCCCACGCAAGTCGACTGACCAAAACCAATATCCGTAGTCTGCTTCACCGCTTCATAGGTCAATGTGCCAGAACGAGAAACAATGCCAACCGTACCTGGTTTATGGATATGCCCCGGCATAATGCCAATTTTACACTGTCCCGGAGTAATCACACCTGGGCAGTTAGGCCCAATTAATCGTACAGCCTCCTCGTCACATCTTACTTTGCACTCCAACATATCCAGTGTAGGTATACCTTCAGTAATACAAACAATTAACTTAATACCTGCGGCCACAGCCTCCAAAATAGAGTCTTTGCAAAATGGTGCTGGAACATAAATAACAGATGCCTCAGCTCCAGTTTTTTCAACAGATTCCTTAACAGTATTAAATACTGGCAATCCAAGATGAGTCTGTCCACCCTTCCCCGGAGTGACACCACCTACCATTTTAGTGCCATAGGCTATCGCTTGTTCAGAATGGAGGGTACCCTGAGAACCGGTAAACCCCTGACAAATGACTTTAGTCTCACTGGTCACAAGAATACTCATTTATTGTTTCTCCGCTGCTTGAACAACCTGCTTTGCAGCTTCAGTCAAGCTATTCGCAGCAATAATATCAAGACCACTGTCTGCCAGTTTTTGCGTTCCTAGCTCAGAGTTGTTACCTTCAAGCCTCACTATTACTGGCACACTGACACCAACCTCTTTAACCGCACCGATAATGCCGTCTGCAATGAGATCACAGCGCACAATGCCACCAAAGATATTAACCAACACAGCCTTTACATTGTCATCAGACAAAATAATCTTAAACGCTTCACTGACACGCTCCTGTGTTGCACCACCACCAACATCTAGAAAGTTTGCTGGGCTTCCACCATGGAGTTTAACGATATCCATAGTTCCCATGGCAAGACCCGCACCATTCACCATACAGCCAATATTACCATCCAAAGCGACATAATTAAGATCCCATTGGGCAGCGTGCGCTTCTCTAACATCTTCCTGAGAAGAGTCATGCATGGCCTTCAGTTTTGGCTGACGATACAAGGCATTACTATCAATATTAATTTTGGCATCCAAACAATGCAGATCACCCTGCGTTGTAATAACTAGCGGATTAACTTCCAGCAAAGCTAAATCATTTTCCTGAAATAAACGGGCGAGATTAACAAAAATGGTCGCAAACTGTCTTATCTGCTTATCCTTCAAACCCAACTTAAAAGCTAGTTCACGACCTTGGTACGGCTGAGCACCAGTGAGAGGATCAATAATGGCTTTAAGAATTTTTTCCGGAGTTTTTTCTGCTACTGTTTCTATTTCCACTCCTCCTTCAGTAGACGCCATAAACACAATTTTCCTTGTGGAACGATCTACCACCGCACCTAGATACAACTCCCTATCAATATCCGTACAGCTTTCCACAAGAATTTTGCTAACAGGCTGACCCTTTTCGTCAGTCTGATAAGTAATCAGATTTTTACCAAGCCACTTTTTAGCAAAAGCTTTAACTTCATCCTTGCTACTAACAAGCTGAACACCTCCTGCTTTGCCACGCCCACCAGCGTGAACCTGAGCCTTCACGACCCAACGATCGCCACCAATTTTATCCACTGCTTCTACTGCTTCTTTGGGCGTATCCACTATCACACCCAATGATACAGGCAAATTGTATTCCGCAAACAGCTGCTTAGCTTGATATTCATGAAGATTCATTCTGACGCCACCAGTTTAATTGTAAACATTTAACATTTAACATTTAACATTTAGCATTTAGCATTTAGCATTTCACCAGAATGCACGACAAAATATCAGTACATCTTTTATTAATCCTAACCACGCCGACGATTAGCAATATGTATAGCATGTCCGTCTACCGCCAAGACAGCTTCATGCAAAGCCTCACTTAACGTGGGGTGAGCGAAAATGGTCAACGCTAAATCTTCGGTGCTAGCGACAAACTCCATAGCAATAACAGCCTGTTGGACAAGATCTGCAGCACTTGGTCCAACAATATGAACACCCAGAATACGATCCGTCACTTTGTCAGAAATGACCTTCACCATACCGTGACCTTCATTAGCAGCAAGTGCGCGTCCACTTGCTGCAAAAGGAAAGGTGCCCACCTTATACTCATCACCAGATGCCTTGGCTTCTTCTTCAGTCTTACCAATCCATGCAATTTCAGGATGAGTATAAATCACTGAAGGAATCAAATCATAGTTCAACTGTGCTTTCTTACCAGAAATCTGCTCTGCAACAATAATACCTTCTTCGCTACCCTTATGCGCCAACATTGGGCCACGGACTACGTCACCAACAGCGTAAATACCTGGTACACTAGTTCTACACTTATCATCAACAAAAATAAAGCCCCGCTCATCCAAGCTGACACCGCAGTCAGGAGCAAGTAAATTTTCAGTGTAAGGCCGACGACCAACAGCAACAATCAACTTGTCAAACGTTACTTTATGCTCCTTACTGTCAGCGTCAATATAAGTTACCTCTACTGTTTTATCTTTTTTCCCCTTCACACTAGAAGCAGTAACTCTAGCTCCCATACGGATATCAAGCCCCTGCTTTTTGAAAATCTTCAGAGACTCCTTGGCGATCTGTTGGTCAGCAGCAGACAAAAAGCAATCCATTGCTTCAAGCAAAAGAACTTCAGCACCCAAGCGCCCCCAAACACTGCCAAGCTCAAGACCTATAACACCGGCACCAATCACCCCTAAACGTCTAGGTACTTCCTGAAATTCCAAAGCTCCAGTGGAGTCAACAATCAGATCGTCAGTCAACGGTGCCGACGGAATCTCAACAGGACTAGAGCCCGTGGCAATCACGATATTTTCTGCATTAATAATTTCTACAGAACCATCGGAATTCGTTAGCTCAATCTGCTTGCCTGCAAGCACTTTACCAACACCATGCAATAATGTAATACCATTGGCTTTGAACAAACCAGAGATACCGCTTGTCAGAGTTTTAACAATCTTCGCTTTTCGGGCTATCATCTGAGGCACATCCATCTCAACACCCGAGTGCTTAATGCCATGCACTTCAAAATTATTTTTTGCTTCTACAAATTTATTAGAGCTGTCCAGCAGAGCCTTCGATGGTATACATCCAACATTTAAGCACGTCCCCCCCAGAGTAGCCTGACCTTTATCATCAGACCACTTCTCAATACATGCAACTTTCAACCCTAGCTGTGCCGAGCGAATAGCACAGACATAACCTCCAGGACCTGCGCCAATAACCACAACATCGAACTGCTTTGACATAAGCTCTTCACCCGAACAAAGTGCAAGTAGTGGCAATAATTGCCAACTTACTTTACTAATAATTACTAGAGATCTAGCAGAATTCTTGCAGGATCTTCCAGCAGCTCTTTGATGATAACTAGAAATGTGACTGCTTCTTTACCATCAAGCAAACGATGGTCATAAGAGAGCGCCAAATACATCATAGGCAAAATTTCCACCTTACCATTCACAGCCATTGGCCGTTCCTGAATTTTATGCATTCCAAGAATTGCAGCCTGTGGCGGATTTAGGATCGGTGTCGATAACAAAGAACCAAAAACACCACCATTAGATATAGTGAAAGTACCTCCTGTCATATCATCGATGGACAACTTACCCTCTTTAGCCTTTGCGCCATATTCACGAATGGTAGACTCTATATCCGCCAAACTCATATACTCGGCGTTTCGCAATACTGGCACTACCAAACCGCGATCACTGGATACAGCAACACCAATATCCTGATAACCATGATAAACAATATCACTACCATCAATAGATGCATTAACGCCAGGATGTCGTTTCAATGCTTCTACGCACGCTTTTACAAAAAATGACATAAAGCCCAAACGAACACTGTGGCTCTTTTCAAAACGATCTTTATACTTAGTCCTTAAATCCATCACCGCCTTCATATTAACTTCATTGAAGGTAGTCAACATTGCTGCCGACTGCTGCGCCTCAACTAATCGCTGCGCAACACGAGCACGGAGGCGGGTCATCGGCACCCTCTTCTCAATCCTACTACTGTCAGGCAACGAAGAAAAAGTTAGCGCCTGATTTGGTACCACATCGGGAATAGCAGTTCTGTCAGTATCCAGGTTTTGCCTTGTTTGATCAACGTGACGCACCACATCATCTTTAGTAATGCGTCCACCTTTACCAGTCCCAGAAATAGCTACCGGATCTGTCCCTCCTTGCTCAACCATACGACGTGCTGCAGGACTCAAAACAGGACTCAATGCTCCAGTCAAAGTACTAGCTCCTGCATCACCACTAGCTTTTGCTGCAGAAGTGGGAGCAATAGCTACACCAGGCACTGTGTCTCCCGATTTAGAGCCCTCCTCAAAATTGGCAATCAACTCCCCGCTAAGAACAATATCCCCTTCTTTCTTAAACACATCCGTCAACACTCCATCTGCCGGAGCTAATACCTCCAAAACAACCTTATCTGTTTCAATATCTACCAGCAGCCCATTCCTGTCACAGAACTCCCCTGGTTGTTTATGCCAAGTTGCAACCATACCGTCTGCTACAGACTCAGGAAAAGACGGTGCTTTGATTTCAGTGGCCATTATTGTTCCTTACCCTTTTTCACAAAGGATGCATAAATAGATATACCAGTTTTAAATATTAAATGCGTCTTCCACCAACTTTCTCTGCTCGTCCACATGCACCGACATATAACCACAGGCAGGAGCGGCAGAACCTTCTCTCCCCGCATAACGCACTTGTAAAAGTTTATTAGCATGCCCCTCAATAGATCTATGCATGTGATGCTGACTACAGTACCAAGCTCCCTGATTCATAGGCTCCTCTTGACACCAGATTACTCGCTCAAGATTCGGATAATTATTAACTAGATCATTAAGATCATCCTGAGGGAAAGGATATAACTGCTCAACTCGAATAATAACGGTGTCGTTAATTTGTTCCGAACGTTTTTTATCTAAAAGATCGTAATAAACCTTTCCACTACACATAATTAGCCGTTTTATCAGAGCAGAATCATGGTCATCAATTTCAGGAATAACTGTCTGAAAGCCCCCTTCTGCCAACTCGTCAAGGGACGACACCGCCAACTTATGACGAAGCAAACTTTTTGGTGTAAAAACAATCAGCGGCTTACGCAAAGGTCTGATAACTTGTCTACGCAGCACATGAAATATCTGAGCCGGTGTCGTTGGCACGCAAACCTGCACATTATGTTGCGCGCAAAGCTGCAAGTAGCGCTCAAGACGGGCTGACGAATGTTCAGGCCCCTGACCTTCATAACCATGTGGCAACAACATAACCAACCCACACAAACGCCCCCACTTATGCTCACCACTAGTAATAAACTGATCAATAACCACCTGGGCACCATTGGCAAAATCACCAAACTGAGCCTCCCAAATCACCAAGGTGCTAGGCGTTGTAGCCGAATATCCATACTCAAAAGCCAACACCGCTTCCTCCGAAAGCAACGAATCCCAAAGTTGAAATCGTGGCTGCCCCTTTATTATACGAGCCAATGGAGCAATAGACAGACCGTCTTTCTGATTATGAAACACCGCATGTCGATGAGAAAACGTACCACGGCCAACATCCTGCCCAGTAATACGCACCTCATGACCCTCTGCCAACAATGTTGCATAAGCAAGAATTTCCGCACACCCCCAGTTAAGAGGCAATATACCAGCTACCATTTTTAATCGATCATCAACAACCTTGCTCACCTGCCGCTGCAATACAAATCCTTCAGGCGTCTCGCAGACTTTCTTTCCCAACTCCTGCAAAGTTTTCAGTGCTACACGAGTATCATGCCTAGCCGTCCACTTATGCCCTAGATAGGGCGACCAGTCAACAAAAAGCTCCTTGTTTGGCTCTTTAACCAACGCTTTCACTACATGGTCACCCTTGTCCAAAGCATTGCGGTAAGAATCTATTAGTGCTTTATCTTGTTCCGGCGTCAACACTCCATCATTTAACAAAGCTTTTGCATAAAGGTCACGCGTCGTCGTATGTTTTTTTATCTTCTCGTACATTAATGGCTGAGTACCTGAAGGCTCATCTGCTTCATTGTGTCCTCTTCGCCGATAACAAACCATATCAATCACAACATCCTTGTTAAACTCCATACGGTAATCAAGGGCCAACTTCATAGTAAAAACAACAGCTTCAGGATCATCACCATTAACATGAAGTATCGGTGCCCCCACTATTTTTGCCACGTCAGTACAGTACTCGGTGGAGCGCGCATCTTCACGCTTACTCGTGGTAAAACCCACCTGATTATTAATCACAATATGGATAGTGCCGCCAGTATAAAAAGCACGTGTCTGAGACATTTGTAGGGTTTCCATCACAACACCCTGCCCCGCAAAAGCTGCGTCACCATGAATAGCTATAGGTACAACCACATTCCCTCTGGTATCGGTACGTCGATCTTGTCGTGCTCTGACAGAACCTTCCACAACTGGTGTTACTATCTCTAAATGCGAAGGATTAAAAGCCATCGCCAAATGCATTTCACCACCTAGAGTCATGACGTTGGACGAAAACCCCTGATGATACTTAACGTCACCAGACCCCAGGTCTTTCTTCTTTTTACCTTCAAATTCCTCAAATAATTCAACCGGATTCTTCCCGAAAATATTCATCAAAACATTCAACCGACCCCGGTGAGCCATGCCAATGATAGTCTCCTTGGCACCATAAGAGCCTAATCTCTGAATAAGTTCATCAAGCATCGGAATCAAAGACTCGCCGCCTTCAAGGCCAAAACGCTTGGTCCCGGGAAATTTGGTAGCTAAATATTTTTCCAGTCCTTCTGCAGCAGTGAGACGCTCCAGAATATGTAACTTTGTTCCTTCACCAAAAGTCAACTGGCCACACACACTTTCCATGCGACTCTGAAACCAGCGCCGTTCTTCAGTTTTGGCGATATGCATATATTCAACACCGATAGAACCACAATAAGTCGAACTCAGTGCATCAATAATATCTTTTAATAGCGCATGGTCTTTACCAATAAATAGAGTGCTGGTTTGAAACTCAGTGTCCAGATCAGCCTCACTCAACCCGTGATATGCAAGTGTTAGATCTAGAAACGACTCCCTGACCAAAATACCCAACGGGTCAATGGCAGCGCGCTGATGCCCCCTAACCCGAAAAGCACTGACCAACCTCAATACCTGAACTTGTTTTCGCTCATAGTCACTAGATACAGAGCTTGTATTAACAGGCAGAATACCCTGACGCTTGCGAGCCAATAAGATGAAGTTTTCCCGAACAGTCGAGTGAGGTACGTCAAACCCTTCTCCACTGACTGGGGGCAATTTTTCAAAATAGTCTCGCCAAACATGCGAAACCCCATTAGGGTCACGCAAATAATTCTCATATAATTCTTCAACGTATGCAGCATTCCCTCCGGCAATGTGGGACGTATTCCACATGCGCTGCATTACACCTTCTTGCATGCCCATACCCCGTGAGAGTGAAGTTTTACTTAATTACCGATCTAAATCAGAAAAACGCCAATTAACCATTATATCCGTCATACTCAAAAATGCAGACTGATTAGCAGCGCCCACCCACCTATACCAAGGCGTAAGGTTGACAGCTCTCACACCCACCTCTCAAATCACTTACTACTTGCAGAATCATGGGGGTCGCACTAATTTGTCGCCTATTCACACATTCAATGATAATGGGTATAGCCATCTAACCCAATGATACCTCAATCCATTTCCGCCGACCTGTACCACCAATTATTTTTTACTTTGAGCACAGCCACTAAATACATATATTACCATCATTACTACTACCACAAAAAATATAGACAACTGTATTCAAGTAGCCTGTTTAAATAACATTTTCCTAATATGCCCAATAGCCCGAGTAGGATTCAAACCCTTTGGACAAACATTGACGCAGTTCATAATACCTCGACAACGAAAAACACTAAAAGGATCATCAAGCTCCGCCAATCTCTGGTCAGTAGCAGTATCCCTGCTGTCTGCAAGAAAACGATATGCCTGAAGCAACCCCGAAGGCCCAACAAACTTATCAGGGTTCCACCAAAATGAAGGGCAAGCTGCCGAACAACAGGCACATAGAATACACTCATACAAGCCATCAAGTTTGGCACGATCTTCCGGTGACTGAAGCCTTTCTATGGCCGGTACTGACTCCTCATTAATGAGATACGGCTTAATCTTTTCATACTGTTTGTAAAACAAACCCATATCTACAACAAGATCACGAATAACAGGAAGACCAGGTAATGGTCTCAAAACCAACTTATCCTTACCTTTAGACGCTTCAGACAAAGGTGTTACACAAGCCAATCCATTGGCTCCTGCAATACTGATCCCATCAGAACCACAGACCCCCTCTCGACATGAACGCCGGTAAGACAAGCCTGAGTCTTGCTCCTTTATAAGGTTAAGAATATCTAATACCATCAAATCTTTATCTGCAGGAACATCAACAGTGAAATCCTGCATATAAGGCTTGGTGTCTGTTTCAGGATTGTAACGATAGACACTGACCAACATAGTTTTTATGCCCCATTAGTAAGTTCTGGCCTTAGGTGGAAATGCCTCCATAGTTTTGGGTGAAAAATTAACTTTACGCTTAGTCACCCTTTTTGTCTTAGGACAATACAAAGAATGAGCCAGCCAATTCTCATCATCCCGTTCAGTGAAATCATTCCGTGCATGAGCACCACGAGACTCTTTTCGCTCCTCGGCGGCAGTAGCTGTAGCAAGGGCCACTTCGTAAAGATTTTCAAGTTCTAACGCCTCAATTCGCGCCGTGTTGAAGGCATTACTTTTATCCTCAAGATGCAGTGACTGAATGCGATCACCAACCTGACCAAGCTTTTTCAAGCCTTCTTGCATGTTTTTCCCTTCTCGGAAAACACCAAAATACAGCTGCATAATGTTTTGTAACTCTTTACGAACGTCAGCTACCTTCTCACCAGAATTAGATGCATTAATCCTACTCAATCGAGCAAGCGCCTCATCGATATCGCTCTGAGAGGCATCCTGCGTGTCAAAGCCATCTTTAAGACTTTTCTCAATATGAATCCCAGCAGCACGCCCAAAGACGACCAAGTCCAGCAAGGAGTTTCCCCCCAAACGATTAGCTCCATGGACAGAGACGCACGCCACCTCCCCACAGGCATAAAGTCCATCAATCACTTGATCATTATCATTATCATCCCGATATAGCGCCTGCCCACTCACGTTGGTTGGCACCCCTCCCATCATATAGTGACAGGTAGGTACAACAGGAACTGGTTGCACCGCTGGGTCTACATGAGCAAATGTTTTTGATAACTCACAAACGCCAGGCAATCGTAAATTCAATGTTTCCGCACCAAGATGATCAAGTTTCAGCAACACATGATCTTTATCCACACCACAACCACGCCCTTCCAAAATTTCAATAACCATAGAGCGTGCAACCACATCACGTCCCGCTAGATCTTTCGCATTAGGTGCATAGCGCTCCATAAAACGCTCACCATCACCATTAATCAAATATCCTCCTTCTCCACGACACCCTTCTGTAACTAGCACACCTGCACCATAGATCCCCGTAGGATGGAATTGCCACATTTCCATATCCTGCATTGGATAGCCTGCACGAAGAGCCATACCAATACCGTCACCAGTATTAATTAGCGCATTAGTTGTCGATGCATATATACGACCCGCGCCACCTGTTGCCAAAACTACCACTTTACTTTTGATATAAACAGTTTCACCAGTTTCGATGCAAATAGCTATCACACCAGCCACCTGTCCCCGTTGATTTTTTACCAGGTCAATGGCATACCATTCATTTAAAAAAGTAGCACCACCTTTCAAGTTTGCCTGATAAAGCGTATGCAATAACGCATGACCTGTTCTATCAGCTGCTGCACATGTCCTAGCAGCCTGACCACCCTTCCCAAAATCCTTCGACTGTCCACCAAAAGGCCTCTGGTAAATGCGCCCTTCGTCAGTTCTTGAAAACGGTAACCCCATATGTTCCAACTCAAAAACAGCCTGAGGCCCAACTGAACACATGTACTCAATTGCATCTTGGTCACCAATGTAATCAGAACCCTTGACGGTATCGTACATGTGCCAACGCCAATCATCTTGGGGGTCATCACTGCCGATTGCACAGGTAATACCCCCTTGGGCAGAAACCGTATGAGATCTGGTTGGAAAAACCTTGGTAACACAAGCTGCATTGATCCCCGCTTCTGTCAACTGCAAAACAGCACGCAGGCCTGCGCCACCTCCTCCTATAACAACGGCATCATAGGTAAGAGTACGAAGTACGGTCATTTATCAAAGCCCCCAAAGAATATGTACGCCCCAAACTACATAGCAAAACAAAGCAATAAAACAGACTAATTGAACAGGAAAGCGAATTAACACAGAGTTCGAACCCAAAGCTCGATCATTTAGATAATCGGTGGTTATTGTCCACATACCTACCCAAGCATGTGCCACCAGCGACAATAGAGAAAACAACGTAAAAACCTTCATAGCTAGACAATCAAAGAGCCCTCGCCACTGCGTATATTCCATATCTGCGTTACACAGAATGTATCCAAATAGAAAAACAAAATACGCCCCAAGCACGATGGCCGTAAGTCTCTGCAGCATCCAATCATACAAGCCACTACGGGACAAGTTAGTTATACTGGTAACCATATCCAGCCTCCAGCAAGAATTATCAAAATAGCAGATACAACCAGAGTTACTATCGCTCCTACCTTTCCAGACTCCTTTCCATCACCTATGTCAACATCCATGAGCAGGTGTTTAATACCCGCAACACAGTGGTAAATCAAAGCTGATAATATTATCCAAACACCTAGCTTCACCGGCGTAGACGAACACAATTCCTTCAAAGATTCGAAAGACTCAGCTGACATCAATGACAAGTGTAGGCCATAAAGAGCCCACCCCATAGCAACAAACAGCAGAATACCAGCAACCCGATGAAGAATTGACGTATAGGCTGGCAGCGGCAGCTTGATTGTAGTGACGTCGAGATTAACAGGTCTTTTTTTATTCACTTAGTTCAGCCCCAGCGCCCAAAGACGCTTACATCAATATAGCGCAATAACACTCAGCATTCTTGGAATGTAGTATCTCAACACTACGCAAGAAAAACTCGAGGGCACCCTCATATATCCACGAGAAATCCCCTCACCCTCTCATAACAACCCTCAAACCTAGGCTAGAGTATAGTATTACAATATTTTATTACATTCACCTATGAATATAAAATATTGACGCCTGCACTTTTGATACAAATATATAATTCGTTACCAATAGGGGTATAAGAACAGCAAGCAAAACAACTCCCTGAGCTTACGAGTAGTAGGTGAGTAGGGGAAATCTCGGAGCAACCTCACACCTTCAAGGTAAATAAGTATCACCACTCAGCACACAACTACAGTCAACCACATTTGACAAAACGTTTTAACTATCTATAGTAGGCAAACCTATTACACAAACGCAACTAGTAATCCACACTAAAAACTTCCGAAGGATCCCTTCAATCTATAATGCGATACAATGGCACAAAAGGAGGCCCAATGGCCAATAAAAAAGCTTTCCTCACTATCGATAAAAAAGAGCCTGCTCTCGAACTCCCTGTATATTCAGGCACTCTTGGCCCAGACACAATAGACGTACAAAGTCTCGCAAACAAAGGCTACTTTACATACGACTCAGGATTTATGTCTACTGCATCATGCGAATCTAAAATCACTTTTATAGACGGTGATAAAGGGGTGTTACTATACCGAGGCTACCCTATTGAGCAATTGGCAGAACATTCAGATTATCTTGAAACAAGCTACCTTCTACTCCATGGTGAGCTTCCTTGCAGCGAAGCAAAAAAAGACTTTGTGCGAACAATCATGGATCACAGCATGATTCCCGATCAGATGACCACCTTATTCCGGGGCTTTCGCCGCGACGCACACCCCATGTCCATTATGTGTAGTGTTGTTGCTGCCTTGTCGGCGCACTACCACGACTCCCTGGACATCACCAATGAAAAACATCGCGAAGTAGCCGCATACCGCCTGATTTCCAAAATGCCAACCCTGGCCGCCATGACCTACAAATACATAAATGATCAGCCCTTTATTTACCCACGCAATGATCTAGATTATTCCGGCAACTTCCTTCACATGATGTTTGCTTCTCCCTGCGGTGAGTATAAAGTTAGCCCTGTACTGGCCAGAGCCATGGATAAAATACTTCTGCTCCACGCCGATCACGAGCAGAACGCGTCTACCTCTACGGTTCGTCTTGCAGGATCAAGCAATGCCAATCCATTTGCCTGTATTGCTGCAGGCATCGCCGCTCTCTGGGGCCCTGCCCACGGTGGAGCTAATGAAGCAGTTCTCAAAATGCTTACTGAAATCGGTGATGAAAAGAATATTGACGAATTTATAGCTCGGGCAAAAGATAAAAACGATCCATTCCGCCTCATGGGTTTTGGCCATAGGGTTTATAAGAATTTTGACCCGCGTGCCACTGTTATGAGAGAAACTTGCGATGAAGTTTTAGACGAACTAGGGCTACACAATGACCCTTTACTAAAAATAGCAAAACGTTTGGAACATATAGCTTTAGAGGATAAATACTTCATTGAAAAGAAACTTTATCCAAATGTCGATTTTTACTCTGGCATTATCATGAAAGCACTCGGAATCCCTACAGAAATGTTTACGGTCATCTTTACTACGGGGCGCACCTCTGGCTGGATTTCACACTGGCATGAAATGATCAGCGGCAAATACCGCATAGGTCGTCCTCGCCAATTATACACTGGCTCAGCCAAACGTGACTTCTTGCCGCTCTCAGAACGGCGTGACTCTTAGCATTTTCTCATAATATTGCAGGAAGAACCAAGTCGCAGTATGAAGAAAAACGTAAGAGTGCAGCTGTTGATGCTTTATGCTCTTTGCCTGTGGCTATCCCACCTACAACATCAATGACTTGCTAAATTTAGAGCAAAAAAAATTGTGTGCAAATTCACATACAGACTCTAAAAATAGCATTTAAAACAATCTACAAATGGAAATCCCATGGACGGTCTATTCTCAACAGAGGCGATACTGGCACTACTCACACTAACAGCACTGGAAATTGTGCTGAGTATTGACAATATTATATTTCTTTCTGTTCTTGTTGACAAACTACCTCAACACCAAAGAGCAAGAGCCAGAATACTTGGTTTAGGCTTTGCATTATTAAGCCGAATAGCGTTACTCCTATCTATTACCTGGGTTATGAAGCTAACCACGCCTTTCCTGACTGTTTTTGACAATGATATTTCCGGAAAAGACCTTATCTTACTGGCTGGCGGTTTATTTTTAATCGCAAAATCAACCCATGAAATCCATTGTGGTACCGAAGAACCCAGCAATGAACTCCCAAAGTCAACAAAAAAAGCAGCTAGCCATTTTGCCATGATATTGGTTCAAATAGCGCTCATTGATATCATATTCTCTCTCGACTCAGTAGTAACTGCTGTTGGCATGACCAACCATTTATGGGTGATGATCATCGCTATAATCATCTCTACTATGGTGATGATGATAGCTGCAGGCCCCATCGGAGACTTCGTTAGCCAACACCCAACTTTTAAAATGCTGGCACTAAGCTTTTTGATTCTTATCGGCGTAACACTAATTGCAGAAGGTCTAGATTTCCATATACCAAAAGGATACATCTATTTTGCAATGGCTTTCTCTTTAATAGTAGAAGCGCTAAATATTAAGGTCCGCCAAAAAAAAAGCTAATACAGAGAATTCCCACTCGACCATGCTCGTCACCTTTAAAGGCATGAGTAGGCGACAAACAAGCGAGTCCCCATGAGCCAACTAGCTATAGGTCATTAAGGTGAATGAGAGCAACCAACACCCTCTCACTTTCAAGGGGAATGGTATGAAAACATGTAATTCCGTCGGCACAATGCTCAACACTCAAACCCATGTCTATTATACCCCCATAGATGCAGAATGATTGATTATGCTCTCTCACAACCAAATAGTTTATGGTTGTGAAGAGTTTATTTTCTACCTGCCCTTCACTTCCCGCTAATATGGGTATATATCTGAGAAATCATACAATTATGAATAAAGAAACCCCTCTCGTTCCCATTACCACTGAAACGCACGATATACTTATCCACCTCGTCTACGCCACTACTGAAAACATAACAGGCAAAAAGATTTATGACCGTCCCTTGTGTCTATTACACCAAGACGCTGCCTCCAAGCTATCCCGAGTTATCGAGACCCTTGTACCCTTAGAGCTAAAAGTAAAAATATGGGATGCCTATCGGCCCCTAGAGGCTCAACGTCAGTTATTTACACATACATCAGACCCGGCTTACGTATCAGACCCGGAAACAGGCGTACATTCACACTGCCGAGGCATTGCTCTAGACTTAACCCTTATTGATAAATATGGAAATGAGCTGCCAATGGGTACCAATTTCGACGATTTCAGACCCTTGGCTCATCATGGTAATAATAAAATATCAGAAGAAGCTCAACATAATCGTCTACTATTAGCAGGAGTGATGGCCATTGCAGGCTTTGAACCCATAGATAATGAGTGGTGGCATTACCAATTACCTAATGCTTACAATTACCCAGTTATCAATGAGGATAAAGCACAAACAGGCATCATCGATCGAACTTTAAAAAATGACTTCACAAAAACAGCACTCAAGAAAAATTACGAACAAAGTAACACGGTTTTTTAAGACCGTTTTTCACCAAATCAAGTAATCGAAATCAATAAGCATTCCTTCATTTCCAGTTATGAGGGTTATAAAGACTATACCTACTACCACTGAAAACGTGGGAGCCGTCAATAACCTCATACCTTTCAAAAAGAATTACTATAAACAAATGGAGAAGCCTAATGCGCCTCAGAAGCTTTGTCAATGGTAGCTATCGCAGTAATAGCAATGGGGAAACTTTTGATGTTATTAACCCTGCCACGAGTAAAGTCGTTCATCATGCTGAAATTGCAAATGAGTCAATCCAACAGCTAGCTATTACCAGTGCCCAGCGAGGATTTCTACAGTGGTCCACCATGACTGGCATCGCGCGCAGCCGAATTCTACAAAGAGCAGCTACCTTGCTAAGGGAGCGTAATGATGAGCTGGCCGCTATTGAGGTGGAAGATACCGGCAAGCCATGGCAAGAAGCCTCTACCGTCGATGTGGTCACTGGGGCAGACGCCATTGAATTCTTTGCAGGACTAGCGCCAGTGATCGAAGGCAACCACCAAAGCCTGGGGGGGACTTTTACTACACTCGACGAGAACCTCTGGGGATTTGTGCTGGAATCGGGGCTTGGAATTATCCGCTGCAAATTGCCTGCTGGAAATCAGCACCGGCACTGGCCTGCGGCAACAGCATGATTTTCAAACCATCAGAGGAAACCCCTCATGGCGCTCTTAAGCTAGCAAATATTTTTATTGAGGCCGGTGTGCCTGCTGGGGTTTTTAATGTGGTGCTAGGGGGGGCTGACATTGGTATTTGGCTAACCAACCATCCTGACATATCAAAAGTATCCTTTACAGGCGAAGTAAATACCGGCAAGCAGGTAATGGCGGCCTCGGCATCATCTCACCATTCGTCAAACTACGATTATATTATTATTGGCGCAGGTTCTGCTGGTTGTGTGTTGGCTAATCGCCTAACAGAAGACTCTAATGTCAGTGTACTACTACTTGAAAACGGTGGTAGTGACCGTAGTCTTTTCATTCAAATGCCGACAGCACTTTCTATTCCTATGCATATAGAAAGATTTGCTTGGCAGTTTGAGACAGAACCAGAACCTTTCTTGAATAATCGCCGCATGCATTGCCCCCGCGGCAAGGTTCTCGGTGGCTCATCTTCCATCAACGGAATGGTCTATGCCCGTGGACATGCCCGGGACTTTGACGAATGGCAGAGCTGCGGAGCAGAAGGCTGGAATTACTCTCACTGTCTACCCTATTCCCGCAAAGCTGAAACCTGCGCTTTTGGTGGCGACAACTATCGAGAAAACAGCGGACCACTTGGTGTAAATAACGGTAACCAGATGCAAAATCCGCTTTACCGTGCATTTATCGATGCCGGTGTAGAGGCGGGCTACCTAGCCACTAATGATCCTAATGGAGGCCAACAGGAAGGCTTTGGCCCTATGCACATGACAATAAAAAATGGCCTCCGCTCCTCTACCGCAAACGCCTATCTTCGGCCGGCCATGAAACGCACCAATCTAGCTATTATCACCCATGCACTGGTACACCGAGTGTTACTAGAGGGAAAGACCGCCACAGGTGTGCGTTATGAAACACAAGGCAAAGTACAGGAAGCTCGTGTAAACAAAGAAGTAATTCTCTCTGCCGGCTCGATTGGATCACCACATTTACTACAATTATCAGGTATTGGCTCGAAATCAGTTCTTAGCGCGTCTGGAATCAAGTTACAACATGAACTTCCTGGCGTAGGAGAAAATCTCCAGGATCATCTTGAGTTCTATTTTCAGTTTAAATGCAAACAACCTATCACTCTAAATAGCAAAATGAACTGGTTCAGCAAGGGGCTCATCGGTGCACGCTGGTTGTTAGATAGAAAAGGGCTTGGGGCTACTAATCACTTTGAATCCTGTGGTTTCATCCGATCCAAAGCCGGCGTAGAGTGGCCAGACATACAATATCATTTCTTGCCAGCAGCCGTGCGCTATAACGGCCGCAACGCCTTCAATGGTCATGGATTTCAGGTTCACATTGGTCATAACAAACCAAAAAGTCGTGGTTGGGTTAGAGCAAAAAACGCTAGCCCCTCTAGTAATCCAAGCATCCAGTTCAACTATCTTGAACAGGAAGCTGATAAGGAAGGTTTTCGTGACTGCTTACGTCTTACCCGCGAAATTATCAATCAACCTGCTATGGATCTGTTTCGATCTAACGAAATTCAACCTGGTAGCCATGTGCAAACTGATAAGCAAATTGATGCTTTCGTACGGAGCGCTGTGGAAAGCGCCTACCATCCCTCCTGCACCTGCAGAATAGGTATAGATTCACTAGCTGTGGTAGATCCGGAAACTCGAGTTCACGGTCTAGACTGTTTACGAGTTATTGACTCTTCCATTTTCCCCACAATTCCGAACAGCAACCTGAATGCATCAACCATCATGGTCGCAGAGAAGGCTGCAGATATTATTCGAGGAAAACCACCCCTACCACCTTCATCGGCAATGGTTATCATGGACAGTAACTGGAGTAAATACCAGCGTCCAGGCATCCCGCAACGCTCAACGCCACAGACTTGTTGCCAGTAAATATACACGCTGGTAAGCAGCAAGAGATTAAGGTGGCTAAATTCGTTGATTATGCTGAGGTCTCAGTAAATCACCTGAAAAATAATTATCTGGAGAATTTGTGACTATTTGGTTATCTGCTGGAATACTATTCACTTTTCTTGCCGTGGCATTCGTTCTTGCGCGGTGGGGTAAAGTCCGCTGTGTTGGTAGCACACCTGTGCGAACACTGACGTTTATTGCAATTCTCTTTACTTCTGGACTAGACGTGGCTCTGATCACCTTCCCGTTGACAGAGTTTGCTAACTACGCCGATATACAGACAAATCCAGAATACGCGTTTGCCAATCCATTAGCTATTGAGTTTGGATTCTGGGGTTTTCTTATTTGGGCTTATTACTTCTTAACCTGCTTCTACTTCTGCATGATCGAACCGAAAGTTCACTTCTTTGAATTGCCGCTGGTGAAAATAATAAATAACTTTGTTATTATCGGCACATCTGCTTTCACCGCCTCCCTATTGTTATCAAACCTACATTGGTACCTACCGGAGATAGGACATGGTGAAATTACCAGCATATTCTTTTACCTGATTGTATTTATATCTATTTCCATTGCCGCCTACTCTAGCAGCAGCCTTCGCTATGTGCGTTTCCTGAGCATTTCAACCACCCTGCTATTTTTTGCTTTGATTCTCATTATGGGGCTCGGAGCTATGATATCTACTGAAAATAGCACCGTGAAAATGCTCCAAACCTTTACTTTGCTCGGTGATTATTTTAGCAATATACACCAATTCATACTGCCTCTAAATGATTATCACGAATTCTACCTGCTCTGGTGGTTCTCATGGAGTATTATGATCGGTCAATTTACCTCTCGCTTTGTGGGCGGTCTGACCACATGGCAGCTATGCGCAACTATGCTGATAGTGCCATCCATCATTATAGGAATATGGTTTTCAGTACTATATTTCTACCATGCCAATGGCCTAGACACTGTGCAATATTACCATTTAGCTATGGTGTTTGTGGGAGTTACTTTTTTCATTAATTCACTAGACTCCCTAATTCGGTTATATACCGACAATTTAAATCTTACCGTAGCACGACTTGGTAAAGTCAAATATCTTTTGGGAAATATTGCTGTCATGAGCATACTAACGCTGTTATTCAACTTGGGATTTTTACGAGTTCAATGGAGCGGAGCCTTGGTTATAGGATTATTATTTACCTGCTTTGGTTATATTGTACTAGTCAAGTTAAAGCCTGTCATGCAAATAAAAACGCAAAGGGAAAAGGTGACTGTGAATTACGACAGTATTAATATTTTTGACTGATATTGAATCGTAGTTTGATGCTGGAGTAATACAATAAGCGCACAGAGATATGAGCATAAGACCAATAGACTAAGTTCCATAAGCCTAGAGCAATATATCCATTCCAATTGGAGGTGCTTATTGATTAAAAATGCTGTTACGATGTCCTTTATTGCTTGTGCAACAGCTATCTCACCAGCAACTATTTTACCGAAAATAAGTTAAAACACGCATTTCCTGAGACCTACGCTTTTTTAACAACAGTATCTATTTCAAATATAAATTTACACAACACGACATTACTGCCAGATACAACCGTGTGATCACCATAACACACCACGCTAGTTATTCATCAAACACGTGGAAGCCTAAAGATGATATCTTTTTCCGAGCCTCATCACTACAACGTTTCAACTTGATTCTTAAAGTACTAAACTCCCTACGCACAGGGTAGTTTGCTCGCATTAGATCAAATGCACGCTTAGCTTCATCTTTATCCATTAAGAGGAACTGACGCATCCAGGCATCATCCCGTCGAATATCGTACACGGCTCTAATCGCTGCTGAAGCAACCTCTTCTACTGTAGAATTTTCAATAAAACTCATCATCCTGAGTGATGGGATAGGTGTAATTGCCGCAGTTCTTATACGGGCAGGTAACCCAAAGCACCTGCAGAATGCTTTATAAATCATTTCCGTGCCCGCAATTTTACTATCCAGACTGTAACCAGCAATATGCGGAGTAGCCAAGTCAACACGCTTTAATAACTCAAAATCAATATCTGGCTCATGTTCCCAAACATCCATAACCACTTTAATATCCTTGCCACTTTTTAAACATTGCTGCAAAGCAAGGTTATCAACAACCGCCCCACGTCCAGCACTAATCAGCACTGTACCATCTCTCATTGCTTCCAGCTCATGTTTTTTAATCATATGATAGGTGGGGAATGGACCATCAACGGTAAGTGGTGTATGCAAGGAAATAACATCACAACACTCAATCAGTTTTTCTAGTGAAACATATTCCACACCACCTGCCTTTTCACACAAAGGATCTGTTACCAGTACCCGTAAACCAATATGTTGAAAAATATTAACCAGCCTGCTGCCAATTTGCCCGCTGCCAACCACCCCAAATGTTCTATCCCTCAGATTAAAACAATACTTCTCTGACAAAATATCAAGTGCGCTCAAAACATATTCACTAACAGCAGTGGCATTACAACCTTCTGCACTAAAAAAACTTATACCTAGTCGCTGCAGTAACTGTTGATCAATGTGATCAACCCCAGATGTAGACGTTGCGACAAACTTTAACGACGTATTATTATTTACCAATAATTCATTAACCTTGGTAACAGAACGAACTAATAATGCATCGGCATTATGGACATCCTCTGCAGTAATACCTCGTCCCAGAATAGCCACAAGATCTCCCATTTCACCAAAACACTCTTTTAGTAAAGGAATATTTTCGTCAGCAATAATTTTCATAGCCTATTCAATCGCCTAAAACACCTGTGAGTAGAATCCATGTCACCATCCTAGTAGCACCCTTTATCATTATCAATATTATCTTAAGTGCAACTAATACATATCCCCATCTCCATGGAAGGTGAAAGCAGGAGACAAATGAGAAAACTCTCAAAAACCTAAGAGTAGTAGGTAATTGATAGCGATCATAACCTCTCAGACTCACCGAAAACGAGTATAACCTATCTTGCATAAGCCCCCCACAATAAACTCGACTAACCTCTATCAATCAACGGCCGATACTTTTAATTAGTCCTATTGGACTACATATCCTATTTTCAACCGACAATCTTGGAATCGCTATTCATGGAGAACAAACACCCCAACATCTCTAACATCGTCGACATATTCACTAGAAAACCGGTAGACGACACCAATATTGATAAATTTATCCGCCTTTCTCCGGAACTAGATGGGTTAGAAATGCTATACAGCAATGATTCCTGCCCCGGCAAGCTATATAGCATAAAAATATTATGTTGGGCTTTAATGAAAAATGGCACAATAAATGCTTTAGTTCCGTGGCTTAATAAAATAGTTTCCTCCAAAGAGTTAAACGACCCACTAAATGGACATTGGGAAGGGTACTATGACAGTTTCCACAACCACCTGTTTTTTGAGGCTCCAGATCACAAAGAGAAAGAATTGAAAACTGCAGAAAACTTCTTCCGCAATTCATCCGACGACAAAGACTTGGTCATACAGGAATTTATTGATACCACTGGAACCCATGTCGTGCTATCAGAAGATCAGCTCCAAACAATCGTTCTAGCTCACGTCACCAGCTGGAGACTTTTTAACGATGGCCGTCTACACGCCATGATTGCTGACGAGACCAAAATAACCTCCACCCCAGTATTAATTGGTGATGATTGTCTATTTTCCGCCCAAGAACATAAGGATTTTCGCTATTTTTTCCACTACTCCATTGCCAATAAAATCAAACATGGAGATCAAGATGCTATTGCCTCACTTAACCACTTAAGAACTTAAGAACTTAAGAACTTAACCAACATATGAGAAATAATTAAGATCAGCAAGTGCCAGCCTACAACCCTGTATGATTCAAAAACTACAAGTACACGTTACACTCTATCCATTTAAAAATGTCCAGCTGTTAACTACTCTCACACCTTCACTGGTAACGAATATAACTAGACCAAAGTTCGGTAATTACCCCTATCCCTTCTATTATTCACAGGTGACTTCACAGCTTCATCAAGTTTCTGAATTTGGTAGTGGGTTAAATCTGTTATTTCTAGAATCATGCGCCTCATAATGTGTTATGAAAAAGCACGGCATAGAAAAAAGAAATAAACACAAAATTGAGCAAACATATTAATTTCAAAACTTAGATTACGCGATTCGCACGTAAGACAATTTGTTTTTTAGAACTGGCAACAAAGCATGATATTGTTATATGCCTGTTGATTAAGAAGGTCGAGCCTAGAATAGACATCCATGAACAATTAAAGTTAACCCCTAGATTTCCACAATGAACCCATCTCCGTAGATTACCAAAATTTTTAACGGTAATTATCATTTTCTTATGAAATCTTAATTATCAATTCATTACCCTAAAAAATATCTACAGGATATACCATCGCACTTCTAATGATGCAAGAAAAATCAGGCAGAGTGGTTACTGTTTCTCTGGTTTTTTAGCTTTATTATTCAAGCTATATATATAGGCTGTGACCAAGTGAACTTTTTCTTCTCCAAGAATATCTTTCCAGGGAGACATAATGCCATTTCGACCATTACGTATAGTATATGCAACCTGATTATGGCTTGATCCGTAAAGCCAGTTATCGCTACTGGTTAGGTCTGGAGCACCGAGAAGGGTATTACCTTTGGCATCACCTCCATGACATATGGAACAGGTATTATTGAATACTTTCTTCCCTGCTTCCAAAGTTTTATCATCCGCATTGACTGTTAGATTACTAAGAGAGCGCACATAATGTGTGACATTGTTAACCCCCTTTTCTCCAATAATAGCACCCCACGCAGGCATTTGTCCTTTCCGTCCGTGAAGAATCGTGGTTTTGATAGTTTCAGGTGCACCTCCATATAACCATTTATTATTGGTCAGATTAGGAAAACCAAAATTACCACCAGCATCGCTTGCGTGACATATAGTACAGTTGTTCATAAAAATGCGCTGACCCATTTTGATAGCTTTCGGATTGTTGATTAATTCTATTATCGGTGTTGCAGCATAACGAGAAAACTCTGGCATATAACGGCGATCATGTTTTAATTGATGCCGCTCATACTCGTTGATAGACGTCCATCCTAACAGACCTTCCCAACTTCCCATGCCGGGGTAGATTAGCAAGTACCCTGCGGAAAAAATCAAAGTGGCAACAAAAAGAACAAACCACCAGCGTGGCATGGGATTATCTAGCTCCTCGATACCGTCATAGTTATGGCCGGTAGTTTCATTCGTGGTGCCTGATCTTTGAGCTTTGTGTGTGGCGAACAAAACCCACATGACGAGAATTAGGCAGACCAAGGTTAGGATAATAATCCAAGCACTCCAAAAAATACTCATACCAAGGTTCCTCCTTCTTTTTTGTTTTTATCATTTGCTGAATTTAATAAAGCCTCATCGTTTTTAATTGGGCTTATTTCATGGTCATCATCCTCAGCAAAAGGCAGTGCCGCAGCTTCTTTAAAATCTTCTTTCCTACGCCCACTATAGGCCCAGAAAAAAATAGATAAAAATGCAATTGTAACAAACAGGGTGGCCAGCCCTCTTAAGGTATTAATATCCATCAGCGGCTACCTTTAATTATTGTGCCCAGAGATTGCAGATAGCTAATCACTGCCTCCAGCTCAGTATGACCTTTTACAGCATTAGAAGCATTGGCGATATCCTCATCGGTGTATGGCACACCGAGAGTTCGTAATACCTTGAGTTTTTTAGGGGTAAGCTTTCCGTCCAGTATGTTTTTGGCCAACCACGGATAGGCAGGCATGATAGACTCTGGCACCACGTCCCGAGGGTTGATCAAATGAGTATAATGCCAATCATCAGAATAACGTCCACCAACTCGGGCTAGGTCCGGACCGGTTCGCTTGGAACCCCATAAAAATGGATGATCGTAAACAGACTCACCCGCCACTGAATAGTGACCATATCGCTCTACCTCGGCTCGCAAAGGCCTTATCATCTGTGAGTGGCAACCGACACATCCTTCGCGGATATAAATATCCCGGCCTTCCAATTGCAAAGGGGTATAAGGTTTAAGCCCCTTAACTGGTTCTGTGGCGTCCTTTTGGAAGAATAGGGGGACAATCTCCACCAACCCACCAAAACTGATAGCCACAACAATTAGAGTTATCATCAACCCCAGGTGTTTTTCTACCAGATCATGTTTTATCATTCTTTATCTCACATCCTGATCAGACTGCCTGCAACCTTGGGTATATACCCACTTTCTTGAAGGCGCGAGGTTGTTGACTACTCTAACTCAACCACAAAAACCTAATATTCGCATGCTCATTATGAAGCATCACTCGCTTGTAGACTACTCACACCATCCATGATACCGGGTATAGGTGCGGATAGAGCCGCTAATTGTTGACATTTTGCTATCCTGGCAGTCCGGTAAACGTTATAAGCCATAATCAGCATACCCAAAAGAAAGAAACCGCCACCAATAGCACGCACAATGTAGCCGGAACCACTGGCTACAACTGACTCAATAAAGCTATAAGTCAACGTGCCATCTGCATTCACTGCTCTCCACATCAGCCCTTGCATAATACCGTTAACCCACATGGCAACTATATAAAGAATGGTCCCAATGGTTGCCAACCAGAAATGAGCATTAATCAAAGGGATGCTATACATACCCTTAATGCCGTAAACTTTTGGAATAAGATGATAGAGGGCACCAAAAGACACCATTGCTACCCACCCCAAGGCACCGGAATGCACGTGACCAATTGTCCAATCCGTATAGTGTGATAAGGCATTAACGGTTTTGATGGCCATCATCGGCCCTTCAAAAGTGGACATTCCATAAAAAGAAAGGGAAACAACCAGAAAACGCAGAATCGGATCAGTACGCAGTTTGTGCCATGCCCCAGATAAAGTCATAACACCATTTATCATACCACCCCAAGACGGAGCCAACAGAATCAGAGACATTACCATGCCAAGACTTTGAGACCAGTCTGGCAGAGCTGTATAATGAAGGTGATGCGGTCCAGCCCAAATATAAATAGCAATCAGTGACCAAAAATGCACAACAGACAGACGGTAGGAATAAATGGGACGTTCTGCTTGCTTGGGCACAAAATAATACATAATACCAAGAAAACCAGCAGTCAAGAAAAAGCCCACAGCATTGTGCCCATACCACCATTGGATCATCGCATCCACTGCTCCTGCATACGCAGAATAAGACTTGGTCAGAGACACTGGAAGTGACGCCTTGTTAACGATATGAAGCATCGCAACGGTGATAATAAAAGCACCATAAAACCAGTTGGCAACATAAATATGTTTAACCTTCCGTTTACTAATGGTGGCAAAAAACACAACAGCATATGCCACCCAAACAATAGCCAAAAGAATTCCTATCGGCCACTCTAGTTCCGCGTATTCTTTTGTAGTGGTGTACCCCATTGGCAAGGTAATTGCCGCCAACACGATAACCAGTTGCCATCCCCAAAAGGTAAAGGCTGCCAAAACAGGAAAAGCCAGTGTCGCCTGACAGGTACGTTGGACAACATAATAAGACGTGGAAAAAAGGGCACAGCCACCAAAAGCAAAAATAACAGTATTAGTGTGAAGTGGGCGAAGTCTGCCAAAACTAGTCCAAGGAAGATCAAAATTCAACTCTGGAAAAACAAGCTGTGAGGCTATCAGCAGCCCTACACTCATGCCCACAACACCCCATACCACCGACATGATGGCAAATTGTTTGACTACTTTATAATTGTAAATCAAAGAGGTATGACCTGGCTGTACCGTTGCTGTACTCATGCTCCATGACTACCTTATGTTTTTACTTGATCGGTTATTAACAAGTACTGGCTAATATCTAATTTGGTTTAAATCTCAAGATCAACATACTGGCGCTAGAACAAAGTCGCGTTGCTTGTGTCCAATGTGCCGAATATGCCGAACAAAAAGGCATTTTTATTACCAATACTAAATACGGTTTTCCCACACACTTACATGAGATTTCGAGTAATGATACAAAAAGACATAAAGTAACGTCAATTATTTTTTAATACAACCGGCAGGCAAAAGTTTTTTATGACACAAAAGACAGTAGCCGCAAGCCTGTTTTATTTTCTAGATTTTTCTTACCAATATACCCGCTGGGAAGACGACAAACACCATGAGCCTAGATTGCTGAGTAATTGTGTGAGTGATGGCCTTTAGCAACCTCACTCCTTCACAGGTTTGGATATATACGACTGGCATTAATCATCAAATGTTAGAGATAACCATTCCCCCCTATCAGCAGAGCCTCGACAGGCATGCAGTATAAGCTTGTCATGATCAGCAATCATGCAAGCATTGGTGGATGCATAGCCGTTGTCTTCAGGGTAGCGATTAATACTATTCGCAGCATCTTGATGGTTAGCAAAAATGGTTTTAATTGAGTCAACAGTAAATTCCCCTGCCTGAAGCAAGGTTTTTAGTCGCTGAAACCTGGCTACGCTTGATGAAGAAGGTTTATCATATTCTCGGGCTTGATGTTCAGGATACAGACAATGGTTAGTCCAACCCATGGGAGTGCTGGAGAGTTTTTGGTTGTTGTGACTAAAGCCGGTTACCTCAAAATGCATAGCTTTATTAGCGGTTGATAAAAAGTAACTGTGGGCACCTGATTTTGGAGCATGATCTATGACATGAGAAGCTTCTTCTATGGTATTGCAGCGCATGGCTCTATGAATAATATTTATATAGCCAACACCGAGTTTTGACCCCCAAGTTTTCAGGTTGGTTGTACCAATAGCCAAGCCTTTGCTATTCATTCCCATCAGGGCGAGGCTGCCTACAAGCTGAATACTCCAACGAGCAGGGCCTTTGTTTGGCTTGGTGTGAATGGCAACCACATACTCCACATCCTCCTGGTTAAGATCCCAAGTCTGGCCTGCCAGTATGGTGTTGTCTAGGGTGTGAGTGGCAGGAATCATCACTGCCGAGCAGCCTTCAGAATCAGGCTGAGAGCCTGTGAGCATATACGCATCACGGATGTCTGTGTAATTACTAACGGTGTAAAGATCCACCGCATCAACACCTGCAGCAGCGGCAATAGCATTATGCTCAAGCAGACCTTCTGGATCCCAGCTAGCAAAAATATTGTAACATTCCCGACCGGTGTTCCGTAAATTACTTATCAGTGAATCGTCTTTAATGCCTTGATCCATGAAATACTTAACCGCAGCATCAAAACGGATCTGAATAAAACCCCGAATGCTTTCTTTTAACTCTTCACCATGGGCATGGCCAATTTGTTCCGGCGTGCCATTAAAATGGTAGCTGCGTAGCTTGATCATATGATTTCCTGTGCAATAGCCTCTGTTCTTGAAGATGTAAGGGTATGAATTTTGTTTACTTGTGGCCTGTTTCAATCTCCAATTATGGTTATGACATGGTAACGGAGTCTTGGCATGGATAATAATCTAATTTGGAACAAAGCGGGTGATTATTCTCCTTTGCTCATTTTGGCCCATGGAGCTGGTGCTGGCATGGATAGTGCGTTTATGGTGACAATGGCGACATTATTGTGTGAAAGAAATATAACAGTCGTTCGGTTTAACTTTCCTTATATGCAACAGCAACAAGCGACAGGACGTAAAAGACCTCCTGATCGGAAGCCCAAGCTAATAGAATGCTGGAATGAAGTGATAAAGCAGGTGAAAACGAGGAGCTCTGCTCCAATATTTATCGGAGGTAAGTCCATGGGTGGGCGAATAGCCACAATGTTGGAGCCTGATACCATGAGCAAATTACTTGTTTCTGGAGTAATTTGTATAGGCTACCCTTTTTATGGGGCAGGCAAACAAGATAATCCTCGTATAGAGCACTTAAAGACAGTACTTCTGCCCCATCTTATTATTCAGGGTGATAGAGATACCATGGGAAATATTACCACCGTATTAACATATCCACTGTCAAAGCTTATTGATATTTATTGGTTAAAGGATGGCAGCCATGATCTTTGCCCAAGAAAATCATCAGGACTGACTCATAATCAGCACTTGGATAAGGCAGCAGAAGTAATCTCTAACTTTATTCACGACAAACAAAATCGTTATACTTATTAGCAGGTAAAGGCATGAAGAGTACTCCCCATCTCTCCACACTCTTCAACCGATGCTGAACTATTCGCGAATACACTACTTGTTTTGTTACTACCTCTAGTTTGGCTGTTTGTTATCTATACCCATTCCCTTTGAAGCTTAGGGATTGTTGACTGGCTTGCTGGTTTTTCGCCTACCCACACTGTCAACGGAAACTGGTATAGTAACTTTTTTTAGCGCTACTATTGGATCTTCATTAGCGAGTATATCCTTTATTTTAGACCTTAAAATAATCTGCTGATTACGGATAGAAAAGGCATATGCGGAAATATACCCTCCACTACCTACAGATCTTACTATAACAATAATTTCTAGCTGATGGTCATTAGTAATATCAACTAAATCAACTTTTTCAATTACCCCGTCGCGGGAAAGCACCAAACCAGAGCTAAAAAAAGTCATTTCATCTCCTGGCAAAGCTGCTTCATAAAGCCTTATGCTGAAGCTACCGATAGAGCGAGCTTCAAACATACCTTCTTCAATGACTACTGTCTCACCTGACGGTAATTTAATTTTTCCCACAAAACTATCATTTTGGTGCGATTGCATGCATCCCACTAGAGGTAACATTAATATAAACAACGCAATTTTCATACACACCTCTTAAAGTCTCGTACTAGTATTACCAGGAACCTGTATTTTCCATTTTTGACCACTTATTGTGTGGTCGCAGACGCTCTCCTGACTGAAGAAGTTCTATAGATATACCGCTGGGGTCTTTTATAAATGCCATATACCCATCCTTTGGAGGCCTGAGAATAACCACCCCCGAGTCTTCCAGCTTTTGACATAGATCATAAATATTTTCCACGGAAAAGGCTAAATGTCCGAATGAATTACCAGACTGATATTCATTTACGCCCCAGTTGTGGGTTAGTTCAATTTCTGGCTCACCCTCTGCTGTCGCAAGATAGTATAAAGAAAATTGGCCATTCTCGTAGTCTCTTCTTCTCAATAACTTTAAACCAAGAGCCTCCTCGTAGAATGCTAACGACTTTTCGATATCTACTACACGAATCATAGCATGTAAATATTTCATTTTATCCTCATGGGCAGCACCTGGTGTAAAGAAAAATAAACCTTGCCTATAATACCCTCCCTCAAGGGTAGTGGGCATATGCGTTTTGTTTATGCTTTAATTGTTATCAGAAGATTAGTAGACATCAGATTAAACTGTAATTCAATAAACTCGTCTGTAGCGTAACACTTTATATACCAATTACCATTGAAGGTATGAGCAGGCAACGAATGAGCAAAGCCCTATAAGCCAACTAGTAGGTGGTGATAGAGTGAATGAGAGCAGCCAACAACCTCATACTTCCAAGAGGAATTGGTATCACATATAACTACAGCATTTGAAAGTGCAAAGATGCATGGCTATTGCTTTGAAGGTTTAAAAAAAAGAGAGGACGGTGTTGTTAAGATGCACTATTTATCGTCGTGTTTGGCAATTTGCTTGGCCTGCGATTATTTCAAACATATCTGTACCCCTTATGGGATTAGTGGATACGGCTATTCTTGGCCACCTGCCATCGGCAGAGTATCTTGGCGGCGTAGCCATCGGAGCGACTATTTTTAGTTTTTTGTTCTGGGCTTTTGGTTTTCTAAGGATGGGAACAACCGGATTGGTTGCTCAGGCCTATGGCCGAGGAGATCACGAGGCCTTAGGTCAGTGGTTATTACAATCTGTGATTCTAGCGTTAATGATTGGACTGGTAATTGTAATTGTGTCACCGATGATCATTACCCCAGTTTTATCTTTATTTGGTGGTAGTACACATTTAACTGAGCAAGCTCGTATTTATTTTGAAGTTAGAATTTTTTCGACACCTGCAGTGTTATGTAATTATGTTGTAGTTGGTTGGTTGTTGGGGGTGCAGAAGCCCAAAGGGCCGCTTATTATACTAGTGGTCGCTAATATCGTAAATATTCTGTTGGATTTACTATTAGTACTAAGATTGGGCATGGCCACGGAAGGGGCGGCGGCGGCGACGGTGATTGCTGATTATGTTGGCTTAAGCCTGGGATTACTATTAATTTGGAGGTGGCGAAGGATTTGCAGCCACTTCGAACGAATTTTTGATTGGGCAAGACTAATAGATTTCAGTGCTTTTAAAAAACTATTGCTATTAAATCGACATTTATTTGTCCGAACCTTATGCCTGTTATTTGTTCAGGCTTTTTTTACCGCCGCAGGGGCTAAGCAAGGCGATGAAGTGTTGGCAGCTAATGCGCTACTACTAAATTTATTACTGCTTACCTCTAATGCCCTAGATGGCTTTGCGCATGCTGCGGAGGCTTTGGTTGGAGAGGCCTTGGGGCAGAATAAATTGGATAAGTTCCGAGGCATCGTTAAGGTAACGGGTTTTTTCTCTCTGATTTTTGGTCTGTTGTTTATGCTATTGTTCGCGGTAGGAGGTGATTGGTTGCTGGGCGTTATGACAGATATTTCTGAGGTAAGGGCTATCTCCAGGATTTATTTGCCTTGGCTAATCGGTATGCCGCTAATTGCAGTATGGTGTTATTGGCTTGACGGCCTTTTTATTGGCGCATTAGAAGCCCGTATAATGCAGCATACGGCGACAATAGCGACAATCGCCGTATTCCTACCCTGTTGGTATGCGGCTCAAGGACTAGGAAATCATGGTTTATGGCTAGCTTATAGTTTGTTTATGGCTGCCAGAGGTATTGGACTGCTACTGGCTTACCGGTGGCTAGACGTTAGAAATCGTTGGCAATTGCCTGGAAGATAGATAGCAGGGGAATGGTAAACTGTAAAATTCTGGAGTAGGTATTATTGGAAACTATTAGAATTAATCACGAATTGGATACTTCTGGGCTGTGCTGCCCTGAGCCGGTGATGCTACTTCACAAGAAAATACAGGAAATGGCTTCAGGTGAGGTAGTACGCGTTATTGCCACCGATCCGTCAACGCAAAGGGATATTCCTAAATTCTGCGTTTTTCTGAATCATGATCTATTAAAGAGTGAAGAGCAGGAAAATAATTTTTACTACCTGATCCGAAAAGCATCCTGAATATGCAGCCTGTAAATATAACTGTAGAATCTCCTATTTCTGACACTCTTGAGTTAATGCTAAAAAATAGACTATATAAATGAACACTAAGAAAAGTCAGGCGCATGCGCACTTTAGCTGTACAAAAATATTAAAGCCACTGATGACTTAAAAACGTTCTGTGCCAGTTTACTAAAATAACCACTGAAGCGACCTTTTGAGCAGAGACTAAAGCGAATACTGGTAATACTGGTTTATGCCGATTGTGCAGTAGATCTATCCCGAGACAATACGGCAAATAGGCGCATGGACGCTATTTCATATAAAGCGCTTTCACCCCTTCATCGCTCAGACTATACCTCTGCTGAAGACAATCAACTTATATAATGATTACCAAGTGATAGTGGCCTGCCATTACCTTGTTTTGGACAATAACGCTAATAACGCTAATTATGTCTGCGCCATGGAACAAGGTTCTCCTTTTTTGGCAAGAATCATTCCTTCCGTGCCTTTCACCATTTTTGAACAAATTAGCTTCCTGTAAAACTTAGTAGTTGCCTCATGGCGAAATCCAAATATTAAGTGATAATGGAATTATCTAATGCCTATTAGTTAATTCCAACATCCATAACACAAATTAAAAACATGATATTTTTCAACACCATAAATTAAAATCGTTCATAACTAATTAACTTCTTAAATTCAGAAATCTCTTTGTCTTTTTCTTTTTTTATCAGAGCAGCCTCTTCCTTCTCTGTTAGTCCTGATACTCCTTCAACTTCACCAGGTTGTTTTTCCATTTCACTTATCTCATTATCAATATTTCCGTGTTTTTCTATAAATACTGCTAACTCAGTTTGCTTTTCATGTTTTTGCACCAGAGCATACTTCAGAGATTGTTCGCCATCAGTTATTTGTTGAAATAATTTTTGAATATTGTTTTCCATGCCACGTCCTTCCTTATTCGTAGCTTCAACAATGTCTTGACGCAGGATTAAAATAGATTTAGCTAAACTATTTATTTCACCTTGCAAAGATTCCACCCCATGGTGTAAATTCATCAACCCATATGCATACTCGTCTTTTGATTTACTCGTTTTATCAAGTTTTTCATTCTCATTACTAGGCATTAGATTGCTAGTTCTAGTAGATCTATCAGCACTACCATTCATGTCACTATACCTTACATTAAGATCTCCCTTGAATTCTTCTAACATGGCTTTTTTTAACTCTTTCATCTCCAATTTCAAATCTGATCTTTCGTCCTGAATATCTTTAATTCTATCCTGATCGTTATTGTAATCTTTAAAACCAGCGCTATCGTTAAACTCGCTAGAAAACTGCTCAAGTTGCTTATGTCTTATCTCTAAATTTCCAGAGCGAGGCGCTGAAATCTCAATATTATTCTTCTCACCAGGAATTGTAAGAATCATACTAGTCTTTACTGTATCTACAATAGAAGGCATATCTAAGACATTTAGACTATCAGAATGCTCATCTCTAAATAATTCCCCTCTATCTTTCAAACCAACCATTTCTTCTTTTAACTTTTGTAATGCATTACACTTTTCATTGTAAGATTCACGTATCGACCCTAGTTCTTTTTGCGTATCTGTAGAGCATTTTCCAAATGAACCTGAATCAATCTTACTGAAGCTTTCATTGAATACAAAGCGCTTAGCCATAGATAATTTATGCACTATTTCTTTGACTGCTCCTCTTCCTATATTAATCATCTTGCTCTTAATCGTGGCAACAACTCCAGGTTTTGCTTTTCTGACTTTCCTCAGTGTAATGGCTTTTTCCTTAGGCTTAGCCGAAACCTTACCATCCGCAGCATCCGCAGCATCCGCAGCAGCACTTTTCTTCAACCCCTTAATAGAAGAAAGATCCTCCATAGACACTGTTTTCCCTTTAAAAGACCCACTTTTTTTATAAAGAGCTGGTGAAGTGCTAGCCAGATCCAAAGCCTTAATTATGTTACCACCGCTTGAACCATCAATTCCTGATGCCATATATAGCTCCTCATCCCTGATCTCTATAGACTCTGTATATTATGGTCAGAAGCTATCAAGAAAATCCAGCAATAATTATTCCATACCATAACCACTGAAGAACAGTCAACAACCTTCAACTTTAAAGAGGAAGTGGGTATAGGTTACGGAACAAGCATTTGATCCCTTTCTTTAGCATCTGCCTCATTTTTCATGCTTGTTAGGGGCATCTTTCCTATAAGTTCATCTATATTGTCTACTTCAGTTATAACCGAAGAGCAACAACTTAAAGAACAATTATACCTTTTACTATAACAGTAACCACCAGCAATAATAGCACCAACTATAGTAGCTGCAGAGCCCGAAACAGCAATAATTATTTTTGTTGTAGAGCCCTCGACAGGATATATTCTAGCAGCGTCTGTAAATGCCTTAAACAAGTTAATGGTTTTTATACTTTTCTGAAAAACACTAAATTCATCATTATCTACATTACACTCTCCATCTATAAAAGAAAGTCTAACCAACAAACATTGACCAGTCAGGTTTGATACTTTTTTATAACTATACAACATATTATTGCCATTATGACTAACTGAAAAGTCAATATTTTTAGCCATTAAGCAATTCTTATTGATAATGTAATCACTAGACCCAGTACAGATACCGATGGAATTGCTACGGTATGGTATACCTATTACCTCTATTTTGCTATTGATTATTATATTATCAGTAGCTTTAAGTAGCACCGAACTGGCTCCAGCAAAAGAGAACCAGCCGCCTATCGCAGCACCGATACCTATTGCATCACTAGAGGCAGCTCCCACCTTAATAGTTCCATTAATAACCAGATTATGATGCATCTCCACAGCTCCAAGCCCCACCACTCCCGCCACCCACGCTATTCTTTGAACGCTAGAGTGACGTGATGTTATATCAGTGCTAATACTAACAATATTACAAATACTGCCATCATAGGTAGCGAGATACCCCACTGTTCCACCTAAGTATGTGATCATCTGATCTGCTCTTACATGAGTATCTATAAAAACAACGTTTCCTATTGTCGCTGCTCCTTCCATATATCCAACGGCACCTCCAATCCTTACTGCATAATCAACCTTTTCTCCTCCACTATAAACGCTTGTGTTCATGACAACAATATCACGCAGCTCTGCATCGCCCACCATTACTCCAACCACACCACCTACGGTGAAATAGGTACCATATTTAACATTTGCACTGAGATAACAGTCTATTTTACTGTCTATTATAGTTATCTGCTCAATTCTAGACGACCCGGCCATTTTCTCGGCCACAGTACCTATATATATAGCCTTAGAATTGATAGCGTTGCTTACATCTTGCACATAAAAATAGCCACTCTTAATATCAACTAAGCGCACAAGTGCATTATCTTTCATTACTTTAGCAACTACCGAATAACATTCTTGAGAAGCTATATTAGCATTACTGATAGTTAAGTTCTGAACGGTACCTGCATCTTCAAGGGTATACATTAAACAGACTGGAAGATTATAAATGGTATTATTATTTCCATTAATATTACCACTAAAATGACCTATTGGTTTGGTGAAATTACTGGCATCAAAGCTATTCATGAATTGGTAATTGCCAGAGCTTGGGTACATTGGGGTATTCCCAATCATACTCAAGTCTTCGGCACTAGTAATGTCAATTATATCTGATACATTATAAATGCTCATCGCAGAAGGTACTGGAGCTGAATAACTACTAGGGATAGCATTAGCTATAATAAATATCGGCAACGCTATTGCAACAAACTTGCCAACCATAGAGCCCAAACCGTTGCCAGAACCAAAGTAACACATTCTGTCTTTACTGCACGAATCGTCATCTGATTTTTCGTCGTCTTCTACTTTAATGCAACACCAATCTTGATGTAAATAGGGGTCATCACATTGATCAGCTGAAGTATCAGCATTACAGCTTTGTTGTTCAAAATCAGGTTCGTGCAATACATTGTCGCTTTCTGATATACCCACCCCATATTTTTTATTTTTATATACATTAGTGTTATTATCTGTATTTGTAGGCTCATTGCAAGGCGTAACCGAATCAGAATAACAAGTTTCTTGCTTCTCATTTGATTCACACTCCAACCCTGTTAACAAGGTGAATGCTTCGCCTTTCGTCCTAGTATCAAACCTCTGCTTAACTAATGCCGTCAAAGCATCCACAATAGTTAGATTTCCACAGCGCTCTTTATCAAGTGCCGTCAACTCGCTCATGACTAATTTTATGCTTTTATGCTGGGCACAACCCTTTACGTTTAAGGCATTTTTTTGTACAAACTTAATCCAATCAACCACTACTTTTCTGCTTTTCTCTTGTTTGGTCGGCGTTGTAACAAAATTACTTTTTATAGCATTAAATACATAAAATATACCAGATGCCATTTTGCCAAACAAGCTATCTTTTATGTTTGCTGCCACACCTTGTTGCAGGTATTCATCCATATCTGCTTGACTAAACTCGCCTTTTTTCTGCTCTTTTTTATTTTGTGCTCTTTTCTCAGGACTAAGTCTTTCTTGCTCCTCTCTTTTGTTATGCATTGTATTTAAGCCATCCTCACCCTCTTTACAAGCGGCAACCAATTGCTCTACTGTTGTAAATTCGTGAATCACATTTTTAATAATTGCGCTATCTAATAGCTCAGCAGTAAGCTCTCTAGTCTTCAAGCCAGAGTAATACTTATTTCCTTCATACCATTCAGTTTTTGAATTATTATTTAAATAGCAAAAAAATATTTGATCATTTTTTCTTATTTCATTTTCTTGGTTTTCTTTTGCTATAATAGAGTTTTGCTCGCACCAACGCTTGCTGTCATCTAATAATTTACTTATATTACTGTCAGCATTATGCATACTCCAATTAACCAGCGCTTCTAATACTGGGAACTGCGGTACTGATGACTCATTACTTATTGCTGGCACTAGATAAGGGGTTAATAATATCTCTCTCATCTTCAATGATTCATCAAGTGCTTGCTTGGGGGAAAAATTAGTATTATTTCTTGCTTTTGATATTAGCAGATTTACTTGTTCATTTAATTTAGCATTAATTAATGAGTTGGCTTTATAAGTATTAACCTGGCACTGCAACAATGTCTGAAGTTTAGAAGAACATTGTTTTCCTCTAGCCTGAAACTCTTCTTCAACTGCCATTTTGCCTTCTTTAGTTAGTAGTTCAAACTTTGTTTTTGTACTTTCTGACAGGAAGATACCAACTCGTTTCTTTATTTCTTGTGTGATATCGCTAAAAGATATTAGCCAGTCCGGTGATACTAACCCAGTTTTAATAATATCTTGATCAAGATTATCAACCTCAAGCAAAATAGACACATACACTATAGCAAGCACTTCAAATACGGGTTTTTCCTTAAATTCTTCTAGCTTGCCATAAAGATCGTTTTCATCACACATATGTTGCAAATAACGAATGCTATTATCATTACTCCTACCATATCCAGAGCCTTCTGCCACGTTAGAACTATTAAAATAGCTTCCAGCAAAGTTTATCGCGCTATCACATTTTTCGTAGAACCAGTTCTTTATAGTATCTTTTTGATAATCTTTAGTATCTTTTTGACAATGCTGAACGTCTGGTGACGCATATACTTGTTCTGCATACACTCTACCTACACATGCTAAAAGTAACAGTAAAATCACATTTTTCACGTATTTTGAATCAGCAAAAATAGAACAACAACCAAGATTATGTTTGCGGGACATACTACACATACTCCAAACACATTAAGTTTTACTAAAGACAGTAGATAAATAATTTTAGAACAAATAATTACCATGGAACATTACTATGAGACCTTTGCACGATAACGCTGCATAAGCCCCACTATTAATTAAATTGTATTTTTTTGAGGATAAAGCCTTAAAAAACACAATTACAGTTCGAATATGCGCCATTCGAGCCATTTCACCCTTCATTTTCGATTTTCAGACGCAACTTGCCTGCTGAATCGATAAACCTCGTTTAATATTGTGCGCCACACACATTATTTCAAAACGTGTGCGATTTCGGCTTAAGCCTAGATAACGAGCTTTCGCCATGCCGTAGTGTAATTTCAAAACGCCAAATACTCGCTCCACAGTGCAGCGCACGCCAGAATGTAAACGGTTAAAGCACTTATCATGTTCTGTTAATGGTTTATTTCGATAAGCACGTCTTATTATTCTGTTATCAATATTTCTATCATCCAGCCATTCACTGTGCTTCTTGCTGGAATAAGCACTATCCGCATAAACAGACGACTCTTCACCATCTAATAGCTCAGTGAAACAATTTGAATCGTGAATATTTCCTGCTGTGTAACCGATCGATTTTATCAACCCATCCTCATCGACATTTATGTGCGCTTTATAGCCGTAGGTACTTTTACTCTTCCCGTCAGAACCTGCTTTCACGTTCCACTTCGCGTCAGGATCCTGTGTTGAGTGCTTGTCTTTATCCTTATTTGGGCGACACTGTTTAGCCTCAATTACGCTAGCATCAACAATACTGATACCTCCAGATTTAATATAAAGACCTTTATCTATAAGCTGGGAATTGATTTCTTGAAGCAACTTATCCATAAGCAACAACTTATCGAGCTTCTGTCTAAATCGCCAAAAAGTACTGTGGTCCGGCACTGACTCTGAAATGTCGAGCGCAATAAATCGACGAAATAAAAGATCGCGAGCAAGTTGTTTCTCTAGGGCCGAATCGCTTAATTTATACCAACTTTGCAGCAGCAGTGCCTTAAACATCATCAGTGGAGGCCATGCCTTTTCGCCTCGAGAACTTGAATGTATATCTTTCAGATGATGCTCTAAGCGATCCCAATCAATGAGTTCATGGACAGAGTCGAGTTCTTTCACTGCATCGTGATCAATCAGCATTGAATCTGCTAGACTGCGTTGTTTCAGATTTTTCCAAGCCATAATTTCACCGAAAGGCATTGATTGTGCAAGGCTTATTATACCTGATTTTCAGTTATTTAGCGAGATTCGTGCAAAGATCTCACTATATTTATACAACAAAAGAAAGAAAACATACAATTACATCTATCTTATTTCCAGTAGTACTTAGGTTCCCACACCAACGAACACAACTGGAATTCCTTTGAGAGTAGGATGTTCACAAACTGTAGCTCTCACACAACGACCTAAGTAACCGCAGGGTAAACTTTTACAAGCAACTACAGATGAATATTTTGTGACAATGACCGAGCGCGTATCGAACTTCTTTTTACAGTACTACTTAAAAACAAGACAAAGAAAGCAGTGAATAGGCCACACAAGTGTTGCTCAATCATTAGACGGCAAGGTATTTTGCTAAGACAGACAATTCATGGAAACGTGTTTTAATGAAGATACTAACGCCTACTGCGTCTATTATTCCCAAAGAGAATTTTTAATCAACATAAGTTCACGAAATTCCTTAAACCACCATAGTCCTATTGAGTTGTTATCTGGTAAGTGTGTTAATTATTGTGAATAATATGGGATTTTGATCACAAGAGTTAAAAACAATACCGAAAAAATATAATAAAACATTACAATGGCATGTGTAAGGCCATTACATTTGATAACGGTGGTGAGCTTGCAGGACAAGCAAAGCATACCAATTACCACTGGAAGAGTGAGCAGGATACAAACTTTAGCCTAGCTCCTTAGCTCTTTTCTGTGCCATCCCACTTATTATACTCTTGTCATTTGCCGTACTAACGGATGGCAACCACAACAACTACGTAGATAATTAACCAAGACATGATTATATCAGCAGAGCGCATCCACAATAACGACTCCAACTAGCGTTCTTGTAAATACCAAGAATTATTTTCCTTTTTACTCTCACTATTCCGACTAGAGCCTTAATTAACACCCCGAGTGGGAACAGGCTTATAACCACAATGCTTACGTAGATATTTAACAGGCTCAGTAATAGGGCTCAAAAGCCATGCAATCGTCCCATCAGTGCTTTTTTCTCTCTGTACTTGAAAAGCATAACACAAGAATAATAAGCTGCACACGCTATTACTCCAGCTCCTGCCATCTCTGCTTCAGTAGATGATGTTGAAGGATCTACCATAGCAACGTCTGTAAATGCCTTAAACAAGTTAATGGTTCTTGCACAGCGTTTGAAATCACTAAAGTCGCCGTTATCTATGTCACACACTCCATTTATAAAAGAAAGCCTAACCCACGAGCACTGACCCGCAGAACTTGACGTTTTTTTTATAGATATACCATGCATCAGTATCATTTTGGATTACTGAAAAGTCAATATTTCCAGCCATTTCGCAATTCTTTTTGTGAGAGGATTCATTAGACCCAATACAGATACCGACGATATCTTTACTGTCTAAGTTAATTACCTCTATTTTGCTATTGATTATTATATTATCAGTGGACTTAAAGAGACTCACATCCCCACCCTCGATCGGTTTCTTCCAGCCTATCGCAGCACCGATACTCATCAACTCCGAGCTACTATTGACGGTTATAGTTCCATTAATAACCAAATTATGATCCATTTCCACATCTGCAAATCCCATATATCCAACCCCCCAAGCAAGCCCTCGGGAACCAACCCCATCATCTGAATCTGCTACTATCTTAGTATTAATACTAACAATATTACAAATACTGCCAGAAGAATTACCAAACCACGCTCCCACTACCCCACCTAATGATACTGATATCTGATCTGATATTATATGAGTATCTATAAAAACAACGTTCCCTATTGTTGCTGCTCCTCCCATAGCTCCAACTGCACCTCCAATGCGCACTGAATAATAACCGTTACCCCCTACAGCATTAATGCTTGTGTTCATGACAACAATATCACGCAACACTGAATTGCCCCCCATTTCTCCTATCGCACCACCAACACTGAAAGATTCTTCCTTAACTAAAGATCTATAGAGATTACATCTTAGTTGACTATCTATTATCATTACTCGCTCTATTCTAGATGAGCCCTCCATTTTCTCCACCACAGTACCCATCATATTACTCTGATAATTAGCCTTATTATCATCTTGCACATAAACATAGCCATTCTTAATGTTAACCAGGCGCACAAGTGCATTATCTTTTATTACTTTGGCAACTGACGAATAACATTCTTGAGAGCTGAGATTAGCATTACTGATAGTTAGGTTTTCAACAGCACCACTACCTCCTAGGGTATGCATTAAACAAGTTGGCAGATTATAAATGGTATTGTTATTTCCATTAATATTACCACTGAAAAAAACTATTGGTTTGGTAAAATTAATGGCGTCAAAGCTATTCATTAATTGATAGCTACTGTTAACTGGATATTGTGAGTCACGCCCAATCATACTCAATTGATCTGCAGTAGTGATGTTAATCATCTCTGGTAAATTAGACATGCCCATCGTTATATTAGACATGTTCATAGGAGAAGATGCTGTAGCAGAATAACTACCAGGTATAACATTAGCTATAATAAATATCGGCAAAGCTAAAGCAATAAGCTTGCCAAACACTGACCCAAAACCTTTGCCAGATCCAAAGTAAAACATTCTGCCTTTACTGCACTTATCTTCATCTAATTCTTTGTCATCTTCTACTGTAATAGAATACCAATCCTGGTGTAAATAAGGGTCATCACATTGATCCGCTAAAGTATCAGTATTACAGCTTTGTTGTTCAAAATCAGATGCGTGTAATACATTGTCGCTTTCTACCACACTCAATCCGTATTTTTTATTATCATATATATTGTTATCCTCTTGATTTATATACTCATTACAAGGAGTCACAGAGTCAGAGCAACAAGTTTCTTGTGGTTCATTTGAGTCACACTTCAACCCTGTTAACAGGGTGAATACAGTCCCTTTCGTCTCGTTATCACACCTACGCTTCACTAATGCAGTCAAAGCATCCGCAATAGTTAGATTGCCACCACTACACTGTTTATCAAGATCCTCTAACTCGTTCATTACTAATTCTATGCTTTTATGCTGGGCACAACCCTTTACTTTTAAGGCATTATTTTGTACAAGTTTAACCAAGTCAACCACTACCTTTTTACTTTCCTCTTGTTTGGTAGGTGCTGTAACAAAATTACTTTTTATAGCATTAAATACATAAGATATACCAGATGCCATTTTGCCAAACAAGCTATCTTTTATGTTTGCTGCCACACCTTGTTGCAGGTATTCATCCATATCTGCTTGACTAAACTCGCCTTTTTGCTGCTCTTTTTTATTTTGTGCTCTTTTCTCAGGACTAAGTCTTTCTTGCTCCTCTCTTTTGTTATGCATTGTATTTAAGCCATCCTCACCCTCTTTACAAGCGGCAACCAATTGCTCTACTGTTGTAAATTCGTAAATCACATCTTTAATAATTGCGTTATCTAATAGCTCAGCAGTAAGTTCTCTAGTCTTCAAGCCAGAATAATACTTATTTCCTTCATACCATTCAGTTTTTGAATTATTATTTAAATAGCAAAAAAATATTTGATCATTTTTTCTTATTTCATTTTCTTGGTTTTCTTTTGCTATAATAGAGTATTGCTCGCACCAACGCTTGCTGTCATCTAATAATTTACTTATATTACTGTCAGCATTATGCATACTCCAATTAACCAGCGCTTCTAATACTGGGAACTGCGGTACTGATGACTCATTACTTATTGCTGGCACTAGATAAGGGGTTAATAATATCTCTCTCATCTTCAATGATTCATCAAGTGCTTGCTTGGGGGAAAAATTAGTATTATTTCTTGCTTTTGATATTAGCAGATTTACTTGTTCATTTAATTTAGCATTAATTAATGAGTTGGCTTTATAAGTATTAACCTGATACTGCAACAATGACTGAAGTTTAGAAGAACATTGTTTTGCTCTAGCTTGAAACTCTTCTTCAACTGCCATTTTGTCTTCTTTAGTTAGTAGTTCAAACTTTGTTTTTGTACTTTCTGACAGGAAGATACCAACTCGTTTCTTTATTTCTTGTGTGATATCGCTAAAAGATATTAGCCAGTCCGGTGATACTAACCCAGTTTTAATAATATCTTGATCAAGATTATCAACCTCAAGCAAAATAGACACATACACTATAGCAAGCACTTCAAATACGGGTTTTTCCTTAAACTCTTCTAGCTTGCCATAAAGATCGTTTTCATCACACATATGTTGCAAATAACGAATGCTATTATCATTACTCCTACCATATCCAGAGCCTTCAGCCAAGTTAGAACTATTAAAATAGCTTCCAGCCAATCTTATCGCGCTACCACATTTCTCATAGAACCAGTTCTTTTTAGTATCGCGGATTTCAGTCATAAGTGCGCCATATTGAAAAAGTTGAGCCAGAGGGTACACTCACGGTTCGACCAAAAACCAATGTGAGACCACTTATGAATAAGCGTTATACCCACCTGACTCAAGAAGAAAGATACCAGATTTGGTCAGAGAAAAAAGCAGGAGTTTCAAATGAAATTATCGCCCAAGACTTAAGGCGTGATTTGAGTACCGTTAAAAGAGAATTGGCTAGAAATACAGGGGCTAGAGGTTATCGCCCGAAGCAAGCACATAATTTTGCGCAGGAACGTCATCAACAGAAACCAAAAGCGACCAAGATGGTAGCTGAACTGAAAGATAAAATTACTGACAGACTAAGTAAGCAGTGGAGCCCTGAGCAAATACAAGGACGCCTTAAACGAGATAATCAACCTTCTGTATGTCCCGCTACGATTTACCAGTTTATTCGAGAGGACAAAGCTGGGGGTGGTTGCTTGTATCAACATCTTCGGCACAAGAAGTATAAGCAAAGAACAAGAAAGCCCGATGCACGAGGCCAGATCCGAAACCGTGTTAGCATTGATGATCGACCTGGAATTGTGGATCAAAAAATACGTTTAGGCGATTGGGAAGCAGACACTGTAATTGGCAAAAGACACAAGGGTGTACTGGTTACATTAACGGAAGAGTGAGTAATTAAAATTGGTAAAAACGTGTTCCTTCAAAGCACGCTGACGTGGTGACGAAAGCAATTATAACGATGCTCAAGCCTTACCAATCAGACTTACTCACGATCAATTTGATAACGGAAAGGAGTTCGCCTTTCATGAAAAAATCAAGAAAAAGCTTACAACGTAGATACCTATTTTGCTCACCCTTACTCCTCGTGGGAACGAGGTTTGAATGAAAATCATAATGGTTTGATAAGACAATATTTGCCCAAAAGCCAATCTTTGGATATGTCACTGACAAAGAAATTTTAGATATACAAAACCGCTAAACCAAAGACCAAGAAACTGTTAGACTTTAAAACACCTGATGAGATTTATAGTGAAATGGCGTTAGCTGCATAAATTTTAAGGGGCACTTATGACTAAAATCCGCGTATCCTTATGATAATCTTTAGTATCTTTTTGACAATACTGAACGTCTGGTGACGTATATGCTTGCTCTGCATCCACTCTACCTACACATGCTAAAAGTAACAGTAAAATCACATTTTTCACGTATTTTGAATCCGCTAAAATAGAAAAACAACCAAGCTTATGTTTGCGGGACATACTACACATACTCCAAGCACATTAAGTTTTACTAAAGACAGTAGATAAATAATTTTAGAACAAATAATGACCATGGAATATTACTATATTTATACGACAAAAGAAAGAAACATACAATTACATCTATCTTCTTTCCAGTAGTACTTAGGCTCCCACACCAACGAACACAACTGGAATTGCCTTGAGAGTAGGATGCTCATAAACTGTAGCTCTCACACAACGACCCAAGTGAACCACAGGGTAAACTTTTACAAGCAACTACGGATGGATGTCTTGTGACCATGACAGAGCGCGTATCGAAATTTCTTTTTACAGTACTACTTCAAAACAAGACAAAAAAAGCAATGAATAGGCCACGAAAATGTCGCTCAATCATTAGACGGCAAGGTATTTTGCTAAGACAGACAATTCATGGAAACGTGTTTTAATGAAGATACTAACGCCTACTGCGTCTATTATTCCTAAACAAATAATACGCGTATCTTCTTTATTATCTTTAGCATCTTTTTGACAGTATTGAACATCTAGTGACGCATAGATTTGCTCTGCATGTAAACTGCTACTGCATACCAAAAACAACAAAGAGGTTGCATTTATCATATATCTGAAATATAGTGAAATAGAAGAAGGCTCAAGCTTAAGATTTAGATTTAGATTTAGATTTAGATTTAGAAACATACTACACCTACCCCAAGAGTATTTAAACAATTACTGATTACAATATCCAAGAAAACTTAAAATAACTGCCCATAGCATAATACTTTTCATCTACAGACAAAGCAATAAAATATAAAATAGCCGTTGCCTTCTTTTCAATAGCTAATATATACCCAGACCACTTAAAAGTCTGATCTTACTGACTTCTCTCACTCCAGCGACCTACCAGCTCCAGCTCCGATGGCAACTAACACGCACGCCTTAGGCAACCAGAAACACCAATACCTGAACACAACTAAAAAATCAACCATACAGTATAATCAAGAACTTATTCGCGAGTTATACTACATGAAAATTTTAATCGCATAAAGACGACCATCAACTATACCTGCTTGCAATTTCAAAACACAAAATTATCTATTCTGATGAAAGATAATACCAGCCCTGTCGATAAATATCCTTATTCAACATAACTTGACAAAACATTTAACAAATATAAAAAGTAATCTGGTCTACTTTTACATAGCTTTGGTATACACATGATTATTGACGTGCATTCAATAATCTTACACCTTAAATGGTAATCACCTGATGTCTTTTTGGAGAGTCTACAAACCAGCGTATGAGCCAAGATTGAGCTTCCATTTTGAATCATCAAATGTCAATTCGAATTCACCATAGATTTCTACCGATACTTAGCTAAGAGTGACAGCAAATTAGCCATGCTATTTGCTCTGGAGAACATCGTCCGAGTGGGGAGCATGATCAAAACATAGGATCAGTGTGCCTGAATGTCAGGAAAGCGGCATACAGGCACTTAAAAACGAACAAAAATTGGACTGATAACCTCTTCGAAGCGACCTCGACACCATCTACTCACCTAGAAAAACGCACGTAGTCGTATGCCTCCTACTTACTCAGCCTTGATACCTATAAGCACTTTATCCTCTAATTATAAGTCATCAAGAAAAGTAAACGGTAAGTGCCTCTATACCAATCACCATTGGAGAGAAGTCAACAATCTCAAACTTTAAAGATGGTATGGGTAGAAGTCACTTATCAAGCATTTGATCCATTTCAGTAATATTTTCCTCACTTCCTAATATTGTTACGGTATTATCTGTAGGTACAACTACAGTTTCTAGTTCACCTGTAATCGAAGAAGTACACTCTAAAGAACAACAATTTATAGCACAATCAACTCTACCATGTTTTTTACTGCTATCTAGTTTACCTTGATTCTTTTTAGCATAAAAATAGCAGCAACCAGAAATAATAGCAGCAGATATGGTAGCTGTAGAGCCTATAACAGTAACTGTTATTTTTGTTATACCACCTTCTGTAGGTGCCTCTACAGGTTCTATTTTAGCCACTTCTGTAAATGCATTATACAGGCTACTGGTTCTTACATTTTTCTGGAAATTAATAAATTCGCAATTTTCTACGTCACAAATTTTACGCATAAAAGAAAACATAACCCACGAGCATTGATCAGTAATATTTGACATTTTGTCATATCTATAGAGCGAGCTTTCGCCATTTCTGGTCATTAAAGCGTTAATGTTTTGAGCCTTGACGCAATTATAATTGGTAACGTTATCACTAGACCCAGCACAGACACCCATGACGTTGCTATCGCTTGGATCACCACCTATTACCTCTATTTCGCTGTTAATTATTATATTATCAATGGACTGAAATAATTCTTTACCGAGCGTAGTAATATGGTCCTCACTGCCCATATCATAACCCATAACCAATGATACGTTACCTGGGGTGGTACTCATATTGATAGTGCCATTAATAACCAGATTATTACGCATATCCACAGATCCGTGCCCTACCATTCCCATCCCCCAAGCGATCATTTGGGTGTTCGATTGATGTGACGTAAGATTAGTGTTAATACTAACAATATTACAAATGCTCCCATCAGAGGTAGCCATCCATCCCACTGTCCCACCTAGGCATGTTATAAATTTATCTGATCTTATATGAGTATCTATCAAACCAACGTTATCTATTGCGGTTGATCCGCTCATATATCCAGCTGCACCTCCAGCACTTACTTCATAATAAAATTCTTTTCCCTCAATAATAATGCTTGTGTTCAAGAGAACAATATAGCTCAGCGCTGAAGTGCTCCCCATTTTTCCTACCACACCACCAGCGGTAAATAAATTAACCTCCTTACCAGCTATAACACTTCTACTTAGATTGCAGTCTAACTTACAGTCTATTATATTTATCTGTTCAATTTTAGATGAGCCATCCATTTCCTCAGCCACAGTGCCCACAATTTTAGCATTAGAGCCGGAAGCGTCGTCATCTTGCACATAAAAATATCCACTCTTAATATCGACTAGGCGTACAAGTGCATTATCTTTCATTACTTTGGCAACTGCCGAATAACATTTTTGAGAGGTTATATTAGAATTACTGATAGTTAGGTTCTGAACGGTACCATTCCCTTCTAAGCTATACATTAAACAGGTTGGCAGATTATAAATAGTATTATTATTTCCATTTATATTACCACTAAACAACATTATTGGCGTAGTAAAAGTACTGGCATCAAAGCTATTCATAAATTGATAATTGCCAGAACTTGGGTACATTGAGTTATTCCCAATCTTACTCAAGTCTTCGGCACTAGTTATGTTAATCATCTCTGGCACATTATACATATTCATCGGAGAAGGTGCTGGAGACGAATAACTACCGGGAATAGCGTTTGCTATAATAAATATCGGCAACGCTATTGCAACAAACTTGCCAACCATAGAGCCCAAACCGTTGCCAGAACCAAAGTAACACATTCTGTCTTTACTGCACGAATCGTCATCTGATTTTTCGTCGTCTTCTACTTTAATGCAACACCAATCTTGGTGTAAATAGGAGTCATCACATTGATCAGCTGAAGTATCAGCATTACAGCATTGTTGTTCAAAATCAGGTTCGTGCAATACATTGTCGCTTTCTGATATACCCACCCCATATTTTTTATTTTTATATACATTAGTGTTATTATCTGTATTTGTAGGCTCATTGCAAGGCGTAACCGAATCAGAATAACAAGTTTCTTGCTTCTCATTTGATTCACACTCCAACCCTGTTAACAAGGTGAATGCTTCGCCTTTCGTCCTAGTATCAAACCTCTGCTTAACTAATGCCGTCAAAGCATCCTCAATAGTTAGATTACCGCCAACGTACTGTTCGTCAATAGCCTCTAACTCGTCCATGACTAATTTTATGCTTTTATACTGAGCTCCATCCTTTAGTTTTAAGGCATTTTTTTGTACAAATTTAATCCAATCGACAACTACCTTTTTGCCTTTCTCTTGCTTGGTCGGCATTGTAACAAAATTACTTTTTATAGCATTAAACACATAAGATATACCAGATGCCATTTTACCAAAAAAACTATCTTTTATGTTTGCTGCCATACCTTGTTGCAAGTATTCATCCATATCTGCTTGACTAAACTTGCCTTTTTTCTGCTCTTTTTTATTTTGTGCTCTTTTCTCAGGACTAAGTCTTTCTTGCTCCTCTCTTTTGTTATGCATTGTATTTAAGCCATCCTCACCCTCTTTACAAGCGGCAACCAATTGCTCTACTGTTGTAAATTCGTAAATCACATCTTTAATAATTGCGTTATCTAATAGCTCAGCAGTAAGCTCTCTAGTCTTCAAGCCAGAATAATACTTATTTCCTTCATACCATTCAGTTTTTGAATTATTATTTAAATAGCAAAAAAATATTTGATCATTTTTTCTTATTTCATTTTCTTGGTTTTCTTTTGCTATAATAGAGTCTTGCTCACACCAACGCTTGCTGTCATCTAATAATTTACTTATATTACTGTCAGCATTATGCATACTCCAATTAACCAGCGCTTCTAATACTGGGAACTGCGGTACTGATGACTCATTACTTATTGCTGGCACTAGATAAGGGGTTAATAATATCTCTCTCATCTTCAATGATTCATCAAGTGCTTGCTTTGGGGAAAAATTAGTATTATTTCTTGCTTTTGATATTAGCAGATTTACTTGTTCATTTAATTTAGCATTAATTAATGAGTTGGCTTTATACGTATTAACCTGATACTGCAACAATGACTGAAGTTTAGAAGAACATTGTTTTCCTCTAGCCTGAAACTCTTCTTCAACTGCCATTTTATCTTCTTTAGTTAGTAGTTCAAACTTTGTTTTTGTACTTTCTGACAGGAAGATACCAACTCGTTTCTTTATTTCTTGTGTAATATCGCTAAAAGATATTAGCCAGTCCGGTGATACTAACCCAGTTTTAATAATATCTTGATCAAGATTATCAACCTCAAGCAAAATAGACACATACACTATAGCAAGCACTTCAAATACGGGTTTTTCCTTAAACTCTTCTAGCTTGCCATAAAGATCGTTTTCATCACACATATGTTGCAAATAACGAATGCTATTATCATTACTCCTACCATATCCAGAGCCTTCTGCCAAGTTAGAACTATTAAAATAGCTTCCAGCAAAGTTTATCGCGCTATCACATTTTTCGTAGAACCAGTTCTTTATAGTATCTTTTTGATGATATTGAACGTCTACTGACGTATAAATTTGCTCTGCATGCACACTAACGCCACATACTAAAATCAACAGAGAAATCACATTTTTAATGCATTTGGAATATGATAAAATAGAACAACAACAAAGCTTAAGTTTGCGAAACATACTACACATACCCCCAAGGCATTAAGTTTTAACTATTTACCATAGCTATGAAGCCTATACATAGCCGACCAGGGGATAATACTTCTTAACTACAGTAAAGGCAAGAAAATATAAAGTAGCCTATTCCTTCTTTCGCGGATTTTAGTCATAAGTGCGCCATATTGAAAAAGCCCGATGCACGAGGCCAGATCCGAAACCGTGTTAGCATTGATGATCGACCTGGAATTGTGGATCAAAAAATACGTTTAGGCGATTGGGAAGCAGACACTGTAATTGGCAAAAGACACAAGGGTGTACTGGTTACATTAACGGAAAGAGTGAGTAAATTAAATTTGGTAAAACGTATTCCTTCAAAGCACGCTGACGTGGTGACGAAAGCAATTATAACGATGCTCAAGCCTTACCAAACAGACTTACTCACGATCACATTTGATAACGGAAAGGAGTTCGCCTTTCATGAAAAAATCAAGAAAAAGCTTAACGTAGATACCTATTTTGCTCACCCTTACTCCTCGTGGGAACGAGGCTTGAATGAAAATCATAATGGCTTGATAAGACAATATTTGCCCAAAAGACAATCTTTGGATAATGTCACTGACAAAGAAATTTTAGATATACAAAACCGACTAAACCAAAGACCAAGAAAACTGTTAGATTTTAAAACACCTGATGAGATTTATAGTGAAATGGCGTTAGCTGCATAAATTTTAAGGGCGCACTTATGACCAAAATCCGCGTAGGAATTCACTGACAATATAATAAATAACAAAAGAATATGGTTCCACCGTTAAAATAAAATTTTATCAGCTACTAAATAGAAACCACACAACCTAAATATAACCCTTCCATGATGCAACAATATATTGGAGACGCTCCCACCAGATCCAGAGAATGAATCAATAGACTCACGCTTAAACAATTAATCCCTTATGCCATATCTAGCTCCTCCTCCTTGATACTTATAAACTATTTATCTTGTGGTAATAAGTCATCAAGAAAAACCATCGACAACTTCTCTACACCCATGACCGTTGGATAACGGTGACCAACACTATAACACATTAAAAGGTAATTAATGCAGGTCACGGAGCAATCATTTCCTCACTTTCTTTTGCATCCTCTTCTTTTTTATATTTGTTAGTGGCATATGTTCTATAGATTTACATCTAGCGACTGTTTCATCTCCAGTCGTTACTTCAGTAATAACCGAAGAATAATCATTTAAAGAATGATTCTGCCTTTTACCACAACAGCAACAGCAACAACCAGTAATAATAGCACCACCAATAGAACTCACAGCAGCAACAATTATTAATGTAGACTCTGGAAACAATGTAAACTCTGTAGATTCTGTAGATTCTGTAGATTCTGTAGATTCTGTAGATTCTGTAGATTCTGTGAATTCTGTAAATGTTTCTACAGGAGCGACGTATGTAGTAAATACTTTATACAAGTTAATGGCTCTTATGCGCTGTTTGGAAACACTCAACTCTATATTATCTAAGTCACACTCTCCATTTATAAAAGAAAGCCTACCCCACGAGCATTGATCAGACAAGTTTGACGTTTTATTATAGAAATACAACGAATCATTTCCATTGCGTCTCACTGAAAAGTCAATATTTTCATCCATAATGCAATATTCAGATAGAGTATAATGTCCAGTCCCAGCACAGATATCGATAAGAATCATACAGGCTGGATCAACTATATTTATTACATTTATTTTGCTATTGATTATTATATTATTAGTAGAATTAAATAGCTCCGGCGCTGTTATATGTTCATCATCCCTCGCTTGGCCAAAAACAGCACCGATACCTCTTACTTGCCTTATATCACATAATCCTAAAACCTTGATAGATCCATTAATAACCAGGTTATGATGCAACTCCATAACCCCAAGTCTCACGAATCCCGCCCCCCAAGAGATCCTGTGAAAGCCATTTGATGTTATATTAGTGTTAATACTAACAATATTAGAAATTCTGAGATTAGAGTCTATATGCATCGTCAGGCTGCTAGCAAAGGGAATCCCGCACCCCACTATCCCACCTAAGCTCATTATCCTATGATCTGCTATTATATGAGTATCTATCAAAACAACGTTTTCTATCATGGCTAATGCTTCTATATATCCAGCTACACCTCCAATATTTACTGCATACTCAAATTCTGTTCCTCCACTAATAATACTTGTGTTCATGAGAACAATATCTCTAAGCACTGAATTATCAGTCTCTAGTCCTACCACACAACCGACGGAGAAAATATTTACATTATCCCCCTTTATAACTATTCTATCGAGATAATATCTTAGTTGACTGTCTATTATCTTTATTTGTTCAATTTTAGACGAGTCAACCATTTCCTCGGCCACAGCACCCATAAGTTTATTCTTAGAATGGGTCTCATTATACTTATCTATCGTATAAAAAGAGCTACTCTTAATATCTACTAGCAGCACAACTGCATTATCTTTCATTACTTTGGTCACTGCAGAACAACATCCTTCAGAGCTGATATTAGCATTCCTGATAGTTAGGTTCTGAACGGTACCATTCCCTTCTAAGCTATACATTAAACAGGTTGGCAGATTATAAATAGTATTATTATTTCCATTTATATTACCACTAAACAACATTATTGGCGTAGTAAAAGTACTGGCATCAAAGCTATTCATAAATTGATAATTGCCAGAACTTGGGTACATTGAGTTATTCCCAATCTTACTCAAGTCTTCGGCATTAGTTATGTTAATCATCTCTGGCACATTATACATGCTCATCGGAGAAGGTGCTGGAGACGAATAACTACCGGGAATGGCGTTTGCTATAATAAATATCGGCAACGCTAGTGCAACAAACTTGCCAACCATAGAGCCCAAACCGTTGCCAGAACCAAAGTAACACATTCTGTCCTTACTGCACGAATCGTCATCTGATTTTTCGTCGTCTTCTACTTTAATGCAACACCAATCTTGGTGTAAATAGGAGTCATCACATTGATCAGCTGAAGTATCAGCATTACAGCTTTGTTGTTCAAAATCAGGTTCGTGCAATACATTGTCGCTTTCTGATATACCCACCCCATATTTTTATTTTTATATACATTAGTGTTATTATCTGTATTTGTAGGCTCATTGCAAGGCGTAACCGAATCAGAATAACAAGTTTCTTGCTTCTCATTTGATTCACACTCCAACCCTGTTAACAAGGTGAATGCTTCGCCTTTCGTCCTAGTATCAAACCTCTGCTTAACTAATGCCGTCAAAGCATCCACAATAGTTAGATTTCCACAGCGCTCTTTATCAAGCGCCGTCAACTCGTCCATGACTAATTTTATGCTTTTATGCTGGGCACAACCCTTTACGTTTAAGGCATTTTTTTGTACAAACTTAATCCAATCAACCACTACTTTTCTGCTTTTCTCTTGCTTGGTCGGCGTTGTAACAAAATTACTTTTTATAGCATTAAATACATAAAATATACCAGATGCCATTTTGCCAAACAAGCTATCTTTTATGTTTGCTGCCACACCTTGTTGCAGGTATTCATCCATATCTGCTTGACTAAACTCGCCTTTTTTCTGCTCTTTTTTATTTTGTGCTCTTTTCTCAGGACTAAGTCTTTCTTGCTCCTCTCTTTTGTTATGCATTGTATTTAAGCCATCCTCACCCTCTTTACAAGCGGCAACCAATTGCTCTACTGTTGTAAATTCGTAAATCACATCTTTAATAATTGCGTTATCTAATAGCTCAGCAGTAAGTTCTCTAGTCTTCAAGCCAGAATAATACTTATTTCCTTCATACCATTCAGTTTTTGAATTATTATTTAAATAGCAAAAAAATATTTGATCATTTTTTCTTATTTCATTTTCTTGGTTTTCTTTTGCTATAATAGAGTCTTGCTCGCACCAACGCTTGCTGTCATCTAATAATTTACTTATATTACTGTCAGCATTATGCATACTCCAATTAACCAGCGCTTCTAATATTGGGAACTGCGGTACTGATGACTCATTACTTATTGCTGGCACTAGATAAGGGGTTAATAATATCTCTCTCATCTTCAATGATTCATCAAGTGCTTGCTTGGGGGAAAAATTAGTATTATTTCTTGCTTTTGATATTAGCAGATTTACTTGTTCATTTAATTTAGCATTAATTAATGAGTTGGCTTTATAAGTATTAACCTGGCACTGCAACAATGTCTGAAGTTTAGAAGAACATTGTTTTCCTCTAGCCTGAAACTCTTCTTCAACTGCCATTTTGCCTTCTTTAGTTAGTAGTTCAAACTTTGTTTTTGTACTTTCTGACAGGAAGATACCAACTCGTTTCTTTATTTCTTGTGTGATATCGCTAAAAGATATTAGCCAGTCCGGTGATACTAACCCAGTTTTAATAATATCTTGATCAAGATTATCAACTTCAAGCAAAATAGACACATACACTATAGCAAGCACTTCAAATACGGGTTTTTCCTTAAATTCTTCTAGCTTGCCATAAAGATCGTTTTCATCACACATATGTTGCAAATAACGAATGCTATTATCATTACTCCTACCATATCCAGAGCCTTCTGCCACGTTAGAACTATTAAAATAGCTTCCAGCAAAGTTTATCGCGCTATCACATTTTTCGTAGAACCAGTTCTTTATAGTATCTTTTTGATAATATTGAACGTCTACTGGCGTATAAATTTGCTCTGCATGCACACTAACGCCACATACTAAAATCAACAGAGAAATCACATTCTTAATGTATTTGGAATATGATAAAATAGAACAACAAAGCTTAAGTTTGCGAAACATACTACACATACTACACATACCCCAAGGCATTAAGTTTTAACTATTTACAATAGCTATGAAGCCTATACATAACCGACCAAGGGATAATACTTCTTAACTACAGTAAAGGCAAGAAAATATAAAGTAGCCTATTCCTTCTTTCCAATAGTTACTATAACTATGAGACCTTTGCACGATAACTCTTCATAAGCCACGCTCTTAATTAAATCGTATTTTTTTGAGGATAAAGCCTCGCGGATTTTAGTCATAAGTGCGCCATATTGAAAAAGTTGAGCCAGAGGGTACACTCACGGTTCGACCAAAAACCAATGTGAGACCACTTATGAATAAGCGTTATACCCACCTGACTCAAGAAGAAAAATACCAGATTTGGTCAGAAAAAAAAGCAGGAGTTTCAAATGAAATTATCGCCCAAGACTTAGGGCGTGATTTGAGTACCGTCAAAAGAGAGTTGGCTAGAAATACAGGGGCTAGAGGTTATCGCCCGAAGCAAGCACATAATTTTGCGTAGGAACGTCATCAACAGAAACCCAAAGCGACCAAGATGGTAGCTGAACTGAAAGATAAAATTACTGACAGACTAAGTAAGCAGTGGAGCCCTGAGCAAATACAAGGACGCCTTAAACGAGATAATCAACCATCTGTATGTCCCGCTACGATTTACCAGTTTATTCGAGAGGACAAAGCTGAGGGTGGTTGCTTGTATCAACATCTTCGGCACAAGAAGTATAAGCAAAGAACAGGAAAGCCCGATGCACGAGGCCAGATCCGAAACCGTGTTAGCATTGATGATCGACCTGGAATTGTGGATCAAAAAATACGTTTAGGCGATTGGGAAGCAGACACTGTATTTGGCAAAAGACACAAGGGTGTACTGGTTACATTAACGGAAAGAGTGAGTAAATTAAATTTGGTAAAACGTGTTCCTTCAAAGCACGCTGACGTGGTGACAAAAGCAATTATAACGATGCTCAAGCCTTACCAAACAGACTTACTCACGATCACATTTGATAACGGAAAGGAGTTTGCCTTTCATGAAAAAATCAAGAAAAAGCTTAACGTAGATACCTATTTTGCTCACCCTTACTCCTCGTGGGAACGAGGTTTGAATGAAAATCATAATGGCTTGATAAGACAATATTTGCCCAAAAGCCAATCTTTGGATAATGTCACTGACAAAGAAATTTTAGATATACAAAACCGACTAAACCAAAGACCAAGAAAACTGTTAGACTTTAAAACACCTGATGAGATTTATAGTGAAATGGCGTTAGCTTCATAAATTTTAAGGGCGCACTTATGACTAAAATCCGCGTATTTTTATCTGAGCACATACCTATATTCTCTTCAATTGAAGCGATAAGTAGATGATGCCAGTAAAAGAGTGGGAAATGACAATAATGCTTTATGACCTGATTTCCATAGCAGCTGTCTGTGTATATTAAAAAGTGTACTCACACAGAATGATTTACATACTGGCAACACATCATACTTTTTATTAGCGTTAAATTGATTACTGTAACTAATACCAAGACTTATAGACAAGTATTCTAGCTATAGAATCACAGATTATATGGTAAAAACATTGAATATACGACTATTATCAAGCATATCCAGATGGCATTCACACCTTAAACTGGAGCTTAACTTTGATTATCTTTACCCTGACGACACCGACATGAAACTAGTAAAACCCTATGACTACAGGGCTATGATCACACTTTCAAGGGAAATTAGTTATGCTTTCTTCTCTATATTGATAGCATATTTAAGGCGTGAAACCTTTATCCCATTTTCTGCAAATAAAACTTTTACTTTCCTGTTAACTTGATTCTTTGCGGGGAACCTGTCATCTACATGGTTAACAAATAGACGTATTTCATAACGCTCTGCTTGCTCGGTATATTCCACAAAATAGATCTCAGGAGGAGGTGACTTAAGAACTTTTTGAGACTCATCTGCAGCTTGTTGCAATAGTTGATAAATTAAGTCGTTATCGCTTCCGTGCTCCAGGGAATACCATAGTTGTATGCGCAGAATAGGAGAGCTTAAAGACCAGTTGGTTATCTGACCTGAAACCAATATTCTATTCGGTATAACAAGTTCTTTTCGGTCAAATCCCTCTATCACCGTAGCTCGGACAGAAATTCTGCATACGGTTCCATCAATGTCGCCAACGGTGATGGTATCGCCAATCCTGAAAGGCCTTTCAACTAAAATAATCAAGCCTGAAAAGAAATTGGCTACAATATCTTGAAGCCCGACTCCCGCTCCTACGCTGATAGCCAAGATAGCCCATTGTAATTTTTCCCAAGGCATCCCCATTTGACTTAAGGCAAGCACAATACCTGTTGCCCAGATAAAATAAGTGGAAATCCGATGTATGTTGTATGAATACCCTGGGCGATTTTGAAAACTAGTCGGTAATAGTATCTGAAGTAAACCAGGTAAATTTCTCCCTATCAGCCATGTAACAAACAAAATGGCAAAACAACCAATTATTGAACCAAGAGCCAGAGTTAACGCTGTCTGTCCTGCAGAAACAGTAAATATATGGGTTTTTGCGACTATCGTTAATATAGGGCTAACATTTTGCCAAATAAAACCAACAAGCACTAAGGACAGGGCCGTAAAAAATAATGACAGCATAACTCTACCCTGATTTTCAAATTCCTTGACAGAGCTCCTTGATGTTGTGATAGCTTGCTTGGTTGTGGGTTGCTTGCTCTGATTTTGTCGCATTCTCATGGCTTGTTGAATAATCAGCTGATTGGTTCTAATAGAAACCCACTGGCAAGCTAATAAATACCCGAAAAATAGAAATCCACCAGTTAGAATCAAACTTTGCAAGTGACTAAATAGCAACCACGCAACCTGAATATAACCCTGCCATGATGCAAAAAAGATCACGCAAAACAGAAGAATAGTACAAATACGTAGGCTAATCCCACGCCAATCTGAAAGGGAAAACTGTGTTTTCCAAAGATAGCACAGCCATAATTGCCAGAAGCTGCTTAGTAGTAAAGATATCTGTCCTAAGCGATTATCTAAAGGATTTCCATACCAGTGAAATGTAAAACCTGTTATCCAAAGTGCAAATATAGATGCACAAGCTAAAGATCTGGACCAAGGTAAGGTTTTGGTATTTTGTTTAAGATATTTTTCAAAAAAACCACTTTCCTTCGTAGCATCCAGCAGCACAAGCCAAGCAAATGTAGAAAGCAACAACACGTAATAATGGCTAATATCGTCAGAATCCAAGATGCTGCGAAGTCCCAAAAATAAGATAAGAAGAAAAGGAATAGGCCTGAAAAACAGCATACCAACTATCCATATGGATTTTACCAGAGTTAGATCAGATGGCTTATCAAGAGCACTTAGTCGCTCTTTATTAATTTTATCTGTCATTCGGTAGAATATAAGAGCAGGTATCAGGAATAGCAACCACCACCACTCTTCATACAATATTTTTTTTGCGTGCTGAAAAAAAACGGGGATTTGCTCTAAAAGGTTTTCTACCAGAGATAGCCAGCCATCCCAGTCAAGAGATGAGGCACTTTTCATCCATAGTTGTCGTTGTTCAAGTAATGTTTTTAATTTTTGTTGTAGGTTTTTTAGCTCTCCCTCCCGCTTTTGCAACTCGTCTGCCTGACGAATAAGCTCTTCTAGCTGCTCCAAGGAGTCGTTGGCTTTCCGTAACTGCTCAGTGGTTTCGACACTAGGTAGTGACTTCAGTTCAGCCTTTTCATCGAACAAAAGATAACGATTTAACTTTAACTCCTGACGAATAGCTTGAGGCGTCAATGACTCGGACAGGCCATAAATACGCTTTTTTTGCCGCTCCAAGACTTGGTATAACAGTGCGGCATTATCAAGTTGATCGAGTTGATATTCTACTTCATAGTGAAGGTCCTGCAATTGCACCAGATCAGTTCTTGCTTGGCTCAAACGATTTTTTAGCTCTTTTGCATAAGAAATATCTGGATATGATTCATCCTGGTTATCAGTATCTCTCATTCCTGACAGCATGTTAATTCGTTTCGCTAAAGCAAGGGTAGATACGATCAATGATGCCGCCTGTTGACTGGCTAATAGCTGAAATTGCTCGGCAAAACGAATCTTCAAAGAAATAGAGGTCAAGAGCTGCTCGCAGTTTTTTTGCTTAGAACTACTACCTGAAGTTGGGCCAGTACTCTTGTAGTAACTTATTTCTTCTAAGCATGACAGTCTTTTCCGGTTGAGTTTAATTGACGCTTCTTGAGAAAGAACTTTATTATTTTGCCAAGAAAGGAGCTGACGTTTCTGATCAATCAGCATTCTTTTTGCTTCACCAAGCTTCAAGCGTGAGGTGTCAACTGTGTTATGACTACGAGCCTCTGATAGCCTTTGTTTTAATGAGATAATCTTCTTTTCTATTTTAGCATTTTGCTCGTCCAGAGTTGTTTGATCTATAACTTGTTCCGATCCGAAATCAGGAGATGGCGATGTATCAGCTGGCTTTAATAACTGTTGAAGTTCTCGATAAGCCTCTTGTAATAATGCTTGATTAGCCATCGTAGAAGGTGAAAAAATGAAAACAATGAAGCCCATCCAAATAGATAGTGTGAGGTAGCAGAAAAAGAAATTTGATTTTAAAGTGGTTTTGTCCATACTGTGGGTACTTTCAGCTGTAGTATATATCCCTTATAAAATAAGGTATTAGTGAACAACAAACCAACCACCACACCCATGAGGCGATGAGTAGTAGGCAATATGCGTGATAGCAATCAACACCCTCACACCTCCAATGGGAATAGTTATAAGACGACAACGAGCATCTTTCCTATTATAAAGCCCTTTAATGCACTCACGCTTCTGAGCTTCCTGAGTTTTTATGGGAAGTGCCTAAATATTTGCTTGATGTCCTACCTGTATATTTTTTAGCATACCGCTAGATTGCAGGAAATATACTAAAAAATCAAGCATATTTAATAATCACGAATATCTATGAGAGAGAAGATTTTTTGCCAAACACACTATATTTCATTACCTGATTTGGAGGCGGTGTAGAATATATCGCAACCAACACAATACCTTTGACCTTTTTTATCATAGGTGTCATTAATAGACCAGTTAATCATAGTAACGCAAACCTTTCTCAATGGCATTCACATAAAAATCAGTGCCCATAATGAGATGATGGTTCTCCAAATCATAATTAGACGACTAGATAAGTCCATAATGGCTATCAGGCACATAAAGCCACTCGCATAGTAATATCTACTATATTTGTAGCCCACACCTGATTAGAAAGATAAATAATGAGTCATTTCCGCAGACAGGGATAATCTTGAGCCCTTCGCCTGATTAATGTCATGTTCATTGGCATCCGTTGTCGCCAGGCTATGCGTAACCCTGCTCTCGCATCAACTCCGATATGAGCCTTTATTTCGAAATGCCATTGATTACATTTTTTGGTCTGGTGCACCTCAGGGTCACGCTACTTTGCCTTATTTTTAGTAGACGTAGGATATTCTATGCTTGTGACATACATCACGGTACCTATTCTCAATATGCACCAGATTCTGTCAACCAGCTATTTACCTCGGTAAAGATGGCGCATCCCAATTGGTGTTTTTCTAACAAGTGCTGGAAGTTCATGATGATTGTACGATCGGAAGCAGGTGCTGTTCAGAGACAATTATGCAAATAGGCGCATGGACGTTATTTCATATAAAGCGTCTTCCATTGCTTCATCTCTCCGGCTATATCATTACTGAAGACAAAGGATTCTGATCATAATTCCAAGGGATAAGGTGGTCTGCCGTGACCTCGTTATAGATACAAGGCTCAATAATACTGGTGAGTCTGTGCCACAGGATAAGTTTCTCCATTTTACGAGTCTTTCACCGTTTGTACACTAATTCATTCTCTGCAAAATTTAGTTGTTGATCATAGTGAAATCCAAAGCTGTAGGTAATACAAGGATTATCTCATGCCGGGACTATAAATCGCACCATCCTTAGCCTTAGCGCTCTTAAACTTTATAGTGATTGCTTAAATTACATACTAGTTACTTTCTTTCTTTGAAATCTGCCCTTATTTTGGCGGAGGTATTGTATTTACACACAAACTATTTGAAGATGCTGAGATGCTGGCCTCACTTCTTACCACCCACCAGCACCCCAAACTATTTTGCATATATCAATAAAACAAAACTGGCCGGTACGAAAGGTATCGACCATGAGTGTAGAGGTTACTCCATGGCAGGTCACAGTAAATGGGCCAATATTAAACACCGCAAAGCGGCTCAAGATGCTAAGCGCGGCAAGCTATTCACAAAAATCATTCGAGAGCTAGTTGTTGCCTCTAAACAAGGGGGGGCTAATGTTGAAGATAACCCAACTTTACGTGCTGTTGTAGACAAGGCATTGTCTGTCAATATGACTCGAGACACCATCAATCGTGCTGTTGCTCGCGGTGTTGGTGATGATGATGACAGCAACATGGAATCTGTAACCTATGAAGGCTATGGAAGTGGTGGCATTGCGGTTCTTATTGAATGCCTTACCGATAATCGCAACCGCACCGTTGCTGAAGTGCGGCATGCTTTTTCTAAGAACGGCGGTAATCTGGGTACTGACGGATCTGTTGCATATTTGTTCAGTAAAAAAGGTCAAATCTATTTCGAAGAAAATATTGATGAAGATTACCTGATGATGACTGCGCTAGAAGCCGGTGCTGAAGATGTTATTCATCACAACGACGGCTCGATTGAAGTCATTACTGAATGGACTGAATTTATCGATGTAAAAGACGCGCTAGAAGCCTCAGGACTGAAACCTGTTGGCAGTGAAGTGGCAATGATTGCTTCTATCCATACTCAGCTGGATATGGATAGTGCGGAAAAAGTAATACGCCTAGTCGATACACTGGAAGAACTTGATGACGTTCAGAATGTTTATACTAATGCCGATATACCGCAAGAAATTCTGGAAAAGATAAGCTGACAACCATTTGATACCCATTATCTCTCATATATCTAAGAGAATTATGATGCAGGCTCGAATATTTTAAAATTATCGTTAACCATGATGATCAGCATCGTCCATTTCTTCGAGGCATCCATGATCGATAGGTACATAACTTTCTGACCGGATGCATCTGTTGAAAACCGCCTTCTCTTTTTGAGTTCCTACGGATGACGCTATTGAGTGATTCAATAGAGTCGGTGTATAGATTGCCTTGCTGAGATCCTCCTGATAGCCAACAAGGTATTGAGTCTATCAATGGTTGTGCCATGAGCGACTGATCTGAGGGTATTTGTCATCCAATTGCGCACCGAACTGATTTAGATCCTGCACTACCTCTTCCTCAGTGGCTGAGAGGTAAATCTATTTAAAATCAGCGGTGACAGTCTGTAATCTCTCCACGGTTACTGCAGGATGAGGCCCGTGTTGATGGCTTGCTTATCCTACTGGATTTTGATGACAATTCAGTTCAGCTAAGCAATGCCGTAGACCGGCTCCGGCGATCATGCTACTTATCCTTAGCCATTCCTGGCAGTAATGATAAGCAGTTACACAAATATAGCTACGCGTCCCCCTAAACCTCACCGTAAAGGTCAAAACAGACTCTCTTTGAGGTGCTAGCGTGATCACCATAGATATCGTAAGAGTCAGTGGAGCTGTCTCTATATTCGTCTAACTGAGAGTGTCTCTTAACTCCCATCTTTGTGCTGGAGATATTGCTACCTGTTTTTATTGAAGAAACTACAGTATCTCTAATTGTAATTTCTTTAATTGACTCAGCATCTTTATGCCTAGTCATTTCTGGTCTATGTACTAGAGCAATTGCTTGATATTTACCTTCTAGTGATTTTATATGCTCATCAAAGTATTTATTCTCTTTACATATATTAGATACTGTTATAACTTCATACGCACCTACTTTACCAGGAATACAGATGTAATCTTTATCCAAATGTGTATATGCATTAAGACCACTAACATCAAAATTTTTAAGTGCATTTTGATTGTCATCACAAACGTAAATATGTTTCTGGAAATGTTGTGCTTGTGTAAGTTTAGATAGTTTAACTATTATATCTTTCGTACAAGACTTACTTTCTAGTCCTATTGTAACTCCAGTGTACATTGCGTGCTTATAATCAGAATCAATACGTATATGTGCTGGAGATTGTTGTAAACATAGGTCTTCCGCCCTTTGGTTACAGAAACCGAAAGATACTAAAGCTGCCAGCCTAAAGTTTGAAACTTTTCTCAGGAGATCACTATATCCATTACTCATTCCAGTCTTATCAATAATCTCCTTAATAAACAGATTGACAATGCTAGCATCAGTATCTCTATATGCACCTAGACCTGTATTAGACGGGCTATCCATATTTGTAACGCTAACTGTATATAATTGATCAGTTAATGATTGATCATTGGAAATCAGACAACTTATAACATAAACGGGATTCTGAGACTTGCACACTACTGCTCTTTGAGCCTCTTCTTCGGTTAAGTTACCACCTTTCATGAGGCTCCAATTTCTGTTATAAAGACCTTTATTATATGACTCTAGAAACTCCTCACCTTTATTTTGCACAACCAAAGAATAACCTTTGTTAAATGTATTGGATACCATAGTTGCCACAACGCGACCGACTCCTATGCATGTAGTTGCGATAGAGCATACGGCTCCACAACCTGAATTAATTACATTCATAATTATAGTACTCCTATTATTTAAATATTCTCAGGCAATACGTCAAGTAAAAAACAACTTGTACAATTAAATAATATGTAGTAGTGCCACTTAATAATATTATCAATTATTAAACTTATTTTACTTTTATTACTTTTATTACTTTTATTAGAGTAATAACATAAAATAAAGTTCAATAGACAATAAAATATACCAGACTAATGATCCAGATATCTCTGTATCATGGGCGTTATCGACTATTCTTATTTTTCCAGCTTAAACAGGGTGGTCAAGGACCAGCTATTCAGAAGAGCCCAAAGAGTCTAGTCTTCAGAAAATGATACCAGCCAGAAATATTCCCATCGGTCAATTGGCGCGTAATACCTACTGGTATCTCTGGTCTAATGCTGTACAGTTAGAGTAACCATATCACTCATGGCAACGTGGACTTAACTAGAATACTAATGGCCTACTACGGAGATTTTTCCCAAAGAGAATGAAGATTGGCGACGTGTCGAAAAATAAAATTGATGAGGCTTAATTTTTAATCAACATACGACAACGAAAAACTTTAAACTAGTTTAGTTCGATTTAGTTTTTATCCGGTGAGAGTGTTAGTTATTGTGGAAATCTAGGAACAACCGCACCTTCCGTGGTAATGGATATACTCTCCTATCCATGTCTCAGTCATTACTCATCGACATCTTTGGTACTGAAGGATGGCTGTTATTACGCATCGATAACTCCGCCGTCAAATGACGAGCTATATCTCGATAAATCATAGTTATTTGGGATTCTGGTTCCGCAGCAACGGTGGGTTTACCACTGTCAGCCTGCTTCCCTATCATCATAGATAGCGGCAAAGAACCCAGTAACTCTACATCATAAGCTTTAGCTATGCGACTACCTCCACCCTCACCAAACAAATGCTCACTATGACCACAGCTAGAGCAAACATGAATCGCCATATTTTCAACAATTCCCAAGACAGGAATATCAACTTTGCGAAACATCTCTATACCTTTTTTCCCGTCAATGAGCGCTAAGTCCTGTGGCGTAGTAACTATCACACTACCAGTCACCGGTACTTTTTGCGCTAGAGTCAGCTGAATATCCCCAGTCCCTGGCGGCATATCAACGATCAAATAATCCAATTTATTCCAAATAGTTTGCGATAATAACTGCTGCAATGCTCCGCTAACCATAGGACCTCGCCAAACTACCGGCGTGTCTTCCGTCACCAAAAAAGCCATGGACATCAATTGAATTCCGTAGGCTTCGATAGGAATAAAAAACTTTTCATTTTTAATTTCAGGTCTCTGTCCATCAACAATTCCAAATATTTTCCCCATGCTAGGGCCATAAATATCGGCGTCAAGCAACCCTACTCTAGCGCCCTCAGCAACCAAAGCAAGAGCAATATTTGCTGCCGTTGTCGATTTACCAACACCACCTTTACCAGATGCAATGGCAATAATATTTTTAACTTCGGCCATCGCTTCAATCTTTCCCTGAATCAAGCCAGTGCTGATTGACCACCCAACCTTTACTTCAACCTTGTCTACACCAAGCACATTTCCAATCTTGCTGCTCAACAGCTGCTCAATACCCTTACAAAGTCCTTCTGCCGGATAACCAAGCTCGATTAACACCCGAACATGGGCACCTTCTATAACAATCTCTTTAATACAATTTGCAGCGAATAGATCAGTCTTCAGATAAGGATCCTGATACGACTTTATTACTACTTCCACATCCTTAGGGCTTGGGTTTTTCATATAGTCGTACTCCTAAAACGGCAAAAACCTGTTTATACCTATTTTCCTTTACAGTGCGGGGTTGTTGACTGCTATCACTTACCCAAGTCACCGACTATTCGTAGGATCATGGGACTTATTTAGATTGTCGCCTACCAATACCTTCAATGGTAATGGGTATATCTACAAAGCTATGTGGTGCCACACCCAAAACACATAGCATATTAAGGGCATCGGGCTTCACTTTCTTGCCATCTACCTGCACCTTCAATTATTTTGTATATAGCACTTTTTTTAAACGTTCATGGGCATCTGTTCCGCAAGTTGGGTCAATTCCCTGCTTAACCATCAACGTCCGCTGAACCTGATCAGCTACTTCTTCCGCCTGCCTTGCCAGCTCTTTGGTACGACTGTCCTCTATACCTTGTAGAATCGTTGTTTCCAAATCCTCACCATCTACCACCCGGTTACAAATAATGCTGTAATTTCGCTCAAAAATAGGATAAACAACTCTCTGCTCCTCGCTTCTCAATGTTAGCCAGCCTGTTTCTTTCGCGGCAAAGTAGATCGCAATATGTGACCACGGGTATTTTAGTGTATGGTCTGGCGCTTGACATGCTTCATAATACGCCTGTAAGGGCTCTTTCAAGCCTAGTTCGTTATAGTTTAGCTTACAAAAATCACGAATTGTCGCCAAATCAGGCATATATTTAGATGTTGCCAGCGCTTTTTCTGCAGCCAGCATTATGCGTCTAGGGCTGTATCCCTGTAATATTCTTGCCCATACTCGCTTTGCCCTAATAAAGTCTTCATCCTTTGGAAAGGCACTTCTAAATCTATGGGGATATGCATCCTCGAGTAATCTGAACAATCCATTAATAGCTTGTCCTAATGCCTGCTTTTTATCAGGTGTCAGCGACCCATCCTGATTATCAGTTTGACAGTCAGTCCTTAAACTCCTCGAACCAGTCGTCATCCTGCCACTTGGTATCTGTAAGTTGTTCAGCAGTTGATCGCTGAGATCTTTGCCCTGTTTCACTTTTCTTGCGCTTCCATTGATAGATCACATGGTTTTTAAACTTATTCTGCCAAGCTTTCCTGGCTTCACCTGTTTCTAGCCAGTAAAGCTTAAACTCCGGCAATTGCCCTAGGGTAAATTCACAGGGTATTCCATGGTGCTGCTCCAGGAACTCCACATAAACTGCATTTGGCGCAAAATCATGAGGCAAAGGCTGCGTCCTAGCTCCAGAATCATGATCTTTAACAGTTGACAAGCCTTTTGGGTTGAAAATAGGATTTTCGTCGCTTACCGTCTCTAACTTCTCAAGCTCCCACGGTAATGCACCTGCATTAAGCTGACGAATGTAACTCTTCTGATCCTTGTCTGTCATAAACTCCACAATACTTCCTTCCCGATTTTGGTTTACCTACAGCTTTCTGGTAAAATCAGGGCAGTTACTCTACCCTATGTTTTTATTAATGTGTGCCTTAGTTCTGGGCGGAAGAGTAAGCAACCCAACCGAAATAAGTACAACTACAAAGGACACACTTGCTTCATAATCCATTGAAGAACACGTTAGCGTCATGCCCATTGTAAGCACGGCTTTAATCCAGATGCCAGAACTGATGGCCGGAACGAAAAAAAAAAAGAATTTACTAGGCAGAACAAGAAATATGAGGCATAGAGCTTCAACTGCATCAGATAAAAGTACACACTAAACGCATTCAATACCTTTACCATTAGGCTGCCATCGCATCCTTATGAATCTGACCAAACGCGTGGACATTATCTATTAGCTGCTAAATGGAGAAAATTTTGGACGAAAAACATCCGTGTGACACTCATAATACTTCTAAAATGTGTATATTGACGATAAAACTAAAGCTTTCTTTTCACGACCTCCTTCCCAAAATAGGCTTAATTCAAAAAATACAGAGGAGATAGATAAAGAAGTGCTCAGCCTAGCCGGATTTACTGACAACAAAAAGATACATCCATGCCCATTGACATGCCCATTGAAGGCATGAGTGTATCGGCTACCCAACTCCCCACTTATCTGCTACTATTCGCAGGCTCATGGGACTTAGCGCTATTGTCACCTTCTTACATTTTCCATGGTAATGAGTATAGATTATTTATTGACTCGGAGCTCTCGGTGAATACATCAGTTGCAGGATGCCAGCTACAGCAACTACATCCACATTCCTACCGTTAATTTCTTTCACCATAGGAGAGCTATCTTCCAGACGAATGATTATCAGATTATTTATTAATCCTTTTATCATATTTTCCATCACCAGCTCCTCAAAAAAATGCATGCTGAAATCAACATTCACTTCCACCAGTCTCGTATTGCGAAAATAAAAAGCAGACTCCTCACCTTCATAAACAAGGTTGGCTGTTCCTGAAATGAACATAGGTAAGCGATCTATCATGGCCTTTCAAATACATCCGCGTACATATAACTATTTATAGTAAACGTCAGCGGATCCCCATCATCTCCAATAATAACGATAGGGGTTTCAATATACATCTGCGCACTCACAGCGGGCATTAAATTCAAGTTGCAAAGCTGAGCTGAGGAGAGAGAAAGCCAGTATTAATCATCTCCTGTAATGCTACCTGTCTGATACTGCCTGTTTTTTATGTATACAGCCCTGCTGTAATAACAATAACCGCACAAAGCTAATCAGTAAGTATAGTGATTGTTTTTTCATCATCTCCTTTATCCATCAGTATTCAAGCAGGAGGCATGCCCAGCAATTTTTATTGCCAAAGGATCACGTGCAAAGTAAGCCTAAACATAATAAGCAACAGTTTCCAGAGATATAATTGTCAACTTTTGTCGCCTGCATCGGATGAACAGCATCCATGAGAATCAACACTTCGTCTTCTGGTAATAAGGTTTCAACGCTTCGTAGTGCTCCACAACCTCAGTATTCTTTTTAGAATATAATTTGTACGGTGTTTCCTTCAGTTTTTTTATAAATAAAGCTATTTATTCAAGATGGATACGGTATATTTAATATTCCAGTGCTCAGACATATAAACGACCATCTGACAGTATGAGTATAGAAATGCTCGATCAATTGCCTCTATTGCCGCAATTTCTCGTCACGCAAGTGGTTTTTACTGACACCATTTTCAGAAATCAGATATTCCTTTTGCATAAAATCATCGATACCGTGCCCCCCAAGCAACAAAGCAACAAAGCAACAAAGCAACAAAGCTCAAAACAAAATTAGCAGAATATAGCTGTAACGAACCGTGTTAGAAGCGTAGATTGATATTTGACATTCCAATAGTCTTTCTATGTCATCTAGGCTACGAAGAACGGGGCAGTGTTAGACGAAGAGTTTGCGCTGTGTCGTGAAAGTTTTTTGCATTCCGATATTTTAACAGAATATGATCAACTTTCTTGACTTATATTAAGGTATCATAATAAATCTAATTTTTCCAAAAAAGCGGCTAGCTAACTCTGACACCTCATTATTACAGTAAATTCATCCTAATTTCCACCTGCAGTCCCGGCGCAACATTATTGACTGTAATGCTACCCTTATGAAAAGATATCGCACTATAAGCAATAGCCATACCCAAACCCATGCCATTGTTTTCTTTTCCTCTGGTTTCATCAACCCTGAAAAATGGCTCAAACAATGATTTCAAGGTTTCCTCTGGAACTCCGGGGCCATAATCTCTAACTCTAATAACTGCTTGCTGAGCTACCTCCTCAAGACTCACCTCGACATTACTCTCTTTTGGCGTGAAGCGAATAGCATTACGAATAATGTTTTCAATAGCACTGGAAATAAAATCACGGACAGCCCATATTTTTATTTCCGAACTACGGATTAAAATAACAGATTTCTGACATGCCTGTGCTTCAAAATCGCCATCATTGACCAGCCCCACGACTAACTCTTGGAGATCTATCTTCTCCAAACTCTGCTCTAATACTCCATGCTGAATTCTAGAGAAACGGATGATTTGACCAATAAGCTGATCCAGTCTTTCCAGCTCACACTCTATCCGGTCATGTTCAACATGGGCGTCAGTAGCTTTCCCGCGAGCAAGCGCCAATGACAAATGAAGCCGAGTCAATGGTGAACGAAGCTCATGAGAAACGTCTCTTAACAGCCTCTCTTTGCTATTTAATAAAAACTCTAACTGCTCCGCCATAGCATCAAAATCCTGACCTAATTCTCCTAACTCATCCTTCCTTTGAGCAACTTTCCTATTGACTCTGGTAGTAAGATCTCCTTTTGCCAACTTCCGAGATGCACTCTGAAGCTGCCTGATTGGGCCCACAAAGTATCTAGCTAAAATAATGCACAATAAAAAACTAACTCCTAACGCAATAATAATCAGATGCCACTGCTTAGCTAGGATCTGCTGCACTCTCCAGTGAATAAGACGAGGTATTTCTTTCGTTATGTACAAACTATAAAGCTGATCATTAAGCATGACACGATGAGGACCAACAACCAGCAACCCCTGTTTAAAAACAATGGTCGGAGCTAATGCAGAAACTGTTTTTTGATAAGCCTCCAATAATTCTTTAGAGATAATTGAATTACCTAGAAGATCACCCTTTAGATCAAATAAAAAATAGCTATTTCCAGGAAATCGTAAGTTTTTGACGTGAACCAGACATTGAGTTAATTCTTCTATTTTTATTGAAACAACTTCTAGCTCTCTAAATAATTCTCTTCGCTCAGATACAAAATCCGAAGGGTCGACTGTTGCGGCAAAGCTGATAAATAACGTGATCAACATAGCCAACATGGTCAACCAAAACCAGAGAAAAATTCTCCAAAATAAACTACGCCAAGGCCACACAACCAGACGCGGGATTTGATGTTCCATTCAATAACAACCTCATGGTAAAGTGTAAAAGTAACCACATGCACGTACAGTCTTTATTCTAGGATAGTCATTTTTTCTGGGTCCTATTTTTTTTCTTACATTACTCACATGCATATCAATAGCCCTATCATAGGAAACTAAACGACGATTTAATGCTAGCTCAGTCAATTCGCTCCTGGAAATCAATTCACCGGCTTTTTCCATCAACAACTTCAACACTTGAAACTCAGTTGCAGTTAACTCCAAAGGTTTATTGTCAATGAATGCCTCACGATTAGACAGATTCAAACTAATATCATCTAATCTCAAAACCTGCGCAGACTCTTCTACTAATGCAGGGTAACCGCGACGGAGAATAGCCTTAATGCGGGCGACTAACTCTCTATGGTTATAAGGTTTAGATAAATAGTCATCTGCTCCACACTCCAGGCCAATTACTCTATCTACATCATCCCCGCGGGCCGTCAGCATTAGCACTGGCACACTGGATTCTCGTCTTATGGCTTTCAGTACATCAAAGCCACTGCCATTAGGTAAAGTAACATCCAGTAAAACAAGAGCATGATTTCCAGACAAAGCCTCTTCCACTCCAGTATCACAATCATATACTGCCTTTACACGAAACCCCTCTGTACCCAAGAACTCAATTAATAGATCACAAAGCTCGATATCATCATCCACCAGTAGCAATTTAATATTTTCACTCATCATTTGATTACCATCTATCAAAAATTTCTACATCGATATCCGCTTCTATGGAAGGTGTTAGGTTATTGACTACACTCACGTACTCCAACCAGCCACTGCTCATAGAATCATAGGCTTTGCTAGTTTGCCACCTGCTCACACCTTCAATAGAAACGGATATAAGAAACAAGAAAAACAAAAAAAACAAAAAAACAAGAAAAATAGCAACCAATACTGCTGCCCCAAAACAGTGGGTATACTATAACAGCACTTTACTTCCAATAAACTCTAGCACTCTGTCTAGATAATTAGGTTAGTCAGAGATCTACGAACAGTACGGATTTTTTTAACCAAAAAAACTTCCAAACACCTATGTTGTAAGAATAAGACAATTATATAACAAATTAGTTCCAATAACTTTTCCTCACAAATTCAAGCCTGACGCGCATCATCCAACCAAGTATAAGAAAAATAATAGGTGAGGCAGATAAAGATTCTAACTTGCATTGATGAGCGCCACAATGCTACAGACTATAGATTCCAGCATAGATGTTTAGAAAGCAGATACGATGATCAGAAAGAGCCACAGTGGCTATCTGATAAATACTGTGGAGCGAACGGTGAAGCCTATAGATCAAACTGTGCAATCTCCTATTTCGGACACCATCTTAATAATCAAAAATAGGTGATATAGTGAGCAAGCACAATCAACAACCTAAACACCGCAAATGGGAATCAGTATAGATACAATAAGCTCCTGATACGATCATAGACAGCCAAAAGTGCAAATCTTTATAAAATCAACAGTCGCTATTTTCAACATCTACCCTCTCAAATGTTTGAAGATTTATAACTGTCAGGCGGCGTCCCCAAACACAACCTGTATCCAGAGCATGGATATTGTGTCGACCAGTTTCCCCTTCTAGGGCTGACCAATGACCAAAGAGAATAACTTTTTCATACATGGGCGCAGATGTAAAAGTATACCACGGAGCAAAACCATATCTAGAGATAGCATCTTTATTTTTCAGCTCGATCCGACCCTCTCTATCACAAAAACGCATACGAGTAAAGTAGGTTGCAGCCAGTCTCAATTTTTGATCTTCCCCAAGAGCCGCGTCCCATACGGTTGGTTCTTCTGATTCAAACAGTATTTTCAATAACTTACGATAGCCGTCATCCTGGAGCATCCTTCCCAGCTCTTGAGCATAAAATTTAGCTTGATTTAAGTCCCATATAGGAGGAATACCAGCGTGAACCATGGTTATATTCATATTTTTATTGTGATGCAAAAAAGGCCTGAACCTCAGCCAGCGGAGTAAATCATCTTTGTCCGGCGCTACTAGTATCTGCTCTAACGTATCCTTCTTTTTTTGTTTTCGGATACCTGCATCAATAGCTAACAAATGCAGATCGTGGTTCCCGAGTATAGCAGTACAGGAACTACCAAGACTTTTAAGGAATCGAAGGGTGGCCAAGGACTCAGGCCCTCTATTAACCATATCACCTACAACCCACAGAACATCACTACCTGGATCAAAAACTATTTTGTCCAGTAAACGCCTTAGAGGGTCGTAACATCCCTGTATATCTCCCACAGCATAGACTGTCATGCTTTTTTACCCTGAACTCTCGTATCTTCTAGATAGTCCGCAATCTTGACGAAATCAGCAAGACTCAATCTTTCTGGTCGAGCACTCGAATCAATCCCTAGATTCTGAAAATCATCTATCCTTAGATGATTTTTTAGGCTATTTGCTAAAGTTTTACGACGCTGGCCAAATGCATCACGGACAATTATTTCCAAAGCGACAATATTCTTACATGGGTATGGCAACGCTGCATGCGGTGTTAGACGAACAATCGCTGACTCTACTTTAGGTGCTGGTTTAAATGATTCCGGACCAACAGTAAACAAATACTCGGCGCCACAGTAATACTGGGTCATTATACTCAACCTACCGTAATTTTTCCCCCCTGGCGTTGCCACCAGACGCAGAACTACTTCACGTTGCAACATGAAATGCATATCTCTAATTAACTCATTAAAGCTCAGCAGATGAAAGATCAATGGCGTAGAAATATTATAAGGAAGGTTTCCCACCAAACGCAACAACCGTTCATCGGTTTTCAGAGAGTAAAAATCAAATTTAAGCGCGTCAGCCTCATAAATACGTACTCCAGGGTTTAGGCCAAACCTCGATGCCAGTTCTGGAATAAGGTTTCTGTCAATTTCAATAATATCAAGATCTTTAGCTCCATCCAGTAGACCTTCAGTTAATGCCCCCTGACCTGGTCCAATTTCAATCAACCGATCACCCTCTCTGGGGTTAATCGAACGAATTATTCGATGAATCACAGCTTGATCATGGAGAAAGTTCTGGCCAAAACGTTTTCGTGCTTTATGAAAAGTGGTGCGTGAGTAAGGCATAAGTCTCTGCAAAATTCATGCAAAAAAAACATCTATTATATACCACAGTGCCTTTGAAGGTACGAGTCAATCGCTTACTCTAACTCCAACAAACGACTACCCTTTAAGATCATGAAGATTCGCTCGTTTATCGACGACTCACACCTTCAACGGTAACAAGATATATCCAAAACAGATAAAGATAAAGAGGGTAGCAAACCAGCTCGTTCAAAACCCCAATTACCCAGTAATTAAGACATTTTACATCATCAAGGGTAACTAATATGAGAATGATTGAGATGAGGAAAGATGCATGAGCTTAACTTTATATCTACCTTTTTTTCCGGTGTTCTTTGATTTTATCATAAGCCCCTCGGATTTCTTGGGTTTTTTGTTTGGCTACTTGCATCATTTCTTCAGGTAATCCTTTGGCAACAAGTTTATCTGGGTGGTGCTGATTCATGAGTTTACGATATGCTTTTTTTATCTCAGCGTCTGTCGCTGTTTTTTCTACTCCAAGTACATCATAAGCATGTCTTAGTTCATTTATTGAGTCAGGCTGCCGAAAATGTGTATGATACCCTCTTTCATAAAATGTTTTTTGTGCAAGAAAACGTTTATGAAGCAGTTCAAAGCCAATACTACTAACATTCAACAATCCACAGATTTGCCTAAATACTGCTCGCTCAGCTTGCGTCAAACTACCATCTGCATAGGCGGCCTGAAGCTGTATTTCCAAGAATACGGGTATTAAGGTGCTAGAGCTCCGCACCTGTAACAAGGATTGCAGCGGCACTTCAATATCAACATTTAACTCCTTACCCCTGTTAAACAACTCAATTGCGGCACGTCGCTGAACTGTCGAAAGGCGCATTCCATTCATTATCGACGATGCTGTTTTAATTTCATCTTCACTGACTCTACCATCGGCTTTGGCCATGCGCCCCATTACAAGAAATGTAGCATCAAAAAAAACACTTTGCACCCGCTGACGATTAAACCCAGAGTACTGCGTGTGGGATGTATTTAGCTCAAGGCGGCTTTTATTTATCCACGCCCCCAAAAAACCACCCAATACTGCACCGTATAGCCCTCCAAACATTAGTCCCAGAAACATACCAGCTAATATTGTGGTCATGAAATATTACTCTTACCTCTGCAACTCAACCCTTTCATCATTGGACTGGAATGATTCACTGCCACCACCTTTCCTTATTACCTTTGCCTTACCAGAAACTTTTCCTCTCCAAGAAGAAAGTACAGAGCCTATCACCTAAGTTCTCTTGCATCCCGTCTGTAAGCATCATTCTCATATAGCAATATAGTAGAATTTATCAGGATAATCCCGAACTCAAATAATATTCCAGTGTTTGTAACCGACTAATGGTACCTACATCTGTCCAATAACCATTATAATATTCACCAGATACATTGCCTTGCGACATAGCTCTACGCAACAAAGGCGCCAAAGGAAATATACCATGCTCACAATCTTTAAATAATCCTGCAGATAATACACTAATACCACTAAAAGTTAGCAGTTCTTCGCCGTTTTCATCCACCCGCCCAGCTACCAGAGAAAAATCACCTTGAACTTTAAACTTAGGATTATCAACCATAACCAAGTGAGCCAAACCATTAATTCTAGATGGAAGATTATCAATGGGATAATCAGAAAAGACATCACCATTAATAACTATAAACAGCCCATCCGTAACATCATTTGTCAATAGGGGAATGGCCTTAAAAACACCACCACCTGTTTCAAGTGGCTCTGCCTCCGCAGAGTATGAAATCCGAACCCCCCACTGCTCACCGTTATCCAGTGCAGCAGTAATCTTCTCTCCTAACCAAGAATAGTTAATGACGATATCCCGAACCCCAGCAGCAGCCAAACGCTCGATATGATGGACAATCAAAGGCTTGCCTGCCACGATAACTAAAGGCTTGGGTTTCGTGAGCGTAATAGGCCTCAACCGCTGACCTAAGCCAGCAGCAAGAATCAAAGCCTTCATACACCAACTCCCTCCCGAATATCGTTAACCCTACCTGACAGCTTTGGAACAACCTTCTTTTCCAGCCATACCGCATGGTGCTCCAGCTCGGAATATCGTTTACACGTAGCCACAATATAATCCAGAGCTACAGGCAAATCATCCAGATAATTCGTACGTTTATCTCGCAACCAAAGGCGCGAAAAGATTCCCATGCATTTTAAATGGCGCTGCAGCCCTATCCAGTCAAACCACTGCTGAATTTGCGCCATGTTTATTGATGCAAGCTGTGGCAACGTCTGAGTGAATCCCTGTAACCATTGTTCTACTTTTTCAGTGGGCCAACAGTGATAGCAGTCTTTTAAAAGAGAAACTAGGTCGTAAAGCAACGGTCCGTGTGATGCCCCCTGAAAATCAAGAACTCCAAGCTTTCCGTCGTCACAGACCATCAAGTTACGGGAGTGAAAGTCACGATGAATCGTGACCCTTGGTTGCTCTAATGCACTTTCAACCAAATAGTCAAAAAGATCGTTCAACGCCTGATCTTCATTATCATTCAACGTCAATCCGAGAAATGATTTCAAAAACCACTGAGGATAAAGGGACAGTTCAAATCTCAACAAGTGCTTATCATAAACAGGCAAACCAGTAGCCGGTAGCAACTGTATTTGCTTGGAGAGTTCCATAGCTTGGTTATAAAAATTATCCACCCTCTCGTCAAGAAGACAATCGTGCAGCTGTATGTCGCCAAAATCCTCCATCAACATGAAACCATTATCCTGATCAAATGCATGCACTTCAGGCACACGAACACCCTGCTGCCGCCATTGATGAGCAATATTAATAAACGTTTCATTGTCTTCCTTGTCAGGATGAGCGTCTACCGCTATCAACGGTCCTGCAGGGCCCTGGACACGATAATACTTCCGAAAACTGGCATCGCTGCTGATTGCTTTTAGGGGGGTGATACTCTGAAAATCATCAAACGCTGACAACTCATACGCAACCCACCTTGCCAGAAGATTACGACGTTCTTCTTCAAGAAGAATTACTCGTGTTTGCTTAAAACTACCTGTCACCATATAGTTACTGACACCCACCTTATTAATTGGCGATTGGAGAATAAATCGATACCCCGCGCTCCTAACCTTGCTGAGCATAATCACTCATAGCTTAAATAGAGATATACTCACCGTTACCGCAAGCACTTTAGTAGAGGCGAACCACCATCACTCATATCCATCGCTGAATTATGTACCACGTAGAGATTATCTTCTTTTCTACCTATCCGCATCTTCGATGACTTGAGGCATATCTTAGCAGCAATCCAGTGCTCCTCTACCCATCCACACTCAGAGATTCATATACAGTCTGCATTCCCGATAGCTATAGCCTATATTCATGCCATAATGTATTACCAAATACCCACTGTACAATCCGCGCTACTTACTTAATATCAACATTAAGATTACCATAGACTAATAACAATACCCATCAAACAAGGAATATTGTATAATCACACCCTACTGATTACGAGAGCTGTCCTTACATTCCATCAGCCATTTAAAAAAAGGCATGGACAGTGAACACAAAAAATCTCCCCCCAAGGTTATCGAACGTATGGAGCACCACCATTTTCCCTTTAAACTAATGACTCTAACTTTGGCCATTATGGTTAGTATGACTGGAAGTCTACTAGAGTCGCAGGTTTATGCTAACTATTTACCTGAAATCGAGCAGGACTGCCTCCCTAGAGCCAATAATAATGGCGGAAAGTGCATTTCGGTCCCAAAGAAGAAAAGTGCAATAAAAAAAAACCTCTTCCCCGCTTCCATCGCTACAGCTTCAACAAAAATAAACACAACCACTCTGGGATCAAAGTCTTCCAAAGCCACCAACACTGCTGACTATGCCAGCCAAAAGAATTCATTAACAACACCTATACCACAACCATTGACACCAATTCCTCTAAGAACAACACTGAACTGGACTCCAGTCTCGAACTTAACCCCTACACAACGAGCTAGTCAGCCCTCTTTCACCTGCGGAGCATATATTGAACCAGAACGCCCAGGAAAATATTTTAAAGGTGATGCTAATACTCAACGCATTGTAGCGGAAGCAGATAAATCAAACTATGACGAGAACAACGTTGCTACAATGGAAGGAAACGTACTTGTTTTGCAGGCTAATAAACAGTTTGAAGCCGATAAAGTCACCTTCAATAAACAAAATAATTATGCTCAATTTGAAGGAAAAGTTCGCATCAGAGAGCCTGATATTCTTATTATCGGCGAGCGTGGGGACGCCCAACTGAACACGGGTAAAGCTCGAGTTGAAAACGCCACGTATGTCATTTACCATAGCAAATTGAGAGGACATGCCAGCACAGTTGTTCGCAATGAAGATAAAACTATGGATTTAACCAACGCCACCTATACTAGCTGCCCTCCTGGTGATAACGGCTGGTTACTATCTGGTAAAGATCTCCACATAGATTCAGCAGCAGGTTTTGGCATTGCGCGCAATACTGTCATAGAGTTCCTTGGGTTACCGATTCTATATACTCCCTATATCCGCTTCCCAATTGATAACCGCCGTCAGTCCGGATTCCTATACCCCACATTCACTTTAGATCTTGATAATGGTTCAGACATTAGTATCCCCTACTACATGAATTTGGCTCCCAATTATGATGCTACAATAACACCCCGGTTAATTGCCAACCGTGGAGAATTACTGGAATCAGAAGCCCGCTATCTAACAAAAAAGAATAAAGGTGAGCTAATGGTTGCCGGAACAGCAGGCAAAGACAAACTGAAACTTGAAAACCCATATCAAAATACAGAACGATGGATAGTAAGCTGGCTCCATAAAACACAGCTTACCACTAACTGGGATATAGAGATTGACTATACTGATGCCAGCGACAAAGGCTACCTTCACGACTTTGTTTCATCGCCAAGCCTTTCCCATGCCACCTCAGTGAATCAAAAAGTAAGTACCAACTATACTGGCGGTAATGAGCGTAACAACTGGCAACTCCGCATCCTCGCCCTCAAGTATAAAAACATGAGCTGGTTCTCTAACGACCCTTATAACAAACTGCCTCAGTTTGAGTTAAAAGGTAGTTTGTTAGCCAACGACAACCTAACAGTAAACTATATTGCAGACTACACCCAGTTTTCTCGTAATGAGAATTGGAGATTTTTGCATGAAGAGATTGACAAGAGCTTTGACCCTGCTGATAAAATAACTCGTAGCATATATGAGCAAGGTTTTGGCATCAATCGCGCTGAAGGCGAGAGAGTATATCTGGAAACAGGAGTGAGCCTTCCTCTAAAGTGGAGCTACGCCTTCCTGACCCCGACAGTAAAAATTAGACATGTCCAATATAGACTAAAAAGCCTAGTCAAAAATGAAGTTGTCACCGACCTCAATAACGCCTACGGATCGTTCTCCTCGAGTGATTACACTAAGTCCCCAAGAACAACAGTACCGTTATTTGCTTTGGATGGCGGCTTGTATTTTGACCGACAAACCTTCATCTCATCAACTAAATACACCCACACCTTTGAGCCACGCATGAAGTATCTATACGCACCTAGCGCTAAAGGCCAAGAAATGAACCCTATCTTTGATACCTCAGAAATGGGTTTCAGCTATGCCTCGCTCTGGCGCGACAACCGGTTTAGTGGCTATGACCGTTTAGCCGATAGCAATCACCTTGCCTTAGGCTTCACCACTAAGCTAATAGATGACGATGATAGTTTTGAACGGATGCGTTTCAGTGCAGGGCAGATAGTTCATTTCAAAAACCGAGAAGTTTACATTGATCCAACTACCGGACAAAAAGTTTATGGTGACGCAGCCAACTGGGATGAAAATCTAACATTATTACAAAAACAACGGTTAGAGAAGCTGAATGAACCAGCATCTCTGCTAGCTACAGAGTTAACTTATAACTTTAACCGAGTTTTGAATTTGAAACAAAACCTAACATGGGATACTAATACCAACCAGTTAGAACATTATGGAGCATATTACCACTATCATCCTGAAGCACGAAAAGTTATAAATATTGGCTATTCCTATCAGAGACAGGTTGACAGATTAATAAAAGCTAAAGATGGTACAAATGTTCTAGTTGACCCAAAAAACCCGAATCAAGGCTATAAAATGGCATCGAACAATGCTAGTCATAGCAATCTGTCTTTTGCTTGGCCCATCAGCTATCACTGGTCGATCTTAGGACGCTGGCAGTACGACCTAACTAACAATAGGAATATTGAAGATCTTTCAGGTATAGAATATAACAGCTGCTGTTATCATATTCGTTTACTATGGCGCACATGGGCAGAAACAAATGACAATATTGACCATCCGAACATAAAAAGAGCATTGCTACTACAGTTTGTCCTTATAGGATTAGGGGATTTTTCTGGAGGCTCAAGCACGGATTACCTAAATGGCATTCAAGGCTATACACAACGTGAGAAATAAGTGATGAATGGATTAAAAAAACTAACATTAACCGCCACATGCTTACTAACATTAATCCATGCGTCTAGTGAGTCTGTGAGCGCTAAGGTAATTAAACTTGACCATATTGCAGCTATTGTCGACAAGGACGCAGTTATGGCTAGCGAACTCAAAAAACGTATTGAAATAATACGCCGACAGTTAACTGCCCGAAACATTACTTTACCTCATGAATCAGTACTTAAAGAGCAAGTATTGGAACAACTAATACTTGAAAATATTCAATTGCAGCTAGGGGAAAAGTCAGGCACCCGTATTAATGACTGGGCATTGGACGAAGCCCTTAGCAACATAGCTAAAAGGAACAACTTAAGCGTTATAGGCTTCCAGGAGAAGCTAGAAGCAGACGGCCTATCTTTTAATGAGGCTCGGGAGGAAATACGTCGTGAGATGATCATAAATCGAGTTCGTCAACGTTTTGTGGCAGAGCGTATTCACATCAGTGACCAGGAAATTGATAATTTCCTTAAATCACGAGAAGGCCAATCCCAGACTGTGACTGAGTATCGGCTGGAACATATATTGATCTCTACCCCTGAAAATGCCAGCTCCGAAGAAATAAAAGCCGCAAAGATGCAGGCCGAGTCTATTAAAAAAAAGCTGGAAAAAGGTGCAAACTTCTCAGAAATGGCTATCACCCATTCTAAAGGTCAGCAGGCACTTAAAGGCGGAGATCTTGGCTGGCGCAAAGAAAACGAACTACCAAGCCTTTTCTCAGAGAAGGCTGCGAAGATGAAAAAGGGTGAGATATCTGCTCCATTTCGGAATTCTGGAGGCTTCCATATTATTAAGCAACTGGACGTTCGAGGTGATCAAAAGCATGCACTGGAACAGGTACATATTCGTCACATATTAGTTAAACCTACCAGTATTCGCACCGATCTAGAGGCAAAAATGAAAATAAAAAACCTCTCCACGCGTATTCAAAAAGGTGAAAGCTTTGGAGAACTTGCTAAAGCTCATTCAGATGATACTGGATCATCTCTAAATGGCGGCGTGATTCCATGGACAGCAACCAGCTCACTACCTGTTGAATTCAAAACAGTGATCAATACCACCAACTCCAACATAGTTAGCGAACCATTCAGAACCAACGATGGCTGGCATATTCTGGAAGTATTAGATAAACGACAGTCTGATCTTAGTGATCAAGTACGTCGAAACCGAGCACGAGAGTTACTAGGCAATCGTAAGTTTGAAGAAGAACTATCCGAATGGCTACGTGAGTTACGTGCACGGACTTACGTCGAGATCAAGCTATAGCAATGAAATCCAGTATACTCCCTAGGTTAGCAATTACTGCTGGTGAACCTGCAGGCATTGGCCCTGACATCTGCCTAATGATGGCTCAGGAAAAGTTTGATGCCCAACTAGTCATTATTGCAGATCCAGAGTTACTGGCAGACAGGGCTGAACAGCTTGACTTACGCGTCCATTTTACTCAGTTCAATCCAGACTTTACCACACCAACCATTCCAGGAGAACTCCTGATACACCCAGTAGCCCTGAATTCTCCCTGTAAAGCTGGTCAAGCTGACCCTGCGAATAGCCACTATGTTATTAAAACACTTAAAATAGCTGTTCAAGGATGTCTTTCTGGTCTTTTTAATGGAATGATTACCACACCTGTTAACAAGCAAATCATTAATGAGGCTGGCGTATCATTCAGAGGGCATACTGAATTTTTGGCAGAGCAGACAGGAGAAAAAGTGGTAATGATGCTTGTCACAGAAGGACTTCGTGTCGCTTTAGCCACCACCCACTTGCCACTTTCTCAAGTTCCTGATGCCATTACTAGGTCGTCATTAACCGAAGTACTACAAATCCTTAATAACGACCTGCAAAACAAATTTTCCATCTCTGCACCACAAATATTAGTATCAGCTCTCAACCCCCATGCTGGAGAAGGCGGGTATTTGGGTATGGAGGAAATAGAAATAATTTCTCCAGTTATTCGCGCCCTTAATAGTCAAGGTATGCATCTGGTCGGACCATTGCCAGCCGATACACTATTTTGCCCTGACAATATAAAGAAATGCGATGCAGTCTTAGCCATGTACCATGACCAAGGTTTACCAGTACTAAAATACAAAAGCTTTGGTAATGCCGTGAATATTACTCTTGGCCTGCCAATCATTCGCACCTCTGTTGATCACGGCACCGCTTTTAATCTAGCTGGTAGCGGTAAAGCTAACAATGGAAGCCTGATCGCTGCCACAAACATAGCAATTAAAATGATTACAACAAAACAAATAAGAAATGCCGGTAAATTATGAGCTTAGATTACTATAGTGGTTAGCGCTAATGGTAGCAGACATTAGCCTCTATACTCACCAATCGCATCGAAGACACTTTATTTTGAAACTATTTTTCTCCACTCTTTGCCTATATTGAAAGTCACTGCTTTGATCAAGAAAACCGGACACATCATTTGCTACATTCTCGTATTGACCCGATGATAAATTATTATTAGATCAAATTCGATGAGATTCGATGAGTGTAGCCGGTCTAGATTGTAATACTAAATGCAGTCTCAAGCATCATTCAAATGCTCTCGTACTCACGGATTGACTGGTGAACCCTGAAAACCCTGTCATGCTTTAAACTATCGCAGAAGAGCTCAATGACGAATCATTCCAGCAAGCGCATATTCCCATTTGATCGTACGCCATAGCTCTCTAGCAACTCACAATAGGGCATACTCGTGTATTAAAACCCTCTATCTATGTGAAGTACCAGCCTCTCCGGGGCGGCTGCCGAAGACTGCAAATCATCGTCATAACACAGCCAATCAAACCCGCTATCTTACGCTTATTACCGCCCAACCAATGAATGAATACAGGCTCATTATCACCAGGTACGCCCACCTCGGAGGTATTTACATACGCGATATCACCGGCCCAAATTTGATCTTGCGCTACAGGGTTAAAGTTTTGATTCAATAAATTAGCTGCAACCCAATCCTATATTTACGCTTCATCATTACCTTATAAACTATGCATTTCTTAGCTTCCATCTTTAATTTCCCCATTATTATCATGATTTTCATGGATTGGTAACAAGTACTATCAAAGAACTCTGCGCATAGTTTTTTAAAAACTTGAAGACCGAAGGCATGCATGAACAGGGCTATGAAAATAAGGAGGCAGTAACCGACTCAGGGATTACTTATAAATATTATAATTAGGAACAACCTCACAATTATCACCTATGGGCAGCACCAAATGCAAAAGAACACTATTTTGGGAAATCCTTGAGCCGAGCGAGCAAAAAAGTTTACCCACTTACAATGATTGGATGGGGGGCGCAAGAACAGTCCACAACCACATACCTTCAAGCACCACATTTAACCATGCGAATGTTACACCAGATTTTATTTAAGGCTGATATCTGGCATCGATACTCACAGGCTTGTTGTTGGTGATATCCAGTCACCCTTCAAACACCTACCGGAAAAAAAGAGCAGGAACGATGCCATCTCATATATAGTTAGATTAAGTACTTCAGATGTCAACCTAAACAAAAAATATTTCCCAAAAAAAACAAAGCAAAGCCTGACGCCTGCCCCTGTTTTTTTTGCAAGGATGAGCTTAAGGCACCCAAGGAGCCTTGTCTGACTTTCTTAGATCAAAGGCTTCTGCATCAAAGAGTTTTTCTGCTGTTGCAGGAAGGTTGTTGCCAGGTACAGTATTTTTTGCTCCACCCCCTAACAGCTTGAGGTTTGTAAAGCGGTCTTGTGACACCCTTGCCAAAGTTTCAGAATTTCTCATCACCGTTGGCCGAATAAATAGCATTAGATTTCGCTTCTTTGATCCATGATTGTTGTACTTAAAGAGATTTCCTAATACGGGAATATCACCAAATAATGGAACTTTATTTTTGGCAGTTTGCCGGTCATCCTGGATTAATCCACCAATTACCACGGTTTTGCCATCATCAACAATAACTGCCGTTTTCAGTGTTCTGTTATCATAGATAATATCACCTCCTGCAGAAGAGTCCGCAGTGGAGCGACGAGAGGAAATTTCTTGCTGGAGCTCCAACCGCATGCTACTCCCTTCTCCAATATGCGGTGTCAATTTTAGTTTGATACCAATATCTTTTCGTTCTGTCGTAGTAAAAGGGTTTGTACTATCTTTTTGGCTGGCTGTCTGATAAGCGCCAGTCTTAATAGGAATATTTTCACCCACCAAGAACTCCGCCTCCTGATTATCGATTGTCAAAATACTGGGTGTTGACAGAATATTGCTATTGCTTTGTTTGCTAAGAGCATGAACGAGAACACCGAAGTTATTCTCTCTTAAGGCCAGCGACCCCATGCTTATGCTTTTGTTATCTAACAAATGACCCGTAAGACTACTCAGACTTAAACTATGATCTCCTCGGGCTGCTACGGTGTTCCTGCCATCAATACCCCACTGGATACCAAGAGCATCGTTAATATCACCTACTACTTCAACAATAGCAGCCTCTAATAACACTTGCGCCCTAGGCCGATCAAGCTGACGGATAATCTGCTCCATAGCCTGCAGGGTCTCAGGGGCAGCAATCATTATCAAAGCATTCTGTGATTCATCAGCTTTAACAAAAACATTCTGAGATTGCTTGCTTTTATCATCAGATTTCATCTGGCCAGGCATTCTATTGTGACCCATAGAGGAATTTGATGAACCGATACTTATTCCCGTTCTGCCTTGAGTATCTTGAAGTGCCTCTGATGCTTCCGAAAGTATTTCAGCAAGATTTTTTGCATCACCATAGCTAATGAACATAACTTTGGTTGTTGACTTCCTAGTACCTTCTTTGTCCAACGTAACAACCAGTTTACGCACTCGAGTTCTTTTGCTGGCATTACCTTTTATGATAAGTCTATTACTTCTCTCATCCGAAATTACTTGAAGTCCGCTAGGAAACTGTCCTTTCCCAATATGCAAAGTTTCCTGAATAATTTTTGCGACATCACCAACCCAAGCATGCTGGAGCTGAATAACTTCATAGTCATTGTTGCTGGTGTCATCTAGCTCTTTGATTAGGTTCGATATGCGATCAACATTATCTTCTAAATCACTAACAATAACAGCGTTACTGGAAGCTGATGCAGCAGCATGTCCATACTGAGCAATTAATGGTCTTATGATTGGGATAACTTCTATCGCAGAAACGCTATGAAGTTCAATAACTCTGGTTGTCATAATTGAGCTATGTCCCTTGTCTTTCTCCTGACCAACCGTTTTAGCTGTCGTACTTGGAACAATATTGAGTACTTTCCCCTTCGGTATGACTGTGTAGCCATTGGTGGTTAACACCTCCAAAAAAACATCATACACTTGGTTTTTAGTCAAGGGTTTGCTAGAGATAACGGTTACTGTGTTTCCGCCCTTAATTCTAGGATCAATAACAAAGGTTTCTCCAGTAATTTGTGCTATTTGGGTAATAAATTCTCGAATATCTGCATTTTGTTGATTCAAGCTCCAGCGCTGCTCCGAGGAAGCATTGCTTTTTGCAGTACTTCCTGATGAAGCCTCATTCCTACTTCTTCTTTGCTGCTCAGACTCACCCAAAAGTGGCTTGTTACCGCTCGACTTAAGTGTCTGACCGGAAGAAATCGTTTCTCGTGACTGCTCAGCTCCACTGGCAAACTCTGTAAAACCATAGCTAGGCACTAGCAATACTGGAAATAACAGTGGAAATAGTTTTTTTACTGCATTCTTACTTGTGTAAAAGTTGATATTCATTTCAAAGCCATTTTAGTAAATAATTGTAACTTTTTATGGATTTCCTTAATTATCTTGCTGAAGCTGTTCTCTCAGCTTACTCATTCTCTCTTCAAGTGAGCCACTGTCCGCTTGCGTAGCATGCTCAGACCTAGTGCGCACATCAAGATACTGTTCATTTTCTTGAACATCTACTGAGCTCAGCCCATTTTCCCCTTTGGTAAAGTCAGGAAAGGCTAGTATCTCAAGCTGTCCGTTCCTTTTTAATATAACATGATCCGCATGTACTTCTGTCAGAATTGCTCCTCCAGGCAGATTGTCGCCAATTCTGTACAGCTTTTCTTGATTGCTGCCTTGAATAATAGCACTGCTTTCAGATTTGTCCTGCTGTAAATTGGCAAGAGAGCCATGTAGTGTAAGATTAAGCTTGGTTTTTGGTATATCAATTGTGGCGTTAGGGATATCGTTGCGCTCATTGAAACCGAACAGTAGCTGAAAGTCGCTGGGTTTTAGCTTTTTTTCGGAACTGATCGACGAAGATGCCGTACCATCTAGCACAGGTATATTCCCTCGCCTGTCTATTTCATCATAAATCCTGTAGAGTTGAGCGCCAAGCATGACTAACATCGTAGAGCATAGAGCGACAGTTATAAGCGGTCGTTTATGCTTTTTCGCCCATTTAATGGAGGATGATATTACCTCTGTTTTCATAAGTATCTCTTCAATCAAAGGTTGTAAAATGTAAGGTAATCAATCATAACGGTACTTTTATTTTGAGTAACTATTGTCTAGTATAACAAAAGCACCACGGTTGGGTTTTTTAAATAAATAAATAATATTCTATTTTACAGGAAAAAGGAAAAAGCCTAAGTTATTATGGTGTAGTATGTAATGGTCAGTTTCTGGATTTCAATAGCCGAATGAACTATTGGCAACTTGCGCACTGAGTGGCGGGATAAATTATTTCATTAGTTTTTTTTATGAGGTAACTTTAGCTGAGAGTTTAAAAAGATAATTAGAAGTTACTGCTTTATTTAAAAAATAAATATGGATACTGATAATTTTTTATATTTAAGTGAGAAGGATATGCCTTTGACTAGCCTTAAAGAGAATGTGAGTGAAGAGGAGTTATCTGGTATAATGCAGTCTGATTTAAGGCTACCATTTCCTTTTGCCAAGCGTCATGGTGTAGTCGTTATCTGGGACGGTTCAGACCCTTTGCTCTACTTTTGTCAACCACCGTCAGCGGAAATATTGGCAGAAGTCCGGAGATTTGTTGGACAACCGACAAGGTGCAAATCTGTAAGTGAAGATTCTTTCAACGAAATCGTTTTAACCAGCTATCATAAGGATAGTTCTGAGGCACTGCAGGATGCTGCCGGCCTAAGCGGAGACCTTGATCTCAGCAGCATTGCTGATGCGGTGCCAATTACGGAGGATCTTCTAGAGCAGAGCGACGACGCCCCGGTTATCAGGCTTATCAATGCTCTCTTGACTGAGGCCGTTAAAGAAGGCGCATCTGATATACATATAGAAACTTTTGAAAATAATTTGATTGTACGTATTCGTGTTGACGGACTTTTGAAAGAAGTGCTTCAACTGCAACGCATGTTGGCTGCGCTACTGGTCTCTCGCATCAAGGTTATGGCTCGGCTAGATATTGCAGAAAAGCGCATTCCTCAAGATGGCAGGATTTCTTTGAGAGTTGCGGGCAAAGAAGTAGATGTTAGAGTGTCGACTCTTCCCTCTAGTAATGGTGAGCGGGTCGTTTTGCGACTACTTGACAAGGCATCTGGTCGTCTTGACCTTGAGCACTTGGGTATGGCCCCAGAGGACAAAGAGCGTATTGAAAGATTATTGACTAAATCCTATGGCATTATTTTGGTTACAGGCCCCACAGGATCTGGTAAAACAACATCATTGTACGCATGTTTGAGCGCCCTTAATGACAAATGCAGAAATATTTTGACGGTGGAGGATCCTATCGAGTACAACCTTCAGGGGATTGGGCAAACTCAGGTAAACACTAAAGTCGATATGACTTTTGCAAGAGGATTGAGAGCTATCCTCCGTCAAGATCCAGATGTCGTTATGGTAGGAGAAATACGAGATAAGGAAACGGCTGAAATTGCAGTTCAGGCTAGCTTGACAGGGCATCTAGTTCTGTCTACCTTGCATACTAATACTGCAGTAGGGGCTCTAACTCGCTTGCAGGATATGGGTATTGAGAGTTTTTTATTAGCGTCAAGCTTGCTTGGGGTAATTGCTCAACGCTTGGTGCGAGTACTCTGTGATCATTGCAAAGAGTCATTTGAACCGGATGAAGCCGAGTGTGCGCAACTGAGTATTAACTCTGCTACTCGCCATATTATTTATCGAGCAAAAGGTTGCAAGGAATGTAATTTCAACGGATATAAGGGTCGTACTGGCATTTATGAAGTACTTATTGTTGATGAAGATATTCGTAAAATGATTCATAGCGGCCAAGGAGAGCAAGCTGTTACTACCTATGTCAGGAATTATAATACTGGCATCAGATGTGATGGTGCCCGCAAGGTGCTTGACGGAGTGACAACCTTGGAGGAAGTGCTGAGAGTGACTCAAGGAGACTGATACTAATGAAAGTAATGAACGTAATGAGATAGTATTATGGCTGCATTTGAATACACTGCTATAGATCAGCAGGGTAAACAGCATAAAGGTTCTTTGGAGGCAGACAGTAGCCGTCAAGTTAGGCAATTGCTTCGCGATAAATCATTAACACCTCTTAGTGTTGATGTAGTAAAAGAACAGAAAAAGGGCGACGGGCTTGGTCTTTTTAGACGCGGTGTTTCGGCAGTTGAGCTAGCGACTTTGACTCGACAGCTGGCAACTCTTATTCAAGCCTCTATGCCTATTGAAGAGGCTTTGCAGGGGGTTGCTGCACATCAAGAAAAAAGTCGCCTTAAAAATATGCTAATAGCTATTCGCTCAAGGGTTGTGGAGGGCTGCACCCTAGCTCGAAGCCTTGACGCCTTCCCCCAAGCCTTCCCTCAAATGTATCGAGCAACGGTTGCCGCAGGAGAGCATGCTGGTCATCTTGACAAGGTATTGAACCGTTTAGCTGATTATACCGAAGCTCGGATGCAGTCAATGCAGAGGGTTCAGCAAGCATTACTTTATCCAGTAATTCTGATGCTTGCTTCACTGGGCATTGTCAGCTTTTTACTGGGCTATGTTGTACCTGATATTGTTAAGGTTTTTGTGGATACGGGGCAGGATCTACCAATGATAACCGTGATTCTTATCTCCACAAGCGAGGGTTTTCAGAGTTGGTGGCCAGTGATTATAGTAGGTATTGTTATAACTGTGATGGCGGTGAAATACTTACTTAAACGACCGGAAGTCAGGTTGGCATGGGATGGCTATCTTTTAAAACTACCTTTGATTGGGCGCTTTAGTCGTACTCTTAACGCAGCTAGATTCGCCAGCACGCTAAGCATTCTAACCCGAAGTGGGGTGTCTCTTGTTGAGGCACTAGCGATTGCTGGACAGGTGGTGAGCAATGAGGCTATTAAGCTGGCCATTAAAAATGTAGCCAAGATGGTCAGTGAAGGTACCAGCCTGAATCGCTCTCTGAGTGAAACAGGGCACTTCCCACCGATGATGCTACATATGATTGCCAGTGGCGAATCCAGCGGTGAGCTGGATGAAATGCTAGATAAAACAGCAGTAAATCAACAACAAGAACTTGATGGTAGGCTAGCGTTATTGATGGGGTTATTTGAACCTTTGATGCTTGTTGTAATGGGTGGTGTCGTCATGGTAATTGTTTTGGCTATACTGTTGCCTATTCTTAATATGAATCAGTTACTGAATTAAAACTTAGCTAGAATGAAGATTCTTATAGCAGGCCTATACACTAAGTATCAACTTTACTCTATGAGATAAGAACGGCAGTAAGAACAAAAAGGACGAAACAAAAAATGGCGAACCACAAAACTTTGCTGATGCCCTGCAAGCATAGAACCAGTCTGCTAAAGAGGTGACGAGATTTTAACGATAAATATGGCGTTTTTCTTTTATACGACACCTTGATGAAGAATAGCCGCTACATCGGTTTCTCATGAACAGGTCTCTTATTAGGAAAAATGATTTTAATCCAAGCGAGAACATTAAAAATGAAAGAGCGCGTCCAAAAGGGCTTTACCCTGATTGAAATCATGATTGTGGTTGTGATACTCGGTATTTTGGCAGCAATGGTTGCTCCAAAACTACTAAACCGACCTGACCAGGCCAAAATCACAGTGGCTCGTTCGGATATTGGAACTGTTTCTCAAGCGCTTGAGCTTTATCGCCTTGATAATGGTTTTTATCCGTCCACTGACCAAGGCTTAGAAGCACTTAGTGAAAAGCCAACGATGAGTCCTGAGCCTAGACAGTGGAATCCTGAAGGTTATTTGAAAAAAACACCTATGGATCCATGGGGGCGCCCGTACTTGTATATTCAGCCTGGTAATCATGGAAAGTATGATATTTATTCTCTAGGAGTTGATGGGCGAGAAGGAGGAGATGAATCTAACTCCATGATTACCAACTGGGATGAGCAATGAGGCGAAAGTGCCATGGATTCACACTAGTAGAAATGTTAGTTGTTGTCCTGATTATTGGCGTGTTACTGGGTATAACACTTATGACTCCTATGACCGGAAATGCTCATAGGGTTGCCAAGGAACAAGCCACTAGACTTCAACTTCTTTTTTCTCAGGTTCGGGATAAAGCTCTGCTAGAAAATGCTGAGTTTGGTTTTTCGGTGGACGATGATGGAACATATCGCTGGTGGGTACTCCCACTTGAAGGAAAAAACTGGGTTATGATTGAGGAGAAGCCCTTTCAGCCGTTCCAGATGCCGGAAAGTTATAACATTGAGCTGGAAACAGGTGAACAAGAAAGTTTTGATTCAAATGAGATTGATGAAAAAGATCGTCCTTCCGTAGTGTTTTTTTCTGATCGTGAATCAACCCCTTTTAAACTTTCTATAATTCCTGCCAGTGATCAAAAACTATCAGTTATTTTGCGCTCGGATGGATTGTCTGATGTTGAAATATCACGCGAGTAGCCCAGACTCTAAAATGTACGGTTTTACATTAATTGAAGTAATGGTTGCACTGGCTATTTTTGCGGCGTCTGCAGCCATGCTTATTGTTTCAGACGGGAATAGTATTAGCCAAACTCATCATATGAAGAACAAAGTACTTTCTGTTCAAGTGGCAGACCAACATTTGAATAAAATCTATACTAGTCAGCGTCGTCTGGAAAATGGCACTAAGGGTCGGATGCAGAAATATGCTGGCTATGATTGGTATGTCCGCGAGGTCATACGCAATACACGAAAAGAAGGTTTTCAGCAGATTATTGTTGATGTATTTTTGGGTTCTAGTGTTGAGCCCCCTGGTAAGAATGATGTGCCTATATTAACACTTACCTCTTACATGAGGAGGTTAAAGAGTGTCCGTCAATAAAGGTTTTACTCTTCTTGAATTGATGATAGCTATTTTCATTTTTGCAATGATCAGTACAGCAGCCTATAAATTGCTAAACTCGGTCACTCATGCCAAGCAGGTTACTGATGGACTGCTCGATAGTTTGGATGAATTACAGAGAAGTTACATAACTATAGAGAAGGATTTCTCTCAGATAATTGGCCGCTCCATCAGAGATGAATTTGGCGATAAGCAATCTGCAGTATTAGCTCCATCTAAGCCTGCAACACTAGCGACTTATGAAAATGGATATTTGATTGAGTTTACCAGAGCCGGATGGAGAAATCCGCTAGGTCTGATTAGGAGCGACTTGCAGAGAGTGGCATATGCTCTTGAAGACTCGAAATTGGTTCGTTATTACTGGCCGGTGTTGGATAGGGCGTCAGACCCAGAACTGATCCGACAAATAGTATTGCATAATGTGCTAGGTGTTAAAATCAGACTTATGGATGAAAAAAAAGTATGGAAATCCTCTTGGCCTCCAGCCACCAAACAAAAAGAAGGGGATGATAAAAATGATAGGCTAGATAGGACGGATAGGAAGGATAGGAAGGATAGGAAGGATAGGAATGGTAGGAAGGACGAAAATAGCAAGGAAGAGCACCAATCTCCTATGCTTATGCCTGCAGGAGTAGAAATAGCCATTCAGCATGATACTTACGGATTGTTGGAGTTTTCGTATCCACTTATAACCATAAAGTCTGCTAGCACTGAAGTGGAGAGTAACAGCGGTTGGGGTATAGGAGATAAAGCAAGGCAATCAAGAAACAGTGGTGAGGGGGAGTATTGAGCAGAAATAGTAAGTATTCTCAGTCTGTTTGTCGCTATCAGCAAGGGGTAGCGTTGATTTATGTATTGCTCATTTTTTCAATGATGTCGCTTATGGCTAGCCAGATGGTAACAACTTTATTGTTACATACGGAAAAAAATGCACGATTTATCGAGAGAATTCAAGCAAGGCATTATGCCTTGGGGGCAGAGCAGTATGTCGCTTATCTATTGGAAGAAGATTTTGTGGAAGACAAGAAGAAAAAAAGATTCGTTGACCATGAGAATGAGCGTTGGAATATTAGGAAAGTGGACTACGATGTAGATCAGGGCAGTATTGACTTAGTTGTGGTTGATGAGCAAGGTCGATTTAATATTAACTGGCTTACATCTGAGGGGAAAACAGGGGAAAAGTTCATGTCAATATTTAAAAACTTACTACAGAATCAGGACATAAATGTTGAGTTGGCAGACTGGATTCAGACTTGGTTGGGAGCGGCTCCTGACGCCGCTAAGGGGGAAGCCGCAGATAACATTTATCTAATGCTTGATCCTCCTCGGCGTGCGGCGAATACAGAAATAGCTTCGGTTTCTGAGATAAAATTAGTCGAAGGTATGACATCTGAATACTTTGAGCGTTTGGCACCACTGGTGTCAGCACTACCGAAGACCTCGAAGATCAATGTAAACACAGCATTGCCAGAAGTTATTCGTTCTATTTCCGATAAAATAACCGAAGACGATGCTGAGGCAATAATCGAGGGGAGAGGTCTTGATGGATTTGCAAAAATTGACGAACTTAGCAATGTTACTGAAGTTATAGATAAAATGGCAGATTTAAAATCAGCGAAACTGGTGTTTTCTAGCCAGTATTTTTCTACTTATATTAAAGCTACTTATCGCGACACATCCTTTTATATGAAAACCTTATTATTTCGTAATAATGAAGGACAAGTGCAGATAGCGGGAAGAGAAATCGGCCCGAATAGTTATTGGCTTACAGATAAAAAGGCACCTGAGGCAAACTGATGAAAGATATTTTGCTGGTTCGGATATTACCTGACACAGCGTCACTGGATCTTGGATGCAAAGTTCAATGGGGCATTTTTTCCGAAGCTGGCGAACTGTCCGGGGAAGTGCGCGTATCAGAATTGGGACAGCTCAAGAATGAGTGGTGCATGTTGAAGGAAGGGGTGGGTATAGATACGAAAATAAACGCAGATAAAAAAAATGATACTGACAAAATAATCCTGCTATTACCTGGTAATTTGACTGTTAATCGCCAATTGGTGCTTACCAAGGGACAAAAAAAACATATTGTGACTGCTTTACCCTATTTGATAGAAGAAGACCTAGCTGTGGATGTAGAGAACGTTCATTTTGCTAGCGTCTTGCACCGAAAAGAAGATACTGTTTCGTTGATTGCTATTTCCCATGAAAGTATCCAAACTATCCTTGCCATTTTTGATGAAGCTTGCTTGCCACCAGACCAAATTTATTCAGAATGCCAGTTGGTAAACTCAGTCCCTGAAACAATATCTCTGGTTTTGGATAGTTCCACAGTAATGATGGCTAGACCTGGGTATGCAACACAGGCCCTGGAGTATGAGACAGTACCATTTGCATTAAATCAACGCACTGCAACACTAGAAGATACTACAGTAGAGATTGAACAGATTTCGCAGGTGGTATTGTTATCTCCAAATGCCCCGCTGTCTTCATCTGTGGAACAAAATGAAGCATTAAAAGATGAGTTACGTTCACAGGGTTGGTTTTTTCAAGAAGAAACTTTGGGTAAAGACTCAGTTTTTGAGTTTTTAGCAGAAGCGTACTTTAAGTTATCTCGCGTATATCTGTTAGCTGATTTACGCCACGGCCCTTATCAGAGCCTTAGAAAAACCTCACTCATGGTTAAGCGTTGGCGTCCAATTGCTATTGTTGCGGCATGCTGGTTGGTTATTGGGTTAAGTGTAATTATAGGACAAGGTATTTACTTTGATAAACAGGCTGACCAACTTTGGAATCAGAATGCTGCACTGTACCTAAAAGGCTTCCCTCAAGATCGTCAAGTCATCGATGCAAAAGCTCGAAACCAGAGAAGCTTCAATATACAAAAATGGTTAGAAAGGAGGTTAAATTCTAACAAGGAAACGAAGACCGCAGATAAGCCGTTGCTGCCTCTGCTGCAGGGTGTTTCTGCTATCGTAGCCTCCCAAGGTAAGGAAGCTGCTATAGTGCCACAGGGAATAGAGTTTAGTAATGATTCTGGTAATCTGATTTTTGAATTCCAGGCTGCTAGTCTGGAGGCGATTAATAAATTGATGGCTGACCTCAAAGAAGAGGGGTTGCAAACTCGTCTTGATACTGCAAATCAGGGAAAAGTCGGTGCCATTGCTCGTATGACTATAACAAGGTGACGGGGAAGTAATGCAAAATATAATATCAACCATTGGGCAAATAGCGTTAGTTCAACAACTACTGGTTCGTTATGCGCAATTGCCAGTAAGACAGAAGAATACCATTGCGTGGTTGATAGCTGTTATTGTTGCTGTATTATTCTATGTATTGCTATTTTCCCCTATTTATGAGTGGTCTGAAAAACAAAGGCGAGACTATGGCGATCAAGTCAATACGACATTATGGATGCAGCAGCATATAACTAAGTTTAGAGATATAGAAAATAGTAAAAGAAGAGGTGTTGATCAACAAAATTTACCTTCTGTCGTGACTGCTCTCGCTAAGGAGGCGGGTGTAACGATTAACCGTATGCAACCGAATAGGAAAGGTATCTCTATTTGGTTAGAAGATGCTGCTTATCAGAAAGTGTTATCTTGGCTAGTCATACTTGAAACGAAACACCAGGTAGTTGTTCAAAAAATAAAACTTGAGCGTTTTCAAGAAGAAGGAAGGGTCAAAGGATACATACATCTCAGTAGCTAAGGTGAGCCAGGTAGGGTGAATGCACGCCTACTCTCCATTTTTTGTTATTAGACTTAGATTACATTCTCAGCCATTCCAGAGCTATTCAAAAGCTAGCTGCTTAACTCTTACGCTACCGTTAACGTGTTCCTTTGGATGGAGAATCTATCTCCATTGGTTTTTTTTGATCAGACGATAGATGTTCTCGTAACAACTCACCCATTAAAAAACTCCAGTACAATACGTGATGCAATTTACTTCTGTGTAAAGCCTAAACCCAGCTAAGCCTTTACCAGTCGACTCATTCATCAGTTTTTTTAGGAAGCTTGTGTCAGCCTACAAGCTGTTGAAATGAGCTGCCTCAGTGTCATACTACCCAGTATGGCCTCCTTTCAGCTTTAGGGAGACCGCTTTATTGGAACGGTGCATATAATCACCAATCCTTCTCGCCGAAAATACTAGTTTACAGAAGGATTGAATCTGGTATCGTTCAGCCAGAATTGATGCTTGCAATAGTTTTTCATGTGGTCAATTGGTAGGTTATTTAAGAGCTACAGCCTACGCTGAGCTAACTCTCAAATCCATTCCAAGTATGTCGATTATTGTGGAAATCTAGGTATTGATATGGTAAAAAGCAGCCGTGGCCTTCATTATACAGCAATAGTTTTAACAAACACTAAGGAAACTATTATAAGTATTTTTGAAAAAATACTCCACCCCCGTGAATCCTCTCCTCTATTAGCAAGCACGGTCAGCCACCGAACGTAAAGCTGTAGAGGTCGGAGGTCTGCTAGAAATATGAGCTAGACTAGCGATGCACACTGGTCACTCGTCGGTGAAAATTCTAATCACCGGAGGCTCTAGCACGCTATTGGTCACGATACAAGTACAGTACCTGCCTATGTATTTTGCAAGTATGAGAAAATGTAGTAAGTTATTGAGAAAAATTATAGAAGCCAATAATCACATATTTTCAATGACAACTGGTATAATTAACAGTCCGTCAGGTCAGCCTAAACTATAAAATAATGAGTTTGTTCGCAGACCGCCTGTTCAATAAGGCGTTACCTTCATTCTACTTGTCATTGAGGATAACAATGAAGTCATTAGCATCAAATCATAAAATTAAACGAATCTTATCTACTTTGAGTGATTTTTTTAACCATCTGAAGACTGGTGAGCTGTCTACAATGCAGATCATCGGCCTCTCATTATGGCCTATTTCTATCTTAGCGGTGTGCGCATCTTGTCTTACACTACTAACCGGTGAACATACGGTTGTAAATAGCTACCTGCTGGGCGGTGAACGCTGGGAAAACAGGTTACCACTATATTCAGGACCTGGCGGCTTTATCTACTCACCTTTCTTTGCTTTTCTATTTTCACCACTAACATATTTACCAACGTATGTCGTTGATTTACTTTGGCGAGCAATATCCATTAGCTTCTATTTTTTCAGCATCATTCTCTTTTTAAAACATCTGAGTGAAAATAGTGAAAAAAAACTATTAGAGTGGCTTGGAATATTCAGTCTTATAGCTATACCTATCGCATTTTCAGGATTTAGAAATGGGCAAATGAACGTTATATTAACTGCTAGCATGGTGATGATCAGTCATCTATTAGTCCGGCAACGCTGGCACGCATCAGCACTATTACTAGCACTAATTCTCTGTCTAAAACCAACGTTTATTGTATTCTTCCTGCTAGCAACTAGCTTATTTCGACCATTATGGTCGTGGATTCTTTTTTATCTTACTCTATTTCTAACATTGCCATTCTACTTTACTGGTTTAGATTACAGTTATCAGCAATATTGTAATTATATCGAGATGATGAAGTCAGCGGTAGATTTAGGAGTAAACACACCTAAATGGGCCAGTTTCTTCAATATACCAATGCAAGTTCTTCAAGTACAGATAGACCATCACACGCAAGTTGTCGTGAAATTATTGCTAGCTTTCGCCACATGGCTAAGTTGTCGTTACGCAGTCAGGAACTTTGACCCACTGACGGCAGTCGTTTATTTATTCAGCTTTGCAGGAACCTATCATTTATTATTTAATCCAAGAAGTGTCAATACTGACTATATAATTTTAGGCACTATTATGGCAACATGGTTTACTGCCGCACTGTATCTATGGAATGACAAAATTCTAACGATAATGATAGGAATCTTGTCGGTTGGTGTGCTATTCGCCCTTGACCTTTCTCGCCTATTCATCCCTGCTTCAACAAGCTGGGTAAACCCATTAATGGCATTGTTTTTTGTTGCTATTTTAATCGTGAATCAAAAAAATAAAAGAACATTCCAAACCATAAATTAATGCTACTGAATCTACTAATAAGCACCTAAAAGCGATTATGCATTACACGACAACCATCTGAAAGAACAAGGATGCAATGCTGGCGCTACGTCAGAGAATGTTGCGCAACCATTTTTACACCAAGACTGGTCCTTTATTCAAGTAGATAGCAAAGAAGAAAACGAAGAATCATACGAAGAGCAGAGTACTAAAAACATCATTTTTCCTTTAGTCTATAGGAAAAGGGTGGGCCATGTATTTTCTCCACTAGTCAAAATGGTGATTGCCGCAACCATAGGTTGCTTGGCTGTATCTAGTTTCGCTCAAGATACTAATGCAGCTATAGCGCCTTCCTTGCAATATAACCAGCTTGGGCGTAATTATACACTGATAAATAATACTCTAACTGCAAATAACAACTTCAACCTTGCCCCTATGATTGACATGAGGGAGCAACTATTATCTTTAAACAACACTGTAGTAGATAGGTGTCTAGACCCGTCTGCAGGGCGCGCAATACTGATTGATATATGTACATACTTGATGAAAATAACAACAATTACATCCAATTTTGCAACCCATCAGTATCAGGTTTATATGATTTTCAAGGGTACTATTTCATATACATAGGAAATCCGAACGGAATTCCATGCCCTGAATCTCGTTTCCAGCCTGTTAAGTATTGGCCTAATGAAACTAGTGTATGTATTTATCAAAAATAATTATGTAGTGAGGAAGGGCAAGAGATATTCTCTACTGGTTCTACAGTTACTAATGTAACTTGTTACTGTAATCCCAACTATAACTACCATTTTTTAATAAAGCCTAAAGACTGTGGCTGCAATCCTAGACAAGAAGAATGTGGTTGTTACAAAGTACTTTGTCCTCCAGAAACACCTATTTTTGGCCCTCATGATACATGCGTATCTAAGACCACTTACAGCACGCAGATTTCAGATTATTATACCAATACTCATGGAACTTGTATGCGGAGCTATTGGCTTAAGAACTACAACGTCGATAATATCAAAGAAACAGATTTGATTATACCCCACAATGATTTAAACAATGGTAATATGAGACCTTTGCACGATAACGCTGCATAAGCCCCACTATTAATTAAATTGTATTTTTTTGAGGATAAAGCCTTAAAAAACACAATTACAGTTCGAATATGCGCCATTCGAGCCATTTCACCCTTCATTTTCGATTTTCAGACGCAACTTGCCTGCTGAATCGATAAACCTCGTTTAATATTGTGCGCCACACACATTATTTCAAAACGTGTACGGTTTCGGCTTAAGCCAAGATAACGAGCTTTCGCCATGCCGTAGTGTAATTTCAAAACGCCAAATACTCGCTCCACAGTGCAGCGCACGCCAGAATGTAAACGGTTAAAGCACTTATCATGTTCTGTTAATGGTTTATTTCGATAAGCACGTCTTATTATTCTGTTATCAATATTTCTATCATCCAGCCATTCACTGTGCTTCTTGCTGGAATAGGCACTATCCGCATAAACAGACGACTCTTCACCATCTAATAGCTCAGTGAAACAATTTGAATCGTGAATATTTCCTGCTGTGTAACCGATCGATTTTATCAACCCATCCTCATCGACATTTATGTGCGCTTTATAGCCGTAGGTACTTTTACTCTTCCCGTCAGAACCTGCTTTCACGTTCCACTTCGCGTCAGGATCCTGTGTTGAGTGCTTGTCTTTATCCTTATTTGGGCGACACTGTTTAGCCTCAATTACGCTAGCATCAACAATACTGATACCTCCAGATTTAATATAAAGACCTTTATCTATAAGCTGGGAATTGATTTCTTGAAGCAACTTATCCATAAGCAACAACTTATCGAGCTTCTGTCTAAATCGCCAAAAAGTACTGTGGTCCGGCACTGACTCTGAAATGTCGAGCGCAATAAATCGACGAAATAAAAGATCGCGAGCAAGCTGTTTCTCTAGGGCCGAATCGCTTAATTTATACCAACTTTGCAGCAGCAGTGCCTTAAACATCATCAGTGGAGGCCATGCCTTTTCGCCTCGAGAACTTGAATGTATATCTTTCAGATGATGCTCTAAGCGATCCCAATCAATGAGTTCATGGACAGAGTCGAGTTCTTTCACTGCATCGTGATCAATCAGCATTGAATCTGCTAGACTGCGTTGTTTCAGATTTTTCCAAGCCATAATTTCACCGAAAGGCATTGATTGTGCAAGGCTTATTATACCTGATTTTCAGTTATTTAGCGAGATTCGTGCAAAGGTCTCAATATAGTATTAGATAGAAAAGAATTTCATTCCGTTTTTGGCTCTATAGTATCGCCAACATTATGTTTCTGCATATGTTCAATTATTTACATACTAAAGCAGAGTAATGATGTATTAGAAGTTATTAACACACTAAAACTTCGAACTGGAAATCAATTATCCGTACAAATATTTTCAAATACGAATAAGGGCACCTCGTATAAAGATTTAGAGTCTAAACTTACTGAATTGGGTCTAAGCTCCAGTAGCATGAACGCTCATGACATAATTAAAGCGGGTGGGGCTATAACTATTACTACAAATAGCGATGGAACTATCTCAGTGGATATAATGAAGGTGTCGGATTCTTGCGTAGAAGAAAATGAAACTATAATCATTGAAGAATTGCCTCATAATGTTAGTGATCATGAACAACAGTGTAAACACATAGTACAATCTAGAAGGAGAGAGTGGGAAAAAAGGGCAGCAAATGTAGAACCTAACTTAAAGCCATGACGCTCTAATTATAAGGCACCTTCGTATACTGGCTCAAACACGGCTCCTCAACATCTATCGTTCTTGGATGCTGACGTTTCCCCTCTGTATGAGCAGATTATATCTAACTAAATAGGCAAAAGTGTAGACTATATTGCGTAGATATCCTGTCTCTATGATGGATATTTTGGCAGCATATCGTATGAACCATAATGCAACTGTAAATAATCAAAGGTGAAACGCTATTACTGACAATAAAGGAATTCTATTTACTCCAATTAGGGGCATACAACTCTCTTGATCCTGAGAACCTTTGACGCTACTAAGTCTGAAGCCTCATCCCAATATGCCACATTTATTGAAGAAGATATGGTGCAACCATCACAATGAGGATATTTTAAAAATCAAGTTCTTCTTGAAACCGATACATTTGCCTACAGTCTACTTCAGCAAAGACCTCTGAGAAACCAATAGAGGTCGCCTGCACAACTCTACAAGCTATCTCTATATCTAATATGCAAGCCTTGGTTATACTATGAAAGAAATAGATGACTTATTGTAACTTCATTACTCTCGTATAAGTAAGGTTTCCATACTCATGAGCAAGCAAGAACAAAATCAAAAAGAAAGACATGCCCCCTACCCTATAAATGATTACCTAAGCAAAGAAAAGCAAAAGCCTGGAAATGGTAGCTAATTAATATAGACAATTAGTCAGCCAAGCTGCTCGATAAATAAAATAAGAAATTTATGCGTAGCCACCTAACCTGCAACCATTAAGCGAATAGCATCAGATCTTAGCACAGCCTTCTGTAAACACTGATGCCCTAATCCAATCCATCCTTTAAGGTGCTCAATCTCTTCCTCACGAACATTAGGGTTCACGGCTTTTAAAGCACTGAGCCTTTCTATCTCTTCCGTCACATCTTTAAACAATTTTTTACAGGCATCATCCACTATACTTTCCACGCATACTTTAGCACATTCTTCTGCCCGTGCAAGCATCGTCAGAATAGTTTCTTTCTGAGCTCTTACCAACTTTTTGCCAAAACCTTTTTTGATAGGCCGCAACTGTGCCGTCAATGTATCAAACGTACATTTCTCAGCTAAGTTATTCATGGCAAGGTCAATCAGAGTACGAATAGGCGTTATAGGCAGATAACGATCCAGTTGTAGTATTTTATCTCCATAGGCTTCAACAACATAAATAACTTCTAGAAGCATAGTGCCAGACTTTAGCGCTTTGTTTTTAAGTAGAACAACCGATACAGTTCCTGTCTCACCCATCAAAATATTTTCCATACTTTCACTAATCATGGGGTGCTCCCAAGAAAGGAACTGCATGTCTTCACGTGATAGAGCCATCTCTCGGTCAAAAGTAACTGTTACACCATCATCCGGAAGTCTCGGTAAAGAAGTAACCATATGACTACCAGGACGAATAATCAGACAGTGGCGAGAATGATCTTCTACATCTACCCCAAAACTCTCAAAAAGCTTTTCTGCATATTGCATTAGTTGACGAGGTTCTTCCCTCGCTTCAATATCGTTGATCAGATCTTCATTGGAAGACAGCCCCCTAGAATTAAGTTCGAGCAGTCGATCCCTGCCGTTATGTAAATTATCTTTAAGCTCCTTGTTCAAGCTTTTAGTTTTATTCAGCAATGGCTGAATATCAAAGGAGTTAACCACTCCACAAGGTTTCAGCAACTGCTGGAGATCCAGCTTCAATTCTTGGAAAACAGTATTGCCTGCCGGACACGTATTAACGAAGGCATCAAGACCTTCATGATACCAGTGAAACAGTACTTCCTGACCAGAGCTTTTTATGTAAGGGGCATAAATATTAATGGCTTCTGTTTGACCGATACGGTCAAGGCGACCGATACGTTGCTCAAGTAGATCAGGGTGTTCGGGCAAATCGAAAAGCACTAAATGGCTGGCAAACTGAAAGTTGCGACCTTCACTGCCAATCTCGGAACAGACCATAACCTGAGCTCCATACTCTTCATCTGCAAACCAGGCCGCAGATCTGTCCCGATCAATAATACTCATTCCTTCATGGAATACAGTCGTTGGAATACCAGAAAGAATACGCATCGCATCTCCCAGATCCAGAGCTGTAGTTAGCTCCGCACAAATAACCAAGACTTTTTTCTTCCTTAATAATTTAATCTGACTAATTAGCCACTCCACTCTAGGATCAACTTTCCACCAAGGAGCAACATCCTCAACCTTAAAATGTGCCTGATAGGCTATCTCAGGAAAAAGGTAATGTCTTAGACTGTGCGCCCCTTCCTGTTCTTTATCTAAAGCCAACTGGTAGGGTTTAGGCATAACTAGTGGGCATCCATGAATAATTCTACCAGGAAAACCAGCAACAGCCGCCCGAGCATTCCTAAATAAGATCCTCCCTGTGCCATGACGATCAAGTAGCTGGTGCAGAAGCTGACTCTGTGCATCGGCTTTATCTTTAGGTGTTCCCTGCTCAAGCAGCCTGATTAAATCCAAACTGCTATCGCCCAAGAAACCCTTAAAATCTTTGCGCGCCTGATCTGACAACTGTTCTTTTTCCAAAAGCTCCTGTACTGCGCTAGCTACAGACTCATAAGAACGCGCTTCCTCTTGAAATATAACGAAATCATGGAAACGGTCAGAATCAAGCAGCCTAAGCCGTGCAAAATGACTCTCTAAACCCATTTGCTCAGGCGTTGCCGTCAAAAGTAATAATCCCGGTATCCGGGCTGCCAATTTTTCAATACACTGATATTCTAGACTAGGCTTCCCTGAAGACCAAGCAAGGTGGTGAGCCTCATCAACAATCATCAGATCCCAGTCTACCTCCATAGCCTGTTCTAGACGACATTCATTACTACAAAAGAAGTCAAGGCTGCAAAGAATCAACTGCTCACTGGCAAATGGATTGTCGTCATTACTATTTTCGAGTCGATCTTCATCAAAAAGACTGAAATAAAGATTAAATCTCCTAAGCATTTCAACCAACCATTGGTGCAGAAGGTTTTCAGGAACAATTATCAAGACTCTTTCAGCACGACCACTGATCAGTTGCTGGTGCAAAATCAATCCTGCCTCAATGGTTTTACCCATACCTACTTCATCAGCCAACATTACTCTAGGGGCGTATCGGTTGGATACTTCCCTAGCTATATGAAGCTGATGAGGAATAAGACTGACTCTTGGCCCAATCAATCCCCGCACAGGAGAACTCAGAATTCGGTGGTTATGTAGAAGAGTTTTATAGCGCAGAGAATAGTTGTTATCGGTGTCAATAAGTCCGGCCAACATTCTATCCTGCGGCTTGTTAAAGCTAATAAAGTCACCAATATCAGTCTCTACTAGTTTCCGTTCCTGGTCATCCTCCAGTAACCCAGTATAAGTTATAATACCAGCCTTTTCGGTTACTTTGGTGACCGTTATAACCCAGCCTTCACGACTCTCTGCTTTATCACCAGGGCTGAATTGAACCCTGACAAGAGGCGCATTATTAATAGAGTATGTCCGAAGCTTCCCGGTTACAGGAAACAGTAGTGTAACCATACGAGCTTCAATGGTGATAACTGTACCCAGTCCCTGCTCGATTTCTGTATCGCTGACCCAGCGTTGTCCCAGAACGAAACTCATCATGTGGCGACCGCTAACCTTACTAGAGCAAAAGGATAATTCTAGCTAAATTATCTGGAATTTGTATTACTAATAGCCAAAGTAATTCAATGTTTCGCATTAGCTACTAAAATACTCGAGTTAAATCATCATATTGGGGTGAAAAAATATGTTATTTCATGTAAAACAATAACAACGTCGTTTATGAGAAGCCTAGCATGACAAAACAAATATCTCACTTTATTGCCGGAAAACTAACCGAACCGAGTAAACAGCAAGATCCGATATTCAACCCCGCCACAGGTGAACAAAGTGGCACTGTATCCCTGGCTAGCCAAGCGGAAACAGAGCATGCAATTATCACTGCAAAAGAAGCCTTCAGCCATTGGCGACAGGTCACACCTTTAAACAGAGCTCGTATTCTTTTTAAGTTCAAAGCACTGATTGAACAGCATCGCGATGAGCTGGCAGAACTTATTACCCATGAACACGGTAAAATATTTGACGATGCTAGAGGAGAAGTTACCCGCGGAATGGAAGTGGTTGAGTTTGCCTGTGGCGCACCCCACCTACTTAAAGGCGAACATACAGAAAACATAGGAACCGGCATTGACGCTTGGTCAATAAATCAACCACTGGGAGTTGTCACTGGCATTACCCCTTTTAATTTTCCAGCTATGGTTCCTCTTTGGATGTTTCCTATTGCTATAGCTTGCGGAAACACCTTTATATTAAAACCCTCTGAAAAAACCCCCTCCGCATCCCTGTATCTTGCTAGGCTATTCAAAGAATCAGGACTTCCAGATGGCGTATTAAATGTTATAAATGGTAATAAAGAGGCAGTTGACACACTCCTAAAAAGTCCTGACATACAGGCTGCCAGCTTTGTTGGTTCAACACCTGTTGCTGAGTATGTTTATCAAGTAGCTTCTCACACAGGTAAAAGAGTTCAAGCACTAGGCGGCGCAAAAAATCATATGGTTATTATGCCAGATGCTGATCTAGATCAAACCGTAAATGCACTCCTTGGTGCAGCCTACGGCTCTGCTGGTGAACGCTGCATGGCAATATCAGTAGCTGTTGCCGTAGCTGATGTTGCCGACAGATTAATTGAAAAACTAACACCAAAAATTCGAGATCTCCGGATTGGCCCTGGCATGAATACTGATATCGAAATAGGCCCTCTGATTAGTAAATCCCACCGCAGTAAAGTGAAAGATTACATCGACTCAGGGGTAGCACAAGGAGCCACACTGGTGATTGATGGCAGAAAAATCAACGTCCATGATCATGAAAATGGTTATTACCTTGGAGGCACCTTATTTGATAATGTAACCACTGATATGAGTATCTATCGAGAAGAAATTTTTGGCCCTGTACTATGTGTCGTACGAGTTCCCAACTATCAGACCGCAACCAAAATTATTAATGACCACGAATACGGAAATGGCACTACAATTTTTACCCGAGATGGCGACAGTGCCCGCCAATTTGCCCATGATATTCAGGTCGGAATGGTAGGAATCAATGTTCCCATTCCGGTTCCAATGGCTTTCCACAGCTTTGGCGGCTGGAAACGCTCTCTGTTTGGACCGTTACATATGCATGGTACTGATGCTGTCCGTTTCTATACCCGCCGTAAGGCTATAACTGCTCGCTGGCCTAAAGGAATACGCGACAATACAGAGTTTACCCTTCCTACCATGACATAACTCATCATGAGAACCATCCGACAAGGTGATTATTTATCATCTATCTAAAAGATGGTCTCCTGAAACCATGTTTGTCAAACAGGTGGTGCAAATTACGTGCACTCATTCAAAACCATAGAGCATTAAGATAAATACAAAGAAACTCTGGAATAACAACCACTTTACAATTACGCCTTCCGCATCAGAGACTAGGGAAACTAGCATTTAGCTGTGATGTAGGGGCATACAAACTACTAACGGTCTGAACTTACAGACTACAGACTTAAATTCCCAGCATCCGAAACTGCGAAATAAAACATTTCCTGTTTTTTGCACGAACCAGCATTTTTACTTTATGATAGAACTTTCCCGGCATTTCTTATGCCATTTTCTTTGTTTTGATTACAGTTATTATCTCATAGAATCAAACGCAGGTTTGCATAAAGCTATCTTCCTACCATTAGAACAACAAACCTCAACCATAACTCACCTTAGAGCCGCTACCACTTCTATGGCTGGGGTATACATCAGCCCTTGGGCTTCCGCTACCGGCAAATGGGTAATATTCCCTCCACATATATTTAAACCCTCTAGTAACTGAGGATTCTCCGTCAAAGCAACTTTACTGCCTTTATCTGCCAATTCAATAATGTAAGGAAGAGCCACATTATTTAAAGCCATAGTTGCTGTTCTAGCAACTGCACCTGGCATATTAGCAACACAATAATGCACCACGTCATCCACGACAAAAGTCGGATTATCATGAGTCGTTGGTCTTGATGTTTCCGCACACCCTCCCTGATCAATAGCGACATCAACCAGAACCGATCCAGCTTTCATTGCTTTTATCAACTCCTTCGTAATTAACTTTGGCGCTGCGGCTCCTGGCAAGAGCACACTACCAATAACCAGGTCACTTTCTATCACATACTCTTTAATGGTTCGAGAGGTTGAATACACTGTTTTAATACAATTCCCATGTAGGCGGTCCAGAGCTCGCAGAGCATCCAGAGATCGATCCAATACAGTTACTTCGGCTCCCATACCAATCGCAATAACTGCTGCATTTTGACCAACAACACCTCCACCAATAATGACAACCTTGGCAGGCTTAACACCAGGAACACCACCCAATAATATGCCTCTCCCTGACATAGCCTTTTCAAGACACCTAGCTCCAGCCTGAATAGACATCCTTCCCGCTACTTCAGACATGGGGGCAAGGATCGGCAGTCTCCCCCTAACGTCACTAACAGTCTCATACGCAATACAAGTTGCTCCTGACTTAAGAAGATCAGAAGTTTGAGGTCTGTCAGGCGCCAAATGCAAAAAGGTAAACAGCGTATGTTTAGATGATAAACGAGCCCGTTCTTCCGCCAAAGGCTCCTTGACTTTAATAATCAAACAACTCTGATCAAACAACTCATCTGCTGTATCTACAATTTCACCTCCAGCAGCTTCGTAATCACTGTTGTCAAAACCAACACCTTCACCCGCCAGGTTTTCAATCATTACTTGATGGCCCCTGCTCGTTAGCTCTGCTACTGCATCAGGCGTCAAGCCAACACGAAACTCATTGTTTTTGATTTCCTTGGGCACAGCCACTTTCATTAGTAGTTTCCTCCTACCAAATTAGCTAATAAACCTGCTAGCAGGCTCCTCTCCTTTATAACTAAAACCTAGTTTACACTTAAATTGCCAGCATAAGTAATACACCTTAACCTATACAAACTCAATAGGATTAGGTAGTGTAAGGCTTTTCCCAATCATATGTTGATCAGGCGTTTAATCTAATAAATTTCATTGTGCCGCAAACCACTATTTTTCACTATCTCTCACGATGAGGGTAGCCAGCCACGCTTCATTCGGCAAGATCAGGAACCATATAAATACCCACAATCATCCTGCCTAGGTATCCGCTCAAGAACGGAACGGTGATTCAGAAATTGACCTAATCTAGGCAAAAATCATAGCTGTGCTATAATACCCATTATCGAGCTGGGGTGTACAAATTAATAACAAGCTGGCCGTCACTGTGACAGAAGCCACTATTGCTTTACTTGAGTACTATCTGAATGTGCTGCTGATGAGGGCTACCGATAACGGCAAGGTAAGTTCACATAATTACCACTACTTTGGTGAACTGTTGAGTGGTGATGAGTCTCAGTCGAATACCAATAGTGCTTATTAGAGTAAAAAGTACACAGAATAGTTATCTGTTCTAGACATCAAAAACCGTCTGACTAAAAGTGTCTACAAAAATTGCCAGTTATCAAAATAAGATAAGCAATTTAACCATTTGAACTCAGGTGTTAGCAGCACGATTAAGCGAGTATTGTCTATGCTAAATCAACATCACGATATGGCAAAGGCTCACTATCGGATTAATACGAAATCGAATGCACTTAGAATTGATGCATATAGCGCACAATATTAAGCAAGTTTATAGATACAGCAGGATACTTGTGCCTTAATTCTCATATAGGTGAAAAGAGTTATCCTATGATATTCAGTTACGAATAAAAAGGCAATTTTGAGCTGAAAGTCGTTAAAAAACAAACAAATTGTTTGGAACTAAATCTGGGAAATATCGCAACGGTATCGCTTGATTCTTTTCCTGACAATAAAAACAAGATCTTAACTTAAGTAGCCCTGCTTCTGTTTTACTAGATGATACATTTCAAATTTCAATATGCGTTGTATTAATCAAAAAGCGTGCCCCAATTATCTTTAGCATCATGATTATTTCGGCCCCTATCAGGACTACTTACCGCAGTAAAATTAAAATTCATGACCATCTCCTTAGCATAATGTGTGGGGGCATCTTCTATCATCAATAAAAATTTATAAAAAAAGTTTCGTGATGTTAAATTAGGCTATAATGCTGTGAAGTTAGTTGTAATTAAGTCACACACTATATTGGAGTATATTAACCATGAAAAGAGCCTTGTCAAAAATGATGTTTTATGCTTTCATCATTTTCTTTATTCCTCAACGAGGAATGGCTATGCTAGACTCCATAGATAAAAATATGCCAGATCACTGGGTGCCAATTAATAAGAATATCAAGATAATAGTGCCAATAACTCTACCTGAAAGTGAGATTGGTACGATGGTTGATCTTAAAGTGGAAAATTCAGTTACGGATGGCCTTACGGAACTACATAGATTTGTATATGGAGATAGTGAGAATCAAGAGGAAATCCAGAAGACGGAATTAAGTAAAAAAATTGATACAATTAACAAGGATAATAAATATCCGGTAATAGTGAACAGCATTGATAATGAGAAATACTGTCACTTAGTTATTAAACAACCAGACCAAGAGTGTTTAGAACTATATACTATTAACACTAAACTAATGAAAAGTTTTGCCTGTGCGCAAAACACATTATCATCAAAAGAAATACTCCCACCTATTACGCTGAAAAAAAATATAATAGCTGAGGATAGGGCCGATGATTTGTTTGATATCAAACATTGCTCAAAAGAGCTATTAGAAAAGTATCATACTCCTTTGATAGAAAACAATAAAGATACATGTTTCATATTATACATCTCATGCCATATGAAAGAAACTGGTGCTAATGATGATTCCTGCCCTTTATATGCAGCCTTTTTATTTATAAAGAAAAACTCTGATTCGCTGGAGTCTTTTTGTAGACTAAATATACAAGATGAAAGTGATGACATTGATGAAGATGGTGGGCCAGAAGAAGGTGAGCCAGAAGAAGTTGATACGCTATATAGTCAGCAAGTGTCTAAAACTACTATAGATATATTCCAGAATGGTACGATAAGGCTTAACTGTGGTGGTTCATGCAATATTGAATGCAAACAGTCTCCGTCCATACAAGCAGCCTGGTGGGATTATACTATGAATCACATAAAGACATATGAGTATAAGTCCTGTTTTATTGATCACAATTCAAATAAGCCGTATGCTTTCGCAGTTTATATGTCCATGAATCATATGATTACCGTTCAGAATTGCAAACAAATCCTTGAGCGTCCACCAAATACTGCCGTATTGTCCGAAATAACCGGTGAAAAAATTTCTGACATAGCACAGGCGACACAGGCGATCCTAGATATTGCAACAAAGGAAGCACCCAAAAGAGTAGCTAATACGGAAGCGGAAGCCCAAAGATTAGCTAATGCGGAAGCGGAAGCCCAAAGATTAGCTAATGCGAAAGCGGAAGCCCAAAGATTAGCTAATGCGAAAGCGGAAGCCCAAAGATTAGCTAATGCGGAAGCGGAAGAAGCCCAAAAATTAGCTAATGCGAAAGCGGAAGCCCAAAGATTAGCTAATGAGCAGGCCAGCATACAAACTGAACAGATGCAAAATACTGCAAATTCGGCAGAAAGAGTTACTGCAGAGAATCGTGCACCAGCTAGATACCCAGAATATGCAACATATCAGAATAGGCTTAACAGTTATGATAACTGGCCTCGGCAGCAGACACAGAATCGAGAAGGTTTAGCGAAAGCTGGGTATTTCTATACGGGAAACACAGACGTTGTTCGGTGCTTTTGCTGTGATCTTGGATTGGCGGAGTGGGATAGCGCTGACTGCCCTTGGCGAGAGCATGCCAGACATGCCACGAAGTGTTGGTTTTTGCAACAAGAAAAAGGGTCGCGGTATATCAGCGAGATAAAAAATAAGTGGAAAGAAGTATATAGTCCAAAGAGTGAGAATTTCGAGCATCTGCAGAGTAGACTTGATACATTTAATGGGGTGTGGAGAGCAGATATTACACAAACACCACAAATGTTAGCAGATGCTGGATTTTACTACACCGGAGAAGAGGATACAGTCCGTTGTCATTATTGTGATGGGGGCTTGCGATATTGGGAACCAAACGATATTCCCTGGGAACAGCACGCAGAATTCTTCGGATATTGCAAGTTTTTAATAAAAATGCAAGGTCGAGATTATATCGAGAGTATCAAGAATGCAGCTAGACAAAGACAACTTGCAGAACATGAGGGAAATCAACAGGAACAACAGATCACAGGAGGAAGTAGAGCCAACTCATCAGAAACTGCGTCCTCATCGGCAAAGATATGGAGGGTACAGACTGAACCAGTTGAAGCTCAGGCTGAAGCTCAGGCTCCAAATAAACAACAACTACTGCAAGAAAACAAGAAGTTAAAAGAAGCTATGAAGTGCATCGAGTGCAAAGACAAAACAGCGGTTATGCTATTTAAGGAATGTGGACACAGGGTGCTGTGTGAACCATGCAGCAATAATGTGAAGAATTGCCCTGTCCCTAAATGTAATAAAAAGATAAAAAAACAACCGGTAAAAACCTATTTATCGTAGGTACGTCTTTTTACTTGGAGGCTGTAACTAAATATAGTGACTTCCTATCCTTACCATATACTTGATAAGGATAGGTGAAACATGAATAACACCCACGGAAGCAGAGAACAACCTCCTCAATTCATCAACTCATATTTTATCTGTCTGAAAATGACACCATTCGACAAACTGACATGCAATAGAGTTTGATCCCAGATAATACAGATTGGATTCAACTTCCAAGCGCATAACGTTTAAGCAGCAATTTTTGTAAATATTCCGCATGACCTTGGCTAATGTTTGATAGCTTAATGTCTGTCTTGGACTATTGTTAAGCTTTTCTAAAACTATTAAGATATAATTAGCTGCCACCTGTTTGAAACTGAACTTCTTTGGCCAGTATTGTCGCAGTAGATCGCTAGTATTTTCGTTCAACCTCATGAGCAATAATTGTTCTGGTCAGCAGAATAAACCTGAGTTCAACACTTCGGAGATCTTTTTTTGGCAAACCCTAGATATCCACAATAACCGACACTCTTGGAATTGATTTGAGAGTCAGCAGCTCGCAGGCTGTAGTTCTCTCACACCGCATCTGGTTACCACTTGGAAAACTCTTACAAACATCTGGCTCTGGCTGAACGATACCAGAGTCAATCTCTCAGTAAGCTTGTATTTTCGGTGCTTAGGATTGGGGATTATATATGCACAGCTCCAATAAAACAGTCTCCCTAGAGATAAATCGATGTCATACTAGGACTTATGATGCAGAGATGGATCATCTCAATAGCGCAGCTACGCAAGACTGCGACCAAATTTAATAAAAGAACTGATTCGGTCAGGCGGCAGGTAAAATCCGATTGAGTTTTTATCGGGTAAGTGTGTTAGTCATTGTGGAAATCTAGGCTTGTGCAATCCAATGTTACTACTGCATGAAAAGTGCAACTGGTAGTAATACTAAGAGACCTTTGCACGAATCTCGCTAAATAACTGAAAATCAGGTATAATAAGCCTTGCACAATCAATGCCTTTCGGTGAAATTATGGCTTGGAAAAATCTGAAACAACGCAGTCTAGCAGATTCAATGCTGATTGATCACGATGCAGTGAAAGAACTCGACTCTGTCCATGAACTCATTGATTGGGATCGCTTAGAGCATCATCTGAAAGATATACATTCAAGTTCTCGAGGCGAAAAGGCATGGCCTCCACTGATGATGTTTAAGGCACTGCTGCTGCAAAGTTGGTATAAATTAAGCGATTCGGCCCTAGAGAAACAACTTGCTCGCGATCTTTTATTTCGTCGATTTATTGCGCTCGACATTTCAGAGTCAGTGCCGGACCACAGTACTTTTTGGCGATTTAGACAGAAGCTCGATAAGTTGTTGCTTATGGATAAGTTGCTTCAAGAAATCAATTCCCAGCTTATAGATAAAGGTCTTTATATTAAATCTGGAGGTATCAGTATTGTTGATGCTAGCGTAATTGAGGCTAAACAGTGTCGCCCAAATAAGGATAAAGACAAGCACTCAACACAGGATCCTGACGCGAAGTGGAACGTGAAAGCAGGTTCTGACGGGAAGAGTAAAAGTACCTACGGCTATAAAGCGCACATAAATGTCGATGAGGATGGGTTGATAAAATCGATCGGTTACACAGCAGGAAATATTCACGATTCAAATTGTTTCACTGAGCTATTAGATGGTGAAGAGTCGTCTGTTTATGCGGATAGTGCTTATTCCAGCAAGAAGCACAGTGAATGGCTGGATGATAGAAATATTGATAACAGAATAATAAGACGTGCTTATCGAAATAAACCATTAACAGAACATGATAAGTGCTTTAACCGTTTACATTCTGGCGTGCGCTGCACTGTGGAGCGAGTATTTGGCGTTTTGAAATTACACTACGGCATGGCGAAAGCTCGTTATCTTGGCTTAAGCCGAAATCGCACACGTTTTGAAATAATGTGTGTGGCGCACAATATTAAACGAGGTTTATCGATTCAGCAGGCAAGTTGCGTCTGAAAATCGAAAATGAAGGGTGAAATGGCTCGAATGGCGCATATTCGAACTGTAATTGTGTTTTTTAAGGCTTTATCCTAAAAAAATACAATTTCATTAATAGTGGGGCTTATGCAGCGTTATCGTGCAAAGGTCTCACTAAGTAAACCCTAGAATATACTAAAACCAACTAACTAAAGCATTATCAAGTTGGTAAATATCATTCCTGAAACGAACTCTCCCATTTTCATCAGGCCATGCAGTGAAATAACTGAAATAAGCTGGTATCATTTTATTTAAAGCAACCTTCCTTGTTTCATTATCTCCTCTCAACAAATCCAGAGACTCCTCCACACCTTGATCAGATAATATTTCTCCCACCAATTCTTTTATGTTATCGACTCTTGCACACCCAGAGCTAAATATTCTTTCTTTCTTATTGAAAAGCTCTGGTCTATTTGTGTCGTGAAGATAAATACCATACTGATTGGGCATATCAAACTTATATCTACCCAAACTATTTTTATTACCTGGCGATTGTTCCAGTCTAAACTTAAAATTCCTCACCGTGTAGCCATTCCAATTTATCGTTCCCATTGGTATTAGCTTTGCCTTATCATTCCAGTTTTCATAAACTGAAAAACCTTCTTTCTGCAATGTCCCAGGATATCTTTTCTCTTTCTTCAATAAGTAATTAGCAGCGATTTTATGAGGAACCTTCCATACAGGATTAATAGAAAAAGACTCAATTTTATCTTGAAAAATAGGTGTTTGTTTTTTTCTGGTGCCAAAAATAGCTTTATGAGATACCTTTACCCCATCCTTTTTAACCAGAGACACTTTAAAACCAGGAATGTCAACCCATACATGAGGATAAGGAAGTGATTGCGGAAGCCATCTTAACCTTTCAAGATTAGCCTTAATCACCCTTATACGTTGGTTCGTTATTGCTAGAAGAATACTCCTGCTCGAGGGACCAAAACGTCCATCAGGAATCAAACTATACTTAACTTGGATTTTAGTTAACACGTCCAAATGAATCTTTCCATATCTGTTACTAGGCTTATTCTCTAGTAAGTCTATACGAAATAACCACTCATTCAGTTTACTCACTGCCTCTCCCTCATCACCCTCAAATAAAACAAAGGCATTTGGAAAAACATTAATTGCATTTTCACTCCACCACTTCAACTTATTTAAAGCAGATAGAAGCATATTATATTGTGGTATTTTAGACTGTATTTCTTCAATATTGTTAAAACCTTGCTCGTCATAATTAACGTTAAACACGTCCTGAATCATCCATCCATTTTGGAAAAAATCTTTATTTAGCCGACCTTTGGATATATAGTTAGAATATTTTTTATAGATACCAGCTAAATAATTATCACTATTCGATTTGAAAACAGACACCCAGTCTTCTGAATCAACTGAAAATCCATGCCTCTCTATATTAGATAAAAAATCAATAACTTGATTCTGACCAAGTCTTTCGTCAGCGTAAGCAGTTTGAGATAATAAAACAACTACAATCAATAAGTATCGATACATCAAAACAACATCTCCATTAATTTATTAATTTATTAATTTATTAATTTATTAATTTATTAATTTATTAATTTATTAATTTATTAAATAAACTATAGACAATAAAAAAACATGCGTCCAACAAAATACATATAATACCAAAATAATACAAATACTGAGGTAATTATGGATTAATACAATAACTTCAATCAATTAATATTTTAGATGTGAGCCAGCTTCTGGCACATTTCGTAGTTGCACACTTATCTAAACCTGTGACTTGAAACCAGAAATAATGCTCTAAACTAAAAACGGCGCAATACCTATACGATAAAATACATCTCTCTCAGCCTATATTCCCACAATAACCAACACCCTTGGAATTGATTTGAGAATCAGATGCTCAAGGCTGTAATTATCACACAACGAACTCGGTGACCACACGGTAAACTCTTACACTCAGCTGACTCTGGTCTGAAAGATGTCTGATTCAATCCCTCAGAAAAGTCGTATTTTCGTCGCGGAGGATAGAGGTTATCTGCACCGTTCCAATAAAACAACCTCCCTAGAGCTAAAGCGCTGCCCACTTGGGCTTAGACCCAGAGGAAGCTCATAACCACACCCTACAAAAGAGTAAGATAACGGCCAAGTTTTACAAAATAACTGAATAGTCAATCGGCAGGTAAATCCCCAGCTAGCCTAGGCTTTACACCGTAGTAAATTGCAGGACTCATGCAACTTGAGTTTCATGATGTGGCGATTGATTGCAAGGCATCTATCTTCTGAATCAAAAAAACAAATGGTGCCTCCTCCTAGCTCGCAAAGGAAAACATTCTCCATAGAGTAAGAATGCAAAGGCTGTAGCCATTTTAATTACTGATCTCAAAGATATTAATGCGCACTCTGACTATAAATACCTAAAAGAAGAAGTCACTCACTGGAAAGTAAATCTAGTGAACGACCAAGATGGATATCTTGTAGCTATCATCAAACGTGTATCGAAACTTCTTTTGACCGTAATAGTTAAAAATAATACTGAAAAAACAACGAGTCAAACCAAAAAAGACAATAAAACCTTACAAGAGAATTGTAAATACATTACGTTCGATGGCTGTAGTGAGCTTGCAGGCCACGCAAGCCTAACAGTTACCACTGAAAGTAGAGCGTGCGAACAGACGACAAACTTTTGACTAACTCCTTGATTGTGAAATTTAATGGCGTTATTTACATCTTTTTGAAACGCTGATTTTAGTCATAAGTGCGCCCTTAAAATTTATGCAGCTAACGCCATTTCACTATAAATCTCATCAGGTGTTTTAAAGTCTAACAGTTTTCTTGGTCTTTGGTTTAGTCGGTTTTGTATATCTAAAATTTCTTTGTCAGTGACATTATCCAAAGATTGGCTTTTGGGCAAATATTGTCTTATCAAACCATTATGATTTTCATTCAAACCTCGTTCCCACGAGGAGTAAGGGTGAGCAAAATAGGTATCTACGTTAAGCTTTTTCTTGATTTTTTCATGAAAGGCAAACTCCTTTCCGTTATCAAATGTGATCGTGAGTAAGTCTGTTTGGTAAGGCTTGAGCATCGTTATAATTGCTTTCGTCACCACGTCAGCGTGCTTTGAAGGAACACGTTTTACCAAATTTAATTTACTCACTCTTTCCGTTAATGTAACCAGTACACCCTTGTGTCTTTTGCCAATTACAGTGTCTGCTTCCCAATCGCCTAAACGTATTTTTTGATCCACAATTCCAGGTCGATCATCAATGCTAACACGGTTTCGGATCTGGCCTCGTGCATCGGGCTTTCCTGTTCTTTGCTTATACTTCTTGTGCCGAAGATGTTGATACAAGCAACCACCCTCAGCTTTGTCCTCTCGAATAAACTGGTAAATCGTAGCGGGACATACAGAAGGTTGATTATCTCGTTTAAGGCGTCCTTGTATTTGCTCAGGGCTCCACTGCTTACTTAGTCTGTCAGTAATTTTATCTTTCAGTTCAGCTACCATCTTGGTCGCTTTGGGTTTCTGTTGATGACGTTCCTGCGCAAAATTATGTGCTTGCTTCGGGCGATAACCTCTAGCCCCTGTATTTCTAGCCAACTCTCTTTTGACGGTACTCAAATCACGCCCTAAGTCTTGGGCGATAATTTCATTTGAAACTCCTGCTTTTTTCTCTGACCAAATCTGGTATCTTTCTTCTTGAGTCAGGTGGGTATAACGCTTATTCATAAGTGGTCTCACATTGGTTTTTGGTCGAACCGTAAGTGTACCCTCTGGCTCAACTTTTTCAATATGGCGCACTTATGACTAAAATCCGCGGCTGGTAAAAAACAAACGTGCTTGTTCAGAGATTCCTTATGGACACATCACTTTATTCCGAGCAAATAAATCCTTGTGCCAGAGCTCAATGTGATTTAATTATAAAATGAATTTTCTCCAACTGGACGTGTTTTGAAACGCCGGTGCAGCCACATATATTGCTCAGGGTGTTCCCTTACTCTTGCTTCAATAAATTGATTGACATAGTTTGCATCAACCAAATCATCGTTTTTCGGAAAATCATGCCATGGCTTGTAAACTTTGAGAGCATAACCTGCTGCATCCGGTAGACGGGTAACAACCATTGGCACAACCCGAGCTTTACCAATCCTAGCTAACCTAGCAGTACCAGTTACAGTGGCAGCCTCGATATCAAAAAAACGTGCAAATACACTGTTGTTTTGACCGTAATCTTGGTCCGGCGCATACCATACCGTTCCACCTTCTCTCAACACTCTCAGCATTCCCCTTATGTCACGCCTCCCTAATAAGCGACTATCGCTATCATAACGCAAGCGCTGTCGTCTCTGCATATACTCAAAAACTTGATTTTTATGCTCTCGGTAAGTTGCTTTAAGGCTATGTCTTAGAGTAATAAGAGCACCTGATAATTCAATCGTAGTAAAATGAAGAATTAGTAGTATCGTCCCTCTTCCTTGCTGGTCCTGACGCAAATGTTCTAGACCTTCAAAATATACTTTTTTTTCCAGCCTTTTTTTTGACCACCACCATGCTATAGCTACCTCCATCAAACCCATTCCCACCGACTGAAAATTAGCCCTCAGTAGTTGCTCTATTTCATTATCGTGCATTTTTGGGAAACATAATTTCAGGTTAACTCTAGCAATATGTACACGGGAATGAGCCAGTTTAAATAATAACCAACCACATCCATTCCCAATACGAAAGATTACTCTGTAAGGCAAAAGGGTAGGCAATATACTTAACCCTAACCCAAGCCAGGTAATCCAGTACCTAGGGTGAAAAAAACACCATTGGAAATGGTCTGCTCGTGTTTTGTTTAAATGATCTTTTGTCATATTTCTTTTCATTATCTCTTGTACATCAGCGATAACTTCTTTAGCCTTTTACATTTAATGTTAAGATAAATTGGTGACCATGACTCTAGATGTACAGTCTCTCAGTTCTGTCAAAGCCTTTCAAATGAAGAGCGGTATTTATACACTGACTACTCTGGAATTATACGTGAAAGACATTTTCTTAATAAGACAGCAACTGCAAATCATGATCCAGAAAGCTCCTAACTTTTTCCAGCAAACACCAGTCATAATTGCATTGGAAAAGCTGGAGCGAGGGAAAATCTATTTTGATATATTTGCGCTTCGCCACCTTATGCATGAATTTGGTATAGTGCTTATTGCCGTGAGAGGCGGGACAGATACCCATCGTAAAGATGCGTTTGCCAATAATATCGCATGGATACCTTCCAGTAAATCATATATTGAAGATGACAATCATTATGACGATACAGCCTCTGCCAATGTTATAAAAATCAGAAAACATCGCTCTCCCCTGAAAAATAACGAGGACTTAGAGGAAAAAAAACATGTTATTGCTACTGAATCTAAAATCATTGAAAAACCAGTTAGATCCGGCCAGCAAGTGCATTCGTTAGGAGACCTTATAGTGCTCGGCTCTGTCAATGAGGGGGCCGAGCTACTTGCTATCGGCAACATTCATGTTTATGGTCATTTAAGGGGTAGAGCCCTTGCCGGAATCAACGGCAATCAGAATGCCCGAATATTTTGTCGTCAGTTTGAGGCCGAACTAATTTCCATCTGCGGACAATACAAGCTACCTGCCCACTCTGATAAATCACACTGGGGCAAAAGTGTATTGATTAGCCTAATTGACCATTGCTTGCACATGAAAGAACTTTAATAAATACTGTATGTAACACATCTCCCTCAATATTAAATAGGTATCTAATTTGGCTCGTATTATCGTAGTGACCTCCGGCAAAGGTGGCGTCGGTAAAACCACAACCAGCGCATCATTTTCATCAGGTCTAGCCTTACAAGGGCATTCAACGGTTGTGATAGATTTTGATGTTGGCCTCCGTAATCTAGATTTGATTATGGGCTGCGAGCGACGCGTTGTGTACGACCTTGTTAATGTTATAAATGGTGAGGCAGCTCTACACCAAGCTCTAATTAGAGATAAACATACAGAAAACTTATCAATTTTGCCAGCGTCACAAACCAGAGATAAAGAGGCTCTAACAAAAGAAGGTGTTAAAAAAGTCTTAGACGATTTGGCAAAGGATTTTGATTACATTATCTGCGACTCTCCAGCAGGCATTGAATATGGTGCACAAATGGCACTTTACTTTGCAGATGAAGCGATTATAACGACAAATCCGGAAGTGTCCTCGGTTCGCGATTCCGACCGTATACTAGGCATTCTGCAAAGCAAATCTCGGCGAGCAGAGCAAAATATGGAACCAATAAAAGAGCATTTACTCCTAACACGCTACAACCCAGTCCGTGTAGAATGCGGAGACATGCTAAACGTTAGTGATGTTGAAGGAATTCTTGCTATACCATTACTTGGTATTATACCAGAATCTGGATGTGTACTAAAAGCATCCAACCAAGGCATTCCTGTCATTCATCAGTCAGAGACAGTACCCGGACAGGCTTATAAAGATATGGTGTGCAGATATCTTGGTGAGAGCCTCCCGCATCGTTTTCTTGAGCCATCTAAGCCAGGCTTGCTCGAAAGAATATTCGGAGGGAAGGCATGACCCTTATGCAATTTTTTCGCACACCACATAATAGTAATAAAATTGATACCAGTGCATCAATTGCCAAAGAGCGATTACAAATTATAGTTACTCATGACAGAGTAAACAGTACAGGGCATAATTTTTTACCAGCCATGCAGCACGATATACTTAAAGTTATTAGAAAATATATCTCTGTTAACCAAGAAAGTATTAATATTCGGTTAGACTGCGAAGGAGACTGCTCGATTTTAGAAGTTCATGTGCAGCTGCCTGAAAGTTAATCCTAATTTAATCCCTACGTAAATGCGTGCTTTCTGCACACAGAATTAGTGGTTAGACCATCGTTCCAATACAACGATCTACCTATAGATGAAGCGTTACCCTTCTGGGGGCTTATAGTGCGAAGAAGATCATCGAAACTTCCTGCAGCGTCGCAAAATTACACCCAAGTTTCATACAGAACTGGCTCGGTGCGTTCATAGATAGCGTCTCAGTTGAGGCTTATACTTTACGCCGGAGCAAATTGCAGGGAGAATAAAACTAGAGACTTTTAATCGGAGCATTAACTACTAGGCCATCTCTCATCGTATCCAAAAAACCGTTGGCATTCCCTGTTTTCTCTCAAAATAAAACGTTATTGGCATCACAAGGGCGCTGAGGCTGTTTTTAAATACGTGGAGACCTTTGCACGATAACGCTGCATAAGCCCCACTATTAATTAAATTGTATTTTTTTGAGGATAAAGCCTTAAAAAACACAATTACAGTTCGAATATGCGCCATTCGAGCCATTTCACCCTTTATTTTCGATTTTCAGACGCAACTTGCCTGCTGAATCGATAAACCTCGTTTAATATTGTGCGCCACACACATTATTTCAAAACGTGTGCGATTTCGGCTTAAGCCAAGATAACGAGCTTTCGCCATGCCGTAGTGTAATTTCAAAACGCCAAATACTCGCTCCACAGTGCAGCGCACGCCAGAATGTAAACGGTTAAAGCACTTATCATGTTCTGTTAATGGTTTATTTCGATAAGCACGTCTTATTATTCTGTTATCAATATTTCTATCATCCAGCCATTCACTGTGCTTCTTGCTGGAATAAGCACTATCCGCATAAACAGACGACTCTTCACCATCTAATAGCTCAGTGAAACAATTTGAATCGTGAATATTTCCTGCTGTGTAACCGATCGATTTTATCAACCCATCCTCATCGACATTTATGTGCGCTTTATAGCCGTAGGTACTTTTACTCTTCCCGTCAGAACCTGCTTTCACGTTCCACTTCGCGTCAGGATCCTGTGTTGAGTGCTTGTCTTTATCCTTATTTGGGCGACACTGTTTAGCCTCAATTACGCTAGCATCAACAATACTGATACCTCCAGATTTAATATAAAGACCTTTATCTATAAGCTGGGAATTGATTTCTTGAAGCAACTTATCCATAAGCAACAACTTATCGAGCTTCTGTCTAAATCGCCAAAAAGTACTGTGGTCCGGCACTGACTCTGAAATGTCGAGCGCAATAAATCGACGAAATAAAAGATCGCGAGCAAGTTGTTTCTCTAGGGCCGAATCGCTTAATTTATACCAACTTTGCAGCAGCAGTGCCTTAAACATCATCAGTGGAGGCCATGCCTTTTCGCCTCGAGAACTTGAATGTATATCTTTCAGATGATGCTCTAAGCGATCCCAATCAATGAGTTCATGGACAGAGTCGAGTTCTTTCACTGCATCGTGATCAATCAGCATTGAATCTGCTAGACTGCGTTGTTTCAGATTTTTCCAAGCCATAATTTCACCGAAAGGCATTGATTGTGCAAGGCTTATTATACCTGATTTTCAGTTATTTAGCGAGATTCGTGCAAAGGTCTCACGTGGATATGGATTAGCTCCCCGACCGAAAGAATAGGTCTCCCACTGGGAAGGGGGATACCGTTCACAGGCAAGATAGGTATCTTATGACGCTGACCGAGTGTATCGCGGAAGTTCTTTTGAAGGCCATAGTTAAAAAGCAAGACCAAAAAAGCTGTGATCCTGGCCATGAAAAAGACGTTTGAACCATACGATAGTATCTGCAAGACCATGTCGCTTGATAACCGTGGTGAGTGCTACAGACGCGCAAGTATAACTCAGGCATTGAACCGCACGATATATTTGCTAAACCATACCCATGACAACTTGGATTTAACGATAATATCACCTGAAATTTCTTGTTCGAAAAAGAATAACCCTTTTGCTACGATAAATTTGTTAAATTTCTATTATAAAGAACAATCATTCTCTATTAGGTAGGAAGCTCCAATGAATCAAGAAAACTTCAAAAACCTTTTGATCGATTTTCTCCACGCATCACCTACTCCCTATCATTCAGTAAAGAACATGGGTGAGAAACTTGAGGCGAATGGCTTTAAAAATCTATCTGAAAATGAAACGTGGTCCCCAAAAACTGGTGGTCGCTATTATGTAACTCGTAATGGATCCTCACTTATTGCATTTTGCTTGGGGAATCCCAATAAAGGATTTCGTATGGTGGGCACCCATACCGATTCTCCTTGCCTAAAAGTGAAGCCTCGACCTGAAATAAGTAAACATCATTATCTTCAATTAGGCGTTGAGGTTTATGGCGGTGCACTTCTTAACCCATGGTTTGATCGAGACTTGTCTTTGGCGGGCAGAGTTCAATATCTATCAGATGATCATACCCTTAAAAGCCAGTTAATAAATTTTGAAAAACCTATTGCTATCATTCCAAGCCTTGCCATTCACCTTGATCGCGGCGCCAATAATAAACACTCTATAAACCCTCAAACTGATATTCCACCAGTATTATTCCAGCTTACTGAAAATGAAAAGGTAAGCTTTCGAGACCTATTAAAAAAGCATTTAGTGAATAAAGGACACGACAACTGTCAAGAAGTAATGGAGTACGACCTGTCATTCTATGACACCAATCGCCCAGCTATTATAGGTATGCGAGAAGATTTTATTGCCAGTGCGCGTTTGGATAACCTTCTCAGTTGTTTTGTTGGCCTCCAAGCACTGGTAAACCACAAACAGGGAGATGCCTCTGCTCTCCTAGCCTGCAATGACCATGAGGAAGTCGGTAGTCTATCAGCAGTTGGAGCTCAGGGACCATTTTTGAAAGATGTGCTAAAAAGAATCATACGAACAAATGAACATCTATCCCAAACAATGAGCCGATCCATGATGATTTCTACCGACAATGCCCATGCCATTCACCCCAACTTCAGTGATCATCATGACGCTAATCACGGACCACTGATTAATAAGGGTACAGTTTTGAAAACCAATGCCAACCTTCGTTATGCAACCAATGATGAAACTGCCAGTGTGTTTAAAATGCTCAGTAGAAAAGTCAATGCCGAGGTTCAGGATTTTGTTGTCCGAACTGACATGGCTTGTGGTAGCACTATCGGGCCTTTGGTTGCTGGAGCGCTAGGTGTACGGACATTGGACGTAGGCTTACCAACCTTTGCTATGCACTCAATTAGAGAGTTAGCTGGATCAAAAGATGCCTTTGAACTAACTAAAATATTAGAGCAATTTTTCCAGCTCAACGAACTTCCTTTTTAAGTCACCTTGGTAGCTATTTGTCGAGAGCATCACCATTGACTTTTGCTCATTCAAGTAATCTATAAATTGTGAAACCTTTGCACGAGTCGCGCTAAACAACTGAAAATCAGGTATAATAATCC
>JASXSV010000041.1 GCA_030674915.1 Candidatus Endonucleibacter bathymodioli
TCGCGGATTCAAATCCGAAGCGCATCATCTAATCAGGTAGAAGAAGGGGCCAGCTGAAAGTAAGCTCCTACCCTTTTTCTCCGACAAGAGATAAAGTGATGACGGGATATTACCAACAACTGACCTACGAGCAACGATGCCAGACTTCAGCCCTAAAGAACAGCGGCTGTACACAAAGGGAGGTGGCGAAAATTATAGGGGTGAGTCAGCCTACGGTAAGTAGAGAACTGGCCAGAAATACGGGTGACATGGGCTATCGTCATAAACAGGCGCAAGCTAAGGCTATTCAGCGACGCCAGACTGCGGTTAAATCGACTAAAATGACCCCGGCAATGATAACCGTGATCGAGGCCAAGCTCTGTATAGAATGGAGTCCCGAACAGGTGTCAGGTTGGCTGCTAAGAGCATAGAGCTGCTCTAGCAGCTTAGACTGTGATGCACTTCAGATTTGAATCCGAGAATAGGTTTTTTATCATTTGTATATATAGCTCACCAAGTAGGTTGCTGCTACGCTAATACGTCTATTACCTGTGTTGTATAAAGAGCTGGAAGTGCTATGGTTTTCTAGATTCACAGTGGGGTGTCTCCTATCCGTACCATTTTGGTTGGAGATAATAGCATTACTTTGGCATCATATGCTTACCCAGGATGGGATATTTTATCGTTTACTTTGTGTTGCAGTCAGATTGGTAAAGCCAAAGAGGCTGACTTCCTGTGTAGGAATGCAATTATGGGTATAGGCTATGTTTTGGTGTTGCAGCATAAAAAGCAGGGGGGGGCTAAATGCTTGATTTTATAAAATATTGGTTGAATCGTTATCTGTCTGATTATGAGGCGATGGTATTATTGGTATTATTGGTATTTTGCTTTGTTATTGTATTGACAATGGGGGATATGTTGGCGCCAGTGTTTGCTGCATTGGTCTTAGCTTTTTTGATGCAGGGTATAATTAACTGGCTGGAGCGCATGGGTGCTGTTCACTTGGTATCTGTGAGTCTGGTTTTTGTAGGATTTGTGGCACTACTTTTGATATTTCTGTTGGTGATTGTCCCATTGATTTGGGAGCAAGCAACAAGTTTGTTAAATGAAGTTCCGAGAATGGTCCACGTTGGCTTGAAATTACTAAAGAGTCTACCTGAATTATATCCAGGTCTTGTTTCTGAGAGTCAGGCGACACTTATTGCGGATACATTTAGTAATAGACTGGCAGGATTAGGGCAATGGGTATTGTCCTTCTTGTTATCCAAACTACCGGGTGTATTGGGTTTGTTGATATACCTTATTCTCGTGCCTCTTTTGATTTTTTTCTTTCTGAAAGATAAGAATAAGCTTCTGCTCTGGGCTGGCAGTAGGCTGCCAACACGCCGTCGTTTAATCACCCAGGTAGCCGATGAGATGAATAGCCAAATCGCAAACTACATCCGAGGCAAGGCTATTGAGATTGCTATTGTGAGTAGTACTTGCTTTATTTGTTTTGTTATACTCGGGCTCAATTATGCTGTTTTATTAGCTCTAATGGTTGGGTTGTCTGTGGTTATTCCATACATTGGAGCTACGGTTGTGACGGTCCCGGTTGTTATCATTGGTTTTTTTCAATGGGGTTTTGGCAATGAACTTTTGGTATTAGTGGTTGTTTATAGTGTTATTCAGGCATTGGATGGTAATATATTAGTGCCTCTGCTCTTTTCTGAAGCTGTTAATTTGCATCCGGTGGCTATTATTATTGCAATATTGGTGTTTGGAGGCCTATGGGGATTTTGGGGTGTGTTTTTTGCGATACCGCTAGCTACTTTGTTAAAAGCCGTGATGAGTGCATGGCCTAAAGCTCAGGTGGCTTTGATAGCAAAAACTAGCCTTTAGATTGGTGCTGATGTATACCCGTTACCATTGAAGGTGATAGTAGTCACACCGCACACCTTCAATTTAAATTGGTATAGCTCCCGTGGATGCAGGGAATCATGTGGGGTGACATTGTTATTTAAATGCCTGAGTTGCTTGTAGCACGTCTTCAACGTGATTTTTAATTAAGACTTTTCGCCATTCGTGCTGCATGATGCCTGCGCGATCAATCAGAAATGTGCTTCGCTCTATGCCCATATGTTCTTTGCCGTAAAGAGTCTTCTTCTTTATAACATCAAAAAGAGTGCATAGTTTTTCATCGGTATCGGCTATGAGATCAAAAGGGAGGCTATATTTTTTTTTAAATTTCTCATGAGTCTGCAAGTTGTCTTTGGATACGCCAAAAATCAGGGTGTTGCTAGCTTTGAAATCCTCGTAGTGATGCTTGAAGGATAGTGCTTCGCTAGTGCAGCCTGGAGTATTGTCTTTTGGATAAAAAAACAACACGATCTGACTCCCTGATAAGTCTGAGAGGGTGATGTTATTGTTTTCGGTAGTTTTTGAAGTAAAATCGGTAACCAGTTGACCAAGTAAAATGCTCATTGACCATCCTTCGTTGCGTTGTTAAATGTAGTACACTTTTTCCCGAGAATGTGTGATGTTGTTGGTTGTTCTTATTCACTCCCAGCATCTATTACCTCTAGGCTGTGGGGTTTAGATCGGTGTCATTTACTTACGCCTTTAATGGAAACGAGTATAGTTACTTTAAGTGTCCTATATAGTAGAACGGTTTAGCTTTTTGTGCGACTTTTCACGCAGCAGGTATTGGTTATATGAGTGTATTGTTTTCATTTGTTCAGATTGTGATTAATATCTTTTACGGAACTAGTAAGCATTGGTACCGTAAATATAGCGTGTCAACACCAGATTATAGGAAATATTGGTGAATGGCAAGGACATGGATTAAGCAGCCTAGTATCGTCAAAAAGTGAGATGGTATAGGAATGCTTGTTGTTTTTTTGTTTGCAAAAGCCTTATACGAGTCACTATTGAGGGCGCAAATAGGTGACAAATGAGCTAAACACCATGAGCATAGAGTAGTAGGTGGTTGGGTTGAGTGAGAGCGGATAGCAATCTACACCTTCAAGGGGATGGGTATAGATTAAACATAGTCCTGACAGTAAAATGAGGGACTTATTTGCAGGTGCCTTAATTTTAGTTTAGAGGTGGTAGAATAATGATAACCGGTAGTCTTGTTGCTCTTGTTACGCCGATGCATGAAGATGGAGAAGTTGACTGGGAGCGGCTGCATAATCTGGTTGAGCTTCATATTAGCGAGAAAAGTGACGGTATTGTTGTCGTAGGTACAACAGGAGAGTCTGTAACGTTAACCATGCAGGAGCGCTGTGAGATTATTCGGCGAACTACTGATCAGGTTGGAGGAAGAATACCTGTTATCGCAGGCACAGGCACTAACTCAACCAGAGAAACAATTGATGCTTCGGCTGAGGCGAAAAGCCTAGGAGTAGATGCTTGCTTGTTGGTCACGCCCTACTACAACAAGCCAACTCAGGAGGGGTTATACCGTCATTATAAAACTGTGGCGGGGGCGGTTGCTATTCCTCATCTTTTGTATAATGTACCTAGTCGAACAGCAGTTGATCTGTTACCGGAAACCGTAGCTCGTTTGGCAGAGTTTGAGAATATTGTTGGTATTAAAGAAGCAACAGGTATTCTTGAGCGTGGTTGTCAGATCCGTGCATTATGCGGAAAGGATTTTGCAATTTATTCCGGTGATGATGCCACGGGTATGGAACTGATGCTACAGGGTGCGAATGGTGTTATCTCAGTGACCAGCAATGTTGTACCTAAGATTATGGGTGAGCTCTGTATGTTAGCGATGAAAGGTGATCGAGATGCTGCCGAGGCGATTAATAACAGACTTAATATTCTTCATCAAAAGTTGTTTGTTGAGCCTAATCCTATTCCTGTTAAATGGGCATTGCAGGAAATGGGTTTGATCGACGGTGGTATTAGGTTGCCGCTGACACCTCTATCTACGACATGTCAGGCAGAGATTAGTCAGGTGTTGGTGCAACTGAGCCTGGTTTGATTCTGATCCAATAAACCGAGAAAGGAACTCATTATGAGACCGATGTTACAAAACTTACCATTGATGATTTGTGTTATCAGCCTTACTGGGTGTTCTGGTAAAGATGGGTATTTCCGGGATAAGTCCAATGATTATGTTAAAGAATACACAATAAGCCCCTTAAGTGTGCCAGAAGGAATGAATACCAAGCCGCTTGGATCAGTAATGATGATTCCACCAGCTACTGTAGTGGATATTGAATTAGCTGAGAAATTCAAGGTGCCAAGACCGGACCAGCGGTTGAAAAGCAAGTACAGTGGAGATCAATATAGCGTTGAGCGTAGAGGAGATGATGTCTGGATAATAGCTTCGGGGAGTATGAATGAAGTATGGCTTCGTTTGGATGATTTTTTTAAATACATCAAACTTCCCCTAGTTATTCAAGACACATCTAAAGGTTTTTTGGAAACCGATTGGTTTAATTTTGGTAATGCGGATGACTATGGAGTTGTTTCTAGAGCTATAGGCAATATGGTCGGTATTTCTGATCTTGAGTTAATGGAAGACCGTTTCCAGCTTGAAGTGCGTCAAGGTGATGAAGATAGCGTATCTGAAATTCACATTCAGCATAAAGGTCGCTCACCTGTTAGTTCTGGCGATAAGCCTTTATCAGAACCTAGCAGCTGGGATAATCTTGGTGAGAGGAGCCAACGTATGAACGAAGCGCTGGCGTCAGACATGTTAGTCTTTTTAGTCGGAAGCAAAGGGGGTAGCTCTGTATCTCTTCTTGCGCAGGATCTTGATGCTGACACCAATACTGAGCTTACCCTGGATGGTAATGGTAATCCTCTTTTAAGCATAAAAGGGCTACCTTTTGGTCATAGTTGGTTAGCCATAGGTGATGCGTTAAGTTCGGCTGGTATCACTATCGTTGACAGGAATCAATCTATCGGTATTTATTATTTGTCGAAAGATTCAGAGGCAACTATTAAATCACAAGGAAAACCCGGTTTTTTTGCGAGACTGTTTTCTAGTAAGAAGGAAAAAGGTGTCGTTGAGCCAGAAATACTACACCTTAGGGTTAGTAAATTTCCTGATTCCATTCAGGTGTCAGTTGAAAAGGATTTGGCCACATCTGCGGACAAAGATCAGAGTCAGAAGCTCTTGGAGTTGGTCAGAGATAACTTGAAGTTATAGTCCTCACAGCTCACTGAGCGTCTGGCATAAAATTATTGGCAATGAAATTAGGTAGGCAATATACATCCGCCTATACTCATTTCTCTTGAAGGAGCGAGGCCTTGATTGCTCGCACCAACCTCAATCACCTGTTCCTCGTAGGCTTATGGGTTCGTTCGTTTGTCTCATGCTCTCAGATTTTGTAATGGTAACGGGTAGATACTGTTGGAGCATATCGATAGTCTGAGCACCAAATATGTTACCAAGTAGGCTATTGCCCTGTTTAAGCCAAGTAAAATCTGATTCACACGAGTGCAGAGAGTAATGGGAAAGAGCCTGTACATCATAAAGTGACGAGTAAGGTGCTGTCAGTAGTGTTTATTTTGCTAATTCTCCAAGTTCTTGGAAGCGAGAGCTGAGCAACAATATTAAAGTTGAACTGAGGCAAGATGTTCCAAAGAGTCAGGATCTCAAAAGTCACATAGGTAGTGGAGGGGAGATCCGTAAATAGGCTTAATTCTCGTCTAAGGATAAGAATCTGGTGTGCAATCGCCTGATCGGCTGATGGTTTAGCTTAGGTTGTGATGTACTTTATATTTTAATATGCGAAATAAAAGGAAAAAGGGCTGGCGAGAAAATGTACAAACTGGTAGCAAGCCTCTAATAATCGACAATAATGAAGGCTTAATTGAGTGCTCCACAAGGTTACCCACAGAAGCTGTGGGTAAGCAGGAAAGCCGTAAATATGCTCGTCAGTCGACTGGAGGCTGTAGATAAAACTGTGTAACTACTGCTAAGGATAAGCAGTATGAACAAAGAGTAGCTTGAAGTTTTCGCCTGAGAGGTCGTTAAAATCATCAAGACTGAGAGCTTGCTTAATTTCTAGTCAGCATGGATGTTGATGCGTTTTCTGGCTATTAAAGAAGAGGTAGGCCATTGGCATGGGATGCCGTTCACGGTCAAGATGGGTATGTTGTGATGCTGACTGAGTGCGTTTAGAAACTTCTTTTGATTGTACGAGTTAAAAATAGTGAGTAAGGCCGTAAACAAATACTTGAATCTTACGAGAGTATCGGTAAGACCATTGCTTTTGATCTCGAAAAATGAAATTGATGAGGGCTAATGTCTAATCAAAATGCGGCTACGAAAAGCCTTAAACTACTATGCTGTTGGAGGCTAGTCTAAATATGTTTCTCGAACCATATCTCAATACCCTGAGATAGTCGTCATGCAGTGGTTAGTCGGACACGGTCTTTCAGTTTATCTATCATCTTACTTGCGTGGGTGTTTTGTTGGTGACGTTCCTGCTCAAAATTATAAGGTTGCTTCGGGCTATAATCTATAGCTCTCTATTTATAGGCAGCTATCTTTTGATGATACCCAAATCACGCCCTAAATATTGGCAATAACTCCATTTGAAATTCTTGCTTTATTCTTTGACCGAACCTGGTATCTTTCTTCTTGCGTCAGATGGGCATAGCGCTTATTCATAAGTGGTCTCATATTGGTTTTTGGTCGAATCGTGAGAGTGTCCGATGGTTCAATTTTTTCAATATACGCACTTATGACTAAAATGCTGGATGTATATTGTTATAGGATTTCACAGTAGCTCCTTTTTTTAGGGTCAATTATAGAATATTTACATTTCCTCTTTAATGGGGAGAAATAGTGAACTTATATCTAAATTCATTGAATGTGTTGGATATGAGACACCATATAAAGCACGTAAAATATGCTCAGGATGTTATTAATAAGAAGGAGTAAGGTTAATGTGGCAATTGAATATTTAAGTTGCGCTTAGTACTCTGCTATAAACGACGATAACTTTCTAACCGGGCAGATGAATACTTAATGATTCAGAGCTGATTGATTATTGCAAACATCAGGAGTATACTGTTTTTTGGCGACCTGTACTGTATATTGTAGCACACTGTAGCACACTGTAGCACACTGTTGTATCAAATAGAGGTTGTTGATAGTGGGGATCTATATTTTGAATATATATAATTCTTTAGAAAGTTGGAAAAATGAATTGTATCATGTATATAAACATATTTATACTGTGCTATATGGTATGTTTTTTATGTTGACATTGGTTTTTTCTAATCCGGCTTTTTCTGTTATTGAAGGTGAGTTTCATGATGGAGGTGGTAAAACTGGATGGAAGAAGCGTCAGATAAAAGAACTTTTTTTTGATAATATGATGAATCTTTATTCTTGCTGGCTAGACAAAAATAGAGTGAAAGGTGGAATAATTGGGTCTGCCGGTATAAAGATTATTAGTGGTGATAGTTCTTTAATAGGTATTAATGATATTGATATAGTTTTATGCGATAAGGAAAAAGCTGAAGATCTGATGAAATATCTAAATAGTGAAATACAAAAAGTTATATACGCTATTGCTGATAATAATTTACGTGGTTTGGTTAATATTGCATTTCGTACTGTATGGACTAGGGAGGGGCTGTCAGATAAAACGCTAGAAAAAGGGCAAATAACTATGTTTGACATTAGTTCTAATGATCCCTTAGCTGCAGTAGATATTGTAGCAAAAGATTTTGATGGTGATGATATTATGTTTACTGCATGGGATTATCATTTTCAAACTGAATGTAATTTTGGCGATAAAAAAAATGTAGAAATTTCTGTTCTAACCCCGTTGAGTTATGCATCACTGGATGATAACTCGATGAAGAAAGATGTTGAGTATTTTAAAAAAGCTAAAGGTAATGAGGGGGGAATGTTAGGAGACACCATGGATGAAGTTATCTGTTCATGTCAAAACTTGTATAAAATAAGAAGTAGATTTGCTTTTTATCAAAAATTAAAAAAAGAAAAAAGTTATGATAAAATACTTATGGAGAAAATATATGAAGTATATGGTTCTTATGGTGCTTTGTTAAATGAGATAAATGAGATAAATGAAAAATCGCATATAGTTAACGTAACGCATAAAAAGGCTTTTGACTTTGATTATGCGTTAGGTGACAGTTTGGGGGATAGGCCGCTATTAACACAGGTTGAATGGGAGAAAGTATTAGGCAAAGATTTTGATGTATGTAACGTTGAGTTGGGAGATGACTGTTTTTGTTGCATAATTTCGAATGCTATCAACGGCAATTGCATGGTTAGGGAAAGGTTTTTAAGTACAGCCAATAGTTTGCTGTGTGAGGAGGTAGATGGTGAAACAGAGTATGTGACTCCAATGTTAGTAAGGAGTGTTATAAACAAATGGGTGACGGAGGTGATATGCGTTCTGTTGAATAAAAAATTTGATAAAGATGAGGTGTCTAGGTTTTTAGATTTGCCTTATGATTCAATTGATTATCTGATGTCTAGTGAGCACGATAAATCATCTAATAATGTTAAAGATGTCATAAGTTTTTTCGGCGAATCAGTTCCTCTTTTGCCTTTGGCATTATCAACAGGAATACCATTTGTCGTTTTTTCTCCTGAAAAGCATGAAAGTAAGGTAACTGTAAGTTTATTTAATCCGGAAGATTCTTGGAATAAATGGCCAGATGTAATGAAAATTCTTGGTGAGAGTGAAAGTTTGATAGCAACAGAAAACACCATGGTTAAAGACGTGATGTTTATTTCTCACTCTGGTGAACATAAATATTATTTGTGTATGAAGAAATTTGATACAGCAAAAAGGATAGATCCACTGTTAATAGTAGAAGAAATATTGCTGGATAAAAACATCTTCCAATGTAGGGTTTGTCCAGACAAATTGTCTGAAGAGCTGGTTGCTGGTAGTAATGTTATGCCTATTATGGGTGATTCATTTCCTTTGGATAAAAAAGCTATTGAAGCAAATAATCATGATATATATGTGAGGTTGGTCAAAAAATGTATGGGTATATGCTTTAGTGAAAGTAATGGAATAGTTGGTAATACCCATGAGTCACAAGAAACAAGTACGGAAGAAGACATAAGTAGTCAGCCGATATCAATAGTAAATACAGAAGATAGTGGAGAGTTACATATAAATATAGATACTATATGTAGTCAAAGCTTGTTAGATGCAGATGCAGATGCAAATGCAAAAGAAGTAGCAAGTATGACGGAAGAACTAAGAAATATGACTGAGAATATCTTGTTGGGTTTGGTAAAGATGGAAGATGTTTGTGGGATGGAAGCTCGGTTAAGATGGAAAACGATAGAATGCAAACATAAGATACAATATGCTAAGAATATAGAGGAAATCAATAAAGTAATGACAGATGTATTTGATGAGGTTAGTGAACCATGTCAACAGGGTCAATGTGTGGTGGATGGTAGGGTCGTTGTTAACTTGAATAAATGCTGTAGTGTTATAAAACTATTAATGAATGCTGATGACCTTGGTTGTCCTTTGGCACCACTCATCTTAGGTGTGTATCAGATGATTCAGTCTGATAGTAAATATCTTGATGTTAATGATATAGTTGGTATTATCAAGTGCTTTATAAAATCAGCAGAAAGGGGGAATATACAGGCTCCAGCTTGCCTTTACTGGCTGGCTAAAATCACAGGTAGTACAGAAGCATTGAGTTTAAGTTTTTCTCTTTCAGCAATATTTAATAAGATTTTTTCAGATAAAATTTTAGCGTTGAATTTTGTTTTTACTGGAAACGACAATTTAGTTAAAGTATGTAACAAACTTTGGTTGCCTGTTGCTCTTGGAAGGTGGAGTTATCAAAAAAAGAGTTCGAACGCGTCTAAGTTATTAGCTGCAGCCTACCATAGGTACTCTGAATTAGGAGAAGATTATTCGGGTTGGCAAATTGATCAACATCTAAGTGTGGTTGACCGTATTGCTTACGCATCACATTTAGCATTTTTTTATTTACATAGTGGAGATAAGGAAATGTCGATGCAAGAGTTTAGAAAGGCAGCGCTTGCATATGTATGGTTGGTGCAAAAAACTGATGATATATCAGTGATTCCAAATATCACAAAAGCAGCAGGTTTGGCCTCTATTTATCACATTATTCCGTGTGATTATGTGATTAGAGATAGAGACTATATTGAGTTTAACGATATGCTTTTCTCTTTAAATGAGTGTGGTTCTAATTCTGATTTTTTATGGACTTTGAAAAGTATAGGAGATAATAAGAAAATATCAGCTGTTGCTGATTGTATAAGCAAAATATCTTATTTTATACATAGAAAAAAAGAAGGTGTAGTATTTAAAAATATAGATGATATGGGAAATGAGCTAACTGAAAGAAGCGGTTTTATTGATTATCAAATATCTAGTCCTGGTGGATGTGGTAATGCAAAAAATATGTGTAAACTAGATATGTCTGATATAAGCGTAACAAGACGTATTGCGAAAAATAAAATAACTAATATTGTAGGCCCGGTGGCGAAATCAAAGAATGGAAAACGTGCGACTAAAGCTGTTAATAATGGAAATAGTGGGTTGTTAAGTGGTAGTGTATGTATTAAAGGTAAAGAGAGGAAAAGAATTTGTGCGTCAATACTTAATCTAAGTCAACGCTCGGCTGTAGTTCTTGACTCTTTTGCTAGAGATGGATTTGTTATGGTTTTAGGGCATAATGTGCGTGTAGATATTCGTGAAAAAAGTATGGAGATGTTTAAGGAAAATGTTAATCAGTTTAAGAAAATTGATATGATAATGGCTAGTTGCACTGGTAAGGTTGTGGTAAAGCTGAGTACTATAATATATGATGGTTTATGGGCATTTCTGCAAGTCATTGCTAATTGTGATGTTGGTTATGATTTTGATTCGTCTCTAGCAGAAAGTATTGCGGAGTTGTCTTTAAGACTTTTTGGTAAAGGTTTTGAGAATGTCAGGGCGTTAATAAGTGCGAATGAGTTGTCGATTAAGTTCTGTTGTTTGACATTATTGAATCCTCTGAGTTACCAGAATATTGATGAAAATATGCAGGGTAAAATGATAACAAGATTGTTTGTTTTTCTTGGTGATTTTGTACGAGATCTAGGAGCAGATATGCAGGCAGTAGATGTAAAGAATAGAGAGTCAGTAAGTAAAATGCTTGTGCTGTTGTTAAATTCTATATTGGATGTTGTTGATGACCATAAATTGCACTTGCTAATTATTGATATAATGTGCAACGCAGTAGTTGGAGCTGTAGACGAGGATTTACTAGGGAGTGTTTTATTAAGATATTTTATTGGCGTGGAAAATCAGGTTGACTGCAATCAGAGAGAAAATGATTATTTGATGGTACAAAAATATCTTGGAAATGCGAAGAATAAAGGTAGACTCAGTGGCGAGTTTTATACTAAATGGAATTTATTTGTTATATCACCATACAAATGTTTAAGGGAGGCAGATGAGAAACAAAAAGAAGAGGATGCAAATCTTATAGCGGCTGAACTGATACGGGAGGAGGAAAAAGTAAAAGATGAAGTGGAACGAAAACAGAAATTGAAGAAAGAAGCTATTTCACGTATTTTGAAGCGTAGTATTATCAAGAATGATGAAGAGCGTTTAGGAGAGTCCTTTGAATGTAGAGATCTAAGTAAAAGTATGCAATTTTTAAATTTAGGAGTGGGGGGGTGTGAAGATGAAAATAATAAGAGTCTCATATTTTTATATGAAAAAATGTTAAATATGGAATTTGGAACAGCCTTTAAAGGATTTTGTGACTGTGAGGAAAAGGAGAAGATAAAGTCAGGGAGTGTTGGTAGTGTGCATTTGGCAATCATAAATATTTTACAGTTTGAATGCCTTGTAGAGCGTGTTAAACATGAATGCTCTACTTTTTTATATTTATCAAAACAGTCTAGAATTATTAAAAAATATCTATATTGTTTTGTCGTTTTAGAAGGTAGTGATAAACTTCCAGACTCTGTTTCAGCGGAACAATTAAAAGATACGTATGATGCAATAAAACCATTAATTGATGTTCTTGGAGAAGACGATTGTATGCTTAATAAAGCAATAGAGTATGCAGGCAAGGCTACAAGTATACTAAATAAATTTCATAAATATGGTAAGGAGGAGTTGGGGTTGTTGTTACTCCAGGAAGAACAATTAAGAGAGCAAATAGTACAGGCAGGGGAAGTTTATCAAGATATGGTATCTATCTTAAATATAAGGAGGGAAATTCTTGGAAGAATAAGGGAAAAAGGTACAGCTAGAAGTGCAGGGAAAAGGATTGTTATAAAGGCAAATGATTTACTTAAATCTTGTAATCAGGCAATTAGGGATGTGGATAAATTAAAATATCAATTAGATAAATTTGATAAATTAAAGCAAAGTGGAGATAAATCAAATTAAGTATGATCGTCTGCCGGCCCTGTCTAGCATAGTCATCCTGATCAAACAGGCGGTTTACTGTGAGATTTAGTGGAGTTGAGACCTTTGCACGATAACGCTGCATAAGCCCCACTATTAATTAAATTGTATTTTTTTGATGATAAAGCCTTAAAGAACACGATTA
>JASXSV010000042.1 GCA_030674915.1 Candidatus Endonucleibacter bathymodioli
ACGATAATACTGTTTGTTTGTGTGGCTGTATTATCTCACATTTATGAGTCTTGTTCAGAGATTCCCTAGCGAGCCCGTAATGCCTTTTATCGCTGGCAAAAGGACGCCACCCGTGTTACGGATACTTCTTTGTTCCTAGTTATCTCTTCTTTTGATAGAGGCTACGCTCCGTCGCCCTTACGTTGAACTTGATCTTCAACACCGAACACCTCTACTAATTCATCTCTGGGTCTACCTTCAGCTGTAAGCTGTATTCACGTACAGTCCTGATTTATCCCACCAGAAACAAGGTGTCACGCTCCTGAAAATCGTGAACATTCCTCGGCGCCACGCTTTAACTCTGAATACAACCATCTCCATCAACACCAATATTAACGGAAAAACCATAGATAGCCTTTTTGTTACCATCACTGTCATTCTTAACGTGCCAACCCGCTGCAGTATTTCTTGTCAGCGTTCCGTCTTTCTCGTTGCCATAACATAATTGCTAAGCCTCTAGCCCATATCCGTGTAACAGCAATGATATTAATGCTACCTTCACTCATGCTGATATTTGTTCCTTCAAGCCGACCATTAATCTCGTCAATAATTGACCCCCAAAGATGGTGCCTGACCAGTCTTGTTCGAAACCGTACCAAGGTTGAGGCTGCCGAAACTTGCCACCAAGTGAAAGGTAACAAAACTTGCGAAACAGCAGGTTTCTATACCAATTACCATTGAAGGTGTAGGTTTTACGGTAAAGGTTTTTTGCATACCTGAACTTTACCGGAATATGGTCACCTTTGGTGAATCATGCTACGGTCTCTAGATAAAAAATCATGTGAAACAACCAATTTTTTTGCATTAGTAAGAGTTGAAATGTACAATTGACAGCCTGTACTTGTCTAGCCATCGTGTTTAAATATGCGTGGATACTGGCTGGATACCTTACTTATCTTTCTAAGATCATAGGGCTGCGCTCGCTTTAATACCCGTCTGCATTGTCAAGTACCTTGGGTACATACCCGTGTACCATTGAAGGTGTGAGTACGAGACAAGTGAGCGAAGCATCATGATGCCTAAGAGTAATAAGTAATGAAGGTATGTTTAGAGCAAGCAACAACCTCATACCTTCAAGGGGAGTCAGCAAGCTCATAGACTCGTAACTAATATCACCGGATGCCACCAACAATTGATGACTCACCATGAGAGTAGGCCCACTCTAGCCCTACATGCAGAGCATTAAACCCAATTAGAGAAATCAACAATGTCTATAGAATTACCAATTCTGCCTTACCCTCGTGAAGCACTAGAACCCCATATATCAAAAGAGACTCTTGATTATCATTATGGCAAGCACCATAACACTTACGTAGTAAAACTAAACGGTTTGATTGAAGGCTCTGAACTGAAAAACAAAAGCCTTGAAGAAATTATCAAAACATCTGAAGGTAGTATTTTCAATAATGCCGCCCAGGTCTGGAACCACACATTCTATTGGCACTGCCTGAGCCCTAACGGTGGTGGCGAGCCTACCGGAAGTTTGGCAACAGCGATCAACACAGCCTTCGGCTCTTTCGACAGTTTTTCAAACAAATTTACCGACATGGCCGTGAATAACTTTGGTTCTGCTTGGACTTGGCTAGTGAAGAACGACGACCATTCTGTTGAAATCGTTAATACCAGCAATGCAGCTACTCCACTAACCACTAACCAAAAGCCGCTTCTGGCCTGTGACGTGTGGGAGCATGCTTATTACATTGATTATCGGAATGTTCGGCCTGACTACCTAAAAGCCTTTTGGAAACTGGCAAACTGGGAATTCGCATCCAAAAACTATTCCAGCTAACTCTGTTCATAAATTCAATTTTACAGGTAATAAGTGCGGTTAGCTTGAATCAAAATCATTGCGAACGTAGTAGTGGCTTACTCAGCAGTCATGCTGCTAGCTATACCCTTAGTGCTTGGAGATGCGGGCGTGTTTTAACCAATTCTTTTGCGGATTCCCGCCTGCATATCCAACAACTTTATGTGTATATACCCCAACACCATTTAATATAATGAGACCTTTGCACGAGCCATAATGTTGTTCGTGAGTGAGACAAAACACACGAAAAGAGAGAGTTTTTTCTTATAAATGATCTATTGAATACGTTTTTAACGAAGCCCGTCCGTCAAAAGAACAATCATGCAAAAGCCTCATAATGGAAGTTACACTCTTTGCTCTCTCACTCCAATATTTCGTTATCTAAAATAAAGAGGCTTATACCCACTTTTATCACCCAGAACTCACCCAGTTTCACATACAGTCTGAACAACGGAGAACTTAGGCACCGAGCGTCCAGCCATTGGTTATTGGATAACGGCGATCTCTACCAAAACCCCTTGGCGTTATCCTTACTCCAACAGGAGCCTGACGCCTCTTGAATTCATTGATATCAACTAGCCTTAAAATCCTGTAAACGGTTGCACGATCATAGCCTATGGCTACAATATCATCAGCGCTGTTATCTTTTTCAATGTATAACTCAAGAATGCTATCCAACTCTTCATAAGGAGGCAAGCTATCCGCATCAGCCTGGTCTGGTGCCAACTCTGCTGATGGCGGACGATCAATAACCCTCTTAGGAATAACATACCCTATGCTATTTCGATATTTTGCCAGCTCAAAGACCAAGGTTTTAGGCACATCTTTAAGAACATTAAAGCCCCCAGCCATGTCCCCGTAAAGGGTGCTATAACCTACAGACATTTCACTTTTATTGCCTGTAGTAAGCACCAAATACCCCTTTTTATTAGAGAGCGCCATCAGCAAAGTACCACGGATACGCGATTGTAGATTTTCTTCTGTAACATCCTTCCCATACCCTTGAAACTCATCACTTAGCGTTTGCGTAAAGGCATTAAAGATAGTCTCAATTGGTATAACCTTGTAATCAACACCTAATAAAACTGCCTCTTCTTCTGCATCCTCAAGGCTCATGTCGGAGGTATATATGTAGGGCATCATAACGGCTTGGACACGCTCCGGACCAAGAGCATCATTTGCAATGGCCAGCGTTAACCCGGAGTCAACACCACCGGAAAGTCCAAGCAAAATGCCTTTAAAACCATTTTTATTAACATAGTCTTTAACCCCTGCCACCAATGCTTGATAAACTCTAGCATGGAGACTAGGGCGCTTAGCTTTTGTCCCAGCAAGCAATGTACCTGATAAAACATCAAACTGAACAGGGCATAGTTCTTCATTAAAATAGCAAGCTTCGACCATCAACTCGCCACTTCCATTCATAGCAAATGACCCACCATCAAATACCAATTCATCCTGGCCTCCAACCAGATTAGTATAAACTACCGGCAATCCTGTTTCACGGCAGCGTTTACGAACCATATCATGCCTAATATGTAATTTATCCCAATGAAATGGCGATGCATTAAGACTAATAATGAGATCTGCTTCAGCTTTTTTTGATGCCAGAATAGGACCCGAATGCCACAGGTCTTCACAAATACTTAGAGATATCTTGACCCCCTTGCATTCAAATAAGCCTAAGCCATTACTGGGGGAAAAGTAGCGCCTTTCATCAAATACCTTATAATTTGGAAGATACTGTTTTCCGTAACGGCAAATCACGTTTCCTGCCCGAATAACTACAGCCTGATTCTCTAATCCATGAGTCCCCATCGCCGCCATACCTATAACAAGATCAATACCATTAACTATCCCAATCCTCTTTAAAGCTTTTTCACTTCTAACAATAAGACTCCGCCTAAGTAGCAGGTCTTCCGGAGGGTATCCACAAATAGTCAATTCAGGAAAAACAATTACATCGGCCGACATTGCGTTACGGACGCGCTCTACTGTTTCTATGATTTTGGATGTATTGCCGTCAATGTCACCAACCATGAAATCTAGTTGAGCAATGACTATATTGAGAAATGATGACATTGAGATATTCTAAAACCTAATTTACCCATTTACCTCCAATTTACCTCCAATTTACCTCCAATTTACCTCCAATTTACCATTATAAGTATAAGTAGGCAACAAACAACCGAAGCCATCACCACCTACGAGCAGTAGGCAATTGAGGTGATTAAGAACGTCAACAACCTCTCCACTTCTAAAGATAATGACGTATAAACATATTAGTACATTCCACGTAGAGAGTAAATTCAAAAATCACTATCGAAGCTGTAATCCATTATCTCTTTTGGAGAAGACAGAAAAGATCCTTGAACAAAGTCAATACCACTATGCCATAATGGAGCAAGAGCTGCAGTATCTGGCACTTCCGGAACAATAATTTGTTTCCCCGTTTTTGCTATTTTCACCAGCATATCCTTAAGCCCCTTTACGCCTTGATCATCAGCAGCCAAGTCGTTAGTAAAACTCTGATCAACCTTAATAAAGTCAATATCCATAGATTCAGTTAGCTCCAAAGGATTCACACTACATCCGAACTCACTGACAGACGTCAGGCATCCTATATTTTTTGCAGCTCCAAAAAACGCACAAGCGGCTTTCCTATCACGGACAATATTAGATTCTCCAACTTCTAACATTACTGCAGAAGCTGGCACCCCTACCTTCTTTAATGTCGATGAGAGCCATGAAATAAATGTTTTATCATTAATGACAGAGCCTCCCAGTTGAATGAATACACGGGTATCACTACCATCTTTTCGCTTTTCAAACAGCTGTTTACTCGCCTCAACAAGCTGCCAGCGATCAATAACTCTCCATATCTTCTCATTATCCAGCTTCATTTTAAAACTAGACGATTGGTGTTCACGCCCACGTATATCAGTCATTGAAAAATTCGCAGCATAATAATTCCCTTCAGAGCCTTTAAGACTAACAATAGGCTGATAATACAATTTTAATGCCTTCTTCTTCATGGCTTGGCTTAACATCATTGCCAAGTATTTATCTACCGTATTAACAACTCCCACTTTCCTTGGCTTAAAAAAGGAAAACCTGTTACCACCTTCTTTTTCTAACTGAGAACATGTATGCTTAACTCTAACCATTAGGGTTTCAGAATCTATAGCAGTATCACCAAGAATGGTAGCCCCTACACTAATCGATGCTTTTATCACCACCTCATCAACTGGAATCCCATCCACCCCATCAATCATCTGTTGAGATATTTCCTTAACAGCGGCTTCTCCGTTGGTACGAAGCAACAAGATAAAATTCCCAGCTCCTAAACTCGCCCCAACATGTTCAACGCCTAGACCTTGCTCTATTTGCTCCTCAACCAAAGATTCGATATGCTGACTAATCTCCAAACCTTTACTTTCATGCGTTTCCTCGAGGTCATTAATCATTACATGCACTAATGCAGCCTTGCCTTTCCCTGATACCGCTTGCTGAATACTAACCTCAAGCCTCTCCATCAGGTCATTTTTATCCAGTAATCCAGATAGTTTTTTCTTGTCTTTATCAGAAACCTTTGCTGTTTCTGAAATCGAAGAATCAATAGTATTAATTTGTAGACTTAAACAAAATGCTCCTTCGTAAGAAGTTGGCTTAATAATTGACCTGATCGGTAATTGTTCGTTATTAGCCAACACTATTGAGCACTGCAACACCCCCACTGCTTGCCCTGTTTCTTCCATTGACTCAAGAAAATAGTTTACATCCTCCTTCTCAGAAGCATTCACATAGTCACCAAAAGAGCACCCCTCATAATGTGTTTTCTCCTCCTGTCCAAGCATATCGCCGAAGGCTGGGTTCACATATCTAATAAGCCCATCTCGAATATAAACAATAGCATCAACTTCATCATCCAAGAACTGTCGTCGTTGCCTCTCAGACTCATTAAGTGCAATACTCATCCGCCTGTAATTGCGGCGAATATAAAGATTCTCTATTTCCTGATTAGCGATTAAGAGCAAAAGATCTTCATGATTAGGGGTCACTACAGCCTTTATCCCTTTTTTTAAATAGTCTACTTCCTCATTACCACCCTTATGGTCAGAAATAATGATAATTGGGATATCTTTGCTTTGGTGATCAATTCTTTCCAATAGCGACGCAAGCTCTAAATCAACAGGCAGAGTTGAGACTATCAACAAATCCCATTTTTTCTTTTCCATAAACGCTTGCTCCAAAGCGTCGATAGAAGTCACATGATGGGCTCTTGTTGTCTGTCCAGAATCACGAAACACATTAACTAGACGGTTAGCTTCATCAGCATCTGAGTCCACTACTAGCAGCCTTGTCGCACTCCTAACATCCCGTTCCATACAAGATTCCTCCCTACTTTGAGCATCACACACGAAAGTGTCAAGTTGTTAACGTCTTCCCCCAGCAACTTACTCACGTAGGTTCATGGGCCGCGCTCGTTTGTCGCCACACCTACTATGATAACTGGTATAGCTGTAAACGTTAATTATTCCAGTCACCGGTACGCCGACCTATAGTATCGAGAGTAAAAGTCTTGCCATCATCTCTGACCGCCTGCTTTCCCTGAGGGGTAGCGGTGATCTTAACACAAGGGGCAGGAGTACAATTTTCAGCAGTTATAGCATAATAATCTCCCTCGCTTTTCAGTATACCAGTAGCATAACCCAAATTGGACAGAGTGGTCGTATATTCGAATTTTTCAATAAAATAACTCTCTTCCTCTTGCATAATTTCAAGCAACATAGTCATCGCTCCCACTCTTCTGGACTGAGTAAGATACTGCGTATACTGTGGGTATCCGATACTAGCTAAAATACCTATAATTGAAACGACAACCATAAGCTCTATCAACGTAAATCCTTTCAATTTCATACCAATATTTCCTTTTAGTAAGTATTGTTTTTTAAAGCCTCTGCTGGAGATTATACCCTTTACCATTTACGGTAAGCGTAGGCGACAAACAAACTAACCCTCATCATCCTACGAGTAGCAAGTGACTGTGGTTAGCGTGAGCAGTCAACAATCCCAGACATTCAGTTGGAGCTATATACACCTATTACATTGAAGAATATGAATGATTTTCACTTCTCTCTCCTAACCTCATGCATATCTCCAATTACTTTGAGCAGAAAAAGAGCCTTGCCTAATTCTACAAAATATTCCTGTAACATTTTATAATCATTGCCATAGCCGATCACAACAACAAACAATTAACACATTAGTGCTAGCAGAGTTATCGGCAAAATAAACAAGAATATCACTATTTTCAGGATGATATTTCCCCAGACCTTATTGACTTTTCTCATATAAGCTACCATCAAACCAAATAACAGTCATTTTTTACCTCCTCATCCATTCCTAAACCAGTATCACTGCCTACTGGATTTTACTAAATAGATTATTTCCCTATATTGCCACAATAACCGACATAATTGGAATTGATTTGAGAGTCAGATACTCATAGGCTGTAGTTCTCACACAACCAACCAGGTGACCACATGGAAAACTCTTACAAACACTAGCCATTACTGAACGATACCAGACTCAATCCATCAGCACACTCGCATTTTCTGCTCGTAAGATTAATGACTATATACACCGCTCCAATAAAACGACATCCATTAAGCTAACGCACTGCAACCTTAGAGCTTATAACGCAGAGGAAACTCATCGCAACAGCCGACAGCGACGCAAGACGGCGACTAAGTAACACAAAAGAACTAATGCGGTAGCCGACAGGTAAAGTACCAACTGAATTTAGGTTTTACACTGGAGAAAATTGCAGGGCACATGAAACTTGAGTCTTATGACGGGCAATTGATTACCAAACCATCTATCGCCTAACCAAAAAAACCAATGGCACTACCTTCTCCAGTACAAAGAGAAACATTATAGGCAGAGCCAAGGTGCTGAGGCTGGAGCCAGATTAACTCCTGACTGCATGGATCTTAATGAGGCTAGGGACGAGTGAATCTGTAATAAAAGGACGGCCACTGATAGATACCGTTCACGGCCAAGATGAATATCTTTTGATGCTAACTGAGCGAATCTCACAAAACTGCTTTTGACAGTTAGAATTAAAAATAAGACCAAAAAAGTAGTGAGCCATCCCGTCAAAAAGATTCTACCGCCTTACTAGGGAATCTCTGATTGAATCTCCAAAACTTGATAAAATAGCATTGCTATGGGCAAGCCGGCATCCAAAATGAAACAACAAAGTTTTGCATCACTCAGTTACGCAGCCAAAAAACGAAAAACTAGAAAAGAGTTATTTCTTGAGAAAATGGAATCTTGTGTTCCTTGGGCAGCCTTTGAAGCCATCATTAAACCACATTACCCGAAAAGTGGACGTATTGGAGGGCAACCTATCGGCTTGACCACTATGCTACGTATCTATCTCATGCAGCAATAGCTTCAACTATCCTATCCGATGATGGAAGACGCGCTGTATGAAATTGAATCCTCAAGTGTCAGTTTGGTTACCGTAAAGTTCGTTACCGTGGTTTGGAAAAAAACAGGGCGCAAGTTATGAGCCTGATGGCGATGGCCAATTTATACCTGCAACGTAATGCGTTGACGGCATAATTGCGCCCTAAATCCGCCTCGAGAGCGGATAAATGGGCAAAAGCGACAAAATGAATCGAAAATTACGATGACATAAGCGCGGAAGTCAGAGAATTTTATCGCAAATCTGACAATCGCCTTGCAAACCACTTCAATCATAGATTCTCTAGAATACCTGTAAGACCGTTACTTTTGATAACGGTGACTAGCTCACTGGCACACAAGTATTGCTCAATAATTAGACCACAAGATATACTTTTCCAAGAGATACCATTTATGGCAACGTAAATTTAATGAGAATACTAAGGCTATGCTGCGGCGCTTCTTCCCAAAGGAAATGAGGATTGGTTATGCGTGTAGAAAAATAAAATTAATTAGGCGCAATTCTTAATCAATATACATCCACGAAAATCCTGAAACCTCTTTAATCCGATTGAGTTTTTATCGGCTAAATGTGTTAGTTATTGTGAAAATACAGGATTTCACTAAAAAATAACTATATACACAACTAAGCTAAAGGGGAGCTGTTAATGTCTAGCACTTTGCTACTTGCTACTTGCAACAAAATAATCCCCCATTACACCTAACTTCTTAACAAGAATATTAAACTCTTACTCGTCATCATCAGTGTTATCGTGAGCACCAATCATAGAATCACACAGCAATAAAAGATAAAAAAGTAAAAACTAGATCCTGCACACAATAATAATACGCAGAATTTTTTATTTTCACTTATCCGCCACTCCCAAATAAACAATTAAAGCTGATATAATATTTAATTCCCCTCCCCTACTTTTTTGTTCTCAATATTAGCTCTAGCCCAGTCGTATGGACATGCATCCATTTCCAGACCCCAAAATCCTCCGCTAATTACCATACATTTATTAATTGGGTCTGGTGACCGACCATCCACGTTATATTCGAAATCCCAACGCTTTATTCGACGCCAACCTGGAATCAAACACTCAAACCAAGAGCAATCCTCACGTGCAGATCCTGGAACCACCCAAGCATGCCAATACAGCTTCACATTAGTGGACCTCTTCGGCACTTCAAGAATCCATGACCCGCCCCCCCCAAAGTTAGGAGTACTAACATATGCCGTTTTACCCTCAGTTGTAGTATACTGTGCAGTACAACTACCTTCAGTCATAAAACCTTTACTCAAAATATTCGATAAAGCCGCTATAAGAATACCCGGGAAAAAATTCAAAATTGAATTTGTTGCGGCTATGCACGCAAATCTCCAAGCCTTTGGTGCTACAACCACTTTAACCTCCCACCAATCAGGCAGATACAAACCTATCTCCGCCATCAGCTCATCGCGGTTTTCACTTGTTAAAAATTTATCTCGAACATTGTCCGGGGCCCATAGCTCAAGCCTCACGTCTCTTATCTCCGAATACACTTCTGACACTGCACCAGATTTAATATGTTGCGCTTTAGAGTAGATCTTAAATTTCCTAGCCACATACTGATCATCGTCTTCTAAGGCGAACAAACCGGCAGGTCGAGGAAGATCACTCGTATAAACGAGCTTAACCGTCTGGCAGATTGCATCTATAGCTGTTGATGCACAACCGTTTGGATAAAGTATTGGTGTGAGCACATAACTTTTAGCCTTGCGAAGTAGATCACGTTTTGACTCAATTAATTGTAGCTGACTATCCAGTTCTGATCTTGCTACTTGCTCAACCGTAAGCTGCACTTTCTGATTACTCGATTTCTTCTTTTCAACCGTGGCTGACTCCATAACCCCCAACATACTAAATGTAAGAACAGACATCAGAGCCATCGCAACAGGTAATACATAACCAGTAATATTTTTTTTAGTTCTCATCATTGAAAAAATCCCTTTAAACTTTACCCTCTCCCAGCCCTACTCCCTCTACTCCCTCTACTCCCTCTACTCCCTCTACTCCCTCTACTCCCTCTACTCCCTCTACTCCCTCTACTTCCCTCTACCCTCTATTCTCTATTTTATTTTTATTAAGCGAATAAGCGAATAAGCGAATAAGCGAATAAGCGAACATACTATCTAAATTAATGATACACCTGTATAGGTTAAAGTTACAACCAAAATAACTGCCCAACTCCAAATAACCAATTTCAATGACAGCTCAAAATCATAGGTGAATAATCAAAACTGTTGACCTGTTATATTACTGTACTCCACCTGCTTGCCTGCATACGTTACATGCTCTTACCAGACAAAAACCCAATCTGAGACCTTTGCACGACAACGCTGCATAAGCCCCACTATTAATTG
>JASXSV010000072.1 GCA_030674915.1 Candidatus Endonucleibacter bathymodioli
CTATTTTATCTACTGCTGATGAGAAGATAGAGGCTATTGCAGAGCAAATCCAAAAGCACGAAACCCTTAAAAAAGGACTACTCCAAAAGCTCCTTCGCGAGGGGATAGGACATACCGAGTTTAAGGAGAGTGAGCTTGGGAGCTTGCCTGTTGGGTGGGAGATTGTGAAGCTGAAAGAGATTTTGACTGTTAAGTATGGTAAAAGCCAAAAAGATGTTGAAGATGAAAATGGTGAATATCCTATATTGGGAACAGGTGGATTGATGGGATATGCCAATAGTTTCCTTTGTGACAAGCCATCGGTGCTGATTGGTCGTAAAGGTACTATTGATAAACCTCAATATAAAGATACACCATTTTGGACAGTTGATACATTATTTTACACAGATATAAAAGAAAATGTAGCTTTAGCAAAGTATGTATACTTTAAATTTTTAACAATACAATGGAGAACACTCAATGAGGCTTCAGGTGTTCCAAGTTTAAGTGCTCCAAATATTCACGCAGTAAAAATGCAATTACCTCCTTTAGAAGAACAAAAACAAATAGCTGACATCCTATCCACAGCCGATGAAAAGCTAGAAGTCCTTAGCGCTAAAAAAGAGAAGTTTGAAACGCTTAAAAAAGGGCTGTTGCAGAAGCTTTTGAGTGGAGAGGTTCGGGTATGAAAAAAGCGTTAGAAAAACAGAGTGACCGTTACTGAGCATCTTAAAAATATATTTGCCAGTGAAGAGTTTGATGAAACTGCAGTATGTCGGAATTTCCGACGCACTGCAAGCAAGATTAAAAGCGCACGGTGAATATGAAAAATATCGGGTGATACAAGACAATGCGTATCTTTCTGATTTTGACAAATTACTTTTAGAGACTAAAAGAGAAGATTAACATGAGCGAATTAAGTGAATCAGAACTGCCCGCTATCGAGCTGTTAAAACAACTTGGTTATGAATATTTTGACGCTAAAAAACAAATGTATGAAGTGCTTTTGCATGAGCGACTCACGGCATCACTGATGCGCATCAACCCTTGGCTTAATGGCAACGCCCTGCAAAAAGTAGTGCGTAAAATAGAGGCTGTCAATGGTAGCTCTTTGATGGAGATAAACGCCGATATTCATCAGCTAATCACCAAAGCCGATGCCTATTCACTAAAACC
>JASXSV010000043.1 GCA_030674915.1 Candidatus Endonucleibacter bathymodioli
TTTGAGAAAGGAAGACGAAGTGATTTTTGGCTATGCGGGCGGGTTACACCAGCGACACATATAAGCGAGGAGCTAGATGCTTGGATTACATTGGAAGGTCAATGACAAACGCAAACCAAGGAAAAATATAAGCTCATCACAAAAGAAACAAAACCGTAAAAACTCACAGATTCGTGCCAGAGTAGAGCATTGCTTTAGAGTGATTAAATGTCAGTTCGGATACAAGAAAGCCGGATACAAAGGCTTAGTAAAAAATGCAGCTCAAGTATTCACCCTGCTTGGACTTGCCTATCTTTACATGCTACGAGGGCGTTTGGGGGGTTAATACGCCCATTTATGAGACTTGTTCAGAGACTCCTTAACAAAGGTGAATATAGACGTCAAAAAATAAGTATAGGAAAATTAAATGTATGTTAAGTTAGTCCCTTACTAGCTTTATCGTTACTATTTAAATTTATTTTTTATTTTATTTTATTTAAACTTACCCCTGATTTTTCAAAGGTATATTAACGACTTCACTTTTCAATATAGTCACAGATATATGTAAGTTATGCTAAGTTATTTTTATATTATTTAATATGTTCTAAAATACCATCTAACTCATCGAGACTATTGTAAGGTATCATAACTCTACCCTTACCCTTGGCATTACATTGAATAGCAACTTTTGCTCCAATCTTCTCAGACAAATCCTCTTCTAGTCGCTTAATATCAGGATCAAGACCTTTTTTTGACTTTTCTCCCTTATTCTTTTCTTGCTGCAATCGGCGTACTAACGACTCAGTTTGTCGAACAGATAATCCTTTAGCCACAATTATACTAGCAACCTCAAACTGATCACTTTCAGAAAGTGTTAACATCGCTCTTGCATGACCCATCTCTAGGTCACCATACTCCAGCATCTTTTTCACTTCAGAGCCAAGCGACATCAACCGTAAAGTATTAGCAACCGCTGTTCTAGATTTACCAACAAACTTAGCAACCTCCTGCTGCGTTAACTCAAACTCTTTCTGTAAACGAGAAAATGCCATTGCTTCTTCAATAGGATTTAAGTCTTCTCGTTGGATATTCTCTATGATAGCCATAGCTGCCACCGTAGAATCTTCAGCAATATCCTTTATCAACGAAGGTATCTCATCCAAACCAGCAATTTGAGCGGCTCTCCAACGTCTTTCACCAGCAATAATTTCATACCTGTTTTCAGCGACAGAACGAACAACAATAGGCTGAATTATACCTTGCTCTTTAATACTATCAGCTAACTCTTCAAGAGAGTCAGGATGCATATCACGCCTAGGCTGGTACTTACCTCTGCCTATAAACTCTATAGGGATATGTCTCAGCTCACCATCTACCCCACCTCTCAGATCATCTGCTAGCCCTACTGCCAAATCTCCTGTGGCAGAAGAAGATAACTTAGCACTTCCAAGCAGTGCGTTAAGATTTGTCCCTAAACGTTGCTTCGCCATAAGTTAACAAACTCCAACTTTCATTTCAGTCTTCTCAAGCTCATGCTTACGCAACAGCTCACCAGCTAACGCTAAATAAGCTATAGCCCCTCTAGAGTGTTTATCGTAAGCCAATACCGTCATTCCGTGACTAGGAGCTTCTGCAAGTCGGATATTTCGAGGAATAACTGTTTTATAAACCTGATCACCGAAGTGACTTATCAGCTGTCTCGACACCTCCGTTGTTAAACTAGCTCTTGGGTCGTACATAGTCCGCAACAAACCTTCGATACGTAAATCAGGATTTATTGTGTTTCTAATGCCTGTTATTGTGTCAATTAGTGCTGATAGCCCTTCTAAAGCATAGTATTCACATTGCATAGGAATAATTACACTGCCGGCAGCAACCACCGCATTTACTGTTAACATATTAAGTGAAGGAGGGCAGTCAATGAGAATAAAGTCATACTTATAAATTACTTTTTTAAGCTCTTTTTTCAGGATAAACTCCTTGTTATCCATATGCATAAGTTCAACTTCTGCCGCAGTCAAATCAGCATTAGCGGGCAATAGATCATACCCTCCATCAAGGTCTATGCAGATGGTATCCTTAATATCATGCTTCCCTGTTAAAACATGATAAATAGACTTGTCCAAATCATGCTTGTTAACACCACTACCCATAGTTGCGTTACCCTGCGGATCTAGATCTAATAATAAAACTTTTTTACCGCAAACAGCCAACGAAGCGGCCAAATTAACGCTAGAAGTGGTCTTGCCCACTCCACCTTTTTGATTGGTTATCGCAAGAATTCTTCCCACAACTGTCTGCCACCGTTCAATACTTATTGCTTACGTAGAATTACAAGATGACGCACCCCAACATTATCTGGTACGTGCAAAGAAACAACCTTCACCAGTTCGCAATCAGTATGTTTCGTCAACTCATTAATTTCTTCATTAGGATATCGCCCTTTCATCGCCAGATAAACACCTGAATCTCTCAAAAGATGCTTTACCTTTTGCACCATCTCAATTAAGGAGCTAAAAGCTCTACTGGTTACCTCACTAAAAAGACTCTCTGTCTGATAACACTCAACCCTAGAATTAATAACTGTTAAATTATTCAAGCCCAACTCCATCTTAACATGTGTCATAAAGCGAGTCTTTTTGCCATTGCTATCAAGTGTTGATACAAGCTTATCTGGATAGAGAATAGCAAGAGGGATACCAGGCAACCCAGGACCAGAGCCAATATCCAGCATATTATCGCTTTTTACAAAAGGAGCAATACTTAAACTATCTATAACATGGCGAGAGACCATTTGTACAGGATCTCTAACCGAAGTTAGGTTATAGGTCTTATTCCACTTTACCAGCAATGCTACGTATCTGCTTAGAAGGTCTACCTGTATACCAGACAAGGATAGAGTTAATCCTTCAGCGCCAATACTAATACACTCACTTATAGAGGTTTTTGGGTCTATCAAAAAACATTCCTAAAATGCAAAACAAACCAAGTATAGTGTCCTATCCTTATTTTATACAACTTTTGACTTCTTTTTTAGATGAATTAGAATCAATGACACTGCAGCCTGTGTTACACCCTGTATCCTAGATGCTCGACCCAAAGTCTCAGGTTTGCTTTCCATAAGTTTCTGACGACTTTCATTAGAAAGACCATTGATCTTTTCAAAATCTAAACTATCAGGGATTCTAGTGTTTTCATATCTACGTAGTTTTTCTATATCTACTGCCTGACGATCAATGTATCCCTGGTATTTAATCTGAGTCTCAACCTGCTCTGTTACTTGGGGGTTGGTTTCTGCCTCCCCAACAAGACCTGCAACATCCTGATAGTTCAACTCAGGTCTACGTAATAATTCCAAGAGACTGTATTCTCTGCTAACCGTATTGGCAAGTTTGCTTTCTATTTTTTTAGACTCTTCACTACTAGGATGAATAAAACATCTTTTCAATCTCGCAGTTTCTTTCTCAATTCTCTCTTTCTTATCACAAAAAGACTCCCAGCGTGCATCATTCACTAAACCTAGCTCACGGCCTTTCTCTGTGAGCCTTAGATCCCCATTATCCTCCCGAAGAATAAGCCTATACTCAGCACGACTAGTAAACATTCGATAAGGTTCACTGGTGCCATTTGTTATAAGGTCGTCTACCAACACTCCTATATACGCTTCATCACGACGTGGACACCAGCTTTCTTTGTTTTGTGATCTCAAAGCTGCGTTCAAACCCGCCAGCAACCCCTGAGCTGCTGCTTCTTCATAACCAGTTGTGCCGTTAATCTGTCCAGCAAAAAATAAACCTCTAATCTCTTTGGTTTCCAAGGAGGACTTTAATCCTCTAGGATCAAAGTAATCATACTCTATTGCATAGCCTGGACGAGTTATATGGGCGTTTTCAAGACCTTTAATGGAACGTACAAGATTTACCTGTACATTAAAGGGCAGGCTTGTTGATATCCCGTTAGGGTACAATTCATGAGTACTTAACCCTTCTGGCTCGATAAAAATCTGATGTGAGCTTTTATCAGCAAACCTTATAACCTTGTCTTCTACTGATGGACAATATCTTGGGCCAATCCCTTCAATAACCCCAGTAATAAGAGGCGAACTCCCCAAGTTTTCACGGATAAGGCTATGAGTAGACTCATTTGTATGGGTAATATAGCAACAAACCTGCTCAGGATGTTCATCTCTTGATCCTGTGTAAGACATAACAGGTCTAGGGTCACTACCAACCTGCTTATCCATGACAGAAAAATCAACAGAGCGAGCATCAATTCTGGGTGGCGTACCTGTTTTTAGACGCTTAACACCAAAGGGTAAATCTCTTAGTTTTTCAGCCAACCTTATTGACGGAGGGTCTCCTGCCCTGCCAGCACTATAACTATTCATACCTACATGAATTTTACCTTTAAGAAAAGTTCCTGCTGTAAGTACTACATTCTCAGCAAGAAAGCGCACTCCCATATTAGTGACAACACCCCTAACTTTATCGTGAACCCCTCCCTCCCCAAATATCAAATCATCTGCTGACTGCTGAAATATTAACAAATTATCTTGATTTTCTAACACTTTACGAATAAAAGCTTTATATAAAGAGCGATCAGCTTGAGCTCTAGTTGCTCTAACTGCCGGACCTTTCCTTGCATTAAGAATACGGAACTGTATACCACTAAAATCTGTAGCCTTTGCCATTACTCCGCCTAATGCATCAATCTCTTTAACCAAGTGACTTTTACCAATACCTCCAATGGCTGGATTACAAGACATCATTCCTAATGTTTCTATGTTATGAGTAAGTAATAAAGTTTTCACCCCCATTCGTGCTGATGCTAAGGCCGCCTCTGTACCGGCATGACCTCCTCCAATAACAATGACTTCAAACTTTGCTGGAAAATCCACATCCAAAATAAATCACCTGCCTATTTCATAATATTTAATGGGTATATCACTTTTCTTAGTTATTATAAATATTCACTCTTTTTTTGAAAAACACCCATTTTACTAGAAACATTATGACTAGACCTCAGCATAACCCAATAAAGTCTATTATATACTGGTAAAACATCAACATGCAAAAATCCTTTATAACACACCCAGCTCTTCGTGTCAGCCACGGACCTATACCTTATACCATTGAATGTGTGGGGCTACTGACTGCCCTCACTTCCCTGTTATCTACTTGCTCGTAGGATCATGGGTCATCGATAGTTTGTCAGCTACTCTCACCCTCTAAAGTAATGCGTATAGAACCTGCTTTTCGCAAATTTTGTCACCTTAAACTCTTTGAAGAATTTCAGGACGAGGCTAGCGTTCTTTTGACTCCTCTAAAAGACACTACGTGCGTGCTATAACGAAGTTTATAGACTAGGTGCTGCTAAGAATATTCGAAAAAGCACTAACTTTTTGATGCTCTAGATGCTCTGTTGGGTGTCAAATTACTTAGTATATTTGTCATTGCTTACAAAATAAGAAGTTTCAATAAAAGTCCTTAAAGGAACTGGTTATCTTAATGTTATTACTTATTACTTATTACTTATTACTTATTAATATATTTTATATTGATATATGTGATGTTTTATTATTATTGTTGTTATTATTAGGGCCTATGAAATCTGTGTGTAAGCTTCTTTTTTGTTTAAAAAACAATAAGTTACGTTAAGTATAAGGCTGTTTATTTTATAAGTATAAGCTTTTATTAACGTGTACGTTACCTGTGGGTAAAAAGCGACATATCCACAACCCCATATCACCTATTATTATCCACAGGGTTATCCCTCTGTTTTCACACACCCTTTTCCACAAAACTTAGTAATACATTTATACTAATTTAATCAAAGAAATCATAATGTTGCTTAATTGCTAGTTTTTTCTTATCCACAACCATTAAGGTCGTACTAGCGCTGTACTAGCTTCATACTAGTAATAAAATTTTGTAAAACTGTCGTTATTAGCTATAATTAATACCCACTCATGTGTAGATTAACTCTTGTTTGCGGGCCTATCACTGGATGGGACGATCCCTGACCACACCAAGATAATGAGCTTTCGTTACTTATAAAGCGTTATAATTTGGCACGCAAAATCTTTAACGAAGTGAATGATTGGCTGAGTGATGCTGGCGTGCTGGTCAAAGAAGGCGCGCTGATGGATTCCATAATTATCGAAGTGCCTAACTCTACCCAGAATAAATCCGGTGAGCGTGATTCCGAGATACATCAAACCAAGAAGGGTAATTAGTGGCACTTCGGCATGAAATGCTCATATCAGTGTCTATGCTCGAACTGGGTTGACGAATAGCCTTACGACCACCGCTGCCAACGAACACGATCTCAATCAAGCTGAAAATCTACTGCATGGTGATGAGGAGCTCCTCTTCGTAGATGCTGGTTATCGTGGCGCAGAAAAACGGGATGAATTGAAAAAAAAGATGCCGACTGTCATATCGAGGAACTACCAGGAAAAGTAAAGAATTGGAAGAAAAATCCAAGGATTAACAATGTTATGATCAATATCGAATGCATGAGAGTTAGTGTATAAGCCAAGGTTGAGCATCCGTTTCGGATCATCAAATGTTAGTTCGGATTTATCAAAGATCGCTACCGAGGCTTAGCTAATAATGGCAGCAAATTGCTATGCTGTTTGCTATGGCAAACATCGTCCGATGTGGGGTAAGTGCTCAAAATATAGGATTAGTGTACCTGTATGTCGGGAAATCGGCATGCAGGCACTGAAAAACGAACAAAAATTGGACTGTTAACCTGCGAATAGACTGCAATGTGTTGATTGTCTTAAAAAATAGGTCTTAATTGCACCTTCCTTCGTATTAGTATTTATGAATATTAGATTGCATATGAATATAGGTATAATAAGCCGATATATTGCAAAAGAACTTATGTTTTTAGCTACACTTTTATGTTTATTTTAACTTTCCAACTGGCTATCATGAAAAAAATTAGACTATTTTACTTGACTATTGCAATGCTCTTAAGTGGTATAAGTATAGCCACATTGGATGGATTAGACACAGATGTTTAGAGTTTAGAGATTAATGTGATGGATGATCAGGAGATAATCTTTTCTCGGATTCCTAGTATTTGTCTCAATAATATTTTTTCTTATATTAGTGTTTATGATCTTTGTATGTTTTCAAGAACTTGTCATTTTGTAAGTAATATAATAGACGATCATTTTGCTATAGCTTCGATATGGAGCCTAGGGATGAATAGGGAATGGGATGATAGCGATATATCCATCTTAAGTGCTAATGGCTCTCATATAGTGATGAGAAACATGGATGGTATTGCTAAAATATGGAGTCATAATGGTGGTGGAGAATGGGTGGATAATGGGTGGAGAATGGGTGGAGAATGGGTGGAGAAAGCCACTATTGAAGCCGGTAAATCTTTTGTGCCAATTGCCATTAGTAGTAATGGTAGGCATGTGGTGTTCTCTTCTGTTAGAATTGGTGCAGCTAAAATATGGAGTCTGAGTAGAGCAGGGAAATGGGGAAAAAAAACCGTTACAGTAACAAAGACGGCCAACTTCAGCGCTGATGACCTCCATGTCGTGTTGGGCTGTGGTATTGGAACCATTGAAATTTGGAGTTTGGATAATAAATGGGCTTGGACAAAGACAGCTTTTGCTAAGGTTCCCTTATCTCCCTTATCTCCCTTATCTCCCTTATCTCCTTCACGCACTCCAGTCCGCAATGCTAGATTTAGCATAGATGGTTATCACATTATAGTTATCTCTGCGGAAGAGGAAGCCATGATATTTAAAATTAACGCTGCAGATAAGCCATTCCAGGCTATACTAGGGAATCGTCAAGCGAAGGATGATTCATTATCATAAGTAAAACAGTAATAAAACGTAAAATATAGAAGCTGAGTTAAACTGTAATAAGCTTGTATTGTGTCTTTCTTGATGCCTACGTACTGTATTTAAAGTGTCAAGTTATGACAAGGCATAAATGGTACTATGAGTTAAAGTTTATATGTATTAGCATTATAATTAGTCCCTACTTCCACAACAACCGATATAGTTGGAATGGATTTGAGAGTTGTATGCTCTTAGGCTGTAACAACTAGGTTGGCATATATGGAACCCTTTGCAAAAAAACTAAATCTAGCAGAACGATGTCAAGTGTAATATCTATGATAGCTCAATTTTTCTGCACGCAAGATTGGCGATAAGGTTGGTAGCTTTAACAAGGCCTTATACCCAGAGAATAAAACAATACCATCCCAGATAATGCCCGTGAAAGCAGTGTGTAGTTGTGTAAGAGGCCGCTAAATGTCACAAAAGGGTTGGCCATAAAGAGTAGGCAGGTGAAATCCCAGTTCGGCTAGGATATTAGTTATAAGGTAGAGCAAATTGGAGAAAGGATGAGTCTAGAGTCTTTTTATGAGGTTATTAGTTATCAACCCATCTAGGCAAAATATCTGGAGTAACATACTCACAGCGTTATCGGCAAAGCAAGGGTATTAAGGCTGAATGCGTGGATATTGGCGAGCAGCCTGATGATACATACGTGAAGAATATCGGTTACTGATGATGATACCAATGATTTGCTACGTCGGTTCTTTCCAAGTGAAATTAATATTGGAAGTTTGTTAAGTTAAGGAATTGATCATGCTAAATTTCTAATTAATATTTGGCCACAAAAAAATTTAAGATGTTTGAATCAGATAGTGGTGTTATTTGGCAAGCCTTTGTTACTGATGACGGTAATCTATGGCATAA
>JASXSV010000006.1 GCA_030674915.1 Candidatus Endonucleibacter bathymodioli
AGCTTAACTCTTCTAAAAAAGATATGCGCAATTTGCCTTTCAATTCATCTAGCCGTCGGGAGGCTAGCTTAGACATAAACTTGAAAAAACGACAGATTCAAGCAGATATCAATCGCTTTAACGAGAAAGCACAAGATGCTGGTAATACACATATAACTCTGGATATGCGAACAATTGAAATGGGATTATTAAATCAAGGCAACCAATTCCTCGAAAACAATAAGGCACTGGAGCCATTTTTGCAATAACAATAGGTAATTGTGATAAGTAACAGCAATCAACAATATCACCTACACCCAGCAATACCTTGAGGCACTCTGTATAGCCTAATTAGATGGCGACCTTTAGGAGTACAACCGTTTTGTTATTCTTCTCATTGACCTGACACCCTACAGTAACTGGATATTGCTTGGATTCATCCTAGTCTTTATATTTTTCTTCTTCCTTAACTTCCTCCACCCATCTAAATACTTCTGCAACAGGCTCTATCAGCTCACTGGGAATATATCTGGCGATATCCACGTCAAACAAGGCATGAGCAAGCGGCACGTTTTCTAAAATAGGAATACCCTCTTTTTCAGCCACTTTTACAATAAACCGGGCATGAGAACCACGGCCCTTCACCATAATCATTGGCAGCGGCGTACTTGCCTGACTGTAATGCAAACCAATGGCTAAGTGTGTAGGATTTTTGATAACAACATCTGATTTTTTAGTATTTTCTGCCGAGTTGAGAATTTCCTGATGAAGTTCTTTTCGCTTGCCTTTAATTTCGGCACTACCTTCCATTTCCTTGTACTCTCTTTTAACCTCATCCTTAGTCATTCGCTGTTCTTTCATAAAGTTATACCGCTCGAACATATAATCAAAAATAGCAATCACAACAAAAGCAGACATTGCATAAATAAGCAATTTTTTCATTACCGCGCCAGCAACAGGCATTATACAACTTGTCCCACAAAAAGGTATGTTCATCATATCCTGTAAAGTAACTTGTATTACATGATAAACGACAAAAGATAAAAATATAATTTTGATGATGGATTTGAAAAATTCCACAAGATTCTTTAGTGCAAATATTTTCTTCATGCCTTGAACTGGATTTATTTTTTTGATATCAGGCTTGATCGACTCCCCAGAAAACAGTACGCCAAACTGCATTACATTCCCAATAATAGATGAAAATACAGCCACAACAATCAAAGGAATAAGCAATAGAATAAAATCATGGAGTATTACGCTAGAGACAACTTTAAAAGCAAACTCAAAATCTTCATTATAGACTTGTGCAGGAAGCAATAGCATATTTTGAATACTGCCGAATAGGAAATCACTCATTGCCCAAATTGTGAGAAGCACAGCAAGCAGCCCAAAAGTTCCGGACACTTCTTTGCTTTTGGCAACCTGACCTTTTTTTCGAGCATCTCTGAGTTTTTTCGATGTGGGCTCTTCTGTTTTTTCACCGCTCATTGCCAGAGTACTCCCAAACTGGTAAACAAGCTTCCCATATCCATCATATGTCTTCGAGTAAGCGCCATGACGGTACCTACATACACAACTAATATTGCTGCTGCAACCGCACTTTTTATGGGCATAGCTAAAATAAAGACATTCAACTGTGGTGCCGAACGGCTTATAAGAGCAATACCAAACTCTGTAATAAACATGGAAATAATAATAGGCGCCGCAAGCCACATAGCTAAACTAACAATTAGATCAAACTGATTCAGAAAGAAAATAGTAGCTTTGAAATTAAATTCTGGGTAATAGCTAAATACAGGCCAAGCCTGATAACTTAAAAAAACATTTTTGAGCAGCATCAAAAATAAACCACTGGTCATAATGATAGCAATAAATGCCTGAGAAAAAAGAATACCCAATGGTGAAGTTTCTGCACCTGAAAATGGATTCATGATACTCGCCATAGAAGCACCCCGCTGGTTATCAATAAAAAAACCAGATGACTCAAGAGCCCAGAACGGAATAGCTACGCAAAACCCAAGAAGAGCACCAATAAATACCTCTTTTAAAACAATACCACCAGTGGCTAATATAGACAAAACCTCTTCTGGATTTCCTTCAGATAGTAATGGATGTAGAAAAAGAACCATGCATAGGCAAATGCCATTGCGAATCATGGTTCCACCCAATACTTTTTTGTGCAACATGGGTAAAACCGTAAAAAGAGCCAGTAATCGTGGCATACCCATAAAGAGTATATAAAGCCAATTTTTTAGTTCTTCAATGGGAAATACCATAACCTTAAAGCCTTTCGATTTGATTCATAACGGCCAAGGTGTAATTGTAAATTTCTATTCCCATCCAACGTGAAGTTAATAAAATAGTAATAATGACAGCAATTAGCTTGAAGGCAAATGGCAGTGTTTGCTCTTGAATCTGGGTCAATGCTTGAATCAGGCTTATTAATAAGCCTACAGCTGATGCTGCAATAATAGGTGGCATAGATAGCAACAGAGTCAGCTTCAATGCATGGGCAGTTAATGTTATAATCTCGGGATCAACCATAGCTCAACACCAGCGCATGAGTCAGGCGTGTCCAACCATCTAACATAACAAAGAGCAACAACTTGAAGGGCAGAGAAATTGTCATAGGCGACACCATCATCATACCCATAGCTAACAGAATATTAGAAACGATCAGATCAATAACAATGAAAGGCAGATACAGTAAAAAACCTATTTGAAAGGCCTTAGCTAGTTCACTGATACAAAATGAGGGCATTAAGATCATAAAATCATCTTCAGCCAATTGAGTACGGTATTTTTCAGGCCACAGACTACCAGCAGTTTGTAGAAAAAAGCCCCGCTCCCTTTTATTGGTATTCTTTTTCAAAAAAATCCTGTACGGTTCCGCAACTGCTTTAAAGCTCTCAACCCACGACATGTCTTCAATGGTGAAACTGAGATTATTTTCAGTGATGATTTCACTAGCCTGATAACCAACAGGAGCCATAATGTAAAGAGTTAGGATAATTGCTAAAGCGTTCATAGCAATATTTGGAGGGATCTGCTGTAGACCTGTAGCGTTTCTGAGAATCGAGAAAACAACCACCAGCTTCAAAAAAGACGTACCCATAACGGCAAAAAAAGGAATAAGCGACATCACTACTAATGGTAACAGCAAATAAAAAGGAGCTGTTAGCGTCATCACGCTTTCCATAGATAATACCTACAAATTAATCGCTATTATCGGGCTAGTGATTATCATTAACGCCGCTTTCCAGTCACCGATTCCCCAGCAACCACAATGTTTACTGCTCTACCATATTACTTCAACCGAATTACTTTTGCACCCAACCGGTTTTCAATCTGAACAAGTTCACACTCAGCAACGACTTTACCATTAACTCTAATTCTTACAGGTTGATCGATAGACCGATCAAGCTCAAATATAAACCCCGGCTGGAGACTTTGTAAATCATTGACGCTAAACTGCTGCTGACCAACCTCAAATAGTAACTCCACTGAGAGGTCAGACAGATCAACACCATCCTGTTCTTGCGACTCTTGCAAACTTTTCTGCTTTTGCTGCTCTTCAGGATCGCTATCTTGTTCGTCATCCATGGGGGGCATCCTCTGCTGAATAATAACTTGACTGCCTTTCACCTCTCCTATGAATGCAGTATTGCGGTTTAATCTAATGATTAAATGCTGCTCATCCACACGCTGCTGCAAAAAAACAACATCTCCTACAACAATGCTATTTAACTCTATTTTTGTCAATAGAGAACGTCCCAACGCGATACTAGCCAAAAATGGCACTTTAGCTTTTGAACTACTTCTCGATGGCATTTTATTTAGCAAAGCTATAATAGTATCGTTAGCCTCTAACCTGCCAGTACAAACAGAACCTCCCGTATTCACTGTAATCATCAGTCCTATAGAAGAACCATTCGCCTTTCCAGCCTCTACTCCAGAAAGAGAAAAAGGCACATTAAATACATTAGCTAATTGCTGAAGCGTACTGTCTAGACTATAATGCAGAGCAGCCATCAACAAATCGTTAGGTACTAATAATACATTATCACCAAGTTTCCACGGAAGCAACAAACTGACAAACCCGCTGTCCAACTCCAGAGCCACGGAAACATTATTGATATTCAGTAAAAGACGGCAGTCCATGGAAGGTTGGTTATCACAAGGAGACAGCTGCAACTTGCATTTATGATCAGCAATAGCAACACTATATTCTTTTTGCCGATATGCCAAAATCCTGCTCAGATGAGCATATTCTTTTGAAAACCGTGCAAGTTCAGGAAGCTTATCCACCATATATTACCTATACAGGTTTATTTTCATTGTTATTATCATTATCTTCACTTATATACTCGTTTTTGGAGCGACCATCTCCTTGCTCACCTCCGTCTTCGGTCATATTAAAATTTATTTGAACGTTTTCATTACTAAAACGCTCACTAAGGTATTTTTGCAAGCTAGCTTGATGTTGAGCCAGCAGATTATGAGCTTCTGCGGAAGAGGTATTCACTGTAACAGTAAGTTCTCCACCATGTCGGTGAATCCTCACTTCTGTTCCTGGCAGTATACTGTCTTTTATTGAAACTCTGATTTCAGCACCATCAATTGCGTCCTTCCCAGAAACATGAATTTGATCAGCCATTTTCTGCAAAGTGGCATTTATCTCTTTTACACTTGTCACCTGCTGTATTTCTGTCAACCGGATATCTGCTTTGATCAGATGCTCGTTCATTTTGGAAAATGCCATATCCATTAAATGTTCCTGCGCCTGAGTGTCATTACCTCTACTATCATCCTTATTCTTGCTTTTATCCAGTATATCACCGGGCTGCCTGTTTTGTTCAGCAAAAAGGCTAGCAAGTGACTGAGCACCTTTTGTATCACCGTCCTGCTCTTTCCTCTTTTTAGACTTGTTACGTTCCTCTTTTTTTAAAAGCTCTTTATTAAATTTGGATGCTTCGTCTTCTGATACTTTTTGACCAGACTGCTTCTGCTGTGCCGAATCAGTGACATTAGAATTTTGCTGCTTTGCCTGTGTATTTTGATTTACTTGCATTATGGGCTTCTCCTTCAACTACTAACGGTTCGGGCGAACAATAAACTCTTCCATTTCCAGATCTTCTAGCCTCTGCACATCCTTTGCCGCCTCTTCATCAAGTACTTTTGTAAACTCCTCAAATTTCTCTACCGCCTGCCGAGCTTTCCGGTAGTGTTCTTCGGCCAGCTCCAACTCTCGCTCTACGTCAACCACATGGCTTTTTGCTTCTTCTACTGCCTGCTCCAAAGCAACATCTTCCTCTCTTAAAACTGCAACCTTCTTTTTGAGAAAGTCAAGGTCATGCTGTCTGACATCCGTATTCAATATATTATCGTATAAAAGCTGCTCTTCTTTACATCGCCACTCAATATAATCTGCCAGCTCTTGCTCCTTATCCTTTTGCATCTGCAGAGCCTCTTCCAGCAAACGCTGTTGTTTTCGCAATGCATCATGAGCCGATGTCTCACGTACTTTTTTTATCTTCAGTAGCTCATGAAGCATTAGAGGCCTGTAACTTCTCGAAGCTGAGAAATAATATCGTCATAAGAGAAAAACTCATCTGTGCTTTGGCGTAAAAAGGCTCGGATAGCCTCATCCTTTTCTAGTGCTTCATCGGCTACAGCATCGGAGCCCTTCTTATACTCCCCAACTTTGACCAGCAACTCAATATCGGCAAATTTTGATAATAGCTCTCTAATCTTCCCGGCAGCAATCATATGCTCTTTGGACACAATTGCATTCATTACCCGGCTGGTACTAGCAAGAACATCTATCGCAGGATAGTGATTAGCCGCTCCCAATTTTCTTGATAAAATGATATGCCCATCTAGAATCGAACGGGTTTCATCAGCAACAGGCTCAGTCATATCATCACCTTCTACCAATACAGTATAAAGCGCTGTAATAGAACCTATATGAGACATACCAGCCCGCTCCATAAGTTTTGGTAATATCGAAAACACCGACGGTGGAAAACCTCTTCGGGTAGGAGGCTCACCAGCTGCCAAACCTATCTCACGTTGTGCCCGGGCAAATCTGGTGACAGAATCCATCAACAACAAAACACGCTTCCCCTGGTCTCGGAAGTACTCTGCCACAGCAGTAGCAGTGTAAGCAGCCTTGACTCTCTCCATAGAAGACTTGTCAGATGTTGCAACAATAATAACTGCCTTCTTTACTCCTTCAGGCCCTAAGTCATGCTCAATAAACTCCCTTAACTCCCTTCCCCGTTCACCGATCAAAGCCAGTACTGTAATATCTACTTCAGCACCTTTCACAAGCATTGACAAAAGGGTGCTTTTACCTCCACCCGCAGCCGCAAAAATACCCATCCGCTGCCCTTCACCACACGTCAAAAGCCCATCCATAACTTTAATCCCCAATGGTAGTGGGCGATCAATGATTTTCCTAGTCATAGGATCTGGACATTCTGCATAAACCGGATACCATGCTGCAGGTCTAATATTTTTAAATGCATTTGAATCAAGTGGCTCGCCCATACCATCGAGAACATGACCAAGCAAGTGCTCACCAACCCCTACATGATGAACGGTTCCCGTGGGTATAATTTCTGTACTAGAAGAAAGACCTCTTATTTCACCAAGCGGAGAAAGAACAGTTTCATTACCCTGAAACCCTACCACTTCAGCATAACCTGCATCATCTCCCGACGGCGATACCATCCGGCATAGTTCACCGACTTTCACATTTGGTACCGCAGCCTTAATAATCATCCCCTGAACTTCTGTCACCCTACCTCTGACATCAACAAAGGAGCCTTCTACAGCCCCTTGAAGGGCTTCTGTCAAATAATTAAATTCATTAGTCACGCAAGTACCTCCTGTTACGTCACACTCGCTCCATATCACAGACAAAGTCCGTTAGTGTTATTATCTTATAGGAACATAGGCACATTTTGTTTTCAGAAAAATATAATTATACCAGCTTCTGTTAAAGGTGCGAGTAAGCAATAAACGAGCAAGACCAATTAATCCTACAAAGAGTAGGTGACTGGAGTGAGTGAGAGTAGTCAACAACCTCATATATTTAAGAGGAATGGGTCTAGAGCTTTGCATGAGAAACCGTTACCAGGTGAATATAGGCATAAACGCCGATAAACACGCAAATAGACGTTTATAGCAATCCAGATTCATAAGCTGCATCCACGACAACATTTTGAAAATGACAATTAACCATATCACCAAAAAGAAGTCATTAGTCGTAAGCCTTAGCCTGCTAACAATGGTCAGTATCCATCTTACATGAAAACATCAAAAAAAGGACAATTAATCCTAAACCTTGCTCCAAATATAGCTACCAATTAGTCAAATCAGTTTCGGTCTCTTGAATAACAGTGAGTAATACGACAAACGATTGAAACCCAGTGCGCAATCTTCAAAAAAACCAAATAATTAAGGTGATGAGCTCAGCCTCCACGTGCAAAAAGCAAAGCTAAACAAAACCTAAAGGCTAAATCGCTGCCCCAAATAAACATCTCGCACATTTTGATCATTCAGCACTACTTGGGTATCACCTTTAGCAATAATACGACCTTCACTGACAATATATGCTTTTTCACAAATATCCAAGGTTTCTCTAACATTGTGATCTGTAATCAAAACGCCTATTCCTCTGCTTTGAAGTTGACGAATAATAACTTTAATATCTCCTACAGAAATAGGATCAACCCCAGCAAAAGGCTCATCAAGCAAAATAAAACGAAGATCAATAGCCAGCGCTCTAGCAATTTCTACTCTGCGCCGCTCACCACCAGAAAGACTCATTCCAGCACTGTTTCTAATATGAGTAATATTAAATTCTTCCATTAGCGCTTCAGCTTTGCTCTTGCGCTCTTTTTTCGATAGATCGGAACGAGTCTCAAGTATTGCCAAAATATTATTTTTTACTGTCATACGCCGGAAGATTGATGCTTCCTGAGGAAGATAACCAATGCCTGCATGAGCACGACCATGCATAGGAGTAAAGGTCAAGTCATTGTTATTGATTTTAACGGTGCCTCCATCAGCTTTAATCAATCCAACAACCATGTAAAAGCAAGTGGTTTTACCGGCACCATTAGGCCCCAGTAAGCCGACAATTTCACCGCTATTTACCTGCAGAGAAACATTTCGTACAACCTGCCTTTTTTTATATATTTTACAGAGATTTTCAGCTATTAAAGTGGCCATTCAAATAATCAACCCTAGTTTCAATAAAATACTCACACACCTATCAATGGTTGTCTTTAAGGTGCGGCTGAGCCCATTAACTATTGCATGCATACCTTACCCACTCATCGCTAGTCAGTATTTGCATAATAACCTCATAAATTTCACAACTGACCATAAAGCTGCATAGACCACGAGCACCACCTGCCACAGCCTTACAAGCAACACTTCCTAAAACCGATGACTGATTACTGACCACTGATAAGAGTACGGCGATAACCATTAGCTCTAACAACCTCTTAATTCGGCAGACTCTCATCCAACAAAATTTTAACTGCATTAGCTTACATAAACTAACTTCCACTGCCATATCTTTATCTACACTCGCCGTCTTTTATACCTATACTCTGGATAGTGTGCGATTATTGACCTCTATGGCTCACCCAAATCACCAACTACTCGTGGCTTCTGGAGCATTCTCATTTATCCTCCTCACACCTTCAATAGCGATGAGTTAAACAAGATGTATCATAAACATAGTTCTTGGTGACGTTGGCTACAATAGCTCAAGAGAATTGATCTAGCAGCATGTAGGATTTGGTCACTAAACCGATCCGAACTGCCAAAGCGCTCATTATGGGTGCGTGGACAGGTATAGATTTAAGCATACTTCAACTTTATCGACTGACCGCACTTCCTTATTGTTCTGATGTAGCGTTTGTAGTGCTACATGTGCGGATGTGTATTGACGGCTAGGTCTCAAAAGGCAATAGACTCGTAGCTATCCCTCTCAACTTTACGACCGGAGAAAAGACCGATGGCATATCCATATATCAACAAACACAAAAAGGTCTAGCAATGATGAGCCTAACAGCCACTACCGTGGTAGTGCTAGGCAATCCTGCGCAGATCAACCCGACAACTTCGGCACAGAAGCGCGCCAAACCACCTTCTTACAATCTCTCATTAAGTGATGATGGTAATGATTAGTCAGCTTCTCGATCGACAATGATGAAACCTCTCATGAAAATATTTACTACTGAACTGAAGACCTATTATCTCGTATTATAATGGCAAAGTCCGACAAGCTCCTAGAAAACCGGAAAGCTTAAAATAAAGCTACATTACCTTCCGGATAACAGCAAAAATATAGACCATATTAGGCTCCTACGAAAGTTCATGAATATGCTAGGAATAATAAATACTTCGCAGCCTCGAAGCAATTAGACAAAAAATAAATCAGTTCCTCGACAAAACCTCACCAGAAACTGCCTCTTTATTGATCAACATGATTAACGACAATTTTGCTATACTCACATCTGCATTTTGAATTAGCTTGAGGATACACTGAAGGTATTAGCAGGCCATAAACGATAAGACCCAGACACCTATGAGTAGTAGGCGCTTGGGACTAGCGAGAACAACCAACAAGCCCACGCCTTCAATGGGAACGGGTATATGCTTGAATATTCAGACGCTCGTAACTTATTAAGTTAGAATGGAAGCAAACACGAACAATTAAACTGAGGCCAATAATGAGACTTTGTGATCGAGACATAATAGATCATCTTGATTCTGGGAAGATTATCATAGATCCTAAACCATCCTCTGATAAAATCAGCGGCGTTAGTGTTGATTTGACCTTGGGCAACAGTTTTAGGATATTTAATGATCATGCCGCACCCTATGTTGACCTGAGTGGCTCTCGTGAAAGCATCAATGCTGTTCTTGACTCCGTAATGAGCAAGGAAATAGTTCTTGATAACGGAGATGCATTTTTTTTGCATACCGCTGAGCTGGCGCTAGCGGTTACTAGCGAAACAATTACACTACCTGATGATATTGTTGGCTGGCTGGATGGACGCTCGTCCTTGGCTCGTTTGGGGTTAATGGTTCATGTGACCGCACATCGTATTGATCCAGGCTGGAGCGGCCAGATTGTTCTTGAGTTTTTTAACGGTGGCAAATTACCGGTAGCGCTTCGACCAGGAATGTGCATCGGAGCCATTAACTTTGAAACTATGAGCGGTCCTGCTTTACGACCATATAACAAAAGAAGTAATGCAAAATATAAGGGTCAAAATAGCGCTGTAAGCAGCCGTATTGCAGAAGAAAATGACGGAGAATCATAACTATTAACCCCAGTGGTCGCATCTTCGTTATTCTGAAGAATTAACGATAATTTTGAAATATTGAAACCTGCTCTTGAATTTTTTTGAGTATGAATTGGTGCAAAAAACATATGACACTCATCGCAGCAGATGATATCCGCAGCTCTATAAAACCTAGGATTACAATATGAAATATGGTATAGCCGTTATATACTGCTTGGTGTGCATCAAAATAACTGGATCTTCCACTAGCCAGACCAACAGTATTTCTATATGATGCTTCTTATTATACTCATTACTATTGAAAGACCGAGTAGACGACTAACGAACTCAGCCTCATGAATCTATAAGCAGTAGGTGATTGTGGTAAGTGAGAGCAGCCAGAAATCTTTTACTTTCAAGGGGAATGGATATAAAAAATGGTAAGTATAAGTAACAACTGTTTGTGGAGGTTAGTTCATGCAAGCTAACGAAATTAAAATATTGCTTGACGAGAGCATACCTAATTCAGAGGTTTTTGTTGAAGGTGAAGGTTGCGATTTGCGTCTGACTGTTATCAGCGATCAGTTTCAAGGAGTACTACCTGTAAAGCGCCAACAAATGGTTTATCGGTGCCTTAACAGTTCTATTGCCAGCGGTGAAATTCATGCTATCACTATGAAAACACTAACTTGCGATGAGTGGGTCTTAGACTCCCAACATAAGTGACACACTTTTACTCGATAAAAATCACTCGATAAAAACTAAAGCAGACTAAAGTCGCTTAAGCCTTTTTGCGGTTACATGCTCATTAAAAATTGAGACTCATCAGTTTCATTTTTTGACAAACCTCCAACATCCTTCCCTTTGTGAATAATCGCCGCAGCAAGCTATTAATATTCGCATAAAATCCACACCACTAGTAATAGGCATGGCTTAGCAAAATATATCTTACAATCCAGTGCACAAATAATACTTACGTGGCCGGTTCTATATTCCCACAATAACCGATACACTTAGAATGAATTTGAGAGCCCGCTGCTCGCAGACTATAACTTTTAAAAACTACCAACCCCCTTGATGGACTTCGGGGCAACATTGACCTTTAAGTCAGTAGCGTATTACCTGCGTGTCTTGCTATAATCTCGCAGTCCATTTTGTTATATCAGATCCTATTTTCCTGTCTGAAATTTTGAGACTTGCGCACTCGACTAAAAACAATAAAATAGTAGCCGCTCATTGTATTCAAGAATGGTTTCATATTTTTTAACGCGGCTTAATAATCATGCGCACTCTACCTTTAGAGCCATCATTAACAAACTTCCCTATTGCTCTAACGGACTGCTGCAATATATCGTATTCAATCCTTTCACCCTTGAGTATATCACCACCCTGAGAAACCTCAGCTTCATTCAATAGCACTATCTGATCCTCTGATATATTGTAGTCAATGGTCATCCCCCACGCTTGCAGCTTACCTTTGACTCCTTCCTGCTGCTCTGCATAATATGCTCGTTTGCGATTGCCTTCAGCAACGACCCTAGTCACTTCCCGCTCTTTATTGTTATATATGGTCACAACATCACCCTTGATCTGGGTTGTTCCCTGGGTCATGATCACGCTGCCACGGAAGACTGACATTCCTTTTTTATGATCAAGGCTTGCGGAGTCAGATTCTATTCCTACAGGTTTTCGACGATCTTCTGATAAGGCCAAAACAATTCCCGGAATCAACATTACCAACAAAAAAAAAACTTACTCCGGTACATACAAACCTCTAACTCTAGATTTAAAATTTATCAGGCCTTCTTCATAAAATACTTCCATACCAGTAGCGCGTATAGAACCATGTTTGCTTGTTATCAGAATATTCCTATCCGTTTTTGCAGTGTTTTTAACCAAGTCCAAAGTAAGGTATTCTGTATCCAGAACTACATTTTCACCCGTACCTATCATATTCTGGGTTATGATAACCTCCCCCCATAAAATTAATATCTCATTTCCAGGCAAGAGCTTACCATTGATGGCACCTACTTCGGAAATCTTCGCTGGTGTACCGTAGCTAGTCATGTGAGGGAGACTCAGGAGTATCGTATCATTATAAGGGTAATGGGAAATCTGCTTCGCAAATGTTTTGTATTCAAGCTCCCCCTTGTCATTGTATTTTAGGGTATTAGCCTCTTCCATAAAATAATCAGCATCTTGCTGAGAGACCTCACTTTTTTGCTCAGTACTGGAGTACAAGTTGATATAATAAGCCCAGTAGCCAATACTAAGAATCATAAAAAACAACCCTGCGATCACAGGATAGTTCCGCTTTAGCATAAGCAGATTTTCCAGTTAAAATCAGAGTGCATTTTGAATCCTAATCAAATAACCCCAGCCTTCAGCAGGTCATGCATATTGATGGCACCAACGACTCGACCCTCATCATCAACGCAAATAAGCACACTAATCTTGCGATCATCCATGATTTTAAGTGCCTCTGCCGCCAGTATGTCAGGTGAGATAGTGGTGCAACGAGGCGTCATGACTTCGTTAATGATCGTATCAGCTGGATGAACACCTTCACCCAAGGCTCGCCTTAAATCACCGTCGGTGAAAACCCCCACAACCCTCCTATCGTCACTACAGATGGCCGTAATACCTAAACCTTTTTGGGTCACCTCATGCAAAGCATCACTAAGCAAAGTCCCTTCCTTTACCGCAGGAATCCGGCTACCGATATGCATGACATCCTTCACTCTCAATAATAATTTCCGCCCCAGAGCGCCACCTGGATGAGAAAATGCAAAATCTTCTGCTGTAAAACCACGCGCTGTAAGAATGCTTATAGCAAGAGCATCACCCATAACCAACTGAGTCGTTGTGCTTGATGTTGGGGCAAGACCAAGAGGGCAAGCCTCTTGTTTTACACTGGTATTCAAATTAACAGTGGCTGCCTCTGCCAAAGTTGATCCAACAGCTCCTGTCATGCTTATTAGGGGCACCCCCATTCTTTTCAAAAGAGGTAATAACGTAACGACTTCACACGTTTCTCCTGAATTAGACAGAGCCAAAATAACATCTTCATTAGTGATCATACCCATATCACCATGACAGGCTTCTCCTGGATGAACAAAATAGGCCGGGGTTCCGGTACTGGAAAACGTTGAAGCGATTTTCCTGGCAATATGTCCTGACTTACCCATACCCGTTACAATCATCCGCCCACGACATTCAAAAATTAAACGACACGCTTGAGCGAAATTATTGTCTATTCTGCTTTTTAAATTATGAATGGCTTCCAGCTCAACAGATAGTGTCTGGAGAGCTGATAAAATAAATGTTTCATCACTAGTCATTTCGACAACAACCCCCTTTATCTTATCAGGCCTCATAGCCAGTAAATGGTTTCACAGCAAAAAGCTCACTACTCATCTATCATATACTCGCTTTCGTTGACGGTGTAAGCAGGCGACAAACTAGCGCCTCCATCTCCTACTTGCAGTTAGCACTTGAGAACTATTAACATTCCCACACCTTCAATGAAAACGAGCATATATAAATAACCCACTCCTATCGAAAATCGCCAATTACTCATACTCTTGGATGCATGCTATATTGTTTTAGCGTCAAGACTCCTACTAGCTCATCAAACAACCAATACGACCACGCCGCACGCTAACAAAAAATAGTCTAGCACACTTCAGATACTAACGTATCCTTGGCTACCATCACTTAAAAGATAGCACCATAGCCATTAAATATACCCCATGTATAACCAAACACTATAAAAACAATAACTGAGAAGAAACATAAGCCCAGCCAACCTGCCAATACTTTTGGATTGTTTACCAATGGCGAAAGCTGCCAGCAACAAGGTTAGGCCTAGCATAATAGGATAATCCCTACTAATAACCGAACTATCGATTTTCCCAGGAGCCAGTAAACCAGGCACAGCTAAAACAGCCAATAAATTAAATATATTGGAACCAACTATATTCCCCAGCGCGATATCATGCTGATGGCGAATTACACTCATTATCGAGGCCGCCAGCTCTGGCAGGCTTGTGCCAATAGCAATTACCGTCAAACCAATAACAAGATCGCTAATTCCCATAAACTCTGCAACCTGAACAGCACCCCAAATTAAAGCTTTTGAGCTAATCAATAATACTACCAAACCACCGGACAGCTTAAACAATGCAGCAGCTGTAGACAGCCTAGGCACCTTCCCTGCTTCTTCCAGAGGTTCTTCCAGAGGCTCTTCTGAATGTTTTTTTTGCCACCAAAACATAAGATACAGGGTAATTAATAGCAGACCTAATAACATCAAACTATCAATAAGCCCTAGGTACAAATTTAGTAAACAACCACCAACTATAATAGTTACCAGAACCAACCACGGAATTTCTCGGCATGCAATGGATTTTTTTATAGTCAGCGGTGCAATCAGGGTGGTCACACCCAGCACCAAGCCAATATTAGTGATATTTGAGCCAATCGCATTGCCTACTGCTATAGCCACATGGCCCTGGGTTACAGCCATGACTGACACCCATATTTCTGGAGCAGAAGTACCAAGAGATACGACTGTCAAACCAATTAGCATAGGGGATACTTTCCAGTACTGTGCGACAACTATAGCACCTACTACAAACTGATCTGCGCTCCACGTAAGGCAAATAACACCAAAAACAATAGCAATGGTAGCAATATCCACTATTATATACTCGTTACCTTTTGAAGGCGTTAGTTAGTAGGCGACAAATCAGCAAAACCCAATGACATTACTCGTAGTAAGTAGTTGGAGTGAGTGAATGTCGCCAACAACCTCACATCTACAGAGAAACTGGTAGAGGATTCTTTGCATGAACAATCTCTGTAACGGTATTATTCATCAAAGGGATTTTAAAAAAAAGAATCCATCAAGCTTATCATTAAAATTCGATGACTATATTCCTATTTTTACTGTAAAATCATGGTGCGTTATTTTGCCTACACCAGTTACCATTGAAGGTGAGAGCAGGCAATAAACAAGCGAAACACAATAAACATACGAGCAGTAGGGAATTGGGATTGGTGCAAGCTACCAGCAACCTAACACCTTCAATGGAAGCTGTTAGGTATGAGTGCAGCTTTTTGTTTACGGAAACAAAACCATGCAATTTTGCGCCAAACGTTCGTTACACAATTTTTATTTTCAATAGAGAATCCTGAGAAATCCATGGAGAACCTCAATAACGTTATCAGTCCGATTCTCAATGGCGCATTAAGTGCTGTTGATGAAGCTAATACTATTGCAGGTTTGGAAGAAATCCGTGTCCGCTTTCTGGGTAAGAGCGGGGAAATAACCTCCTTACTTAAAGGGCTTGGAAAACTGGCGCCGAAGGACAGACCCAAAGCTGGGGCACATATTAATACTGCCAAAGAACAGGTTCAAGCCGCTCTGAATAAGCGCCGAACAGTGATTGATACACAGGTACTGAAATCTCGCCTGGCAGCTGAAACTATTGATGTAACTCTTCCAGGCAGAGGGCATAACTTAGGCACTGTACACCCAGTAAGCCGGACGATGGAACGGGTGACCGATTACTTTGGGAACATTGGTTTTAGCGTTGAACACGGCCCTGAGATTGAAGATGACTACCATAATTTTGAGGCACTCAATATTCCAGAGCACCATCCTGCCAGAGCGATGCATGATACTTTTTATTTAAACAAAGGAACTCTACTAAGAACCCATACATCATCTGTTCAGATTCGTACTCTAGAGCGGTTTGTTGCAAACAATGAAGAGCCTCCCTTAGCAATCGTATGTCCTGGCAAGGTATACCGTTGTGACTCTGATCAAACACACAGCCCAATGTTTCATCAAATTGAAGGCTTGTATGTATCAGAATACGTGAGTTTTTCTGATTTAAAGAGTGTGCTGAGTGATTTTTTAAAAGCATTCTTTGAGCGAAATGATATTAAAATACGCTTTCGTCCTTCTTATTTTCCGTTTACAGAGCCAACTGCGGAGGTCGATATTGAATGGGGTAAACATGAAGACAACACAACCAAATGGCTAGAAGTGCTGGGTTGTGGAATGGTACATCCTAAAGTATTTGATTACTGTGGAATTGACTCGAAAAGATACAAAGGCTTTGCCTTTGGAATGGGAGTCGAACGTTTCTCCATGCTCCGCTACGGCGTTCATGATCTCAGACAATTTTTTGAGAACGATATGCGGTTTTTGAGTCAGTTCAAATAAATCACGAGCTGATAGAAAATAATTTAAGCTTAATTTCGGTGGATTTTAGGTAGAAATAATGAAGTTCAGTGAACAGTGGTTGCGCCAGAGAGTTAATATCGAGGCAAGTACCCAGGAGCTCGTTGATAAGCTCACCATGGCCGGTCTCGAAGTAGATAGCGTTAGGCCTGTAGCAGCGAAGTTATCCGGTATTATTGTTGCAGAAATTGTTGATTGTCAGCAACATCCAGATGCTGACAAACTAAAGATAACAAGAGTTAGTACTGGCGCTAAAGAGTTTCAGGTGATTTGTGGCGCCCCTAATGCTCGCATAGGCATCAAGGTTCCTTTTGCTATGATTGGCGCAACACTACCTGACAACGTTACTATAACAAAAGCCAAACTACGAGGCATTGAGTCCTTTGGCATGCTATGTGCGCAAGAGGAAATAGGGCTAGGAGAGTCTTTTGACGGTTTAATGGAGCTTTCCCATGATGCTTGCTTGGGCCAAGATATCTTCGAACACCTGAATCTTAAAGATTGCAGTATTGATGTAGACTTAACCCCAAATCGGGGCGACTGCCTGAGCATTTTAGGCTTGGCACGTGAAGTCAGTGCTAATTTTCTTACAACCGTTGTTGAAGAGCCAATTATGAAGGTTCCAGCAACAATTGAAGATAAACTTGCTATTAACGTAATCTCAAAAAATGCTTGCCCTCGTTACATAGGCCGCGTTATCAGAAATGTAGATGTGAGCTGTCAAACACCTCTATGGTTAACCGAGCGTTTACGTCGGTCTGGTATTCGCTCTATTGATCCTATTGTTGATGTCACTAACTATGTCATGCTGGAACTGGGACAGCCCATGCATGGTTTTGATTTGGCCAAGCTAGATGGCCAAATTCAGGTGCGCATGGCTGAAATAGGTGAAAAACTGCTACTACTAGACGGGCAGGAGATCACATTAAATGATAGCACTCTAGTTATTACTGACGAGCAAAAAGTATTGGCCGTCGCAGGTGTGATAGGAGGAAGAGCCTCTGGTGTCAGTACTGAAACCCAAGATATTTTCTTAGAAAGTGCGTTCTTTGACCCAGTCACAATTTCTGGGAAAGCTCGTTCTTACGGACTACATACTGAGTCTTCTCACCGTTTCGAACGAGGTGTTGACTTCCAATTACAGGATAATGCTATTGAAAGAGCAACAGCGCTAATCCTTAATATTTGTGGTGGTAAACCAGGACCGGTGATAAATGTAGTCAATAAAGAGTACTTACCTGAACGAAGAGACGTACGCTTGCGATCAAGTAAAGCGGCGGCTTTACTAGGTGTAACCATCGAAGACAGTCATATTGAATCTCTACTAACTCGCCTTGGCTTGACAATGACCCCTATTACTGCCTCAAATAAAGAATGGCGCGTAGCTATACCAAGCTGGCGCTTTGATATATCTATTGAGGAAGACCTAATAGAAGAGATTGGTCGTCTATACGGCTATAACAACTTACCTGTAACGACTCCTTCTATACCGTTAAAAATAAAGAAAATGGACGAAGCAAAAGTGAGGGTGTCAGACATTCGTCGCGTCATAGTTAGTCGTGATTATCAGGAAACCATTTCATTTAGTTTTATTGACCCTCAACTTCACACTTTATTTAATCCTGAGAAAGATGCATTGGCATTAACTAACCCTATTTCCAGCGATTTATCTGTAATGAGAACTTCTCTGTTACCAAGCCTGGTACAGGCAGTTGCTTACAACCTAAATCGTCAGCAAAGTCGAGTAAGGCTGTTTGAAACAGGTCAGGTTTTCATTAAAGAGAATAAAAAAGTTAGTCAGAAAACTATCAGACAGACGCAAAGACTGGCGGCGGTTATCACCGGCAACAAGTTTCCGGAAAGCTGGGATAGCGATAGTCAAAAAGTTGATTTTTACGACCTAAAAGGTGATATTGAAGTATTACTGGCTATGGGGGGAAACAGCGACGCTTTTCACTTTGCCAAAGGAGAGCATCCTGCCATGCACCCTGGACAATGCGCTATCCTTTATTGCGGCGACAAAATGATTGGCTACGCAGGAGCACTGCACCCCTCTGTCGCTAAAAAAATGGATCTTTCTGTAGACGTATATCTAGCAGAATTTGATCTTGAGCCTATCATCAATGGTACCGTGAACCGATTCAAGGGACTATCTAAATTCCCAGAAGTTCGTCGTGATCTGGCATTTACGGTGGCCGAAGAGGTGCACGCTGCCAAGTTATGTCAGATAATCAAGGATGAAGTGGGCGACTACTTGCATGACATCCGTATTTTTGATGTGTATACCGGCAAAGGCGTTGAAAAAGGACACAAGAGTTTAGCATTAGGCTTGACCTTTAGGCATCCTTCCTGCACTCTAAAAGATAGGGATGTAAACGAGCTGGTAGACAAGGTGGTAGCCAAGCTAAAACATGACGTTAATGCAAGTTTAAGGACGTAGGACTATGGCACTAACAAAAGCTGATCTGACTGATAACCTCCACGAAACTCTTGGATTCAACAAGCGAGAAGCCAAGGAGTTTGTTGAACTGTTTTTCGAGCAAATATGTAAGACGCTGGAAAACAATCAACAGGTTAAACTTTCTGGTTTTGGAAATTTTAACTTGCGTGATAAAAATGGTAGGCTGGGCCGTAACCCCAGAACCGGTGAAGCAATTCCGATAACACCGAGACGGGTAGTTACATTTAAGCCTGGCCAAAAACTCAAGGCAAGAGTCGAGGCTTATGCTGGAGAACGAACTCAGGACGAGTGAACTTCCGGTTATACCCGACAAGATATATTTCACGATCGGTGAAGTAAGTGATCTTTGTCGGGTTAAATCCCATGTATTACGTTACTGGGAGCAGGAATTTAAACAATTGAGCCCAATGCGTCGTGGTAATCGCCGTTATTACCGTCGCGCAGACGTATTACTGATCCGAAAAATTCGTAACCTGCTTTACGATCAACGCTTTACTATTGATGGAGCCAGGTGGCAGTTGAGTTGCAGAAAAGCCTCAACACCCAAAGATGAAACTCACTTGAGTGCTTCTCCAAATAAACAACAAGGTCAAGATGCCCAATATTACCGGAGGCTGATCCAGCAAACAATCGTAGATCTAGAATCATTGATGGAGCAGATGTCTAGGTAATATAGCTACAGGGAACACCGGCTTCTGCCGGTTTTTTTGATATTACGTCCAAAATTATGCATTAATCTAACTGGCTAGATACCCATAACTCAATCCAACCAACCCTCAAAATAAATCAATAACTGAAACAGGTAACACATACCAATTAGAGCTGGCATGGTCCATTCAAACATAAGTGAGTTGTGCCTTTTTATCATATTATTTGAGCGTCGCTAACAATAAATTTATAGCGCAATTACCTGAAAGTATTTCGGTTGTTAATTGGCACACCATAGCCGACTAAATACACTTTATATCAATACACCTAACACCAAAAAATCGACTATTTCCTGCCTTACATCAGCAAGCTAATTACCGCACAAAGCCAAAACCTCTAAGCCCTAAAAGCGCATAAAAAAAGCTTGACGCAGCAGTTATTCCCCATAGCGGATGACTATTGCATAGATGCAGTAGGCATAGGGAGACAGGATGGCTAAAGCCCAGGCTCATGGATGAAAGCACAAACCACTTCCACAGAGAAATAAAAAAATCCCTCAACAGACCACAGGTAAAGCATGTACTCGGTTAACTCTTCCATGGTAGAGATATAGCCATTACCAATGAGAAGACAACCCATCAGGTATAGGTCTACCTACTGAGATCATTTTTCAAACGCATTTATATCATCTCTTTTAAAGATGAACACTTCTCCGCCTGCCTTAGCATCTACATTTGCTTAATTCAGTTCCATACCTTCTGGAGCGCCGCCAATGCGCTAGCATTCCAGCCAGGCTTGCCATTTAAGGGATGCCCCTTAATTTTATCTCTCACGGAATCAGCCTTACTCACCGTTCCTGTTAAGCTGGGATCATTCATCGCATCACCAATAAACTCACCAACTCTCTTTTCTGCATGACACTCATATACGACTTTTTGTAGTGCTGTAGTTTTAAACATCGCTTTTAGATGGTCTGGAGCACCACCTTTCATGAATAAACTACTTATATCTTTGCCGTCAAGTTTGTTAAGATCACCCCGAAATTGACCATAATCCATAACTTTTCCATCTTGTAGATTCATATAGGTGCCATCACGCAGCTGATCATTGACTTCTTTAGCTGTGAGGTCGAGCGCACCAGTATTTGCATATAAGGGCTCAGAATCGATCTTGACCTGCCTTGCATTTACATTTGCATATATAGCCTCTTCATGTAGTACCTCAGGCTTGCTGGCTGTCTTACGCTTACTCTGGGCTACCTCCTTGACCTGACCGGCACTTTCAGTAGCGTTACCATGCAGCAGGTTTCGGATAGAATCCTTATGCTTTACCACCACATCAACTAATTTATACTGGGCAGCTGACTGAACGACACCATACCTAGCGGTGCGAATCTCTGTAATAAGGCTCTCCGCAGACAAACCAGAAGCATCTTCCCCGTTAACGACAGCATCAATAGCAATGAATGTTCCTGTTCTCCCTATTCCTGCGCTACAGTGAATAGCTGATGGTCCAGTAGAGTCACCTCTCAGCTGATGATGCATATGCGAAAGCTCTACCAATACCTCAGCTGATAGGACACCATGGTCCGGCCAACCTTTGCAGTAAATATGAGTATGCTCTTTACCATCAATACTTACATTTACTGTTTCAACAGTGACCTCTGGATTCGTACTAAGCGCTTTAGTCGTAATATCAAGCACCTTCAATGTATGAGACTCTCCAGCTAGATCCTTCACTATTGTTTCTGATCCAGGCTCTAGCCCCTCCTTGCTCACATAACTTCCAATGCCATAACCTTTCGCCGTAGTACCTTCTATGGGTGCGGTTAAATTGACTGAAACTGGTATACCTTGCTCACTATACATAGCAAGCAAGCTTCCAAAGCTACCAGCACCATTTTTCTTGGTCCCATCCGCAGCCTCTATGGCTTCGTGAGCAATAAATTTTTGCCCACATAGCTCCACCTTATTTGCATGGAGCTGATGGGGAAAATTCTTGTTCTTGAACGTGACAGCAGATTCCTTACCTTCCTTATGAAAATTTGGATAGCGTCTAAACATACCCTTATCGTCTTTCGGTCGATCCACACGATCTACCGAACCGCCATTTGGAAGGCGACTATACTCATTTGATAGCTTCTTATCTCCCTCGTCATGCTTAGCATTAAAACTAGTTGAAGTTAATAGATCTTCTGGCCACTCATACCCATCAATTTTACTTTGGAAGTCTTTACTCAGCTTCTCTACTTTTTCCGGCAAACTTAGTACTGGAACTGTGACAGAAGGCTTAGCAGACGGCTTAGGTGTAGGGACTGCGGCAGACGACTTAGGTGTAGGGACTGCGGCAGACGACTTAGCAGACGACTTAGGTTTAGGGACTGCGGCAGACGACTTAGGTGTAGGGACTGCGGCAGACGACTTAGGTGTAGGGACTGCGGCAGACGACTTAGCAGACGGCTTAGCTTCTACCTTTTGCTGAGCACTATCAGAACTTGGACTCTCGCTAAGAGCCCTCATGATGATTGCTGCCGAAACAGGTACTGCCTTTCTATCTGTCAATAACTTTTTAATCGCAGGAGATAATACTTTTCCTTTCAATAAAGCATCAACAAGCTGACTCTTTATGCTCTGATAACTTTTTTTTTGCACCCATTTTTTCACAGTTTTACCAAATTTTGCAACTCCCTTACTGGATTCATTGGGTTGAAACTGCTCAAATTTCGCCTGCAGTTCTGCAATGCTGTTTTGACCTGCCTTTCCTATCACTATGCTCCCCTCCTTAGCTATCATAAAGATTATGAATATTTTATAATGACTAATGCACATCGTTTTTCAGCGATCAAGACTTGACTCTCACTTCTATACCCTTACACATCACTTTTGCATTTTTTCATAGATATTACAAACCTTTTTTATTTTACGACCCACACACCTGAATAATAACTTGAGACCTTTGCACGAGTCGCGCTAAACAACTGAAAATCAGGTATAATAAGCCATGCACAATCAATGCCTTTCGGTGAAATTATGGCTTGGGAAAAGCTGAAACAACGCATCCTAGCAGATTCAATGCTGATTGATCACGATGCAGTGGAAGAGCTCGATTCTGTCCATGAACTCATTGATTTGGCTCGCTTAGAGCATCATCTGAAAGATATACATTCAAGTTCACGAGACGAAAAGGCATGGTCGCCACTGATGATGTTTAAGGCACTGTGCTACTGCAAGGTTGGTATAAATTAAGCGATTCGGCCCTAGAGAAACAACTTGCTCGCGATCTTGTATTTCGTCGATTTATTGCGCTCGACATTTCAGAGTCAGTGCCGGACCACAGTACTTTTTGTCGATCTAGACAGACGCTCGATAAGTTGTTGCTTATGGATAAGTTGCTTCAAGAAATCAATTCCCAGCTTATAGATCAAGGTCTTTATATTAAATCTGGAGGTATCAGTATTGTTGATGCTAGCGTAATTGAGGCTAAACAGTGTCGTCCAAATAAGGATAAAGACAAGCACTCAACACAGGATCCTGACGCGAAGTGGAACGTGAAAGCCGGTTCTGACGGGAAAAGTAAAAGCACCTATGGCTATAAAGCGCACATAAATATCGATGAGGATGGGTTGATAAAATCGATCGGTTACACCGCAGGAAATGCTCACTATTCAAATTATTTCACTGAGCTATTAGATGGTGAAGAGTCGTCTGTTTATGCGGATAGAGCCTATTCCAACAAGAAGCACAGTGAATGACTGGATGATCGAAATATTGATAACAGAATAATAAAACGTGCTTATCGAAATAAACCATTAACAGAGCATGATAAGTGTTTTAACCGTTTACATTCTGGCGTGCGCTGCACTGTGGATCGGGTATTTGGCGTTTTGAAATTACACTATGGCATGGCGAAAGTTCGTTATCTTGGCTTAATCCGAAACCGCACACGTTTTGAAATAATGTGCGTGGGGCACAATATTAAACGAGGTTTATCGATTCAGCAGGCAAGTTGCGCCTGAAAATCGAAAATAAATGGTGAAATGGCTCGAATAGCGAATATTCGAACTGAAATCGTGCTTTTAAGGCTTTATCCTCAAAAAATGTTGTTTCATTTTGGATAACCGGCTTGCCATAGCAATGCTATAGTACTAGGTTCTGGAAATTCAATCAGAGATTCCCTAGAGACTCGGATACCGTAAAGACCTCCAAAATGTAAAATATACCACGGTAGCTCATCCCTACCCCGAATATGGAAATCATTCAAGAGCTACCTTGTCGGCCAGGTAAGCCCTGTGCCTTTTGACCTAATTAGGCTCACAAAAAATATTTCGATACTTTAATACACCTAGAATACACCTAGCGCAAAGATACCAACCGCGACTTGATGTTTTTTTTGATGCAATAACCACTCTTACGAATCAAGTATTGGCTGCATCAAGGTCGTCCTTCTGTCCAACCTTAGTGCCCCTCAGGCAAGTTATTTTGTCAGTGAAATAAGAATACTAACCTTCACTGCGAAATCCAGAAAACCTTGAAGATCGACTAACACCTTATCAAAATTGAATTATTCAAACATCCTCCACTCCTGTTATTACTACGACAATGGCACAGAGCGCTGAATACCCCCTTTTAAAACGTCCTTATCGCGAACACTCTCAGGAGAGTGGAATATTAGATATAACTCCATTAATACTTCAGGAATCTGATTACACATGTCTTCCACTAATAGCTGATCTTGTAGAATGCTTCTGAATTCAAGTTCGTCATCAAACAGCCTGGATGCCAACATGATCGGCATTAATAACTCACAAACTTCTTGCTCACACTCCTGAAACCAAGCATCTTCAGCCAGAAAATGAGCCTCCATAAAACCAGCACACCAGTCCTCCATAGACATGGCAAAATTACTCTGATCTTCTTCGTAGAGAAGCGTAAAACCATCTTCATTATTAAAAGAACGATCAATATCATCAGTAAGCAGACAAATGGCTTTATCCAACGCGCTAGCATCCTGACTAGTTAGTATTACTTCACCACGTAGTATAACGACTCGTACTGACTCAGGCTTGATTTCGGCAGGACAAATTGTCAAAGCGGTTAAAAAGCCATGAACGCCATGGAAAGACATAATATCTTCACTGGCAGTATTACTCTCTATTAACTGCTCAAGAGCTAATCTGATGTTCCGCATGAACGCACGTCCTGACAAGGCAAATATCTACACGTACACATTCTACATTAATAATCATGGGCGTGTCAGCAAAAACAAAAAGTCATTATAAACGTCGTATTTGAAGAACTATACCCAAGATAATTCAAGACTCAGGCTTCAATATAACTATTATTTAAAGCTTGTGTTTCCGGGCTTGCTTGACAAGGCCAGAGTCAGAATTGGAAAATACGTGATTTATTTGAAATGTTTTTCTGACCTAGGCCTGATTTGCTAATGAAGAAATTCGCGTACCTTGGTATGCTTTACCGTGGCTACGCAATCTCTGCTAGATTACTACAGCAAATAATAAGCCGTTTCTGGTATGAGCTACCACTAAATACAGCCCGATAAAACCAAAGGATGTTCTCTCATGCCCGTAATTACGCTTCCCGACGGCAGCAATCGTGAATTTACTGATACCGTTTCCGTGCTGGAAGTTGCTCAGGATATTGGCCAGGGTTTGGCGAAAGCGACACTGGCCGGCAGAATCAATGGTCAGCTAGTAGATGCAAGCACGCAAATAACTGAAGACTCTGTAGTAGCTATTATTACGTCTCGGGACGAGGAAGGGATCAATATTATCCGCCATTCAACAGCTCACTTACTAGCAATGGCCACCCAGAACCTATACCCAGGAGCACAGGTGACTATCGGGCCAGTCATTGAGGATGGCTTTTATTATGATTTTGCCTATGAGCGTGCGTTTACGCCAGAAGACTTAATAAAAATTGAAACGCGCATGGAAGAACTAGCAAAACAGAACATGATTATTGAAAGATTAGTCATGACTCGCGCAGAAGCCATTAGCGCATTCAAGGCACTAGGAGAAGAGTACAAAGTTGAAATCATTAATGACTTGCCAGAGCCTGAAGAAATTTCTGTTTACCGCCAAGGTCACTGGATGGATCTTTGCCGTGGCCCTCATGTGCCATCCACAGGCAAACTGAAAGCCTTTAAACTGATGCGGGTTGCTGGAGCATACTGGCGTGGCGACTCCAACAATAAAATGCTAACACGGATCTATGGCACAGCCTGGGAAGATAAAAAGGCACTAACAGCCTATCTGAAGCGACTGGAAGAAGCCGAACAGCGTGATCACCGTAAGCTGGGCAAGAAGCTTAATCTTTTCCATATACAAGAAGAAGCTCCAGGCATGGTTTTCTGGCACCCGAATGGCTGGGCCATCTACCAGGAGCTGGAACAGTACATGCGCAGCAAGCAAAAGGCTTATGGCTATCAAGAAATAAGAACCCCACAACTAGTAGACAGAGCCTTATGGGAGCGGTCTGGTCACTGGGACAAGTTCAAAGATAACATGTTTACTACTACCTCAGAAAGCAAGGACTTAGCTATAAAGCCAATGAACTGCCCTTGCCACGTTCAAATATTTAATCAGGGACTAAAAAGCTATCGTGATTTGCCAGTGCGCTTGGCGGAGTTTGGCTCCTGTCACCGTAATGAACCATCCGGATCCTTGCACGGCCTTATGCGTGTCCGAGGATTTACTCAGGATGACGCCCATATATTTGTGACAGAAGACCAAGTTCAGTCGGAAGTAGCAATGTTTATAGACTTCCTTCATGAAGTCTACGATGACGTCGGCTTTGATCGAGACAGCCTACTTTACAAACTGTCTACCAGGCCAGCAAATCGGGTTGGATCTGATGAAATATGGGATAAGTCGGAAAAAGCACTGAGTGAAGCATTAAACTCTCAGGGCTTACCTTGGGAAGAATTGCCTGGCGAAGGTGCTTTTTATGGACCTAAGATTGAATTTTCTCTTAAGGACTGTATTGGCAGGGTCTGGCAGTGTGGCACTATTCAAGTTGACTTTTCCATGCCCGGCCTCTTAGGCGCAGAATACGTTAATGATAAAGGCGAAAAACAAACCCCTGTTATGCTACACAGAGCCATTCTAGGATCATTTGAACGCTTTATTGGCATGTTAATTGAGCATTTTGAAGGAGCAATGTCTGCGTGGCTAGCTCCCATTCAGGTTGTTATTTTAAGCATCACAGATCGTCAGAAAGATTACGCCAATAAACTGAAAAAAACTTTGTCAGAAAGTGGATTTAGGGTAAATGTAGACTTGCGAAACGCAAAGATAGGCTTTAAAATTCGTGAACACACTTTGATGAAAATTCCGTACCTGTTAGTCATAGGTGATAAGGAAGTAGAAGAAGGTACAATTGCTGTTCGTACTCGCGCGGGTGAGAACGCAGGTGTATTAACTGTAGCGGCGTTTACTGAACTATTGAAGAGCGATATTAGCAAACGTGGTAGAGCCTGATAACAAATTACAGACCTGTCATTTATTACCTCAACGTAAGGCTTCACCATAGTTAAGATATACGCATCCATTTTGAAGAAAGTGTGGTATTATTTATTGTTCTCACCTTCAATAAAAACTGGTATATTATAAAGAAACTTTAAAAGTGTGAGAAAACTACAAATATTAAGGCTCCTGAGAGCGAAGAAAGTTAAGTGATTTATGACAGAGAAGGCAGCCAACACCTCATACAACTTCAAGGATGATAAAAATATTAATATTTTTTTCTTCTGGCTACTTGTAGTCAGTCGAATTCATCTTTAATATTTACGTGTCAGGCTTATTGATGTGTACACAGGAGATACCCTTATCAGACGCAACAGTTTCCGTGAACGTCGCCCTCAAAAAGCGCCAATTAATGAAAATATCCGCGCGAAAGAAGTTCGCCTGATTGGCGCGGAAGGAGATCAGGTTGGCATAGTTGGGTTAGATGATGCTTTAGTTATGGCCCAGGAAGCAGGACTGGATCTGGTTGAGATCAACTCAACCAGCGAACCACCTGTATGTAAAATATTAGATTACGGAAAACATTCATACCAGACGAAAAAGCAAAAAGCGGCGGCGAAGAAAAAACAGATTCATACCACGGTGAAAGAAGTTAAGTTTCGCCCAGGAACTGAAGATGGTGATTACCAGGTTAAACTACGTAATCTGTCGCGTTTTTTGACTGAAGGCAACAAAACGAAAATATCCCTTCGTTTTCGTGGTCGAGAAATGGCGCATCAAGAGATAGGCATGAGGTTGATGAGACGAGTTCAAACAGACCTAGACGAAATAGGTGTCGTTGAGCAATTTCCAAAAATGGAAGGTCGTCAGCTGATTATGGTGATTGCTCCGAAAAAGAAAAAATGATTTATACCCAAAGTGACTGCAATACAGTCAACACCCTATGCAAAATCAAAACAGGGTAGATATAAAATGTTGCTTAGCTTGTGACAAAAGCGCGCCAGGCTTTGTGTTGAGTCACTAATTTAGTTAAATTCCGGCATCTTCTGGATGACCAAAGTGCGGAGTATTGTTCATGCCTAAAATAAAGACCAATAGCGGTGCCGCGAAGCGTTTTAAGAAAACAGCTTCTGGCTACAAACGTAAATGTGCATTCAAGAGTCATATCCTGACCAAAATGACTACAAAGCGTAAAAGACAGTTGCGGGGCACCTACATGGTGTCTCCTGCTGACTTGGGTCTCGTAAGACGCATGTTGCGTGCTTAATTTAATTTTGCATTTTTTTAGGAGATAAATTATGGCGCGTGTTAAGCGTGGCGTTGTTGCACGTCGTAGTCATAAGAAAATTCTTAAGCTTGCTAAGGGTTATTATGGTGCGCGCTCGCGTATATTTCGTGTAGCTAAGCAGGCTGTGATTAAAGCAGGTCAATATGCGTACCGTGACCGTCGCCAACGCAAGCGCCAGTTTCGCGCTTTGTGGATAGCTCGGATCAATGCGGGAGCTCGGATCAATGGTTTGTCTTATAGCCGCTTCATAGCTGGACTAAAAAACGCTAAAGTTGAGGTTGACCGAAAGATTCTAGCTGACCTGGCTGTTTACGAGAAAGCAGTATTCGGTCAATTAGTGGAGAAGGCAAGAGTTTCCTTAGCGTAGCTCTATACCCTATCAATGATACACTATTACTACCTACGCTTGCTCACTGAGAGTATTAGGTAGTTTAGCCGTAGAGCTGATTACTTTAACGCCTACTAGCGTTTCCAAAAATGCTGGGTAGTATTTGTTGTGCTTGAAAGAACATCGATGGCGAACCCTCATCACATCAAATTATTTGATGACATTACGTGGCCTTAGTACCACGCACCATTGCCTGAAAGCGCTCAACTGTTGGCCGACTCTCACACTCAATGGAAACGAATATAACTAAACTCCTCTACCAGATCATAACTTCTTTAACAAAAGGAATAGTAAGCTTTCGCTTAGCACTCAATGAAGCTTCATCAAGTTTATTAAGTATCTGAAATAAACTACCCATATCACGACTACTCCGGTAAAGAATATAACGCGCAACCTCTTCACTCAAATCCAATCCTCTCATATGGGCTCTTAATTTCAGAGCAGCGACTTTATTGTCGTCATTGAGCGAGCGAACCTGAAAAGTAAGCCCCCAGCTCAAACGCGAAATAAGATCTGGCAACTTAATACCCAAGACTTTTGGAAGGCCATCAGCAGCTATCAATAACCTGGTATGGGAATCATGCAAGCGATTGAATAAATCAAAAACAGCCTCCTCCCAATCAGGCAAACCAGCAATCTTTCCTATATCATCAATACAAACAAGATGAAGGCGCTCTATACCGTCAAGCAACTGAGGCGAGTAATTAACCAGTTCTGACATAGACAAGTAAATACTTCTTCCTATACGGCGATCAACCTGATTACAGGCAGCCTGCAGCAAGTGAGTGCAACCTACCCCATTCTGACCATAGATGAAAATAAACTGTTCGATATCTATGCCAGATCGTTTTTGATCCATATCTAGAAAGTTTATCAAAGTATCATTATCGCCAGCATAAAAGTTGGCAAATGTTGCGTCATCTCTCAGCAAGACATCTAACGGTAGTTGCATAGGTAAACTCATATACGACATTTAATCCGTAGCAGTATCTCAAAACAGTTAAAGAGATTACTGATTGCTGACCACTACATCCATTGAGCTCAAAAAGACAGGAGTACTGGTGCATTTTAGCTACTTTATCGTTTACCGACATTTCCCATACCTTTGGGACTACATGCTTTTTGAGAGTAGCAAACATATTTACCGTTAATACCTCTTAACCAAGGGACAACAGCACTAATTATTACTTATCAAGAGATTCTGCGTTATAAAAATGACTTTCTCTATAGTTCTGATGAAGGTGACCCAAAAGCACCATGATAATAGCTGCCACTGGTAGTGCGATCAGCATTCCTACAAATCCATACAGATGCCCCCCTACCATCAATGCAAAAATGACCGCCACAGGATGCAGTCCAATTTTATCGCCAACCAGGTAAGGAGTCAGAATCCATCCCTCCAGCGCTTGACCAAAAAGATAAACCGCTGTTACGACAACCAGAGGCCCAGTAGTATCGAACTGAAACAGAGCAACAACCAATGCGGTGGTAAAACCTAAAATAAACCCCATATAGGGTATAATGCTTGCCAGTCCAGCCAATACGCCTATTAGAACAGCAAACTTTAGCCCTACCAAAGTTAAACCAATGCTATACACCCCTGCCAGTATCAACATCACCACCAACTGTCCTTTAAGAAAAGCAGCTAGCACATAATCACATGATGTTGCCAGATCCACAGCCACAGCTTCAATATTACGCGGCATAATCATACGCAGCTTACTCATCATTTCACCCCAATCCCTGAGCAAATAAAAAGTCACAACCGGCACCAGAAGCACATTTGCCAAAAAACCAGCCAGAACAATGGAAGAACGGGTAACAGAAAGCCCAATATGCGCTAACGACCCTCCCCCCCTCTGCCACTCACTAGCAAGTTTCTTAGCTATACCGCTAAGATCAAACAACTTTGGGTCAAGATCGAGATATTTATTAACTAAAGGCCAGACATTAGTATGCAGCCATGATTCCCATAGCGGAAGCAGCTGAATAAGAGCCTTCAACTGCTGAAACACAAGGGGTACAACCACCAGCAATGCAATAATTATCATAAAAAAGATTACAATAAATACAAAAGTTATTACAAGCACTCTGGATAAACCAAGCCCCTCCAACCGGCCTGCCAGAGAGTCCCCAATATAAGCGAGAACTATGCTAATAACAAACGGAGCCAATATCTCACTTAGAAAGTGTAGACTGATACCAATGGCTAGCGTAACAGCCACCAACATCCAGCGCTGCTGAATAGTCATAATATTCTTTCCAACTTTTTCAGTATTGACGTCACTATTTATCCTTATATCCATTACCATTGAAGATGCAAGTAGGCGAAACGCTAGAAAATACCTCTAGGCGACTGATCGAAATGAAACGGTCAACAACCTCATTCATTCAATGCAAACTGGCATAAAAACCATCAACGGCCAATCCAACGATAAAACATAACTGGACCCTCTTGAGTAATATGCTCTCCCTGTGCTTTTTTAACAGCCCGTAAATTCCGACCAAGAGCAATAGCATCTGTGAGCTGACTACTATAGCCATCAAACATCAGCTCCAGCTCCACATTTGAGCCTAACAACCTGCGCACACTAATAGATCTAACCGCAGTCAAGCCCTCAAGATATGTCAGTAAATTGCTATAATCCTGAACTGATTTAACCCCTTCCACAGAAAAAGTAGTATTTTCTCTTGAGTCGAGAGAAATAATCGCATAGTGCTGAGATAATGTGCCACCAACCAGATCCGCAGCCGCCTGTGATAATTGCTGACTATCTAAGGCTAGAATATCAGCATCCTCCTTCGTTTCACGAAAAAAGAGAGAGAGACGACCATTATAAAGTCCATCTTTAACTTCCAATCGTCCAGCCAAAATGGCATCAGCACCATACCTCTTTGACGCCGTCAGTAACTTCTCAGGAAAAACTCCCCAAACATCAGCCATAGACACAGCTTTTACATCCTCAACATCATAAAGAGGGAAAATCAGTGGTAATGCTCGCTCACGGAACTGTTGTTCAAAGGCTTCTACGATTGACCCAGTAAAGTTATCTCTTTGAATATTTCTATTTCTACCATCATCAACAGCTAACCAAGCTAATATAGTTGGCCTATCGCTCCCCCAAATAGCCAACCCAGCATTCCTCAACAATCTATTAACCTGCTCCTCGATAAATGTAATCTGCAAATACTGCTGCTTGGGCTTTGTGCTACTTTTTCGGTAGCTATAGCTATTCAGATACAATTCAGGCTGAGCTATAGCACTTTTCAGTGTATTGTTAGCTAAGCTCAACACTTCTCCAGTGACCTTAACTATTACTTTGCCAAGTGCTTTTCCCATCGCCGTTTTTTGCTCATCAGCAGATTGAGAGTCTATAGGCAGCTCTGTTTTGTATAGACCAGTAACCTGAGCAGCCTCTAGACCTATTGAGAAAAAGTTTACAAAACTTACCAAAAAAACTAATCCCGCGAAGACTCGACCTACACTTCGCCACAATGTTGATATCACAGCTTTCCCGTAAAAAAATTAGCCTGACAACCTCAAGCATGGCAAGAGCTCTACAGCTTTTAACTTTGAATGTGTGAGGTTGTAGACAGCTCTCACTCACACCAATCACCTACCACAATAGAATTATGAGATTTAGATCGTTTGTCTTTTACTAAACCTTCAATGGTAACGAGTATAATATTAACATCAATAGATTATTCTGTCAGTGTCATCCCATAAGCTATAAGCCTGAAATGAGATTATGGAATCTTCATGACATCTTCTTGAAAACTTGCACGTAACGAGGATAGGGAATCTTTTACCTACACCTGCCACCTTTGAATATACAGGAGCGACCTCTGTGCTCACCCAAACAGCTCAAATTTATAGAGACCCTCTCCCTTACTGCGCCTTCAATGAGTTTAACTGAGACCTTTACACGATCGTTATTTTGCCAGATGGCTTCGTTAAAAACTCTCTCTTTTCGTGCTTTTTTTACTCACTAACGAACAAAATGACGACTAGTGCAAAGATATCAAACTATAATACTCATAACCTTAGATTATGACACACCATTCCTATCATATTGTCACGCAAATGATTATTTTGTCTAAACTTGCGATACAGGATGAACAGACTTTAAAATAGCCAACTCTGATAATTCACCCCAATTTAATGGCGCGGATTCACTTTAATGAATAAGACAGGCAGTAATACTTCTCAAGGTACCTCGTTGACGTACAAAGATGCCGGTGTTGATATTAATGTCGGCAACGCTTTGGTTCAGCGCATTAAGCAGGTAGCAAAAACCACCCGCCGCCCAGAAGTGATTGGAAACATTGGCGGCTTTGGAGCACTTTGTCAAATACCCGCTGGCTATCAAGAACCTATACTTGTATCAGGAACAGACGGTGTTGGCACTAAACTAAAACTGGCTATCGACCTTAATAAACACGAGAATATTGGTGTCGACCTAGTGGCCATGTGCGTTAATGACTTAGTTGTCTGCGGTGCTGAGCCGCTATTTTTCCTTGATTACTTTGCGACTGGCAAGCTAAATATTGATGTCGCTGAGCGTGTCATCAAAAGCATAGGCAAGGGTTGTAAATTAGCAGGTTGCGCTCTGATCGGTGGTGAAACAGCAGAAATGCCAGGCATGTATCAAGGCAAAGACTACGATCTTGCGGGCTTTTGTGTTGGCGTTGTTGAAAAAGCTAACATCATTGATGGATCCAAAATAAGCCCCGGAGACCTATTGATTGGTCTAAAGTCCAGCGGCGCGCACTCCAATGGTTTCTCATTGATCCGTAAAGTCTTAGAAGTCAACAACCAAAACTTACAACAGCCTATGGGAGACAGCACTTTGGCCGAGACCCTGTTGGCACCAACTCGCATTTACGTAAAATCATTACTACAATTGCAAAAAGATATCCCCATTCATGGCATGGCCCACATTACTGGCGGTGGATTGCCAGAAAATCTACCACGAATGCTTCCCGAAGGCTGTCAAGCCACTATAGAAACTGGGAGTTGGAATATTCCTCCTGTGTTTAAATGGCTCCAGGAACAAGGAAACATCGAGCAGTTTGAGCTATATCGCACATTTAACTGCGGAATAGGCATGGTAATTTGCATCCCAGAACGATACAGTGAAGCTGCGGTAAAACAGCTCGTTGAATTTGGCGAAGAGCCCCTAATTATAGGCAAAGTTGCTCCAGGCGATGACCAGCAGGTGATCTTCCGCTAAAAAGCCGTAAAAAATTCTGGATATCCTCAGCGCCACTTAAAATACCCCAGTTACCATTGACGGTGATAGTAATCAATAACCTCTCATCTGCAGGGGAGAATTTGTATAAGTGATGAGGTGCAATGATGCTCCTTGTATCTGCACATGCACCAGCTATCATCGCAGGGTAGAATGTAAAATGAAGAAGATTAGGCAATCCGTGAAATTATCGTGACACAACAGAGCAAATATTTGAACACAAGCAACCGTGTCGTTGTACTTTTCTCAGGTAACGGCAGTAACTTACAAGCTCTTCTGAATCAGCAGGTTGACTATAGTTATAATATAGTCGGAGCAATAAGTAATCGTCCTGATGCCTATGGTTTGGAAAGGTTAAAAAATACAGATATACCGGCCTTAGTTCTTGATCACAAGGAGTTCGACTCCAGGGAAAGTTACGATATTGAGTTGATTCGCCAAATTGATAACTTCAATCCTGGGCTGGTTGTTCTGGCAGGGTACATGAGAATTCTGACTGTGCGGGCGACCAGGCATTTTCAATACCGATTAATTAACATTCATCCATCATTACTGCCATACTATAAAGGACTGAATACACACCGAAGGATACTGGCCGATCGTCAGAAACATCACGGAACAACAGTTCACTTCGTCACAGAAGCGCTTGATAGTGGAGCTATAATTTTACAAGCATCACTAACTATAGAGTTGGAGGATGATGAGCATAGTCTTCGCAAAAGAGTCCAGGCCATGGAGCATCAGATATACCCCATGGCCGTCGATATGCTTACCAGTAACAGACTACAGGTCTCAAACCAGCAACTCTTTCTTGATACTATCCCTCTCGGGAATAGGGGATATCAAATACAAGAACAATATTTAATTAACAAGTAATAATGCAACTCTGCACTACAGAGAACTTAGGCCACTTCCACAATTACCGCTACTTATAGTCATCATCCATCACTAGGTACGTATAAGCAGCACCCCACTTGATCTACACGGGACCTCAGCATAATCAACGACTTTAGCCTCCGTCATTAATTTTGCCCAATTTCGTCAGCAATTATGAAACTAGCCAAGGAGTCTCTGATTTAAGTAGTTTGCAAGTCAATTGTCCGATTTGCGATAAAATTCTCTAACTTTCGAGCTCATTTCATCGTAATATTCGATTTATTTTGTCGATTTTGCCTATTTATCCGCTCTCGAGACGGATTTATGGCGCAATTATGCCGTCAACTAATTACGCTGCAAGTATTTACCAGATTTTGGAGATTCAATCATAGATTACCCTAAGGAACTTTAGGCTGAACTACACCTTTGCTTAGTAATGGGCCACCTTTATGCAAGTAGGATGATGGCCACACCGTAAATTCAACATACTGTCCAGAGCGTGTATATGCTCGATCCACATCTGTGCTGATCTTGCTACCTTTCTTTGCAAATTTTAGCTCAAAGGGTCTCTCTTGTAATATCATAAACGCTATTATCTCATTCATCTCTTTGGAGAATTTTTGAACAACTACTGGAAAGTTTTGAGCACCCTTTATATTCTGTTCATCTTTATTAATAGATAATAATTCTAATGACATAGCAGAAAAAATATTTTTTAACCCGTAAACACCATCTCTTTTACATGCAAAAATACTACGTAACTTATCTAATGGCTTAGTGCTAGTAACAAGCTTATTATGTCTCGCGGATTTCAGTCATAAGTGCGCCATATTGAAAAAGTTGAGCCAGAGGGTACACTCACGGTTCTACCAAAAACCAATGTGAGACCACTTATGAATAAGCGTTATACCCACCTGACTCAAGAAGAAAGATACCAGATTTGGTCAGAGAAAAAAGCAGGAGTTTCAAATGAAATTATCGCCCAAGACTTAAGGCGTGATTTGAGTACCGTTAAAAGAGAGTTGGCTAGAAATACAGGGGCTAGAGGTTATCGCCCGAAGCAAGCACATAATTTTGCGCAGGAACGTCATCAACAGAAACCAAAAGCGACCAAGATGGTAGCTGAACTGAAAGATAAAATTACTGACAGACTAAGTAAGCAGTGGAGCCCTGAGCAAATACAAGGACGCCTTAAACGAGATAATCAACCTTCTGTATGTCCCTCTACGATTTACCAGTTTATTCGAGAGGACAAAGCTGGGGGTGGTTGCTTGTATCAACATCTTCGGCACAAGAAGTATAAGCAAAGAACAAGAAAGCCCGATGCACGAGGCCAGATCCGAAACCGTGTTAGCATTGATGATCGACCTGGAATTGTGGATCAAAAAATACGTTTAGGCGATTGGGAAGCAGACACTGTAATTGGCAAAAGACACAAGGGTGTACTGGTTACATTAACGGAAAGAGTGAGTAAATTAAATTTGGTAAAACGTGTTCCTTCAAAGCACGCTGACGTGGTGACGAAAGCAATTATAACGATGCTCAAGCCTTACCAATCAGACTTACTCACGATCACATTTGATAACGGAAAGGAGTTCGCCTTTCATGAAAAAATCAAGAAAAAGCTTAACGTAGATACCTATTTTGCTCACCCTTACTCCTCGTGGGAACGAGGTTTGAATGAAAATCATAATGGTTTGATAAGACAATATTTGCCCAAAAGCCAATCTTTGGATAATGTCACTGACAAAGAAATTTTAGATATACAAAACCGACTAAACCAAAGACCAAGAAAACTGTTAGACTTTAAAACACCTGATGAGATTTATAGTGAAATGGCGTTAGCTGCATAAATTTTAAGGGGCACTTATGACTAAAATCCGCGTCTTTCTGAATACACTTCCATATTAATAAAGTCTTCTGATTCAACAAGCTCACTTATGAAATCAGACCAGAAGTTGTAACACTCCTCTACTTTACCGCAAATATATTGTACGGCATCAACCTCACTTCCTCCAACCCCCATGGTAAAGAGATCCAGTAATTCTGTCCAGTCATTATCATAAAGCTCATTAAATCTTTCTGCTAGCTTTGTTGGTCTACAAGGGTCACTAAGATCAGCAACAGCAGGATTTCCACCAGTTAACTTATTTCCAGCAAATGAGCTAAAAAAACTAAGAACTTCTTGGTGCAAGTCATAAATTTCACGACGTGTATCATTCGATATCATGTTGTGATTCGCAGAAATCAATACCCCTAAGGCATTATATCTTTCCACAAAACCATTTGCAGCTTTATGATCGTCAGATGTATTTACACAACGTATAAGCCTAGCAAGTTGTCCACCATCACCTCCCATAGAATGAAGTAATTCGTCAACTTCTTTAGTGAAAATCTCAATTGCCACATGAAATTTATTTAAATGTATTTCAGCATCTAGGCTATTTTTTTCTTCTTCCACGCCACCTTCATTGCCTTTTATTTCTGTTTGAGATTTATCTTGTTCTGCTTTATCTTTTGCTGCTTTATCTTTTACTGCTTTCTTTTCTTGTTCTGATTTATTCAACCTTCTAATTTCACCTATTGCTATTTTAATATATTTATCTTTCTTTAAGTGCAATATTTTCTCTTTATTTTCTACAATAGACTCTTGATGTGGGTCAGGTTTGATATTGTTTTTCTCTTTATTTTCCTGAGGCACTTTATTTAACGTTACATCAAGTATATTGTTGTCACCTGGAGTATTATTAGGTTTACTCTTTTCACCTGAAGACTTGTCGTTCCTAATAATGTCATTTAGATCTTCTGTTAGATCGCTAGCATGTCGAAAAAAATCTGTGCCGTTTAACGAATCAATACTTTCATTAATAAAGTTTGATACGTATGAAATTTCATTTGCCAAACCACTTAATGATTTAATAGTCAAATCTGCAAAAACCGATTGTTTATATCCCATTATTCTGTTATTTACAGTATCAATATCCGATTTTATTGCAACGTCTGTATACTCATAGTGTGCAACCTTATCACTTAAAGATGCATAATCCTCTCTTAGATGGTCCCGCACATTATCCTGTGAGTGGTCTGGCGGGTTCTTGTGGAAAATAGGCATAGGAGGCGGGTCAAATGATTTCATCTGATCTCTTATCTTATCCAGCCAGTTGCCCATTTCTTCCATCAATGAGGCATGGTGTATCTTTTCTAGATCAAACAGATTAACTGCCGTCCGGAATTTTTTAATATTCACACTAATTAATTCTATCAGCTTTTCCTTTGTATCATTTTCATTGCTTATATTAGCACCATTAATATCTTTGGCAGTATTAGCAGGAGGGGGTGGTAACTGCGCTTCAATATCTTTTATATTATTATTTGCAACGACAAGCTTATAGTTTTCAATTAAAGCCCCCCCAGAACCTTCTTTACCAGAATTAATTGTTTGATGTATATCGTTATTGAAATCATTATTTGTACATGATTTTAAAAACTCCGGATCTTGAGGATCAGGCTCTTGAGATGCAAGATCTTTCACTATTGGTGCAATACTTTCAAATGTCTCATTATCACATTGTTTATTTAAACCAACTTGCATATGTACAGACTTTTCTTTTGAACCATCTATTTGCTCCTCATCTGCGATAGAAATATTTTCAGTTAGATCTTCGGCTACATTTTTTTCTGGGTTTTCAGAAACAAAAGAATCAGATTTATCAATATCTTTTTGATCAAGCACTTTAGGATCTTTAGTTTCTGTAGTTCCTAGAGCTTCCGGAGTTCCTAAATCTCCTAGAGTTTCTGGAGGTCCTAGAGTTTTTGTAGTTTCTGGAGGTTTTAGAGGTTTTGGAGTTTCTAAAGTTTTTGTGGTTTTTGGGGCTTCTAGAGCTTTTGGAGTTCCTTGAACTTCTAGAGCTTTTGGAGTTCCTTGAACTTCTAGAGTTTCTGGATCCTCTAGAGTTTCAAGTTTTTGAATTTTATGGCTAGCACCTTTTATCAGATCGTGCGCACGAGATTTCAATTGATCCGCTTCTTCGTATAGCGCTTGGGCTCCGTGTAGAGTCTGTGATTCTGCAGCCAACATATCGGGCTGCACCAACATTGCCTCCAATATATGCGGTTCTATCTCCATACCCAAAGACTTTAATTTTTCACAGCCTGATAAACACCTACTATAGCACTGTTTAATTCTGGACTCATTTTCAAGGCTTAACGACTGAATCGCGTGAATATAATGCATCATACCTTTAAGTGAATCATGTAAAATCGTACAGTCCTTACCACCAGTGCTCACAGATTCTTTTGTCTCTATCATGATAATATCATTATTTAAAGCTGATACATTTTCACGCAGAACTTGCATTTCAGCTTGGATAGATTTTGATCGATCTTTTAAAGCAAGAAGATCTTGACTGTCTATTTGTAATTGTGCTTTTACTCCTTGGTTGCCCTGTAACGATAGAGGAGGATTGCCCATCTGAGCAGTCACGCTAGGAACACCAGGAACACCAATAGAAGACTGTTGGGCCTGCTGGTAAAAAAAATCTTTATTACTAAACGCGCCACTTTTGAATGCGTCCTCTCCCCCCATTTGCATTGAAAATGCATCATACAATGGATTAAGAACACACATATTCGGCTGATAAGGTTTAGGAATGGCATAAAAACCTTCGTTACCCATGCTCATATTTTGATTCGCTCCTAAACCATATACTCCAGCTTTTGCCGGCTGCGCCCAATCTATTGGTACAGGAAATTGATGTATACCTCCTTGGTAGCTAGGAGGCAAAGGCATGGCTATTTTCATTAGAGAATTTATAGAACACGCTTTAGGCCAGAATGCTGGAGGCATTATTTGCTGCAGGATTGCTGGAGTGGGCTCGAGGCTGGCATGTTGTAGAATACCAATCAACGCTTGCTTTTGTTGCTCAATGCTAGCTAATAACCCATACAATATCTCTTCCCGAGAGGAAAGGATCTGGCTAAATTGCTGTTGCCAAAGAGAACTGGGGAAACTCTGCGCAGACTGGCTAGTTGGCTGATGAACCAGCTGATATCCACTTCCAATGCCATTATTTTGAAGCCCATGAACGAACATATAATCAGAGCTGTGCTGAGCCATCTGTTGCCAGCATCCCCCCATACCTGGCAATGGTTTCATCTGCCAAAACAAAGAAACAGGCTGCACAATATAACCTAATATAGGCCTTTGTAGCTGGTAGGCATTAGATGCAGCAGGTATATTAATTTTGGGTTGAGCGCTTCGAACAGAAAGTTTATCTGTTTCAGAGGAACTACCTTCTTGCGTCTCGTTAATATGCATCCCTGTCTGAGGCAGAGGTTTTGGGCCACTTACCCCCCCAAAATGCGCACCCATATATTCTCCCTATGAGCCATTGATGGCTAGTCACTTAATTTTAATATAAAAATATTTGCATCAGACATTAATGAAACATGATTGTAAATTAAAAGGCATCGTCAAAAATACATCATATTTATCATCAATTTCCAAATAAGTTGGCTCAGTACTGTTACCGGAGACAATGCTTTGTTATGAGCCATATTGTATGACCTACAATTTATTTTAATTATGCTTACTATCTCTTAGAATTAAATTATTAATTTGTATATTCGTAAAAAAGTTGCATATATTCCTTATAGTTTAGGCTAAATTCATCTATTTCTTTAGTTTAAATGAAATATTCATCTCACGCCGCTCAAAAACATCAGCTCGATGCTTGGCGACAATAAGCCAAAATAATGGCAAGGACAGATTGTTCTGGTCAAAAAAACCGGATCCATTATTCTCATATTGAATCTGCGATAAATGATAATTCGATGAGTGGAGCCTTTATAGGTTGTAATACTTAAAGCCAGCTCTAACATCATTCGATATATGTTCGAGGATTGGCTGATAAACTATCGAAGCAGCGTTAAACGACGGCATTATCCCAGTAAGTGCCAACAGCCATATTGACGATCGCACGACATTGATATCTAGTAACCTACGATAGGTCTTACTCGTGTATTAATACGTTATATCACCAACCCAAATTTGATCGTGCTTACAAGGTTAAAGTTTTGATTCAATAAATAAGTTACAACAGCATCGCTATGTTTACGCTTCTTCGCTATACAGGAAATCTCTGATTGAAGTGATTTGCACGTCGGTTGTCAGATTTGCGATAAAACTCTCTGACTTTCGAGCTTATTTCATCGTAATTTTCGATTCATTTTATCGCTTTTGCCCACTCATCAGCTCTTGAGGCGGATTTATGGTGCAATTATACCGTCAGCAAATTACGTTGCAGGTATAAATTGGCCATAGCCATTAGGTGATTGAGAGTTATCAACAACCTCACCGTCTCAATGGTTATGGAAATATGGTTGCAAAAAGTGAGGAAAGCAATATTCCTGTATTTTTAAGTAAAAGGGGTGCAATCTTTTGTCTTAGGTTGCAAATATTGGTAATACTAAGGCACTGCAAGCCTCATAGTTATCGGGTTTGGACTACGCAATTGCTGGAGGTTGGCACATTTATGCAGAGTTTACCACCAATGCTAAGATGTGTTGGCTTTGTGCTATTGGCGTTGGTTCTGGGGAGCTGCGCCTCAACTGATGTTAATACTCTTGAGGTGCTTGATGGTGCACCAAAGATGCATATTGATATTTCACAAATCTCTGACGCTGTGCCTAGGCCTCATAAAGGACCACATAAGTTTAGTCCCTACAGTTTAAATGGTATTGATTACCAGCCGATGAAGTCAGCTAATGGTTATATTCGAGAGGGGATTGCATCATGGTATGGAACAAAGTTTCACGGCAAACAGACAGCTAATGGTGAAGTTTATGATATATTCAAGATGACAGGAGCTCACAAGACCTTGCCACTTCCATCCTACGTTAAAGTGACCAATCTTGACAATAATCGCTCTGTTGTTTTGCGGGTGAATGACAGAGGTCCTTTTCATGAAGAGAGGTTGCTTGACGTGTCCTATGTTGCAGCAAAAAAGCTTGGGTTTGCTGTCGATGGCACGTCAAAAGTAAAAATTGAAGGCATAGACTCGAAGTCGTTCCTTGATTCGCCAGAGCGTCATAGTGATGAGTCGTTTGTATATCTTCAGCTGGCAGCTTTTAAAAGCCATCATAGTGCTCAAGTTATGAGGCAAGATGTTTTTGACAAGCTAGGGGTTAGTGCCAGCGTTATCAGTAATGAAAATAAGGTTAACCTATTATAGGGTTAGAGTTGGGCCTATTCACAATCCTGAAGAAATGGAACTATTACTCGAAGACTTGGCAGAAGCGCGTTATCATGACTCCTTTGTAGTTTATGAATGAAAGGAGTGCAGCAACTTTATTAGTACTGCATAAAACTTTACATATTCCCATTCATATGGTCACCTAGACGCGTTACTATTGTAGATGATTGTAATCAAAATCACTGCATATTAAAATGCGACTAATGACGAATATCTATTCATTACCATTGAAGATCTGAGATTATTGGCCGCCCTCCCCCCCATAATCACTTACTATTCGTAGGATTATGTGGGCTTTGTCTGTCCATCTGTCGTCTCCTGAGACCTTAAATGGTAACTAGCATAGGTAAGTTACTTAGTTATTATGGCTCAAGGTTTTTTGGAAATAATGCCCAGAGTAGAGGTATTATGATTAAAGGCCTTGACTTTGACGCAACTTATTAAAGAGTAATGAAGCTGGATGAATAGCGTTCTATATTGTGCACGACAGATAATAGTGTTGCTAGCAGTAACGCTGTGTGGAAGCGCTGACCATGTGCAGGCTAAAATGCCAGGTCTAATCCCTCCCCCACCTAAAATAAAGGTTAAGAGTTTTATCCTGATGGATGTTGATAGTGGTGAAATCCTGGCTTCAGATAACCCTTCAGAAACCATGCATCCTGCTAGCATCACCAAAATGATGACCGCCTACATTGCTGAAGCTGAACTTTCGTCAGGAAATATACACAGGGATGACCAAGTTTTGATCAGTGAAAAAGCCTGGTCAATGGGTGGCTCTACGATGTTTATCGAAGTAGGCAACCGTGTGTCGGTAGCGGAGCTAATGAGCGGAATTATTATTGTCTCAGGGAATGATTCCAGTGTAGCTATAGCGGAACATATTGCTGGTAGTGAAGATGCGTTTGCTCACTTAATGAATACGACTGCACAAAGGCTGGGCATGCATAATACCCATTTTAAAAATGCTGCTGGTTGGCCCACTGATAATCATTACTCCACAGCCCATGATCTAGCGATACTCTCAAAACATATTATTCAGGATTACCCTGAGTATTATCCGTTATACAGCGAAAAGTATTATCAGTATGGTGTTGATAAGAAAACAGGTGGTGCGCTGGCAAGGCAGGCAAACAGAAATAGCCTATTATGGACTAATCCCTATGTCGACGGATTAAAAACTGGGCATATCGACGAGACAGGGTATCATCTGGCGGTGACAGCTAAAAGGGATGAGCGTCGCTTGGTGGCTGTTTTGTTAGGAGCTAATAGTAAAAAACAGCGATCGGAAGAAGCCCAGCAGTTGCTAACCTATGGCTTTCGCTTCTTTGAGAATATTAATATTAAAAAGGCTGGTGAAGCGCTAAAAACGGTGACCGTTTGGAAAGGTAAGGTTAAGCAAGTAACTGTCGGAATCGGCAATGACTTGATTGTTACGGTACCTCGCGGTACTGGCAAAAGGTTAAAAGCAAGCATGGAGGTTGAGGCTAATCTAGTGGCACCCCTTGCAAAAGGCCAGCAGGTGGGCGTGGTGAAGGTATTACTGGAAGACGAGCTGATCCAGGAGGTTCCACTGTTGATGCAACAGTCAGTAGAACAAGGTGGCTTATTCAGGCGGTTATGGGATACAATCATGATGTTCTTTAATAGTTTGTTTTTGTAATATAATAGTTGAGCAATATGGTTGATAGCTCCAGCAATCAAGAGTTGCCTAAAATTGTTTTTCCCTGCGCCTACCCTATTCGCATAATGGGAGCTGCTACTCCTGATTTTAAAGATTATGTAGTGAGCGTCCTAAAAAAACATGCACCGGACTTTAAGGGTGAAGTTAATCTAAAAGCAAGCAGAACGGGAAAGTATTTATCCGTTCACGTTGTCATTATGGCTACTGGAGTTGAGCAGCTTAAGGCCTTGAATGAAGACCTGAAGGCCAGCGGCAGAGTTCAGATGGTTCTATGAGTCACTCACTATTTGTTTGTCAGCTTGGTAGACAGTCTTATCACCCAGTATGGCAGGCCATGAAAGATTTTACCGATAAGAGAGACGCTAGCACTCCTGATGAAGTATGGTTTGTCGAGCATAACTCGGTGTTTACCTTGGGTCAGGCGGGAAAGCTTGAACATGTATTAGCCCCTGGTGATATCCCTGTCATTAAGGTTGATCGCGGAGGGCAGGTAACTTATCACGGGCCCGGCCAGATGGTTATGTATTTATTAGTCGATGCTAGAAGAGCAGGCTGTGGGCCTCGCAGGCTAGTGACGACGTTGGAAAATAGTGCGATTTCCTTGCTTAGCCGTTACAACATTGAGGCTTACTCTAAGCCTGAAGCTCCAGGTGTTTATGTTAATAATGCTAAAATTGCCTGCTTAGGCCTGAGATTCAGGAAAATGTGCTCCTACCATGGTTTAAGTATTAACGTTGATATGGATCTTGAGCCATTCCAGAGAATAAATCCTTGTGGGTATGCTGGGCAGCCAATGACGAGCATTAAAGAGTTTTATCCGAATGTAATAATGACTAATGTAGCTAAAGTTATGCTGGAATGCTTGATGGAAGAGCTGGGGACTTGTAGCACTTATTATTGCAGCAACATATCCACAGTGATAAAAGAAACAAAGGAATGGCAATGGCACGATGCCTTCATATATTAGGTAATTAGATAACAGCGGTCATGCTAAAGTACCGAGGATTAATGTATTAGATGGTTGGGAATAGGTATATTGGGGCAGGGGAATGACGACGATAGCGTAATCTTAGAGTCACTATTGAAGAAAGGAACGGAAGATCTATTGTCATTTCGTAGGTTTTTATAATTATTTTTATATGGCATTCACTCTATGAGCGATAAAATTCTCATTCCAACTATCCAAATAGAGGACGGCGTCAAGTTTGTTAATGAGCGCGGCATTACAGCCATTAAAAACGGCATAAAAGCCAGCCATGGTAGCTCTACAAAAATTCAAAGAAAGCCTAAATGGTTGCGTATCAAAGCGCAATACAGCAGCAAGTATAATGAGGTTAAGGCCGTTGTTCATAAGCATAACCTAAGTACTGTTTGTGAAGAGGCTATGTGCCCTAATATCAATGAGTGTTGGAGCTCCGGCACTGCCACTATTATGTTGATGGGAGATGTATGTACTCGTGCCTGTCGTTTTTGCGCCGTTAACACTGGCAACCCTAAAGGGTGGCTAGATGAAAAAGAACCAGAAAATACAGCTGAAACTGTGCGCCAGATGGGGGTAAAGTATTTGGTATTAACCTCAGTTAACCGTGATGATCTTGATGACGGTGGGGCAGGCCATTATGCACAAGTGGTTAGAAAAGTGAAAGCGGTTAACCCTACTACTGCTATTGAGGTCCTTACGCCAGACTTTGAGGGAAATTATGCTTCCATTAGAACTGTTGTTGACAGTGGCATAGTGGTTTTTGCTCAAAATATTGAAACAGTAAAGCGCCTAACTCATCCTGTACGCGACCCCCGTGCAAGTTATGAGCGAACGTTGACTGTACTTGAATATGCCAAAAAGTATCGTCCTGATATTTTAACAAAGACCAGTTTGATGTTGGGACTAGGAGAAACGGAAGTAGAAATATTAGAAACTATGGATGATCTACGCGCCATCGGTGTTGATATTGTTACTTTTGGTCAGTATCTCCAGCCAACCAAGCATCACCTAGCAATTGACCGTTATGTCACCCCCGAAGAGTTTGAAAAATACCGTCAAATAGGACTGAAGAAGAAATTTGTGGAAGTGGTTTCAGGTACTTTTGTGCGCTCCAGCTATAGAGCAGAACAAGTGCTTCAGAAAAACAACGTTGGCCTCTCATTGCACTCAAAGTAATTGAGTGATCGGTATACTATGAGTAATCGAAAGTAGCTTAGCACTTGGATCTGTAAAATATGATTGGTATACCAACTCCCATGAAATGCTCTCACTCACCTAATCACTTACTACTCGTAAGATCATTTTCACTCGCTTGTCGCTTACTCATACTTTCAATGGCAATGGGTATAATCTAAATTTTTAAAATGATAAGTGCCAAGCATAACCCATAAAAGTTATCCATAGGATAGTGCTAAATCCGCTGCGTAATTTGAGTTTCCAGTAAATTCCTCATCATTAAAAACTGTTAATTACCAGTACTAAAATTAAAACTGGGCAAACAGTTCGAACATACCACGGCCATATTTTCCAGAATAAGCTGGACTCAAGCCCAGGGTAACCTTGACGTATTTCGGCTAGCAGCTTGTCTTGCCTGATGAGCCAGGCGCAATAAATGGTAGTAATAAGGGATAGGACCGGCATCATATACTGGGTAGCGAGCTGTACTGCTAGTGATAGCATTGTTTCAATATTTAAAATAATGACTGTAGATAATGTTCCTGCTATCAGCGTGATTAGCCAGCAGGCTTGGGGGCGACGTAATCCGGTTTTTTCGACCATTACGGAAGATGGTGTTTCCAGCATGGCAATGGAGGATGTTAGGGCTGCGCTAGTCAGCAGCAGAAAGAAAGCGGTTGATACCAGTTGCCCAGCTGAACCCAGCTGCTGGAAAAGAGCAGGAAGCACTACAAATACCAATTTATCTGAATTGTACAGTGTTCCTTCTGGCGTAAAGATTTCTACGCCTTGGTAAGTTGCTGCATACATGCACGGTATCACTAGTAATCCAGCTAAAAATGCTACAGTGCTATCCAGTATCGTCACATGAGCAGCCGTAGTGGGGATATTAACTGACTTGCTTAGATAAGAACCGTATACCATCATTGCTCCCACTCCCAGCGACATTGAAAAGAACGATTGTCCCAGGGCGCTGATTAATAGCTTGGTATCAAATATCCTTGAAAAGTCTGGCAGAAGGTAAACCTTTAGGCCTTCCATCCCTCCGGTTCTAGTTAAGGCAAACCCTATAAGAATCAGCAATAATATAATCAAGCATGGCATCAGTCTATTGGACCAGAGCTCGATGCCTTTTTGTACGCCTTGAGTCACAATCAATGTAGTTAGGATCATAAATACTAGGGTCAACGCTATTGTCGGTACACTGGAAAAATCGGTCAACAAAGATGATAGGCTATCTAGGCCTAGTGCTGACAATACAGGAGAAAAGAAAAAACCAATAAACCAACCCCCGATGATACTGTAAAAACTATAAATGACTGTAATGGTTAGAATAGAGACTATTCCAGTTAGCTGGCCTAATCGTTGCCATAAGGGTTGGTCATTTAATTGCTGTAGAGCCGTGATTGGATTGGACTGGGCATATCGGCCAATAGTAAGCTCAGCGACCAAAGCAGGGTAAGCAAGAATAAATGACAGTATTAGGTAAACAAGTACAAAGACTGCTCCACCATTCTCAGCCGTTTGAACAGGAAAACTCCAAATATTGCCGACACCTACCGCGCAGCCAGCAGCGGAAATGATGAAGCCAAGTCGTGAACTGAACTGGCTTCTGCTTTCTGTTATGATATGGGGGCTATTGCTTGGGCTTGTTGTTGACACAGATATCTCGTTATTTGAGTTGAGGATAAAATTTTAACCTTTTACAGTGTAGGATAAACTTAGTTATACAGGACTTAGCCCTATGCTGAAAATAGTGTTTTGTCACATTGATAAGCGTCACTATCAATGGTTGGTAGATCGCATTTTGACCCACAATCTATCGTTAGTTTTGAGCGCGTGTCAAGGCACACCTATTGCTCAATGGCTGCACTCTCACAGTTGTTATTGGAGAGGCATATAATGGTAATGTAGCAAATCCCCAACTTCCAGCGAGTTACGTACAGACGTTAAGGCTGCACTAAAACCAAGTACTTTTTGGGGTGGGGAGCAGGCGCATAGCCGGCATCCTCTGCATTTTCAACGATGATAGATATAAGGTCATAAAATTAATTGTACCGTAACTAACTTTCCAAGCCGAATGTTTGCACATATCAGCAGATTTAGCATAGTGGTCATGGTATTCTTTTGGTCATTCTATTATGGCATAGGCGATATTTGAAAATACTGGATGAAAAAGTGGTTGTTTGGTTAATTAAAGCCATAGCCAAGCCTGATAGAACACTTGATTTATGGAGCTTTTCGGCTATTTTTTTGTGTTTTATCGTATCTGCACCTGTATTATCCGCCTCTTTACAATGGAGGATCGAAGGTATTGGTGGAGATTTGGAAGAAAATGTTAGTATATATCTTGATAGGTTATCTGCTGTAGATCACTCACAACTTCCTAGATTCAAAACCCGAATAATCAAGGAAGTAAAGCACTCTCTTCAGGCTATGGGATATTATAGTCCCGTTATTACAATCCATCCCCCAGATCCTAATACTGACGTTTGCATTATTACTATTGCGTCGGGTAAGCCTACTATTATCAGGAACGTGAACATATCACTTCTGGGTGATGCAACAGAAGATAGTGCTTTTTCTAATCTCCTCCTCACCTTTCCTTTGAAAAAAGGAACCACTCTAAATCACAGAGCTTATGAAGACACTAAAAATGCATTACATAGTCTTGCCTCAGCCCATGGTTATTTTGATGCCAAAATGACAGAACATAAGGTTAGTGTTTACTCTGATAAAGAATATGCAGACATCCTCATTACTCTTGATTCAGGTTGTCGTTATCGTTTTGGTGATGTCAAATATATTAAAATGACAACGCGCTTCAAAGACATCGTGCAATCATTGGTAACTATCAAGCAAGGTGAGCCCTATGATGTAGTGAAGATAAGAAAATTAAATCAGAATATTGCACTCACAGGCTATTTTCACCAGATTGCAGTTCAGCCTGAAAGAAAGGACATAACAAATAATGAAGTCCCTATCTCTATTCATGCTATACCACGACTTCATCATGAAATTCAGGTTGGGGCAGGGTACGCAACTGATGAAGGGCTTCGGTTTTCTCTGCACTGGGACAAACCTTGGGTTAATAACTACGGCCATAGCCTGAAAAATGAAGCTTATATATCGGAAAAGAAAACAAAAATAACGTCTAGTTACAAAATCCCTGATGGAAATCCTCTTAAAAAATATTACAATCTTAACTTTGGATACCAGCAAAAAACAGTTGAAGATACTGACAGTGAGCTCACCTCAGCAGCGATTCATCACTTTAATAAGAATTCATTTATAATAAAAGAAGACTGGGATAATGATATATTTTTTCGAGTTGAACACGAAAACTACACCCAAGGGACGCAGAGTGATGATACTGTTTTACTAATCCCTGGGATTTCACTCATGTGTCATCGAGTACAAGGAGGTGATGCTTCTGATTACCATGGTAATCAGCACTTCGTGAAAGTTGAACTATCCAATAAAGCTTGGGGGTCGGACGTTGATTTTATAAAAGTATGGGGTCGAACTAAGTGGTTACAAACTTATTTTAATAAGCACAGAGTGATTGCTCGAGCAGAACAAGGTGCGATTTTTATGATCAACTATGTATCAGAAATACCACCATCTATTCGATTCTTTACTGGTGGCGATCAAACTGTCAGAGGCTTTGCCTATGAGTCCATTTCACCAAAAGATAAAAATGGTCATTTGACTGGTGCCCGATACGTGACAACAGCAAGTATTGAGTATGCGTATTCATTTATTAAAAAATGGTGGATCTCCACTTTTGTTGATGGTGGTACAGCTACCAATGATTATAAAGATAGGTGGAAAATAGGTGCCGGCTTCGGCATTCGATGGAGCACTATTTTTGGTCAAATAAAACTGGATCTTGCTTGCGCTATTAGTGAAGAAAATAAGCCTTGGCGTTTTCATTTTACCATGGGGCCAATGCTATGAAATGGTTATTACGAAATCTAGTTATTTTCAGTGTGGCAGTCACTATTTTTGCTCTTATATTGTGTTTCACTCATAGCGGTAATGCTCTATTGTGGAAGCAAATACAAAATTGGTTGCCCCAACTGAGTGGAAATCTGATCGCAGGTCATTTTGGTAAAGGTTTTACGTTTGAAAATCTGGCATGGGAAGGAGACCAATTAGTTTTTAAAGCACAGCGAGCCAGCATTGCATGGCTCCCGTCTTGGCTTATTAAGGGGCGTTTGCGGATAACGCAGATAGAGATTTTACACCCTTCTATTACTTTACTTAGGGCTGAAGATGCTCATACAGATGACCAGCAATCTAGAGAAGTTTTTAGTTTGCCGCTGGACTTGGATATTGATCATATTGATATTACCAACCTGAACTTTACTCAAGATAATCTTAAGATTTATTTTAGTAAGCTGACTACTCACCTAGAATTAAACGACAGAGGATTATCTACTAATAAAACAGTGATCGATAGTTTGATGATTCAGAGGGGAAATAAGCAGCCAGATATATCGTCAGTTAACAGCCATGGTTTAAATGACAATATAACACTTCCAGAAGTGAAACTTCCTTTCCCTGTTATGTTTAATAAACTACAGCTTATTAATACATCTTATAAACAGCAATATATCCCTCATATAAATTTGTCAGTTGAAGGTAAGGGGCATGATGTAGTTGTTCACTATATTGATGTGAATCATCCGTTGGCTGATGCTCACCTATCAGGCAAAATAAGAACTAATGGTAGCTATCCTCTTGAGTTCACAGTTAATGCAACACTGAAAGACCCACTTTCTGGCTCAATCCCTGCCGCACAACAATTCATAGCTATGTTTTCAGGGTCTCTTGGTGAGTTACTAACAGATATTGAGACCACGGGAGCTATTAATACCCGTATCACAGGAACAGTCTATCCGATCAGAATGCAGCCATTCTTTGATCTTAAATTCCTCTGGCAAAATATCCAATGGCCCATAATAACTGATAACCCAGATATTGATATAGGCCCAGGAGAGCTGGCTGTTTTGGGGGATCTAAAAAGTTATAATCTTATTTTGAAGACCAATGTAAGCGTGAAGCAACAGCCTATTGTTAATATTAACCTTACCGGAGAAGGCAATAGCCAAATTTTCAATATCAATCAGGCTCTCCTTGATACAGAAAAAGGTCGTATGATTATAAATGGAAAGCTTGACTGGAATAACGGAATAAACTGGGATGGACTGATAAAAATATCAAACATAAATCCTTCACTTTGGTTTCCAGAGTATGATGGTCAGTTAAATGGTAATATCAAACACTGCTTCAAGTATACCGGTCAGGGCTGGAATATTAAAATTCCAAACATAGCTATTGCTGGTCAGCTACGAAAGAATCCTATGGAAATAACAGGAAAAGTAACCGTCGATAGTAGCATGGAGTGGGACATTAAAGACTTATTAATTAAAGCAGGGGATAATACTGTTACCGTTAATGGCCATCTGGGAAATATATTGGCGCTAACTACAACACTACAATGTGGCAATCTTGAACAGATATATCCAGAGCTTAAAGGTTCAATAACTGGAGATATTGAAATAGCAGGAAGTCAGAAACATCCTTCTATTACCTATAGTATCAAAAGTCATCTTTTATCATGGCAACAGATTATTATTTCTGAATTAAATACTTTTGGTGTTTTAAAGAAAGATCATGAGTATGGAGGCGATATAAATCTGAGTCTACAGAAATTACAAACTGGAATGTTGACCCTACAAAATATCCAGTTAGACATTGACGGTACAGAAAGTAATCATAAATTATTGCTGGTCTCTGAAGGTAGTCCAATAGCAATGAATATAGGTATTAATGGCGCGTGGAAGAATGCAAGTTGGCACGGTTTGCTCGAACAAGCCATAATTAGCACTGATGTAGGACAGTGGCTACTGCAAGCACCACTGGTCATGACACTGGATAAGGAGCAAACACTATTCTTGTCAGACCAGTGCTGGCACTCCGGCAAATCAGCACTTTGTTTTGACTCAGCGACTATATCTAGTACTCATGGGCAGGTGTCATTCAGTGTAAATCAACTTGATACGAAGGTTCTTAGCCCTTTCTTTTCAGAGCAGTTCTCATGGCAGGCCTTGTTGTTTGGACAAGGAAAACTGCAGTGGCAGAATGCGACACTAGATCTTAATCTGAATTTGAACACCCCCCCCGGCGTTCTGCAGGTAGAAACTTGGACGAGTGAGTATGAATCTTTGAGTTTGACTATTGATGTTTCAAAGAAAACACTTAATTCCAGACTTATCTTTTTATCCAAACAACTTGGTCAAGCAGATATCCAAGTATCTGTAACTGATCTTTCAGAAAAAAAACTACTGGGAGGTGAGGTCGTTATAGATAGATTAATGCTCAGTGTACTTACTCCTTTTATACCAGATATTAGTCATATTGAGGGTTCCATTTCCGTCAACGGACGTATTGATGGATCTTTAGAAGATCCTCTTTTTTATGGTAACTTATCTTTAAGTCAAGTCGGACTAAAAATGGAAACCACCCCTAATATTGTCAGCATTGACAAATTAAATACTCTAATAAAAGTGAATGGATCATCTGCTGTGCTCAATGGTCGGATGAATGTTGGTGAGGGTGCCTTAAATATTGGAGGCAACCTTGATTGGCAACAATTACCGCCCACAGGTAAGATAACACTCGAAGGAGATAATCTTAGTGTTCAGTACATGGGCTTGGGAGAAATACGCATCAGTACTGATTTGGTTTTAAACATTGGCGAACAGTATAATTTAACCGGAAGTTTGCTTATTCCTTGGGCGCAAATAAAAATTGACGACTTACCAAAGCACGCAGTGGTTCTCTCTAGTGATGTAGTGATAATCCATCCTAGCCAGGAGGATGGTGGTGGGAAAGAATCCTCGGTTCCCATTAATATAAATATTGATGTTTCATTAGAAGACAGTGTTCATCTTAAGGCTTTTGGTCTTAATTCTGAACTTCAGGGTAAGCTAGCTATTATTCAAGTGCCCGACAAACCACTTGAAGTATATGGAGCTATTCAGTTGATAGAAGGAAAATATCAATATCTTGGTCAGGACCTAATCATTCAGAAAGGGCGTATTATATTTTCAGGTCCAGTGGATAACTCATACCTCACACTAAGGGCTATTCGCAACCCTGAAGTGATCGAAGATAACGTTACTGTTGGTGTGTTAGCCCAAGGCCCAATTTCTCACCCGGAATGGTCATTATTTTCTTCTCCGGCAATGTCCCAGTATGAACAGCTCTCTTATCTGCTTAGGGGGAAGTCTACAGACTCTAGTGATGATGATAGTGCCCTGGAATCCATGTTACTTGGCCTGGGCATCTATCAACTAGGAGGCTTTGTCACTAACATAGGCTCTTCCATTGGAGTGAATGATTTAGCTCTTACTACCGAAGGTAGTGGTGATGATTCTAAGGTTGTCGTCAGCGGCCATGTTTCGCAGAAAACTCAGATTCAGTATAGTACTGGTGTTTTCAACTCAGTGGGTGAAGTTCGAGTAAAATATGCACTGATGAATAATATTTATCTTCAGGTTGTTAGTGGACTAGCGAATGCTATGGATATATTTTATCGTTTTTCACTTTGAACAACCTGAACTGGTACCCTTTAATCAAACAACATGTTTGAAATTTTGGTACTAGTTCACGCCTATTTAAGCCAAAATTATGTTTGCTTAGTGACTTATTTTACCGGGCGAATAAACAAGAGTGGCTTGCCTTTCTCCAGTATATAAGGATAAGAAATAGTTTCATTATTCTCACCTATAGCCACTCTATCAGGTGCCATGTATAAATAGGTCCAGCCAGGCAGTCGAACACTCAGCTTCTGGTAAAACACATTTTCTGCTATCGTTTTCTTGGGTCCACCCTGAGACAACGCAATTCTTGGATAGTTAAATTGGTCAGAAATATTAAATAACCAGGCATCCTGGACGGCGGTAGCGTAAAACGAAAAAGAAGGTGCCACGACAGAGCTCTCTGGTTCAGGTATATAAATACTCAGCATACAGTTCATTCGCTGAAAGGAGCAATCTCCATCACTGTCCTCAATATACCATTGCTGGAATGCAGTACCGAGATATACATACGGAGTTTTCACAGGTTGTAACTTAAACTGCATTTCTTCAAGAACTGTAACTGCACTTTTTGCCACCATGCCTTCAAGCAGCTGCTTTGCATGAAGCTTATCTTTAGCGTTGTTTTTAGGCATCCAGGCAAATAGACGATGGTTGCTTCTATGACTCGCGCCCGGTATGTTCCACCCCCAGTAAAAAGATTTAAATGCACCAGAAGGAGCCATGGAGCCACCAGTGATACCACTAAAATTACCATAGGCAGGGTGGAACAAGCTATTAAGCTTATAGTCCAATAAAAGACCTTCTTTGTTATAGGCACCAGCTGCTAACTGCTGATCATGAACCTGGCGCGTCATCCCTCCTGCAACGGTAAGATTTTTGGCCTTTGACCACTGATCATTATAGCTCGTACCTTTACTCACACAGCCATTTAACAGTAACGTTATAACAACTAATAAATATGTTTTATTCATGACACCTCCTTTCTTGTGAATTACCTTGGCATTTATCGGCATGAATCAATGAAAACTTGACTTAGTTGAAACTTTTTTTGCATGATTCCGAAAGGCTATTTAATTAAGACAGGAGAATCAGGCTGTATACTGCTTAGTTACTAGATTTTTTTATACGCAAGACAATATCAATAGTTTCTTGTATTTAAGAATATTTCTCCTGCAAGGGTAAGCGATAATATTCGAAGGTTATGCCAAGTATCGCCTTTTATCAGACCCTTGATCTGAGCGTCAATTTGCCCGGCTAGAATCAGCATTGATCTCAAATTTTTTCCACTGTGTCTCATTATCGCTTTATGGATTAACCGTGATCTGCGCTTAAGTAAGTATGGAGAAAAACCAACTACTTTTGCTGACACTGAAAGCGCTGCATCTTGGCTAAGACCTTTGGAGAGCTGATGACCCAGGTGACTGAGCAATCTAATCTCTCTGACTAGAGCCCATAAAACCACAGGTGGCTCCACACTTTCACCTTTTAATACACCTAGTATTCGCATACAGGTCTTGATGTTGCCATCAAGGACTGCATCCGCAAGATCGAATACATCATAACGGGCGCTATCTAAAACTGACTCTCTAACAATATTCTCATCAATTATATTACCTTGGGCCACTAATTTCAGTTTTTCAATTTCCTGAAATGCGGCCAACAGGTTTCCTTCAATACATTCAGAGAATAAAATCAGAGCATCAGGAGTTATTTCAAAACCATCTTTTTTGAGACGGGAAGCTATCCAACCCGGTAACTTATTAGACTCAATAGGCCAGACAGGAATAAATACGCCGTTTTTATCCAGGGTTTTAAACCACTTAGATTTTTGGGCCTGCCCTTCTATCCTGCCAGTGATAAGTAGAAGAAGGTTATCAGTGGAGGGGGCTTTCATGTACTCCATTAGCGCTTTTTTGCCGCTTTCTCCTGGTTTACCATTCGGCATCCGTACTTCAAAGATACGCTTATAAGAAAATAGAGATAGGCTATTTGCTGCTCCCAGCAGTTCTCGCCAATCGAAGATATTGTCAACATGGTAGACTATACGTTCAGCATACCCCTGCTCTTTAGCTTTTTTTCGCACAAGATCGGCGCACTCTGATACCTGCAAAGGCTCGTCGCCACTGATGATATATACAAGAGAAAGCTGGCGCTGCAAATAAGACGCTAGCTGATCCGACCCTAGCTTCATTCCTTGTTATCCTTAGTTTGGAGCTGGCGTTTTTTTTCTAATGCCAGTGCTCTAACTCTGATTTCTTCTTCTTTGAACTTTTCTACGGATATACTAGTCACTGCATTGACCATTCGGAAGATTAAATCCTGACGTAACTCCTTATAAGTAATAGACTCTTCAGACTGAGCCGCATTAGTTAAATCCTGATCCTGTGATACATGGCGCTCAACCGCCACTTCTACCGGAGAGAAGATCGGCAAATTATCTTCTGTCTCAATCTGATAAAGAATATTCTCTTTCAACAATTTCTGATAGTACCCTACGGAGCCATGAATACGCTCCCCAGCACTCTTCTGCAGTTGGATAATTTTAATTCTTATGGGTGCACTTTCAGCAATTTGAATACCAGTATCGCTCAGAGCCTTTGCCAACTGACGAATAAATATCTGGTCACTACCAGAAATAGCCAGTATTCCTATTTCACTGTTAACATTTATCTTGCCTCTTAGATGAAAGCCACAGGCCGTAAATAGACTGATAACACACAAAAGAGGCAGACTTGTTCCCAGGCGCAAGCAAAATTTCATGGTATCTCCACTGTTTATCGACAGAACCGACAGATGCCTCCGTCACATCAATGACAGAAGATTAACACTCACCTTGTTGACATTGAAGGTATGTCCTAAAAAATGGGCCTAACATACCCGTAGCATTTCAAAATACAGCGCTGCTGATTGCACTCACTCCACACCTCTTATACTCATTTCCCTTGAAGATGCTTTATTTGGAAACTATTTTCCCCACAAACAATCCTCACATTACAGCAAAAGCAGACTTGCTATTACTCCATAATATAGAGCATGACGCCCGAGAGCATGATCGCATTAAGGCGTATTGATAGCGTCGGAAGATTGACTACATCATTTATTGATCAGGCCTTGAGAAAAAGTAAATGCAGCATTTGCCCCCATATGAATTATTAGATGAAAAGACAATCCTTCGGCTAGAAATTGATGCTTTGTTGACCAGCAAAATTAGCGCAAATTTTGATAATCTAAAACCTGTACCTTGAATTAGCTTGGATGCAAACAAAGTTCTGGAACTTTGCTTACCCTTTCACCTATCTGCATCTCTAAGGATTTGGAACAGGAACCCATACATTTTTAAGCTATCAAGCTGGTATGCGGCGGATATTGGCGCCCAATTGCTGTAATTTTTCTTCTATGCACTCGTATCCACGATCTATATGGTAGATACGATCAATGACGGTGTCTCCATCAGCGATCAACCCGGCAATAACCAAGCTAGCGGAAGCTCGGAGGTCTGTAGCCATGACAGGAGCCGCTTGCAGACGATCAACACCTTTGACGATAACGGTATTCCCCATAACAACAATATTTGCACCCATTCGTTGCATTTCCTGCACATGCATAAACCGATTTTCGAACACTGTTTCCGTAATTCGTCCAGTACCTTTTGCCATGGTATTAAGAGCCGTAAACTGTGCTTGAATATCAGTCGGCATTGCAGGGAATGGTGCTGTTCTCAAGTCGATAGCTTTTAGCTTACGTCCTTTCATATCTAGCTCAACCCAGTTGTCACCCCACTCTACTATTGCGCCTGCCTCACGCAACTTTAGTAAAATAGCATTCATAGTATTCGGTTGGACATCTTTAAGACGCAGGTGGCCTTTAGTGGCTGCAGCCGCTATCAAGTATGTGGCGGCTTCAATGCGGTCTGGCAAAATAGTGTATCTGCAGCCATGAAGTTTTGTAACACCATTAATTCGTATGATATCGGAGCCATGTCCTTCAATTTTTGCCCCCATACTGATCAAGCATTTAGCCAGATCAACCACTTCCGGCTCTTTCGCTGCATTTTCAATGATTGTTTCCCCTTCTGCCAAAGTTGCGGCCATAAGAATATTTTCCGTCCCTGTAACGGTCACTATGTCCATGAAGATTCTTGCACCTTTGAGACGATTTTTTACTGAGGCTTTGATATATCCGTTTTCAACAATAATATCGGCCCCCATCATCTGCAAGCTCCGGATATGTAAATCTACAGGTCTGCTACCAATGGCGCACCCACCTGGAAGGGAAACCTCAGCCTTACCATAACGAGCGAGCAACGGTCCCAATACTAGAATTGAGGCCCTCATGGTTTTGACCAGCTCATAGGGGGATTTTAGGCTTTTGATGGTGTGGGCACAAACTTCGACATTCATTCGCTCATCCACTAGCAAATCAACGCCCATGCAGCCAAATAGCTCAAACATGGTGGTGATATCATGAAGGTGTGGCAAATTGCAGATAGTGACTGAATCACCAGTCAGAAGTGCAGCAGCAAGGATAGGCAACGCTGCGTTTTTGGCACCGGAGATCCTAGTCTCTCCATCCAACTGTACTCCTCCTGTGATAATTAATTTATCCATCACTGCTCCAGTGTGCGACGATTAAATGTTGCTTGCCTGCTATTCATCAAGAGTCAGTATCTTGGCAGCATGAACTCCACCACTGGCAATAAAACTATTGAGTCAACGATAGACTATTTGCTGACACCTAACAAGTAACGTGCCTGAAACTGGTTTCTGAACAGAAAGGTAAAAATAATAACCCTCTCCTTCAACAAAAAACTATGAAACTGGTACACTATCGGCAAGTAATATTTAACTTCGTTACCATATTTGAGGAAATAGAAATTCTACTTCCGTAGTTGATAACTTCATCTTCACATCCCGCTTTGGTTTTGCCGATATAAGTCCGTCCTCATCCATTTGCTTGAATATAGGTCTTAGTGTTTGCTCCCCTTTATTTAAATGCTTACCTATAGTACTTTTAATCATAGCTCCCCTAGCAAGAAGTAACTGATAAATATCCCTAGCAATTATTTTTAAAAGAGGCAGTTTCTTTCCATATGAATCTGGAATGGCACCTTTAGCTCTCATGTCGAAATAATAATCTACTCTTATGGCCAGCTTACTAGGCTCAAGTAAGTCAGTGAAAAAATTAACTTGATCTAGAGCGGTATCAATAAAGTACTTTGTGAAATGTAGAAGCCCTTTGTCAGACAATATCCCCCTGCCATCGGTGTTTCCCTGTTTTATCATATCAGCTTGAGCAAGTGCTTTATAATAAGGTGACACATCTCTTCCAAAACCTCTTGTTATAGACCATAAACCATATCCACCAAACCCTGCATTTCTCATATAACAATCTGTTATCAATCTGACTGCTCTACCATTACCGTCAAAAAATGGGTGCAACCATGCTAATCTATGATGTAACCCTGCAGCAGCTACAATCTTCGCCTCTCCATAAATTTTGTCAGCATTAAAAGCATTCTCTATCCATGTCATATAACCTGGAACATCACCTGAGTCTGGAGGCACCTGCCGGACAACTAGAACATCTCGCTCTCTATATTCACCAGGAATAACTATTATTGGGTCGTCTGCCTCATCTACTGAAATTTCACCATCTTGATTTAAGACTTTTAACATTTCTTCCGGTAGTCCATCATAGAATGATTTGTGAATGGACTTAATGTAGCCTTCAGAGGTTATTGAGCTACTTATGTTAGAAGTGGTTTTGGCTTTTACCTGTGCTTCTAAGTGGATTAATAGCTCTCAAACAGACTTAGATACCTCTTGATTTGAGGAGGCGTCTTTCTATTGAGTATTTAATAGTTCTTTAGGGTGTGTGAGATTACCCTCAATTTTGTTGCTGTAATAGCAGTTAACTAGCCTAAGCAACCATTCTATTGAACTTCGAATAGACTTTGGGATAGTTTTGTTTAGTGCTGATTCAGCCATATAGAGCTGTACCATTTTGTCTTGATACTCACCAATCCTACTTGAGTTCAAATAAGGTGTCACTGATATCATTATCGCCTCACGATATGGCTGAATGCACTGATATTATTAGATCTCTTGGTTTTCTGCCAGGATTTTTAACGGTTTGCCTTATAGGTTAGGGAAGGTGCGATTAAGTCCCATTTTTTAGGAGTAGCATACAGGATACCTGTTGGCATGACCAGTAGCAGGTCTTGTTACTCAGGAACTCACTATCAACGAGAGATAACTGCTATCCCATAATTGATATTATTTATCTGCAGAAAGGTTATGTGTTTCGTGGCAGTAGGCTTCATAACGCTGTATGCATCATTCAAGAAATAGAGATCACGTATTGCTGCAAAAGGTAATTCCATCACCATATCCCTTGACACCATGGGTTATTGACTGTTCTCACCATCAATGGTATCTGGTATAGATATTCACTGACAACCTTGTCATGTGCTTTTTGAAAAGTTAGCGGCACATATTTCTGCTTTCCGATCGTTTGATACTGGTTCTGATATTCAGGCTTGCGCTGTTTAAGAATGCTTGTAGATGCGGGGTAGACTGTGTCTCTCTTTACTTAAAAGCGTAAATGGGCAAGGGGGGGGGGGCCAAGGGAGTCACTGGAAATGCAAGAGACAGTATATTGTATAGAGCAAAACCACTTAGATTGCAGAAGACTGCGTTAGATCGCCCATCATTACTTTGACGTTATAGCACAACTGGTTGCTTGTATTAAGTCATAAAGATCAGATACTTTGGCTAATGCTTGGATCTGACGTGGAATATGCGAAAAACAAATAGTTATATTTTTTTTGTTAGCAAAACGCATCCACGATAAAAGTACCGATAGAGCAGAGCTATCGGATAGCTTTACCTCTATAAGATTAATTTCAAAGCAACCGATAGTGCCACCCACAAGAGATTTAGATAAAACCTTCTCTCCGTTAGCTGCGACTTTGGCTGCATTATCAAAAGTTACCGGACCTACAAGTTTGAAGCAACCCAACTCTTCTGTAAGCTCCAGAGACATAGTATTTTTTCTCTCTCTATTTTTTCCGTTTTTGTTTATTTTTATCTGATGGCTATCCTACCCCCTCATTATATCAAGCCAGTGATCAATGACATACTGAATGTTTCGGTGCTCATCCATTGCTTCAATAAACTGCCTACGAAACAACGAACCAATATTTATGCCATCAATAATGATATTACGTAGCTTCCAGCGACCATCTATAAAGATCATTGCATAGGATATAACTAAATTTTGATTATTTGCTTTCACCGACATCTCTACGGGTATCTGCCTGATCTTCCCTTGTTTATAGTCACTCAACAACTTGACAGAGACATCTTTAATTTGTGAGATGACTATATCATCATGGTTTATTTTTAGCAACGCCTTACCGTAAAAAGCTATCAGACTCTTCTTGAAGATTTTCTCAAACTGTTTTGCCTGTGATGGCTTGGCACGACGTGAATACTTACCCATCACCCCAGTGGCAATAGAGCCAAAGGCAACAACTGGTGATAACAGTTTATCCACGTCTTCAAGATAGGCCTCGTTATCTTTCTGGTAACGCTCTTTGTTATTAGAAAATGTCTTTAATAAGTTTTCTGTAACACTTTGTACGTCTCTACTGGGAGATGGTGGAAGCGTATCTTTCTCATAAGGGCTATCCACTATGCCCTTGGCCTTATTTGAGGAAGACAACTCCATTGTGTTATTTATTTTGTTCGCGACGGTATCTTTGGTACTGGCTATAGTTGCGCAGATACCTGTATTTAACAGCAATACCACCGATAACAACCTACAAACAACAAATCTTATCCATTTTGGATTAATAAATTCTCTGCATTTTGTATTCATCAGATTTACTTGTCGTCCTTTTTATTTACAAGAGCTAGCATGACTTTTCCAATTAAGTCCTCCAGCACTAAAGCAGACTGAGTATCTTCGATGCGCTCGCCGCTTTTCAAAAACGCCATATCGCCCCCAATGCCGATACCTATATATTTTTCACCCAAAAGTCCTGATGTTACAATCGAAGCAGTGCTGTCGATGGGGATATTATTCACTTCTGAAGATATTTCCATGTCAACCAGAGCCCTGTAAGAATCATTATCCAGAGAAACATCAGTTACTTTTCCAATAATTACACCTGCCAGTGTTACTTTTGCACGTTTTTTCAATGTTCCGGTATTATCAAACATGGCGTACAAATGGTAAGAATTCTTATTCGTGCTGAAAGAAAGACCACTGACTTTTAGCGCGAGCACAAACATAGCCAAAATGCCTGCCAGCATAAAGGCTCCTACACCTATTTCTATTGTGCGCATTTTCATATTTATAGTGCTCCAAACATGACTGCGGTAAGAATGAAGTCAAGTCCAAGAATAGCTAGTGCCGAATAGACGACCGTCCTAGTTGTTGCCATACTAACCCCCTCCGATGTAGGATCGGCATCGTATCCTTGAAATACTGCGATCCAAGTAACAACAAATCCAAATACCAAACTCTTGATTAGCCCATTTCCAATATCATTAACTAGATCGACAGAGCTCTGAATAGCGGACCAGAATGAGCCATAATGCACACCCAGCCAATCTATTCCAACCATAGCACCACCCAGTATTCCAACAACATTGAAAATAGCAGTGAGGATAGGCATAGATATAACACCTGCCCAGAACCTCGGAGCAATAATTTGCTTAAAGGGGTCAACCCCAATCATTTCCAAACTTGATAACTGCTCGGTAGCTTTCATCAAACCTATCTCTGCTGTTAAAGAAGAACCAGCCCTTCCGGCAAACAGCAGCGCTGTAACAACAGGCCCCATCTCTCTAACCAGACTAAGAGCCACCATCTGCCCGACGGAATCCTCTGCTCCATAACGAACTAAAATATTATAGCCTTGCAACCCCAACACCATGCCAATAAAAAGACCGGAGATAGAAACAATAATTAGTGATAAAAACCCCAAACTATACAGTTGTTTTACCAATAGCGACAAACGATTATCAAGTGACGATGGTGTAAAAACAACATGCGCAAGGAAAAGACCCGAGCGTCCTACAGCCTTTATATATTCGAAGCCAGAGTTCCCTAATTGAGCTAACGATTTTAGGATGTCAAAATTCATCCGCACCTCTCAGTAAATCGTCACGGAAGTCAGTTGCTGGATAATGGAATGGAACCGGTCCATCAGGCAGCCCCATCATAAACTGTTTAACTCGGATATCCTCAGATTTTTGCATTTCCGCTGGATGACCTTGACCGATCACTTCACCATCGGAGATAAGATATATATAGTCGGAAATACTTGCAGTTTCATGCAAGTTATGCGAGACCACAACACTGGTGACCCCCAATACTTTATTTAATCGTCGAATTAGCTGAACAAGCACTCCCAATGCAATAGGGTCTTGGCCTACGAATGGTTCATCGTACAGTACCATATCTGGATCCAATGCAATAGCGCGAGCTAGTGCCACCCTGCGATTCATACCACCTGATAACTCACTAGGCATCAGCCTAGAAGCCCCACGCAAACCGACCGCCTGCAATTTGATTAGAACAACATCCCTAATCATTGACTCAGGTAACCTAGTATGAGCTCTCAATGGAAACGCAATATTTTCAAAAACACTCAAATCAGTGAAAAGGGCGCCACTCTGAAATAGCATTCCCATTTTTCGTCGTAGTTTGAATAGCTGATCTCTTGACAATGAAGCAAGGTCACAGCCATCAACAATAACTCTACCTGCATCCGGTTTTAACTGTTTTCCGATCAACTTCAGTAATGTGGTTTTTCCTGTCCCTGAGGGTCCCATAATACTAACAATCTTACCCCGTGGGATATCCAAGTCTATGTCTTTGAATATAGTGCGTTCCCCACGATAAAACGTTAGCCCGCGAATTTCTATAAAATTATCGTTAACTTCGGTCATTTAGCACTGGCACCTTCATAGCTATCAACAAGTTGACATCCTCCCTACCCTAGCTAATTCGCAAAGGTATTTCCATTACTAATTTAATATAAAATGCCTGAAAGGCAGGATCATGATTCATCAAACTGCTAATACTGCCTCTCCATGGGCTAGCAAACAGTACCACAAAACGTTTAAATAAGAAGCAATGACCTTGACTCGAGATCAAAACTACTCAGTAGCTAAGGCAGCTGAATCACTGGATTTTGCTCATAATTTACTCTATTGCTGTAAGAATAAGCAGGAGTTGTTGTCAAGTAGACACTGGATAACGTATTGAGTTTCAGATCCTACGCAAAGAAAACGCGGATTCAAATCCGAAGTGCGTCACTTAATCAGGTAGAAGAAGGGCCAGCTGAAGGTAAGCTCCTACCCTTTTTCTCCGGCAAGAGATTAAGTGATGATGAGAACTTACCAACAACTGACCTACAAACAACAATGCCAGATTTCGGCCCTGAAGAAAAGCGGTTGCAGCCAAAGAATGATCGCTGAGACCATCGGAACGACTCAGCCCACCGTGAGCAGGGAATTGGCAAGAAATACAGGCGGACGCGGATATCGCCATAAACAGGCACAAGAAAGGACGGAGCAGCGGCGCGCAGAGGCTTCACAGCTAACTAAAATGACGCCAGACATGATTACAGTAATTGAGTCAAAGCTGCGCGTAGAGTGGAGCCCAGAGCATATATCGGGCTGGCTACTACTAAATGACCCGAAGCTGCTAATAAGCCATGAAAGTATCTATTTACATGTCTGGAAGGACAAGCATGCTGGTGGCGATTTATACGCGCATCTTAGGCAGCAGGGCAAGAAATATAACAAGCGTCGTAACGGAAAATCAACACGCGGCCAGATAAGAAACCGTGTCAGCATTGACGATCGACCCACAATCGTTGACGACACGTCTCGCATCGGAGACTGGGAGATCGACACAGTGATCGGTAAGGGCCACAGTGGTGCCCTGGTGACAATAGTCGAGCGGGTGACGAAGCTCACAGTATCTACCCGGGTTAATAGCAAGAGCGCTGCGGAGGTAACTCAAACCACAATAGCCCTGCTCAAACCATTCGAAGACGTTGTTTACACCATTACGGCTGACAACGGAAAAGAGTTTGCGTACCATGAGCAGATCAGCAAAGCATTATCGGCCGAGGTTTACTTTGCCCACCCCTACAGCTCTTGGGAGCGGGGTCTAAATGAGAACACCAATGGCTTACTGCGACAATACTTCCCAAAGAACACAGACTTCAAGAAAGTTGAGCAGATAGAGGTGAGACGGGCACTGGCACGGCTTAACTCTCGACCAAGAAAAGATCTGGACTTCAAAACTCCAGCCCAATTAATGGACGATCATAGGGCTGCGCTAGCGGCCTAACCTGTGATGCACTTGGAATTTGAAACCGCGATGAATTTAGCCTAAACTATAAGGAATATATGCAACTTTTTTACGAATATACAAATTAATAATTTAATTCTAAGAGATAGTAAGCATAATTAAAATAAATTGTAGGTCATACAATATGGCTCATAACAAAGCATTGTCTCCGGTAACAGTACTGAGCCAACTTATTTGGAAATTGATGATAAATATGATGTATTTTTGACGATGCCTTTTAATTTACAATCATGTTTCATTAATGTCTGATGCAAATATTTTTATATTAAAATTAAGTGACTAGCCATCAATGGCTCATAGGGAGAATATATGGGTGCGCATTTTGGGGGGGTAAGTGGCCCAAAACCTCTGCCTCAGACAGGGATGCATATTAACGAGACGCAAGAAGGTAGTTCCTCTGAAACAGATAAACTTTCTGTTCGAAGCGCTCAACCCAAAATTAATATACCTGCTGCATCTAATGCCTACCAGCTACAAAGGCCTATATTAGGTTATATTGTGCAGCCTGTTTCTTTGTTTTGGCAGATGAAACCATTGCCAGGTATGGGGGGATGCTGGCAACAGATGGCTCAGCACAGCTCTGATTATATGTTCGTTCATGGGCTTCAAAATAATGGCATTGGAAGTGGATATCAGCTGGTTCATCAGCCAACTAGCCAGTCTGCGCAGAGTTTCCCCAGTTCTCTTTGGCAACAGCAATTTAGCCAGATCCTTTCCTCTCGGGAAGAGATATTGTATGGGTTATTAGCTAGCATTGAGCAACAAAAGCAAGCGTTGATTGGTATTCTACAACATGCCAGCCTCGAGCCCACTCCAGCAATCCTGCAGCAAATAATGCCTCCAGCATTCTGGCCTAAAGCGTGTTCTATAAATTCTCTAATGAAAATAGCCATGCCTTTGCCTCCTAGCTACCAAGGAGGTATACATCAATTTCCTGTACCAATAGATTGGGCGCAGCCGGCAAAAGCTGGAGTATATGGTTTAGGAGCGAATCAAAATATGAGCATGGGTAACGAAGGTTTTTATGCCATTCCTAAACCTTATCAGCCGAATATGTGTGTTCTTAATCCATTGTATGATGCATTTTCAATGCAAATGGGGGGAGAGGACGCATTCAAAAGTGGCGCGTTTAGTAATAAAGATTTTTTTTACCAGCAGGCCCAACAGTCTTCTATTGGTGTTCCTGGTGTTCCTAGCGTGACTGCTCAGATGGGCAATCCTCCTCTATCGTTACAGGGCAACCAAGGAGTAAAAGCACAATTACAAATAGACAGTCAAGATCTTCTTGCTTTAAAAGATCGATCAAAATCTATCCAAGCTGAAATGCAAGTTCTGCGTGAAAATGTATCAGCTTTAAATAATGATATTATCATGATAGAGACAAAAGAATCTGTGAGCACTGGTGGTAAGGACTGTACGATTTTACATGATTCACTTAAAGGTATGATGCATTATATTCACGCGATTCAGTCGTTAAGCCTTGAAAATGAGTCCAGAATTAAACAGTGCTATAGTAGGTGTTTATCAGGCTGTGAAAAATTAAAGTCTTTGGGTATGGAGATAGAACCGCATATATTGGAGGCAATGTTGGTGCAGCCCGATATGTTGGCTGCAGAATCACAGACTCTACACGGAGCCCAAGCGCTATACGAAGAAGCGGATCAATTGAAATCTCGTGCGCACGATCTGATAAAAGGTGCTAGCCATAAAATTCAAAAACTTGAAACTCTAGAGGATCCAGAAACTCTAGAAACTCTAGAAGCTCCAGGAACTCCAAAAGCTCTAGAAACCCCAAAAACCACAAAAACTTTAGAAACTCCAAAACCTCTAGAGCCTCTAGAGCCTCTAGAGCCTCTAAAACCTCTAAAACCTCCAGAAACTCTAGGAGCGACAGAAACTCTAGAAACTAAAGTGTTAGATCAAAAATATATTGACAAATCTTATTTTTTTGCTTCTGGAAATCCAGAAAAAGATATAGATCTGACTGAAAAGCTTCCTGTTACAGATGAAGAACAAATAGATTATTCAAAAGAAGAGCCTGGATACATGCAAGCTGATTTAAACAAACAAGGTGATAATGAGACATTTGAAAGTATTACACCAATAATGAAAGATCTTAATCCTCAAAAGAATGAACTTTTAAAATCATCTACAGACAAGAATTTCAATAATGACATTCATCAAACAAATAATCATACTCCTCCGTTAGACAAAGTTATAGCGAAAACAACAGAACAGCATAAAGAAACTATTAAGACACAAGAAATAATTAATTCTGACAAAGAAGACATTAAAGCGCAGTTACCACCTCCTCCTTATACTGCCAAAGATATTAATGACGCTAATGCAAGTAACGACAAAAATACAAAGAAAGAACTGACACAATTAATTAATATAAATATCATAGATTTCCAGAAACAAGTTGGAATATTTAATAAAGAAGAGACACACCACCCCTCCTTAATACAAAGAATGGCCGAACGTCTGTCGAAGACAAAAGATCAGATAAAAGAATTGAACCAACTTCACCTGCCTATCTCCCAACAGGATAAGCCAGACAACTCGAAGGATAAGGTTCCGAACCAATTAATAAAGGATTGTACAGATTTAAATGAAAAGATATCATACCACACTGATTCAGCCTCCACAATACAAGATGGCATAAATAATATAAATAATATGATAAAGCAATATCAACAATCAGTTCCTGTAGACATGAGTATAGAGTCATTAAAGATATTGAAACGTGCTATTCCATGCCTATTAGGCTTGATTAATAAACATACTAAGTCATTAAACGATACAGATTTTTTTGCCTGTGCTGATAATCTACAACGAGATCTAGATAATATCATTAGCAAAGGCCATTCTTTAGGTCACAAGAGTACACCTAATAATACTCCAGGCAACAACAATATATTTGATACAACTTCAAATAAAGCGCCTCCGATAAATATACAGAAAAATAAGACCAACAGAAAAATAAGATTTAAGAAAAATACGTCTTCAATAGATCTCTCAAAGAAAAAAGAATATGAGACAGGGTATCAGATAGAGAACCCTACCACAGGTCCTTCTCGCCTAGCTGGCATTACAGTTAAGGTATTGGCACCATCAGGACGTTCCTCTCGTGGCGGTGGCTATTCTAAGCTTTATTATGATAAAGGTGAGAATGGTAAACCTGTTGTGACTAGCAATGCTGGTCATAATGGACTATCGGTTGGGGGTGGTGGAAGCAACGGAGCTTTTCAAGATGCATTAGGCGATCTTGCTCAGGCTTGCGGGAGAATACATGTACAATCAGCTCATAAGGTGAAATCATCATCATCTAATGTGTTCGTAATTACGAAACCTTGCGATGAGATATTGGCATCTACGCTTGTTTGCGGAGATTTGGATAACAACGGGTTGCAGATAGAAGGATCAAAGGAGTGTGGAACTGGAACAGTTATTATTGACATATTTAAAGATAACTATCGCCCTAATGACAATAAGAATAATATGGGTATGGTTTACATTGTTCCCCCTAATGGAGTGGAACATAATTCTATAGAAAGCATGTTAAAGCAGGTAAAGAGCACAGCGAAGAACTATATTCGTGCAGTAAATGAACATAATAAATATCATGAGGAAAAAATAGCTATCCTGAGGGTTTGTCCTTTTAGTACTGGTATTTATTTGACCAATATCAGTGACAGAGATAAAGTTCTTAACTGCATTATTGACGGAATGGAGGAGCAATTACAGGAGTATAAAAAAGAAGGTACAGATATTGGTATTGAAGGTATTGAACTGTTTGCAACCTTTGCATCCGTTTGGAAAGATCGCAGTCTGATTAAAGATGAAAACCTTATCGAACCACATGAGCATCCATCTGATGAAGGTAGCCGAGCGCCATCAGGCAAAGCTAAAGAGCATACTGACAATGAAAAAATTCCAGTAGAAAATGATAAATCTCTTACGGCAGGAAACAATATCAAAACTGATTTACACCAAGAGTTTACTGGAGGAGATAAAGAAAAAATATTGCCTTTTAACGCTGACAAACATGTTATCCTAGCAACAGAGGAAATTAAAAGTTTGAATAAAGTAGAACAAGAAAAGAAGATAGCCAAAGCCAAAGCCAAGACCGAAGCCGAAGCCGAAGCTAAAATCGAACAAAATGAACAAAATGAACAAAATGAACAAAATGATACTGAAAACAGTATTAAGATAGAGCATTTGGAAATGCAAATTTTTAATAATAACACTAAAATTTATCTTGCAGACATAAAAGAAGAGATTTCCATACTTAGAGGACAATTGAAAAACGATGATCACCATGACACTTTAAATTCTATTATGGAAACATATAATGCGCTAGGAAACACAATAGATAAATACACAAATACACCACCCCAGAACATTAAAAATAGAATAACAGATTTAAAGAATGATGTTTTAAATCTTCGCAGTCTACATGCTGGACAACGCCTGAGAAATGGCAATGGAAACATTGCTGATCTTGGCGACAAGCATAGACCAGAGAAAGCGGCAGATGCATTCAATGAAATTTATGATAACGAATGGACAGACTTAATAGCTGAAATTGAAAATAAAATGAAAAACCCTGAGATCTATCTCTATAATTATGTGGAAGAGTGTTACAACTTCTGGTGTAATGTCAGGAGCAAAACTATTGCTTCACAGGAATTTAGTAATATGGAAGTGTATTCAGAAAAAGATGATAAGATTACTCATGGCATCAATGAAAAAGACAAATTGCGTAACATTTTCACAACTGAGATAAATGAAAAGCTAGTATTAAAAAATATGTTCATTGACACACAGTCAGAAATATTATCTCGATATGAAGATGATGAATATATAAAGAGTGCTGAAGCTTTTTCCCGAAAGTTGAATAACACAATTGCGTTGTTGGTGCTCCACGATCCACCATGTGAACTAATATTTCCAACTAAAGATAGCACGTTAAATAGTAATATGTATAGAAAATATACAAGGAATGGACAGAATTTTGACTATGCAGTGTGGCCAGCATTAAACCTAACAAAAGGTGGTGCGCTAATGCAAAAAGGTATAATTCAATACAAATAATTTTAGCTTTTCAAATGACATTCCCTGTGCATCCATATAAATCTTAGCTCTCAGCTTGAGATGAAAATGATTGATTCCAGCTTTGAATGCAGGGTTCCCAACCTGAGCGCGTAGTAAAGCTACAGAAAGATATGACTTCTTGAGTTATGACCACATATAACAATGGCCACTGAGGATGCTGAATTTTCAACTATTTTTCTGCACTCTCCGTTGATACCAAAAAAAACATCACGTCACAGCAAATATAGACTTGTATTCACCCCATAATAAAGCTAGTAATGCCTGAAAGTGCGACCGTATTAAGGCAGTATTGCAGGTATCTGAAGGTAGCCTGCATCATCTATTGCCCAGACTTAGAGAAACAGTGGTTCCAGCATAAACTGCCATCTGAATCACTACCTGAAAAAGGAAACACTAAGCCCTGAAAATAGTGACCGCAAAAGTAACCTGAATGACTAGTAAACGCTGCAATTGATCGAGCATATATCTGATCGTACCCAGCCTGAACAAATGGCTTCATCAACCAGGCTTCATCTATAAAAAACTGAAGAGAGCACCTCTCAAGTTTGATTCTGAAAAAAGGCTAAGTTCGTAGAACACTATAAAACCTTGATGCCCTCATTATAAAGGACGACGTCGTGTCTTTGCATGGATACAGCTCATTCCGCATAGGAGATAAAAATCACATAAGGAAGATATTCAAACAGGAGTTAGTAAAATCACCAATACGACGGAAAGTTTCCCTCGGACAAACCATCGTCGACGTTAATTGAACAGGGGAATTTATCAGAATCTGTTGATTATTTCAAGACTGCAAATGGAGTAGTTATTATCGAATTATCCCAAAAACTCAGGGTGCTTATGCATCAATGAAGTCATTCATATACTTCCTAATAGCACTAGCCACCATCGCTTAAAGAAGCTGGTAAATGCCACCGAAAAGTGAACATAAAACCAGACTATCTTCTGCCTTGCAGGCTAAATCTGAACCCAATTGAGCTACTATGGAAGGTAGGTATGACAAGAATAATAAACCCTTCGCAACCTCGAAGGGTTTTAGAAAAAAATAAATACTTTACTCTACGAAACTTTACCAGAAATTGATATTTCGTTGCTCCGTAGAATTAACAACAGTTTTGAGATATTGAAACCTACAACATATGATGTTTTTTTGAGAGAGTCCTTTTACCTCTCGTATTTTTTAGACCTGAAGATTCTTCGTCATTACTCATAATTGGGGATCGGGATCTTCCATCATTTTTCAGAATTGAGGATCTTCCAGGATTTTTCAGAATTGAGGATATTCCGTCATTTCTCTGATTTGAGTATCTTCCGTCATTTCTCTGATTTGGGGATCTTCCATCATTTCTCTGATTTGAGGATCTTCCATCATTTTTCAGAATTGAGGATATTACATCATTTCTCAGACTGGAGGATTTCTCATCATTTCTCAGACTGGAGGATTTCTCATCATTTCTCAGACTTGAGGATTTCTCATCATTTCTCAGACTTGAGGATTTCTCATCATTTCTCAGACTTGAGGATTTCTTATCATTTCTCAGACTTGAGGATTTCTCATCATTTCTCAGACTTGAGGATTCCTCATCATTTCTCAGACTTGAGGATTTCTCATCATTTCTCAGACTTGAGGATCTTCCATCATTTTTCAGAATTAAGGATATTCCATCATTTCCAGGAATTGAGGCTTCTCTATCCTTTCCAGGAATTGAGGATTCTCCATCCTTTCCAGGAATTGAGGATTCTCCATCCTTTCCAGGAATTGAGGATTCTCCAACACTCCCATGGCTTGAGTCGTCGCTTAAGTCTTCTTCAAGTTCGTTGGCAGAGCTAACAGGACTCATGACATCTTCGATAGGAGAGATAGCGCCACTGCGCCATCCACAATACCGATCACCGCCGGACTGTCCTTTAACTTTTCGAGCCTCTTTTTGATCCTCTTTTTGAGCCTCTGCTCGAGGACGATCCTGGTTTGTCTCAGCAGCTAGTATCTCCTTTATTTCCACTTTATAGCTCGTATCTTCATCCCCCTCATCCTCATCCTCATCCTCATCCTCATCATCCTCATCATCGCACAGAACACTTATTTCGTCTGGTAACAATTGTGGTTGATTATGCAAAAGAGATATTTTTTCTCTTCCATCCATAAAGCTACTCCATACCCGACCTTCTTTGTCTACAGTGCCACTCTCAAGCACTACTCTAGTGCCGCCCACACTAAAATTTCCCTCATCATCTACTGAGAATGTCGCTCTAACGCAAAAATGTTTTTCTGTACCCGTTTGTTTCTCTGAGTCAGAAACATAAAAAACTAGGTATCCATTAAATGACAACAACGCTTGAATCTCGTAAGCACTTATTTTATTTTTGTGCGTACTAGAACTCATAATGCCATTCAATGATCTTTCTATATCTTCTAAATTAAAATCTATTAATTTCAGGCTATCATCTGAATCCACGCAAGATTCACGACCCTCTTCTTGTAAAACTACTCTTAGCACTTTATTTCCAGAAAATGTAGATCCAATATACCTCATTGGTATTTGTTCACCCTCGTTTTGTGATTTTTCTGCTTGTGGTTCTACTGGGCCAGCAATACAAATATTATTAAAAAACATCATACATAACACAAAAATCGTGAATACACATGCTCTTGATCTCATTTTTTGCTTCCTCATTCATAATTTTCAGTAGTATATTATATGTAATTATATAAGTCATATAATCGGTAAGTGCTCCGAACATCAAAGCTAGCTACCGTGATTACTCTACGCGCACAGTAGTATAAATTAACTAATACTATTTGCAAGCCATCACATAGTAAAATACTAATCACATCGCAGATTAAGCTGTTAGCGTAGAACTATTTCATTAAATAAGACACTCCATGTTAACCTAAAACCCCTTGATATAGGGCTGCGGCGATATTTTCTTGAATACGAACAAATTTAAATATATTTTTTATCATTCATCATATGCACTCAGAAAGACTACTATATAAGCGACAATCCGCATCCATATCAATAAAAATAGAAAATTAAAAACCTAACGGCATTAGCGGTGTTATTGTTATACCTGCGATGCTCATGCAGGAAGCTCATTGTCGCATTACATACACATAGTGTGCCGTATCCATAAACTTCATAAATCCTGCCTCTCCGGAAGGATTCAGCAAGAACAGTTGCCCGCAGGAGATGGGCTAGTAAAAATGAGCGTATTGAGAGTCAGCTCCTGCGCAAAGACAATAAAGAGCTACCTATGGAGAAATAAATTTCAAAAAAGAACCGTTCCTTCTTTGCAAAAGAAGTTAAATGAAATACCCATGCATCAAAAACACACTCAAAGCCACCCCCACAAGGATGTTTTTTCGAGTAATGTGGGTCGGTAAATATTCCCACATGCATGAATGTTCGTCCAGCGCAGACAATAACCGCTCAAGAACTACAGTCGTATCGAAGAGCTAAAGTGTTATTTACGCTAAGACATGAGATGGCCGATAAACTATGCGCATAATGCTTTAATATTACTCGCCACCAAATCATAAAAAACATGGGAAGATTAAAGCTACACACCAATCAACGCATAGTTTACAAGGTAACAACTAAGCGTACGCATAGCGGAACTATTGCAGTTAACTTATTGAATCAAAACTTAACCCTACTGAGCAAGATCAAATTAAGCCGGTAAGATAACATATTTAAAGACCTGGGTGTACCTAACCGCGGTACTGAACCTTCGCTCGCACCGCATCATTGATGGGCAAGCGATAAACACATAACAACCGTAGTGATTAGCCATGCGATGATAATAGCAAGCAATCTTCGAGCCATCTGAGAGAGTGGTATTTTAAAGTGATAGAGGGCTTCAATACACAAGTAAGCCCTATCCTGAGTGGCTAGAGAGCTATGCCGTGCGGTCGCCAATGGTATTGGCGCTTGCGGGGATAATGCCGTAGTCGAACCCTTCTTTGCAAGTTTAAAGCACGACTGGGTCTTCAAGGTTCACCAGCCAAGCAGTACACATATGACGAATTATGTTAGAGCTTACATTATGAGACCTTTGCACGATTGTTCTTTTGCCAGCTGGCTTCGTTAAAAACGTACTCAACCGATCACTTATAAACATAAACTATCTTTTTACATGCGTTTTTGCCTCACTAACGAACAAAATTACGGCTAGTGCAACGGTATAATATCTACAATAAAAAAACCTTTATGAACTTTTGTATTTTTTTACTGCACTTAGGACAGTTCGTCAATATCTTTTTATTGCAGCATTTCTCACAGAACATCCAGTGTCCACATGGCATATTTAACGTCTTCCGCTGACTTTCTTTGCACTCAATGCATAACTGAGACGCCTTTAACTCCTTGTTTTCTTGCAATAACTGCTTTACATCTACTTTTTCCTCTTCACCCTCTTCAAGGCGAACCCTCCATACCTCTTCCATTGCTGACGCAGTTTTTGATGCACTTACTAGCGCCTGTTCACTTGCCTCTCTTAGCGCTTGCCTACTCCTCATCGCCCAAATATTTTCAGCAAAGTATTGCCCCTTCCTTTGCAATAAATATTTGCACTTTCTGGACAATATTGCATTCTTATTCCAAGGATCAATTCCTCGACGCCAGCCATACAGACCTATATCACAGTAATGACAACGCACCAGATCCTCATATCCAGTAGAGTAAAATCCAGCATCTGCCAAAATACTTGGTGTTTGTTCAATATCATCACTCCACACCTCAAACGAATCAAACCTGCTCTGTTTACTAAAAAAATACGTGTGTTTGGGGTCATATTCTTTTTTCCACTCATGCTTTATCGCATCTATATAACCATCTCCTTTTTTTATTCGCAAAAACCAACAGCTTAACATATGCCGAGCGTACCACTGCCAAGCATTGTGACTACTGTGCCAATCCGACAGCACAAGATCACAACAAAAGCACTGAACCATATCAAACTGCCCCGTATAGTAAAATCCCGCCTCAGCCAAATCTTCCGCTTTCTGCATACAACCATAACGCCAATATTCATAACTGTTCAGCCTAGCCTGTAAACTACTGAACTTCGGAGATATAAATACTGGCTTACAACCATCTGTCCATTCAGCTTGTATTCTTGCCTCATTCTCAGCTTGTCTTAGCTTGGCTTTTTGCATTGTTACGTTCACAGTTTTTCTAACATCCTCATCTCTCAGCACTTCCTCAACTGGCAATTGCATTGATTCTTCTAACTCTTCATTAACTTCTTGATTTATTCCCATTTCAGTTTGCCTTTCCCTTTGTTCTTCATCTGCCAGCCTTATCGCAGTTTGCTTGCCCTCCTCTTCCATCTCTTTTTTTTCATTTTTTATAACTTCCACAACCTCATTTTTTGCGCATCCTATTTCAATAAAATTATTACCGGTGATCTTTTTCATCACTTCTAATTTTGGCGGTCTATAAATGATTTCTGTAAATGTTTCGACATTATCAACATTTAATACCAACTTCATGTACATATAAACGACATAAGCATATGGATTACCAGAGTGGTCATCAATAAAACATGCTGTAGCCTTTTTCTCTTTTACGTGACGCATCACCTAGATTTCCACAATAACCAATACACTTACCCGACAAAAACTCAATCGGACTAAAGTAGTTTAAGGCTTTTCGTGGCCGTATGTTGATTAAAAATTGAGCCTCATCAATTTTATTTTTCGACACATCGCCAATCTTCATTCCCTTTGGGAAGAATCTCCGTAGCAGGCCATTAGTATCCTCGTTAAGTCCACGTTGCCATGAGTGGTATGGCTTAGCAAAGTAGATCTGACAGCTTAATGATTGAGCGGTACTTGCATGGCAGGAAAACTCGCCACCGTTATCCAACGTAACGGTTTTACAAATAATATTGTAAGGTCGTAGCATCTTTTTGATGGCTTAGCTCACTGCTTTTGGGTCTTGTTTTTAACTCTGACTGTCAAAAGAAGTTTCGAGACATGCTCGGTCAGCGTCACAAGATACCCATCTTGGCCGTGAACAGCATTCCCCTACCAGTGGCCGACCTATTCTTTCAGATTCACGCAGTCCGGGCGCTCATAGGCATCACATCGGTCAGGCATAAGCTAGCTCCAGCCTCATCACCATGATGCTGCGATAACGCTTCCCTTGACGTGGAAGAAGACAGCTCCAATGTTTTTTGTGATTATCCAATAGATAGTCTGGTAACCAATCGCCCCATTTTAAGACTCAAGTTTTATGCGCCCTGCAATTTGCTACGGTGTCAGGCCTAAGCCTAGCCGGGACTTCACCTACCGACTTACCGCATCAGTTCTTTTGTGAAATTTTGTCGCCATCTAACGCCTCTGCAGGCTGTGGCGATAAGCTTCCTTGCGTATAATCCCCAAGGTGACAGCGCTTCAGATCCAGGGAGATTGTTGTATTGGAGCTGTGCAGATAACCACCAATATTACTCTCCGAAAATACGAGCATGCGGATGGATTGAATCTGGCATCGTTCAGCCAGAGTCTTCTCTTTGTAAGAGTTTACCATGTAATTACCTGGCTCGTTGTGTGCGAACTACAGCCTATAAGCAGATGACTCTCAAATCAATTCCAAATGTGTTAGTTATTATGAAAATCTAGATTTATTGTAACTGTATTTTTGTCCCATAATAACACTCCAATAATTGATGGGTATTCTCTATTATTAAAGCACCATATTCATTCAACCAAAATATTATATTCTTAACTAATTATATAATTACTAGCACCAACCAATCATGCAACAATTATCCGCCTAGTTTGTAAAAATAAATATCTCCTTCAACAAATGTTGCATGTTCGGACAATAACCTCTACTAATATATGAGCATTCTACATGAATAGGTATGAATATGAATTGTCACCCACCATCTCCACCAAACACTTTTGTTACGGTAGTCACTTCTAAACAATCAACTACAGGAATGTCTAATGGTGCGAGCATAATTTCCACACAAGATACTAAAACTGTAGGCGTTGACTTAGACTCCAATCAGCCAAGCACTTCTGGCGACAGTACACCACAAACCGCACCTGTAACATCATACATTGCTGCTCAAGATACACAGAAAACACGAACAGCCCCAGAAATTCAGTATTTAAAAAGCCAAACTACCCATACCGCATCTAATATTTTGTACGAGACTGAACAGAAGGAAAATGAAAACGCCGAAAGAGCCATTCCGATTCCCAATATTTATGAAACCATAAATATTGAAATGACTAAAGACCTACCTGAGTATATTCAATTACCTGAAGTTAAGAACTATCAAGAGCTAGAAAATTATGCCTACTTCCCCAAAATACGCGCTCAATTTCTAAATGATATTCAGGAACTAAAAAAGATTATCCCCGACTTTATCGAACACAAATTCGATAATAAAATAGATACTTTTTATAAAAACATACAAACGTCTTATAACGGTACCACACAACATTTGTTGCCACTATATAAAGAGACGACCCTTGATCTGCGCTACCTGATAGTAAAACTTAAACGCTATCAAAATGAATATCAACAATATGACACTGACTCTAAGCAAAAAGACTATATTTCATATGTACTCCATTCCTGCCTGGAAGATATTGATCTTTGCCCTGCTGGCATTCACGGACGTTTCAGACTTAGTTATTTTGATCTTGAAGCGTCTGAAGCAGGGCTAGCTGGAAAGATTATTATTGCTAAACAGACGTTACTTCATGAATTAACTAATTCGTTTCTGTTTAAATGTCAACAGAGTGGGGTTGATATTCCCCCAGACATAGAGTTCCACTTGAGCATCAGTATGCGCAACCTTGTTTGTGATGACCTGAACATTCCTCCTATTGATGATCCCTTCGCAACTAAAAAGAAAGATATGCCCGATGGGTTAATTAAAAAATTCAGGTCTGCGGCACAATTTTATATCAGCCGACGTGCCATCATTCAGGAGCTATCGAATCAATGGTCTAATGAGTTTAGCACTCTACTCCAACAGAAAGGGTTATCGACATGGGAAACTAACGTCATTCCTTTTTCCGAACTTAATCCGGAGATAATTGAGTATTTTGATAACAGACTATTCCAATCGTTTAGTAGTTGGCTGGGAAAAACAGGAAAGGAGGCACTTAACCTCTGGACATTAATAGATGAAAAAGGCACTGGCAGCTATTCCTTGCTCCGTCACACGGAGAAGCTCTTTGCCTGGGTAGCACTCCATTTTAGAGGGTCAAAAGACAACCCTATAAGCGAGCCAAAAGTAACAGTAGTCTCCTCTGTTTCCGACACCACTAACCCAAACCTGCATATAGGAACAATTGGCGGGGCTTTCTTCTGGATCTTTAACGATGAACAACCTCTTGAAGCAGGACAGCCATGTACTTATAAACCGGATAATCACATCACGCTTGAGTTATCTCATTTAACCCCAGAACAATTCCCTAAAGAACCTGAGGTCAACTATGCTCTCCTTACTCAGGCAATGACACAAACTAACAAGGCCGAAGATATTGCCTCGTTTTTTATGAACCCGGACATCAGTAAAGAGCTCTGTGAAACAATGCCGTGGTTAATTCAGACACTTTCCAACCAACTTACATATAAATTAGCTCATAATGGTAACGAGTTTAAAACTACATTATGTCAGTGTGTATGCGATCAAGTGGTTAATTCCAAAGATAACGTAGTCTCCCCAGAGGTTATGAGTTGGCTGATCAACACGCCATTACTGGAGCTAATATTATTAAAACTCCAACTACTCGAAATAGATATTACTCCAATCACGCAGTTCCTAACCAGCAGGCATATCCCAGATTTTTCAGTAGAAAGTATAAAGCAACTGCTGACACCCGAGGATTGCCATCGATTATTCACGCAGGCATGTAGCATAGATCAGATTAAAACAGCATCCAACCTTCTCTTAACAGGACATTGTGATGAATTAATTCACCTCTTAGGAATTACCCCTATGTCTGTCTTTGCATCCCGAGGCATTGTATCTGGATTGGAATACTTATTGGGAAAAAGTTACATCGATGCTAATGAGACAAATACTCTAGGCTATACACCCCTCATGTCTGCTGCCAGAAATGGGTGCACAGAATGTATTATAGCGTTATTAGCCAAAAACGGTATCCAGGTAAACAAGCGGACTAAACAGCATTCTACTGCCTTGCAACTTGCCGCAAAATATGGACACTTAGATATTGTGATGCTGTTATTGGCCGCAGATGGCATTGATGTCAATCTGCAGGATGAAGCCGGCTGGTCAGCTCTGACCTTCGCCGCCTCCGAAGGTCACATAAAGTGTGTTGAGGTGATACTGAATGTAGTGGGCGTTGATGTCAATGCCAAGAATAAAAAAGGCTGCACGGCTCTGCACTTAACTGTCTTGCAAGGCCAGACAGAGTGTATGGAGATGTTATTGGCCTCACCAAAAACTGATGTGAATCTTCGGGATAATTTAGGCTTGACGCCCCTGATAATCGCCGTAAATAACGGCGATGTAATCTATACTCAGAAATTATTGGACGCAAATGGCATTGATGTCAATGCGCATGATATGGCAGGCTATACTGCTCTGCACTATGCCGCCAGAAAAGACTACGTAGGGTGTCTTAGGAAGTTATTGGACTCAACAAACATTAATACCAATGCACGGAATAACTTTAACATGACACCCCTGTTCTGCGCCGCCACGGAAGGCAATATAGAGTGTATTAAGATGTTATTGAACTCACCAGAAACTGATGCCAATGTGGCGGATATCCAAGGCTGGACACCCATGCTCATAGCCGCCTCTAATTGGCAGCCAGAGTCTATTGAGGCATTATTAACCTCACCACACATTGATGTAAACATGCCGAATGACCTCGCCTGGACGCCCCTGAACTACGCCGCCTCACAAAACGTTTGGGAGTGTGTTGAGGCGATATTGGCCTCACCACACACTGATGTCAATGCGCCGAATATCCACGGCTGTACGCCCCTGAACAGCGCAGCCACAAATGGCCACGTAGAGAGTCTTAAGAAAATATTGGCCGCACCATCAATTAACATCCATACTCCAGATAACACCGATTATACGCCCCTGGACAATGCCACCAAAAATGGCCACGTAAACTGCACCAAGGAATTGCTGGACAAAGCATATCCAAATTCAGACCACAACAAAGCAGTAAGTAAAGCATTAGGTATAGCCCTAAAATATCACCAAAAAAACTGTTGGAATTTATTGCTGGAATATATGGTGCCTGTATCATCAAAACAAGAGGAACCTGACTATGCCAACGAATGATAAACATAGAACTCAGCACAACCAAGGACTTTAGCCACGGTCACTGAACCTTCCCCTCTTTGTAAGCCATTACGAAGCTTACCAGGGTATTTAACTCCAGATTATCGGTTTTATGCACTATTTCTAGTGCTTAGAACTGATTTTTAATGCTATTCCGCATAACATGATTTTGGTACACCATAGGGCACCAAGAATTGCTCTAAGGTAGCGTCTTCAGGCATTTCTCCACCGATCTCAAGGTAAACAAACTTACAAAACAGCAGGTCTCTATACTCACACCGTCAATAGGTCAGTGACTATACCAAGACTCTGCGCTGTATTGTAAAGGATTTTTTGCATGTCGATGCTTTACCAGAATATGATCGCCTTTGTTGAGTTATACGGAGGTTTAACCGTTAGATTTACAGCCTCGTAAGGAAAGGCATAGCTGATCAAATATAATGCATTAAACAAAAAAAATCCCCCCTCAGGTCAACTGAGCAGGGGGGTTTTTTGTTTACTCCAGTTCTGCCTAGTTGCTTCTAGATATTCCTGGCCGCATCATCCATGTTGCAAGTTAAGCATCCATGCATTTTTTATGGATATGATCTTGTCCAAAGATCGTCTTTCTTATTTTTGTTATCCCTGCATCCTTGCAGGACGTCATCCATAAAACTAAATCAAGAGTTTCCTTTTCCTTTTTTTGTTTTCTTACTTCCTTGTATCACTCCGTCCTAGAGTTCATTACTTGATTTATACTTAAGATAATGCATACTCCATGCCATAAATATCGAGACACCCAATGACAACACTTGTGAGACATTGAGAGAAAAAAATCCCTTAAAATTATGAGTAAGTGCGGGCGCATGTGTCACCAATAGAAACAGGGGAGCGAATGGGAAAACAGTCTTAGGAAATATTATATTGATCTATCGTCCACATATACCAGTTACAATTGGAGATACTTGATTTTTAGATTGCTTACCTACACTCTTCGATTCTATATGACACAAGTGACTTATTCTGGTCAAGTCCAACCTGACACTTTAATAAGAGACAATACCAGTCAATTATTAGAGTGTTATTATGGGACAGAAATGCAGTTACAAAGTACCCCGAAGAGTTTAAAAAAAAGACCGTATCCTTGGTTAGAGATCAAAGCCACTCGGTAGCTGAGACTGCTAAATAACTGGGTATTGCGCCTAATTTACTCTATACATGGAAGGATCAGCAAGAGCCTTTATCGGTAGATTAAAGCATGGCTGGGTTCAAGGTTCTCCAGCCAGCATATGACTAAGATATTAGAGCTTACATTAAGATACCTTTTCACGATGGCTCTTTTGCCTGCTAGCTTCGTTAAAAACGTACTCAATCATCATTTATAAACATAAACTCTCTCTTTCCTTGCGTTTTTGCTTCACCAACTAACAAGATTACGGCTCATGCAACGGCATCCTTAAGTATTATGACCTAGACTGGACCCACTCCTTGAATCATGATTTATCGACGATTCAGTACGATAATGTAACAAATTAATATGTTAGGTTTTCTTGACCAGAACAGGGTGTATCAAAACAGTTATGACTTACCACCCTCCAGCGCAGCAATACGCTGATCTAGAGGTGGGTGACTGGTAAAAATGGAAGCTAGACCTTTTTTAAGGCCGCTGCGAATACCAAAAGCAGACAACTCTGTGGGCATGACACTGGGAGAGTCGTACTCTGAGCGAAGGCGCTCAAGTGCTGCAATCATGTTCTGTTTGCCCGCAAGCCTGGCACCAGCTTCATCGGCACGAAACTCTCTATGCCGTGAAAACCACATAACTATAGCGCTGGATAGAAACCCAAGAATGATTTCCGCAATAAAACTGGTAATATAAAAGACCGTACTATCGTTTCTTCTTAGTAAAGCGTTTACGGCATAACCGATTATTCGCGCAAAAAACATAACAAAGGTGTTTACTACACCTTGGATTAAAGCCAATGTTACCATATCTCCATTAGCGACATGACCAATCTCATGGCCAATAACTGCACGGGCTTCTGATGGGCTGAAGCGATTAAGTAACCCCTCACTGACTGCAACAAGGGAGTCATTTTTATTCCAGCCGGTAGCAAAAGCGTTAGATTCTGGAGAAGGAAAAATGCCTATTTCCGGCATTCCTATACCGGCTTTTTCTGATAGCTCGGCAACGGTATCAACCAACCAGCGCTCCTTAGCATCTCGAGGAGTGGTAATTAGCCTAGTCCCTGTACTCCTTTTTGCCATCCACTTGGACAGAAAAAGAGAAACAAAGGCACCTGCAAAACCAAATACACAGCAAAATATGAGTAGTGAGGTTAAATCTAACCCCTCGGCGGTTATATAATTATCGACACCGAGGATATTAAGAGTAATGCTCGCCAGCACCATAACCGCCATATTGGTTATTAGAAATAGTAGAATTCTCTGCATTGTCGTAGTGATTACCTTCTGTCTGTTTGTTTGTAGCCGTATAATATTGTGATGAAACACTCGAATTTCAATAGTGATAAGATAACCTTACAAATTGCTAATGCTGCCTCTCTCGTCACAATCATACCCACTCCCATGGAAGGTGCTAGACTGTTGATTGCTCTTTCCCTCGAGGGGAACGAGTATACACCTACGCTAAAAAGGTCTTAAACACACTCTGTATTGGCTTATCGCATCGAGGGCACCGCCTCAATTTTATCTTGCTACATTTTTCACAGTACACCCTGTGTCCACATGGCGTAAATATAACTTCCCGCTGATTGTCTTTACACTTTATGCACAACTGATCCTCTTTTAACTTCTTATTTACTTGCCGCAGCTTCTCTTTATCTACTTCGCACTTTTCACCATTACCCTCATAGTCGCCCTGCAACATATTCTCCATTGCTAAAGCTGCCATTGGAGCATTTACTACATTTTCTACTGTGGCATTATGCTCTCCAGCTTCACGATTCTCTATTTGTTCTCGTGCCAGTACATCCTCCTGAACATTTGAAGCATATTCTCCACCTTTCACCTGTAGTATATATTTGCAGGATGGGGAATATTGTGCGTGCGCATACCAAGGATCGTCTCCTTCACACCAATTCCTCAAAAATAAATTACAGTAAAAACAACACACCTTATCATTCTCTCCAGTATAGTAAAATCCAGCATCTACCAAGGCTTCTGGTGTTTGTTCAACATCACGTCTCCACGTCTTAAACGTATCCATTCTAGTATAATTTTCTATAAATTTCTTATTTTTAGGACGATACCATTTATCAAATTCCCTTTGTACCTTGGCTATATATCCCTCTCCTTTCTCCTGATTCAAATAGAAACAACTTGGCATATACCGAGCGTGTTCCCGCCAAGCATCATCCTCACTCTTCCATTCCATCAATCCAAGACCACAACAAAAGCATCGAACTTCATCGTCCTTGCCAGTGCAGAAGTACCCAGCCTCCGCCAAATCCTTCGCTTTCTGCGTACTCTCATAACCCCAAGTGTTAAAACTGCCAAGCCTACCTTGCAACAAACTGTACTTCGCATATGTATATAATGACTCCATATCATTTGTAGCTCCTCGACTCTGCTCCTCAAAATTTTGTGCAGCTCTCCTTGCAGCTTCATCAGCTACCGCTATCCTCCTTATTTCAGCTTGGCTTTCCGCTGCTTGAACTGCCCTTATGCCAGCTTGCTTTGCCGCCTCAACAACTGCCCTTATGTCAGCTTGTCTTACTTCCTCTGCTTGCATTTCCTTCTCCGCTGCTTGTCTTGCCTCCTCTGCTTGTCTTTCCTTCTCAGCTGTTTGTCTTGCCTTCTCAGCTGCTTGTCTTGCCTCCCCTGCTTGTCTTTCCTTCTCAGCTGCCCTTATGCCAGCTTGTATTTTCTCCTCCTCTACTGCTTGCTCGAGCCTGTTTTTAGCATGTATTTTTTCCTGCACCTCTAATGCTAATAGCTGCCGATTTACTTCAGATTCTCTTGCCTCATCAACTACTCTTGCCTCTTCTTCAACTTTTATAGATTCTGTTTCCTTATCTAGAAAGTGAAGAGCCATCTTGTTTGCATTTTCTATTGCAGTAAAGTTCTTCTCGGTAATACCTATAATATCTACAAGTCGTTGAGGATTATCAATAACCTCTTGAAACTCCTTGACACTATCGTCCCTTGATTGATCACCAGTATACATATAAAAGATGTAAGCATATGGCTTACCTGAGCAATCAATAAAACAGTATTTATACCTTTTCTCTTTTATGTGCTGCATTTGGAAATCCCAAAATACAGATCTGAGAGAAGAATTATTTTTGCATTGAATATCACAGCTACCACATTTGATACTGATTTCACCAGCATCTGATCTACCTATAGAAACTTTCGGCACTTGTTGACTATATAACGCATCACTTAACGCATCATTACTACTTACTTCTTGCTTTCCACCTTGTGTACCTCGACAGTCTTCACTAAAATCTCCCATACTCAATCTACAGAAAGACTCATCCAAATCCATACCTTTACTCTCAAATAAAAAGGCTGCATAAAAAAAACATGAATCATCATGAGCAACAATCTCTTTCACTTTGCATGGAATGTACAATACAAAACTATACCTACTACTTTCTGAAAAAAGTGACCGATACTTTTCTAATACCTCTCTGAGATTATCCTTTATATCAAACATATCAGTTTCCCCTTGTCCACCTCTGATATTTTCTTCAACAGGCCTAAAGGTAACCATTTTTTCCAATGATAATGATTCTCGCATACAAACAAAGTTTTTTATTGGCTCCACTTTAACAGAAAATAATCCTAAACATTCTGCATTAGATCTCTTTATAACAACAAGATAGAGATTCTCATGATTATCAAGTCTATTCACCCTCACAGAACATTCATCGGCCCTATTAATAGCACTAATTTTTTTATTTAATTCAGTATTATCATCTTCATCTTTGTTATCACCACCCCCATAGACAAAACTAAGAATCTCCGTCAGACTATCAACAGGTATCTCTGCCCCATCAACAACAACCATTTCTCCAACACCTGCTGTATTATGACTCACTATTGGTACTATAATTTTGATAACATTATTATCCACTTCAACCCAGTCAGCAGAAACAACCTGATCTATTGAATCAAGCATCGCCACCCCTTGTTGAATGGTCGAAACAAAACAAAAAACAAAAAATAAAAAACAGTACTGCGCAATGCTCATTACTTATATACTCCAACAAGGTTGATTACTAATTTGTCTTATATCAATCTAGCCTATTTATTCACAATGCACTTTTTTATATACATATTTTTATATAAGAGCATGAAACCACCTCATTTGCTCGTGGTTCTCATAGACTCCACCTTTACACGAGGAAAATACTCACCTCAATCAAGAGAAGCATATCCCCGTTACCATTAAGGAATGAGTAGACTGTACGAGCGAATCACCCCACCAACATACGAATAGTAGGTGCTTGGAGTGCGAACCGTTAACCCTAGATTTCCACAATAACCAATACATTTGAAACCGACTTGAGAGTCAGCTCATCATAACTATAGTTCTCACACAACGAACTAGATGACCTCATAGGATGCTATTACAAACAGCTGAGACGCTTGAACGATACCCGACTCATTCCCTCCACACATTCTCATTTTCGACTCATAGGATTGATGGTCATATGCACCACTTCAATAAAATGGTCTCCTGGAGTTGATGTGCTGTCCCCTTAAGGATTATGACTCAGAGGAAACACATCGCAACAGCCTTACTCAGCGTAAGACGGCGACCAAGCTTCCTAAAAGAAATTATGCGATAAGTAGGCAGGTCAAGCCCCAACTGATCCTAAGTTTTACACCTGAGTAAATTGCAAGACACATGAAACTTAAGTATTATAATGGGGAGATTGGTTACCAGACCATCTATATCCTGATCAAAAAAACCAATACCACTGTCTCCTCCAGCGCAAAGAAGAACGTTATCGGCACCGCTAGAGTGCTAAGACTGGATAGCACCCGCTTAATTTCTGATCGTATGGATATTGATGAGAACCATGACTGTATGGATCTAAAAGATGGAGTCGGCTACTGGGAAGACGATACCTTGCACGTCCAAGATGGATATTTTGTGACGCTAACCGAACGTGTATCGAAACTGCTTTTGACGACCCTAGTTAAAAACAAGACTACAAAAGCAGTGATCCAGGCCATTAAACAGATACTACAACCTTACAAGACTAACTATAAAATCTTATACTTAATAACGGTGGCGAGTGCGCCAACCACGCAAGTATCGCTAATCATTAGGCTATAAAGATATACTTTGTAATAATACCACTCATGGCAACGTGGATTTAACGAGAAGACTAATGGCCAACTGCAACGACTCCTCAAAGGTAAATATAATTTGCCTCTGAATTGTTTTGCACTTTATGCATAATTAACCTCTTTTAACTACTAATTTTCTTTCAGCAGCTTATCTTTATCTACTTCTAGATCTTCACCATTCCTAGCATCACGGCTCCACCTCCATACATCATCCATTACTGACGTAATTCTATGGCGTATTTACTCCATTTTCTATTGTAAAATGCTGCTGTTTCGATTTACCTGCCTCTATTTGTGTTGCGCCAACACTTCACCCAAAACTTCTGCAATATATTCCTTACCTTTCATTCGCGTTACATATTGGCACGATGGGGAATATAGCGCATACATACGCCAAAGATCGCTTTCCGTCTCCCAACCATACAAACCTAGATCACAGTAAAATCACCGAACCATCTTGGACATTCCCTTACGACAGAACCAAGAATCAGCCAATTTTTTCGTTTCCTGCGCATCCTCATAATAACCGTTCTTATAACTATTCATCCTATCTTTCACATCACTCCTATGCGGATATCTAAATAACGGTTTCATAACATGTGCAGCTCCGCTACTCTGGGTCTCAATATTTTGTGCCACCGTTGCTAGCCTTACTTCCTCATCAGCTACTGCCATTCGCCTTATTCTGGCTTGTCTTTCTTCCTCCTCATCTTTTATAACTTTTCCTCTGAGTTCCTCTAAATATTTTTCTTCATATGCTAGACAGTTAAAAATAATATTTTTTGCATCTTCTATTTTAGTAAAGTTATTCTCTGTACTATCTTTAATCTCTCCAAATTGTTGAGGGTTATCAATGATTCCTTGGAATTCTTTGATACTGTCATCCATTAATTCCATATACATATACATATACATATACATGATGTAAGCATATGGTTTACCTGAGTCATCAATAAAACAGGCTTTATACCTCCCAGCGCTATTGTGCTGTGTTTGATAATCCAAAAATACGGCTTTAAGAGTAGAAATCTTTTTGCATTGAATATCACAAATACCACATTTGATACTGACCTCACCAGTCTCTAATCTTTCGATAGAAACTTTCGGCACTTGTTGACTATATAACTCATCATTACCACCTCCGTCTTGTTCTACACCTTGCGCACCTCGACCTTCGTCAATAACATCTCCCATATTCAATCTACAGAAAGACTCATCCAAATCCATACCTTTACTTTTAAATATAAATGCCGCATAAAAAAAACATGAATCATCATGAGCAACAATCTCTTTCACTTTGCATGGAATGTACAATACAAAACTATACCTACTACTTTCTGAAAAAAGTGACCCATACTTTTCTAATACCTCTCTGAGATTATCCTTTATATCAAACATATCAGTTCCCCCTTGTCCACCTCTAATATATTCTTCAACAGGCCTAAAGGTAAACATTTTGTCCAATGATAATGATTCTCGCATACAAACAAAGTTTTTTATTGGTTCCACTTCAACAGAAAATAATCCTAAATATTCTGCATTAGATCTCTTTACAACAACAAGATAGAGACTCTCATTATTATCAAGTCTATTCACCCTCACAGAACATTCATCATCCCTATTAATAGCACCAATTTTTTTATTTAATTCAGTATTATCATCTTCATCTTTATTATCACTACCCCCATAGACAAAACTAAGAATCTCCGTCAGACTATCAACAGGTATCTCTGCCCCATCAACAACAACCATTTCTCCAACACCTGCTGTATTATGCCTCACTATTGGTACTATAATTTTGATAACATTATTATCCACCTCAACCCAGTCAGCAGAAACAACCTGATCTATTGAATCAAGCATCGCCACCCCTTGTTGAATGGTCGAAACAAAACAAAAAACAAAAAATAAAAAACAGTACTGCGCAATGCTCATTACTTATATACTCCAACAAGATTGATTACTAATTTCACTTATATCAATCTAACCTATTTAGTCACAATGCACTTTCTTATATACATTTTTTTATATAAGAGTATGAAATAATCCCATTTACTAGCGGCTCTCACAAACTTCATTTCTACGAGAGCAATCTTACACCGCAATAAAGAGAAGCATATACCCGCTACTATTGAAGGCGTGAGTAGACTGTATGAGCGAAGCACCCCCATGAACATACAAGTAGTAATGTTTAGGGTAAATGAGAGCCATCAACAATCTCACACCTTAAAGCAAATAGGTGCAAATCATTTCTTGGTTAAATATTACCCTAACTCTATTTATTGTTTGAACAGCCTACCTCTCTCCATGCTTTTTTAGCCGAAGTGTAAGCCGGAGACATCTTAGCAATCTCTGACAATTAAACAAAGTAGACTATGCCAATAAAAAACTAGAAGCCCTCACTAAAGCACTTTATAAATGAGTTTGAATATAATTTGAAATACTACATTTACATCTAGTAGTTACATAGAGTTACTTACACACTCTTTACTATTTTTAACAGACCGAACGGCGCAACATATCGGCTTTTATACACTTCAACAAACCGCTATTACAACACACATTAATGCGCTTCCCTGCTTTTTGCAGATCCCCATCGGCGGCCCTAATACTTTCCTCTATAGTACCCAGATCCAGAACAGACATTGCCTTAATTTCCTTCAATTCCAACTCCGTCTGCTGAATACCTTTAGCAAGAAATCTATAAACAACCCCCTCCGTCAACGAAAGTTTATCTGCTATCTAGACGTAGCCACACCTGCCTTTGCTAAAGTCAACACACGCACAAAACCCCCTCTCCCTCTCAATAATGCTTGACCTTGATGCTGACTAAGCAATTCTAGAAAAGCATCGCCATATTTTTCAAGTTTATATTGGCCTATACCATTAATGCGTCCAAGATTTGCCAGGTTTGTAGGCTGAACCCTTAGCATCTCAAACAAGGTTTTATCGTTCACAATAATATAAGCGGGAACTCCTTGATCTTCTGCCAAAGAACGCCTTAAAGACCTCAATGCCTCCCACAACTCTTTTTCATCATTACGGACAATAACTTTACATACTTTATTCTGAGGTCCAGCTCCATCTCGTTTATCATATGATACCTGTTTATAATTATCTTTCCTTAACGATATCAATTCTTCACCTCGCAACAAAGATCGGCACGTGCCACTAAGCTGTAGAGCTCCATGACCATCAAAGTCAACATTAACAAAGCCACGCGTTACCAGCTGTCGGAATACTGATCGCCATTCGACCTGCCCTAGCTCTTGACCTATGCCGAACGTACTTAACCTTTGATGACCATACTGCCTGACTTTTTCTGTCGCTTTCCCCATTAGTACATCAGTCAGGTGAGCCACACCAAACCGTTGCCCAGTGCGATACACACAAGAAAGAGCCTTCCGAGCAACCTCTGTACCGTCCCATGTCTGAACAGGCTCCAAACATAGATCGCAATGTCCGCAAGGCTCTTCCAACTTCTCATCAAAATAACTCAAAAGCACTTTACGCCTACAACTACTTACTTCACAAAAGGCTAACATAGCATCCAGTTTTTGCCGCTCAACACGCTGAATATCTTCACTGGCATTAGAGCGATCTTGTAATTGCCTAAGCAAAACAACATCCTGCAACCCATATACCATCCAAGCCGTTGCTGGCAGCCCATCTCGCCCAGCACGCCCTGTTTCCTGATAGTACGCTTCAATGCTTTTGGGCAAATCAATGTGAGCAACAAAACGCACATCTGGCTTGTTTATTCCCATACCAAAAGCAATTGTCGCAACCATAATAAAACCATCATCTTTAAGAAAACGCTGCTGATTTCTCTTTCTCACGTCTGCAGGCATTCCGGCATGGTAAGATAACGCTTTTAGCCCCCGAGCAACCAACCACTGCGTAGTTTGCTCTACCCGCTTTCGAGAGAGACAATACACAATGCCAGAGTCCTCTGGATACTCATTTTCCAGAAATTTCAACAACTGCTGGTTGGCCTGATTCTTCTGACTGATTCGGTAAAAGATATTAGGCCTATTAAAACTGTCAATAAAAACTCTTGCGTTATCAAGGCCCAGTCGCCCCATGATCTCCAGACGAGTACGCTGGTCTGCCGTTGCTGTCAATGCTACCCTGGCAACATTCGGATAACGTTGTTGCAGCCTAGACAACTGTAAATATTCCGGTCGGAAATCATGCCCCCACTGCGAGACACAATGGGCCTCATCAATAGCAAACAAACTAATCTTGATCTTATCCAATAACCTCTGTAAGGCTTCCGTTAATAAGCGTTCCGGTGCAACATAAAGCATCTTCACGTGCCCCGATAACACGGCCCTTTCAATTTGCACCTGATCTCGATAAGCAATACCTGAATGCAAGCATTCTGCATATACTCCAAGCTGCTTAAGAGCGCCCACTTGGTCTTCCATTAATGCAATCAGCGGCGAAATTATAACCCCAACCCCTTCACAGGCTAACATCGGAATCTGGTAACACAGGGACTTACCTCCCCCGGTAGGCATCAGCACCAATGCATCTCGACCTTGCATCACCTCCTCAATAACCTCACCCTGAAATCCTCGAAAAGAATCGTAGCCAAAGGTCTTTCTCAAAATATTTAGAGCGGGATCCGACATTCACGCCTCATATTATATAAATTATTTAGCCCATACCTTCACCAAAATCAGGGCGAACTTCAAAAAAACAAATTAAGCAATTGCCAACCTAAGCAAGCACAATAACACTCAAACAAACTAACTATACCCATTCTTTTTACCGCTGCGAGCTTGTTGACTCCTATCTCACGACAATCACCTCTTTACTCGCTTCTCTCCTACTCACACATTCATGGGAAATGGGTATATACTCGTCAATCAAATGAGCAGAGCGTTCTTTCCTTCAAAACCATCCTCCACGCACTGTACCTATGCCCAAGAGTTATTTAAAATCATTCCCAAAAAGGATAAATCTATTAATACTCAGCAGCTAATGGACAACATCCCCGTGCTTAGTATAATTCATGAAGATGAGATCACTAGCTAATGGCGAAGGTCTTAATTGTGTAGAAAAGAATTTTTGCATAACTGCATTGTATCAAATTATCACAGAAAATGACGTCTCCTCATAGAAAAACGGTGGTTCGTGCAAAGGTCCCGATTATACCCATTATCCTTGAAAGTGTGAAAAGAACGTAGCCCCCTGAGACTACGAGTAGTAGTTGATTAGAGAAAAGAGAAATAGCAGTCAACCACTTCACAGTGTCAAAAGGAATAAACATATATGCTCTTTCGCAACAAGACCGTCATTCTGTCGTAATTTAAAGGCTATTACTATTGAAAAAAGAAGAACTTCTCAATTTCCAGTTTCAGCAAATAGGCATCATCCACTCCTGTTACCGAGAAAAATTTGGCATTCCTAGGCAAGCTGGCATTGTTACTGCTTCAGAATCGGAACTAGAGTTATTACCCCCTTTTCATCAGGAAAACCTGATCAGAGGCCTGGAAGGCTTTTCCCATATATGGGTGCTTTTTGTTTTTCATAAAACCATGAAGGAAGGCTGGCGGGCAACTGTCCGCCCCCCCAGACTTAATGGACGACAAAGAGTAGGGGTCTTTGCCACAAGATCAACTCACCGACCAAACCCCATAGGGATATCTGCGGTAGCATTAAAAGGTATCCGACTCGGCAATGGCAAGCTTATTCTGGAGCTAGAAGGCGCAGATCTGTTAGATGGCACCCCTGTAATTGATATCAAACCATATCTACCATACGCTGACGTTATTCCTGATGCACTCAATGGCTTTGCACCTCAACCCATAACAACAACGGATGTTTTCTTTTCTGATCATGCAGCAACGCTCAGTAAATGCTATGAAAAAAATACAGGCCGACAACTAATCACACTGATAAAACAGGTACTAAGCCAAGACCCTAGACCTGCCTATCTGAGAAACACCACAAATCGCCGTCACTACATTGCCTTATGGGATATCCATGTGATCTGGGAGTCCAGAGAAAATTTCTTTTTAGTTATCGATATTGAAAACCAAAAGAGTTAGTTATAATTTTCAACATATATTATTTTCTCCCCGGCATGCTCCATACCCATTACCATTTAAGGCATGAGTAGACAATCAACTGAAACACCATAAGCTACTAGTAATAGGTGAGTGCGGTGAGTTAGAACTGTCAACCACCACACCTAAAAGGAGAATGAGTCTTGGAACGAACAAAAGCTATACTCATCACTCTTATAGGAGCTTCAGGGGCGTTGGCTACACAGCCATACCACCTCTGTACTACAACTATTGTCGACAGTAAAAAAACAGCCGAGGCAGTAAAATATAATGATCATTCCACATCACATGCTTGAGAAAAACACATTACAAAACCTAATAAAAGAGTTTATCAGCCGCAACGGTACTGATAACGGCTACGAACAGGACCATGACAGCAGCCTATCCTCCATCACGGCTTTATTAAAAACTGGAGAAGCAATCATTGTTTTTGATCAGAAAAGCCAAAGCCCCAACATTATACTTTCAAATACCTTAAATACACAAAACGACCACGATGACGATAACGATAACGATAACGATTATTAAGACTTCACTACATTAGACTTTAAAATAGACACCCATCCCTATTGAAGGTGTGAGTAGGCTATAAACGAGAGAATCCCATGATCCTACGAGTAACCGGTGAGCTGAGTTAACTAGAGTAGTCAACAACCCCTAACCTTCAAAGGTAATAGGCATAGAATACTCGGTGAGGACGTAGATCCATGCTAGCCTACCTACATTTAAATTATTTTTGGTATGGCAATCACCAATTTTTCAGTTTAGATGAACCTCATTCTTTTACAGATTACAACCCCGTAGTTGCGCTCCATATTCATTGGCTCGCCTTTGTACTTTCTTTGCGACTTTTTTCAACCAAGATTTCGACTTCCAAGAACCCCGCCTAAAACCACCCCATCCTTCGTGATAATTCAGATAAAGTAAATCGGCCTGCCATAGAGTAACACCATTAGCTTTGCGACTTTTATGATTATACCAGCCAATAAAGTCAATAGCATCACTGAAGCTGTCCCTGTCGGCAAACCAGCCTGCAGCATCTTCAAGATACTCGCCCCAAACAGGGTCTTGAGCTTGGGCATAACCGTAAGCAGAAGATTTTCTTGGCAACGGAATAAAAAGAAACCATGGTCTTGGAGGTTGAGCATCATGCCGAAAAGATGACTCATGATACATTATTGACATCATAATCTGAACGGGAGTTCCCCACCTCTCCTGGGATTTTTTTGCTGCTTTATACCATGAAGGTTTCTCCCTAAAAATACTACATAAATCATGGGGCTTGGAAGGGGGTCTGGGACTACTACAACTGACAACAAAAACTACCATCAGCAGTACAGCAATTACTCTCAATACTAGTTTGTAAGGGTATCCAACAAAAGAGTTAGCCATGAATATCACTTTAGAATATGTCGGGTGAGTTGGGTGATTCCTTTGCATGGGCGTACTAACCTAGATTATCCAATATGTTTTCTTTCTAAAAGTCTAATGCAAGTCTATATTGCAATACCCGATAGTTAACGCCTATTGTCGTTTGAAATATTTTCAGACTGTACTTCATTGTACACTGCCTAGCTGAGCCGAACCACTCTTGGTTTACTCAATGTTAGGATCATCAAACATGTTGCCATCTGATTCCCCACTATTTCACACACTCCCCATGCTAGTAGCATATTGATCAATATTGCTAGAATTAACTATAAGTCTATTAATATTAGTAATGGTTATGCTCGTCATTCCTCTCTTTTTTGTGACATATTCTATCGTATGATAAAAAGATATAGACTCATACTCCCTAACCACCAATTATCTCATTTAGCTGCTCAATTGAAATAATAGCGACACCCAAATCCTCCGCTTTTTTTCTTTTGCTCCCAGGTTTATCCCCGACCACTAGGAAAGTAGTACTTTTGCTGATAGATGTAACAACCACTCCTCCATGCTTACGGATAGTCTCTTTGAGACCATCACGGGAAATATTCTCAAATTTCCCTGTAATTACAAACTTTTTATCCGCTAGCGAACCATCATCCCTTATGTCACCGGTGTCTTTGTCAGCTAATGTCATCGATCCCCAGTGCAACCCTTCTTCTTTCAAATAACTTTCTAGTAATAACAATTTTTCTCTTATTTTTGGATTGTGAAGCGCTTCAGATACACTATCAAAAGCATTCTTATTCGTTACAGACAAAGCTTTTCTAATCACTGAAAAGCTAGCACTCATAAGATTACTTACACTAGCAAACTCCTGTGACAATCTCACTTGAGCCGCAACACTTACACTAAAAGGCAACTGCTTTAACCAAGATACAACAGGTACACAACTATCACTATGCACAGCCTGATTATTACTGACCCTTTGCTGAATATACCCCCATATGTTATTGAGACTATCTCCCATGCGAAACTCAGCCAAGGCATCCCATACCTGCTCATCAGAAGCTGACAACAATTCGCTAAAATCGTTAAAATGCGAGGCTATAAGCTCTGCTTTAATGCTACCAACCCCGTCAACACCAAGATTCGCTATGAAACCTGCAAAGGTTAAAGAGTCTACAAAAGATTGAGAATAACTGCCTTTCCCTAGAGGAAGCACTTCGTATTTACCTAACAACTGATCCAACACTCTGCTATTTCCATCATGGGTGAAATAATCTTCTATACTCTGCGCCGTTTCATGAGCAATACCCTCTATAAACTTCGTAACCTCTTTTTTGGCCTTTCGCAGGTTATCTATATGACCGAACTTATCCGCCAACACCCTTGCGGTTTCTTGACCGACACCCGGCACCCCTAAACCAAAAACAAATCGTTCTAGACTTGTTTTTTTTGACTGCTCAATAGAACTAATAAGATTGACAGCAGAAAGATGAGCAAAACCCTCCAAACTCACAATAGATTCATAGGTTAAGGCATATAAATCTGCTGGTGACATCAAGAGGTCTTCATTCACTAGCATGTCAACAGTTTCACTACCAAGGCCGTCTATTCCCAAAGCTGACTTGGATACAAAATGAATAATAGCTTGCTTTCTCTGCGCTTTGCAGCCCATTCTGCCAACACAAATATGCGCAACTCCTTCCTTTTCATTTTTGACAGAAACTTTTTCAACTACTGCAGCACAAACAGGACATTTATCAGGCATTTCAATATCAATGACTGAAGTAGGCCTTAGAGCTTGAATTACTTTACTAACTTTAGGGATAACATCTCCAGCCCTAATAACAACAACAGTATCACCAATTTTAATATCAAGACGTTTAATTTCATCCATGTTATGCAATGTGGCATTACTGACCGTAACCCCACCCACAGAGACCGGCTCCAACCTAGCAACAGGAGTTATTGCTCCCGTCCTTCCCACCTGAAAATCCACACCTTTCAAAACTGTTAACGCTTCTTCTGCAGGAAATTTATAGGCAATAGCCCAACGAGGTGCTCTTGCAACATAACCCAACTTATTCTGCAACTGGATATCATTAACCTTATAAACAATACCATCAATGGCATATGCCAGGTCTTCACGACGCTCTGCTAATGACCTATAATAATCCTCGCAACCAACTACCGTTTTAACTACTTTAACTTCCATATTGTTGATTCTCAAACCCCACTCACCTAACCTATTGAGAATATCTCCATGATTACTCGGCATATCACCACCTTCAAAAAGACCTATACCATAGCAAAACATAGTTAATGGCCTAGCTGCCGTAATCTTTGAATCCAATTGCCTAAGACTCCCTGCAGCAGCATTCCTAGGATTAGCAAACCCCTTTTCACCTCTAGCCTCAACCAATTTATTTAACTGATGGAAACCGGCTTTTGGCATATAAATCTCACCCCTTATGTCTATCCTTGCCGGCCAGTTATGACCCAATAATTTTAGAGGTATAGACGGAATTGTGCGGATATTCTGGGTGATATCTTCCCCGATGACACCATCGCCCCTAGTAGCTCCATGAACCAGAACACCATGCTCATATAACAAGCTGACAGCAATACCATCCAACTTAGGCTCACAGATATATTCTATGTCTCCTGTCAGCTCCAGCCTTTCCTGTACTCTGCGATTAAAACCAGCAAATTCTTCTGCAGAAAAAGCTTTATCCAACGACAACATGGGCTTTTCATGGCTAATCTGACTAAACGTTTTTAACGGCTTAGCACCAACCCTTTGTGTTGGTGAATCAGACACTATCAAAGCTGGATTGTCTCGCTCTAACAGCTTAAGCTGCCGAAATAAACCGTCATACTCATTATCAGAAATTTCCGGATCATCCAGCACAAAATAATGATAATTATGATAATTAAGCAGGTCTCGCAGCTTTTGTACTTCTTCCTCAACCAAGGCTTTAGACATTATTTTTAACATAAATATAAAAAAGAAAAGTAAAGATCACGCCTATAAATAACTCTATGCAATCGCACTATTTAATATACGCAACCAACCACTCCTAGTATTAATCATAAAGTGGCTCATTAACAACTTCCAATTTTTTACCCATATGAAACCTCAGCATAACCAACGATGTTGGCAACCCTAATTGAGCTTTCCCATTTTTTTTCGGCCAGTCCTAACCCGCCAACCCCGATTCAGAATCTTTTATCGGCTTTCCGTCTTTGTTCTTTGTCGCTGCTAAAACCTGACTGCACTGCCTTTATCGGTGTGACATCAATGATATTAATGCCACCTTCACTCATGATGAAATTTTTGGCTTTCAGATGACGATTAATCTCCGCCAATAATTGATCCCACAGATGATGCGATAAGTCGTGTTCGAAACCGTTCCACTGTGTAGGATTAGGGTTCTTATCAGATAGCTGGGGAGACCTGTGTTAGAGGTGTAGATTGAGGCCAACAACACCTCAGCATCTAACCATCTCAACAGCTCCTACGTATTATCCACGCCAGGAAGAATTTGATGATTTAAATCAGCGGCTAATACGAAGATCTCGGGATATATTTAAAGGATGTTTTCGCCGATATTTCACCAGAATATCGTCGTCTTTATTGAGTTACCCAGAGATCTCAACTGGGCATTTTTTGTGCCAGCTGCTTACGTTCAAAATCCATAATACGCTGACGATAGTGCTCGATAGTTTGCTGAGTCATAACGCTAAACTCTTCGTCCTTAAGCTCACCCCCCAAATCAAGTGCTAACATTCTAGCCACCTCGAGCATTTCCGTGAAAGACTTAATCTGCGCACTTGGCCCTGGCAATCTCATAAAAAAACTAACCACAGAAGTTAAAATACTACTAGTATCATCAACGCTGAAAACACCAGGCTCTAACCCATTAGCCATACTAAACAAGATACTACCTGTTCCATTATCATTGGCATAACGATGAAATATCGACATATCACCAAATCTCATACCAAGTGAAACAGTGGAGCTCAATAACTTTTCAACATCAAATATTTGCCCTCCTTTCGCAACCACATTAATAACAATAACTTCTTTGGCCGGAGGACGGTCGCTCAATTTTTCAGTAGCTTCACATTTACTTTCATTACGAGCCATTTTTTTACTTTTATATTTGCTTAATCGCTTATCAAATTTTGATGTCTCTTTATCAATAATATCATCTGACGTTCTCACTAAGTCTGGGGATAAAAACTCCCTACTCACTACATTTATTTGTCTTTCCCCACATTGTTCAGCAAACGTATCTTGATCAGTTAGACTTGGCACTATTTTTGCTTCAGCAAATCCCTTGTAATTACATGCTTTTGATGAATCAGCCGGAATCCTGCCCCCGACCCTTATTTCACCTACAGCACCTTCCTTATCAGATGATTCAGCAAAACTACCACTGTCGTGAGCGTCTTTTAGATTACTTAGATCAACATCTAAAAGATCGGGCTCCTTTCTATCATTTTTCTTCTTATCAAAAACCAGTTTATTTTCAACATCACCTCCATCTGCGTGCAAAATCCTCGCCCCACCATTGGGCAACTCACTACCAAAACAGTCATCCCCCTTGGCTTCATCTAAACCAAATATCCCAAACTCTAACTCTCCTGCCCGTTTTTTGGCCATATACATACGGCGATACCCATCAATAAAAACAACGACAATCACGATTATCCCTGTCAGAACGAGCCATTCACGCAAACTCATATCCATATACCCTCAACTCCAGCTCTACGGCTGCGCTCTTATTATATACCTATCATATCTAAAAATGCCTGAGCTTGTCACGCTTATTTACCCTAACCGTCTTGAATTACCAGATTCATCACCAGCCGTACTTGAAAGTACAGGAACACTGACTTCAATTCCTTGCCATCTACGCCTCTCACCACTTACTTCGGCATATATGGATTTTATCCAATCTAAGTCCACAACTAACATTCTAACCCGACAAGCTAAAATTATAAAACACACAATTCCTGTAAATAATTATAATGCTCCCAATGTGGCAGCCTGTTCAATATCAACAGACACTGGTCGAGACACTCCAGCCTCATGCATTGTCACCCCAATCAACTGATTCGCAGCCTGCATAGCTATCTTATTATGCGTGATGAAAATAAACTGAACACGGTCACTCATTTCTTTCACTAATTTCGCATAACGACCAACATTCGAATCATCTAACGGTGCATCAACCTCATCAAGCATACAAAATGGTGCAGGATTCAGCTGAAAAATAGCAAAAACCAACGCAATAGCAGTTAATGCCTTTTCACCACCAGACAATAAGTAAATAGTACTATTTTTCTTACCAGGGGGTTGCGCCATAATCGTAACCCCAGTGTTTAGCATGTCTTCTCCCGTTAATCGCAAGTGCGCCTGCCCCCCGCCAAACACTTTCGGAAAAAGATCTTTTAGGCCACTATTAACTTTATCAAACGTAGATTTAAACCGCTGTCGTGTTTCACTATCAATTTTTTTGATAGCATTTTCCAACGTATTTAGAGCCGACGTCAAATCTTCATCTTGGGCATCAAGGTAGCTTTTCCTTTCTGACTGACTTTCGTACTCTTCTATAGCCGCCAGATTAATAGCTCCCAATCTCTCAATTTTTGCGTGCAGACGCTCCATCTCTAGTTCCCAGACAGACTCTACAGCATCATCAGGTAAATTCTCAAGCACAGTTCCCAGATCAAACTCTTCTTCCTTAAGCTGCTCTGCTAATGACGCTTTTCTAACGTCCATAGATTGCCAGTCCATTCTCAGCTTCTCCAGCTGCCCCCGGAATTGCTCCGCTTGCCTCTCTGCTGCCTGACGTATTTTCTCACTTTCACGAATTCGCTGCTCTACTTCTTCAAGAGCAGTTCGCGCGTGCTGCATGATCATTTCCTCTTCCAGCCTCCGAGCCAATAACTCTTCAAGCTGATCCTGCAACACGGTCTCTGGAGAATTAGCCTGAGACAAAGACTCCAACAGGAATTCCCGCCTCTCCTTCAACTTAGCAGCCTGCTGACTTAACCTCTCAATGGCTGATTTAATAGAGCTCAATTGAGCTATTATATTTTGCTGTTTTAACGCCAACTGATGAGTACGATCGTTATCATTGCTAGACTGCTGTTTGATGGCTTCCAGTCCACTCCTGTGAGTCTCTCGCTCCTCCTGAAGCTGATCTTTCCGGTCAACATCCTGCTCCATAATATCCAGCGCCTCCTGCAACTTAAGCCTGGACTCATAGATAATTTCCTGCTCAGCGTTGTACTGCTCTTGACACTCACTCACCTCTTGCTTCAATCTACTGCGACGAACAGAAAACTGCTCCAGTTTCACCTGTCTAGCAGCATGCTCAGCTCTAGCTTCACCATATTTCCTATTCAAGTCAGTCTGTTGCTGCTGCAGCATTCCTTTTTCCGTTTCTAAAACCTCTAGGGAATAGTACATCTGTTCCTGATGAACTTTCTGCTCATCAACAACCAACTCCAGTTTTTCTATATTATGTTTCAACAGCTCAAGCTCTTGCTGTTGCTCAAGCACCCCTACACTACTGTCAACCAAACGACTAACCTTAATCCAATCCAATGATAACCATAAACCATCTCGGGTTATTATAGACTCCCCCGGCTCCAGCTGTTTCCTATAGACCAAGCCTTCCTCTAAAGTTTCTGCTACGTAGACCCCATGTAAAGCAGCAGAACCCGCCAAACCTTCCTTCACTTTTTCCGCCAAAAGTTCGAGCTTCCCCAGTCGATTATCAATGTGACCGACAGCAGATACGGACTCTATTAATGTCAACGCTCCCTGCTCAAGACTATCCAGCAGGTTAACAACATCGTCAAACTCATCAACACAAACAGCATGCAGTACATCACCCAGCACTGTTTCTACAGCTTTTTCCCAACCACTCACAACCTTCAACTTTTCAACCAACCTCACATTCTGATGAAGATGATGTTCTTCCATCCAGTTGATAGTGCCGACATCCTGACCTATAGCCGCCTGCTTTAATGCTTCCAGTGATGCCTCACGACCTAGAACAGTATTCAACTCGGTTTTTTGTAAATCCAACTGACTCCCCAAAGTTTGAAGATCTGCCCGTTTTAACTCGATATCTGCAGAAACCTCCTCTAATCGTATTTCTATTACTTCCCGACTCAACTCCAACTCTGTCAATTTTTCAGCCACAGCGTCCATCTCTGCCTGATCTTCATCACCACCCAGCGCCTCAAGCTCTTCATTTAAACGTGTTTGGCGTTCTAGCATTCGACCCAGAACCTGCTCAGCATGTTGAATTCTAGATTGTTCAACCTCTGCAATTCGACGAGGCTCGTGGGAACTCTGATTAAAATGATCCCACTCTTGCTGCCAGCAATGCATAGCCTCCTCCGCAGCAGCAAGACGATCACCGGAGGATTCTTCCTGAGCTTGCAACATTTCCAGCTCAGGCTCCAATTCAAGTTGCTCTGCCTGAAAAACCTCAAACTGCTCCTGATCAACAGCCAACTGCTCTCTAACTTCCTGCCAACTTTCCTCAACCAAGGCCAGATCATTAGTTAATTCTTTTGAACGTTCTACCTGGTGCCTGATAGTTTCTTCTATTCTGGTTACTTCGTTGCCTGTACCGTAATATTTCGACTGACTTTCATGAAAACTATCCCCCAGCTCCATCTGCGTAACTCGATCTTCTTCCATGCCCGCATCCGCTGAGCGCTGCCGACTCACCGCCGCTTCATATTGAACCTCAAGTTCACGAATAGCCTGCTCTTGACTATTAGCACCTTGACTCAGGGTTCGCCAACGCAAAGCTGAAAGCTGAGCTTTTTTTAAACGCTCCTCCGCTCGGTACTGTTTATATTTTTCTGCCGCCTTTGCCTGTTGTTCCAAGTGCCCTAACTGACGCCCTAGCTCACCTCTCAAGTCAGCCAGTCTCTCAAGATTCTCCTTGGTTCTCCGAATCCTGCTTTCAGTTTCACGTCTACGTTCCTTATACTTGGAAATTCCCGCAGCTTCTTCTATAAAAACCCTTAACTCTTCTGGTTTAGATTCAATCAAATTAGAAATAATGCCTTGGCTGATAATGGCATAACTTCTAGGCCCCAAGCCTGTGCCCATAAAAACATCCATAATGTCTCGCCGCCGACACTTATTACCATTCAGATAATAGGTGTTTTTCGTATCGGATGTCAGGCTCCTCTTTATGGATATTTCATTGTATGCTGCGTACTCCCCGGTCACCCTGCCTTCATTGTTATCAAACACCAGCTCAACGGAGGCGCGCCCTGCAGGTTTGCGACTATTAGAGCCTTTGAAAATAACATCAGTCATGGATTCACCGCGCAAATGTTTGGCGGATGACTCCCCCATAACCCAACGTACTGCGTCAATAATATTTGACTTACCGCAACCATTTGGGCCTACCACACCACACAAGTTAGAGGGGAAATAAACTGTTGTTGGGTCAACAAAGGACTTGAATCCTGCGAGCTTTATAGACTTTAGACGCATTGCTTTCCTAATCTTATGCCTTACCAGTTAACAAATAATCGTGCCCATCACCTTCAATATGACTAGTAATACAGTAGTAACATAATAGTGCCATCTTATTTTATTTACCAAAAATCCGTTAATCTTTACCTCCGTAGCGGTAATTGTGAAAAAGTAGACTACAAATCATTCACCATCATAATAGTGTCATATACCAATCCAAAATATAGCCTTGCCTCTCACCAGTTCCTGAACTCCTTAGATTCACGCTATTTTACTACCTGCGCCAACCCAGCCTCACCACCAATGACTTTCCAGCGTCTGAAATTCAGTCCCTGCCACACGATAACTCAGTCTTTCTAGAAACTAATGAGAGTGAATATAGAATAGTAACTAGCCTTTGCTCCTACTCCTAGTGAATATAAACTATTACACATCTTGCTTAGACAGTGTGCAACGCGACAAAACAAGTGCCAAACTAGCGAGACCAGTGAGCAGCAGGTGATTGATGCGAGTGAGAGCAGTCCGCAGCCACTTACACTTAATAGTTTTATATTTATTGTGTTTATTTCTTAATAGGATGCCAAAAGTCATTAGACTACTACATTTTTAATGATACTGGTGTATAGTGTACCGTTAGTAAGTAAAGGGTAAAACCCAGTAAGGCGTTAGCTATAGCTACTGTATTTACAAAGTAGAATCTCTGTACTGATTATATCCGATTGTAATTGCCCAATAATCTTACATGTTACATTCCTCAGAGCGAATATTAGCAATAGGATAATCTCTTGCTCAAAGTCGTGAATTTAAGGTGTGAACGTGATGACAACACACTCTTCACCAACCTTTCTTTTGTTTTACCTCCCGGAGAAACTTTACATATTGAAGGTTGCAACGGCGCAGGGAAAACAACGTTACTGAAGGTTCTGTCAGGCCTAACTCAGGACTATCAAGGTGACATCTTCTGGGAAGAACACTCCCTAGCAAATAACTATGCCGAATTTCGTTTATCCTCATACTTCCTTGGCCATAGATTAGGCTTAAAGCTTGAGTTAACCCCCATTGAAAATTTGATATGGCGGCACCAGCTTTCAGGGCGAGTAGCAGCACTTTGCTTTGCTAAAGCGCTTGCGCAGGTTAACCTTCAAGGCTACGAAGACATACCTTGCCGACAGTTATCTATGGGCCAACAGCGCCGAACAGCACTGGCTGGACTGATAGCCAGCAATGCTTCATTGTGGATTCTGGATGAGCCTTTTGCCAGTATTGACGCCACAGGAGCATCATGGCTTGGACAACAGATTGAACATCACGCCTGTCGTCAAGGCATGACGTTAATTACCAGCCACCAGCCTTTACCCCAATCAATAAAAAAGCTCAAAACCCTCAAACTGAATCATTACTCGGAGGCCTGTTATGACTAGTTGCACGCCACTGAGCTCCAGCACAGCTTTAAATATGCCTAAAGCCTTTTTTGCCTTAGCGAAGCGTGAATTAACTCTTTCATTCAGAACTCCCGGACATATTATTAACCCAGCGGCTTTTTTCCTGATGATTGCCTCTCTCTTTCCTCTGGGGACAAACCCCCTGGAAAATACCTTTACAGAAACAGCAGGTGGCATTATCTGGGTAGGCGCGCTACTGGCTGTCCTGCTGTCCCTAGATTCTTTATTTAAAAACGATGAAAGTGATGGATCTCTGGAGCAACTACTTTTATCACCTTACCCATTACCAATCTTGGTTCTGGCAAAAGTTCTGGCCCATTGGCTACGAACGGGTTTTTGCCTAACACTGATATCACCAGTTCTGGGACTAATGCTGTATTTATCCGAGGATGCTATCTGGGCACTGGTATTAAGCTTGATCTTGGGCACTCCGTTACTGTGCCTTATCGGCGCTATTGGTGCGGCGCTAACAGTAAGAATTCATCAGGGCGAAGTATTAATGACTCTGATATCCCTGCCCCTTTATGTCCCCGTATTAATTTTTGGCACAGGCAGTATCAGGGCCTCAATAGATGGGCTACCCTATGCAGGACACTTACTGTGGTTGGCAACGTTTCTGTTTTTTGCTATATGTCTGGCACCGCTAGCCATCGCCGGAGCACTTAGAAATACGAGTGATTGAAATAATATGCAATGGAAACTTTACTATAAATGGCTTTATAAATTCGGCTCCCCTAAATGGTTTTACGAAACCAGTGGAAAATGGTTATGCGGTTTATCAATAGTCACAGCATGTCTCTTAACTATTTCACTTGTTTGGGGGCTAGCATTTGCCCCTGCAGACTACCTTCAGGGCAATAGTTACCGAATCATTTTTATTCACGTACCTTCAGCATTTTTAGCTCAGGCCATTTATATACTAATGGCTTCTGCCGCCATAATTTATCTTGTCTGGAAAATAAAAATAGCAGATATGGCTCAGGCAGTACTAGCACCCATTGGCACTTCATTTACTTTACTGGCACTGTTTACAGGTGCCGTATGGGGCAAGCCTACATGGGGAACGTGGTGGGTATGGGATGCCAGACTAACATCCATGTTAATTCTGCTTTTCCTGTATCTTGGCTTATTATCACTGCGAAACGCCATGAATAATAACGCAGCAGCAAGAGGTTGCTCTATCATGGCCATTGTTGGTGTGGTTAATATTCCTATTATCAAATTTTCAGTGGAATGGTGGAACACCCTACATCAGGGAACAACACTAACATTGACAGAAAGACCATCCATGGCAATAGAAATGCTAATGCCGTTACTGATGTCTATCATCGGTTTTTATCTATTTTTTACCTTGATATTTATCCAGCGACTTAGAATTGAAATCATGTACCGAGAACGGAAAACCTCTTGGGTACGTCAATTAATTAGTACAAGCGGATCAGGATCAATATTTTCAAGTACGACGGTATAAATACTGAGGATAACGATGTATTTTAAAGACATTTCTAGCTTTATAGCCATGGGTGGCCATGGCGTATTCGTCTGGCTTGCCTATGGTGCAACCTTACTTGTCATTGCATATAATGTGATGGCTCCCGCTCTAGCACGGAAGAAATTAAAAGCACAGTTTTTACGTCAAAAGCAAAGACAAATACTACAAAACAATGGCGGTTCTTCGGTTAACGCTCAAGCCGACAAGCAAAAGATCACCAAGGAACATGTAAAAGCATGAATGCTATGCGAAAACAACGATTAATCCTAATCTCGTTACTGCTTATAGGTGTTGGAATAACCGTAACACTGGCTCTTTTTGCCCTTAGAGAAAATATCAACCACTATTTTTCGCCAACCCAGATAGCTGAGGGTAAAGCGCCCATAGGGAAAAAAATAAGAGGTGGCGGTTTAGTCGTTCGTGACTCTGTTGTCAGAGACCCTGATAGTCTTCTGATTCGTTTTGTGATTACAGATGGAGCGGAGAACACCACTGTCATTTATACTGGAATTCTGCCAGATCTATTTAAAGAAGGCCAAGGTATTGTCGCCCTTGGCATGCTAAATAAAAAACAAGAATTCATCGCCGAAGAAATTTTAGCAAAACACGATGAAACCTATATGCCTCCAGAAGTTAAAAAAGCCATAGATAGTGCTCACCACAGGCAACAAATAGAAAATCAGGAGTATGCCCCATGATTCCAGAAACTGGTTTACTTGCATTGCTTGTAGCACTATGTCTAACGGTGCTTTTAGCAATAATACCAATGATTGGCAGTTATACCGGTAATGTGCAGTGGATGAATCAAGCTCGATCATTAACCTATGGGCAGTTTACCTTGATTTTATATGCATTTTGCTGCTTGACATGGGCATTTATTAGCGATGATTTTTCCGTTGAGTATGTTGCCAAAAATTCCAGCAGCTTACTTCCAATGCGATATAAATTTAGTGCTGTTTGGAGTGGTCATGAAGGCTCGCTATTACTTTGGATGTTAACTCTTGCCGGTTGGATGAGTGCTGTGGCATTAAGAAGTAGTCGTTTACCTTTAGAGCTTTCAGCCAGAGTATTGTCAGTAATGGGGATTATTTCGGTGGGCTTATTGCTATTTATGATATTGACCTCCAGCCCATTTACGCGAATTCTTCCCTTTCCTCCAGCTGACGGTGTAGATTTAAATCCTCTTTTACAAGACTTTGGTCTCATAATTCACCCTCCTATACTCTATATGGGGTACGTAGGCTTTTCCGTAGCATTTTCCTTTGCAATAGCAGCTTTACTAGGCGGACAGTTAGATAGCGCTTGGGCTCGCTGGGTCAGGCCTTGGACGACAGTGGCATGGGGGTTTCTAACTATTGGCATTGCTCTTGGCAGTTGGTGGGCCTACTACGAATTAGGCTGGGGTGGATGGTGGTTCTGGGATCCTGTTGAAAATGCTTCCCTCATGCCTTGGCTGGTCGGAACAGCATTGATACACTCTCTGGCTGTGACAGAAAAGCGAGGACTGTTTAAAAGCTGGACGCTACTCTTGGCTATTTCCACATTTTCACTCAGTTTACTTGGTACCTTCCTGGTTCGCTCTGGAGTCTTAACCTCTGTGCATGCTTTTGCTAATGACCCAGGGCGAGGCGTATTTGTCCTAATATATCTACTGACTGTTGCTGGATGTTCTCTAACACTATTCGCTTTCAGGGCACCTAAAATTAGAAGCAATATCAGCTTCTCATGGCTATCAAAAGAGACGCTACTACTCCTCAATAATATTTTACTGACTGTCAGTGCTGGCACCGTTTTACTGGGCACTTTATTTCCTTTAGTGCTTGAGTCTCTGGACATGGGAATGGTTTCAGTAGGTCCGCCCTATTTTAATGCACTGTTTGTACCATTGGTAATGTTACTGGCCTTAGCACTTGGTGTTGGAGTTCTGATCAATTGGAAAGAAGGCTCTCTAAAATGGCTAATCCACCAAGTTAAATGGATTTTTCTAGCAAGCCTTATCGTAGGCACAATTTTTAGCCTGACGTATAGCAGTAAGTTTATTATCAGGGAATTTATAGCTATTGGATTAGCAACCTGGATTGCGCTCATCATGGCTAAAGACATATTCAATAAGACCCGTCATGCAGGGTTGGGCAAAGGGCTAAAACGATTACAGCCAGCTTACTTCGGTATGCATCTAGCACATCTAGGATTAGCTGTGGCTATCATCGGTGTAACAATCAGTTATGGTTATAGCAAACAAAAAGATATCCGTCTTAGCGCAGGGGAGTCGGTAACGCTGGATGAATATCAGTTTCGCTTTGACGGCGTTGAAAACCAATCTGGACCTAATTATATCTCTGCCTATGGTACCGTCACGGCCTTTCGAAATCACCGTCAAGTTGCGGTTATGCATCCGGAAAAAAGAATGTTTCATGGTAAGGACATGCCAATGACGGAAACTGCTATTGACGCTGGCTTTACTCGTGATCTTTATGTGGCTCTAGGTGAGCCACTGGATAAAGAAGGCAGCAGCTGGGCGGTACGTGTGCATGTTAAACCTTTTATTCGCTGGATCTGGCTCGGCGCACTACTAATGGCTTCTGGCGGATTTCTGGCTATATCAGACAAGCGTTATAGATTAAATATAACAAAGAGCGGGCAAAGAAAAGATGACGACACTCTCAAATCAAATAATAATAGTCAAATAGCAGGAGGAAAAGCATGAAACAATGGCAACTATTTTTGCCTTTATCATTATTTCTGGCTCTTTGTGTTTTGCTATATGCCGGATTATTTCGGGGGAAAACAGACATTCTACCGTCACCACTCCTCAATCAGCCATTGCCTGAATTTCATTTGGCCACAGTCTTAAATAAAGAGAAATTGGTAACCAGCCAAGATATGATCGGCGAAGTAGCCCTACTAAACGTATGGGCTACTTGGTGCTTTGCCTGTAAGATTGAACACCCTTATCTCTTGGAACTGGCAAAGCAAGGGGTACCTATTTACGGCGTGAATTATAATGATGACTTGGTTGAAGCCAGCAGCTGGTTAACACAGCTAGATAATCCATATAGATTTAGTGCTAATGATTATCAGGGTTCGTTGAGTATTGATCTAGGTGTATATGGTCCCCCAGAAACATACCTAATTGATCACGAAGGTGTTATTCGCTATAAGCATACCGGTATTATTGATGAAAAAATTTGGAATACTATCCTGAACCCCCGCTACAAAACACTACTTAAAGCTAGCACGGGGAACAAGTAATGGTCATTATAAAATACTTATTTTCCTTGATAGCAATGCAGATTTTATCATCATCCTTGGCGGCTTTTGATAGCTACCAGTTTACTAGCATCGAGCAAGAACAGCGTTTTTTTAAGCTAACTAACGAGCTTCGATGTCCAAAATTTCAAAATCAGACAATAGCCGACTCTAATGCTGTGATAGCCCAAGATCTACGCCGAGAAATACACCAACTACTAATAGACGGAGCAGATGATCAAAAGGTAATAGATTTTATGTTAAACCGTTATGGCGATTTTGTTCTTTATCGCCCTCGACTAAATAGTAAGACAGCAGTGCTTTGGTTTGGACCGCTTATATTATTGCTGATAGGTTTCGGGGTAATACTTATTATCGCTAAGAAACATAAGAGTGCAGCTATCATACAAAGGGCAGAAGAACCTCTGACGGTGGTAGAACAGAAGAAACTAGAGGAATTTATAGGACAAAAAACACAGGAGAAACCGTAATGATATTTTGGGGAATAGTTTTCATTCTAATTTTATTCGCCTTCCTGGTTACAATACCTCCATTGGTATCAAAGTATAATGAAAAACATGCATATGGTCAATATACTGCCCAGCAGTATAAAAATGCCAACCTAGCTAGCTTTAAAGAGCAACAAACAGATATTTCTCTGCGAGTGGAAAATAATATACTCAGTCAGTTGGATGCTGACAAGCTAATACTGGAACTTGAAAAAAAATTGTTATCAGATTTATCCCATAAAGATACTGCCAAAGCTAAGACTTCCCCCCACGTAAACATACAAGTCATTATTTTTCTGACTTTTTCTATTCCTCTGGCCACACTCATACTTTACAACAAGTTAGGTGCACACACAGAGATAGCCATTACTAACATATTAAATAATAAAGATGCAACGACTGAACAGGTTGTTGCATTGATAGAAGATTGGACAGAAAAACAACCGGAAAACACTCAGGCCTTGTATCTTTTGGGGAGCCAATATCTAACCTTAGGACGTTTGGAAGACGCAGTCAACGAATATCGCAAGCTGTATGTTAAATCTGATAGACACCCCCAGATTTCATCACACTTTGCACAGGCTCTATTTCTTTTGGAAAAACAAGTGATAACCGAAGAAGTGCGTAGACTATACCAAGAATCACTGCAGATGGATCCTAATAATACCACAGCACTAGGCCTGAAAGGGATCGATGCTTTTGAACAAACTCGCTATAACGATGCTGCCAATGCCTGGCAAATGGCACTTAAGGCGGAAAAGGACTCTCATGCAAGACAGGCACTAGTAGCAGGTATAGAAAAAGCACAAGAGCTGACGGAAGAAAAAAGTAGCCAGATTACCGTTTTAGTAAGCATTTCTCCTAAATTGACATCTCTCTCAGCAAACACACGGGTAATTATTTTTGCTCGTGAAAGCGGAGTTCAAGGCCCTCCTGCTGCGGCAGTTGCTATAACTGTAGGTGAACTGCCAAGAAAAGTTATTCTTGATGACTCAACAGCCATGATTGAAGGGCGTCTCTTATCCAGTATTTCAAAATTAGATATTTTTGCCAGAATTACCCTAAGCGGTGATGCTATGCGTTCTGATTATCAAGCAGTAGCCACAGGAGTGGATTCATCAGACCATAAAGTAGTTGAACTAAAAATCACACCCTAGAGAGATTTTCTCATTCGAGCCTAAGAGTAATAGTTCATTTGGGTAGTGAGAGCGGGCAGAATCTCACTCCTGCAATGTGAACGGGTATACACTGGAAATAATCACTAGTTTACAGTTGCTCAAAATATCAAGACGAAACTGTTTTGAATCTAACGTCCATAACTCAATACACCAAGAAAGAGCAATTTGTAGCAGGCTTCCTAGGGTGGCCTTTAATTTAGCTCCATAGGTGGATGAGTTAAGAAAATATACAGATTACACACTAATTTTTCACAAGAACCAATTATTACATCTCTATTGAATTGGAATAATCACTTTTGACAATCATTCCAACTAGTTGAGATCTGATATCAAAACCACAGAATAATCTAAAGCCAGCCAAGAGAAATATCCATCCCGAAAAAAGAATACTTTTGTGTAACCCCAAAGCGTAGCAAGATAACTAGCAATAGCACCTCCCATGTGATATGAACTATTCCCGTAAATAACAATAGGAATATCTTGATTAAGAGTTCCTGTGGTAAAAAGTTGCCTGAACCCCCCGTTCAAATCAAGATTGTGAGACCCTTCAATATGCCCCCAGAGCCATTGATCCTCAGATCGCACATCCAAAAAAATCGCACCTAGGTCATGAAGTCGCTTAGCTTGATGGCTATTAACTGTAATGACACCCTTAATATACACTGGAACTTCTTCTGCAGATACTGCAACAGAGATTAAAGAAAACAGCACTATAAACAATCCATACATCCATTTCATAAATTTAAGATCCATTATTCAACGTCTTTACAACTAAGTATATGGATCTATATGAGCTTCACTTGGAACGTAAAGAAATAAAAAATATTATATTCAAACCGTTATCTTATATCTCCGAAAAAAATGAGGACTTTTCTCCATTTAAACACTACCTATTACTACAAAGCCCACACTATTACTTTCAACTTCCACATAAACAATAACAACTTTCATTAAACAACACGCTACAAAAAGAATGATTATATGCACCACATTCGGCATATCTTCAGCTTACCCAGCTTTGCAGTTTCGAACGAAGCCTGACAGCAGCCTGAGAGTGAATCTGACTAACTCTTGACTCACTCACCCCAAGTACTTTTCCTATCTCCTTCAGGTTCATTTCTTCGTTATAATAGAGAGTAAGAACAATTTTCTCTCTCTCTGGCAACTTATCAATAGCGCCGACAAGAGCTGCTTTAAACTTTATTTGATAAACAGCCGCCTGTGGCCCGCTGTCTCCCGATCTAGCCTGCATCCTCGACTCTTCACTATCAAACAACTCCTCAAAACTAAATAATCGGCATCCTCTCAAATCGCTCAGAGTAGTGTAATAATCATCAATTTTAATATTGAGTTCAGCAGCAACCTCAGCATCCCTAGCATCACGTCCTAGCTTGGCTTCAACAATCTGAACCGCTTCATTGATACGACGGCTATTCCTATAAACAGATCTTGGCCCCCAGTCTCCTTTGCGGATTTCATCCAACATCGCTCCACGAATTCTGATACCAGCAAATGTCTCAAAGCTTGCCCCCTTAGTTGCGTCATATTTTTTTGCCGCTTCCAGCAAACCTATCATACCTGACTGAACCAGGTCATCGATCTGAACACTAGCCGGCATTCTTGCTCCCAAATGATTTGCTATTCGCTTAACCAGTGGCCGGTGAGCTTCAACCCATTCATCTCTGATTTTTCTATTTTCTTGCACTGCCTGTGCTAGTAATGACATAATTAAGCTCCCTCTTTTACTTTTGTTGGCATAAATATTTCTATACTTCCCCGTGGCTTCGGTACTGGAATTGCTGATAATTTATACGAAAGCCTTTGAAATGCACGAGATGCGCGACAACTTGGATTTACATCCAATAATGCTTTCTGCTGATTTAGTGCGCTTAAAACCGCCTTATCAAACGGAATGGAACCCAGGTAATTCAATACCATTTGATTGTCATGATTTAAATAAGACTGAAGACGCTCAAACTGTTCAGACCCTGTTTTCTTACTGCAAACAGCGTTCACAACAATACCAAATCGTCGAAACTCATAAACCCTATTTAATAATCGGATCAGTCTTGCCGCATCAAGCAAGGACAGCACGTCTTGATTGACAATAACCAGCACCTCTCCAGCAGCCTGAATCAGAGTAATATTATCTGGAGCCATGCCTGGTGCGGTATCAATAATTAAAGTATCCAGTGATGACGCCAACTCTTCCAGCTTACTGATCAATTTTATTGTGTCCGTAATTTCTATCGTTTGTCTCCATACAGAACCATTGGCAGGCGTCAATACAGTTATTCCTAATGGCCCAGGTAGAATCTGCCCCTCCCAGTTTTGCATTGAAATATCCTTTCCTACCATACCAATACTATTATCAAGGCCGAGAGCAGGCCCTATATCTGGAACTGATAGGTTACCATCCATAAGGACAACTCGTTGCCCAAGCTTAGAAAGAGACAACGCAAGGTTCACCGATACAAACGTTTTCCCAACCCCTCCTTTACAACCCGCTACAGCAATTACCCGTTTCTTTTTAAAGGACATAGGTTTATTCTCACCGTTAAAAAATAATTTACTTTATACTTAATAACAAACAAGTATTGTGCCAACTATCATCTATTACGACATAATCTGAGAACAAACCCATGCTCCTTTTACTAATCATACTACTTGCTTGCAATATCCTGATTTGCAAAGCTTTCTCCTCTACTCGACAACAAGTAGCCACTCATTATTTTTGATTGCATTTTCAAAATAGATCTTATACTTCCTATATCCACTTATGCTTTGGGGAGAAAATATAATTAATTGACGCTTCCATATGCCGTGACATACTTATGACTAATTATGAGATAGACTATTGATCTCAATTTATGGACATAGATATTCCCTATATTTGCAGCGTAAGTTACACATACTGCTCGAGAAAAATTCAATAGAATTCAGGTAATGATGGATTAATACAAATAGTGCAATAGCTTAATATTTCAAGGACTAGTCAGCTGCAAGCATAAGGCGACAGGAGTGCTGAACAAAGGCAAACAGGCAGATAAATAATTAACGACAATACATAGCTCAAATAAAATCAATTTACTGGGAATGGCTGAATAATGAATATATTTGTTTCAATTATCGCTGTTGGTAGACGACAAATAGGATAATCCCATTTGCAATACCAGTCATAGGTGCTTACGGTGAGTGAGAGCAGTCAGCAATTTCACGCCATCAATGGAAATGAGTCAGACAATATAATCATCTATGCACGAGCCACAGTACCAGATTAAGACACTCTTATGGAAAAGCCATTTACAGAAAAAAATAACAGAGACTATACCCATTACTATTGCTAGCCGGGACTTATTGACTATTCTCACTCACACCTTAAATAGTCACCGGCAGAGCAACAAAGGTCTCGCGGATTCAAATCTGAAGTGCATCACAGTCTAAGCTGCTAGCGTAGCTCTATGCTCTTCCATTAGTTGGTCAGGCGCTTTGAAACCAAGATATTTTCTTGGACGAGAATTAAGCCGCTTTATAGCTCTCTCCACCTCTATCTGTGTAACTTTTTTAAAGCCTGTATTCTTTGGAAAATATTGTCGCAGTAAGCCGCTGGTGTTTTCGTTTAGCTATCGCTCCCAAGAGCTATGGGGGTGCGCAAACTCTTTTCCATTGTCAGTCGTAATCGTGTGAACCAGATCCTTAATAGGCTTAAGCAGGGCGATGGTCGCCTCAGTGACATCGGTTGCACTTTTACTATCAACCTGCGCCGATACTGTATACTTCATCACCCGCTCAACAATCGTCACTAGAGCGCCGATGCGACCCTTGCCGATCACCGTATCTATCTCCCAGTCACCGATGCAAGATTTATCGTCAACAACACTGGGACGCTCATCAATGCTCACTCGATTGTTTATCTGCCCCCGCGTAGATTTGTCGTTACGCCGCTTGACGTATTTCTTGCCCTGGTGGCGCAGATACGTATAAAGGTCGCCTCCCTCCTGCCTATCGTCCCAAATGTGGCGATAAATAGTTTCATGGCTAATCAGCTTCTCCTATCATATAGCAGCCAACCTAACACCTGTTCGGGACTCCATTCTATACGGAGCTTGGCCTCGATCACGATTATCATTGCCGGGTCATGCTCGTAGGTCAGTTGTTGGTAATATCCCGTCATCACTTCATCTCTTACCGGAGAAAAAGGGTAGGAGCTTACTTTCAGCTGGCCCCTTCTTCTACCTGATTAGATGATACACTCCTGATTTGAATCCGCGTCTTGATATAAATCAAGACCTTTTGCAAATCATAGTGATTTACCCATTAGTAGCTTCTTCATAGCGATGAAGACCGTACTTCCTCATTTTTTCAACTAGGGTTGTACGGCGGATTTGAAGTTTGTCTGCCGCCCTTGCAACCACATTCTTACAATCACTCAATGCTTGCTGAATTAAGCTTATCTCTAAACGAGTAAGAAAATCTTTCAAGTTTAGCCCCCCTATTGGCAACAGAGCTAAATCATCAATCCCAACAGCTACCTCTGACGGAATACTGTCAGGAAATAAATCCGCTATCTCAGCATCATCATACGCACTAAGATGACGATAATCCTCAGGCAAATCCTGAACGCCAACAACACCACAAGGATACATAATTGCCATCCTCTCAAGAAGATTAGCCATCTCTCTAACATTCCCTTTCCAAGCATGTCGGCATAGAGAAAGAATAGCGATAGCACTGAGTCGAATAGACCCACGCCCCTCCTTTTCCATCGTTTGGATTAGGTCATTAATCATCAATGGAATATCTTCAGGACGATCTCTCATGGCCGGCATTTCAATGGGAAATACATTTAATCGGTAATACAGATCTTCCCTGAAAGTACCGATTTTTATCATATCCTTAAGGTTCTTATGCGTAGCTGCAACAATTCTAATATCAATATCAATAGACCCCACAGCACCCACTCTCTCGATAACTCTCTCTTGCAAAACCCTTAATAACTTAACCTGCATTTGCAAAGGCATATCGCCAATTTCATCAAGAAACAATGTACCACCCTGAGCTATTTCAAAACGGCCCTTGCGAGATGATACTGCTCCGGTAAAAGCTCCTTTTTCATGACCAAACAGTTCAGTCTCCAATAAATCTTTAGGTATCGCACCACAATTCACAGGCACAAATGGCCCATCACGACGACTCGAATACTGATGAAGGCTTCTAGCAACCACTTCTTTTCCTGTACCCGACTCTCCAGTAATTAATACATTTACATCACTGTCAGCCACTTGGGCCATTAATGATCTCACCTTCTGAATTTTTTCACCCTTACCAACCAAGCCACAGCATATTTTTACTTGCTGGTTACTACCGGCCTGCTGAGTCTTCCGCCACTGCTCTCGATAAATCTGTCCATAATGAATAATGGACAATAGCTGGGCATTACTGCATGGCCAGTCTATCCTAGCAATAATCTGTTGCTTAAAAGCAGCTTGCAGATTCTCCGGCACAAGTTCTTCTACACGAATAACGGGAATACCAACACTCCAACGTTGAATCTTGGTCAAGATAGCTTGAAGCGATGTTTCCGCATCAATAAAATCCCCGAGAAAGATAGCACCGAAGGTTTCCGGATTGTGCACACCAATGAAATCCTCCCAGTTCGCAGCGTCCATAACGATGGGTCTACACCCAACAAATTTGAGTATGGTGCTCAAATCATGACTGCGCTGCGGCGCACTATCAATGATTAAGATCTGATTTGTTATCTCCATGCGACGACGGGTCCTTGTCATCCAGTAAAAAAAAACAACATAACAGCATAATATTTCGAAATTATCACTACCTACTTATTCAGTAAAACTATAAAAACATCATTCGTCAAATATTTATGCCTTTTGTTTTTTCGCATCACAAATAACATAAAATAATCAAATACTGACAGTTTCGTGAATAAGACCTCTAGCAACAACCTTTTCATCTTCTATAAACGACAGCAGCATTTCTTATTAGATCAAAAACAGATGTTATTTATAATTATCAGTGTCGAAAAAAGACGCTTAACAAGATCTTTTTAAAAACCTTCATTTGAAGAAGTGTGATAATAACCTCAGGCAGCATACAAAATATTCTATAAAAAGGCCTCTTATGGAATCAAGTTACTGATTGTGCAAAAGTATCTTAACCATATTTAAAACATTCATCCCCTGATCAGACATTACGAACCTCAGCCCATAATTTACGCAAACGCTTGTCCGAAACAGGAAATCTAGTCCCAAGATGCTGAGCAAATAGAGAAACCCGATACTCCTCAATCATCCAACCGTAAAGACTCAGATTATCGTCAACAATTTTATGCCTTGCATGGATTTCAGCCCGCGTATTATAAATCTTCTGCAAACCACTAAGCTCTTCTGCCCAAGCTCGGTCTTTATTAACTTGCATCGGTAATTTTTCCAAACGCAACGCCACCGCCTTAATATAACGGGGATAATGACTCAACCACTCCATTCCAGACTTCCGCAAAAAACCATTACCTAACAAACAGCCTATATGCCATTTAATATCTGCCATGGAAAACACCCGATCAAAAGGAATACGTTTATCCTTCAGTTTGGAGAATACAGGCTGCGCAACTCTGAATATATCATTTAACAAAGCATCAACTTGCTCCGCTAGTGGCAATAAAGCCTCCCTAACATACTCAACCACTCCATCAAACACTTCTCTACTGGACGGTCTGCCGCTGTTACTTTGTAGAAATGCCTGCAGCACCAGAAAATCCTGCAGCTCTTCATCAAATACCCGATGATTAACAAAATTTACTGATAAGAGTTTGGTCTCTTTTAATTGAGGCATATTCGATATAATCAATTTTAACTGACTAGCCAGTCTGAACCTCAACAGCCTTACCAGCCCCAAACGATGCTCTTTTTCTGCCAGAGCAGCGCTTTCAAACAAACAAACACTTACAGAGCTTCCTTGATCAACCAAAGCCGGGTGCATTTTGAGTATCAATCCAAAACACTTTTGGGTAACCTCCAAAGGCAGTTCCCCACAAGCCCAATCCGTCAAGCCTTCCTGCTCCACATCGTCAGAAACAAACTTACAGATACTATCTTTGGATTGCTTCTCAAATTTTTCTTTCATCTCTATTAGGTTGCGACCATGACCAAGGAACTGTCCGTCTTCATCCGTCACCTTGACGTTCATAAAGAAATGGACATCCAAAGCGTCAATGCACCAAGCATCATCAGGAATAATAACGCCAGACATTCTCGATAACTCTTTGCTCAGCATTTTGGTCAATGGCTCATCACAAGTAGAAATGGCCTCCAACGCGCCCCTAACAAAGTCAGGCACAGGTACAAAGTTTTTACGTAACATTTTAGGTAAGGATCGCACCAAAGCAACACTCTTATCAAACAACATCCCCGGTACCAACCACTCCAGCCGATATTTTGGCAAAACCCCTAACGCCTGAACAGGTACCGTTAGTGTCACACCGTCATTCTTATCACCGGGCACAAAATGATAAGACAAAGGTAACTCCAAACCTTCCCAGCAGAAACAGTCAGGATAGCGAGCCTCAGTCACCAGGCCAGCGTCATGCTTCATCAAATAATCTCGAGTTAACATCAACCTCTGAGAATCTTTATACTCTACTTCTTTACGCCATGCCTCAAACCCAGCACCATTTACAATTCCTTGCGGGACACGCTCATCATAAAAAGAATACAGAGTTTCCGAGTCAATCAAAATATCCCGTCGTCGGGACTTTGATTCCAGTTGATCCACCTCAGCAATCAACGCATTGTTATGGCTCTGAAACTCACCTTTAGACTCGTAGTGCCCTTCCACCAAAGCTTCTCTGATAAATATTTCTCGAGATACCTCTGGGTCAATAGATCCATAATGAATGCGCCGCCGACCAACAATAATCAAGCCGTAAAGAGTAACCTGTTCAAAAGCAATCACTTGCGCCCATTTCTTTTCCCAGTGGGGTTCCAGGTAAGTACGTTTAACTAACTCTCGAGCTAACGGCTCAATCCACTCAGATTCAATTTTGGCATTAACCCGACCAAATAACCGTGAGGTTTCTACCAACTCAGCAGTCACCACCCACTTAGGTTTTTGTTTAGACAGCGTCGATGCCGGAAATAAAAAAAATCGCTTATTTCGGGCGCCTATATAATCAGCATCATCACCCTTACTACCAATATGGGACAACAAACCTGATAATAACGCTTTATGTGTATCACCATAACTGGCAGGTTCATCATTAACACGATACTTCAGACCCTGACAAACCATCAGCAACTGACGATGTAAATCTCGCCACTCTCTCATTCTTATAAATGACAAAAACCGCTGTTTACAATATTGCCTAAGCTGACTCTGAGATAGCTCCTGTCTTTGCTTTTCATAACTGTCCCATAGGTTAACAAAAGTCATAAAATCTGAGTTTTTATGATATTGTTCCCGATGACACTGATCAGCCCTTTGCTTTTTATCTACCGGGCGCTCCCTTGGATCCTGCGCTGCCAAGGCACTGATGATCACCAGAAGCTCCCTAAGTGCATTGTTTTTGTGGCCCTCAATCAACATTCTCCCTTGTCGAGGATCAACAGGAAATTTACTGATTTTGCGACCCATATCGGTCAAACACCGTTTACCGTTAACGGCACCTAAATCCTGCAACAGTTTAAAGCCATCATTGATGGCTTTTTCCTCGGGCTTGTCAACGAATGGGAATTGTGTGATATCGCCCAGCCCAAGGCTCAACATTTGCAGAATAACAGCAGCCAAATTGGTTCTGAGAATTTCAGCATCAGTGAAAGCCGATCTAGACAAAAAATCTTTTTCCGAGAACAAACGAAAACAGACTCCATCAGCAACTCGACCACAACGCCCTTTGCGCTGATTCGCTGAAGATTGAGAAATAGACTCAATAGGTAGCCTTTGCACTTTTGAGCGCACACTGTACCGACTGATTCGTGCCCTACCAGAATCAATAACGTAACGAATACTTGGCAGTGTTAGCGATGTTTCCGCAACATTGGTTGATAAAATCACCCTACGCCCTGGGTGTGGCTGAAAAATACGATTTTGCTCTGCCGGCGTCAACCTAGCATACAATGGCAAAACTTCCGTATGAGATAAACAGGCATCACGCAGAAATTTTGCAGTTTCACGAATTTCCCGCTCACCGCTTAGAAAAACTAATACATCACCCAACCGAACACCTTTCCCTGAGCGTTCAAGCTTATCAATTTCTTTCAAACTAAGCAGAATACTCTGTTGCAGCCGCTGATCTGCGTCCCTTCCTTCCAGCTCCAACTCATCCATTGGCCGATAACAAATTTCCACAGGGTATACTCGACCTGATACCTCAATAACCGGTGCATTGTCAAAATGTTTGGAAAAACATTCAATATCGATAGTCGCTGAAGTAATAACAACTTTCAAGTCAGGACGCTTTGGCAAAATAAGCTTGATATAACCCAATAAGAAATCAATATTCAAACTACGCTCATGAGCTTCATCAATAATTAAAATATCATAACGACTCAGAAAGCGATCTTTCTGAATCTCTGCCAGCAAAATACCATCTGTCATAAGTTTGATCAGGGTTTTATCGCTGGACTGATCAGTGAAGCGGACCTGATAGCCCACCTGCTCCCCCAAGGGCACCTGCAACTCTTCAGCAATCCGTCCAGCTACAGAACGAGCAGCCAACCGCCGCGGCTGAGTATGCCCCACTTGACCATAAACCCCTAACCCTATTTCAAGACAGATTTTTGGTAGCTGCGTAGTTTTCCCTGACCCTGTTTCTCCGACAATAACAACAACCTGATTATCCCTGATGGCATTAGCTATATCACTCTTTCGAGTCACAATAGGCAAAGTCTCATCATACGTGACCACAGGCATTGCCTGCTGACGTTGCTGAGCCAGCGCCTGAGACACCAACACCCTCTGGCGTAGCTTCTCAAGTCGTGAAAAATCATCATGACAAAGACTCTGAAGTTGCTCCTGAAGATATTTTCGATCTTTTACCATACAACTACTAAACGACTGACATAATGTATTTATCTCAAAGCCAGACACACAATCACTCCAATCAAAAAGCTTTTATACTCATTACCATTGAAGGTACAAGGTTATTCACTACCCTCACTCACCCTAATAAAATACTACTAACTAATAGGCTCCTGTACCTTCCCTCGTTTTTTTGCCTACTCCACCTTCAATAGGCCCGAGTATAAGCATTCATTCACAAATGATAGCCATCACCGAAAAAATATTGCACGAAACACTGAATTATACAGATGCATGTTCTCCTTATACATCCTATTTAAAACCTGAACTAACACAGTGAGGCCTCGGCAGAACCCGACAAAATCGATCATATCCTGGTAAAATATTTACATGCAAAAATCCTTACATTCCAAATCTTAACCTAGTTGAATAACTATGGAAGGTCATCAATAAATATTCCAAGAATAATAAATCAATGATTTACTATACGAAACTTTACCCGAAGTTGGCGCTTCGTTGCTCAGCAGGATTAACGATAAAGGAGTTATTTTAAATAACTTCTAAGAACGCTAAATCAATGAATATTAAGCAGCTAATGGACAACATCATAGTGTTTGGTAGAATTTAGGATGATAAGATTGCTGTTCAATGATTAAGGTGCCGTCAGGTATAAAATAGTCAAGGAAGTATACACCAGAACCATTAAAAGTGTGAGTAGGAGAAAAACGATCGAAGGCCCATAAGTCTACACGTGGAAGATCATCAGGGGGAGTTAGAGCGGTCAGCCATCACGCACTTTACAAAGGTCGGCAGCCTCCATAAGCTTGGCAAGCCTAGTATATTTGAGTTAGCGAACATAGCCTCACATATTCAAAAAAAATTGGTATATACTCGTTACCATTGAAGGTCTGGGTAAGTGACAAGCGAGCGACCCCCAACACCTGCCGTAGGTGATGGGGGTGAAGTAAGAGCAGCCCACAGCTCAACACCGTCAAGGGTGTTGAATATAACGACAATGGGAGTCTGATGGGGTATATTACCACCGGAATCAACCACACAACAGCGCCGGTAAGCCTGCGAGAACAGTTCGTATTCTCTCAAGAGCACCTACTTGATGCGCTGCAAGACGCCAAACAATATATAAAGTCTCGGGAGGTCGCAATTTTATCAACCTGCAATCGCACCGAGCTTTACTGTACAGATGCCTCTGAGCCTAAAAGAATTTTGAGTTGGTTAAAATACTACCATAATGCACAGATTCCAGGTCTAGCAGACCATGTTTATACTTATCATGGAAAAGAGGCCATCCGACACATTATGCGCGTTGCTTGCGGCCTTGACTCCATGATAATCGGTGAACCGCAAATCCTCGGTCAGCTAAAAGATGCCTACACCCATGCTCAACAAGCGGGAACAGCAGGGACATTATTAAACAGGCTGTTTCAACAAAGCTTTTTTACAGCTAAACAGGTTCGCACCCAAACAACTATTGGCAAATTACCGATTTCCATCGCTTACACTGCCACCATGCTTGCTAAACAGATTTTTGCTGATTTATCAACAAATACAGCATTACTTATTGGCGCAGGGAAAACCATTCAGTTGGCTGCCCATCACCTGAAAAAGCAAGGACTAAACAATCTTATTATTGCTAACCGATCACTAGAACGAGCAAAAAAACTAGCTAATTTCCTCGGTGGGCAAGCGGTACTACTTTCAGATTTGACCCACATAATCCAATATGCAGATATTATAATTTCTGCAACTTCAAGCCCAACTCATGTACTAAGCAAACGCTGCGTAGAGCACGCTTTAAAAACTCGCAAACATCGCCCCATACTTATGATCGATATAGCTGTACCAAGAGATATAGAATCTGCAGTTGGCGATTTAGCCGATGTCTTTCTTTATACTGTTGACGATTTACATGATGTTATTGAAGACAATCTGCAGCAACGGAAAGAAGCTGTTGTCCTTGCAGAGGATATAATCGAATCTGGCTTATCTGAATTCATGAGCCAAATACGCTCTCTTGATGCTGTAAAGCTTCTACGCCGCTACAGGGAAAAAAGTGAACACCTTCGAAATATTGAGGTACAAAAGGCCATGCAAGCACTAACAAATGGCGCTGCACCGAAGCAAGTACTGAGCAAACTTGCTCATTCCATAACCAATAAAATGATGCATGCCCCCAGTATTCAATTAAAAAAAGCAGCTGCATCTGGACAGAACGAGTGCCTTGAATGGGCTGAAAAACTACTGGATCTGAACAATGAAAACACCAGAAAAGTGCTCGCATCCATTTCTTTGCCAACAGAACCATCACTCAACGACTAATATCCCCGTTACCGTTGAAGGCGTAGCAGGCGACAAGCGAGAAAAGCCCCACTACCCTACAGTAATAGGTGATATGGATAAATAAGAACAGTCAACAACCTCACACCGTCAAAGGCAATGAGCATAAGCGTCTTGTCAACTTTTATGGACCACCCTACATGAAAAAATCCATTATCGCCAAGTTGGATGGCCTGAAGGAACGGTTTGAAGAAATCAATATGCTTCTCAGTGATGTTGAGATCATTAACAATCAAAATAAGTTTCGTCAACTTTCCAAAGAGCATGCGGAACTGGAACCGGTTATCATAGCTTATCAGAAATACGCACAGGTGTTATTTGACAAAATAGAAGTTCAAAGCATGCTGAGCGATAGCGACCCTGATATGAGAGCCATGGCAGAAGAAGAGTTCGCAGCCTGTAATAATCAACTCCCTGCGCTGGAAGACAGTCTGCAAGTTTTATTGCTGCCTAAAGATCCTCGTGATAAACGCAATACGTTTCTGGAAGTCCGGGCCGGCACCGGCGGTGATGAAGCCGCTATTTTTGCCGGAGACTTATTCCGGATGTATTCCCGCTATGCTGAAAAACAAGGCTGGAAAATTGAAATAATCAGTGTCAACGATGGTGAACACGGAGGCTATAAGGAAATCATTACCCGCGTTATAGGCACTGAAGTTTATGGCTTGCTAAAGTTTGAGTCTGGAGTTCACAGGGTGCAACGTGTACCAGAGACAGAATCTCAGGGTCGAATTCACACCTCTGCCTGTACAGTTGCCGTTATATCAGAGCCTGATGAACAGGAAGCTCTTGATATCCGAAAAGAAGATCTACGCATTGATACCTATCGCTCTTCCGGTGCTGGGGGTCAGCACGTAAATACCACCGACTCGGCAATTAGGATTACTCACCTACCCAGCGGTATTGTAGTAGAGTGTCAGGACGAGCGTTCACAGCACAAAAACAAAGCAAAGGCGATGACTCTGCTTTATGCCAAACTACAAGATGCCCAAGATTCTGCTGCCGCAAAAGAACTCAGCGATACCCGTAGAAATCTGGTGGGTAGCGGTGATCGTTCTGAGCGTATCCGTACTTACAATTACCCTCAAGGCAGGGTAACAGATCACCGTATAAGCCTTACACTTTACAAATTAGCTGAAATCGTTGACGGTGATTTGAACTCTCTCATACAACCTTTGCGCCAAGAGAATCAAGCCGAAATGCTAGCTAACTTGGCTAATGAAAAAAACCTATGAAGTACCGTATTGACACCATGCTCGCTTTAGCCGCCTCTCAACTTGCGGCTTGCATTCCTCCAGCCTGCGATACTGCCCACCTTGATGCAGCTTTACTAATGAGCTTTACGCTCAAAAAAAACAGAAACTATCTTTTTACTTGGCCAGAGACAATACTCAGCGACCAAGAGTTTGCTAAATTTCAAAAACTAATAAAACAACGAGCTTCTGGTCTTCCAGTCGCTTATTTAATTGGTGAAAAGGAATTCTGGAACCTTAATCTTAAGGTCAGCAAACACGTACTGATACCCAGGCCCGACACCGAACTCATTGTAGAATTAGCCCTATCTAAAACACTGCCCGCGGATGCCATAGTTGCTGATCTCGGAACAGGTTCCGGAGCTATTGCCTTGGCAATGGCTAGGGAAAGACCTAACTGGCAAGTTTATGCTATAGACATAAGCCTTGAAGCGCTCAATATCGCTAAAGAGAATGCGTCGATAAATAATATAAGCAATGTATCTTTTTTAGCAGGTAGCTGGTGTCAACCTTTGAAAGCCCAACTCTGCCATATGATCGTTTCCAATCCGCCTTATATCAGAGAAGACGATCATCACCTGAAGAATGGCGACATTCGTTTTGAACCTTTGATAGCCCTAGCTTCTGGCAAAGACGGTCTAAAAGATATACGACAAATAATATGTCAGTCCGCATTACACCTTATTCCAGGCGGTTGTTTGTTAGTTGAACATAGTTATGATCATGGTGAAACCGCATCCAAACTGATGGCTAAACATGGCTATAAAAACATTACCACTAACATGGACCTTGCTGGACATGATCGGGTTTCCATGGGAAATATTTAACTCCAAAAATCTAGTTTGCAGTACCAGGAAATCAAATTTACTCTGGTAGTTGCATTACCGTGTCCAAAGGTGTTGAATATTAACTGGTTTTCAAGTAAATCTGGGATATATTGTCAGCATAGAAGGCGTGGATATGCAACAAACTAGCTAAACTTCATGATCATACGGGTAGTAGGTGATTAGAGCTGAGTGAACGCAGTTATCGGAGTGCTCTGCATGAGACAGGCGTTATTCATTCCATCTTTCAAGCTGATGCGTAATCTACTATCTGATAAAATTTGATAATCAACAGAAAGACTAGCTACAGAATTACTTCTACCCTAGCTTAATTAATTATCACCTTGGAGAATTCATGTTCGCACGACGGCTGCAACGTTTCCTGCATCAGGACTACTCCATTGGCGTACTGATTATTATCGCCGCTATTTTAGCCAAAATTGTCGTCAATAGCAGCCTTGTACAATATTATAACTTGTTGTTGGACGCACCAATCCAAGTTGTCATTGGTCCTCTGGATATTAACAAACCCACCCTCCTCTGGATTAATGATGGTTTAATGGCTTTATTTTTCCTAATGATTGGACTTGAAGTTAAAAGGGAAGTACTGGAAGGCCAGCTCCGTACTGCAGCCCAAGTATGCCTACCAGGAATTGCAGCTGTAGGTGGCATGCTTATCCCTGCTCTTATTTATACGGCCTTTAATTATAATGATCCCATAGCAGTTAAGGGATGGGCTATCCCTGCAGCAACAGATATTGCCTTTGCTCTTGGTGTTTTGGCACTGCTTGGGAAGCGGGCTCCTGCATCACTCAAAATATTCCTCCTAGCCTTGGCTATTATTGATGATATCGGCGCCATTATAATTATCGCCCTGTTTTACACCTTTGATCTTTCTGTAACTTCTATGGTTATCGGAGCTGTTTTATTGGGAATCTTAGTGTTATTTAATCGCAGAAACGTAACAAGTCTCACTCCTTATCTTTTTGTTGGATCGTTACTCTGGGTATGTGTTCTAAAGTCAGGAGTGCATGCAACACTGGCTGGTATTCTTATTGCTTTGACTATCCCGCTGAAGATAACCGATAGCAAGGGGAGATCACCACTAAAATTCCTCGAACACAAACTACACAATAAAGTTAATTTTTTTATTCTGCCTCTGTTTGCCTTTGCAAATGCAGGCATAGAGCTTAGCTTTACACAATTAAAAACATTATCTGACCCCATACCGTTGGGCATATTAACCGGTCTATTTATCGGCAAGCAGGTGGGGGTCTTCAGCTTCTGCTGGGTAGCAGTAAAAACAGGAATTGCAAAACTACCAACTGGTGCCAGCTGGCTACATATTTACGGATTAGCCACCCTCTGCGGCATTGGCTTTACTATGAGTCTATTTATAGGCTCTTTAGCATTTTCCGATGCTAGCCCTGGGTACATTATTTCTGATCGTATCGGCATTCTGTCGGGATCAATCATTTCTGCTGTTACTGGTTATATGATTCTTCGCTGGGCCGGCAGAAAATCGACAATGACTTGACTACTACCCTTGAAAATGCGAGATTGCTGACTATTCTTACTCATGTGGCTTCGTTCGCTCGCTGCCTATTCACACCTTTAATGGGAACGAGTATATTCTCTCCTCTTTGAACAAAAAAACAAACTCACTGACCAACTCATGAAAAGTGCTATGATGACAAATCGTGGCATCCTACTTGTGAATCTTGGATCACCTGATAGCCCATCCGTGACTAGCGTAAGGCGCTATCTCAACGAATTTCTTATGGATGGTAATGTAGTTGACTTGCCTTGGTTGCTTCGTCGTATATTGGTCAGCCTCTTTGTGCTGCCAACAAGACCAAAAAAATCAGCAAAAGCTTACCAACTCGTCTGGACCAGAGATAGCTCGCCACTAATTTTCCATAGCAAAGCACTGGCACAAAAAGTAGCAAAGCAAATAAATATGCCTATAGAGCTAGCTATGCGCTACGGTCAGCCAAATATGCAAGAAGCCATTACCAAGCTTGCCAGGCAACCTGGCATTTCTGAAATACTACTTTTCCCACTTTACCCTCACTACGCCATGTCTACTGTAAAGACCGCTTCACAACGAGCGCGGGAAATCATCGCGAATAGTAATATTCCGGTAACATTGACTGTCCATCCCGTCTTTTATGATCAAAAATGCTATATTTCAGCACTGGTAGAATCAGCTTTACCATGGCTGGAACAAGATTATGATCATTTGGTATTCAGTTTTCATGGAGTCCCGATCCGACATATCCTTAAAGACGACGCTTCAGGGCAGCATTGCCTGAAAAAGCAAAACTGTTGTAACAAAACCGCTGATGCCCATCAAACCTGCTACCGTCATCAAGTCTATCGCACTGCAGCCTGCTTTATAGAAGAAGCGGGCATTCCTGCAAATAAGTATACTGTGGCCTTTCAGTCCCGTTTTGGGAAAGCTAAGTGGCTAGAGCCTAATACTGTCGATATTCTAAAAAAGTTAGCCGAACGAGGTGCAAAAAAAGTCCTTGTAATCAGCCCTTCTTTTGTCTCTGATTGCGTGGAAACTTTAGAAGAGATCGACATTACCGCTAAGCAAATATTTATCGACGCCGGTGGAGAGTCTCTAGAATTGATTCCCTGCTTGAATGAACATCCGAGCTGGGTTAGGGTTCTAACTAACTGGCTAGAACAACCTCGGAATCCTTAGCGTATGCCCATCGTATTTGAACATGCATAGGGCAAAGGATTGAAATATACAACATCTGAAAAGCCACATACTTGGGCTTAGTGACACTCGCTTTGTAGCTACAAGTCGATTGATAGGTACGGGCTATGGAAAAACTTATTAGTGTTCTGACTTATTGAAAACATAAGTACCAACGTAGAGCACCCAAAAAGCCGCTAACTGATATTTAAATCTATGCAGGACAGAGAACAGATTAGACAAACCTACCTTGAGGCAATGGGAATCCAAACATGGTTCCCAAGGAAGTCCTTAATCAATGCCCAGCCGGCTCGCTTATTCGAACAGTGCACACATACTATCTGTACCAGCCCCATTGACGCTATTACAAAACCTGAAACAGTTACTACCTCCTCAGCAACAACATCTAAACAGACTGCACCTGTCAAGCGGCTCAGCTCTAATGATATTTTAAAAAATATCAGTACCCCTGAGCCTGTAATTAACAGAACACCTGAACCAACACAGCCTGTCTCAAATATATCCTCATCAGAGTTGGCTAATAGCAAGTTTCGTTTAGCCATTATTCCATTGGGGCCTAATAGCCTAGTTGTTGCAGAAATGCCTTATACCGCTTTAAACCAATTTACCCTCAATCATCATCATTTATTGCGAGACCTAAGCAAGACATTAATGCTACCTTCGCCCTCCGACCCACAATTTGTGCGAGAGTTTACATGGCCTATAACAAAAATCACCACTCCTCGAGGATTATTCGGGCAAATGATACAAAATGATCAGCAGGCGGCAGACGCTGTCAAAGCTTATCTAACCAACCAGTTTGGCTTACCTACACGCAACATAATATTACTATTAGGCCAAGCTGCAGCACGTTTTGTTTTTGATACAGAGCGTCCTTTTAATGAACTTCGTGGCATTCACCACCAAGGAAACAACAAGCCGATTATTGCTATTAGCTACGGGATTAATGAACTTATGAAAATCCCTAGTCTGAAACCGGAAGCGTGGCATGATTTACAAGCTTTAATACACGCTCATGATAATAAGTGAATATCTGCGAGCTTAGAAAACCAAATAAAAGCAGTCAATCTTTATACTCTCATTTAAACCGATAACGCAGGGATATCCGTCCAAAGTTTTTAAAATATACCATTACCATTGAAAGTGTCATTAAAATCCCCGTAAACCTATAGCAATGGCTGATTATGGGGGCGGAGTGCGTCAACAACCTCACTCCTTGAGAATGGCTATAGAACACGCCTCCTTGCTGCCTACTTATCCTTCAGTTACCTTGCCTATAATAAAAGGGACCTTACTGGTCCCTTTCTATTTTACTCGAGTAAATAGTCTCACAAACTTGTTTTTTCCTTTATGGCTTGAAGTTCTATCGCTCTCTCATGCTGGCAAGTTAAAGCATCCAACTGATCATCTTCAAGCTGTGCCATATCATAACTGATTCTACTGAGAATATCATATTTTAGTTTATTAACACCGTGACTCATTAACCAATTATATTCTCGAGTATTTTTCTTCAGATTTAAATCTTCTGACAGTGTTTCAATATTACTGGTGGCAACAAGGTGAATACCATTATTATCTGTATCTGTCATCTGAAAGAAGTTGGCCAAAAGATCATGATGGCTATTCTTATCTTTTGCATCTGGGTCTTCAGTGAGAATTAAGGTGAGGGTGTCAGCCAGTCTCGACAAAGCTGTTTGTATCGCAACAACCGCGCTAACATAAGTATTATTACTTGCTGCAATCTGGCCAGTACTATCAATCTTTGGCTTAATTATGTTCAGTGAGTTTTTTATAATGTTAACGGTTTCAGGCGAGTAATGACGGATGGTGCGTGCTGCCAGCTTTTTAACCGGAGTTTGTACCATAGGAGAGGGTGTAATTAACCTTTTGCCACCCTCTACCCATTTAGCTGTGGTGGTAAACAGATTTTTTTTATCTTTATCCGGCTCATTCTTATTATTACTCATAAGCATACCCTTTTGGCTTATAATCTATAATTAGTAATATCGGCCAGATGAAGTCTGGTATAAGCCAATATTGTTGGAAAACTCAATTTTTTGGTTGTTGTTTAGTTTAAGTCATCAAGGCAGAGCCTTAGACACCAACATAAGTGACACACGCTCCACGATAAAAGCTCAATTTAATTAATATACCCTAAGACACTCCTCGCCAATCTGTTTGTTATGCCCATTCCCATTGATGCGTGAGATTGTATGCAGCACTATTCCATACCTCTAATAATAACAAGCATAAGATGCATTTCGAAAAATAATGACTTGTTTTTATAGCATGCTTCTACAAATACAGGTAAAATAACATTTATAATTAAAACTAAAATGATAGCCGACATAGCGATGTAATTGTCATGATAACGCAAGCTCTAACTATAAAAAATCTAAGAAAAACGTACGCGGACGGTGTTGAAGCATTGAAAGGAATTGATCTTTCTGTAGCTGAAGGCGACTTTTTTGCGTTACTTGGTCCCAATGGCGCAGGTAAAACCACCACGATTGGGGTTATTTCTTCTCTGGTTAAAAAAGGGTCAGGTGACGTCTCTATTTTTGAACACAATATTGATAAAGACCTGGTAAAATATAAGCATGCACTAGGCATTGTTCCTCAAGAGTTCAATTTCAATCCATTTGATAAGGTTGAAGATATCCTAATCACTCAGGCTGGCTACTATGGGATTCCAGCTCATAAAGCACGACCTCGTGTCGCTCATTATTTGAAAAAACTAGATCTTTGGGATAAGCGTCATGAGATTTCAAGAATGCTATCTGGAGGAATGAAGCGTCGCCTAATGATTGCTCGAGCCTTAGTGCACGAACCTAAAATGCTAATCTTGGACGAACCATCAGCAGGTGTAGATATTGAGATGAGGCGCAGCCTTTGGGATTTTTTGAAGGAGATAAATGGAAGAGGAACAACCATTATTCTAACGACTCATTATCTTGAGGAAGCAGAACAACTATGCCGTAACATAGCCATTATTAATAAAGGCGAAATTATTCAGGACTGCTCAATGAAAAATTTGCTGGAAACATCACAAACAGAGAGCTTTATTCTGGATATTCGTGAACCTGTTAATCAGCTTCCATACTTTTCTGGTTATGTTGTATCAAAGATTGATACCAAGAGCTTGGAAGTAGAGATAAACAAGTCAGCAGGAGTAAACAGTTTATTCGAACAGCTGAGCGTACATAATATTGAAGTAATTAGCATGAGGAACAAAACCAATCGGCTGGAGGAGCTATTTGTCAACCTTACGAATGGTAATAATAAAAAGGACAAAATTGAAAATGACGTACTTTAAAGCTAATCATGTTGCATTTAATACAATCCTCTTTCGTGAGATACGGCGATTTATGCGCATTTGGCCACAGACATTATTGCCTCCGGCGATGGTCATGTCCCTTTATTTTGTTATTTTTGGTGGTATTATCGGTAATCGCATTGGTGATATGATGGGCTATAGCTACATGACATATATCGTGCCTGGTTTGGTCATGATGTCTGTTATAACCAACAGCTTTAGCAATGTAGCCTTTAGTTTTTTCAGTATAAAGTTTCAGAAAAGTGTAGAAGAGCTATTGGTATCTCCTGTACCCAATAGCATCATTTTGGCGGGTTATGTTTTGGGCGGAGCATTCCGGGGTCTTATTTCTGGCTTTATGGTTATGGGAGTAGGACTCTTTTTTGTTGATTTCCATTTGCATAATTTGTTAATCACCTTTCTTGCAGTAGCCATGACAGCCATTCTTTGTGCGCTGGGAGGCTTCATTAATGCGATCCATGCCAAAACTTTTGATGATATCTCTATAATACCAACCTTTCTATTAACACCACTCACATACTTGGGTGGAGTTTTCTACTCTATTGAAGTGCTGCCGGAATTCTGGCGAAATTTATCGCTATTTAATCCGGTGCTTTATCAGGTCAATGCTTTTCGCTACGGCATACTTGGGGAAACTAGCGGCATAAATATCAATATGGCTTTTTCTGTCATGACAGGTGTTATCATTGTACTGACTGTTTATAGCTTACAATTATTGAATAGCGGAAAGGGTCTGCGCAGCTAATGGTTATACTAATTACCATTGGAAGTGGAGGCGACAAACTGGCGCAACCCCATAAACCTACTAGCAGTAGATGTTTGATGTGTGTGAAAGGGCACCACACCTTCAAGGACCGTGGGCACAGCCACGTTACCGCTAAGGGATCTTCTGGAATAAGCTCTTATCCTTTAGGTTATGCAACTTTTCTACAAGATGCTAGGCTGAACATGGTGTAGAGTTATCCGTTATCTATCTTGAATCTAGTCACCCCCCACTTTTATAGTTATAGCGCAAGGTTGTTGACCTTATCACATATTCAAAAAAAGAGGGGTTGGTATAACCCTGAAGCAAGTAATTAATTATGAGAAAGCAATTAATTAAATCTCCTCTAGGCAAGAAAAGTCATTATGAAACGACTTATAATCCGGACTTACTTTTTCCAATTTCTCGGGTAGAAAAGCGGAAAGAATTGCTACTGGATCTTGATAACTTGCCTTTTTATGGACGAGATCTTTGGCATGGATATGAACTGTCTTGGTTAAATGCTATGGGCAAGCCTGTTATTTACACCGCATCCTTTGATTTATTGTGCAGTACTCCTAATATCATTGAGTCCAAGTCTTTCAAACTTTATTTAAACTCACTGAACCAGACCCGCTTTAATAATGATAGCGATGTTAAAGACATACTGGAAAAAGACCTAAGCAGTGCTGCTGGTGGGTCAGTTGCTGTTATCTTGATGACTGTGCAGGAAATGGAACAATTAGGCTTTTGTCAGACGCCTGGAGTTTGCCTTGATGATCTTGATATTGAAATTATCAGCTATAGTTACGACCCAGGATTACTGAAAAAGGCAGGTGGCTATAAGTCAGAAATAATATGCAGCCACCTGTTTAAGTCTAATTGCTTGGTGACGGGCCAGCCTGATTGGGGCACCTTGGTTGTTGAGTATGATGGGGATGCAATAAATCATGAAGCATTTCTTCGCTATATTTGCTCTTTCAGGGAGCACTACGAGTTTCATGAACAATGCGTGGAACGAGTATTTACTGATCTTATAAATTTCTTTCAGTTTAATAATTTAACGGTTTATGCTCAATATCTACGCCGTGGAGGTCTTGACATTAACCCTTGGAGAAGCACACAAAATATTCAGCCGGCGCAAATGCGTTTCATAAGGCAATAATCGTAGCCTACACCTATCAGTATCTTCAAGTGAGTTTAGTCTATACCCGTAAGCATTAAGATGTGCGATTGTCGCTTACTCTCACCTGCAATGGTCACAGGTATATCTATTGAATATTAGGATATTGTAATGAATGTACAAGAAGCTTTACTTAATAGAGTATCCAGCTCAATACTGAGCGAACCAGGCCCAAGTATAGAACAGATGAATTTCATTTTTCAGGCAGCTTTGCGCGCGCCAGACCATGCTCGCCTTACTCCTTGGCGTTTTATGACCATTACAGGTGATGCTCGGCAACGATTGGGTGATTTATTGGCTCAGATTGCTTTATCTGATCAACCTAACCTTTCTGAACATGCGTGCCGTCGTTTTGCTAACTTACCTTTACGAGCTCCTTGCCTGATTGCCCTAATTTGCAAAAAGCTACAACATGCTAAAGTGCCTGAAATTGAACAGCGCTTGTCGTTAGGAGCAGCGGCTCAGAATATATTGCACGCAGCCTATTCTCAAGGATTAGGTGCTATTTGGCGAACGGGAGCTATTAGTTATCATCCGCTACTTGCAAAAGGCTTAGGATTAAAGAGTAACGAAGAACTGCTAGGCTTTATTTATCTTGGAACGGCCGTGGGAGAAAAAAAAGAGCGCCCTGAGCTGAACTTGAAAGATTTTGTGCAAGCCTGGCTGGGATAATGGCTAACGATAATTAAAGCTATTAATGGTTAGTTCACAGATAGCGTCGGAATAATATAGTCGGGCCACTGAGACTCAGGGACATCAAGTTCTGATCTGACAAATTTTTTGACCGACATTCCGGCTTTATGAGTTGAAGTAGCACAACCTGATACTAAAGGATGCCAGTCTGGTAGAGGCTTATCTTCAGCCCTTAACCGATAAGCACAGGTCTCTGGCAACCAATGAAAATACTCCAGATTATTTATGGTTAATTTAATGCAGTCAGGCACCTTCACTGTGCGATGAAGGTAGTCTTTGCATCGGCAGCTTGGAATATGGAGCAGCTGACAGGCGAGCCGAGTATAGTAAATATCACCGGTATATTCATCTTCCAATTTTTGTAAACAGCATTTCCCACAGCCATCACAAAGGCTTTCCCATTCGTTTTCTGATAACTCGTGGAGAGGTTTACTTTGCCAAAATTTGTTCGTCATAACAACCTAATAGAATACTTGTCGTATCTGAATAGACAAAGGTGCCATCTATGCTCTCTCATATCAATTACTTGACTTTATAAGCATGAGATTATTGAGATGTTGTATCAATGGTTTGCCAATGACCTCGCGCCTCCACCCCTTTAAACTGTCTGGTAATTCAAACTGCCCCATATTTATCCAGTTGTGCAGTATGGGGGTGATTGCTTTTGATGGCAAGAGTATTTCTACTGGTACATCTAGCAAAATTGCCTGTTGAGCAATGAATTCTTTTATGACCTTGCGATACTCCATAGCTCTTTTGGGAAGAGGCCCAGGTAAAGACTTTGGATGCTGCGCTGCTGGCGTGTGTGCTGCAGCCTGAATAACGCTTAACAAATTTTCACCATCCTTCTGGACAATACTGGGTTTCATGCCCTGAACTTCGGCAAGGGCTTGCAGGTTGTCAGGTTGATAGCGTGCTATAGACCAGAGGCTACTTTTGGGTACCACCCAGTTTCTGGGCAGGTTACGTTTTCTGGACTGCTCTTCTCTAAAAATGAACAGGGCTTTTAATACGGCCAGTTGTTGGGGTCGTAGTTGCCACGTGCGCTTAATAGCTTTCCAGTCATTATCAGGATCATTCTTGGAAATATTTGATTTCAAAGAGTCGCAGTCTTCTGTCACCCAATCTTTGACGGATTTACGTTCTAGCACTTTCTCCAGAATGGAGTGTATTTGCAATAAATGCACAACATCCAAGGTTGCATAACGCTCCTGAGAAGCAGTTAATGGACGCTGACGCCAGTTAGATCTAGTTTCATCTTTAGGGAGCTCGATGTCGAGAAGCTTTTTAACTAGTTTTTGATAGCTCAAAGAGTATCCAATACCAACATAGGCGGCTGCTAATTGCGTATCAAACAATGGTTTCGGGGTGCCTCCAGTAAGATGCTGGAGCACTTCCAAGTCTTCACTGCATGAGTGCAGTATTTTGATAATAGCAGGCTTTTGCAATAGCTCAAAAAATGGCTGCCAATGAGTAATGGGTATTGGATCAATAAGAAACACCTGTGTGCCAGTATTCAGCTGAATTAAACCGGGCAAGGGGTAATAGGTATCCGTACGAATAAATTCGGTATCAATAGCAACTCGTTCAAGTGTTAGCCATTGTAAGCAATGACTTGCCAAAGTAGAGTTACTGTTTATCCACAAGGGGTGAGATGAAGGCATAGCTACCGCTTCTTAATCAAATATTTATTATAAGGAGCTACGAGGCCATTGTCTCTTTGTGAGTGATTTCATTTCACCCATCCTCCAATATTTTGCCTAAAATCCATGGAACATAAGCTTAAGTTCCGCTTTTTAAGTTAATCGAAATATTGCGGTCGATTCACAGGCTAGCAGTCCATTTTCTGTTCGTCTTTCAGTACCTGCATGCCGATGTCCCGAGATGCAGGCACATTGATCCTATCTTTTGACCATTAGCCCCCACTCGGACGATGTTCGCCAGAGCAAACAGCATGACCAATTTACGTCATTCTTCGCTAAGACTCGGTAGCACGCTTTGGTAAATCAGAACTGATATTTGATAATCAGAAACAGATACTCAACCTTGACTCGTAGACTGGCTTTCATGTATTCGATATTGATCACAACGTTGTTGATCCTTGGATGCGTGATATTTCGTCCCGCTATTTACAGTTTCAACTACTCTGTTAATAATTCGTATGAGGTCATATTATTGATTCATTCTATGCAGTTTCACAGTATTATAAAAATTCACAAACCGCGCAATGGTAATTCTGCGATCCTGCCTAAAATCAAAGATATATTTAGCATACCTCATCTTGTTGTACATAGCTTTGTACATAGTTGGCCGTGACACCACGAACTCCAGCGCCAGCGCCATGATCGTCCAGTTTCCCGCCCATAGTGCTGCCAAATCTCTTTACGAGCCAGCGGCGTTAAACTGATTTATGTGCATGTTCATGTATACATCCTTTCAACAAGTTGTAAACAACGCCTCCAAATCTAACACCTAAAACCGTCTATTCTAACCAGTCTTATTTAAAAAAAGGATAGACTAGATAATTCAATATGTAGGATTAGAATCTAAAAACTCACATAAAGACGGTTTCCCCATTCACTGACCCGTTCCTATTTGCTACAGATGCACCCACGCGTACCCATAATTTTAAAGGATTATTATCTCTTAATACCTCACACGTACCGTCATTGTTTGTCTTGGTGTTTATGGCATAGAGTATGCTTTATATAAAATATAAATCAAGCAATATACTCTACGGATGGAGTGCCACAGGAAGGTGAAAAAATAAAAAACGAAAAGGAATTGCTTGATTTAGTTTTATGGATACATTCTGCAAGGATGCTGGGATAACAAAAATAAGACAGACTCCCTCCGGACAAGATCATATACATAAAAAATGCACTGATACTTAAACTTACAACATGGATGATGCAGCCAGTAATATCTAGAAGCGACTAGACAGAACTTGAGTAAATGCCCTACCCTGCTCAGTTGACCTGAATGGGGCTTTTTATGTTTATATCCATTACTATTGAAGGTATAAGTAAGAGACAAGCTAGTAAAACCCAAGAGCCTACGAATATTAGGTAATTGTAGTAAGAGAGAGCAGTCAACAACCTAACAATTTCATTGGGGATTAGTGTAGAGCAACTATCAATGGTTATTCCTGTTGCTAATAAATAACCACTACACATCAAAATCTAAACATCCTCATCAATAAGTCTATGCATATACTAAAATTTTGCTGATCCTCTATCAGCTCTACAATATCAGTTAATCCTTTCCTTCTGGCTTGTGCTAAAGGAGTACCCCATTCCCTAGAAATTTTATTCAACTTTATACGACAATCGTTAATCAAATACTTTGCACAGTCTTGATGCTCATTTCTTATGGCGACAATCAATGGTGTTTCATTAGAAAAAGAGTTTTCTTTATTCACCTTAATACTATTTGAGGTCAATAGCGCAGCAATACACTCTAAGTCACCACGTTTAGAAGCACAGAGCAAGGGCGTAAAGCCATAATTACTACTACAATTTACCTGAATACCATCTACAGCCAATAACATATTAATTATCACTATGTCTGATGATGCTACAGCAAAGTGCAAGGCCGTCCATCCTCCAGCATTCTTAGTATTGACCTGAACTACATTTTCAGAGTTAATTATATCAGAACATTCTTTGTTGTTTAACGAGACAGCAGATCTTGTGGGTACGAATATTTTATTGCGTTTCTTTTTTACGCCAATGCTCTTTATACTAAGTAATATCGAAACACAGTCTACGTGGCCTTTACCGGCGGCCATGATCAGGGGCGTATTACCACCAGCATCTTTATAATTAACATCATCTATACTTATTCGCAGCAGGTATTGCATTCCATACGGCAGACCAGTACGCGCAAATAAAGATAGAAGACTTTCCTTTTTATCACCTAAACCACCTAAGAAGTTAATTAATTCATCACAATTTCCTGTTAATAGAAGGAGGCATGCTGACTTTGCCTGCATTAAAGTACATGCCTGTTTAAATAACCTCTGGCAATCCTCATATGTCAGCAATTGTTTTATGCTTACTTTTGAAAAATCCAATATATGCCAGCTGAGCAAACCATTTGTGATCAAAGAAATATCAATCTCACGCTGTTTGAGCTCTAATAAAACCGGCTCCAACAACGGAGTATCTATCAACCATCCCAGAAGATCTAGAGAAACAATTTTCCCATGGGAGCAAGTCAAGTTATTACATATACACTCGAGCAATCTTGTTTTGAAATGGATACCATTTCTCGCCAACTTATCAGTCAATTGATTAGGAAACTCTTTTATTACCATGGGATGCACTTTAGAGAGCTGATTACTGATATTTGAATTCAGAAAAAATGAGGCAATATCCTCTGGCCTGTTAGTCTGCTCCAGTGCTTGGGTCAGGAGGGCATAGGTGGCGTCAGGATTGCTAGATAAGTCAATTGAGGTTAAATGAGATAACTCAAGCGTAATGTGGTTGTCTGTGTCAAAAGTACATGCTTGTCCTACATCGAGTCGCTCTTCAGAATAAAATACCCAAAAGAAAATATTGCCAATTGACCCTATATACAAATTACTCTCGGCTGTGCTAGAAATACCTGCAAATACATTTGCGCTTGATTCATGGAAATAGTTTGTTACCCAAGCAAATACCTTTTCCCGGTAGCGCCCAATGCTATAGTTTCTCTCATCTGTTCCATCCATTATTTTACTGAAATTAAGCTCATTTTCCTTTGTAGTTTTTAGCCAATCGTTCACCAATAAAAATATTTTACCATCCATAGTAGCAGCTATATCAGATAACAGTTCCGGCGAAGAAATAACACCGGTTTCCCATGCCATCACACCCTTCTCCTTAAGAATAGCTCCCAGGTAATCAGACCATTCAGCCGCTAGTTTTCGAAGAATAGTACACGAGCTCACAAACAATGGTACCGCAAATAGAAAATCCTTAACCATGCTATCTCTCTGGTACCGCTCTGCGAACCGATCCTTGATATACGGAAGTTTAAGGTCCCCACAACCCAGATTGTAAAGACCGTTGCACCAATGAACTTCCATGCATGAGGGTATATCTAAGCGCCCGTGACGCTGCTGATCAACCATAAATGAAGCAATACATTTACGAAATAAAGCCATCCTTACCTTGAAAAGTTGCCCGCTCAATCCTGCCTGTGATGCTTCAATGTCCAGAAAACTGTGGGTGAAACGTGTATGAACGGCTGCAGGACATAGGTCTATATCGTTTAGACATAAATGGAGTACCAATGCAATATAGCCTTTCGGGTCAATCTCACCTAAGTTAATCTTTTGTTCATTTTCAAGTTGCTCTACCATCTGATGGATATGAAGCCGAGTGTACTTATACAGTACCAACAGTTCCTTTATAATATCTTTCGGAGGGTTATCCATCTTGTTGTAAAAATCATCTATTTTAGAATTGTACACTTTCCCAATAAACCTGCCTGCCAACTCCTTGAGACGTTTGATATCACGCAAGAACTGAGAGCGCATACGTGAAAAAGACTTATGACTCTTTAGTTCATGATAATTATCTACCTTTGGTAATTGAATATAATCAGACTCATATTTAGCACTTCCCTGACCATCATTTGAGACAGAAGGTGGCTTCCAATCTTGGAAAAGAACGGAATTAACATCTGCTATTGTGTGTGACGGTAAAAATATTATAATCCAGACAAGAAGAATAAATGTATATTTTAAACAATAAGGTAACAGCATCAGACAGGATGATCTAAACGGCTTACCCATTTTGACAACATAACAATAACCCAACACATTAATCATATTTTACCCAATTAATTACGCAGGATACATGACAAAACATTTGATTAACTTTTAATAAGATTATGTAACACTCTCCTAAGAGGATTAGTCTGGGTAGAGCGCTAACTGTTTTTGAGTTTCACTTTTTTAACGATATCCACAATTCTACGAATTATACCTAACACCATCCAGTATGACCAGCTTTATTTAAAAAGATACCTTTGCACGATCTACCTTTATTTTGCCAGATTAGCTCAAAACTAATTTTTTGAAGTAATTTAGCAAAAATTGGCGTTACATGCTCATTTTCTCCAAGTTACTGGTATTTTACCCATCATTTCCCTTTTTTAGACATATTATTCCTGTCTAAGCGATAAACCTCATTTAATATTATGTGCCACACACATAATTTCTACGCCTGTACAATTTCTAGCTAAAACCAGATAACGGGCTTTACCCATGGCGTAATGTTGTTTAAACATACCAGATGCGCGCTTTACTGTGCAGATAACACCTGTGTGTCCTGTTGAAGGCTTTTTCTGCTTTACTTAATGGCCTATCACGGTAGGCCGTTTTATGATCCAATTATCAATGTCTCGCTCTACTAGCCAGTCACTATGATTACGCTTTCCATCAGATCCTACTTTGATGCTAGACCTCTTCCAAATCTTGCTTTGCACTCCCATCTTTTCGTGTGTTTGGCCGATATTGTTCCCAGCCGGACCCTCTTCAATGAATAACTGGACAGTCCTCTAAGCTTGACCAATAAGCGCAGACATCACATTCAGCTCTTTGTGAGCCTCACGAACGATATTATGTACATGTTTTTAAATTTATTGAACTTTTTACATGTTTTAATATCTATATATATATAACTATCTGGTTGTCATATCTTACTAATATGACATTACGCTTAGACAAGAACGTTCATATTTATTCTCTGAAAGGATATTTTAATGAAACGGACTCTCATAATAAATAGGTGGACTTATGAATACTATTTTCTCAAAAAAGAATTATTTTCTTCTATTATTACTTTCTATGATTTCATGTTCATGCCTTTCTAGACCCATGGCTTTGCCTTTACCTTGCTTAAGTCAAAATCATTATCAAATGAAGGATTCAATTACAGATAACAGCATAGAAGTACTTTTTAAACAAAAACTTAGCTCTGAAAAACAGGTATGCATGCAAATGCTTTCTTCTAGCAGTGAAGAGCTGACGTGTGACAAGATGCTATCTGTGGAAGGGGCCTCAGAGTATGCAGATAAAGACAACTTATTGCATGCTCGCTTTGTGAAAGCACTGGGAGACTTCTTACTAAGTCATGAAGGTGTGCGGACTGAAATATTGAAGCAGGTTGCTAATGAGCATGATTTAGGTACAGTTATTGAAAATGCAGCATTCCGATTCAAGCATCATGATCAGAGCAAATTTTTACCTGAGGGAAGTATAGAGCCTGGACACTGCCATTCTGACGGCATTTGTAACGATATGAACATTGAAGATTTTCTCATATCAGGAACTCCAGAAATGGTTATTATTGAGGGTTATCGGTGTGTATCCAATGTTTTTGCTGCTCCTTACTCTTATTCTAAAAAGAGGAATTTCATATTTGATAAGGATCATAATGATGAGTGCAAAAACAAGGCCTGTAAGGCCGTGGAGCTTCATTTAAGATCAGAGAGCCATCATCCTATGTTTTGGAATACTGCAAGGGCGCATTCAAATGATGGGCAAGGTCATGACATGAAAACCATCCTGCAGGATTCTACTAATATTGTACCAGTTTTTCTTGAAATGATCGTTGATGGTTGGTCTAGAAGTATAATTCAATCCATAAGATCAAGACGATTTCCTGATTATTGCCAGTCGACAAATGAAAACCAATGTCTCTATTGTCGTAGCACCGATTATGATATTGATAGCTTCATCAAGGTAGATAAAAATAGTAAAGGTTTTTTTAGTCACAGTATAAAAGAAGCGTTTGATAAAGAAAGAAAATCCGATGTAGAGCCAGGGCAAGAGTTCGAACAGGCATTATTCCTATTAAGTGGGGCTATTGCAGAAAAACTTGATGATAGTGGCTTTGAAAAAGTAGTATCTGAACTGTTATCTAAGTAGTAGTATTCTGATGCTGATTAGAAATTGAATGTTATCAATTTCATTGTTTTACGAAAGACAACCCAGCTACACCCAGCTATCCCCTCGAAACTGGGTATATGCTGGGCAAAAAGCAAGGATCTCAAACGGTAAGAACCTATGAAAAGCTGGTTATTATGACTAGTGAAAACAGTCAATAATCCCACGCCTTCAATGACAACTCGTATAATCACAATCTTGCGCACCGAAAATACAAGTTTACGCAGTGGCTGCATCTGTTATCACTAAACAAAAAACAGCTGTTTGCAATGCTCCCTACTGGTCACGGGCTCGTTTATTAAGAGCTACACCCTATAAACAGTTGACTCTAAAATCCACTCCAAACGTGTCAGTTATTGTGGGAATTGTGTGCTCGCTCAGAGATTACTTGAGCAAATTGAATCTTTAATTACTTTGCCGGACTTTGAAGTAAGCATTAAACAAAATTTCCAGAAAACAAGTACGTCAGAGCTAGTAATTACCAATTGATCTTTCACATTTCACCTTTTTTGCTGTATCGTGACTTGGTTTGAAAATCATGACTTCTACTTTGTTTAGTTAGTATATACCTTGTTGTGAGAGTGCCAATACCATTAAACTCAGGAGATTAAGTTCCCCCCTCACCCGTATGTGGGGTTGCTAATTACTATCATATTCATTGATAACAGGTATAAAAATATGAGTAAATACTGCGATAGAACACTATTTTATAACAAAAATAGTGTGCATGAAACCTTTGCACGATTATTTTTTGCCAACTAACTTCGTTAAAAACAGACTCAATCGATAATTTGCAAGTATAAACTCTCTCTTTTCGTTCGTTTTTGCTTCATTCATGAACAAAATTACGACTAGTGCAAAGATCTATATAATAGGTGAGCATATGAGTATTAGCGTTAATATCAGATCCATAAAAACTCTTCTGCTATTACTATTTCTTAAATTAGGTTTATGTTGCAATGCTATGGCAAAGAGCAATACAGTTAATACCTCTCTAAGAACATTGTTTTTGCAGGCCATGTCGGTACTTTGCTATCCTGAGTTATTGTCTGGAATTACATTTCTTGAAAATAAAACAAACCTTAATACCTATAGATATATCTTCAATGCTCCACTTGGTACCCATCACCTCCATGATGATCAAATTACTGAGTTTCAATCACTCAGTCACTCGATCCTTGATGTCTGCAGTAAGAGTAAAAATTCTCGTAAATCCGGATATCAACTTGAATCTGGAGAAGGTATTCTGGAATGGGATATACCTGTAGAGTCAAATGAAGAGTTTACTTTTGCAGTAATTTATAACGATGACTCATCCCCTGCCGCTCCTTTTTTTCAGTATGATGCAGACGGAAAACAAGTTACTCGCAATGATGTCGGTTTTTCCCCGGAAGCAGGGAGTACCGTTATCACTCCTTCAGGTAGCATAAAGCAAGTGTGGCAATGGCATTTTATGCTAAACGGTAAAGGATTGGCGACCATCACCACTCCCAAAGGTGGCTATTGTGTCCCAGCCCTTTCAGGTTGGCACCATCATAATACGCGTTTCCCAGATGAATGCGGTCATACGATCTTGCATTTTTCAGCACAGAACCATGGATGCATTAAAGAGGAGGTAGTGAGTGCGTTAAATAGAATTATTAAAAGTGCTGAAGGTAACACAAAGATCACGATGTATCCACATGCGCCGACCAAAGAACACTCATTTAGAAATCCGCTGAATAACATTCTACCTTGGTTAAAGGATAATTATGCCCAGGATTGTTTATCCAAAAGACACTATCAACGGTCTATTATTCCACCATTGAGGCAATACTTTTGCGTCTTTCATAATCCCACGGTGTCTTGCGAAGGAGAGTCCAATCCATCAGAAGAGCACCCTTCATACCATGATGCTATGAAAAGTGAAGTGAATCGTATTAACTCATTGTCGTCATTTCCTTATTTCCAGACCTTATCTACTATTGATCTTGCTCGAGCAGGTTTTTATTGTACGAACCCAGGCGAGAGTACTGAGTGTAAATGTTTTTGTTGTGGGAAGACTTATAAAGACTGGAAGGATAGTGATAATCCCTATGAAATTCATAATAATATTTCACCTAATTGTGTCTATATTAACGATGAAGATAGAGGCAATTGTTCATTTAAGGTAGAAAATGAGACGCAACATTATAAACCGATGAGTAAAACTTCTAGCAATCATCTAGCTAATATGACTTCAGACATGCAGAAACTTCATATAACAGAAAGCCCTTCTGCCAATATCACCATGCATTCCGAAAGTAACAACGCAGAAAGTTCCTTTGTCGAAAACAGTAATAATCCTGCAACAGTAGTGGGACTATCCCAGAATAGCAGTACTGGCACAGGAGTAAATACTACAAATACACCAAGATATCCTGCTTATTCTGATATTTCGATAAGAGTTAATACCTATGCAAATAAATGGCCTAGTTATTTAAATCAAACTCCAGAAAATATGGCAAACGCTGGTTTTCTCTACGAAGGTTTTGAAAACTATACGCGCTGCTTCCATTGTGGCTGCGTGTTAAGCAAATGGATGGTTGGGGATGACCCCTATGTAGAGCATGCCAGATGGTTTCCAAAATGTGCTTACCTAATATCAGTTAAAGGAGAGATATTTATAGATTCTACTCAAAGGCTATATAGTGATGATGGACAAATCTTGCAGCAGCCTTTAAATATAAACACCCCAGCTAATTCGTCTAGAGCTATATCGTGCAACGATCTAAATATAAATTATAATCGTTCCTCCGTAGAAACTCCTATAAAAAATGTATCAGTAAAGAATAATCTTTCTGCTGATGGTGACAGTGTGTCATATGCCATTGGTGGAAAGAAAGTAACGAAAGCGCCAGCAGCTAAAAGCATTATTCAGGCAAAAGTAGAGAAATTGATTAGGGATGAGCGACGATATACTACTCATGAGCGCTCAGTTACACCTATTATAACAGAAGGAATAATGAGAGTTAATGAAGAAACAGATCAATTGATAGAGCCGCATTTGCATCTGTCTTTCGGTGTTACTGATAAAAACAGTGCGGACTTTTCGGATGTTGCTGCTTTAATGTATATGTCCAAAGGTCAAAAATGTAATCTCAACGGTATGGCTTATCTCAATCACGAGTTAGTAGCATGTCGTCACCTAGCTTACTGGTGGCTATCTTTACAGAAATTCAAATATGATGATATTTCTTCGAAAGAACTTATTGAAAAATGTATAAGTATTCCCAGCGACTTAATACTATCGAAACAATTGCATGACAAAGCATGCTCAGCTGAAGGTATTTATTTTGAAATGCATCAACTCCATGAAGCCATCTATTGTGCGGCTGAAACGTTTACCAAAGGGCAAGAAAAAAGATACCTTCTTAGATCAGACAATCATGCCATGGGCCTATGTATTAAAAAAAACAAAGATAACAATATTATTATTTATTACTATGATCCTAATGACACCCTTCGACATAAAAAGATAATAGCTAATACTAAGGATGATCTGAAATACATTACCTGTGACGATTTTTGGAGTTCTACAGATAAAAAACTATATTTCATTGGGTGGCATAAAATTAGTTCTCTATCATCCATTGGTGTAAAATTATCACGAGATGAGTGTAAAGTAGTATGTATCTCTAAACCGAGTAAAGCGCTCATGTACCTATTGGCTTGCACTGGCCATTACGGACATCCAAATGTTGTATTTGATTTTGAGAATTTCTCTGAAAATACAATACATAGGTTGCTTGCTGGAAAAAATAAGTATGGTACACCTGCATTACGAGCAGCATATCTTTATGAACACCATGAAACAATCGCAACAATTTGTTTGATGATCATTAACAGTGATCTCGGTCCTGATGCAAAAAGAGAGCTGCTTCGAGGTAAGGGTAATGATAAGAACGACATATCAGTATTACATTCAGCCTGTATATTGGGACAAACAGAAATTGTTGCCGCATTCATTGATGCTATGGATCGTAGTGACGTTAAATTTAATAATGCTGATAAGAAAAAGTATCTTGCCGAAAAAAACCAAGATTATAAGTCACCATCAGATATGGCATTTAGGTATGGACACTTTGGTATTTACAAAATGCTCATTGATGCTATTCACAAAAGTTGCTTTTGGAATCTCTGGGCAAGCACGCTGAGTTTCATCTACTCCCACTATCGCTAGCATAAGTTACGCACGCTTGCCCGATGAGCACTCAAGCGTACGGACGTACGAACAGCTGGTTCTCAAATCCATTCCAAGCGTATCGGTTGTTGTGGGGATCTATGAGCTACTGGATGGTGGTGCCGTCCACGGCCAAGATAGATATCTGGTAACACAGACTAGCCTGTATCAAAACTCATTATAACTTTAAGTTTCTGATGCAGACTTGTTTTTTCGTGGATTGATCACCCACCTTAAAGTAGCCATATTAAATGATAAAAATATATTTATAACCGTGCGCAACCAAAAAAGTTAATTGCAGTCACAGGCATTGTAAAGGGTTAGGAATATAGCTGTAACTGCTGGTATGTTATTGTGTGAATTTATACCAGTTTTCATTGAACACGTGAGATTGTTGGCTTCTCTCGTTCACCTCAATCACCTGCTCTACTTGTAGACGTATGAGAATTTTTAGTTTGTACGCTTACCAATACCTTAGACGGTAACTGGTATAAATTTAAACTTGCAAGAACAGTTGTTGACTGTTTTTTGGCTCACCCCAATTACTACTAGTAGCTCATGGGGTTTCGCTGGCTTGCAACTTATTAATGATTTCAATAAAAGCTGCTACAACCTATCCAAAATAATATTATTGCTCTAATAATTTTACCTCTCCTTCCAAGCTTAGCTCTATATCTTTCCTACACAAAGGGCACAAATATCCGGATTCTGACCCTTTCATGTTATTAGCACAAGATCTACATAATTTATGTAAGCAATTTGTAAGAACTGTTACCTTATCCATTTCATCAAAACAAACAGGGCATTCTAACTCTCTTTCAGCATTTTCCTCAGAAAAATCTTTTACAATATGAAACCATTGGCGAACTACATCGCATCGTTTACTTGCAGCTTCTCGAATCGCAGATAAGTCAAGACTTTGTAATACCGTATTCTCAGGGTTCTCATTTTGAATTTTTTCCATGGACGTCATAGTCATCCCAGTAAGATTATCTGGGAATAAAGGCAAAGCCCAGTTCACCATTTCATAAAAAGAAGGAATTATTTTCTCAGCTGAATCACCACTGCAGTCCTCAACAAAAAGTTTGTGATGTAACTTGTGTACAATAAGAGCCTTGAGCCTCTGAATCCCTAAGAAGGCTAGCTCACTCTCCGTAGGTAATAATGCAGTAGGTTCTAAGTCAATAAGCGTTAAGTCAGTAGATGATGATTCAGTAAATAAGTCCGTGTCATATACCTTTTTCAAAATCTTACGACCAAATGCCCTGTTATTCACACACTTATCCAGAAATCCCGCTGCAAATTTTTCTAAAGAATTAGCTAGTAAATAGTGGTTTAATTGCGGTGCTAGCCACATTGCCGCCACGTCAACAAATACTCCTATATCCTTTATGTCCACGAATGGAAATGAATAATCTATAATAAAGCCTCTATCATCTTTTGTGAATTCTATCAAGCTGTTGAATTTTATAGCTGACATCTTATAATTATCGCCACCCCATCTATTACGGATATTACGGACTTTGAAAATGGGAATATCAATATCACCATAAACGGACGTTATTGGTATTGATAAGCCACATTTGTAAGATTCAACTATAGCGTCATAGCCTACCCGCAAATAAGTAGCCAGCCATGCACAAGCCCATGATGACGTCATGCATTCATCCTTTTTATGCAAGTCCTTATTCTCATCATCTTTCTGTAAGGCCTTACGATAACCGTGAAAAAAACTGGATTTAAGCTGTTTCAAATGTGCCAGTGATACAGATGGTACCTTTTCGGTGGTTTGGCTTATTTGGGATTTAGGATTGTCACATTTTAATAGAGAAAACCCATAATCTCCGTTATCGGTTAGCACCATTTGTTGTTTGTACTGGAGTCCAAAATTCCACGTAGATACCGTAACCGTAGGCACCGATCCAAGACCTGGTAGTTGAGATGGTAGTCGAGACTGAAGTCTCGTTAGTAAATTAGAACGTATGATTTTTTTCCCAGCCCTCGTCGTGTATAATATAGACTCAGTATCTTCATTAGTCGTTCCTACTATAGACTCAGTATTTTTAGTCATAGTTCTTCTAATAGCACCCTCTAAGCCTAGCACTCTAGGTATGTATTTGCTATCGGTAGGATTATATAATTCTGTTTTAGCAATAGTCATTTCCTTTGTTAAACCTGTTACCTCTGCTACCTCTACTACTAGTGGTTCCTGTGTAATAAAGTTATATATATCACGTAGTGCATGCTTTGATTGTATATGTACCTCTGAGACTCCAACGACAGATTTCTTGTATTTTTGATTTATGCAATTATCAGCATTAGAAATCAGCAACAATCTTGCTGACTGATTTTTCTTGTATTTATATGCTTTAAACATTGTCACCAAGCGTACTTGGTTCGAAGTAGACATTTCATCAGAGTGCGTAAATACTACAATATTGTCATATATAATATTTTCCTCTTCCAAGGCTGCTTCTAGTACAGCATCTGGTCTCGATCCGCTGCTTAACGCACCATTAACTAAAGATATGATATTATTTTCTACATCCACACTACCATCATTAGATTGTCTATTCTTATCTCCGAAAGTATCATACCATTTGAATTCTACAGGTTTACTACCTTCTTTATTTCTGCCTCAAAGGCAAATCTGAATTCAGTCTGCATCGCATCCATTGTACCCTGGTTGTACCTGTTCACTGTAAAAACAAAAGTGTAATTTACACCCAAGCGTACCATGTCTCTAAGGTAGCTAAAACTTCATCACGATGACATAATCTGTGACCCACAGGAAAACTATCACCTCTTACAAGGTCAGGATGCGTAAAAGCCATGTGCTGGTGCATCAGCGAAATGCACTAATACTCTAGTTGAATCCGGCCTAGAAGCGTTGATTTGGCTGATTATTTTTCTGAAATTTTCAAATGCACCGGCAATATCTTCAGAATGTCCTCCCCCCCATCTGCCTCTTCTTTACAAATGACAGAATGTATCTCTTACTGTCTTGCGTTGGTGCTACAACTACATGTTGATTCTCAGTCCTCGAACCATCCTCATTATAGTCTCTGTATCCTATGAATGACGTCCACAATTGACAGGCATCTGTTTGTTGTTTGACTGATGCGCAGGTAGAAGTGGCGCCTAACACCCTGTCTATAATAGAGTGAAGTTGTGTTTTGACGGCATTAATTACTAACCCATGCTCGCTGTTAAATCAAGCATTATGACCAAGTCAATAATTGGTACTTTGATGTCACAGCATTGATTAATTTATTAACAAGCAAGGTGGAAGGATGCTGGTTACCACCCAAAGTGGCAGCAATATTTGTTATTACTTCACCGTCATAACTAATCACATTGCTGCAATTAGGCGTATTTTGCATAATCATATGAATGACGGAGGCGTTGAGTTTCTGTAACCATTTTTTGTCTGCTGTACAAGGTGAACAGTCTATAGCCATAAGTGTTTTGGCTGTATGATCTTGAGTAATTGTAGAGCAATCTGCTTGACAACGGTTGCGTATAGACTGGTCAAATTCAGTCAGAAAATCATCAACTGGCTCCCATGTTTTTTGTGTTTCACCATGCATATCTCCTGCTCCAGAGGAGTAACGTTCATAAAGTTTGAAGAGTTTGCTTGTATCAAGTGTATGTTCTGTTGAGCCTTCTTTCTGAATCAAGCTTATGATGCAGTTTTTGTTGGCAGCACCACTTTTATTATTTCCTTCTGCAAACTTGCCATCAGCTGTATTGGCACCGAGACTTGCTAGCATTTTGGATGGTTTTGACATATTAATATTTACATCATGACTTTCTTTCTCATTTGATGGACATGATTCGTTTACATTTGTAATTTATTTAGCTCTAATACTAATCTTTCATTTCAACCCCGTTAAGAAAAGGCGCAACATGCTCTGCGTTAAGTTTATATTCACTTGTAAGATGACAACGGCAATCTAACCCTTTTCTTATATCATCTGTGTAAGTATCCTGATCTGTCTTTGTATTCTCTACCTGTGCTAGGTGAGGAAACTTGTGTTTTACTACTGTGGCCGCAGTCATATACAATAAAATAGATGCGATAGACCTTAGTGCTTCAGTGGAATCTGATTCTTTCGTTTCACTATTTTCTGATGTTGCACGTGCATTTTCTTGTCTTAATTCAGCTACTAACATGTCAAGCATTTGTTGTCTGTCTTTATAAATAATTCCATTGCAAATATTTTATACAGACTTGTGATCTGTCACTCAGAGCTTCTTTTTCTTCTAGTTTTTTGTCATGTTTCTCTTTAAACTCGGCATCTAAGCACTTGTTAGTATCTCTCGATGCTGTTTTTGTTGACTTTTTAGGTTTGCGTCTTGCTTTGTTATTCATTTATTTGTCATTGATAATTTGTTATTCATGGCGCACATGAAAACTTTATTCATGTTTTTATTTGAGTCTATGTACTCAATACAAAGCCACTTTTCATCAAGCAAGTTTCCCTCTCTGTATGCTTCGTTTCTTTTTAAAAATTTCTGCTTTATCCTGAACATCTTAAAGATATCAAGGTGACTAATTCCATCCATTTTCCAGAAGCGAGTAATAGACATGGCTAATTTTTTGGCAGGAACCTGTTCATACCATTGACAGATAAAAATGCCAAGCCATTTCTTTGCGGAGATGATAGTTTTAGCTCGTGACTTGCCTTCAAAAAATCAGCGGTGATTTTTGTAGCAACGGTATCCGTACTGACAGGTTCTGTGCACCCGGTAGTTGACACTAAGCACTTTAAAAGACCAGTATCTTTAGGTAATGTTTCTTTAACGTGAGGTCTTATACGATTAAACCAGCTAATAGCATTGATAATAGTTACTATATCTGTTGCTGTTCTTATGAAACTTTTCTGGTTGTCCATAAGGGCTTTCTTGCAATCTGCATCACCGAACATAGCTAAATAGGCAATATTGATAAGTGCACTATGGTGATTTTTCCATACTGGCTATATCTTTAGTTATGAGGTTTTTTATATCATGGGCATATTCTATGCGATTGCTTTTTATTAAGCAGAATGCCTTCAGCCAAAAGAGTACAGCTTTTTTTAGATCCTCCTTTACATCGTATACTGACCCCCTCTTCTTCTTCAAATCCTCTAGTCCAGGGGGTGGCGGAGTGCCCATAAAAACTGTTGCAAGTTTATTTGTATCAATAAAGTTTTTATTTTCTGCTGTACTTTGCGTTTCTTGAGTATCAACTGTAGTTGCTGGTGTTGCTGGTGTTGCTGGTAGAATGAGTTCTACAATGGCAGGATTAAAGTCTTCTCCAAAACCAAACGCACAAATAGCGTTGAAACAAGTTAATAAAATTAAGGTATACAATTTTAACATACTACAGCCTATAAGTTATCTAGGGATTAATGCTTAATGCTTAATGCTTAATGCTTAATGCTTAATGCTTACGACCAATTTTGGCAGGTTTATCATAATGGCATATGAAATGGTATGCAACTAAAATAATTTAAGTTATTGAGACCTTGGCACGATAACGCTGCATAAGCCCCACTATTAATTAAATCGTATTTTTTTGAAGATAAAGCCTTAAAAAACACTATTTTAGCTCGAATACTCGCCATTCTAGCCATTTCACCCTTCATTTTCGATTTTCAGGCGCAACTTGCTTGCTGAATCGATAAACCTCGTTTAAGATTGTGCGCACGCACATTATTTCAAAACGTGTGCGGTTTCGGCTTAAGCCAAGATAACGAGCTTTCGCCATGCCATAGTGTAATTTTAAAACGCCAAATACTCGCTCCACAGTGCAGCGCACACCAGAATGTAAACGGTTAAAGCACTTATCATTTTTTGTTAATGGTTTATTTCTATAAGCACGTTTTATTATTCTGTTATCAATATTTCTATCATCCAGCCATTCACTGTTCTTCTTGCTGGAATAGGCACTATCCGCATAAGCAGATGACTCTTCACCATCTAATAGCTCGGTGAAACAATTTGAATCGTGAACATTTCCTGCGGTGTAATCGATCGATTTTATCAGCCCATCCTCATCGATATTTATGTGCGCTTTATAGGCGTAGGTACTTTCACTCTTCCCGTAAGAATCGGCTTTCACGCTCCACTTCGCATCAGGATTCTGGGTTGAGTGCTTTTCTTTATCCTTATTTGGACGACACTGTTTAGCCTAAATTACGCTAGCATCAACAATATTGATACCTCCAGATTTAATATAAAGACCTTGATCTATAAGCTGGGAATTGATTTCTTGAAGCAACTTATCCATAAACAACAATTTATCTAGCTTCTGTCTAAATCGCCAAAAAGTACTGTGGTCCGGCACTGACTCTGAAATGTCTAGCGCAATAAATCGACGAAATAAAAAATCGCGAGCAAATTGTTTCTCTAGGGCCGAATCGCTTAATTTATACCAACTTTGCAGCAGCAGTGCCTTAAACATCATCAGTGGCGACCATGCCTTCTCGCCTAGAGAATTTGAATGCATATCTTTCAGATGATGCTCTAAGCGAGCCCAATCAATGAGTTCATGGACAGAGTCGAGCTTTCACTGCATCGTGATCAACCAGCATTGAATCTGCTAGACTGCACTGCTTCAGATTTTTTCAAACCATAATTTCACCAAAATGCATTGATTGTGCAAGGCTTATTATACCTGATTTTCAGTTGTTTAGAGAGACTCGCGCAAAGGTCTCATCTTCATTTTGATAACAACTTTTAATAACAACTAACGGTTTCTATAGACCAACTTACGAGCATTATCCTTCTGTTCTGTTTTCCACGGTCACACGAATTCATAATAATAGCCGCTTGAACCTAAACTTATTCCTAATTCGCAGATTACCTTACTGTTGTGTACTCCAAGTGTACTATACCTATACTCTTTGAAATCTGGGTAGGTATAGACACCTACCGACAGATATCTGATACTTCACTCAGTTTACACGCTGCCCTCATCCTTACCCTGATCCTTATCCTTACCCTGATCCTTACCCTGATCCTTATCCTTATCCTGACCCTTATCCTGATCCTTACTCGCAACTTCTGATTGTAAACAAGCTGGCAGCGCTCCGTTTAATCCCGTTAGATCGTTTCTCATATTATTATAACCAATCTCATCGGCATTACAATGAAACCATAGCCGAAGCTTTATACGGTTCTCTTCAGGCATATCGTCTTTAGTCATGCTATTCAGAAATTCGCTTAGATTGCCCATTGTGATCATATCATTCATTTCGTCTTGATTCTCTCTGAGGAGATGGTCACCAGTGGTATTATGTTTTAATGCAAGAGTCTTGAATTTCTCATGACTTTCTTCGATTCTGGATGCAAGATCTAACTTAGCCGCTTTGAAGAATGCTATCATCCCAGCTTCATCAGGAAAATCTTTATATTCACTATTCAAACTCTTTGCTCTGATGCTCTTTAATTCACGAACAAGTTTTCTATCTAGCTTATTACTCATCATTTCCTTAGCATCCTGACTTAAAGCAAAAGCTTGAGCGCTCGTCCATAGGAACACATTAAAGCCTTTAACGTTATCAAATCTTCCCTTTTTCAGATCTTCTGTTGCAGCAACTCTCGCAGCTATCCTCTCTTTTAACAGCTTTTCTGGAACCTCTATTTTGTCAGATAACAACTTTATATTCTTTTTTAAATGTGTCAGAGCAGCCTGATTGATCTCCAGATTCCCAACAGATTCAAGTTTTTTAAACATCTTATCGTAATGAGCACTCTGAGCATCATTATTCTCATATTTTGTCCTATCTAACAGCATATTGGTTATCATTTTCTCAACAGGTACTACTCTTCTTAGCACAATGACTCTATCTATGCTTAACTTTCGTCTTAATTTATTAAGCTTTGAGATTATGCCATTATCCCACGAGTCTCGTACCTTTCGAGCACAAAAAGATTTCGCCCTAGCCACCATATTTGTGCTTGCTTTTGATCTAGCTCTAGTCACGGGCGTCTTTATACCAGCCATTCTTAGCTTATTAAAAAAACTCATTTTTTTGTTCTCTCCATAGAATAAAAGTTTATAATTTAAAGATTAGACAATTTACACACACATATGCTAAGTATTGTTGTTTTTTTCGAAATAAGAAGGTAAGTAGATAAAATATTGGCGGTTTAGACGTAGAAACTCTTATAATAATCATTACAAAAGTCATCTACCGTAAATCGAAGTAGGTGCTACCTAATATCAAATACATTTTGCACACTCATTTTTTTAATGATGATTTTCTAGCTTTGTAAACCGTAAATCCATCCTTTACAACTACTATATCACAACATCCAAATACCTTTTTTATAATTGGTTCATACACTAAAAAGCTATTAGCCACAATGCGAATCTCCCCGCAGGCATGCAAATAACGGTATGCATCTACAAAAAATTGCTCTGTTACATCGTAGTGTGTTTTAACTCCTTTATGAAAAGGAGGATTTGATAAAATCAAGTCAAAACTTTGATTAATAGATCCAAGACCATCACTGGCCAGAACTTGGCACTCTTCTATATTATTTAAGCGTAACGTTTGCTTGGCACTATCAAGAGCCAAAGCATCGCAATCAACCAACGTAAGCTTTGCATTTGGTAGCATTGCTACAGCAAAAGCACCTATTACACCTGACCCACAGCCAAAATCCATTATTTTTTCACCTTTAATATCAGTCAGGCTTTGCAAAAAAACTTCAGTTCCTCGATCAAGGCGACCATGACAGAATACCCCAGGCAATGATAAAATTTTTAGTATTTTCTCTTCTGCCTGAACTTTAAACCCCTGATAATAATCTTCTATTTTAAATGCGGGGGACTTATTATTTAGCCCTGATGCTTCTATGAGCACACAATGACGAGCACTATCGATACTAATAACTTCCATAAACCGATGCTTGAGTCTCTTACTCCATGATTTTATTCCCTCCTTATTTTCTCCAACCAGCCAAACCTTCCCTTCAGGAGTAATCACTGGGGCAATCATATCTAGCCAGAAATCCATTAACTGCTTGCTTTTTTGGAGAAACATCAAGACACCATCGAACTTGAGCTCCTGCCCCCCACTAAGAGTTGCTCCATAAACCAGAACCTGCCTGATTCCGCCAGTCTGCCAATAAGGTGCCATACGTGAATATATTGAAAAGTCCTGAGTAAATCCCAGTATATTAGTAGCAATATTTTTTGATAACAGCCCTGTAGCAAGATCATCAGCAGGGGGCGCTAATATCAACAAGCGCTCTGATCGAAGAATATCGGTATTACGCATAACAAGCTGAGAGGTTCTAGCAAACTCTGTAAGATTCATGATTAATTTCAAGCTCAGTGAAAACCAGCATTTTATACCCATTCCCCTTGAAGGCGCTAGGTTGTTGATGACTATCTATTAAACTAACCCCCTCTAAACATCATACAACCCCCGAGCTGGCAGTGCGCTTTCAAATCCACCCGCTCATAGAGCGAGAACTACTGATGCGAGCAGATGAGCTATTCGAAGGCACGGTTGGTAAGAATACTAAAAGTTATCTAGATAAAGTCACCAAGCCTTATGTCATACGTCCAAGATCTCAGTGTACTGCGGTTTTTTAGTACGCAATCTCTATTATCGAAAAAAGTAGCAAGTTTGGTCCATATCCGCTGAAAGGACTAACTCTTGATCGTCCTGACCAGTGTAGGTTCTGGAGACATATAGAGACTATATTCCTATGGCGCATGGTTTATGCACCTGATAGCCATTATGGCCTGATTCAGTCGTAGCGTTCTTGCTTGGCTAGCAATCTACACACCATGGGCACTGATTTCTGTGTGGATGCCGTTGATGAAGCTCTGGATCACTTTGGAACCAGAATATTTTCAGAAGTCAGTTCCTCTCGATGCCTATACCCTCGCTTTCAAAGATCTCAATATAGATGGAAAAGGCTGCCTTAATGATAATATTTTTGTTGAACTACTCTGCCTTAGTGTAAAGTGTGCATGCGTCTACCAGAAAAAGTTAAATAATACTTTAAAGTTAAAACAAAAATTGAAGGGTTATGTTCAGTTATATAATTATGAACACCCTCCTGAGGGTTTGGACAACAATACATCTGGCCAAACTTTGATTAACTGGGGCCTGTGCACCTAACTATGGAATTATGCTATATTTTAACGATATTATTCGACACTTACCCTGTATGAAGATAAATTTCACATATTCTCTTCATGTTTATCGAGTACTTTGGGAAAAGTCAGGGCTGGATAGGGTATGAGTGAAGAAATTCTGATGAACATCACGCCTATGGAGTCCCGTGTAGCCTTAGTCGAAAACGGCATTCTTCAGGAAATTCATATCGAACGATCCAGCAATAGGGGTATCGTTGGCAATATTTATAAAGGCAAGGTAGTTAGAGTTCTGCTGGGAATGCAAGCCGCATTTGTAGATATAGGCCTTGAGCGAACAGCGTTTATCCATGCTAGTGAATTAGTACCAAAAAGTGAAAAGCTAAGGGTAGAACAAGTTGAGCAGCCTATTGTCAAATTGGTTCATGAAGGGGCATTCATAACCGTGCAGGTGACCAAAGACCCACTGGGAACCAAAGGTGCACGCTTGACAACGAATATTTCCCTGCCCGCACGTTATTTGGTACTAGTACCCCAGAGTAACCATGTAGGTATTTCTCTTCGTATTAGAGATGAGGAAGAACGTAAGCGGCTCCTATCATTGGTAGAAAGCTGCGTAGAGTATAAAGATCAACAAACACAGAACGGATTTATATTACGCACCGCAGCCGAAGGAATAGGTGCGCAAGAAGTCCGTACTGACATTGCGTTTTTGCACCGACTATGGCAGAGCATCAAAGAGAATATCAAGAGCAGTAAAGCGCCAGCAGTTGTCTATGAAGATCTTTCCCTTCAGTTAAGAACTATGAGAGACCTTATTAATCCGACAATTGAAAGAATTCGTATTGACTCCAAGGAAGCATTTCAACAAGTACACAACTTTGTCAAGATGCTAGTGCCAGAGGTTGTTGGTAGGGTCGAGTACTATCTAGGAGAGCGCCCCATCTTTGATTTATTTGGGGTCGAGGATGAAATCAGCAAAGCATTAAATCGTAAAGTTCAATTAAAATCAGGAGGTTACCTTATTATTGACCAGACAGAGGCATTGACCACCATTGATATTAATACTGGAGCTTTTGTAGGGCATCGAAATCTCGCGGAAACCATTTTTAAGACCAACTTGGAAGCTACAACTGCCATCGCTAGGCAACTGCGTTTAAGAAATCTTGGAGGTATTATAATTATTGATTTTATTGACATGAAAAATGTTGAGCATCAGCGACAAGTGCTAAGGGCCTATGAAAAAGTCCTTGGAAAGGATAATGCGAAAATCAACACAACTAACATCAGCCACTTGGGTCTGGTAGAAATGACCAGAATACGGACTAGAGAGTCGCTGGAGAATGTGTTGTGTGGTCCTTCTCCAGCCTGTAACGGTCGTGGCAAATTAAAAACATCTAAAACTGTTTGCTATGAGATACTTAGGGAGGTTTTGAGGGCTTTTTATGCTTATAAAAGTGAAGGGTATTTGGTATTAGCCTCTGAGTCTGTACTTGACAGACTGCTAACCGAAGAATCCAGCAATGTTGCTAACCTTGAGGAATTTATTAATAAGCCGATTCGTCTCCAAGTGGAACCTATCTATAATCAGGAGCAGTTTGATGTGGTTCTCGTATAAATGAAGCTGATTTTATTACGGTTTTTAACTTGGGGCTGGCGATTACTGATGGCAAGCCTGATTACGGTTCTGCTAGCCGTAGCAGGAGCCCGAGCACTGATATTTTGCCTGCCTATTTTTCAAGAGCGCATCATTCATTTTTTGAGTGTTCATCTACATGCATCCCTCCAAATTAATTCACTGACCGTCGAGTGGAATGAAGGATTGCCTACCATGACCATTCAGGGTTTAAAATTACAGAAAAGGGACTCTGACACCCCCGTGTTTATGGTTGACAGAGTCAACCTAGAGCTCGATCTTCGTACCAGTATCTGGCAGTTAACGCCCATTTTTAATTATCTATCAGTGAATGGCGTGTATCTTAAAATCATTCATACAGAGGCTGGAGGGTGGACACTTCCAGGTATAAAAGGCATTGGTTCTGACCGCCGTCGCCATCTAGCATTTCTGGATTGGCTGAGCTTTCAAGGAGTCATTGATGCATCTAATACATCATTGTCAGTCGTTCAGCCTAATGGCGATGTAAATGAATTTCATAACCGCTACTTATCTTTAGTTGATAATGCTGGAATGAAACGTCTTGATGCTCGGTTTGAGGTAGGGAGTGGATCAGTAGAGATTTCTGGTCAAGGGAAGGGTACAACACCAGCTATTTCTGAATGGAATGGTACCATTTTCATCAAGGATCTCGACCTTAAACAGTTACCCTTGATGAGAGGAAAGAACGATATTAGTTTGCAAAATGCCCCTGTGGACTCCAAAATGTCATGGTCTTACAACAAGAAAAAATGGCAATTTTTTGGTGCTTTTAAGACACTAAAAATGGTTTATCAAACCAAGCCTATAAATCATCATGCGATAAAAGCCCACACAGACTTTTTTATTGAGGCCATAAACGGCAAGAGTTGGAATATATGGTTAAACAACTCTTATCTACAACTTGATCAGCAGCAACCTATTACTGGTGACTGGTATATAGCTTCAAAAAATTTGCCAGAATACAGTATCAGCATCGCTAGCAAAAACCTTGATCTTGTTTCTGTAACTGAAACGCTAATGAATACTGAGATGCTACCCGAGCTTCCCACTAAGTTGCTAAATACCTTAACTCCCCGAGGACAAATTAAAGATCTGGCGATGAGACTATATCCAAACCGACAATCGTTCGACTTTGATCTCAGTGCACAGCTTGAGAGTATTGCTGTGAATGCGTGGAAAAACTCACCAGCTGCAAGTAATATCACCGGTACTCTTCGGATGAGTAAGCTAAAAGGTTATTTAGATTTAGATAGCCAACAGTTTAGCCTTGATCTCTCCAAGGTATTCAACAATGTTTGGCATTATGATTCCGTAAAGTCCAGACTATACTGGGGTGTGATAGATAATACCTACATTTTAAAAAGTGATAGTATTAACCTTAAAGGTTCAGATGGTACGGTAGCAGGACGACTCAGGCTAGATATTCCCTTCGATGGAAAACCACTAACAATGGCGCTTATCGTTGGACTGAAAAAGGGCAGTGCAGTCCATGCAAAGAAATATATTCCTTCAGGACTTAATGACTTTTCTAGCACCCTAGTTGAATGGCTTGACAGGGCTATAGGACATGCAGACCTCAATATGGGAGGCTTCCTATACAATGGACCTTTACAAAAAACAGAAAAGGTAATGGATTCCTCATGGGGTTTGTATTTTAACATTTCCAACGCAGAGTTCAATTACCATAAAGATTGGCCCAAAATTACTAAGATGTCCGGCAACATATATATTAATAATGATCTAGCTGAGATCACTGCAAGTACAGCAAAAATACTTGATGCTAATTTACAAAAGACATTTATCAGCATTCCTCTAAAAGGAGTGCCGGTTGTTTCTGTTCACGCTATGACAACTGCGGATAATGACACATTACATCGCATTTTTAGCGAGACACCTCTCAACGATCTGACTGAAGGGAAGGTGAAAAACTGGAAGCTAAACGACGGACACCTTGTAGCCATGCTACAATTGACTATCCCACTCGACAACATTAAAAATACTGATGTTAAAGTACAGGGTAGGATAGATAGTTTTTCTATCACCTTTCCTGAACACAATATTTCTATTAGCAATATTAATGGCAATATTACTTTCTCTACAGAAAATGGCTTGACCGCAAAGAGTTTAACTGGCCTACTTTTTGATAAAGCTATTTCCTCATCGATTTCATCAGTCATGAATAACGGTCTACTCTCGACAACCAAGGTGAAATTGCAAGGCAGTACCGATATTCGTGCGATTAGTGAGTGGCTTGATCTTCCCGTTCTAAACGTAGCCAGCGGTACACCAAATTATTTCGCTGATATATTGGTGAACCATAAAAATAATATAACAACTCTAATGATAGAAAGTGATTTACAAGGGCTTGATGTGAATTTACCAAAGCCATTATACAAAGCTGCTGATGACCAATTACCGCTAATTTTAAAATATACATCCCACCCTAGCTCCAAAGACTTAACTATCAGTCTACAAAATTCAGGTAAAGCAAAAATAGATTGGAATGCTGACAACGTTATGAAACAAGCGTCGATAATGCTTGCTCCACAGATACTAACGGAGACCAGCCCTCCTGTTGCTGATGCTGGTGAAATTTTGGTAACAGGGTTTCTGCCGGAACTTGATATAGCACCTTGGTACGCAAAATTTACAAACCAAGCTACCAGTACTAACGGACGCTATATCCTTGATAAAATAGTTGCTAATAAAATACAGATAGGAAAACTCAGCTATAATAATTTCACTCTGAATAATGCTTTAATAGAGTTTGAACATGATGCCCAATCTTTGAAGCTAACCGTTAATAGCGAGAGTTTAGCAGGTATCCTGTGGATTCCAGAGCGCGAGTCTCAGCCGTATAAGTTGGTTTTTGATCATATTGTCTTACCTGAAAGCAGTGAAAAATTATTTGATATAAAAGAGAGTTGCAAGTTACAGCTCCATCCATCGTCAATTCCTGCCGCTGATATTTTGATTAAATCTATTACATTAGGTCCGCTGACAAACGGCGAACTATCTTTCAATTTACGGCAAATGCCAGATGGTATAAAGATTGAATCGTTACAGGTACTGTTGCCAAATATGACATTGAATGCCTCTGCCGACTGGATTGAGAGGAAGTGTGAACAACACACTTACGTCAATGCTGAGCTAGAGATGGGAAGTGGGGGGTTAGAACAGTTTCAGAAGTATCTTAATTTGCCGGCATATCTCCTGGCAAAAGATAGCAAATTAACTAGCAGGCTAAATTGGCCTGGTTCACCTGCCCATACAGATTTTTCTAATATATCAGGAAACTTAGATGTGCGTTTACGTGATGGCAAACTACAATATTTGGAAGCTGATGTATTAAAGTTATTTGGTATCCTGAATGCAGAATCACTAGCACGACGTTTAAAACTTAACTTTTCAGATCTCTACTCATCAGGAGTCAGCTTTGACAAGGTTGATGGCGTCCTTAGATTTAATAAGGGAATAATCACTTTTGATACCCCCCTTGAAATTAGCGGACCCTCTTCAAACTTTACGCTTGGTGGGCAGATTGATATTAACAAAAATGAAGTGGACGCAAGTCTTGCGGTCACACTACCAGTCACCTCTAGCTTACCTATTTTTAGTGTTTTATTAGGAGCAGCACCTCATGTTGCAGGAGCCTTTTTCATTGCTGACAAGCTAGTGGGAAAACAGCTAGGTCAACTTTCCAGCATTCACTATAGAATTAATGGCCCTGTTGATAGTCCGAATATTTCTTTAGAACGCCTATTCCCCAAAAAAAGAAAACCGTTTTCAAGAGAAAAAGCTTCAACAAAGAAAAAATAACAATGCCTATCACGTATGATGTTTATGCACAGTACATCTATAAACTTCATCAAAGAACGCTTATCACAAACATTTCTGCGGCAGGTTCTGTCGAAATATCCCTACACGATTGAATACAATTATTATAACAATGGTACGGAATATAAAGGCACTCCGGATTATGATTTTGTGGCTTTGAGTAAAGCTTACGGCATCTGGCAGAAATTCACGCGCGTGAAACTACCGCAAATAAATGGCAAGTCCGAGCGTATAATCCAAACATTAATGGAGATTCAAGATACTAAACATATCCTTGATTCGAGGTAGGAGCACAGAATTGCCCTTGCGCGGTTTGTGAATTGTTATAATACAGTGAGACCACATAAAGGCACGCGTATTTTAGTCATAAGTGCGCCCTTAAAATTTATGCAGCTAACGCCATTTCACTATAAATCTCATCAGGTGTTTTAAAGTCTAACAGTTTTCTTGGTCTTTGGTTTAGTCGGTTTTGTATATCTAAAATTTCTTTGTCAGTGACATTATCCAAAGATTGGCTTTTGGGCAAATATTGTCTTATCAAGCCATTATGATTTTCATTCAAACCTCGTTCCCACGAGGAGTAAGGGTGAGCAAAATAGGTATCTACGTTAAGCTTTTTCTTGATTTTTTCATGAAAGGAAAACTCCTTTCCGTTATCAAATGTGATCGTGAGTAAGTCTGTTTGGTAAGGCTTGAGCATCGTTATAATTGCTTTCGTCACCACGTCAGCGTGCTTTGAAGGAACACGTTTTACCAAATTTAATTTACTCACTCTTTCCGTTAATGTAACCAGTACACCCTTGTGTCTTTTGCCAAATACAGTGTCTGCTTCCCAATCGCCTAAACGTATTTTTTGATCCACAATTCCAGGTCGATCATCAATGCTAACACGGTTTCGGATCTGGCCTCGTGCATCGGGCTTTCCTGTTCTTTGCTTATACTTCTTGTGCCGAAGATGTTGATACAAGCAACCACCCTCAGCTTTGTCCTCTCGAATAAACTGGTAAATCGTAGCGGGACATACAGAAGGTTGATTATCTCGTTTAAGGCGTCCTTGTATTTGCTCAGGGCTCCACTGCTTACTTAGTCTGTCAGTAATTTTATCTTTCAGTTCAGCTACCATCTTGGTCGCTTTTGGTTTCTGTTGATGACGTTCCTGCGCAAAATTATGTGCTTGCTTCGGGCGATAACCTCTAGCCCCTGTATTTCTAGCCAATTCTCTTTTAACGGTACTCAAATCACGCCTTAAGTCTTGGGCGATAATTTCATTTGAAACTCCTGCTTTTTTCTCTGACCAAATCTGGTATCTTTCTTCTTGAGTCAGGTGGGTATAACGCTTATTCATAAGTGGTCTCATATTGGTTTTTGGTCGAACCGTGAGTGTACCCTCTGGCTCAACTTTTTCAATATGGCGCACTTATGACTAAAATCCGCGGCATAAATAATATAGCCCATACGAATTAGAGAGTGTAAATAACTCTGTGTATTTGCCTTAGAGTTAAACGTAATCTGATAATCGTGTTTCAAAAACAATCATAAAGTGATTCAGTGCCGAACGCCAATTGCGTATCGGCATCGTCCAATTTTTCGAGGCCTCGCGCGTGGCAAGGTAAACTACCTTTTTTGCCGAATCATCATGCGGAAATAACTTACGTTTCTTGATCGCTTTTCTGATCACGCTGTTCAATGATTCAATTGCATTGGTGGTGTAAATCGCCTTGCGAACCTCTTCTGGATACGCGAAAAACGTATTCAAATTGTCCCAGTTTTGACGCCATGATCGGCTTATCTGAGGATACTTTGAAAGCCATTTCTCTTCAAGGTTATCAAACTCTCGCAACGCTTCCTCTTCTATAGATGACCTGTGAACTTGCTTTAAATCAGCGCTTACTTCTTTGTAATCACGCAAGGTACAAGCTTCATGCTATTTCGCACCATATGAACGATGCAGAGTTGAATGTGCGTGTCAGGGTGCACCGCTTGAATGGCTTCAGGAAATCCTTTAAGGCCATCCACGCAAGCGATTAGAATGTCTTTTAAACTGCGATTCTTGAGCTCAGTAAGGATGCCTAGCCAGAATTTCGCACCTCCATTTTCTGATAGCCACATACCAAGAAGATCCTTGTGCCCCTCAATATTTACTCCAGGCGCTAGATAGACAGCCTTGCTGATCACCTGCTTATCTTGCCTGATTTTGACCACAATACAATCTAAATAAACAATGGGATATACCTGATCCATAACGGCGTTTGTGACCTTAGAAATTAGGCTGGGGGATACATCAGCATCATACAATTCTTTAAAGTTTGCGCAGATTTCTCGAGTTGTCATTCCTTGGGCATATAGAAAAAGAATTTTATCATCCATACCAGTGAGGCGAGTTTGCTGTTTTTTTTACAAGCTGAGGTTCGAATGAACTATTTCGATCACGTGGAACTTCAATATCGATAGCCCCGTCGTCGGTATAAAGTGTTTTTGAGGAGTGACCGTTACGTCTATTTGATCCAGTCATCGGCTGATTTCTGTCATACCCAAGAGGTCGTCCAGCTCAGCGCCAAGAGCTGCCTCAACGGTGACTTTTTTTAGCATGCAACTAAAGTCACTGAGATCTTTCTCAGTTTTCATGCTTTTCGCCGCCTTTTTTGCAAAGGCTAACATTTGATCTTTATTCATAGTGCTTATATCCCATAAGGGTTAATGATAAGCAAATACACAAACTAATCTACAGTCTCATAAAATCTCTTAGCTTTACAGGCTAACTAATCCCATTCTTCTGCTTTCGCTATAATGTTTCTAATATCTTGCTCTGTTAGTGCGCTATGTGCCCATATTTCTTCTGCTGAGGTCTTTAGACTTTCCGCGTCTATATCTTGATTCTGTTTTGTGATAATATCTAATATCTTATTAACAGCATCGTCTTTGTTCAACAAATTTTCTTTTTTAAGGTGTTTGACCGTGTTAATTAGTTCCTCCTCAAAACTATCTCCATTTATTGAATCATGCCGTTGAGGTATTCTGGCCGAAATACCTTCTATCATACTATTGACTGACACCTCATTTTTCGTTCTCTGATTATCTATGTTCACGCTTTTTAAACCTTCCCGAACCTTTACTAGTGTATCAGTCGTCAACCTATCATCATTTGAATTATTTATATTTATTTCCTGAGTCGGAGCTGCTGTGGCCATAGGCGTAAGTGGCGGCAGTGGCGGAGCATTAGGTACAATAGTCGGAGGCATCGTAAACGTCAACTCTAATTCGGTTTCGCTAGTAATTGTAGGTGCCGCTACGTCTACATGCGACGGAGTCAATGATGCATGGGTTCCATTTTGTGCTTTGCCAAGGAGAACATTTTGTTTGAAAGTTGTGGCCTCTTCTTTCTTGAGCTCCCTCTCTGATTCTCTGATGGAATACTTATCTTCCTGCAATGAGTGATTGCCTATTTCTCCATATAAAGGCTCGTCATGATACTTAGACGGTAATATAAATACTTCTGGCGTTGAAGATGATATCTCTTCAGCTCTATAAATGAGTGGTAATGATAACGTACCGAACCGAGCTATATTGTTATTTACCACTTTTGCGAACATGCCTGAATTGTATCCTACCCCATTAGATGTAGCTTGTTCTAACAGTAAAAGTGAGCCTTCGCAGCTGTAGTTTTGTGAAGTATTCCCCATAAGAGATTCAAATACTTTTACCATATCCTCTAACTGGCTATCGCTATAGCTCCGATGCGCCTTCTTATCATGAAAGAATTTTTTGGCCAAGGCAAAATCAGTGTTATCTGTTGATCCAATACGCTGTTCTCTTTTGTTAAATATATCTTTTAATTTCTGATCGACAATTTCATTGCATCCTCTGTTTTTATCTAAGATACAGGCAGGGTCTTTTATATGAGACAAACTATTACTATACTTGGCTCTTTTATGCAACAAAAGACAAGTAACATCATGGTGTTTTTCATGCAGACTATCCATACTCTTTCTTATCGTCAAACCTTGATTCCTAATTCCTTTGGCCTGTTTTCTCATTTTCTTTAACTCGTTCATATTAGCACTACGCTTTTTCTGGTAATTAAAGTCTACTCTTCTCACTGTCTTACTTTTTGATTGTACTTTTTTTAAATTATCAAAAGCTAGTTGCATACTACTAATCCTGAATTCTAAGTCTTGCACTTTGTCAACTACTGTTGACAACCGAACCCTATATTTTGATTCCAATTCCTCAAACTCATCCAGCTTATTTGTCAGTGTTGGAATTATTTTCAACTCACTTTCAAGTGTTTTGTTATTGCATTCATATATGGTTTGATATTTCATATCTCTTTTTACGTTTTTATTATCTTGTGCCATTTCAAGCAAAGGTTCCACATAACTAGAATAATTTTCTTTAGATCCATTAAACATTTTATCTATTTCGGAAAGATCTTTCCCAGCTGGAGAAAGTTTACTTGTACTATCGATATAAGTCCTTTCAGATAACTCTAAAAGAGAAGTTCCAAATTTTGAGAAAAGCTTTGGATCAATTTCTTTTGCCGCAAACGCTAATGAATGGATATGTTTTAGTCCTTCAATATTTACCTCGTAAGGTAGTAATCCATTGTCATCGCTTTTTGTCTTTACTCTAGCTATACTTTCATCTCGATATTTTAGCATTTTATTCAGTTTACTTGACATACTTTTGCTTAGGTGTTTTTGTTGTGTTTCCGTAATAACACTATTACCGCAAGCTTTAGATATTTCTTTTTTAATAGCTACTAGAGACCGAGGGTTTTTAACACCTTTTATTATATTATCAAAAAGCAAAGTAATATCTTGCTGATTATGTTCTTTGAATTTTTCCTTATTGACAACCACTAGACTGTTATCTTTATTCATTCCGTTATCATTAGGCGTAATATTACCAAATTCATTAATTACTCCACCAACTCCAGCCTCGTTTACCAAAACAGCAATCTTCTCCACCTCATCAGACATACCACTAGACAAACCTATATCTTTGCTTACGAAATCATCCACGCATACTTCGTTATCAATATCTGTCACCAGCTTATTAATAGAAATTGCTCCAAGCGCTTCTGCACGTCTGTCATAGAGTGAAGTCTGCGCAACATCCTGGTGTTTATGCATATGTTTTTTATCTAATCTAAAAGGCAACTTATTATATATCATATTCTCTGCCTTACGTACTTTTTTATTTATATAAGTTCCACTACTACTAAGAGTATGATCTTTATCAATAAATTTAAATGGTTTGATAACACTACTCTTGTGACTTCCACTTTCACCACCCAACTTCATAGAATTTCTCCTTGTGATATAACTACCTCTTTTGAACATAGCTCATTATAAATAAAATTCAAACCTCAACTTGTGATTTGGAACCAGAAATAATGACTTTAACTCACAGCAGATAACAATTGCAAGGCAAAATAAATATCTATGAATATTTTACCCACAGGGTTAAATTATCATGGAATTTAATATAAAACGATATGTCACTCAACTTTATATCCAAACAATAAACCTGTATTCCATAAGATATGCCATAAATCAGGAAACAACTATAAGTAAAACCATGCGATCTGTTAACAAAAGGCACGGCAATCCCAATATTAAATTGATTATAGCGGACAGTGCTCACTAGATTCACACACTAACCTACACACTTGAAATTGATTCGAGAGTCAGAATTAACAACAAGACAGAAAAATCAATAAGACAGGACATAAAAAACACACTACTACCTTACAATAGTATATGTAAGACAGTCACGTTTAATAACGGTGGCGAGTTCGCCGTCCACGCAAAGATCTCTCAATCATTAGGATGTAATATATAATTTTCTAAACCATACCATTCATGGCAACGTAGAAATCCAGTTATAAGAACTTCGCCAACTACACATAGGATTAGCGATACCATCTCCCAATCAATATGGCCTAAACAAAGTCATCAGAGGAGAGATGGGACGACCTATTGAGGACAGCAACTTCTCATTCTACCACCCTTTCAGCAGTGCTTTCGCATCATACGAGTTCCGAAGAATTGGATTATTTTTCTTCATTACCCTTGACTATGTAGGTCAGTATTATAAAGTATTTTTTGCATGCAGATATTCTACCAGAATATAATATACTTTGTTAAGTTATGCTGAAGTCTAGATATATAATACAAATTCACTATATTATTACTTGAAAGCTGGTAATAAGTTTCCTAGATTTATTGTATAGACGTAGTAATAAGGGAATGTTGTTATGACCAAAGAACGTACTACCCATTGCTGGGAAGATGAGGATTTCATTGAAGATGTAAATAATCATCTTCGTAGGGAAAAATCAATTAAAGACAGGTGCCAAAAAAGAAAAGTATCAAAAATACGGCGAGGGATTGACAGTTATTATACTGCTAGAGATGGTGGTTCTCATGATCTCTATGCTGATGACTTCTACGACTTCGATGACTTCGATGACTTCGATGACTTCGATGACTTTGATGACTTTGATGACTTTGGCTTTGATGCTGATAACTTTGATGGCGTGTCACGACATTAACTCTTATAGATAAAGAGTTTATTATTCATGATGCTCATGGGTACGAATTACACTCGTACTTAAAATAGTTCTAATCATTACTGAGCTTTAGTTATCAAAATTTTCGCCATTAAAAATTAGCGATTTGGTTCTCGATAATTTTAACACGGCTGAAATGTTACTCATTACCTGCTGGATATAAATCGAGCTAACCTTTTGATGCGTAATTTTAAATCACTCGTAGGCCCAGTGCAACAAAAGATACGGTCTTTGATATCAAGAATACTCTGCTCAATATAGCCAGGAGATATTAATCATAAATAGCTAAAAGCTGGCTACATTGAATAGGGCGTATTCTTTAATTACCATAAATCATTCTAACACTCGTTAGTATGTTACATACCGGAAGCTAATACCTATCTGTGGTCTCAGTCGTCAGTAGTAAATGAGAGCCCGTTTGAGTATGCTATTACTCACTAAATATGATGAATTTAGCTGACTTGCAGGTATTGATATTTTTCTTACAAATAATGACTATATTGAGTTGACCGGAAAACATACGGCGTCGCACCTATACTTATACCTATGCCACCTGAAGGTGTGAGGTTGCTGACTGGTCTCACTCACTCCAATCACCTACTGTTTCTAGATCACTGGGATTTCCTTACTTGTTGCATATCCACACATTCAATGCTAACTGGTATAGAGACCTGCTGTTTCGCAAGTTTTGTCTCCTCTAGCTCTGTAAGAAAGTTCCCCGCGCCTCCACCTTGGGACGGTTTCTAGCACTACTGGTCGAGCACTAACTGTGGGATCGATTATTAGGGAATCTCTGATTGAATCTCCAAAACTTGGTAAAATAGCATCGCTATGAGCAAGCCGGTATTCAAAATGAAACAACAAAGTTTTGCTTCACGCAGTTACGCAGTTACACAGCCAAAAAACGAAAAACGCGAAAAGAGTTATTTCTTGAGGAAATGGAATCTTGTGTTCTCTGGGCAGCCTTTGAAGCAATCATTAAACCACATTACCCGAAAAGTGGACGTATTGGAGGGCAGCCGATCGGCCTGACCACCATGCTGTGTATCTATCTCATGCAGCAATGGTTTCAACTATCCGATCCGATGATGTAAGACGCGCTGTATGAAATTGAATCAATGAGAATATTTGCCAAATTGGAGCTGTCCGAAGATCGATTACCTGTCGAAACAACTATCCTGAAATTTCGTCACCTGTTGGAGCGTAATCAATTGACTGACAAGTTATTTGCTGCGGTCAGTGAGCACTTAAAACTACACGGCCTTGCACTTTCAAAAGGCACCATGGTAGATGCCACATTAATAAGCACTTCGTCCTCGACCAAAAACGCCGAAGGCACACGTGATTCTGAAATGCACCAGACACGTAAAGGAAATCAGTGGTACTTTGGCATGAAGATCCATGTCGGTGCGGATGTAAATAGTGGGACTGCTCATACAGTAACGGTTACCTCAGTCAATAAAGCGGATATTGGCGAACTGCCTGCTTTGTTGAGAAAGGAAGACGAAGTAATCTTTGGCGATGCGGGCTACACCAGCGACACATATAAGCGAGGCGCTCGATGCTTAGGATTACACTGGAAAGTCAATGACAAGCGCAAACCAAGAAAAGGCAACCTAAGTAGCAGTCAGCGCAAACGTAATCGCCAGCAATCAAAAATACGAGCCAGGGTAGAGCACCTGTTCCAAATCCTCAAGTGTCAGTTTGGTTACCGTAAAATTCGTTACCGTGGTTTGGAAAAAAACAGGGTGCAAGTTACTAGCCTGATGGCAATGACCAATTGATACCTGCAACGTAATGCGTTACCGACATAATTGCGCTCTAAATCCGCCTATAGAGCGGATAAGTGGGCAAAAGCGACAAAATGAATCGAAAGTTACGAGGAAATAAGCGCGAAAGTCAGAGAATTTTATCGCAAATCTGACAATCAACTTGCAAACCACTTCAATCAGAGATTCCTTAGCGGATATTAATCGTCAGTTGGAAGTACAAAACATAATCATGCGTTAAGATCGCATTAATATCATTGGCGCTACACCGACAGAGGCGGATTAATCAAGTTCTGGCAACAACAAAGACGAAAAGCAGACAAAGTATTCTGAAGCTGGTTGGCACGTTAAGAATGACAGTCGTAGTAACAAGAAGACTATCAGCTTTTCCGTTAATACCGGTGTTGATGAAGATGGCTTTCTTCATAGTTAAATCGTGATGCCAGGCAATGTTTACGATTTTCAGTAGAGCAACACCTTGCTACCTTCGAATGAAACAGTCCTGCACGTAGATGTCTCTTGTAGCTCAAGCGAACAGAGAAGCATTAGCGAAACTTAGTATTGAAGATCAAATTTTCAACGTAAGGCCACAGAGAACAGCCACTATCGAGAAGGGAGAAAGCTCGTAACAAGGAAATATCAGTAATACAGGCCTTTTGCCACCAATACAAGGCACTACGGACTTGCCATAGCCCGGTTCATAGGCATTACCAAAACTGAAACGATTTATGGGCTGGCCGCTATTGCCGCGAACATTCGCAAAGACACTAAGTTTTTGGTGCTCTATGATATGCCGAAACCATGTTATGCCAGATAGGTACGTCGAAAATCAGTTCTCAGCACTAGGAGCCGTGCACGAAGCCGGTAATTTAACATTAAACGCACTCGCAAGCTTCGTAATGGATTACAAAATGAGGAAATTCAATGACTTTGATTAAAGTCGTTGGTTATGTTATTAAAGCATCATCCTATTAAGAAGTGGAGATTTTTTCAATTTTATGTACCAATATTATTTATGATTACAAATAAAAAAATGAAATTATTCAACTTTACAATATATAATGCTAGACTGTTATCACGCTGCCCTCGTAGCTCAGCAGGATAGAGCATTTGCCTCCTATTTTATAAAAAATGGGCACCCCGGTAGAAACACTGGGTGTGAATCTACTCAAATTCAGGGAAACCTTAACGGGCTGGAAATTGACAGTGCCGATGACAATCCTGAGCGAAGCCGTACTCTTGTATACGGAACGTGCAGAGACTTAACGGGTAGTGCCTACGGACTTCGGTCTACGGTAAAGAGAAAGTCCAGACTACAAACGGCATTGATGCCGGTGACGAAAGCCATAGTGGTATGAAGCGAAAGGTCAGACGTTCGAATCGTCTCGGGGGCACTACATCAAGCAATTTTTAATTTTTATCAAAATTGCATCCATTTCACATTTTTTTAATCAATATTTACGGACATATTTAGTTGTTCCGTTTTCAAACTGAATTGGTGGTAGATCATCGTTGGATTAGTCGAACCTATCAAGGTTATAATGCTTTATGTAGGTATCCACATCCCGCCTCATATACTCACTGATGGGCTGATGAGTTTAGAATATCCGTCATTCTTTAAGCTGCTAAAAATAGTTTCACCACGTCATTATCATAACAATCGCCTACACTCTCCCTATCGAGGCGCTTACACCATAAAAGTCTAATAAATTGATACCTTTGCACGATAACGCTGCATAAGCCCCATTATTAATTAAATCGTATTTTTTTGAGGATAAAGCCTCGCGGATTCAAATCCGAAGCGCATCATCTAATCAGGTAGAAGAAGGGGCCAGCTGCAAGTAAGCTCCTACCCTTTTTCTCCGGCAAGAGATGAAGTGATGACGGGATATTACCAACAACTAACCTACGAGCAACGATGCCAGATTTCAGTCCTAAAGAACAGCGGCTGTACACAAAGGGAGGTGGCGAAAATTATAGGTGTGAGTCATCCTACGGTAAGTAGAGAACTGGCCAGAAATATGGGTGACAGGGGCTATCGTCATAAACAGGCGCAAGCTAAGGCTATTCAGCGACGCCATACTGCGGTTAAACCGACTAAAATGACCCCGGCAATGATAATCGTGATCGAGGCCAAGCTCCGTATAGAATGGAGTCCCGAACAGGTGTCAGGTTGGCTGCTATATGATCAGGAGAAGCTGATTAGCCATGAAACTATTTATCGCCACATTTGGGCGATAAGCAGGCGGGAGGAGACCTTTATACGCATCTGCGCCACCAGGGCAAGAAATACGACAAACGGCGTAACGGCAAATCTACGCGGGGGCAGATAAAAAGTCGAGTGAGCATTGAAGCGTCCCAGTATTATCTCGCATCGATGATACGGCGATCGGCAAGGGCCACAGCGGCGCTCTAATGACGATTGTTGATCGGGTGATGAAGTATACAGTATCGGTGCAGGTCGATAGTAAAAGTGTAACCGATGTCACCGCGGCGACCATCGCCCTGCTTAAGCCGATTAAGGATCTGGCTCACACGATTACGACAGACAATGGAAAAGAGTTTGCGTACCATGAGAAGATCAGTAAAGCGCTGTCAGCAGATGTTTATTTTGCGCACCCCTATAGCTCTTAGGAGCGAGGGCTACACGAAAACACCAACGGCTTACTGCGACAATATTTTCCAAAGAATACAGACTTTAAAAAAGTTACACAGATAGTGGTGGAGAGAGCTGCTTTATCCTCAAAAAAATACGATTTCATTAATAGTGGGGCTTATGCAGCGTTATCGTGCAAAGGTCTCAAATTACATTAATCCTGATTGGTATATTACTATCCACAATCACTGTGGAAGACCAAGCCATTGGGAGGTAGTCTGAGGCTGTAGGCGCTTATAACGCTCTATTTATCTGACTGGATATCATTTCTTTCGCACAAGGTGATGGAATTTTTTAATTTCTATTCCTACATATGCAATTCGGTATTTCCTTTGCGCAAGTATAGAAAACTCGGCTCGCTCGCAATCACTGACCACTTGCTCAGCAGGTCACAACTCTTGTTGAGTATCCGCGAATAGTAAATTGGTCGCAACCCTCAGGTATTTCCAAGATTTCGCAACCGAGTAACCTTGCTCTCGAACCACGACACAACATCTTCTTTGAACTCCTTATGGTATTTTTTGTAGTTACGTTTCTGAATCATACAGACACTATAATCGTTGATAAACACCGTATTGCCTCTTATTAAAGCCCCTTGTCTATTCAACCAGAACAGCTACTCCTGGGCCAATTGTAAATATAGGATATGCAAATTATTCACGGCTTTATAAAGTTCGTTTAATAAACCACTGTTATCAACTATATCATCAGCAAATTTCAAACGGTACTCTCTGGAGGGTTGACTTTTGATAATAGCTTGAACTTGTTCTTCCGCCACATTATCTCTGGACACCGTTCGTTCCAGTTGAATTTCCTCTGACACATCCACTATTAATATACGATCAATGAATTGGTGTAGTGATGTTTTTATCAGCAAAGGTGAAGAAAGAATGCCATAAGGAGATGAAATCGTTGTTAACTTTTGTCGGATCAAGTTATTAATTTCAGGGTGAAGCAGTTTTTCCAGCCATATTTTTTCCTCTAAATCCTTGAAAATAATACCCCTAACTCGTTTTCGGTCAAGCCTACCATCCTTAGAAAGAATTGTTTTCCCGTAACGTTTTTCAATACTGTTCAAAGATGGCTTCCCTTGCTCAACAATAGTTCGTGCTATTACATCGGCGTCAATGATGATAATTCCATGAGCGGCAAAAAAACCAGTAACAGTTGATTTACCACTGCCGATACCTCCTGTTACACCAATAATATAAGGTTTTTTATCTGGAGAACGCATTAAATCCCCATAAATTGAAAATACATTCTAAAAAGTTGATCACCCCACAGTAAAGCAATAAAGCCAGCCATAGACAGGTAGGGGCCAAAAGGTATAGGCTTTGATCGGTTATGTAGCTTTAATGCTATAAGAACAAGCGCAGCAAGGGTTCCAACTGCCGAAGACAGAAAGATAATCAAAGGTAACATAGTCCAGCCAAGCCAAGCACCTAATGCAGCCAACAGTTTGAAATCACCATAGCCCATACCATCCTTGCCTGTAATTAATTTAAAGAGCCAATGAACTGACCATAATACAAGATAACCGAAAACCGCACCAAAGAGAGAATCATTAAGAGATAATCCAGGATTAAAGCTGTTAAATATCAGCCCAGACCAAATTAGTGGCAGAGTAATGGAGTCTGGTAATAGCTGTGTATCAAAATCAATCATGGAAAGAGTTAGTAAACACCATGCCAGCAGGGAATAAGCCAGAGTTTCCATCGTAACGCCAAACTTCCAACCAATCAGCACAGTAATAATAGCACTTAGACACTCAACAGCAGGATAGCGCCAAGAGATTATGATGTTACATGATGAGCACCTAGCCTTTAAGCACAGATAACTAATAACGGGGATATTTTCCCATAAGGTTATTTTGTGCTTACAGGATGGACAACAGGAAGACGGTATTGCTAAGTTATAAGGTTCTGACTTAGTACAATTCTTCTCGGGAAACAAAAACTCCGTACTGTCTTCATGCCATCGTTTTTTCAGCATGAGTGGCAGTCGGTGGATCACCACATTTAAAAAGCTACCAACGACAAGGCCCACAATCGTTAATATTATAAAAAAGTAACCAGGCGATTGTTGTAGTAAATCAACCAGTATCATTGTTTCCTGAAACCCCAGATTAGGTTAAAGCTTAGTACACGCCAAAAATGGGTGTTATGAGGAGAGTAGCGAAGCAATAAAATAAAGTCAGATCACGATAGCTTTTTTACTCATAGAAGTACAGTTATTATCCATGACTCAACCTTTTTGAAGTACAAGTGGATGGTACTGTGGTGGTAATCAACACCTTTATACTCTTACTCTTGCAGCTATGAAGTATTAACTGTTCTTACTTTACGCATAGGCTATGGGGACGCGATAGTCTATAGGCTACTGTGATATTTAGTGGCATTGCTTAAATCTTTTTGAAATGCGGATTCAAATCTGAAGTGCATCACAGTCTAAGCTGCTAGCGCAGCTCTATGCTCTTCCATTAGCTGGTCAGGCGTTTTGAAACCAAGATATTTTCTTGGATGAGAATTAAGGAATCTCTGAACAAGGTTATTCTCGCACAGGAAAGAATCTATAAGGTATTGATTTTGCTGGATCCACGCTTCTGAGGGGATTACGAAAGTGGCTTTAATCAGAGACTCCTTAAGCTGCTTTACAGCTCTCTCCATCACTATCTGTGTAACTTTTTTAAAGTCTGTATTCTTTGGAAAATATTGTCGCAGTAAGCCGTTGGTGTTTTCGTTTAGCCCTCGCTCCCAAGAGCTATAGGGGTGCGCAAAATAAACATCTGCTGACAGCGCTTTACTGATCTTCATAGCACGCAAACTCTTTCCCATTGTTAGCCGTAATCGTGTGAACCAGATCCTTAATCGGCTTAAGCAGGGCGATGGTCGCCACGGTGACATCGGCTGCACTTTTACTATCGACCTGCGCCGATATACTTCATCACCCGCTCAACAATCGTCACTAGAGCGCCGCTGTGGCCCTTGCCGATCACCGTATCACCGATGCGAGATTTATCGTCAACAACACTGGGACGCTCATCAATGCTCACTCGATTTTTTATCTGCCCCGCGTAGATTTGCCGTTACGCCGATTGTCGTATTTCTTGACGGCGGCGCAGATGCGTATAAAGGTCGCTTCCCGCCTGCTTATCGGCCCAAATGTGGCGATAAATAGTTTCATGGCTAATCAGCTTCTCCTATCATATAGCAGCCAACCTGACACCTGTTCGGGACTCCATTCTATACGGAGCTTGGCCTCGATCACGATTATCATTGCCGGGGTCATTTTAGTCGGTTTAACCGCAGTCTGGCGTCGCTGAATAGCCTTAGTTTGCGCCTGTTTATGACGATAGCTCCTGTCACCCGTATTTCTGGCCAGTTCTCTACTTACCGTAGGCTGACTCACCCCTATAATTTCCGACACCTCCCTTTGTGTACAACCTCTGTTCTTTAGGGCTGAAATCTGGCATCGTTGCTCGTAGGTCAGTTGTTGGTAATATTCCGTCATCACTTCATCTCTTGCCGGAGAAAAAGGGTAGGAGCTTACTTTCAGCTGGCCCCCTTCTTCTACCTGATTAGATGATGCACTTCGGATTTGAATCCGCGGAATAATAAAACGTGCTTATAGAAATAAACCATTAACAGAGCATGATAAGTGCTTTAACTGTTTACATTCTGGCGTGCGCTGCACTGTGGAGCGAGTATTTGGCGTTTTGAAACTACACTACGGCATGGCGAAAGCTCGTTATCTTGGCTTAAGCCGAAACCGTACACGTTTTGAAATAATGTGTGTGGCGCACAATATTAAACGAGGTTTAGCTATTCAGCAGGCAAGTTGCGCCTGAAAATCGAAAATGAAGGGTGAAATGGCTCGAATAGTGAATATTCGAGCTGAAATCTTGTTTTTAAGGCTTTATCCTCAAAAAAATACGATTTAATTAATAATGGGGCTTATGCTGCGTTATCGTGCAAAGATCTCACAGTACTGTAAACAACGGAACTTAATATCACAGTATTTACAAACAATATACGGTAATTAAGTAATAGACCCCATGGAAAATATTGGCAAGTACATGGCGATAATCAGTCCGCCAACAAGGACACCCAGCACTGACATAATTAGAGGTTCCATCAAACTAGTCAGGCCATCGACCATGTTGTCTACGTCATTTTCATAAAAAGTTGCAACTTTATCAAGCATTTCATCTAGTGCACCGGATTCTTCGCCAATAGATACCATTTGGATAGCCATTGCTGGGAAAACGTTAGTACTCCTCATAGCTGCCTGTAGCTGCTGACCACCAGAAACAGATTCTTTGATTTTTATGATTGCATCATAATAAACGATATTGCCTGCAGCCCCAGAAACTGAGTCTAAAGCATCAATAAGAGGAACACCAGCGGAAAAGGTAGTTGACAAGGTTCTAGCAAAGCGTGCTATAGATGACTTAACAAGAATGCCACCAATTATCGGGAACTTTAACAGCACTCTATCCACCTGGTCACGAGCCTTTTTTGAGGATTTTAAAATATGTTTAATAACGAAGACCAGACCAACAATAGCACCTATAATATAATACCAATTCGCCTGCATATACCGAGAGATCCCAACGACCATCTGGGTAAAGGCGGGAAGCTCTGCTCCAAAGCTAGCAAAAACCTCTTCAAACTGAGGAACAACCTTAATCAACAGAATGCCACAAACGATAAGAGCAATGCAAACAACTGCAATGGGATAGTTCATTGCTTTTTTTATTTTTGCTTTCAATAGTTCGGTTTTTTCTTGATATGTTGCAATTCTGTCCAATAAAGTTTCCAAAGCCCCAGACTGCTCACCAGCATCCACAAGATTGCAATATAGATCATTAAAATACAGAGGAAATTTCCGGAAGGAATTCGCAAGAGTTGTACCTCCTGATACATCATTTTTTATTTCTATGAGCAGATTTTTTAAGGATTCATTCTCTATTCCATCTATAGTAATATCAAATGCACTAAGCAAAGGCACCCCAGATTTGGTCATAGTTGCTAGCTGGCGAGTAAACAAGGATATGTCCATGGGCTTTATTCCACCACCCATGAGCGTTGACGAGCTCCTTTTTTTCTTTACTTTTGCGGAGACAATTCCTTGCTTTCTGATCGTTGCTTTGAGCAAAGAGATACTGGTTGCTGCTGTCTCCCCTTTAACCACCTTACCACTTTTATCTTTTCCTACCCATAGATAAGTGGTACTTTTTCCTATATTCTTTGCCATATCATCAGCACTCATTGCAAATTACGATAAATAGTTAAATCGGCAAATATCTCAAAAAAATAAGGGTGAAATGTTGAAATTTGAAAATACGGTAAATATGTTAATCTTAGATGACCACAATAACCGACACTTTTGATAATACACCAAAGAGTTAGTTGACATAGACTGCAATCCTCCCTTAAGCTAAACAAGTGGTGTCTGACGAACGTGTACCTTGATCTTCCCCCGATAAAATAGACACAGGTAATTTCATACTGCTATTTCCTCTTATTCGATTGGTGAGTAATAACCAATCACTGAATGCAATAGCTTTTTATTATATAAGTGATTGGTGTAGCTGTTCAAAGCATACCGCAAATCATTCATTGAGTTATACGTTCTACCTCGGATAAGATCAGCCTTTAAACTACGGAAGTACAATTCCATGCGTCCATTCTCAGCGTAATATCCTAGCCGGTTAAAACTAGGTCGCATTTTGTGTCTCTAGTACTTTTCTGAAATACTTTCCTGTAAACTCAATCCCTAGATCAGTGCAAAAGATAAGCCCTTCGCTCGGTTGCCGTTCACGTATGGCGCATTTCAACATTGTCGATGTATCTTCGGTGGTGCACGTGTCCACGATAACGCTGCATAAGCCCCACTATTAATTAAATCGTATTTTTTTGAGGATAAAGCCTTAAAAACACGATTTCAGTTCGAATATTCGCTATTCGAGCCATTTCACCCTTCATTTTCGATTTTTAGGCGCAACTTGCCTGCTGAATCGATAAATCTCGTTTAATATTGTGCGCCACGCACATTATTTCAAAACATGTGCGGTTTCGGCTTAAGCCAAGATAACGAGCTTTCGCCATGCCATAGTGTAATTTTAAAACGCCAAATACTCGCTCCACAGTGCAGCGCACGCCAGAATGTAAACGGTTAAAGCACTTATCATGTTCTGTTAATGGTTTATTTCGATAAGCACGTTTTATTATTCCGCGGATTTTAGTCATAAGTGCCCCTTAAAATTTATGCAGCTAACGCCATTTCACTATAAATCTCATCAGGTGTTTTAAAGTCTAACAGTTTTCTTGGTCTTTGGTTTAGTCGGTTTTGTATATCTAAAATTTCTTTGTCAGTGACATTATCCAAAGATTGGCTTTTGGGCAAATATTGTCTTATCAAACCATTATGATTTTCATTCAAACCTCGTTCCCACGAGGAGTAAGGGTGAGCAAAATAGGTATCTACGTTAAGCTTTTTCTTGATTTTTTCATGAAAGGCGAACTCCTTTCCGTTATCAAATGTGATCGTGAGTAAGTCTGATTGGTAAGGCTTGAGCATCGTTATAATTGCTTTCGTCACCACGTCAGCGTGCTTTGAAGGAACACGTTTTACCAAATTTAATTTACTCACTCTTTCCGTTAATGTAACCAGTACACCCTTGTGTCTTTTGCCAATTACAGTGTCTGCTTCCCAATCGCCTAAACGTATTTTTTGATCCACAATTCCAGGTCGATCATCAATGCTAACACGGTTTCGGATCTGGCCTCGTGCATCGGGCTTTCTTGTTCTTTGCTTATACTTCTTGTGCCGAAGATGTTGATACAAGCAACCACCCCCAGCTTTGTCCTCTCGAATAAACTGGTAAATCGTAGAGGGACATACAGAAGGTTGATTATCTCGTTTAAGGCGTCCTTGTATTTGCTCAGGGCTCCACTGCTTACTTAGTCTGTCAGTAATTTTATCTTTCAGTTCAGCTACCATCTTGGTCGCTTTGGGTTTCTGTTGATGACGTTCCTGCGCAAAATTATGTGCTTGCTTCGGGCGATAACCTCTAGCCCCTGTATTTCTAGCCAACTCTCTTTTGACGGTACTCAAATCACGCCCTAAGTCTTGGGCGATAATTTCATTTGAAACTCCTGCTTTTTTCTCTGACCAAATCTGGTATCTTTCTTCTTGAGTCAGGTGGGTATAACGCTTATTCATAAGTGGTCTCACATTGGTTTTTGGTCGAACCGTGAGTGTACCCTCTGGCTCAACTTTTTCAATATGGCGCACTTATGACTGAAATCCGCGTAGTGATATATTATCCAGCTCTAATTTAATTTGCTAAATTATTGACACATAATTAGAATGTCCTGACAATAATGCTAGAAACTCCACCATTTTTGTTGTCGACTGGGATGATTAGGATCAACTAACTCGCTGGGAGGTGCCCATATATAAGATAAGATAGTCGTGAGATTGTCATTATCATCCATGCTGTCGCTTCCTGCTAAAGTGAAAATAGGACAAATAACACTAAAAATAAAGAAAGATACCGCAACCACAAGTATAGATAAATTTCTTTTGATGACAGGTATCCTGTATTTCATGCTCATAATCAATCTCATGTTTTATGTATTTAAGATATAAGGCTCTTTGATGGGAGAAGATATACTCTACTAATAGTAACGAGTATATATCTGGATGAACGAAATTATCTACAAGATAGGCACTGTTGCCAATCCTATATTTTTCCATGTCAAAAAAACGACAAAAAGATGAGTTACCTGTTACATGTAGTCTAGTTAGTTACAGCTTAAGGGCCTCTATTAATAATTATATGTGACGTTATTATTGATTATTTAATGATGTTTCACTGTATTAATAAAAATCCACAAACCGAGCAAGCGCCATTATCGTCCATTTTTCCATCCTACAGTGCGGCCAATTCTCTTTCCGATACATCGTTTTTAAACTAATTCTGATGTGTATATGTATGTCTAAATCCGTTCAAAAAATTGTAATCAATGCCGATAAATCTCACATATAAAGGGGATGATTGGTTACTATGTTATCTATCTCCTAATCAAAAAAACAATAGCCATTCTTTCTCCAGCACAAAGGGAAATATTATCATCACCGTCGTAAGGTGCTAAGCTGGACCAATTTAATTCCTGATCGTGTGGCTATAGACCAGCGCCATGGGCTGTATAGATCTTAAAGAAGATCTCTATCACTAGGAGATCTTTCACGTCCAGGATGGGTATCTTGTAATGCGGACCGAGCGCATCTCGAAACTTCTTTTACAGTCAAAGCTGCAAGCAAGACCAAAAGAGTCATGAACTAGGCCATCAAAAAGATACTACTACCTTACAAGAGCACTATAAGGCAGTTACTCTTGATAACGATAGCGAGTTCGCCGACCACGCAAGTATCGCGCGATCATTAGCTGTAATGACATATTTTGCTAAACCATACTACGCAGGGCAACTTTAATCTAACAAGAATACTCATTAATGACCATCTGCTGTGATATCCCGGAAGAGAATTGAACTTGGCTGTATGCGAAAAATAAAATAACTGAACTCCAATTTCCAATCAAAATACAGCCACTAAACGACTTAAATTACCTTAATCCGATTGAGTTTTTATCTGACACGCGTGCATAAATATAGACTTCATATTATTTTATTGGTAGAATCCATTCTGGATATGTCGCTTATTAAAAACGGCTGCTACAACATGAAATGCAGAATTTGTTTTAACTCCTCGCATATATAGGAAGGCGGTGCGCATATCATCGATATCACTAGGTATTACTCTTTCATTATAAGCCTGTTCTATTGACTTGTATGGTAGTTGTGAAAGCCAGCCTTCATACATTTTTAGAATAACCCTGAAAGATTGTTTGACGGTAATCTTACCTTTTTTATACTCAATAATATACTCTATAAGTTTGCCATTATACCCAAATACGAGAAATGAACGAACGCAATTAACTATTTCAACAACATGTTTCTTATGATTTACAGTAACCCTCTTGCGGTAATTTGATTTAGTCAAATAGAAGTAGTCAGCGTTTTCATGCATAGCAACTTCATGAATGCCAGCTATATTTGCATCTTTTGAACCATAGAACGACCACTGTAAACACACCTTTCCTTGCGTTCTCTGATCTAAAAGCACGAGATCTAAACCACCATAGGCGTATGAATTTATTATTAGTAGAAATAATAGATATTTTTTTTTGAAAAAATAGAAACACATAAATCAACCTCGCACCGCAACTTTAGTAATATTCTGGCATTATTGAATTGGACACTTAAATTATGGACACAAATCCACTAAGAGGTGGTATTCATACAAAACTTCAGAACAAGACATACCAGTTAACCTAGACCAGAAGCATTCGCGCTGATCATCCGAACAATATTACAGCACTCCATAAACCATATCAATATTAGTCATCATAACTAAAGAATCATCACCCCAAATTCATCGACTCAGATTTTATCTATTAAACCTGACGCAGTTCGACAAACTAATGTGTAAATATCATTTAACTTTTTATACTACAGAAGAATGCATGAAGCTTTTACCTCCTCAGATAGTTTTATTAAGAATCAATGCCAGTAATGCTTGACGGGTATATATACCATTTTGTGCTTGCTGAAAATAGTAAGCATGGGGACTGCTGTCTACATCCACGTTAATTTCATTATTTCTGGGTAGAGGGTGAAGTACTTTCAAGTGAGCAGGAGCTGTTTTCAGTATTTCATTGGTTAGCATGTAACGAGGAGTAACATGTTTAAATTCGGCTTCATCAAAACGTTCTTGCTGAATTCGAGTCATATAGATGACGTCAGACGTGGGAACAATTTCTTTGATGGCAGATGCCTTGCTATATTTTATTCCTTTAGCATCCAGCTCATCAAGGATATAGCCGGGCATGGCTAAAGCGCTGGGAGATAAAAAACTGAAGCTGACATTAAACAAAGAGAGAGCCTGAGCCAATGAGTGAACGGTTCTCCCGTACTTTAAATCACCTACCAAGGCTACTTTAATGTTATCAATTTTTCCCTGACACTCTTTTATACTAAATAAATCCAACAAGGTCTGGGTTGGGTGTTGATTAGCTCCATCCCCACCGTTTATTATAGGCACAGAAGAATATTCCGAGGCCAATTTTGCAGAACCTTCCTCTGGGTGGCGCATTACTATAGCATCAACATACGAACTGATAACCTTGATAGTATCTGCAAGGGTTTCCCCTTTTTTTACAAGCGACGTGCTGCTGTCATCAGCAAAGCCGACACATGAACCACCGAGCTTTTGGATAGCCACCTCAAAAGAGATACGGGTTCTGGTTGAGGGCTCAAAAAAACAACTGGCAACAACCTTATCTTTCAATAAAATTTGGTTAGATGTGTGTTTTAGCTCAGCAGCTGTATTAAGAATCAACTCTATAGCATCACGGCTGAGGTCTGATATGGAGATGATATCTTTTTTAAATAACATGTTTTTCATAAGCGTGACCTGTTGTGCCTCCTTGCGCATAACGAGAATTGGTTGTCAGCAAAAAAATCCCCTACCCCTTGAGTTTTTACTGCATATCCTACTGACAAATAAAAATATCCTCATCAAAAGAGCTGACCTATACCCATTCTCTTTGAAGGTATGAGATTGTTGACTGCTCTCGCCTACAAGGTGGAAATTAGTATATATGCTAGTCCAAACCTGTAATTATGCCATCCTGATCAATATCAATAGACATGAAGTTTGGTTTTGAACCCAGCCCAGGCATGGTCATAATTTTGCCAGAGATAATATAGACAAATCCAGCACCAGCGGATAATCGAACGTCATGAACGGGAAACTCAAATCCCTCAGGGCAACCTTTGAGAGTTGGATCATGAGATATAGATAAGGGCGTTTTTGCCATACATATTGGTAAAAATCCATACCCTTCTTCTTCAAGCTGTTCGATTTGCTGTAGGGCATGACTTGTAAATTTCACCTGCCCTGCACCATAACCGTTTATTGCCAGCTGTGTTATTTTTTCCTTAATTCCTGTATCTATTGGGTATAGACGCTGGAATCTAGTCTTGTAATTACAGGCTTCTTCTACTGCTTGAGCTAAAGTTGTGGCACCCTTGCCTCCAAGGCAAAAAGAATTACTGATTGCTGCTTTGGTTGCACCCAGCTCCAACGCTTTTTTTAGTACCCAATCAAGTTCTTTTTTACTGTCTTCTGGAAAACGGTTGATCGCAGTAACAACTGGGAGGCCATAGCGTTTAACATTATTTATATGCCACCTCAAGTTACTAACGCCTTTGTTGAGAGCATCTTGATTAGGTTCAATCATGCCTTTATCCAAAGGTAGACCCGGCTTTAACTCAAATTGACCAGAATGGGATTTTAATCCCCTCAATGAGCAGACAAGGACTACTGCGTCGGGTGTTTTGCCAGAATAATGGGCTTTGATGTTGCAGAATTTTTCCAAACCCATATCTGATCCAAAGCCGGCTTCTGTTACGACATACTCCGAAAGTTTTAATGCTAACTTATCCGCTAAGATTGAAGAGTTGCCATGCGCAATATTGGCAAAAGGTCCTCCATGAATAAAGCAGGCGCCGCCTTCCAGATTCTGCATCAAGGTAGGGTTAATGGTATTTTTCATGATAACAGTCATTGCACCTGCTACTTTTATAGCCTCTGCCGTGATTGGCTCCCTCTTTTTGTTATAAGCAAGAACAATATTACCAATACGCTGTCGTATATCTTGAAGACTATCGGTGAGCGCCAGTATGGCCATTAACTCTGATGCCGCAGTAATATCAAAACCACTAGTTAGAGGAACACCATTTAGATTGATTGTATCGTTAACCCCAGGAAGACCAGTTCTTATTGTTCGCAATGCTCTATCGTTATGATCAACAACGCGCCGCCAGGTAATACGTTCTGGATCTATTTTTAAGGCTTTCAGGCCACTGCGTTTTTCAAAAGCATCATAACCTTCCCGTTCTTCATGGTAAAGTCTACTGTCCAGTGCGGCGGCGGCAAGGTTATGGGCGCTGCTTACGGCATGGATGTCGCCAGTTAAATGCAAATTGACATCTTCTATAGGTGCGACTTGTGCATAACCTCCTCCCGCTGCGCCGCCTTTTACACCAAAAACTGGCCCCATGCTAGCCTGCCTGATACAACTAATGGCCTTTTTACCTATCATAGAAAGCCCCATGGTAAGGCCAATGGTTGTCACAGTTTTACCCTCGCCAAAAGGAGTAGGGGTTATGGCACTGACCAAAATAAGCTTCCCATCTTTCTGGCTTGATTGTTCGGAAAGATGTTGCAAAATATTGATATCTACTTTTGCCTTGTAGTGGCCGTATGGTTCAATATCCTTAATATTAATACCAATTTGGGAAGCTATTGAGGTTATATTAGATAGGTGAGCACTGCGGGAAATTTCAATATCTGACTTCATTAAACGCAATCTCCACAGTTAATATTTTTTGTAATACACCCATACCTTCAACGGTAACGAATATACCATGGTTTAATTATAAAAGTTGCCTAGCAAATCTTGCAAAAAACTTTTTCATAGTAAGAAACTAATCTGCTTGCATATGCTAGTAGTACGGCTCTCCACTGTTTATTAACATCTTATAAACAGCTTACCCACAGGATTCGTGCTGTTTTTCTAGCTTGAAATATATACCGCATCACATTATCTTATTCATGTGCATGCCTTGTATGCTCGTTACCTATGAAGGTGTGAGTCGTCGACAAACGATAGAAGCCCCATGAGTCTACGAGTATGTAAGTGATTGGGGTGAGTGAGAGCAGTCAACAACCTCACACCTTCAAGGAGAATGGGTATAGAAACCCTTTTCAGGGTGATGCTCATCATGTATTGTGGCGCATGGCTGACTTCCTCTCTGGTAAATGTAACTTCTTTCATGCACTCATAAATAGTGCGGTAATTTCATTTAATTGCCATTATATTACATTGAGTGCAAGGGTAAGGTCTTGATGAACGAAAACATCCGAGTCACTAAGCGTGACGGAGTAATGGAACAACTTGACTTGGAGAAGATCCACCGAGTAATTACTTGGGCGTCTGAAGGTCTGAGTAATGTTTCCGTTTCTGAGGTGGAATTGAAATCTCATATTCAGTTCTATGAAAGCATGCCGACGACTGATATCCATGAAACCCTCATTAAGTCAGCAGCTGACCTTATTTCTGAGCGAACACCTGATTATCAATACTTAGCTGCACGACTGGCTATTTTCCATCTGCGTAAAAAAGCTTATGGGCAATTTGAACCATTAGGACTCTATGAACAAGTGTCAAAGATGGTAGAGCTGAAAAAATACGATAAGCATCTTTTAGAGGATTACACGGAGGCAGAATTCAACGAAATGAATGGCTATATTGACCATAATCGCGATATGAATTTTAGCTATGCCGCAGTAAAGCAGCTGGAAGGCAAGTACTTAGTTCAAAACCGTATAACAGGGGATTACTATGAAAGTCCTCAGATACTGTATATGATGATCGGGGCTTGTTTGTTTGCCAATTACGACAAAAATATTCGAATGGATTATGTTCACCGTTTGTATGATGCGGTATCTACTTTTAAAATATCCCTGCCTACCCCTATCATGGCTGGCGTACGAACACCCACCCGCCAGTTTAGTTCATGCGTATTGATTGAGTGCGCTGACTCTCTGAATGCTATCAACGCCACATCCAGCGCGATAGTTACATATGTCAGTCAAAGGGCTGGAATAGGCATTAATGCCGGTTCTATTCGTGCCATTGGCAGCTCTATCCGCAACGGTGAGGCATTTCACACCGGTTGTATTTCTTTTTACAAGCATTTTCAGACTGCCGTTAAATCTTGTTCTCAGGGAGGAGTACGCGGTGGTGCTGCTACATTGTTTTATCCTATCTGGCATTATGAAGCGGAAAGCTTGCTCGTTCTTAAAAATAATCGGGGGGTCGAGGAAAATAGGGTTCGCCATATAGATTATGGTGTTCAGTTTAACAAGCTAATGTATCAGCGTCTAATTCAAGGGGGCAATATCACACTGTTTTCCCCATGCGACGTCCCTGGTCTTTACGATGCCTTTTTTGCAGATCAAACTCGTTTTGAAGAGCTGTATACACAGTACGAACAAGACGACAGCATTCGTAAGAAAACACTAAAGGCTGTAGAACTGTTCTCACTGTTTGCCTCTGAACGTGCCAGCACCGGACGAATTTACCTGCAAAATGTTGATCATTGTAATACCCACAGCCCATTTAATCCTGCTTTAGCGCCAATCCGCCAAAGCAATCTATGTTTGGAAATTGCTTTGCCGACCAAACCCCTAAAGCATGCGCTTGATGAAGATGGAGAAATTGCACTTTGTACATTGGCGGCTTTTAATCTTGGCAAGCTGAACAGCCTAGACGATTTAGAAGATCTGGCAGATCTGCTAGTACGAGCATTAGACAGCTTGCTGGATTATCAAGATTACCCTCTGCCAGCAGCACGCAATGCCACTATGGGGCGTCGGCCTCTAGGTGTTGGTGTTATCAACTTTGCTAACTATTTGGCTCAACATAGCGTTCGCTACTCTGACGGATCCGCTAATGGCTTGACCCACAGAACCTTTGAGGCAATCGAGTATTATCTCTTGAAAGCCTCTAATAAGCTTGCTAAAGAAGTTGGTGCCTGCCCCAAATTTAATGAGACAACTTACTCTCAAGGATTACTTCCCATTGATACATACAAGAAGGATCTTGACGAAGTTTGCAATGAACCTTTGAGATATGACTGGGAGAGCCTGCGTGCAGATATTCAAAAACACGGGTTGCGCAACTCCACCTTGACAGCACTGATGCCTTCAGAAACCTCGTCACAAATCAGTAATGCGACTAATGGCATTGAGCCACCAAGAGGATTTGTCAGCGTGAAAGCTAGTAAGGATGGCATTCTTAAACAAGTGGTACCTGAGTTTGAAGAGTTGCGGGATAAGTACGAGCTACTCTGGGATATTAATAGTAATGACGGCTACCTGAAACTAGTTGCCATCATGCAGAAGTTTGTTGATCAAACTATATCTGCCAATACCAATTATGATCCCAGTCGTTTTGATGAGGGGAAAGTCCCAATGAAACTACTGCTGAAGGATATACTGACTGCTTATAAGCTGGGTATAAAAACGCTGTACTATCACAATACTAGGGATGGCGCAACAGATATGAATAGCGATGCTGATGATGGCTGCGAAGGAGGAGCTTGTAAAATCTGAAATAACATCGGTAAGAAATAAATAGGTATGAGAAGATTAAAATTAGGAATCAAGACAACCTTGACTTGAACAATAGGATAATTGTTACCCCCCATCCCGGCAGGTATTAACCATTTTTCCTCATTCAAGGTAAGTCACTACAACAGAAAAAAGGTCAACTAGTAGGCCTTAATGAGATAGAGCTCATGAGCTACACAACATTTAATCAAGAACAATTTGATGCCACACTGGAACCCATGTTTTTCGGTCGAAACGTTAACGTTTCCCGTTATGATACGCAGAAATACATGATTTTCGAGAAGCTTATTGAGAAGCAGCTATCGTTTTTTTGGCGACCGGAAGAGGTTGATCTATCTACAGATCGTATGGATTTTTCTGCTCTGCCTGAGCATGAAAAGCACATCTTTCTCAGTAATCTAAAATATCAAACATTGCTAGATTCTGTTCAAGGACGATCCCCCAACGTTGCATTACTACCAATCGTCTCTCTACCGGAGTTGGAAACCTGGATAGAAACATGGGCATTTAGTGAAACTATTCATTCACGCTCCTACACGCATATTATTCGCAATACTGTAACAGATCCAGGCCAGGTCTTTGACGACATTGTTACTAATGAGGCTATTATTAAGCGCGCAAACCACATAACCTGCTATTATGACACTCTTATAAGTGGCGTTAGCCTCTATAACCAGTTAGGAGAAGGCGCACATACCATCAACGGCAAGACTGTTCATATATCGATCAGAGACTTGAAGCGTAAACTTTACCTAACACTAATGGCCGTTAATGTGCTTGAAGCTATTCGTTTTTATGTAAGCTTTGCCTGTAGTTTTGCATTTGCCGAGCGCTCAACCATGGAAGGAAATGCCAAAATCATAAAACTAATTGCCAGGGACGAAGCCCTTCATCTGACCGGTACCCAGCATATGCTACAGATAATGGCTGAAGGAAAAGATGATCCAGAAATGGCCGAAATAGCTATAGAGCTACATGATGATGCCCGTAAAATTTTTATGGATGCGGCTGAGCAGGAAAAAGAATGGGCAACATACTTGTTTCGTGATGGATCAATGATTGGCTTGAACAAGGATATTCTTGCGCAATATATTGACTATATTACTAACCAGCGCATGACATCTATCGGCTTTGACGCCCCCTATGACATAAAACAAAACCCTCTCCCCTGGATGAACAGCTGGCTTAACAGTGATCATGTTCAAGTAGCTCCTCAGGAGGTAGAGGTTAGCTCTTATCTTGTGGGGCAGGTTGACAATAAAGTACAGCCAGAGGATTTCAGTGATTTTTCTTTATAACATTACGCCCAAGAGTGGGTGCGTGATTTTTTTCTAAATAGCAATACTTATGGCAATTAATTAAATCGACAAGAAAATAATTTTATTTTCGACTCTTTAAGGGCGTATACCAGTTACTATTGAAGGTGACGAACTAACGGAGCCCCACGAGTCTATACGTAGTATATGATTGGGGTGAGTGAGAGCAGCTAATAACATACATCTAAAATAGTAACTGGTATAGAAGGTGCGAGGAGTGTTGTTTTTCCATAACCACCGGTGGCGCCAAAAGCACGTTAATTTTGCCTGCGGAAGTATATTATGGCCCATATTGTGAAGATCATGGACGGTTTCAGCTTTATTCCTCGCTCCGAGATGACACTGCTGGAGGCACTTGAATCTCAGTGGATTGATACCGAATACCAGTGTAGGGAAGGTTTTTGCGGCAGCTGCCAGGTAGATTTGATTGAAGGAACAGTAGAATACCGATCTGAGCCCGTAGCTTTTGTCCCTGACGGTAGAATCCTCCCCTGCTGCTGCCATGCATCTAGTGACGTTACCCTTGAGATTCCCGGCGGTTGTCATGTGAAAAAAAATAATACATCAAAAATGGCTTGATATGTAGAAAAGCGGCAGGAGAGAGAAAAACTCTTACAAATCCGTCAGGTTAATCTACTAGAGCAAGCAAGCGCAGTCTGAGCCCCCGTCGATATTTTGCATTAATGTGAGTCACCATATGCCAGCTACCGTTGCAGGTGTGAGCCGACCACAAATGAGCAAAGCCCCATGAGCCTACGAAAAGTAGCTAACCTGGAGAGTAAGAGCAGACAGTTATGGAACACGCTAATCATTTCCATTAACATGTTCCGTCCTTAGCTAACTATTCCGAGATTTTTTTATGGATATTATAGATACAATAAAAGAGCAAATCGCATCCCACGACATTTTGCTCTATATGAAAGGATCGCCAAAGCTACCCCAGTGTGGATTTTCTTCCCACGCAGTCCAAATTTTAATGGATTGTGGTGCAAAATTTGCGTATGTTGACATTCTAGCCAACCCTGAAGTAAGGGCTAGCCTGCCTAAGCATGCCAACTGGCCAACCTTTCCGCAGCTATGGATAAAAAGTGAGCTGATCGGTGGTAGCGACATTATGCTTGATATGTACAATAGTGGTGATTTGCAAAAAATTATTTCTGACGCTGCTAGCAAACCAGAAGATGACGATGGTAAATAGCAGTATTAATATTGTCTTTGCATGTTCCGAGAAGCATACTTTCAAATAGATATACTCAACGTTATGCCAGTTACCATTGAAGATGAGAACAGCCAACAACCTCACACTCCTTCAATGAAAACGGGTATGTTGATTTTTTGCATAATTATATGGTCTATGGCCGTGTCTAAGTGTACTATCGTCTAGGATCGTTTATATCTTATAAAGGCATTTCTCCCACATTTTGTGGACTCATTTGTTACTTAGTTTACGGAGATTAAACGCATGGGCGTATTAGTTGGTAAGAAAGCACCTGATTTCACTGTTCCTGCAGTCCTTGGTAACGGTGAGATTGTTGATGCTTTCACTCTATCTGAAGCGATTAAAGGAAAGTACGGCATTCTGTTTTTCTATCCTCTAGATTTTACCTTCGTTTGCCCTTCTGAGTTGATTGCCTTGGATCATCGTATTCCCACGTTTAATGAGTTGCGTGTAGAAGTAGTCGGTGTATCCATTGACTCTCACTTTACGCACAATGCATGGCGTAACACCCCTATAGAAAAAGGTGGTATTGGTCCGGTGAGATATACTCTAGCCGCAGATATGACCCACGGAATTGCCAAGAGTTATGGTGTTGAGTCTGATATTGGCGTTGCTTTTCGTGGTGCTTTCCTGATTGATAGAGATGGTGTTGTTCGCTCTCAGATTGTTAACGACTTACCTCTTGGCCGTAACATTGATGAGTTAGTTCGTACCGTTGAAGCATTGCAGTACCATGAAGAACATGGTGAAGTATGTCCTGCTAACTGGAAAAAAGGTGATAAAGGGATGAAAGCAACACCGCATGGAGTGTCTAGCTATTTAGCTGAAAATGCAGGAAAGTTGTAATTTAGTTTATTACTGCTATTAAATAGACATCGGAAACAGCCTATTTAATAGCATTACATACTCTTTCATTGAAACTAGAACGAAGCCTTCAGTGTTGCGTTATTTCATCCATGATCCTTGACAGATAGGTCGGACACAAGCGTGCCAAATCCAATGATCCTAGGCTAATTGGTGATTGGAGTGAGAGAGAGAGCAATCAATAATCTCACACTTTCAATGGTAATGGGTTATATAGATAAGGTCACAGTAGATGCAGTCGGAATTTCTACATCGTCCTGCATTACCATATAGATTGGGAGGTAGTTGTTTCTTCTATTTATCATATTGTTTGGCTTAGAAAATATCGCAATAAAAACTTGACGCTGATGAGAATGTCGTTATAATTATCATCCATAGATGACAATACGTTGCTGTCATTACACTCACTACAATTAGATGCGTAAGTAGAGGCTGTTGAATTACAAGCAATTAACTTGAAGACGTTCTTTTTGTTTTGATGTAAATTTTTGGGTCGTTAGCTCAGTTGGTAGAGCAGTTGGCTTTTAATCAATTGGTCGTAGGTTCGAATCCCACACGACCCACCATATTCGCAAGGCCTTTAGTAGGCCAAGATAGCGCATAATGGCAAACAATTCCCTGATAGCTCAGTTGGTAGAGCAAATGACTGTTAATCATTGGGTCGTTGGTTCGAGTCCAACTCAGGGAGCCATTGTTTGGGAAACAGCGGGAGAGTGAAGTGATATCGATACGATGAAGTTACTTCAATTAAAATTTAGTTATTTAAATTATTGCCCTTATGCTTATAATGGCGTATATTAATTCTTGCATGAACATTTTCCGTAGGTAGTACATTGGGTCGTTAGCTCAGTTGGTAGAGCAGTTGGCTTTTAATCAATTGGTCGTAGGTTCGAATCCCACACGACCCACTATACAAAAAAACCTGTGGTAAGAAGGGCGCTCCTTATCGTGAGAACACCCTAAAGTCCAACAATCTCCAACACATATAAAATGAATTTGAGAGATTAGCTGCTAGCTCTCACAACTAACTAGACTACCACCTATAAAACCCTGACAAGCCAATCTGCCAACCACGGCTGAAGGATACCCCATTACACACCTCCTAATTCGTATTTCTAGTGCGCAGGATTAGTAGTTATATACACTGCTCCAATAAAAGATCTCACTGGAACTACGGCGAGTCCTCCCAAAGATAATGAATATTGGCGGTTTATCGAAAAAGTAAATTGATGAGACTCAATTCATAATGATCATAAGGCTACAAAAACCTTAAAGCCACCTTAGCCAATTTGAGTTTTTATCGGCCAAGCTTGTATCTTTTATACGGAAAGATCTTGTTATTATGAGCATCAAAAATAAATTACCTACTATCAGAAAAAACATTTAGATAGTAGCAACTGTGGTATTTTTCTTTATTTTGAGTGCCATTTCACCTGTTTACGCCTTAACAGGAATCTTTTGCGTGGATGAAAGTAGTCCACAACCCCTCATTCAAGGGGAATGGGTGCACACTATCAGAAAAATGTTTCAGCAATTAATTTTTGGATTATCCCTCAGAGCAAAAGACGTGATTGAGTTTTGCAGGGTGGCTAGACGTTATTTCCCAAGAAAGAGTTTTGCTTTTTCTTGGTGTTATCTTAAGTATTGCTATCTTTTCCGCAACCCCTATCAATGTAGTCGCAACTATAGACTAAAGCAGAAAAACTTTGATGAGCTTTTATATGGCGAGACTCCATTGACGACACTTGAACAAGTGACAAAAGCAGCAAATGTCTCCGCAAGGGATCATGTCTTTGAGCTAGGAGCTGGTAGCGGTTACACTTGCCTGTGGTTAAGCTGCATTATTGGGTGCAAGGTTTCAGCCATTGAGATCGTGCCGATATTTTGTTGGCATCTTGGGCGCGTACAAAAATATTTCAGCCTTAGCCTTGATGTGCGTTGTGAAAGCTTTCTGGAAACAGATTTTTCCGACGCAACAGTGATTTATCTGTATGGTTCAGCTCTAAGTGATCAGAGCATTACCCAACTAGCAAAGAAACTGGCAGAGCTCCCAAAAAGAACAAAAGTAATTAGCATCAGCTATGCCTTATCTGAATATATTGATTTTTCTGCATTTAAGATAACTAAGCAATTCATGGCACGTTTTGATTGGGGAGAAGCCAAAGTATTTATTCAGGAAGTTATTTAACATGATAAATTATATCAACGGAATCTACAGTAACAGCTTTGCAACTGTTTTTTACTTTTTTCTGGACCTGTAAATAATTATGAAAAATAGCACCATGTAATATACACAGTCAACTGCTCCGAGAATTTTGTTATAAATACACTAATTGCCATTTCCCAGTATTTTATGATCACCATCTATTTCTGAAATACTGTTTTGATTACAAGTCACGAAACTTTATTTGCAGCATTGTCTCAAAGGAATACATTTAAAAGTTCTCAATAGATTATAAACGATACCACTGAGAGATTGATGACCATAGTAGTGTAAATTACGAATGAATGCGGACCATCAACTTAGACCTTATTGATCAATATTATTATAACAATATCGGCATTTTGCCCAACATTGAAAAACAAATTATCTTACGTGCCAGCTGTTTGGTCCCAGTTATGACATCAAAATTATCCCTCTCACCATTTTCCATACTAATTTCTCCTGCTTCGTACTTTTCCAACCTTATTGAGGTTGTTACTACCGTACTCAGGACTGTTACTTACTCATAACACGCCATCAGTAGTATGACATTAGAAACCATAAATATTAACCCACCACCTAATCTCAGACCACTTACCACCTGCTCATGCCTTAAGCTGTAACGGGTATAGATAGCCAATAAAAAGTCCATACCTTGCAATAAACAACACATTAACATCATTCTTTCTTTACTGATAGTCAAGCATTAATTCACCCTAGTTAATAAATTCCACTTCCCATCTTAAAATTAAAAAGAACCAATTTATGCCCAGCTACAGATAAAAAACAGAGTCCATAATACTATAAAGCTCTCTCCAATTCTGAGAAGTATCGAGAAATTAAAAGTCACTGATGCAGCTATAATTCATTAGCCTGACTTCCACCTATATAATAATTCTTTTCTTTAATTTTTTTAAACATAGGAAAACATAGAAATTGACAACAATAACTACCTAGTAGATAATTCCGTTCTTTCAGATATATACTCGTTACTATTGAAGTAGTGAAGCTCTACCCACCAACGAGACTTATATTATAATCACACAAAGACTGAGGTTTATTACTACCATGAAACACAAGCCATATTTCATCACAAAAAACGTATCTATAGCAGAAATCTCTATTATTTCGGTGTTTTTCTTTATTTCGAGTATTATTCTCCCTATTTACGCTTTAGCAGGAATAGAGAGCATGGATGATGATGAAGATCTCACGTCTATCTTATCTTATATATGGACACCTCCCAGCAAGTTAGTTGCTCCTAATTCTCCCGGCCGACAACAGAAAATGGTGGACTTCCTAGCATTATTATCCGTACATTCAAATTATGCGGCAATAATCCGGCAAGTTAAATCAGAGTTGGATAACATATCACTCCACAGTATTTATTTAGACTGCAACAATACAGACGACGCATACAGTGCAATCTACAATAGATCTTACAACAAAGACTATCAAGAACATACTAAGAAAGATAACATTGTAATAGATGATATGACACAAGCGTTACAAAACACCACCGTAAGCGAACCAACAAATGATAGCAATATAAACACTAAAAAACAGGATCAATGTATACGGACAATAGTGAAGAGATGTCATGATAAATGTGGAAATAGTGGTATATTAAAGTATCTAGTGCAATTATTTCAGATAAGTTCTCTTAATACGGAAAATATTGAAAGTAATTGCGTGCCATCAGTAGCAAATACTCTGAAAGAGTTCATGCACTACATAAATGAGCTCAAGACCACAGATCCACTGGAAAATATTATCCTTATTGGCATAGTTGCTAGATTAACTAGCATCTGTTCACACTATAAAATTCATATTGATCCGGTTTATATACATGGATATGCTATCGAAAACATATTAGATCCTACCAAGACTGCTTGCACCACGGGCACCACAGGCACCACGGGCACCACATGCGCCACGGGCACCGTGACCAAGATATTAATCAAAACTGGAACAATTATGGCAATACTAGCGATTGGTGGATATATAGCGCAACTTCTCCTATAGCAACCAAATATTACGTATTAGGAAACGATTCTAGAGCAAACTAAGATCAGTATAGGTACAGCCCTATCTGAAACAAATGCTAAAATATGCAATCTTATGACTGATTATGGAAACAGCGTCACAATACCACATTCAGTTATAGGATCAGATGCGCATACAAGTAAGATCAAAAATACAAT
>JASXSV010000044.1 GCA_030674915.1 Candidatus Endonucleibacter bathymodioli
TAAGTAAAATATTTACCTATCGGCTATCATAGAACATCAGCCTCAACCCCAGCTAACATACATTCACTTATTATCCATTCAATTGATAATATTGATATTCGTGATATTGTCAACACTTATTTAAACTAAATGTCTATTGCTACCATCAATATTTGATTAAAATGCAACTATGGTGCTAGCAGCATTAATAACCGTAAGCTCTTCACAATACCAGGGAACATGCGATTAAGTACAGTTTTTAAGTGAATAGACACATTGCAGTCAATTCGCAGGTTGACAGTCCACTTTTTGTTCATTTTTCAGGCCCTGTATGCCGATCCTATATTTTGACCATTACGAAGACTTAATCACATATTCCCTAGGCTACCAGCATAAGTGGCACATATTATTACCAATATAATCTCAATAGGATGGGCTTATTTCTAGCCTATCAATACTTTTAATATGGATAGAAAGTACATATGATATTTGACTACAGAACACTTTAAATATATAAAGTGTGCTCACTAGCTTACATACATAAAATCAAAGGTGCTTGAGATGAAAAAAATTATTGCCATATTTGCACTGTTTGCAATTAGTGCTGGCGTGATGGCAGGAATAGATGAATGTTTTGAAAAACTATGGCGTGCACTCTTAAATAATAATGAATCATCATTTAGAAAAGTCTGGGAAAAAACAAACAATGCTCATAGGCAAAAGATTGCTACGATGAGAGTGTGTTGGAATACTAATAAGCACACATTATTGCATGTGGCATGTAAGAATAAAATGACTGAAATAGTTGAGCTATTATTGTATTATGGTGCAGACGTTAATGGTGAATGTAACCCTTCCTGTGAGACTCCACTTTTGCTTGCTGTTGACAATCAATATCTAGAAATTTTTAAAACATTATTGAATAACAATGCAAATGTTAATGCAATAAATACTAATGGAAATTCGGTCATTCATCTGGTTTGTAGAGTAGAGGATACTTCTATGTTGAAGGCGTTACTGGATCATCGCCCAAATGTTGACGCTAAGGACTATAATGGTCAAACTGCCCTTCATCATGTGGTTACTAAAAATATGGTAGATCACACACAACTTTTATTATCGGCAGGTGCGTCAGCAAATATTAAAAATGATGAAGGTGTGACTCCTATTTTTCTAACTATTTATGATAACGTTCTACTTAATATTTTATTGCATCACAACTCACATCTTGATTACGCAGATTCTAAGGGGTATACGTTGCTGCATCATGCAATACGTAATGGCCGTATAGATACAATGCATATTTTGTTAGAATCTGGCGCAAATGTTAATGTGACAAATGCTTCTGGTTCAACTCCACTACATTATGCAGCTAGTCATCACATGTGCCTTAGACCTCCTAATCGTATATCCAGGGAAGAGGCTATATCCATTGAAAATTCTGAGACAATGCAAATGGTTAATAGTTTGATTATTAATGGTGCTGATGTTGACATAAAAAATAATAAAGGAAAAACTCCGCTTCATAATGCTTCAAGCTTTTCTTCTAGAGAAGTTATAAAGCTTTTATTGAATAACAAGGCTGATATTAATGGTGTGGATCTTAATGGTTATACGATGCTTCATTGTGCGATACTCCATAAGAATATAGACGGTTTAGTGTTTTTACTGGATTCCAATCTGTTTGCCTGCTATGATAAAGACTTCTGGGGTAATGTAGTTAAGTTTACACAAGAGTCATCTAACAACGATTGCCTCAACATCTTATTGCCTTATTTGAAGAAAATAGATGAAGCGATATCCGCACTGGATGATCGATTTAATGCGCTCATAGGTAATCTTTCAGCGTCAGAAAAGTATTATGTGAGTGCTTTGATTGTTATAAACCAGCATAGCCTAAAACTTAAGAATAAGTAACATACACATGCCAGATAAAAGTTAAAGCGGATTATCTCATTTCCAACCTATCAATACTTTCAAAATTGGTATAGGAAGTACAGGTCATATCATCTTACTGCAACACACTTTAAATATGTAAAGTGTGCCTTACTAATTTGTTTTCATAGCGTTAAAGGTGTTTGCAATGGAAAAATTATTACCCTATTTACACTATTTGCGATAAGTGCTGACGTATGGCAGGAATAGATAAGTATTTTAATAATCTTAAGTTTCAAACTTCATCAATGATGAGCTGGGATTTATAATAACCTGGGACAGAATAAACGATGAATATAGGGAAAAGATCCTAGATTGCCAGCATGAGTGACACACGTTTTCCCGATAAACCCAATCTGATTCAGGTAGTTTAAAGTTTTTCGTGGGATAATGAGTCGACGCACTTAAAAAGAGACCTTTGCACGATAACGCTGCATAAGCCCCACTATTAATTAAATTGTATTTTTTTGAGGATAAAGCCTTAAAAAACACAATTACAGTTCGAATATGCGCCATTCGAGCCATTTCACCCTTCATTTTCGATTTTCAGACGCAACTTGCCTGCTGAATCGATAAACCTCGTTTAATATTGTGCGCCACACACATTATTTCAAAACGTGTGCGATTTCGGCTTAAGCCAAGATAACGAGCTTTCGCCATGCCGTAGTGTAATTTCAAAACGCCAAATACTCGCTCCACAGTGCAGCGCACGCCAGAATGTAAACGGTTAAAGCACTTATCATGTTCTGTTAATGGTTTATTTCGATAAGCACGTCTTATTATTCTGTTATCAATATTTCTATCATCCAGCCATTCACTGTGCTTCTTGCTGGAATAAGCACTATCCGCATAAACAGACGACTCTTCACCATCTAATAGCTCAGTGAAACAATTTGAATCGTGAATATTTCCTGCTGTGTAACCGATCGATTTTATCAACCCATCCTCATCGACATTTATGTGCGCTTTATAGCCGTAGGTACTTTTACTCTTCCCGTCAGAACCTGCTTTCACGTTCCACTTCGCGTCAGGATCCTGTGTTGAGTGCTTGTCTTTATCCTTATTTGGGCGACACTGTTTAGCCTCAATTACGCTAGCATCAACAATACTGATACCTCCAGATTTAATATAAAGACCTTTATCTATAAGCTGGGAATTGATTTCTTGAAGCAACTTATCCATAAGCAACAACTTATCGAGCTTCTGTCTAAATCGCCAAAAAGTACTGTGGTCCGGCACTGACTCTGAAATGTCGAGCGCAATAAATCGACGAAATAAAAGATCGCGAGCAAGCTGTTTCTCTAGGGCCGAATCGCTTAATTTATACCAACTTTGCAGCAGCAGTGCCTTAAACATCATCAGTGGAGGCCATGCCTTTTCGCCTCGAGAACTTGAATGTATATCTTTCAGATGATGCTCTAAGCGAGCCCAATCAATGAGTTCATAGACAGAGTCGAGTTCTTTCACTGCATCGTGATCAATCAGCATTGAATCTGCTAGACTGCGTTGTTTCAGATTTTTCCAAGCCCTAATTTCACCGAAAGGCATTGATTGTGCAAGGCTTATTATACCTGTTTTTCAGTTATTTAGCGAGATTCGTGCAAAGATCTCAAAAAATCTTTTAATCGCACCTTTTCTAGGTGGTAATGGCTTATCTTCAAAGTTAAGCTTTAATATTTCGGCTTTACGATCACCACTAATGGCCATTATATAGCGACTATCTGTGCTAAATGTGGCAATGACTCCATTATCTTTGTGCTTTACTGCAGGGATAATAACGCAACCTTTTTCTGTCCAAATACCCTTCCCCCCCAAACTCCAAACTCTAACGGTATTATCACGACAGCCAAACACCAAATGGCAACTATCGGAGCTGAAGTCGACCGTGTTGATACCAATTAAAACTAAAGTGCTTACCCATTGTCCAGTCCTATGTCCAGTCCTAATCTGGCTATAAATCATAGCGCACCTCTTACAACCATCAGTGATTACCACATGGAGACCATTGGCACTAATGGCACTTGGCAACGTAGAAATTGTATTGCTATCTTTGGCACTAATGGCACTTGGCAGATCAATTTTACTAACTATCATAGTGGCTGTATTTACCCATTCCCCTTCTTCATTTCGACCCCAGATTTTATTATCACCCCGATATCCACTCATCAATATATGAGAACCACTAGCGCTGAAGATGGCTCTGTTCATCTCGCCTACACCGGCAAGGAGAGCTTTTCTTTCCCATTTCCCATCCATTCCCATGCCCCAGACCGATGATACACAAGCAAAACCAGTAATCATCACATGAGTGCTATCGGAACTAAAAGATATACCTACACGTTTTCTATAGTTATACCTACGGCTTTTACTAACGTTGATTATGAAGGTTTTCTCTGTCCACTCCCCAGTAGCCCCCAAACCCAATATTGAGATATTGACACCATCACGGACCACCATATAACGGCAATTATCGCTGATGGCGAGTACGCTGATATCGTCATTAACAATGGTGAATGTGAATTTTTCGGACCACTCCCCATTCATCCCTAAACCCCAGATTGTAGCATTATCATCAAATTCGGTGGTCTCCACATGGCTGGCATCACCACGAAAGGTTGCTTGCTTAAGAGCGAATTCATGGGGAACGGTAGCTTTTTTCATCCACTGCCCATCATTTTCCATACTAAAGATCATGACAGTGTTATCCCAATCCATGATCACAGCATGACGTCCATCATAGTTGAACCTAGCGCAGAAGACATTGTCGGCAATCCTAGCGGTGCGCTCTAACCTGAATTTATAACAGTTACTCATCAACCCACTAACCGTGTGAAATAACACATATGGGAAATAGTATTTTTTATTATTTTTAAGAATAACTAGATCATCAGCTACCTTTTCATCGCCCCCAAATTGCTTTATAAAAGCTCTAAGTTCATCTTCACTGATCTCCGCTGCACGACTTTTTAATTGAGACTTTTGCCAAATAGAAAGGCGTGAAAACCAAACTTTAGCTACAGCATAATGATTGCATATGAGATTTCTTGATGACCTACAAGTTCTTGACAATCTGCAAAGATCATCAATATTAAGATAAGAAAAAATATTATTGACACAAATGCAAGGAAGCTGAGAAAGTAATATTTCCTGATCCTCCAGCACATTATCTTCTAAACCCTGCATATCGGCATCTAATCCATCCAATGAAGCTATATTCATACCACTTAAGAGCATTGCAAGAGCCAAAGAGAACAGTCTAATCATTTTAATAACAACCATTTAAACAATTGAAATCAATATATAATGTATCTTAAAAATACGTTTGTATGCAATATAGTTGATTATTGCACATATGTCTATATGCAAAGCCGTAATTTTGTTAGCTAGTGAGGAAAAACGCACCAAAATAGAGAGTTGTTGTTTTCGATCACTATGCATTGGATCTAATGCCGCAAAACCACCTTTGTCAACGGCAGCCACTTGGTTTACTTTTTAAACTCGTCCATTAAACTTTTAACAACATCGCTAGCTAATATGGCACTAGCAATATCTCTAGCTTCATAATCACGTAAAGACTTATTTGCATCATGCTATACATCTTTTGAGTTATAATTCAAATAGTGAAAAAATACTCCATCTTCTTTTCTTATGCTCTGCTTTTTGTTTTCTTCTGCCGTAACATGATGCTTTTTCTTAACCCAACGTTTACTATCGTTTAACAATTTACTTATTAAACTATCCGCATTATGCACACCCCATCTCACCAATGCTTCTAATACTGGATATTGCGACTCTGATGATCCAGCCACCACATAAGTAGGTAACAACTCATTTAGTAATTCACCTGCTTTAGGTAAGGTTTCTGTTATGAAAAATATATTATCATCTTTTGCTTTGGATATCAGTAGACTTACTTGTTTATTTAATTCATCCGCAATGCATAAGCTAGATGCATCAGCCTGCACCTGACAATGGCACAATACTTTAAGCGCAGTAGAATACTGCTTAGCTCTAGAGTTAAATTCATTTGCAACTTCATCTTGCTCTTCTCTAGTTAGCAGTTCAAAATCATCTAGTTTATCTCTAGTTATCAGGTCAAACTTTAGTACTTCAATTTCTTCCTGACAGAAACCAAATGCCTCCTTTACTTCTTGTGCTTTAAAACTAAAACCTGTTATCCAAGCAGGAACTTTCAACTCGGTTTTGGACATCTCATCATCAAGCTTTTCAACTCCAAATAAAATATACACATACAGCATAGCAAACACTTCAAATGCATTTTTTTCCTCAAATGCTTTTAGACTATCAGAAAGATGGTTGTCATCAAACATATCTAGCAAATGACGAATGCTATTACCCTTGCTTTTGCTATATTCAGAACCTCCCGATAAGTTGCTATTAAAACACCTTCTGGCGACGCTTACCACTCTACTGCAAAGCCAACTCTGAGCAACTGTATTCTCGCTAGATTCTTGGTGTAATTGATCTACGAGTGACGTATAATTTTGAGAGGCACTAACACTGCAAATACACGCAAACATCAACAAAAAAAGAGCACTTATTACATACTTGCCACAGAATGAAATTGAACAAACATAAGACTTAAGTGAGCCAAACATAGTACTATCTACTCCTAATTATATGATGTATTTACCGCCGGCAAACACTAACATGAAAACAACATTATAAAAACAACATTAATAATATGGATGAATCACTTAATAACACCAATCTTACATCTTACCCATTAGAAAAATTAAAAACAGGCATCTGAAAAATTTAATCACAATGACTCAGCTGTAGTTGAAAACTCAATCATTCCCATACTTTCTCCACCTTCTTGGTCATCTTTTCCATTTGGTTTATTATCATCTTCTGTAGGCAGTGCACTATGTCCTGAACAGCTACTAACTCCAACATGGTGCCTCTTATGATTATGAAAATAGCAATAACTAGCAGAACTAACAGCACCAACTGCAGCAGATACACCAACAATTATTAATATTGCAGGTTTGACTGTAGGTTCTGTAGGTTCTGTAGGTTCTGATACAGATCCTAGTATAGATATGTCTATATGTCTATATATTCTGCCACAGGCTCTGTTGTAGGCTCTGTTGTAGATCTTGTATATGCTACATACAAACCACAATTTCTTATCGACTGCCTATAACTAATAAATTCCATCTCATTCACTGTACAATCGTTAGTAATGAACGGAAACTCAACCCTCGAGCATTTATTAGTCGTATTTTCCATGCTATACATACGCGCAGTCATCAATATATACTGTACAGTGTATTGCATCCTCGCTGTGGTAACAAGTCCTGCCATTTTACAAACAGCACTGATAGATAGTGTTAGGCTCCACATTTCCAACACAACCACCAACCTTAACATAATCCAACTCCTCTTTAGATGCGTGTCCTAGTAACAGTGCACTGAAGGTTATTACATTATCTGTGGAGATTGTTAAGTTTGTGTAATCTAAGTTCTGTTGAAATCCTACCGCAATACCGATCTCTCCTTTAGACCTAACAGAAAGTATAGTACTATTAAAAACGAACAGATGCTGCATACTCCCACCCCACATAGATCCACTCCCCCCAGCTGAGCTTTCAAGACCTCTAAATCCACCTATATAATCGTTAATACGAACAATATTGCTAACACGACTATTGTCATGCATAGCCCCAACCGTTCCGACACTAAAAACCGCCCGGTTTCCTTTTATAGAGTAGCCATGTGTTCTCATCTTAGTGTCTATGGCAGTAAAGTTTTCAAGCCTAGAGTTTTTCTTCATAACTCCAACAGCACATCCAACTTCTGCAACTAATAATATATCTCTTTCTTGTACCAATATATTTGTTTTCATAACAAGAATATTATGCATTCTTGAATCATCGCTCATGATTCCAACCACAGAACCAACCATAAAATAACTACTCACTTTTTTAGAAACAATTTGTATATCACTGTCTAATATAAGCACATTCTCAATTCTAGACAAATTAGACATACTCCAAGACACTACACCAAATGACAAAGAAGGCTTCACTTTATCACCCATACATATAAAATTACTCTCTCTAATATCAACGCAACGCACCAACGCACTATCTTGCATATGTCTAGCAATTGCCGGAGAACATAATGTAGCAGCATTCCTGATAACTATATTTTTAACAGACCCGTTACCTGCAATAGTATCAAGCAAACAGGTTCGTAAGTTAATAATGGTATGATTATTTCCATTAATGGTTCCATTAAAATACGGTATTGACTC
>JASXSV010000045.1 GCA_030674915.1 Candidatus Endonucleibacter bathymodioli
GGGACTGCTAACCTGCAAATCGACCGCAATGTGTCGATGCACTTAAAAAATAGGGACTTAATCGCACCTTCCCTAGGCAATGGCTCCTAAAGGCTTAATAACTTCTCCATTGTTTTGATTAACCAGTTTCATTCAGGGAATCTCAGTGCTACTTCGTGAGCCATGAAAACCATAGGGCTAAACCATTTGTTGAGCCATGTGGTTGTGCTTATACGGTGATTGCTAACCGAGAAGTTTAAGGCTAATCTGCCACAAGATCTTCCGTACTCTCGCAAACATTAGACGACGGTAAAGTAGGGGGTTGGCTATCTGCATGCCTAAGTTCAAAGATTGCGGGGGGGATGCTACCATAAGCGGAGGCTAAAATGTGGCGAGCATCTGGACTAAAGCAAATGGTCTTGATGCTGTCTTTGTAGTGATAAATTTTGGCTTTTTCTATCCATCTCCTTGTCCTTAGTCAAGCCCCAAACCATAATGCAGCCATTATTACAGCCAAGCGCCAAATGACGGCCGTCAGCGCTGAAGATGGCTTTTGTGACATATCCTTCGATGAATGCTGTTACTATCCATTTTCCTGCTGATATCAGGCACCAGATCTGGATTTGACCAGATGAAGTATCATGGATAACCACATGTGTTCCGTCAGCACTAATGGCTTTCGGTACCATCCTTATAATAACGGAAATCTTGGATTTACGCATATATTTACTACATATCCTACTTCCCGCCTTACTCCGAACACCTTTCGGTTCCATATGCCTAATAACAGGAATATGGGTTTTCTGTATCCAAGCACCACTGTCATTCATACTCAAAACGTCAAGACTCATATCGTTGCCAATTAATATATGGGAGCCATCGGCGCTCATTTTAACATAATATACTTTTTCGTTATTGGATAGGATAGCTTTTTCTACCCATTTCCCATCTATCCCAAGGCCCCAGACAGAGGATATACCATTATACAATGTACTTATTATATTGGCGTTATCGGGACTGAAATAGATGATTGGCTTATTAAATATCTCAGTGGATTCACCAATAATAGTTTCACCTGTTAGTTGTCCATTAGGCTCTAAACTCCATATTGAGACACGCTTACCATGACAATTGGTGTCAATGGTCACCATGTGTAGGTAGTTATCGCTGATGCAGCATGTACGGTGACTGGTTTCATGAATACAGGTGAATTTGTTGCACCATTCCCCATTTGTGTCTAGGCCCCAGATTGTGTGATTTTTATTATCATCTATGATTTGTACGTGACTGCTATCGTTGTGAAAGGAAATGTTTTTAATATCAGATTTATAGTTGGTAGTAGATTTTTTGATCCATTCCCCATTATTGTCTTGGCTCAAAATGACGATCTCTCTATTACGAAGGCACACAGCATGACGGCTGTCGGCGCTAAATCGAAAATCACATGAGTCTTGGGGAAGATAGGCTTTGTGGCATAGCCTGAATTTAGAGCAGTTAACCATTAGTAGGCTAATTGTGTGCCATAAAACATGTGGGAAATAGCTGCATCCACTATTTTTAAGATTAATTAGATCGTCCGCTATTTGTTCTTTGTCAGTAAACTGATTTACCCAGGCTGTGAGTTGCTTTTCACTAATTGCCGCTGCATTCCTTTTAATTTTATCCTGCTGCCAACTAGAAAGTTTTGAAAAGAAATTCCTGGCTATAAATGCATTATCAGCTACGAAATTCTTTAATGTATGACAAGTTCTTGAAAAATTGTAAACATCCTGCATACTCAGGCGAGAAAAAATATTGCGGATGATAACATCAGGAAGTTCAGAAAATAGCACCTGTTGCTCCTGTGCATCAAGCTCTGAGCCGCCCTGTGCTTCTGAGTTTAAGGAATCCACAGAAGCTATACTGATATCGCTTAGAAGCATTACCAGCGTTAAAAAAAATAATTTAACCTTAATCATAGTAGTCACTTTGGAAGTTAAGATGAGTGTATGCTTCTAATCTGAGAATGAGACATGGTATATTTTCTTGTCCATGTGCGCAAGAATAAATATGAAGTCAGATTCTATTTTAATATTGAGATATTTTGCACTAACCCTAATTTTTTAGTAGGTGCAGAAAAAGTGCACGAAAAGAGAGAGTTTATGTTTGTCAGTGATGGACTGAGTATATTTTCAACGAAGTTGAAGGGAAGTCGTGGCACTTCGGCATGAACGATTATATCGGTGTCGATGCTCAACCTGGGCTGACGCATAGCCTTACGACCACCGCTGCAAAAGAACACGATCTGAATCAAGCTGAAAATCTACTGTATTGAGGAGTTCATCTTCTCCATGCCGGTTATCGTGGCGCAACATAAAAGCCAGTGTACGAGCCAAGGTTGAGCATTCGTTCGGATCATCAAATGTCAGTTCTGATTAACCAAAGCTACCTAGGCTTAGCTAAGAATGACAGAAAATTGTCCATGCTGTTTGCTCTTACGGACATCGTACGAGTGAGGGGAATGGTCAAAACATAGTATCAGTGTGCCTGTATGCTGGGAAATATGCATGCAGACACTAAAAAACGAATGGAAATTGGACTGTTAACCTGCGAATCGACCGCAATGTGCGATTTACTTAAAAACGGGACTTAATCGCACCTCCACTAGCACACACATGAAATATTAGTTTATTACACTACTGTGTGAATCCCGCCTTAGCCGTTCTCATACACTCCAATCACCTACTATCCTATACTCGCCAGGTTTAGTCAGTCTTTAGCTTACGCACACTTCCAATCGATTCATCAGGTGATTTATCAAAATTACGGTAGCTAACTGAATATGAACCTTTATGTGGAATTTTTAGTTTTGAAAAAGCCTTAGATATTTTGTTAATAGATATATGTTGTTTAAGACCACTATGTTTTTTAAGACCACTATGTATTTTTCGAGCACCTGCTAAATTAATTGGTTCTTTTCTAGAGACATTCAATAACAGCATATTATCTCCTGTACTGTCACTAAATTGATCGTACACTGCCTTACGTTTATTACTTGATCTTTCAAACAATATATTTTCACCACTACAGTCATCCCAAACTATAGATCCAATCGGACAATATTCATCATCACTGCTGTTATGGTTCACACTTGTTGAACTATTTCTAATCAAATCATAAACAATCTTTTTGATATTATCCCCTAGATTTTCTACACCTAAAATAGAATCAATAAAACATTTATCCTCTTCGGATAAAAGATAACAAAAATGCTGCACGTACGCAAGCAAGTCAAGATGTTCCATCAACTCTAATAAATATAAAAACGTCTCTTTTTTTCTACCGAGAATGGCATAATCTATAATAGAAAACCCTGTTTTTCTGTTTTGCATTTTAAGTAAGTCTGTGACAATTCCTCGCACATTAGCATTGTCATCTAATATCTTTAGCGTAATACCGTCGAACATCATCTTAAATACTGAACCAGAAGCAAAGAATGCCACTTCTAGAAACCTATTTGAATCTTTCTCAATCATATTACGCCATTTTGTTGTAAATACTGGGATCTCCTCCCATAAAATCGCAAGAAGATCTAGCTGTCTTGCACAGTCGCACTTTGTATTATCCATATTGAAAAATCGTTTTGGGTAAAGCAAAATATATAACAAATTAAACCCTACAGATGACTCCAACACATCACTTCCATATGTTTGCAGCAAAATCAAATCACTCAATATACTTTTCATGCATGTATATATCTTATCATGGTCATGAAGCTTGTAGGGACTTTCATCACCAATAAAATCATAATCATAACACATCAACCCCATAAAGAAATTCATATCTTTTTTAGAATATCCAAACATTGATGCAGCTTCGTCTGCATCTATTACCTCAAAAATTTTTGTTTTATCTTTTTTATTTATGTTTATCAAGTACTTTGAGTATATAATAACACTCATATACTCGTACTCATCATGATCTGGCAGCCTCACCAAATCAGCTAACAAAAGTTTTTTAATATAATCCTCCACCAAGCTGTACCTGTTAAGAACGGACTTCAATAAATCTTCAGGAACGTTCCATGAATTATAATCGAACCCTTCTGGCGCATCATGAAAATTTATTATTGACAGATTAACAAACAAACTTTCCCTTTTACAGCAGGAAGAAAAACTAGTCATCTCTGATAATTTAAATTTTGTGAGCTGCATTATGACACCGTCTTCATCTGAACTGTTTTGTATGCTTGATGATAAAATAGTAGGCCCAGAATGAGCCATATTGCAACATATCAAAAACACAATATTAAATAAAATCGGAATATAATTATAACAGTTGAAATTTAGTTTTTTCATCAAGAACTCTCAAGGTTGAAAAATAAAAACTAGAATCATAGTTAAAATTTCATTTAATAAAATAAAATTAATATGACACAAATATTTCTGATCTTATTATAGAATCAGCCACCAAAAAGATACGTGAAAACTCCATCAAAAACAACACTTATCGTCACAACATTGCATAAAATGCCGGAGGCATGGCAAATACTTTTCTGAGAACGGCACTAACAATCTGGCTATACCTTACTAATTAGCTGCATTGCCAGAGGCTCAACAACAAATTTTCGATTAATTTTGTCGCTCTTGCCCATTTATCCACTCTGCTGCCGATTACGTTTACTCTGACTGCTACTTAGGTTTCATTTTCTTGGTTTGCGCTTGTCATTGAGCTTTCAGTGTAATTCTAAGCATCGAGCGCCTCGCTTATATGTGTCGCTGGTGTAGCTCGCATGCCAAAGATTACTTCGTCTTCTTATCTCAGCAAGGCAGGCAGTTCGATAATATCAGCTTGATTTACTGAAATTACCGTTACTGTGTGAATATTCCCGCTATTTACATCCGCAGCGACATTGCTCTTCATGCCAAAGTATCACTGACTTCTTTTACGTGTATGGTGCATTGTAGGATAGTGATTTTATCAGACAAATGATCTTCGCATAACTCCAGCGTGGCAAATCTTCCCATTGAGTAGATTTCATACAATGTGTCTTATATCATGGAATTGGGCAGCTGTAACCATTGTCGCATTAGGTAGATACGCAGCATGGTGTTAAGACAGATAAACCTCTGTGGTTTAATGACTGCCTCAAAGACCAGCCAAGGAATGTAAGATTCCATTTTCTTATGTACTAACTCTTTGCGCATTTAGATAGCTTTTAATTTTATTGATACGTAACTGAGTGATGTAAAACTTTGTCATTATGGATAGCCCCTTGTTAGAGTGATTTTCTTGTACCAGGTTTTGGAAATTAAATAGGAAAATCCATAATTACTTGCAAAATGAGAAAGACTCAATGACCTCGTCTAAAGCCTTTGGTTATGCTGAGATATCACAATGTTAATTAATCTAACCATTATGTTATTAAGAATATCTTTTTAGTGAACTTATTTAGAAATATAGTGCCTAATTATAGAAGGAGTAGTTTGTTTACAACTACCTGGAATTTAACTTAACTTGATATGGAGTATTGATCATGAAAATATTTTGGAAATATTGTAAATATAATTTTATTGGCAATGCAATCTTAGCATTGTCTTTGTCTTTGCTGCCGATAGTGTCTTCAGCATTTATTAATACAAATGAAGAAAAAAATGATCATAGAAATTCCATTATTTATAGCTATATAAACAATGGCATCAGTGACATTATTGGGCTTAAGTCTGAACTAGAAAATATTCTTGAAAAAAAAGAAAGTAATGTTCTTAAAATGGCAATAAATTTCAAGATGGTGGAATTCAACGGAGAAGAACAAACCAATATGTTGCCAGACGCTGTAGCTATATGTCAAAATATAATAGATACATCTGATAGTCAGCATATAAAACGTCATTTCGAAGATATTAAGATGGAACTAAATAGTATTGCAGATGGGCTCAACATGATAAAACGTCTTGTTATTATCAAAAATAGTGAAGAGCTACAGCATCATACCGATGGCTATATAAGAACAGATAAAAAAAGTATCATGGTTAGCTTAGAAATAAAATGGTTTTACATTAAAAGATTTAAACGAGTTATTCCTAGCATTTATGTAACCAGCCCGAGCTCTACAATAATTTCTCATGTAGATAAATTATTTTCCAAACATCATAATGAAAAACATGAATATGATAATATCGATGGAAGTTCAAGGTACTTTACTGAGAATAGTGATTCTTCATTTGCAACTATTGATGAAAAAATAATGTCTTTAGTTTCTGATGAATTTGAATCTACTACGACTGGAAGTGAACATGATCGATGGAATGATGATGATTATGATTATGATTATGAAGAAGAGGTTGAGGTTGAGGCTGAGGTTGAGGCTGAGGTAGAAGATAATGTTGTTAACGATAAAAAAGTTCCTCACCGTCCTACACTTAAGTACTTTTTTGATCAGATGAAGAAATTAGCACCGTATGTTTATGCTGGCAAATGGACTAATCATGAAGAGAAAGCAGAATTAAGATCTAAAATAAGACGTATTGCTAAGAAAGCTTCAATACTTTATCATCCCGATCACCATGTTTCCTCAGACATAGAGGAGTATGTTAGATTTAATGAATTTAAGAGCGATTTAATTAATGCCTTCCGATCAATTAAATATAGGAGCACAAGCTCAGATTCATATTCGTCGACAGAGGATACCAACCCAAACGCCCCCGCCGATCCCGAAAATGAACATTTATTGAAATGATGGGGGAACGCTGACTCCCTAAAAACTGATGGTGTCAGTTATCGAGGCGCCTGGTAATGGTCGCCGACCTTATCCTTAATAACGATGCTGCTACTCACTGCATACAGCAGTGGTGCAGCATTAGTGATCCTGCGATGGAACCTTGTGCCACATCTCGGCCATGTGCTTGCTTACGGTCCTATCACGGAATGGGATGATCCCTGATCACACCACGATCATAAACTTCCATCACTTGTTAGGGCATTAGGATTTGGCACGCAAAATCTTCACCGCAGTGAATGACTGGCTGAGTGATCCTTGCCCTGCTGGTCAAAGAACTCACGCTGTGGATGCCACCATTATCGATGCGTCTAACTCCACCAAGAACAAAGCCGGCGAGCATGATCCCGAGATGCATCAAACCAAGAAGGATAATCAGTGGCACTTAGCCATGAAAGCTCATATCGGTGTCGATGCTCGAACCAAGCTGACGCATAGCCTTACCGAGCACCGCTGCCAACAAGCACGATCTCACTTAATCTGAAAATATGCTGCATGGTAATGAGGAGTTCATATGCGCCGACGCTGGTTATCGTGATACGGAAAAACGGGACGAGTTGAAAGACATTGATGCCGACTGGCATATCTAGGAACGTCCAAAAAAAGAATGCAGGCACTGGAAAACGAACAAAAACTGGACTATTAATTTTTAACCGAGACTGTAGATTAGTTTGTGTATTTGCTTATCATTAATCCTTATGGGAGATAAGCACTATGAATAAAGATCAAATGTTAGCCTTTGCAAAAAAGGCGGAGAAAAGCATGAAAACTGAGAAAGACCTCAGTGACTTTAGTCGCATGCTAAAAAAAGTCACCGTTGAGGCAGCTCTTGGCGCTGAGCTGGACGACCTCTTGGGTATGACAGAAATCAGCCGATGACTGGATCAAATAGACGTAACGGTCACTCCTCAAAAACACTTTATACCGACGACGGGGCTATCGATATTGAAGTTCCACGTGATCGAAATAGTTCATTCGAACCTCAGCTTGTAAAAAAAACAG
>JASXSV010000046.1 GCA_030674915.1 Candidatus Endonucleibacter bathymodioli
TATAAATATAAATAATTTTGCTTTTCTCCTATCAATATCCTGCCACTTAAAAACAGAGCCAAACATTATTCCTAGATCGGTGAAAATACCAGTGACATGAGTAGTTCGAATAATTGCACCATTGTATGTAGTAGCAAGGGCATTTTGAAGACCGCAGGCAGCCGAAGCAAGAAAGTGACCGTAAAACGAACCTGAAATTAAAAGCAATGAAGATACACACAAAAAAATGGACTCAATGAATAATACTGTATCGTAATGCCTGCCTAGCTTTAGAGTTGAGCCATGTAGTAAGAACCCTGCGATGCAAGCGCCCCCCATAAATGAAAACAAAATACCTACAAGGTGAAATGTTTTTTGTAATGACGAGCTTAGAAAGCCAGTGCCAAGTAAGGTAGCTGTGCCAGACAAATGAGACACAGACTGGTGTTCAAATCCAAGTAAGCCAATCGCATTAATACAACCTGCGACACAAGCTAAAGAGAAGGCTCCAATCTCTACCCATTTTGGCAGTTGTGAAATCAATGCTTGAATTCTCCTAGCAGCTAACGAGGGTGTAGAAAAATACAAAATTTAGATTTCCCTTGTTCGCCCATAATTCATTTTTTTGATTTTCAAGAATTTAGCCAATTCAGCTCTGATATTCAATATTTTATTCATATATGCTTCAATATTGCGATAAATCACTCATATAAGCCCTTATTTGGCCTTATACCGTTAACCAATCACCTTCATTGGCATTCTTCCAGAGCTTTTCTATATTATGTACCAGACAAAACATCAGCCATTATGCAGTACATTTCTTCTCACCTCTTAAACTCAGTCGATTTAGCCTTTTATTACTAGTGATATTTCCAAATACAGGCTCTATCGTCCACATTCGACGACTATACATTCGTCGCCCCTCTACGCTATCTATCTTTTCTTTCATCAGATCAAGATAACTCGTTTTCGTCTGCTATTTATTCAAAAATGATACTTGTCTGCCTCTTTCTTTTACGGGGTTTTTCATGCAACGCGCTTGTTGCGGGCATGCTCGACAGTCCTTCAACTCTCCTCGAAAGCGACTATATGTTCCCCGTACCTCTTCATAATTATCCCCTAAGAATTTAAGTTCTTTCCCCGCTGGATAGATGCAGGTATTACTGTGTTAATTTTCTCCTCAAACAGATGCTGCATATTGGCTTCACTGGAAAACCCTGTGTCCGCGGTTAACACTAATGAAGGCTCGAAAATATCGTCACCCAAATTCTGTTTTATGATTTCAACCATAGGTTTCAATGTCGCTTACTCTTGCCCCATGCCAAAACCTTGTGCACCAATGATAATTTGATTTTTCTCATCGGCAGCCGTCACGAACGCCATCCCTTGAATGGTACCCTTGATGGTTGTCCTCTGGAGCTATTTGTTAGGTTATATTTGCATTTTAATTTTTTCATTTTTAGCATCTTTAATTATATGAAGCCCACCTCTTATAACAATGATGGAAATAACAAGGCCAATTATAAGGTCAGGAAATCTTGAATTAAATTGATAAACTAAAATACCAGCAAGTATAATTCCTAAATTAGCAATAACATCGTTTTTAGAAAACACCCAACTAGCTCTCATATGAACCTCACCATCTTTATGCTTTGAAATGAGCTGAAGACAAATAAGATTTGCTATCAGCGCTGCGATCCCTACAAAAATAATTAACATTGATTCTGGTTCGCTTCCTAATACTGTGCGACGAACAATATCAATAAAAACTATGACACCAAGTAAAACTTGAAAAACACCACTAATGTGGGCTGTCTTTATTTTTATAATTGCTTCTTTTCCAACAGCATACAAACCAATACCATAAACGGTTGCATCTGCTAGCATATCTAAGGAGTCAGCAATTAAAGCTGTGGATTCACTTGTTATTCCTAGTGTGATTTCAATAAAAAACATTGCCGCATTAATGCTGAGCAGTATTATTAACATACGACTTTCTTCTTTATTTTTTATTTCTATTTCACAACCACACCCTGACATATTACTTCCTTCTTTTTACACCTAAGACCTCGCACAATCGGAAATTCGCGAAGTGCAGCGTAGAAAATTGTCCGAGTTTATGCGTTTGTTAGGTTCTTTATGTGTGCTTAACATCATTTGGCTAAATACTATGGGTTTCCTTGTACAGCGATCCAGAATGGAAATGCACCAACAGGAATTTTTTTATCCACATGCATGGTTTTCATATTAATAACTGCGATTGTATTATCTTTAGTTAGGGTAACATAAAGCCAGTGACTATCTTTACTAGCACGAATGCCATGTGGTCCATTACCCACTTCAATATTGTTTACATTCAATGTTTTGGTATCAATAACGGTGATAAAGGTATCACCAATTGCCGCAGTTGCAGCATAACGTCCGTCAGGTGTCACATCAATACCACCATGTCCGTTACCAACAGTGATGACCTTTTTTACGTTACCTGAAGTTAAGTCCACTACAGCAACATGGTGTACAAAATCACGGACGAAAGCCGTTTTTTCATCAGCAGATAAATCCAGATTGTGAGGGCCTGTAATACCTGCAATGTGTATGATTTTTGTCATTTCATGATCTGCTACATTAATAACTCCAATACCCGCCCCACCTTGTAAGGTGACATAGGCTAATTTTCCATCTTTGGTAAAACGTACGTTATGTGGACCCTCTGCTACTTTGATTGTATACGCGACTGCTAGTTTTTTTAAATCGACAACGCTAATATTTGCCGATCCTTGGTTGCTTACATATGCAAGCTTTCCATTAGGGGTAACTTTAACGCCTTTTGGAGCTTTACCGACTTTTATGATAGCCAATTGTTTACCATTATTGGCATCAAAAGCATATACGGTGTTGGTAGAAGGACTGGTCGACAAGACCATTTTACCGTCTGGTGTTATTGCTACATAAAGCATATCAGGACCACCATCCCATATCTGTTGCTGAGGGAAATTTTGAATGGTGCCGTCTTTTTTCATTGAAATGAACACCGTTTCAGGAAATTCATTGGCAGTGGCTTTACCTGTCACTTTGGTTACTTTAGTCTCAACTGTTGTGTCAAACACGGGCTTAAGACTTGAGAAATAGGCTGCTAAATTCCTCATATCTTTATTTCCAAGTGCTGCAACCATTGCTGTCATTGTCGGGTTTTTCCGCGCACCGCTTTTAAACGCTTTAAGCTGTTTAAGAATATAGCCCTCTTTTTGTCCTGCTAAATTAGGGAACTCCTGACTTAGTCCAATACCATTCGATCCATGACAACCTGCACAAATAGCGGATTTTTCTTTACCTTTTGCTATATCACTTGCATATATTGGTATACTTATAATGGCTGAAATAAGACCATAAGTAAGCATGATTTTTTTCACTTGTGATCTCCTCTTCAAAGTATTCATGGATTATCGTATGTAACCTAACGCCCAAACAAGAGGAAAATAAAGCGTCCTTAGCGGAGCGTTGCTTTATTTTTCCTTTTGAGTTTCTTGTTATACGAATTTAACTGCTAACGCCATGTTTCTTCTATTTTTTCACCACGTACTATCTGATAAATGGCTATGTTTTTTTGGCTTAAAAGCCTTACGACCTCTGGTATACACTGAATAGGTATTGCCAATTCGTACCCAAACTCTAAATGCAAAATATGCTTTGAGTGAAAATCACCAACAAACGATGTGAGAGTATTTAAACCTTCTCGTTCAAATTCTCCTATTTCAAAATAAACCTTATACATATCTTCACTATAATCTCTTAACGTTCCACTTTTCATCACTCAATCTCAATTTATATTACATTTATGCTGATAAAATCTCTATTCGTATAACGTCGCAAATAACCGGCGGCAAAAAGCAGAGCGACGAAGGAGCGGTGCTTTTTGCCGTCCGAGTTAATTTGCCTTGTTAGGTTTATTTATTCTAAGCAATTCATTTTTATTAATAGTCCAAACTTTAATCGGCAAATTGTAGTAACTAATTGTATTCGTGAGTCTTTGGTGATGCTTTTTATCATTAGATGTATTAACTATTAACAATATACCTGCATTCTTTTTTGTTAATCGTGCATAATGAAGAGATTGCCCTATTGCCTCTGCCCATTTTTTTGAAAAATCTACCTCTATTGCAAAATCACTCGTAACACAATCACTTCTTGTTCCATCACTTAGTACTACTTCTCTTTCACCATGATTTTTTTCACACCACCACTTTTGATAATCAGCCTCATAAATTCTAATTTTCTTTGCTGTTGTTTTTTTGCTTGAATCTTCTCTTTCCTCTATTCCATAGAAATAGATAGCGATTAAAATTACTACAGTAAGAATGCTTATAAATTTGATTTTAGACATCTTTCATCAATGGTGCTGCAACGCTAATTAAAAACCTAACGCTTTGCTCAGTGGCGTTTTATACGACTTTTGTATTGTGAAAAAATGGAGCGAAGCGTAATGCACAATACAAACGGCGTATAAAACGTCCACTGGAGCTGATTGTTAGCAATTTTTGCTTTTCTGTAATTCTAACAATTAAGCCTTTGCCTCTTTTTGTCGGTCTAGAAACAACTGTCCCTGTATTGAAATATCAAGACATTCAGATAGTTTTTGTTTGTCTTTATACGTTACAGGGAACATATAAGTATGTTGTATTACAAGTTCACGAAGTATGCGTGTACAAACAGCATTATTAGACAAAGCTTTAGAGACCTTTTTTATTTCATCAATATCAATACTCTTATCAAAGTGCATTGATATTGCTTTGTTGAGCAAAATGATAGCAGGTGTCCCCTCTTGTTTTTCAAGTTGTTCATAGATTTCATGTGCTTCTTTTGATCCTATAGCAGACGCTATTTTTCTAATAACTCCATTTATAACACCATATGTGATTTGTAGAAAAGCTGTTTCCGCCATTTTATGAACCTGTTCATCAGTAAGGTTAGGGTGCTCATATAAATGCTCCTCTATTGATTTAACAACTTCAGATTTTGCCATATCACTTAAATTTATGAAGTAATTAAGGAATCGTAGCCCTGTACCTGCCCCTTGCTCCACTAAACTATATAAAGAGTCTCGAGATAAAGATGAATGTCTATTTCGTACGATTTGCCCAGCTATTTCCATACCTTTAAAAACCTTGTTAATTTTTGCTAATAAATCATTAGAATCGATTGCGTCATCTTCGGTTTTTTCGTCTTCCATATTATCAAGACGTTTATTGTGTTTTTTACGCTCTACTGATATTTTTCTTTTCTCCATAACTAGTTTAGGGATTTCAGCTAAAAACTCATCCATAAACGAAAGTTCACCTTTAGTTAATTTTGTTTTTTCTTCTTCTTCAAATAACTCCATCAGTGTTATTTGAATTTCATCTAATATCCAATCTTCTTTGGTGTGATGCGTTACAAAAACTAAAATGTTTGCATAGTCTTCTCGATGTAATTCGCGTAATAATGTTTCTACTTCTTTTCTAATTTCATCTGATTTTGAATAACCCTCCGCAATTTTCTTTGCTACAAAAAAATAAAACAAATACGGGTATTTAAAGTTTATTTTGTTTTCTTTCGTTATTAATATTGAGCTTGATTTTAAATCATCTATTACTTTTGATCGATTAATTTTTAAATATTCGGTTTCATATGCATCAAAAAAATCATGAAGCTCGTCTGGGGATAACCCAGTACTATTTTTATATTGTGACCATGCGAATTCAGTCAATATATTTAAATAACTACTAACATTTTCTTGAGAGACTGATGATTGCCGAAAAGATTGATAAATCAACTCCTGATAGCAGTGACCATGTGAGGTCAGTTCAAGGTTTTGCTGAGAGTAAGCCTCAAACATTTGCAGCAGCATTAATACATATATAGGCTTGGGTGGAACAATATTTCCTCGAATAATGGAATCGAGCTTTAATTTTAATTCATCACTTTTTTGATATAACTCTTCATCAGAAATCTGTTCTTCAATGCCTAAAGAAATCCATTTTTTTGTTATTTCCGATCTTTTTTCATGTCCGAATTTTAGGAGCTCGAAACAAGAATATTCATCAAACTCTTGGATTTCAGGAGCAATATATGAAAATGTCTTGCTACCAGTAATTACCATATGGCTATAGTCATTTTTAATTTCGTTAAGAAATTTAGCACGAGACTTTTCATTTATTTTTATATCTGAAAAATCATCTATCAGCAGAACAATGCGTCTATCTGTAAATTCAACTTCATCAGTATATTGTTTTTTTACTGCTTTTTTTATTACTTTGGCACTATCTGAAGTATTGATTGTTTTCCCTTCAATATAGATAGGCACTAAACCGTTTTTATATAACTGTTTGAATCCGTATTTAAGCAAACTGGTTTTGCCTTGCTGCTCATCACCAAAAATTAAATATTTTGATCTTTTTGAAAGAATATTGGCAAATGATTTTATATGAAATATATCTTTATCGTCATCCACTAGCGATTTTAAATCTGGAACAACAAACACATTCCCAAGTAAAACTTTACTAACACGCTTATGTGTGAGAAGAATGTCAGTATCTTCCAACCATGCCTGAAATTCATTATGTATTTCAAGATAATCGAGGTTGTTATATTTTTCAACAAGGACATGTGATCTAGAAAATGTTTCAATAGTAACTCTTAAACTGTTGCATACATCAAGCCAAGCATCATCTTCATCACCCCACTTCTTTACCGGCAGTGCGTCTTTAGGTAATGCTTGTATTTTAGAAAAAGGAGACCTAGCCCAATCGCAGGATCTTATAATAATTGGTACAACTATAGCCTTTCTCTTTTCATGCATTTCCATCGCTTTTTGCACTTCCTTATCTGTGCAGTAATCAGAAGCGAGGAAGTCAGAACTAATTAGTAATATAATTATTGTTGAGGTTAAAAGATTCTGCGATATTTCATGATCCCACTCCTGTCCGGCAATAATTTTTCTATCATGCCACTCCTCAATTAATCCTTCTCTCTTTATTGCAGACAAATGATTGCTGAGTTGTAACATATACCCTTCATCTGCGTGAGAGTAGCTTATAAATACTTTATTATTCATCATTTCTCTTTGTCATTTATGTTTTGC
>JASXSV010000007.1 GCA_030674915.1 Candidatus Endonucleibacter bathymodioli
GGTGTTTTTTGTGTTAGCTCCTTGCTTCTGCTTTTTTCTTGCGTTCAGTTAAGGTTTCTACTTTTGCTAGGAATTTCATCCAAATTTTGCGGCCAGAAAACGCCAATTGGTGAACTGTCCAGTTTACCATCCCATAGTAGTGCTGCCAAATCTCTTTATGAGCCAGCTGCGTTAAACTGATTCTTATTGCATATTCATGCCTAGATCCTTTCAAAAAGCTGTAAATAACTCTACTAAATCTTACAATTATTGTGGGAATCTATAAAATTTACGAAATACTGACACTTTTACTAAGCACAACTTGTTTTCCCATGCTATCTTTTATTATCTAACTGACAGTAATGCTTAAAATATTTTTAAATATTATTCAGTCTTAATATGTATGCTTGAGGCTCAAGTCGGTGGTCGGTGATGGTACACAACTAGGTTAGGGTAGATAGGGAATAACTTAATAACGTTGGATAACTACGTCATTTCAATGAATAAGAGAATACTTGCATAAATCCTATTCATACTACAGACGAAGTAAACCAAAATATAGATAACAGATATTCTTTATAGATATTGAGATGTAGCTATATGACAGCAACAGTTCAGTCTGCCAATCTGACCTAAATGTAGAAAACACTAACTCTTTAGACAGCAAACAGGGTTATGTATAGGTTAACTAATTAATATAACTAGCCTTCTAACCTTGAATAATTTTTAGAGTGCATCAGCACCCTAAAACATAACCTAAACAAACAGATGAAAAGGTTAATATTATGCCAGTTGATATGAATTCAACCAATATGGTAGAGGTAGTGTCCGCTATTGACAGTGGCGAAGCTATTCTCACCGACAATCTCATAAAAAATAAGGAAGGTCAGATACTAATAATATCTGGCCTAAAGACGTTTACTTTTGTGCCATTACTTAAAGCATCTTCAGAACTTACGTTACGAGATACGACGCGAATCGAACACGCTGTAGCGACTACAGCACAAATCTTAGCAAGAAAAGGACAACAGGCACAACTAACACATATGATGGATATCAATAAGAATCTTGCAAATCTGGACCGTAACTTAGAGATATCAGGTTATAGGAGGGCAGTCCCAGCAGTGACTGGAACCAATAATTGCTTCTTTGACTCTATTGCATATCACCACAACGCAATGAAAAATACGGGTCCCCAAACTCTTGGTACCGAACTTAGGGCTGTTGCACACCAATATGCAATTAGGCATTTCAGCCGAGCGACTCTAGACCGTATGACTAAAGATTTCGATCTCCGTCCTATTTCTCCGAAACAGTCTAGTAAATATGTATATTGCAACAACTTGCATGAACCTTCTCTTGATGACGCTAGACATAATCATAATACGAGGTCTCAGAATACGAGGTATCATGAAATTATAGCAGAGACTGATTCTTTGGGTGATATGCAAGACACTATACTGCTGACCCACCACACCCAGCGACCTATAGTATCGATTGATGCACGCTTCCTAACGGCAACAGAACAACTGAAATGTCAATATGTAGTTCTGCCTGATGAAACTCGAGACATCCAAGTTGATCATGAACACTTTTATAATACTGCTGATAATGACCAAGCAACCCCTGATCATACTGAAATTCTAGCGCTACAAGACGGTAAAGAAGGACTGAATGACGTGATAGCACAGTTAGGGCAATTGGGATGGCCAGCTGATCAGATTATTACGATTATTTATACACCTGGTCATTGGTCTCCCATTGAGCAAATAATACAATAAGTTCTCATGGTAAATAAAAAGACCTTTTGTACCAGCACCTCAACCTCATTGTAGGTGTGAACGAACGCAGCCCCATGAGCCTACGAGTAGTAGGTGGATTGGGGTGCATGAAAGTAGTCAACAACCTCACACCGTAAAAAGGAATGGATATAAACGACAACCTGATGGATATGAGCATATACACGGTAAATTGCTGCGTTTGCTCGTTATTCAGATGCTTTTGCTTCCACGATCTCAAACCTTAGCTTTACATTTGTCAGTCCGTAACTAAGATGGCGGCTGATGCTAAAAATTCACTTTTTCTCAAAGACTAAATACAGACCAGCCTTTTCCGGTGCCAGCAATGCCACTTTAACGGATCACACTTTTGGAATCACACGCTTTCTTATGCCATTATTCTAAGTCTGATTTTCTCTGCGCGGTGGTGAGGGTGACTTTTGTCATAAGCGAAAAATGTCGAAAAACAGTTCCAAAATCAAGTATCCTCAAGGGAAATGGGTGTAGTTCCCTCACTAAACGGCACAATCATTAAATCTCTATTTGACAGAAGAAACCTTCTCATATAGTATACTACCTTACCTGAGAGTTGATGCGTCCCCTTCGTCTAGTGGCCTAGGACACTGCCCTTTCACGGCGGCAACAGGGGTTCGAGTCCCCTAGGGGACGCCAGTTTGCCTGAATATTGGACCCTGTAAATAACTCTGTGTATCTGCTTTGGTTAAATATGGTCTGACAATCTATCTTCAAAAACAATCATAAAGTGGTTTAGTGCTGCACGCCAGTTATGAATCGGCATGGTCCATCTTTTAGAGGCTTCACGTGTGGCTAGGTAAACTACCTTTTTAGCCGAATCGTCATGAGGAAACAGTTTTCGCTTCTTGATGGCTTCGCGGATGACGCTGTTCAGAGACTCAATGGCGTTGGTGGTATAAATGGCCTTTCTGATCTCTGGCGGGTAGGCAAACAGCGTATTGAGGTTGTCCCAGTTTTTACGCCATGAGCGATTAATTAAAGGGTACTTAACTCGCCATTTTTCTTGAGCATGCGGCTGAAATCACTGAGATCTTTCTCAGTCTTCATGCTTTTGGCGGCCTCTTTGGCAAAGGCCAATAGTTCTTTTTGTTTCATGGTGCTTATCTCCCGTAGGGGGTAATGATAAGCAAATACACAAACTAATCTACAGTCTCGATAAAAATGTCATTTTATTGTTATATTTGTTCAGAGAGTAGTATTTCTTACGAGAGTATTTAGCAAGTTATCTTTCATGAAATACAGCTGCTCCAGTGATCTGGTTTTTTACATTTTCTGTCCTGGTATCACGGGAGATAATGTTTGCTTTCACCAACTATACAGTGCGCACCATAGGTATCAATCCTACGCGAAACTTGGCCGACTGGTATATTGTTAGGTGGCATAACTTTCTGAATTATTGATCTTTTAACTATTCTGAGTAGTTTGTCATTAATCACTCTCTGACCGCCCCATTTTCAAGTTGGAAAAATCAGAAGAGGTTACAACTATGCTTGAGCAGAGGGCATTAGGTTCACTTATTTCTGATACTATCGACTGGAAGCAATTCTGTATTTTTATAAGAATAGCTTTATAATGATCTCGGCTTATTTCTTCGCCATACTCTAATTCAGTGGCTAGTTTTTTTAGTTTATATGCTCCAGCAATGGCAGAAGAGCCTTTTATTCTGTGCGAAATACTCTTAATTTCTGTCGTATTATTGTTTTGTATAGCTACTATCAGATTGTTGATATCTTCTTTAGTTGTGCTTATAAATTGTTCTATTAGATAGTTTAATTCAGGTATGTCATTGCCTGTTATTTCTTTCAAATACTCAAGATTTAACATCTGTCACCTCTCATTGTTTTAAGGTTACTATTTGTCAAGAAAAGGTAATATATCAATTCTTTTAATATCACCTAACTGGTTGCCATTTGAATGGAAGGAATATATTATAATTGCTTGCAATACCCAAGCTTATTATTCATCTGTCTCTACATTTTCTAGAGGTGTGTTCTGGTCGATAAAACCGGATACATCAATTTGATGCATTGCTATGTTTCCTCTCAGTTTTGACCTTGTAACCTATGTGTTATTTGGATTATGGCTTTAATATTCCCATTATTTTTCATGTTTTGGTGACTAGTAATATCAAAGCATTATGCGTGTAGTTTCTTGCCTGTCTCTCGAATTAACGTAAATACGAAGTGGTTTTGATTTTGAATCAAGGTCGCCGCCTCTTTTTTAAACTCTTTTTGGTACTGTTTGTCGCTGCATTTCTGTTCTATAATAACACTCCATAACTGACTGGCATTATCTCTTATTAAGGTGTTCATTAAACTAGAATGCTCCGTAGCTGTGGTTAGCTAGGTAATCAATACAGTATATCTTAATATGTTATTAATCGATTCAAATATAACATGTTTAGCTCACGTGCTTGAAAGTCCCAGAGACGTTTTCTGCAAACAGTTGTATTGCTGAATGTAGTTATTAGGTAAATTAAAGTATTGCAATATTTAGCTTGTGCTACGTTGCAAATAAAAGTCTAAAAGTCTAAAAGTCTATTTATTATGTTATGTAACTTTTTATCTAATCCCTGAGTCTCATCTAAGATATTTATAACTCCTTTTTCTAGAGATTCATTTATTTTTTGACCTGATTTCTCTACGACCTTTAAACCAGAGGAGTTTGTGAAAATATAAGAGTCATGAATGTGATCAATATGTGTTAGCTGGCATCGAAGCTTTTTTGAATAAGCTCCTACAAACTCAACCCACTGACCTATTGATAGATTTTCTATTGGTTGAGTTTGTTTTTCATTATTCTTCAATTGGCAACTTTCAGTAAAAGCATTTATATTTGATATGCTTTTATTCTTCAAAACAATTTCTTCTGAAAATTCCATATTTGTATCGGTGCTTGCCTTTATGGAGTGGAAGGTGGGTTTACTGTCATGTGTATTCACAAGCTCTTCATTGTTATTTTCACACAAAGGATCTGAATTCCCTTTGTCATAATATTGATCATATTGCTGAGGACAAATGTTTTCCAGTGCTGCTCTAAAATCTTTTAAGGAGCAATTAGAGATATCACTATCATGAAAGCTGGTAATAATAGTTGTCATAGTCTCTTCTATAAGTAAGGAAATATTATTGTTTGTTGGCTTAGAATCTCCATGATTCGTGCTTGCATAAGCTATTTTATTGAGCAGAGTTCTTGCAGGATGCTGTTGGTCTAGGAGGAAATTTTGATCAAGAAAAGAAAGGCTAAGAATCTGTATTTGCAAAAAGCAAAGCATGTTTTCGTTATTGTTATGCTGCCGCGACAATTTTTTATTGCTATCTTTGGATAATAGTATTTCTTTTATATGCTTATTCAAGTACTCAGGTAGCTCTGTATGTTTAAGGAGGTCAGACTGCACATCAGTAAAAGTTTCATCTGGTTCCATCGTCGTCAGTGTTGAGACGTACGTTACCGTAGGTGTAACTTTTAGACTGATCCTATCACTTATGCTTTCAGTGGTTTTCTCTAGTGCTGGATTAGTGATATGTGCCAATAACGTCGTTTCGCTAGCCTCAGGCATTGATGAAGTTATTTCTTTATGGTTTTTATATTCTGATGGTGTCTCTTCCGTCATATCATAGACGGTTGCCTTGAGAAACTCATCAGCTTCTTCACGCATGGAGAACATGTGATTTTGTAAGGAAGCTCTGAACATATTAATGATAGTCTCTTCCAACTCAATGGATAACATTAATTCAGAAATAGCTTTCTTAAAAGAAGAATATATGTCTCCAGATGATATCAGAGGGATGATGTCATCTGCACCCAGTGTTCTACTAGATATATCTTCTAATCTTTTTGAAATCTCGCCAGAAACCAATGTTTCTGATATCGCTTGTTTCATGGTGTTTGTTTCAACTGCATGATTATTCATTGATATCAATAAGTCTTTTGTATTTAATTCCTCATAATGTTTATTTAACAAAAATGTAAATCTTTTCCAGATATTTTCTTTTTCTTGGCTCAAATTTGAAAAGGTGTTTATTAAATCTAACGACTTTTCATTGTCATATGTATTTTCATGCAATAAGTAGTCGAAGGCCTCTTCTATGACCAAGTATATCATTGGATGAATATATTTTTCTAGAAGTTCTAAAAAAAATGGATGTAATGACAAATTCATCTTTTGAGTTGAGTTTTCTTGGCTCACACCTAGAATATTATTTAATGGCGACATATGATGTTACTACTCCATAATAGAGGTCAAATAATTTTATATACTGCATCATATCTATCGGTCTTTGGGATGCAGTCTAAGTGCTCACTAGTCTTCAGGCTGAGTTAACATAATAAACGTTCTGGTAAGTACAATCTTTAAATAATTATTTATTGGTCCGATTTCTATAGTCGTCATAATCTTTGTTATTATCATATCGGCTGTTGATATTTCCTCTGGAGTTCATTTTGACAGCTCAGTAGATTTAACTCTATAACTTATTATAAATACATGTTAAGTAAAAAATATAGTTATTGGATATTAGTAAAGCATATCTGTAAAGTTTAAATATAAGTAGTGCTGGGTTTGCGTAATAAGTGCAACATATCTCCCTGTATAGGCACCAAGCGGTGCTATCCAGTTAATACAATAAGTCCAAGAATAAGCATAAGATTATTTTAAGATGCCAAGAGCCAACCCTTACCAAACTGTACTTATTTGTAGTACACAAATTCTCACTCTTTCATTTCTTTAATTATTTCTTTCGCTTTTTCCATAGTTCTATTAAATCCAGCTCTGAATGAACTATCCATAAACTGCTGTTGTAATTCTTGAAGTGTCAACATTTCGTCAGAATTATCATTGGAAATAGGATCTACTTCATTTCCATTTTCAGAATTTGCCAATTTTGCAAACCTGTCAGATTCAATCATATCCACCTTGCTAACAGGAGTAATTGATTCTAAGGCATTTGAAGTATTTGAGAGACTATTGTCAGCATTTTTGGTGGTAATCATCGTCATGACTATAATTCCCTGTTGTGAGTATATTAATTATAGACATTAAATTTTGGTTATTCCAATAAAGACAAGCATGGAGCAGTCGATAACTATTTTGAGAATATAGGGAGATTGTCATGAGCAGCGAACATTTTACACTAACTATTAGTCAAAGTACTACTGATGCGGGTGATTTTGCTATCCACATGACGGAAGACGGCCATAAGGAACAACTGTTAGTACACTTACGCTTTATGTCTTTGCCTATGCTTGATGAAGCTTATCTTGATGATCTGGTTGGAGTCATGGCACGAAAGTTGGCAAAACGAATAATTGAATGGAGAGTAGCTCCTGATGATGATCCTGAATCAATGAGCGCCTTTCAAGATCAAGCTAAAGCGGTGGTAAAAGATGCGCTTGAGAGAATGAAGAAATGCTAACTTAAGGATGTGCCAGTTGACAAGTAAATATACATAGTGATAACTACCTGATATATCAGCATAACGCAACAAAGTCGATCATATTCTGGTAAAACATCGGCATGTAAAAATACTTTACAGCACATCCTACACTCTTTGTACCAGCCACTGACTTAAATTATCCAATTCTGCGTAGTCTGTATGATAGGTAGGTGCTGTTGAAATAGTCATAGATTGAGGAATTGCTGTCCTCAATTTGCGCATCTAGCACAGGTCTCTTCAGCTATCCTCTACTGACTTTGTTTAGGGCCTATTGGTGAGTATTATCTCGCTTATTCGATGTGCAGTTGGATCAGTGCCTACATGCACATTTTTCTTGAATGTGTGGGTTATGGGCTGCTCTAATTCACCATAATATCCTGCTATTCGTAGGCTCATGAAATACCTATTATTTGTCGTTTACTACCACTCTCAATGGTGACTGGTATCAATGAATGCCAATAGATCTTTCTGGCAAAATGAACTGTTGGATAGTACGGTAACTTTCACCTCAGGCTATCCAGGTATTGACCATTAGTATTGTCATCCTGCCTGTGATAACAGGTAGAGCTTGATTCATCGGCAGGAACTGACGGTAAATCGTGACATTAAGAAACTGGTACGGGCAGGTTAGGAGCATGTTAAGTGCGTTCGTAAGTAGTTATATAGAGACCTTTGCACGAGTCGCGCGAAACAACTGAAAGTCAGGTATAATAATCTTTGCACTATCAATGTCTTTCGGTGAAATTATGGCTTAGAAAAATCTGAAGCAACGCAGTCTAGCAGATTCAATGCTGATTGATCACGATGCTGTGAAAGAACTCTACTCTGTCCATGAGCTCATTGATTGGGCTCGCTTAGAGCATCATCTGAAAGATATACATTCAAGTTCTCGAGGCGAGAAGGCATGGCCACCACTGATGATGTTTAAGGCGCTGCTGCTACAAAGTTGGTATAAATTAAGCGATTCGGCGCTGGAGAAACAACTTGCTCGCGATCTTTTATTTCGTCGATTTATTTCGTCGATTTATTGCGCTCGACATTTCAGAGTCAGTGCCGGACCACAGTACTTTCTGGCGATTTAGACAGAAGCTCGATAAATTGTTGTTTATTGATAAGTTGCTTCAAGATATCAATTCCCAGCTTATAGATCAGGGTCTTTATATTAAATAGGAGATATCAGTATTGTTGATGCTAGCGTAATTGAGGCTAAACAGTGTCGCCCAAATAAGGATAAATACAAGCACTAAACACAGGATCCTGACGCGAAGTGGAACGTGAAAGTCGGTTCTGACGGGAAGAGTAGAAGTACCTACGGCTATAAAGCGCACATAAATGTCGATGAGGATGGGCTGATAAAATCGATCGGTTACACCGCAGGAAATGTTCACGATTCAAATGGTTTCACTGAGCTATTAGATGGTGAAGAGTCGTCTGTTTATGCGGATAGTGCCTATTCCAGCAAGAAGCACAGTGAATGGCTGGGTGATCTAAATATTGATAACAGAACGCGGATTTTAGTCATAAGTGCGCCATATTGAAAAAGTTGAGCCAGAGGGTACACTTACGGTTCGACCAAAAACCAATGTGAGACCACTTATGAATAAGCGTTATACCCACCTGACTCAAGAAGAAAGATACCAGATTTGGTCAGAGAAAAAAGCAGGAGTTTCAAATGAAATTATCGCCCAAGACTTAGGGCGTGATTTGAGTACCGTCAAAAGAGAGTTGGCTAGAAATACAGGGCCTAGAGGTTATCGCCCGAAGCAAGCACATAATTTTGCGCAGGAACGTCATCAACAGAAACCCAAAGCGACCAAGATGGTAGCTGAACTGAAAGATAAAATTACTGACAGGCTAAGTAAGCAGTGGAGCCCTGAGCAAATACAAGGACGCCTTAAACGAGATAATCAACCATCTGTATGTCCCTTACCAGTTTATTCGAGAGGACAAAGCTGAGGGTGGTTGCTTGTATCAACATCTTCGGCACAAGAAGTATAAGCAAAGAACAGGAAAGCCCGATGCACGAGGCCAGATCCGAAACCGTGTTAGCATTGATGATCGACCTGGAATTGTGGATCAAAAAATACGTTTAGGCGATTGGGAAGCAGACACTGTATTTGGCAAAAGACACAAGGGTGTACTGGTTACATTAACGGAAAGAGAGAGTAAATTAAATTTGGTGAAACGTGTTCCTTCAAAGCACGCTGACGTGGTGACGAAAGCAATTATAACGATGCTCAAGCCTTACCAATCAGACTTACTCACGATCACATTTGATAACGGAAAGGAGTTTGCCTTTCATGAAAAAATCAAGAAAAAGCTTAACGTAGATACTTATTTTGCTCACCATTACTCCTCATGGGAACGAGGTTTGAATGAAAATCATAATGGCTTGATAAGACAATATTTGCCCAAAAGCCAATCTTTGAATAAGATCACTAACAAAGAAATTTTAGATATACAAAACCGACTAAACCAAAGACCAAGAAAACTGTTAGACTTTAAAACACCTGATGAGCTTTATAGTGAAATGGCGTTAGCTGCATAAATTTTAAGGGCGCACTTATGACTAAAATCCGCGGAATAATAAAACGTGCTTATAGAAATAAACAATTAACAGAACATGATAAGTGATTTAACGTTTACATTCTGCTGTGCGCTGCACTGTGGAGCGAGTATTTGGCGTTTTAAAATTACACTATGGCATGGCGACAGCTCGTTATCTTGGCTTAAGCCGAAACCGAACACGTTTTGAAATAATGTGCGTGGCGCACAACATTAAACGAGGTTTATCTATTCAGCAGGCAAGTTGCGCCTGAAAATCGAAAATGAAGGGTAAAATGGCTCGAATGGCGAATATTCGAACTGAAATCGTGTTTTTAAAGCTTTATCCTCAAAAAAATACGATTTAATTAATAGTGTGGCTTATGCAGCGTTATCGTGCAAAGGTCTCAAGTTAATTGTTCTGACGTATTAGTGAAAGACTTAAAAAGGCTGAAAAATATAGCAATGGCACAGAAAGATATTGGTGTGTAAATTCAGCATGTGAAACTCAATCATTCATGCTGGCGTATCGTTATAGCGTGTATGAAGTTGGCGTAAAACAATTGGCTATTTATATGATCATAAGCAGCTGTGATATTCGTTACACAGTAAGAGTTTTAAAAATCAGTAAAAACACTTTGAGACCTTTGCACGAATCTCGCTAAACAACTGAAAATCAGGTATAATAATCCTTGAACAATCAATGCCTTTCGGTGAAATCATGGCTTGGAAAAATCTGAAACAACGCAGTCTAGCAGATTCAATGCTGATTGATCACGATGCAGTGAAAGAACTCGACTCTGTCCATGAACTCATTGATTGGGATCGCTTAGAGCATCATCTGAAAGATATACATTCAAGTTCTCGAGGCGAAAAGGCATGGCCTCCACTGATGATGTTTAAGGCACTGCTGCTGCAAAGTTGGTATAAATTAAGCGATTCGGCTCTAGAGAAACAACTTGCTCGCGATCTTTTATTTCGTCGATTTATTGCGCTCGACATTTCAGAGTCAGTGCCGGACCACAGTACTTTTTGGCGATTTAGACAGAAGCTCGATAAGTTGTTGCTTATGGATAAGTTGCTTCAAGAAATCAATTCCCAGCTTATAGATAAAGGTCTTTATATTAAATCTGGAGGTATCAGTATTGTTGATGCTAGCGTAATTGAGGCTAAACAGTGTCGCCCAAATAAGGATAAAGACAAGCACTCAACACAGGATCCTGACGCGAAGTGGAACGTGAAAGCAGGTTCTGACGGGAAGAGTAAAAGTACCTACGGCTATAAAGCGCACATAAATGTCGATGAGGATGGGTTGATAAAATCGATCGGTTACACAGCAGGAAATATTCACGATTCAAATTGTTTCACTGAGCTATTAGATGGTGAAGAGTCGTCTGTTTATGCGGATAGTGCTTATTCCAGCAAGAAGCACAGTGAATGGCTGGATGATAGAAATATTGATAACAGAATAATAAGACGTGCTTATCGAAATAAACCATTAACAGAACATGATAAGTGCTTTAACCGTTTACATTCTGGCGTGCGCTGCACTGTGGAGCGAGTATTTGGCGTTTTGAAATTACACTACGGCATGGCGAAAGCTCGTTATCTTGGCTTAAGCCGAAATCGCACACGTTTTGAAATAATGTGTGTGGCGCACAATATTAAACGAGGTTTATCGATTCAGCAGGCAAGTTGCGTCTGAAAATCGAAAATGAAGGGTGAAATGGCTCGAATGGCGCATATTCGAACTGTAATTGTGTTTTTTAAGGCTTTATCCTAAAAAAATACAATTTAATTAATAGTGGGGCTTATGCAGCGTTATCGTGCAAAGGTCTCAACTTATTCATAACTAATCATGAAGCGCATAATACTCTAAATCACAGATTCAACCAACTACCAAGCATATAGATACTCGCTCAATTGTCGCGCTTGCTCGTCATTTTAAGTGACTTCTACTGCCACTATTTTCAGCCCACAACTTTTCCTTTTGTAGGTGGCGATTTATGCTGAATTTACTGTTTTTTTAAAGCTAGCTAATAGATGCTGCAGACCAATTATTCTACGCCAGCAAAACAGCTCAGGCATCATACCCGCTCTTATGCGTGATTCCAAGTCTGTTTTTGTTGTGAGGTAGGTTGTTTTTTTGGCATGAGCGAGAGTGTAGAAAAATAGTTTCAAAATCAAGCATCTTCAATGGTCATCGATATATACCCATTACCCCTTGACGATGTGAGACTATTAACTGGTCACACTTCAGTGGCCACGGATACCAGACTTATCCCTGCGCTGAAGAATCATCAGACGATAAAAAAATCTTCCTGCATGTTTAAGCAGCTCAAATGTATGATAATCCAGCTACTCAAGCAACAGATTCGAAACTTGCTCATTCATATCCGCATTGTTCTTCTTATACTTTCGGCAGATGCTTTGATACAATACTTATACCGTACTTAATGATGCAAAGAAGTGTGGCGGCACCTTCAACTTCCATTGAAGCCCTGAGGTTGTTGACAACTCTCACACACTTCAAACGTAAGCTAATTAGGATTCATTCGTGTGCCGCCTACCCACACCTTTAATGGTAACAAGTACAAGTATCTCTCTTTTGGACAACTCTTTCTCCATTTACTTTCGGAAAATACAAGAAAAAAATATTCTAGAGCAAGAAAGCAAAGTACTAACTACTTTTATTCAATTTTCTGAATGTATTTCCCTTTTGCGCAAACAGTGAGTCTATTTATGCCAAACAGTAACAACACCGTAGCCATTGTCTGTGGCGGTCCATCTCCGGAGGCTGATGTTTCTCGCCTGTCAGCCTCCCGACTAAGCCCCATACTCGAAAAGAATTATGACACTGCTCTCATGCTAGAGCTTGACCATCATCTACCAGCACAGTTGGTTAAACATAAAGTTGATGTTGTCTTCCCTGTTGCCAACGGCCTAATGGGTGAAGATGGTGCTCTCCAGGGATTGCTGGATATTATGGAAATTCCCTATGTTGGTTCAAACGTTTTGGGAAGTGCTTGCTCTCTGGATAAAACAGTTGCCAAGCATATTTTACATGCCGCAGGTATTACTCTGGCAAAAGGCCTAACTATCTATAACCATGAGTCCCTTGATGACGCGGCCAAGCGCTGCATTGACTATCTGGGTACTAATGTTATTATTAAGCCCTCAAACCAAGGTTCTGGCATTGGCGTACAATTTGCTGATGGTGTTGCAAACCTTCGGGAAAAATTGTCTAACAGCCTGACTAGAGACCAAAAAATTCTTGTGGAAGAATTTATCTCCGGTAGAGAAATCACTGCCGGTGTATTGGACCTAGAAGAAACTGTAGTCTTACCAGTAACAGAAATCACCACCCCTGATGACGCCTGGTACGATTATGTGCACCGCTACACGCCTGGTCTAAGCGAGCATACAATCCCGGCATTGCTGCCTGATAGTCAGTATCGTCAGGTTCAAGAGACTGCCTTGAAAGCTCATCAGCTATTAGGGTGCAGAGACCTTAGTAGGTCAGACTTTATTGTACCGAAATCAGGATCTCCAGTTTTTATGGAATTAAATAACTTACCAGGCATGACTCCCACCAGCTTATTTCCAGATGGGGCCAAGGCACACGGTATTTTATTTGAAGATCTGGTTTGTCGCCTTGTTAATCATGCTCTATGCCGAGGTAAGCAACAAAAAGAAAAGAAATCCACATTATATTGGCCCATGCCAAAACTATGACATGAACCAATCCTATTGAAGGCGTGAGGTTATTAACTAATCTCACTCACCCAACCATCTGTTTCTCCTAGACTCATTGGGCTTAGCTTGCTTATACCTACTTACACCTTTAGTTATTGTAAGTGCAAAGCCTACAGAAAAATCCATTAAACACCATGAGTATTAAATCAGAGATTCAGCCAGAAAAATTATGCAGCTGCTGAACTGCTTTCCGCCAGCCGCCGCTGAGTACATCCGGCATGACTTGGAGAGCCTCATCTATCATTGAGTCCATTTTTTGTCTGTCAGCCACCGATGGTTTCTGCAATACATAGTTGACTACGTCTTTACTGTTACCAGGGTGACCAATGCCTATCCGTAAGCGCTGAAAGTCTCGGTCATTAGCAAGAGATGATATAATATTACGTAAGCCATTATGCCCTCCGTGCCCCCCACCCAGCTTAAAGCGACCAATGCCAGGAGGGAAGTCAAGCTCATCATGGACAACAAGGATTGACTGAACAGGAATCTTAAAGAATGAACTTATGGCGCTAACAGATCGACCGCTACAGTTCATAAACGTTGAGGGGGTCAGCAAGCGAACTTCCTGTTCGCCAACTATGACCTTGGTAACGTAACCAAAAAACTTTTTTTCCGCCTGTAAACTTACACCGTAAACACGCGCCATCTGCTCAACAAACCAGAAACCAGCATTGTGACGAGTGTTTTCATACTGCCCCCCAGGATTACCAAGCCCGACAATCAACTGAATAGAGTGATTCTGAACCCCCTCCGTCATAATCATCAGTCTCCCAGACGCATCATTCTTCGCCCTTTACGTCTGCCGTTGCGTCGTCGTCGCCTTCGTCACTTGTTACTGTACGGGTAGACTGAACGCTCGCCACATCTAAATTGTGATTCTCGTCGTGGGTCATAGCAACCAGCTCAACACCGTCAGGAATAGTCAAGTCACTAAGATGAACATGACCACCCAGCTCAACCTTTAACATATCAACTTCGATGAACTCAGGTAGATCTCCTGGCAAACAACGTACTTCTACTTCTACACGAGCGTGAGTGATAGCACCCCCCTGTTCTTTAACGCCCTTACAGTTTATTTCATTTAAAAAGTGCAGTGGTATATTAGTAGTAATAATGTGTTTCGCATCAACTCGCAGAAAATCCATATGCATTGCATACTCTTTTGCAGGGTGTCGCTGGATATCCTTCAGGATTGCTTGCCGCTCACTCCCTTCAATGACCAGAGTCAAAATCCGAGAGTAGAGACTCTCTCTCTCCAAGGCCTTACGAATCGCCTTACCAAAGAGTGTGATTTGCTCAGGCTCTTGTCCGCCACCGTAAAGAATCGCAGGCACATTGTCGGCACGGCGTAACCGACGGCTCGCACCCTTACCTGTATCATTACGCACCACTGCATCCAGAATAATTGCTTCAGACATTTTTTTACTTTCCCCCCTACGCTCGCTACCACTACTTGCGACCAAGCGTAGCAGCTAAATATTTAAAGGTCGAATATTATACCTTTATAACATAAAAATACCATAGCCAGAAAACCGATACAGACCACTACACCATAAGTGCAGAGAATACAATAAAATTTTTCAGGCTAGATGAGACATCAGCATAGCTCAACAAAGCCAATCATATTCTGATAAAACATAAGTATGCAAACATCCTTCACAACACAACCCAACTATTCCTCTCAGCCATTAACCTAAATCTATTTTAAAGTGTGCAAAATCAACATAACAATCACCTATATAGACCTTGTATACCAAGTAATTCCGAAGCTAATCATTCCGGTAGACATTCAGATAACGTCTTAACTAGACTCACTTTTTCTCAAAGGATGCGCAGAGGTGATGCAGACCAACCTTTCGACGCCAGCAATACCTCCGAATACTGCCACACTCTCGAGCATCATGATCACGTGCTTTTTTATGTTGTGATTTCAAGTTTATTTTTTGCTATGCTATGAGATATTGGCACTTCTGGCATGAGCAAAGGAGTGCAGAAAAATAGTTTCACTCTTAATTCTATTCAATGAGCACTACGGAATTCCTCACGTATTTGGCTATAAAATTTTTTAGCACTAATGTGCGCAATATATCTTTCTTCCGGTTCAGGAATCAGTTTTTTATAAGGAACATTGACGATATTTAAACGCCACATGAAGTTTATATGGGCCATCATGACATTTGTTTCTTCCTCCGATTGCGTATATGGATGTATGAGAGGAAATTCTGAATCTAATGAGTCTGTTGTCGGAGTCGCGTCAAGTACATTAGCTTCATTTCTTTCGCACACTGAACTAGGCAACACGGCAATTTTCCCCCTACTTACCCAGTACTCTCTGTACTGACACAAACACTGCTCAAAGATAGGATTGAGATCATTAGAAAAGTGATCTACGAAGCTCTGCCAATAACATATATACTCTTTCTCTGTCTTTCTCTTAGTAACTCCATCAGCTTCGAATACAGAAGATAACTCTTGTATGGAGTTAATTTTAACCAACTCAAGAATCTCTGGAATAGAAGTAACAAGACGTTTAAACTGTACGAAATGTTCTTCATTTACAATAGCGTCTATTTCATAGAAGGAAGAAATATCACAAAAACAAGCATGTATATCATGAAAACCCAAGGTATATTTTTGATCTACTCCGATGTAGTATAAAAAAGAAAATATAGGTTTTCCCATATCCTTTCTCATTCCTACATTGTGTTTACTTTTGTCTACTCTCAGCGTATAAACTTCCAGATATGCATGCACCAGGCTCCTAACATAGGCTGTATAGTTAATGCTGGAGTCTAGCCCCTGCCGAAGGAGATTTAATTTTATCCTCATATCTTCGCCATAATATACAATGTTATTTAATACTAAGCCCAACCGTATTGCTCTCTCACCTCTATCATAATAGTTCTTTACAGGTCTATAATTTACCATGGGAACTGTCATTCCATCATCTATATTATCATTTTTTCTGGTTTTTATATTATCCAACCATGGCCATAGCTTTCGTGAAATACATGTGTAATATTTTTTTTTATAATAATTAGCAACGTATCTAGGGGCGGATGAGGTATTGTCATCTTGCGTTACCACTTTTGCAGTATATCCACCAATCGCTTCTTCTGTAGCTACTTCCATTAACAAAAAACGCATTTGCTCAAAGTCATTTGAAATAATTTCTTTCCAAACAGGAGAAATACTTTCTGCTATTTTCATAGCTTCTATTAGTTGACCCGGAGTTATTTTTTTTTCTGCTAACAACCTATCAGAAAAAACCATTACATCTAAAACATCTTTTGGACTAACCGGCTCACATTTATTATTTTCCAGAAATTTCTTGATCTCTATCTGTCCAGATGGTGGCATATCTTCTTCCACCTTATTTGGGGATGATTTAAAACAGGCAATAAACTTTTTTAATGAGTCTGTATATTTTATTAACTGGGACTCGTGAAGTTCACTACAACAGTCTCCAGCTGCATAGCCTTGAGTTGATAATAATCCTAAGACAGTCAATGTCGCAAGCACGCGTTTAAGAAAAGTAGCCATACACACCTTAAATGGTATTATTTTTTGGAATTGATTTTCACAAAACATCCATATCATATAATAAGTATCAGCATTATACCGCTTTTAATATAGCATAAGATGAGCATTTTCCCAATCTCCGATGTTTAACATACGGAGTTAGGCGCCGTTACTTCGCTCCTCTGCCATCCGTAGCGTGCTTTCTGGATGACAGAATTCAACCTGCGAAACCTATGCAACCACCCCTTTCTCTTTCCGCTGTTGGGCACAAGGACTCACTCATTTTTTACTTTCTGGCGCCAATTATACAGCACCCATGCATTCACACCTCAGTACTAACTACCTCTTTGGTGGAGATACTATGGGGTGGCAGTCACTTCTTTAAAAAATTCGTATAAAGTTTGGAGGAATCACGTGGCATCGTCTTCTCATTTCCTCCCCCTGAGTAAGGTTTTATATACTTCACGGGAGACGAAAATTATTCTGACACAGGTACTTGGCACTTACATTCAGTGAGACCTTTGCACGATAACGCTGCATAAGCCCCACTATTAATTAAATCGTATTTTTTGAGGATAAAGCCTTAAAAAACACGATTTCAGTTCGAATATGCGCCATTCTAGCCATTTTACCCTTCATTTTCTATTTTCAGGCGCAACTTACCTGCTGAATCGATAAACCTCGTTTAATATTGTGCGCCACGCACATTATTTCAAAATGTGTGCGGTTTCGGCTTTAGCCAAGATAACGAGCTTTCGCCATGCCATAGTGTAATTTTAAAACGCCAAATACTTGCTCCACAGTGCAGCGCACACCAGAATGTAAACGGTTAAAGCACTTATCATGTTCTGTTAATGGTTTATTTCATAAGCACGATTTATTATTCTGTTATCAATATTTCTATCATCCAGCCATTCACTGTGCTTATTGCTGGAATAGGCACTATCCGCATAAACAGACGACTCTTCACCATCTAATAGCCCAGTGAAACAATTTGAATCGTGAACATTTCCTGCTGTGTAATCGATAGATTTGATCAGCCCATCATCATCGACATTTATGTGCGACTTATAGCCGTAGGTACTTTTACTCTTCCCGTCAGAACCGGATTTCACGTTCCACTTCGCGTCAGGATTCTGTGTTGAGTGCTTGTCTTTATCCTTATTTGGACGACACTGTTTAGCCTCAATTACGCTAGCATCAACAATACTGATACCTCCAGATTTAATATAAAGACCTTTATCTATAAGCTGGGAATTGATTTCTTGAAGCAACTTATCCATAAGCAACAACTTATCGAGCGTCTGTCTAAATCGCCAAAAAGTATTGTGGTCCGGCACTGACTCTGAAATGTCGAGCGCAATAAATCGACAAAATAAAAGATCGCGAGCAAGTTGTTTCTCTAGGGCCGAATCGCTTAATTTATACCAACTTTGCAGCAGCAGTGCCTTAAACATCATCAGTGGAGGCCATGCCTTTTCGCCTCGAGAACTTGAATGTATATCTTTCAGATGATGCTCTAAGCGAGCCCAATCAATGAGTTCATAGACAGAGTCGAGTTCTTTCACTGCATCGTGATCAATCAGCATTGAATCTGCTAGACTGCGTTGTTTCAGATTTTTCTAAGCCATAATTTCACCGAAAGACATTGATTGTGCAAGGATTGTTATACCTGATTTTCAGTTGTTTAGCGCGACTCGTGCAAAGGTCTCTCAGTATTTATTTAAATAATTTAAGATTTTTTGCTGGTACTCGTATATTTATTATGGTTAGATAGCACTTTTTATGATTAAGGTGGTTATAATGAAGATATTTTATTGGAAAAACCCAACATTTATTAACTTTCAACGATCAGGTTTTTTTTTACTATTTATGCACTTTATTATCTTACATCAACTAACTCTGGTGGAAAATGCTGCTGCGTATAACAATAAAGATGATGAAACATCTATTCCCTTTAAAAACAGTGCTTACGAAAATAAAGAAAGTATTTCTAATGAGCTAAATCAAGACGAATCGAAATACCCATGTTCTTCCTCACCATTAACAAAAAATGGGCCTATTAAACCGACTCCAGATCCAAGATGTAATTTTACTGTAACAGATAAAGATGGATCGGAAGTCAATAAAAAAACACAAGAAATATCCATATGCTTTGATTCCTTATCTTCGGTCTCTCATATTTTAAAAAATAGAATACAGATGAATACCTTACCATTAGTTAGCTTATACACTGACGTTAAACAATTATTATTTATTGGCACCGTTGATAAAGAAACCAGTAATGATTTTTATTCTTTCCCTTTCGAATACAATTCACAAGTTCGTGGACCTAAAATTATGGTGGTAGAGCCAGAACACAACAACCAGACTTCAGCTGATGTAAGTGGGCAAGGAGGTAATAATTCAGAGCATGACTCAGGATCAGCGATAGGTTTTAATTATATTATTGATGAGGATGATGATTCGACATGCTCTTTGGCTATAAGTTTCAATCCTTTCCAGTTGTTTCACATACTTGACGATACAACACTTGACATATCTTCTGTGGAGCTATTCCGACTACACCCATACTTCAAATATTTTGATATATATATTACTCGTTATGGAGATTATGATAATCACGATATTGCTATAGACTTTCAACCAAAAAAGGCTGACCAGCATCTATGCAATATATCTAGACTTAAAAATGAGGATATTTTAATCCCACAGTCTGGTAAGAATATAATCATTTCGTGTGCGTCTGTTAATGATAAAACAATGACTATAATTGTTACAAATAAAAAACCTTTAGCATAAAAAGATTCATTCCAAGTTTTTATTTACTCGCGGATTTTAGTCATAAGTGCGCCATATTGAAAAAGTTGAGCCAGAGGGTACACTTACGGTTCGACCAAAAACCAATGTGAGACCACTTATGAATAAGCGTTATACCCACCTGACTCAAGAAGAAAGATACCAGATTTGGTCAGAGGAAAAAGCAGGAGTTTCAAATGAAATTATCGCCCAAGACTTAGGGCGTGATTTGAGTACCGTCAAAAGAGAGTTGGCTAGAAATACAGGGGCTAGAGGTTATCGCCCGAAGCAAGCACATAATTTTGCGCAGGAACGTCATCAACAGAAACCCAAAGCGACCAAGATGGTAGCTGAACTGAAAGATAAAATTACTGACAGACTAAGTAAGCAGTGGAGCCCTGAGCAAATACAAGGACGCCTTAAACGAGATAATCAACCTTCTGTATGTCCCGCTACGATTTACCAGTTTATTCGAGAGGACAAAGCTGAGGGTGGTTGCTTGTATCAACATCTTCGGCACAAGAAGTATAAGCAAAGAACAGGAAAGCCCGATGCACGAGGCCAGATCCGAAACCGTGTTAGCATTGATGATCGACCTGGAATTGTGGATCAAAAAATACGTTTAGGCGATTGGGAAGCAGACACTGTAATTGGCAAAAGACACAAGGGTGTACTGGTTACATTAACGGAAAGAGTGAGTAAATTAAATTTGGTAAAACGTGTTCCTTCAAAGCACGCTGACGTGGTGACGAAAGCAATTATAACGATGCTCAAGCCTTACCAAACAGACTTACTCACGATCACATTTGATAACGGAAAGGAGTTTGCCTTTCATGAAAAAATCAAGAAAAAGCTTAACGTAGATACCTATTTTGCTCACCCTTACTCCTCGTGGGAACGAGGTTTGAATGAAAATCATAATGGTTTGATAAGACAATATTTGCCCAAAAGCCAATCTTTGGATAATGTCACTGACAAAGAAATTTTAGATATACAAAACCGACTAAACCAAAGACCAAGAAAACTGTTAGACTTTAAAACACCTGATGAGATTTATAGTGAAATGGCGTTAGCTGCATAAATTTTAAGGGCGCACTTATGACTAAAATCCGCGACTTATAAAAAATGGCACACATGGTTTTAGTTGTAATTCAACCATGCTAGAAATGCTAAAAAATGTATCTTTCTTATATAACCCAACCATAGGACTTGCTACTATATTAAGTGCATCCTGTTTAAAGTTATTCAGTTCCTCATTAAGAGCAACCAGTAGCGCTAAAAAACCATCATGGTTATTAATGTCTACTCTATATTTATTAAATAATATTTCAGGTGTTGCACTAGCACCAGAACATGGACAACCAACCATAATTAATGCACCAGATACAATATCTCCTACAGTAATAGGCATAGGCATTCTAGTGACTGCTGGTTCTTGCATTGTATGTTTATTAGTCTTTCAATGTAGGGAATCCTGCAAAGGAATATGTCAGAAACATAATAAAGACACTGTCACAAATGATAAAGACCCAGAAAAAGAACTTATGATTATGAAAACATCAAATGAACAAAATGAACAAAATAAAGAAGCTACCAGCCTACCATTGGATAAAATAGTTACAGCGACAGTCTGTAATGCTGGTCAATCTAAATCAATAATACCTAGCGCTCCAGCGGCTAAAGAAGACGACAAAAAAACACCTATGAGCATGAGAACATCAGATACTGTTTTAAAAGAAAATGAGCCTGAAAAAGAAGTATCATACTTACAGTTAGATAAAATAGTTACAGAGCCAACATGTAATGATGGTGAATCTAAAGTAATAATAGATACTCATCAGATGGAGTTCGTAAAGATGAATAATAAAGAAGCTTCCTGTCCACCATCACCTAGTGACATTGCTATAACGGAAAACTGTAATGCTCGTGAATCTAAAGATGGTTCTTCACCACAAAGTGGATGGAAATGGGGGGGATGGTTCAGAAGCAATAAAAAATAATTTGAAGGCACAAGAGGTTTCCATATCTTGTTAAACAATAGCGCCCACAAAGATAAATGCGTGATGTGAATGATTATTTCATTTTTACGCTTGGTATTATTCTATACATGGAAACAATTTTCTAACCAGAAAACAGCATCTGAGTAAGCCCAACATGCCTATATCCATCTTTCTAAAGTCAGTCACTAGCGAACTTTTTCATAAGAGATGCATGTTACTCTGAACCCATATTCTAAACCAACCACCACTTGTTCATTCTAGCTCTGCATAGGAACCAAGCGCCAATGATAATACAAATATTAAATCAATCAGTATCTACTAAAAGACACTGACTCAAACCAGGTAAAGGTTACCAAACACAACATTACAGCCTGTAGCTGTAACTATTTAATCTAATGATATGCAGGCAATTGTTTTTTTAGGCTCATTTTTTTAAATAGCATATTGCACTCTAACAACCCTAGGTCTTTTTTTTTATTTTCTTCATCATTTATTCCCGTCTCTTAACCATGAGCATCAGTTTTTTCATGATGTTTTGTGCAGACACCTGTAAGATGTTGCACCAATCTTCTGTGAGTTCCGACCATTCCTCTATGTCTCTACCACAACTAAAACCCTGTGTACCATTTTCAATAAAATCCATTATAGGGAAACAAAAACTAGTCACTACTTTTTTTATACTAACAGGCTTTTTATTTGTAAAAACTATAGTTATAAATTCATCCTTAATAGACTCACACAAAATAACTATCTCTTTACCAGACTGTGGAATTACAATATCCTCATTTTCTAGTCTAGATATATTGCATAGGTACTGGTCAATATTTTTCGGTTTAAAGTCTATAGAAATACCGCTATTATCATAACTTCCATAACGAGTAAGATATATGTTAAAATCTTTGAAATATGGGTGTTCGCGTACAAATCTAAGACGAGTAAGATCCATTTTTTTATTGTCAGATATTTGATAAAAAACCTGCGAAGGATTTAAAATGATAGCCAAATAAAATACAGAAGGGTTCGCATTAATAATGCGAGTAAAATCTGTAACAAAGACAGAGTCAAACTTTAGATTATTACTTCCCTGTTCACTTACGTCACTTGCACTTGCAGACTGGTGACTGTGTTCTGCTTCTATTACTGCCTCTGCAGGGTTACAACTTTGTTGATTGTTTTCTAAAGGACAAGACCGCGAATTATCACTTGTTTCTTTAACCATAACCTTAGATTTTTTAGCAAATAAAAATTCCACGCATTGCGCATTAGATACAATCAACACTGGTAATATATTAATATCTTTTCTGTTGTCTACAATACTGGCGACAGAAGATAAATAACTCATACTGAAGGGTGTTTCTTGTACTTTTCTGTGACCTTCCGAGCTGCATTTACTTTTTATATGAGATGTATCGCCATACGCCGCAGCATTTTCCACCAGAATTAGGTGATGTAATATCATAAAGTGTATAACTAGTAAAAAAACACTTGATATTTGGAAGTTAAGCAGTGTGGAAATTCTCCACTCACATAGGTTCATATAACCATCTTATATACGAAATAGCTATTAACTCATAATAGATACACGATTGCAAAATAAAAATATTAACTAATTAAAATAAATATGAAATGCAAGTAATAATTCTATACTATCGTCCTGTTTCAAAATAATTTTCATCTCCCTTGAAGTATAAAATGTGATATTCCTTCCGGTTGCTTACGATTGAAAGCACTCTGTTAATAATTAGTATGGGATCATATTATTGATTACCGTATGCTATTTCACAGTATTATAAAAATTCACAAATCTCGCACGGGAAATTTGGCAATCATGCCTCGCATCAAATATATGCTGACATATCACATCTCATTAATCTTTTGATCACAGGCTAGGCCTTGCCATTTGTTTGCGGTAGTTCATTAGCGTGAATTCTGCCCTATGCCGTAAGCTTTACTCAAAGCCATACAATTATGATCCAGCCTGCCTTAATATTCCGTATCATTGTCAGAATAATTGCATTCAATCGTGCAGAGACATTCGTCAAGAACCTGTCTCAAAAACGCTACTGCCGATGCTTGGGTTTTATCAGGCGGGATGCCAGCATACAGCTCACGCGAAAAATCGTCAATGTCAATATATAAATGTTCACGCGCCCTGTCTTTGCGCTCACCCTAGAGCAATGGCAAGGGCAAGGGCAAGGGCAACAGTTTGGCGTCGTAATGAATCACCCCGCCGGGGTGATTTTTATTGTAGCATCTTACTTATGTTTTTGCTTGCGCTCAAAAAGATGAAAACAACACCACTAAACATCACAACTCACCTATTCCTCGTAGGATCAATCTGACCCTCTCGTTTATCGTCTACCTACACGCATATTAATAACTGGTATTACACTAGGATAGGCTCCACTCATCCAACGATGATATCGTACCAACTCAGTGTGAAACATTAATAACCGAATCTATCTAGCATTATTGACCAGAACACCATATACTTCCCCTTACAGATGGATTAATGAGTTAATGAATTGCTTGTTATTCATAAAAAGATCAGTGCTAACAATATAGGGCGAAAAACATGAAGTATGTAAAGTACATGAAAGTTTCCTGGTTGTTTTTTGTATATCAACTAAGTTTTCCATGTATCGCTACTGATACAGTGAGCATCACCAATAATGAACTAGATCTTAGCACCTACAGATACTATATAGGAAAGGATATCGATGTAGACTGTAGAATCTCTATGTTTGAGACAGGAGTTTCAGCTAACGCTATTTCTGGGACCATAACAAATAATATAAGCAGTGAATGTCATATTGAGTTAGGCGCTACAAAATTACGCTGGCAGCAGCCACTAGATTCTTCAGCACAATTTATACTTGCTATTGCCTGCAATAATAACATTACATTTATTCTATCTACATTAAAGACTTTATTTAATGATAGCGCAGATACTATATTTTATACTGAACCAAAGAAGAGCAAATCAATATTTATATCAACTGCTTTAGTAGAGTTCGAAGTGTGGGAGTTTCCGTTGAGTTTTAAACGTAGTGGAGAAATTGAAATAGCAGTTCATGGTTGTGGCTTTCTCCCTACGATATCTCAATGGGAAGCATCTGACTCAGATATTGAGAAAGATACTTCTGAAGTTATCTTAAGTTTTTTAAAGAAAAAATGCGTTCCCAGCCTTTGTGAAAATACCAAGACTATAAATGCATTGAAATGTAATACAAAGCATAGCTCACTACATGCATACTCTAGTATTCTACCTGATTTCTTTTATCAGGATTTTTTACAGGTGCGTCCTGAAGTAAACATCGTATTCCCAGCAACATCATCAAAGCCTCAAATCCACCACAACGCATATTCTATAGCTAGACAGAAGGCAACTAAAACCAAAGATAATCTAGCAAATTTGACCGCTAATAGGGCTAATAAAATTAACCCATATAATTTAAAAGGGTCGTTACCTTCTTTAATTGATATAGTTACTCCATTAAAACATAAAACCAACGACGTCACAAAGGCAGCTCAAATAGATCTCTCTGAAACACATAATCGAGCTTTAACTTTCAAACATCCTATTGATATTGAGAGAGACATGCTTAACAGAGATAATATAACCGTTGATAGCATGGCTAACTCCGGCTTTTCTTATGTGGGAGGCAATAATGTTAAATGTTTTTCTTGTGGAATTATATTATCTAACTGGGAGAAAGGTGATGTACCGAAAATAGAGCATACATTGTATTCCGAAGAATGCACGCATGTGAAAACACATATTACACCTTATTTAACTGACACTGAAAAATATACTTTAAGCGAAAAAATGATAAAAAAGACAAGAGATAATATTATTTATGCAGCCCAAAATGGTAATTTCATATCGATCACTGAAGACGCCCAAGTAAATTATTCTTGTTTATATGGAGAAACAGAAGCCGTAAAATTTGCAAACTTATCCCAAAAGGAATTAGAGCTATATGATGAAGGAATAGATAATGACGAATTTACAGATAAGATTACTAACAGTATTCTACTTATTTCACAAGAAATATACTCAGAGTTACAAAGTATGACCGAAGTAGCCGATCTTGTTTCAACCAGAAGGTCACCGTTTATAGAATTGCTACGTGTATATTCTAATCGTCTAGATGAGGTAAAGCATCTTAAGAAAACCACATTTAGGTTTGGTATTTATTTCGACATTGAACCTCACTACAAAGGTATTAATCAATTAACTACTCTTTTTAACACTAATGAAAATTTCATTATAATAAACAATGAGTTTAGTAAGTTGATTAAACTTCACATGACGCAAGGTTTTTTACCATCACTGATCGAGAAAGTTATCCATGACACAGCCATTAAACATGAGAACAAGATACGTACTGCATACAACACGGCACAGTGTTTCAACAATATAGGTGTACTTCCTATTTTCTCATGCTATCTCAATTTATTATATAAAATAGTGCAACCCATGCAACCCATAATGTTTAGTACAGGAGTGTCAGCACAGAACCGAGAAGAAGCTAACATGGATATCTAAAGGCATAGCAGATCTTATTGCGAGTGTAAAACCATGATCATTGGGTGAGCAGAGATATGGGTATTCCCATTTCCACTGAAGGGGTGAGGTTGTTTACTCCTCTCACTCACCCCAGACACCTACAACTCTTAGCCCCATACACCCTCGGCCGCTTCTAACCTATTCACACCTGCAATGGCAGCGGCTGATCGTTAAATTTTTTATCTCCTTTAAATAATTTTGTGTGACCGTATTATTTAATATGCGCAGTAAGCGTCTACGATAATTTGACTATAAATCAGATCATCTCCACTTTACAGTTTCTTGCCGGCATGCTCATTTTTCTAACATTTTTCTTTTCTCCGGAGCATCCTTAAAGTGGCATTTGCTGACCCCCCAATTAAACGACAACAACCTTAAAAAATACCGATAGGCAGTAACTCACTTTAGCTACACACACATAACGATAAAAAATCGATTAAAAAACGTTCAAATCCAACGACAAAATCACCATTACAGGATTTATATCAACTTATTCATAAAAGATTTTTCATTACTATGCGGCTGTAGCCCTTGCCTAATCATTGAGTAATGAGTAGGTTTTCGGACTTAATTCACGAAGTCTAGCTATTATCTTAATCCAGACTTGCACCTACTGTCTACTGCATGTACAGTGTTGTTTTGAAATATCATTCTGTTACATTTTAGGGTATGTCGTCTAATGTTAAGAAAATTAAACTATTTAGGTTGTGCACTCTATAAGTTCTTTAAATATACTGCTTTCCTACTTTATGCGATATTAAGCCATAACGTCAATGCAGTACCTAATAACACGACATTAGATTGTCAACAGATCGAAGAAACCACTAAACAACCACAAAAAAAGGGCTGGTGGCATAGGAAATATGCTGCCTGCTCAGAATTATTTGGAAGTTATTGTAAGTTTACAACAGTACCAGATGCTACTTCCCAATTACAACATTTATTTGATGACAATAACCTGTATCAAACACTAGAAGCCTTTGATAATAAAGATGCATTTGAATTACTTGCTTTATTGTATATAAATATGCTATTTATTATTGATAAGCTAAATAACGAAATAATTCAGGCTGGCTTATCGGCTCCTCCGTGGATAGAAAACTATACAGAACTCACAAAAGAAATTAAGGACAAATCTGGTCTATGCTTAATTACAAGTCAAGAAAAGCATAAGTATATAAATAAAACAGATGCGTATACTAAGAAAATATTAGATCACAGTCTTAATTCTTGCTTTTCTATGCTAAAAACCTTGTTGAAGTTTCAGGCGGATCCGTTTAAACCTGAGTCTGTAATTAGTGACATCTTAAACAAACGAGTCAAATATCTTCTCTCGAAAACACAAAACCCTAGATCATTATCCGCTAAAGAAAATTGGATAGGTCTAGTTAACTTACAAAAGGAGTTATTAGTCTCTTATACCGCAGGCAACATGCAAGAAACACCGCAATATCCGGTGCTAGCGTCACTCGTTAACTGGTGTGAAAACAATGATGATAGTAAAATAAGCAAGCTACTTCAGGACAGCAATTGCTGGGCTAAACAACCACACTCTTCCGTGACAGAAGGAGCCAATAGAAGTCAAATAAATACTGATCACCACATGCTCTTTTCTTATTTACATTATGATAAAAAAAATACACAGCATGATTCAAATGAGCCTTTACATAATTGTGAAACCACTAACATTGTTAATGATTTATTAAATAGCGATAGTATTGTTAGCTTAACTAAAGACATCCAAACAGTTAAGCTGTTAGTTGCTAATTACAGTGATGGCTTGACTGCATTAGACGCTATGCATTATGATAGATCACAACAAGAAAAGCTTACCCCTGAGGAGAAAGCAGCACAAAAGAAATATAAACAAAAAGGTAAGTTCAGCCAAAAAGACTGGAACGAATACCTAAATGATGGCATAAAGAAAAACATAAAAGAGAGCTTACTGGGGAAAGTAATATCCGGTGTTAGTTATATATTTGACTCTATGAAAAGCAATTTCATCACAACATTAACCAAGCAAAAACAAAGTAAAAAAGTAATTACCGACTGGTTTAATCTTTTACAAAGAAACACATTGGCATTAAAGTATAAAAATAAGGATGAAGGACTAAAATTAGTCATAGAAGAGCTAATAACTCTGAAAAATATACATGGCGACGAAATAACTATTGCTAATGCTTTTACTAAAATAGTTGAACGACGCTTCAATGGCGAACGAGAAAATAAAGCGTTTACCATATTGACAGGATTGCAACGTGAAATAAATATACTACAGAAAGCACCAGTTGTTTCTGCCAATTTAGATAATAATGCTAATGATTACGAAATACATAAAAAACACGTAGACAATAATAAAGAGGGTAATAAATCTGATGCAAGTGAAGCACCACCTTTACACGAAGATTGGTATTCTATTAAGAAAGCTACTGTAGATTCTAAGCAGGAACACGAAAAAGACGATCTAAACACTGTATGGATAGGCTCTAACTATAATTCATCGTTTTATCGTAGACTTATTATGGGAACAGTACTAGCCTTGAGTGTTGTGGCCTTGGCTGACGCTAGTCCATCAGTAAGTAACTATCAATCTGATCAATCTCCACATAATAACACCCAAATATACGATAATTTTACTTTAAATAGCAGCCAAACAAATGATCTTAGGTATATTATGGAAGCTAATACAAACTCTTCCTCTGATGTGATTAACATCAGCAATATCACAATACTCAACTTAATTGGCCGTCATGAAAATTACCCTAGTAACGGCGACTATCTACTAACTTCATCCATTGATGCAAGTGATTTCATAGAGCCAATACCTGAGTTTACAGGTAATCTCAATGGTGGAAATAACACTATTTATCACATGCCATATTGCTTGATGGATACACTTTCTGGTGATGGAATTGTTCAAAATATCAGCTTCAATAATGCTAATATCACCAATACAGCATGTGCATCAATAATTGCTAGCATTATGAATAAAAATTCTACTGTGAGTCTTATAAAGATTAAAGATAGCTTTTTTATTAGTGATAGTAAATATAATATTACAGGCATAGTAGCTGGTAGTATGTCTCATCACTCTCGGATTGAGCATGTCACGATAGTAAACAGCACAATCACAACATCAGAACAAACGAAAAGCATTGGTGGTCTAGTAGGGGTAGTACAACACCACGGAACTATTGAAGATATTACTATTTTCAACGTTACTATAGAATCATATGGGACTCACCATATAGGAGGAATAGTAGGATTACATCACTCAGATGCCATGAGCCGTGATGTTACCATCTGTAACTCTACGATAGATGCAAGAAGAAAGAATATGTATATCGGAGGAGGGTACGGTTACGTAGAAGGATCTGGGACTATTAAAGGTATTGTTATTATAAATACGCATATAAATGTACTGAATGACGGCTGTCACAGTGGCGGTGCTGCTGGGATATTATATGATAACGCACATCTTGAAGGCATCGTCTTAATTAACACAATCATTAAAATAAAGGGTAGTCATCACATAACAGCATTTGTAGCAGGAGCATCATATGGAGCTATAGAATGCTCACATATTCGAGTCATCAATAGTCATATAAACATAAATAACACATTGGAAAATAATTCATATTCTTCGATCTCTTTTATATCCCTAGCCTCGGGGACAGGCTTGTTGACTAATATCTATACCAAATATGGCCATATTTCAGACCTTGCGGTACTTAATAGCTCAATGACACTTGCAGTGCATACAGACTTTATCTTCAAACCATGCGCTTTAATTAAAAGACACGGCACTTGCGATATGGTTATAGGAGTTAGCTCGACTAAGTTGAATAATAGTGATTACACATTCACAATGAGCAATACTATCAACCAATGCTCATGGATTAATTTACCTTTTTTAACTGACGACTGTGAAATTAAACAGGCAAAATTTAAAGAGTATGAAATGAATAAAATGGAGGAAATGCCCACTATAATAGGCACTAGATTAGTTTATACCGAAAACATGACCACAGTTTCTAGGACAAACCCTACGACAAGTTCTTCGACATATAACATAAGCCCAGAGCTAATTGGCCTAGCTGCCTCTGTTTTTCCTTGTGTATGTTGCATCTACGGTGTGTATAAATATTGTTTAAATAGCAAATCTTCCTTTGGATCAGTACTTAGCCTCCAGTCTACAACTACTGTAGACACCTGTATTCTGCCTGCAGATACTTCTGACATGGAAATGCTTCTGCCTACAGATGCTTCTTCAGACATGGAAATGACAAGAATGGAGCAGTTGCCGCAATAAATATCAGCAACTCCAGTTAAATTGATTATAATCAATAATACATCAGATGATATAGATAGGTAGGTACATACGCTCTAAAATCGCAAACTATCTGGCAACATATTCTACATTATATACTCGTTACCATTGATGGGTGCTGATAGGATACAAAAAAACGAATCTACATAAGACTACGAGTGGTGGCCGGTGATTAAATATATTGACTTCCGGAAATGCCATCAACTGTTATGACGCATGACCTTAGCTCAGTAAAAACCACCAACAAGAAAAAACAGAAATGGCTCATCTAAACATGACACTAATTGATTCGGCATTACTAATGCGACGCAAGGACTCAGCTAGCAGTGATGACATATCCAATTGCCTGATTTTACTTAGCGCTTTAGCGGCCGTACTTAGAGGAATAGTGTTCGTAACAACTAGCTCATCGAGATCTGAGTTTGCCATATTTTCCAGTGCTTTCCCTGAGAGCACTGGATGCGTACAGTACGAATATACTTTTTCCGCACCATGCGCCTTTAAGGCGGAAGCTGCCTGACAAAGTGTTCCTGCGGTATCAATTATGTCGTCAACTAAAACGCAGGTACGACCAGACACCTCTCCAATAACATTCATTACTTCAACTTTATTAGCTTCAGGGCGACGTTTGTCAATAATTGCCAGCTCACAATTCAAGCGCTTTGCCACAGAACGAGCACGAACAACCGCCCCATGATCTGGGGATACGATTACGGCATTATCAAAATTCTGACGTGCAATATCATCAAGTAAAATTGGAGTAGCGTAAATATTATCCACTGGAATTCCAAAAAAACCCTGAATCTGATCCGCATGAAGGTCAACAGTCAATACACGATCAATCCCCACAGTGGCGATCATATCGGCCACAACTTTAGCACTAATTGGCACACGGCTAGAACGAGGACGACGATCCTGCCGAGCATAACCAAAATACGGAAGCACCGCGGTAACACGTATAGCAGAAGATCTCCTCACCGCATCAGCTATAACCAACAACTCCATCAGGTTATCATTGGTGGGTGCACAGGTAGACTGGACAATAAACACGTCACGACCACGTACATTTTCCTGAATCTCGACAGCTACCTCACCATCACTGAAGCGACCAATATGGGCCTTGCCAAGTGGAATATGTAGTTGGTTAACAATCTTGTGCACTAGCTCCGGGTTAGAGTTACCGGCGAACACCATCATTTTAGACACGGATAATTCTACCTTGCTGCTATTTATACCAGTTACCATTGAAGACGTGGGTCGACGACAAACGGTCGAATCCCCATGAGCCAACGCGCACTAGGGAATTGGGGTGAGTGAGAACAGTCAATAACCTCACCCACTTCAAGAGACAGATGAACCCTCAGCCCACTACAGTCTCTTAACTTTCGTTCATGATTTTCATGCTTTTTCATACGTTGCAACCCAAGGCTTTTATTCCTACCTCAAGACAGTGTGAAGCAATGACCTGTTGCTGCCCTGTGCTACAAAACCTCTAGCTTGCAGACCCAGTTCTGCCAGGGTAGACATTGCACTTTCTTGATTAGGAAAAGATGAAAATACACATGCCCCAGAACCACTCAACATTGGCGATCCAATGCTCAAATGACGGTAATTATCTAATAATTTTAAACAGCTTTCAACCTCTGGATAAAGTTTTCTGACCAGAGGTTCGAAATCATTCCGTCCATCCTGCTCAAGGGCATCAAAAACTGTTATCGGCCGAGTATCCCTTATTAAATCATCATGACCGTACATAGCCTTAGTATTTACATGGGCATCGGGAATAAGTACCAGATACCAAGGTGTAGAAGGAGAAACCGGTGTCAACAACTCACCAACACCTTCAGCAAACGCACTTCTCCCTCGAACGAAAACAGGCACGTCCGCACCTAATTGTAATCCTAGCTCTGCTAACGATTCTTCTTCCAAACCCAGCGCCCATAATCTGTTAAGCCCAAGCAACGTTGTAGCTGCATTAGAGCTACCACCACCGACGCCACCATTTATAGGTAGTTTTTTATCCAAATATATACGAGCACCTTTGCTACACCCGGTTTTTTGCTGCAATAATTTTGCCGCCTTAATAACAAGGTTGCTATCTGTTTGGAGTTCTGAAAGCTGCGTTTCCAGCTCAAGGCTATCGTAATGTTCAAAAACCAACTCATCACCATAATCAAGAAACTGAAATAACGTTTGTATTTGATGATAACCATCTGCACGTCTGCCAATAATATATAGAAAGCGGTTTATTTTTGCGGGAGCAGGCAAAACTAGCTTGTTACTTGCATACATCTACTTCTCCCAAAAATCATTCCATACTCATCATATTGAGGTACAGTGGTATTGTAATCACTCAAATTACTTAATAATATAACCTCATGACAGCTCACCTATCTGCACCTTCAACAACTTCTGGTATATGCATCTGCCAGTCTTTTATAACCAATTTTAGGTTGATGTTATCCCCATGCACGCTCAACCTATGCGGTAAGGCAATACTTTTGGCGTTAAAGTAAGATCCGTAAGTAATACTCCATCCTCCCTGCTCAATAATTCTTGCTTGTCCGTAGTCATTTAACGCCACTTTTGACTCACTGCCTGGTGCTGGTAATCCCCTTACCCAGTATTTTAAATCACTAACAGGTAAATACCACCCAGTAATCTTCTGAATGAGGTCTTCCGGAGACGTACTTTCCAACGGCTGCTTTTCACCTGACACCTTGGCAGTAACACCCGTACTATCGCCTTTTATATGAGCCAAAGACAGACCAAATGGTCCGTCAATGCGTATTGTGTACGCATCAGATTCCTGAATCCATGACAAAGACACGGATACTGAGTTCCCATGGACTAACAAGCCAAGTCGTCCGACTAATTCCCAATTATTAATACTTAATATTTGCTGCTGAATCTTTTCCCAGATCAGTTGCTTTTCAGCATCATTCAGCGATACAGGCTTTTTCAAAACAGTGCACCCGCTCAACGACAGTACAACAAGTAATACGCAGCTAATGTTTCGCATCAAACTCATTAGATCACCCATATTTCCAAAGAGAAATCACCCCATTTATACCCATTAGCAATAAAGGTGTGAGATTGTTGCCGCCCTCACTCACCCCAATTACCATTACTCATAGGCTCATGGAGCCTCGCTCGCTTGTCGCCGACTAACACCTTCACTTGTAACAAGTATATCTGGCTCCAGACGATTGATGGTTTCTTTGATGACTTTACTGTCAGGATTTTCTTTCAAAACTTTAATCCACAGGCTAATGGCCTCATCTTTTCTACCTAGTTTCCATAATACTTCACCTAAATGTGCGGCCATTTCCGCTTCAAAAGACTTTTCATAGCCCACTTGCAAAAACGTTAAAGCTTTTTCCAGATTACCCATTTTATAATGAACCCACCCCATACTATCAATGATCGCAGGATCATCACTATTAAGGGCATAGGCTTTGCTGATCAGATCTTTAGCTTCTATAAATCGCTCCGTGCGATCAGCCAGCGTGTAGCCTAGCGCATTCAGCGCCATTACATTATCAGGCTGCATGGCTAAAACGTTAATCAAGTCAGCCTCCATCTCAGAAATTTTCCCTTTCCTTTCCCACAGTATTGCTCTGGCGTAAAACAAATCCGCAGATTCTGGTAAATGCTGCAACGCATTACCATACAGCGCTATAGCCAGATCAATAGATCCGTGTCTAGCTTCCAACTCCCCTTCTAGCAGAAAAAGTGGCTCGGCAACAGTTGGGTAGATACCTCTAGCTGTTGCCATATGTCTTCGTACTTCTGGCCACTGATCTCTTTTAATGAGCATTTGCGCCATGGCGAGCTGAGCCATCATAAACTCTTTTCCCAACGTCACGGCTGAGTAATATTTTTGCGCCTCCTTCCATTTCTTCTGGTTTTCACTGATTTTGCCAAGGTAAAAGTTAGGTACATTAAGGTGTCGCCCTAATGCCAACAGTCTATGAAAATAGCCTTTCGCCTCTTCCAACATATCCTGATCAATGGCTAGTAGCCCCAGATATAAAAGAATTTCGGCATCTCCAGGCGATTTCAGCAGTAGGACTTCAAGCTGCTTTTGAGCCATATCCAATTTATTAGCATGAATCAGCTCTTTAGCATAAAGTAGGCTTAGCCTAGTGTTGTCAGGGTGTTTTCTAACTGCTTTGACTAGCATTTTTTTAGACTCTGCTTCACGACCCATTTTATTGAGAACTTGGCTCTTAATTATAAAGGCTCTAATATCCTCAGAATCGTCAACTATCAACCTATTACATATTAACAGCGCTTCGTTATTACGCCCAGACTGATGAAGTAACAAGGCTTGAACCAAAAATAGTGTCCGATTACTAGGGTAGTCTTTGCTGAGTTTTTCAAAAATCTCGATTACCTTCTCTCTATCATGATCAGAAAACTCTATTCCAGACACCATGAACTCAAAGTCCACTTGGTTGTCACGTTCTAGCACCTGCTTCATCTGCTCAATTGCCAGTTCATACTTACCATTTTTCATTAATTCAAGCGCACTACTACTCAGAGCTGTTATATCATCAGGTGCTACCTTAGACCAAAGTAGGGCTGCATCCAATGCTGCTTGATGGGCACCAAGTGCCGCGGCTATTTGATAGGCTCGCTTCGCCACTCCAGCGTCTCTAGTTTTGTGTGCCTGTTTTAGATAGTTCCCTAGCGCCACGTCATAGTTCTGTCGCTGCCAACCTAGCTCAGAGACCATTAAATCGTAGAGCGTATCAGGCTCGAACGATACAAACGTTTCTGTTTCCGGCTTTGATTCAGTAGCAATATTTGCCACATCTTTCTGGTGTATTGTGCACGCGCTCAACAATGCTGTCGCACACAACATTAAAATAGTGAAATGTCTGCTCATGAATGCTGGACCTTTGCTGGTTTATATATACCCATTCCCCTTGGCAGTGTGTGGGGGGGGGGTGCTGACCATCCTAACAACCACATACCACTCGTAACCACACGGGATTAGCTCGTTTATCGCCTACTCACACCTTCAATGGAAACTGGCATAAAAGTAACATATCTCTGCAGCTTTGCTTTACAAGAACTAACACAATGATGGTAGGTCACAACAGGGGTTGAATAACATTTACTATTGCAAGTGATCAATTACAAAATTATCGATTATCAATATCTTTCCCATTACACCCATGAATTCTACCACCCACTGTAATGTTGTCCACAAGCTGCTGAATATTAATTAATTTACGTTTCAATATACCATTTTAAATAACTTCTGAGCGCAGTACAGCACATGGTGGGAGGCTTTGAGATAGAGAATAATCTGCTTATGAGGTGACGATATATACCAGCACCATTGAAGGTGCAAGTAGGAGGCAATCCAGCCAAGCTTTATCAGCTGACGGAAATAGGTGCTTAGCAGTGAATGAAATCCCCCAATAACCGCACACTTTCAATGGGGAATCGGTAGAATAGCGTCTGCACGTATTGCGGCGCATCAATTCAAGATCCGCTAATAACACGTTCGAGACGTTAATACGCAGATGACCGAGAAATATCCAGCAAAAGACAATGCCTGACAATTGATACTTTGGGATGGTGTTGCTCGATCAAAGTTATGCGTCCAATGATAGATCTGACGGCTAGAACATAGAGGTCTGCTTAGAGATGGCCAGCTAAAGATAAAGGTTGGCAACTTCCTCCTGATGACTTTTGGTATTCTTACCAACCTTGCCATCAAATATCTCCATATACACTTCAGTAGCCCCACTTCCAATTGCTCTCCAAGGCGTGGGGGATGTGAATGCACCTGTCAGCTCAATGGTTGTCTGATATCCCTTGAGGCATCTAGGGCAACTTGGACATTGCAGCACTGCATTGTTTGCGTGTCTTGCTCATGCTCGCACCGTCTATGGCGCTAAGGATAAGAGCTTACTTTCCTGCCTGAAATGTAAGTTCATTTCATACTATCGAACCAGTGCATAGAGATACTGATTGTAAAATTTTTCGTATTTAAAAACATGTTTCTGAAAAACAGCTTCTATCTCAAAACCACATTTTTCCAGAACCTTGCATGACGCTTTATTGTATTCAATAACATCTGCATAAATCCTGACTATGTTGTGTTTTTCAAAAGCATAGTTGCAAATCAAAGCAATTGTTCGTGACATAATGCCCCTCCCCCAATGCTCTTCAGATAGCCAATAACCCAACTCAGCAGAAAAGCGGTGGACGTCCATTTGTGCAAGAAATCCTATTTCGCCAATAGCCTGTTCCTTATATGCAATAACAAAACGCGTCTTGGGTTCGTGCTCTTTTACGTATTGAATCCAAAGTCTTGCATGCCCAACGGTATAGGGACTTGGGAAGCTATCTCGAAGATGTTTCGCAATGTTTTTGTTGTCAGCATGTTTTGCAAGAGAAAGAGCATCCCCGTATAAAAAGCCTCGTATACAATAACCATCACCCAATTCAAAGCGCATTAAAATATTCCTGTCCGTCCTAACAATGTAGCCTTATCGACTAATTTAGAAAACATCTTACTCGTAAAGTTATATACTTACTGGAAGCCTACGAATAGATTATTAGTGATCGGTTATAACAGAGCCCTCACAATATTAATGAAATCTAACATTCTACATTTCAACAATACCCGACACTCTTGCAATTTGCTTGAGATACTGATATACGCAGGAAGCATATCTCACAGAATGTACTATATAACCGCATGGGGAGCCATCACAAACAGCTGCCTGTTACTGAATAGATAAGAATCATCCCCTTAACGAGCTCCACTCTTGGCGAGCGAGAGCAGTTATTATAAACCACTCCAGTATAAAAGTAGCCCTAGAACCACAACGCTTCTCTCCTCAGACTTTCACCTTCAAGGAGAAGATATATAATATGATTAAAGTGATATTCGTCCTAGTGGTTGTACGGTAATTTCTTCTGTTAATTCCTGATGAGAAAGAACAGATAGGTCGTATATCTCAAGTTCCAGCAATTTCCTAACATAACGACGGATATCCATGGATGTGATTAATACAGGCTTATGCTCTAGGTGACCTATTTTTCCGACAGTCTTTTTGACTACCTCAACAAACTGGGCCGATGTTGTCGGATCTAGTGCAAGGTAACTACCTGCTGAGGTCTGTCTAATTCCTCCACGAATAGTATCTTCCACATCCTGATCCAGTAAATATACTGGCAACATATTTTTACCATTAGAATACTTGTAGCTAATAAAACGCTTCAAGGACGAACGGACATACTCGGTAAGCTGCACCACCTCTTTTTCTTTGTTACCCCATATTACCAGCGCTTGTAAAATAGCTCTTAGATTACGTATTGAAATATCTTCTGAAACCAAACGCTGGAATATTTCTGTGATTTTATTAATAGGTAACAAACGCTGAACCTCTTTAATAAGCTCTCCAAAACCACCTTCCATTTTTTCAACAAGATAGCGAGTTTCCTGAATACCGATAAATTCTTCTGCATATTTTTTAAGCACATGAGCAAGATGAAATGTCAGAATCTTTGAGGTATCCATGTAGTTGACATTGTTTTTCTCTAGTTTTCCTTTAAGATCACTGCTGACCCAGAGAGTATCCAACCCTGGCAAAAACTCCTCCTCGGTCTCAAAAGGTATCCTTAACATTTCAAGATGATCTGCGGTTTCACGGGCGAACAATTTACCACTCTTGAAGTATCCGCTAGCAACAGGAACTTCTTGCAACAAAATTGAATAAGTGTTTTCAGTCATACCATCATTAAATCGAAGGTGAATACCAGGGAAAGGAACCCCCAGATCCATATACAGTGCTTTTCTAACCTTAAGCAACTCTGTATTGAGAGCTCCTGTATTAAGATGATCCTGTATCGAGGTAGGAACATCTATAATTAATGGCAGCGTTTGAGTAAACTCTTCCTGCTCGTCTAGCCTGGACTTGGATTCTCCAGGTTTTTCTGTCGCTGCAGACATAGCAGGGATACCTCCCTGTTCTTGTGCAAGAAGCTCGGATGTACTTTTCCTTAACAGCATAAAACCGCCACCACCAAGTAAAGCAGCCAAAGTCACAAAAGTACCCGTAGGAAACCCTGGTATTAAAGCAAAACCCAGCAGAAAAAAGCCACCTACCATGAGAGCCTTGGGCTTAGATCCTAATTGATCACTGATTTCATTACCCAAATCTGTTCCTTTATCACTAGGAACACGGGTAACTATAATACCTGCCGTGATTGATATTAGCAGAGCTGGTATTTGTGCTATCAAACCATCGCCTATAGTTAAAATAGAATAAAGCTGCAGTGCTTCACTGGCAGGCATTCCCCGTGATGAGCCGATGGCAACCCCCGCAGTAATGTTTACAAAGATAATTATCAGTCCTGCGATAGCATCTCCTTTAACAAACTTCATCGCACCATCCATGGAACCGTACATCTGACTTTCTTTTTGAACAATCTCACGTCGGCGTTGCGCTTCTTCCATTTCGATTGAACCAGCTCTTAAGTCTGCATCAATACTCATCTGCTTCCCGGGCATACCATCAAGAGAGAAACGGGCACTCACTTCTGCCACACGTTCAGAACCTTTAGTGATAACCATGAATTGAACAATTGTGATAATCAAGAAAATAACGATACCAACGATCAGATCACCACCGACAACAAAATTCCCGAAGGTGTACACAATTTCTCCAGCATCTGCCTGCAACAAGATCAAACGTGTAGTGGTAATTGAAAGAGCAAGTCTAAATAGGGTTGTTATAAGAAGCACCGCCGGAAAGGAAGAAAACTCCAACGGCGACCGCAAGTAAAGAGCAGCCATCAATAGCACCGTGGAAAGTCCCATATTGAGCGCTATCAAGAAATCCACCAAAAAGGTGGGCATGGGCAGAATAATCAGACCAAGAATCATGACAAGGAAAAAGGCTAAAACCAAGTCGTTGTGCTGCCCTAGTACATTTAATTTTTTAATAAACCAATTCATATTTTACAATCGCTAATAATGGAGCTGATATTTAGAGCTACACCTTTTTAAAGGGTAGCTGCCTTTTTCTTTTTTTTGAGAAGAGCTCGCCCCTTAATCCATTTAATAGCTCGGATATCTGTACCAGGCTTAACACACCTTATAAAACTATCGGCTGACTGAACAGACTCTTCAGGACTACCAATCTTTAAATAGGCATAGCTTAACATTCGGTGAACATCTGGATTATCAGGCTCAAGTTTACGAAGCGCTTCGAGTAACGCAATACTTTTCCTTGGCTGTAGATACTCAAGATAATAAGAGGCCTGAGCAAAGAGCCATTGTCGTAGGAGAGTGTCCATCATATATATCCTTTTATGCATTAAGCCGCATGGAGTACATTCCTGCTCATTTGAAGAGATTCCTGCAACTCCTTGGACTCTTGCAATATATCAAGGGCATGCTTAATTTCAGGCCCCTTACTAATGTGCTGAAGCAATGCATTCAACGCCAAACTGGTCATGGCTTTATGCTCTTCAGGGGTTAACACCTGGTTTCCGCCACCCGAAGGGCTTAACGCAAATCGCTTTTCTCGGTTTTCAAAGGTTTTCCCATAATCAAGGGCACGCCAAGTGTAGGCGATAACGTTTTCACCTGGAGTTCTAAGGGAGGTCTTGCTTTTTGGGAAATCACTACCACCCTTACCTTGCTGTACCGTTGATATGCTTGACAAGCCATTAGTAAACGAAATTGCATCCATGGGTTCTTATCCTGTATATAAAAGTGGTATTACCTCATATATCGGCACCCCCCCATCTTCCTGAATACTGATGCCAGCTACCATTAAGGGTAAGAAGTTGTGGACCGTTCACACCTTCAGTGATAGCTGGCATATAATCAAATTACTAGCTGGTACAAAGGTATCTACAAATGGAATGATCGAGCCTAATTATTTCACTTACGGTGATTTCTTTTCAAAATACAATTGAAAGCTGGTGATCGTCAGTGATATTTGATATAAAGTAGATAGTAAGTACAAATAATTACGAAATATTTTTCACTGACAAAGCATGGAGGCTGAGTCTGATGTCTATTTATGGAGCAGCACGTTCGATTTCAGGCGCTGTACTGGCGATGAGTCTTGCGACGACGGCGCATGCTGGAGCTAGTTTACCTATTCTAGACACAAAAGACTGTGTCCACTGGGTGAAACCTGGCGAGAACTTTACACTTATAGCAAACATATATAATCTTAAGCTGCAAGAGCTACTGAACCTAAATCAAATGGATGTTAATTCCCATTTGTTTGCCGGCCAAGCAATCAGCCTTCCTTCAACCATAGCGGCCTGTGATATGACTGCTTTGCCGAGACCAATGGACCTCTCTCCACTACAGTCGCGTCCAATGGGTCTCTACCCTCAACCGATATCAATGGATCTCATACCCCCACAACAGAACATTATTGATTATAATTATGTGACTATCCTTCCCGATCCTGTAACAAACAAAGAAAAAAAAGGAAAAAAAGGAAAAAAACAGCATCAGAACACCGTACGTAACGATAATGATTTTATCTGTGGCGCTGACGCCATTATAAACAGTGACTATGATAACAACATATTAGACTCTACCGACACATCTAAATCTGTTAACCCTGCCCAATCAGCTTTTGGCGACCAACCTTATTCTTATTTTGGAGATAACGAACCACTGTCTGACGCGTTAAAGAACTTTTCTGCTAACTATTACATACCCATGGTTATGGCAGAGGATGTTAGCGGCGAAGTAAACGGGAAAATAGGACCTTTAGCACCTATAGCTTTCCTAGACCACATGTCCAATATTTATGGCTTTATCTGGTATTTTGATGGGTATACGCTATTTGTCTACAACGCCAATGCTTCTCAGCAAAAAATTATAAATTTAGATTACATGAATCCGAAGGTCTTGAAAAACACTTTAAAAAGAGTGGGAGTTTGGGACAGTAGATTTTTCTGGAAGTCTCAGCCGAAAGATGGGCTGATCTTTATTTCTGGGCCACCCCGCTATATTGAGCTAATAAGCCAAACGGCAGAGTTGCTCGATAATAAACAGGGCATACAGCAAAAAAGTAAGCTTACAATATGTACTTTTAATTTAAAGTATGCGTGGGCCACTGATAAGAGCTATAACTTTCGAGGAAATCAGGTAACAGTGCCTGGGGTCGCAACCATCCTGCAAAATATTATTAATGGTGGCGGTGTTGCTAGCATAGGCCAACAAGAAACAACTATTCCAACTGTCAAACCTATTCCTCGAGTATCGAGATCAGCAAAAGATGCCATAAGCACAAATATAAGTAAGAACCAAAAAAACTCAACCCAGCCCCAAGGTCCACTCAATACCGGCGCCGTTGCAGAAACTATCTATATTAATGCTGACCCCAGACAGAATGCGATTATTGTCCATGACCTTGAAAGCAAAATGAGCATGTACGCAAAGATAGTAAAGACTTTGGATAAACCTACTGCTCAGATAGAAATAAGCGTTTCTATTATTGATGTGAGTACAGCCAAACTAGAGGCACTAGGTGTTGAATATAACAATATCCGAGCCAATGATAAATCTGATTTTATCTTTAATCCTGGCAAATCTGGACAAATTTTCCCGTCATTTTCCACTATTATTTCTGCTAACATAGGCAGTTTTAATGCGAAAATAAATCTGCTTGCCAACGATGGGGAGGCAAAAGTTATTTCTCGACCTTCCATTATCACACTAGATAACCTTGAAGCGGTGCTTGATAATAGCAGCACCTCTTACGTAAAGGTTGAGGCCAACCAAGATGCCCAGCTGTTTCCGGTAACATCCGGTACAGTAATTAGGGTTACGCCACGTCTCATCCAAGAAACAGACAGTCGCAAAATTCATATGTCCATTAATATTGAGGACGGCAAAAATGCCAACGAAAAAAGCCAGTCAGTGCCAATAATCACTAACAGCTCTCTTAACACTCAAGCGATTGTCCATGAAAATGAAAGTCTACTGATTGGAGGATTTTATAAAGAAGAAAATGAAACAGCATCAACAAAAATACCATTCCTTGGCGATCTGCCTATTATAGGACCTTTATTCAAATCGAAGAAGAAATCAAAAAACCGCAAAGTTCGAATGTTTCTTATTACTCCCAGGATTATTGAGTTAAATAGAAGCTGATCGATAGCTGTTTTTTAACATTTTAGACTTGGAACGGGTTTTTCTCAGGAAAACCCTATTTTTTTATCTACGCTTTTTCCTTGAATCTAGTATCATCATTTCACATTCACTGCGTCTTTAAGCAAGAAATAATGCGCATTTTTAAGGTAACCAGATGTCTCTAGCAGCAGTTAACCCTAAACTTTATCAAAAACAACTAGACGAGAAAATACAGATAATTAAAGAAAAACTCAGTCAATTTGGTATCCCTGAGCTAGAAGTTTTTAGCTCTGAACCAAAGCACTATCGTATGCGTGCCGAGTTTAACATCTGGCATGATGGTGATCGTAGCTACTACAGAATGTTTAATCCTGAAACCAGAGAGCCTTTTGAAGTCATTACCTTTCCATCAGGTTCAGAGCGCATCAACCACCTAATGCAACCGTTGATTATCGCCATTCAGAAACAACAAATCCTCAGACATCGCCTTTTTCAGCTGGAGTTCCTAACAACACAATCAGGAGAAGCTCTGATTTCACTAATCTACCATAAAATCTTGGATGACCAGTGGAATAAAGCAGCCAGCGCACTACAAGAGCAGTTTAATATTTCTATTATTGGTCGTTACCGAAAACGAAAAATAATCCTAGAGAAAGACTATGTGACTGAAGTCTTGACCGTAGAAAGCCGCAACTATTACTACCAACAGGTGGAAAATAGCTTTACCCAGCCCAATGCTGGCGTAAACGAAAAAATGCTCACTTGGGCCAGTCAGTGTTGCCGAAATAACAGCGATGACTTGCTAGAACTTTACTGCGGCAACGGAAATTTCACTTGCGTTCTCGCAAAACACTTTAAGAAAGTATTGGCTACTGAAATATCAAAAACTTCTGTTACTTCGGCTAGGGAAAACTTACGGCTGAATGACGCAGGCAATGTAGATATTGTCCGTTTATCTAGCGAAGAGTTAACCAAAGCACTGGAAGGAGAGCGCGCCTTCCATAGGCTAAGAGACATCAACCTAAAGGACTATAATTTTTCCACGGTATTTGTTGACCCACCTCGATCAGGTCTTGATAAGAAGACAGAAGAGTTCATTCAACGCTTTCCCAATATTCTGTATATCTCATGCAATCCTGACACACTTAAAGCAAATCTGGACAGGCTCTGTAAAACCCATAGAATTGAACGCATCGCCTTGTTTGACCAATTCCCCTACACCTATCACACAGAGATGGGAGTCTGTTTGGTAAGAATATCGTAATAACCCCATGACTCCGTCCTCTCATTATATATCGTTCCTGAACTGTCCCACAAATTTTAGGCAGGAGAGTAAACCTTTGTCGCTAGATAGACCACTTCTCGGTAGATCTATATGTTTTAGCACTCAATCGAGTATCCTTTACACTGATATTCTCGAGTTATTTGTGCTATGTTTAGGAATGCAATTTAATACAGATAGAACGCATTAAAAATAATCAGTACGATTACACCTTAAGCGATATAATGCGAGTACTGCAATCATCCCCACCCTACATCTTTAAATATAAGTAGCTACTATGAATCAGTAGAGGCCATTGTGAAAAAGAATATTTTATTTATTACCACCATATGTTCACTTCTTGTCTCATTGCTGACTTCTTGTCACAGGCCTATTTCTCACAAGAGCACGACAGATGTTATATTTATATCGTACGACCAAGGGGAAAGTAACGCATTCATTCAGATAGAAAAACAGCTGATAAAAAATAACATAACCTACAAAATCCTTGCCATTGGCTCATCTTCAACAATATTTGCTAACCACCCAGATAAAATTGAATTATCTACTTTTAACTCACAAGATGCACTAAATAGAGATAGAACGAAACGCTTGCCTGATAACATTATTAGTCAGGTTACCAGTACTTATAGGGCGCATATAATATATTCAGGTATGGCCAGTACCGCTCAAGCTCAACTGATAAATTCATTTGGCCAACAAGGTAGTTATACTATTGCTTTTTATGACAACTTTGATGATCCTGCTCAACAGCAATACCTAAGACCATTCATAGATGAAACCAGCCCCCTTGATGAACTTCATGTTCCTAGTAATGCCATCCGTAATAGTTTTCTTACTTTTCCTAAGCTCAATCAATCTAATATCATCGTAACAGGCCAACCTGCCCTTGAAGGACGGGATGAAGTTTACCGTAAAACTGATACAGCAGAGATAAGGCAGCAACTAAAGCTAGGCCCTGTTGAGCCTGTCATCCTATTTGCCGGTGGATATGATCATGATTACGAAGCAAGCTTTAAAGTCTTTATAGAAGCAACGAAAAAACTTCCAAATATTAAGTTCATTGTGACCCATCACCCAAAACATGATGGCCAGCTTGAGGGTGACATAATTAAAAAATATAACTGCCGCAATGTTCTTCTCATACAGAAAGGCGAATGGACTACCCCTATGCTCAGTAAGGTAGCAGTAGCTATTGCTACGCATAAGTCTACCGTTGGCGCTCTGGCGATTTATAAAAGAAAGCCTGTTATTTATATAGCGGACAATGGTTACTCTAATTTTCTGATTGATGCAGGTTTGGCAACAAAAGCATCGACACCAGAAAAAGCCGCAAAGGCGTTATCTATGGCTATTAGTAGCCCTGCACCCTCTCTAAAATCTTTGGGGATGCCAGACTTCCCAGCACAGGTAATTGCCACCATAATAAAATCTAAATTACAATATTATGTGCCCCTAATGCATAAGTTGAAATACACTGTTTTGGTGGGCATTACAACCAAAGAATAATTACTCCAAACGATTTTTTGTCTCAAGTGAGCGTTATGCTTTACCATGGTGATATGAGTAAGTGACAAATACGTGAACCCCATCAGCCTTACAATAGCAAGTGATTAAGGTGAGTGAGAGAAATCACAATTTCACACTTTCCTGAGGCATGAGTATAGAAGAGTATGATATTTGGTGTGGAGTATTAAATGTGTCCTAGATCAGCCTGCTTAAAAACAATGACAAAATTCTTAGCCGTGATAGCAATCTGCGTATTACTTTTTGTCGCAATAGCAAATATTTTAGTCACCTCAACTACCGATACATATTTGTATTCAGATGTCAAAACCATTCCGCATAACAAGGTGGCTATTCTGCTAGGAACCAGCAAATATGCTAGGAATGGGGGTCTTAATGATCATTATCGGCTAAGAATAAATGCCGCTTATGAGCTGTTCAGTGAAGGGAAAATAGACTACATTCTAATCAGTGGTAGTCGTACTCTTTACTACGATGAGCCATCCACTATCAGGAGCGACCTGCTTCAAATGGGTATTCCTTCCAATATTATGTACAGGGACTATGGAGGCTTTCGAACGATAGACTCGATCATTAGAGCAAAAAATATATTTGGACTCACGCAATTTACTATTATCTCCCAAGGCTACCATAATAATCGTGCACTTTATATCGCACTCAACCAAGGTATTAACGCGATTGCGTTTAATGCTGGTAGCGGAAGTAATAGCAACATCAAGAATAAAGTTCGAGAGATTATGGCAAGAGTTTTAGCCATCATTGAGTTACATATTATGCCTATTAAGACAAAGCAGATACCGCCTACTATCCACATAGGATCAACACCTCCCACATAGCTAACAGTTTCATTACTGGTAATACCCAGCAAAAGACATTGCTCCAGTGTTTAGTTGCTCACCATGGTGGATGAATTGGCAAGAGTGTTGCCACCTCGAATATTGTCTAATTTCTCTTGATAGAACCCATAACACCGTTGACCTTGAAGTCATCAATAAAAATGGATCTATACCGAGTCACACCAGCAACAAGAATGCTGTTACCCCACTCAATATCAAGGTACCCCCATAACAAAGAACTTTTACCGCAATACTTGGATGAAAGCCAAAATCATGGGATCCATGATAAATTCGGTGAATACAAGCCCAATATGAAGGGATCAGAATGGCCATCAATGCAATCTTACCAATCCAATTATTTAGAATAAACTCGGAAACTCTTTCATAGGATAAGGCTGAAGCTGGAATAATCTCAAGAGGAACCCCCAAGCCGACAACTAAAATTAGCGCAGGAAAAGCAAAGGCTATTATTGCTCCCCCAGCACCAAACAAACTCCATAGCAATGGCTCAATGTGACGTTTATGGCTCATACACCTACCCCCCAAATTACCGCTGTCAGTATCACTATAGAGACTACAGCAAACACCACGTAACTAACGACGATAACCGTTTTATCCGCGACCATTTTACGAAGCTGCTGGGGCATAACTCTAGGACACATAGCGATAAAAGTTGTAGAGTGATAAAGGGTCATCCCCAAAGTCACTACTGCAAAAAGAATCATCAATGGATGCCCTTGAAAATTCAGCCAGCTCTCCCATGCATCTGCACCAGCTTTTAACTGCAACAAACCAACGAACAAATTTATCCCGTACAGACCATCAAATACGCAGGACAACTCCCGTATCATGTAACTTCGATAAAATGGATGATCCAGAAACCACGTGCGCTTCATTGGGCGCACAAAAGGCCGACGACTCATTGCTTAGCTCCTTTACGTGGCATCACAAAAGACAGAGCCCAATCTTGTGAACCCTTCAGCTTATTCTGATTTATAGCAGCTGCAGGATCAACATTTTTTGGGCAAACCTCAGAGCAATACCCCACAAACGTACATGACCATACACCATTTTTACTTTGAATAACCTCGGTTCTCTGGTCATAGCCATCATCGCGGGAATCGAGATTATAACGATGCCCCAAGGCAATAGCAGCAGGCCCAGCGAACAAAGGATTCAACCCCATCTGTGGGCAGGCCGAATAACACAGCATACAGTTAATACACATAGAAAATTGTTTGTACAACCCCATTTGCTCAGGAGTCTGCTTGTACACGCCTTCTTTAATCGGCTTTTCCATTGCATTAATAATATATGGTTTCACAGACTCTATCTTCTTGATAAAGTCCTCCGCATCAACAATCAAATCTTTCTCTATAGGGAAATGAGCCAGTGGCTCAACCTTAACGGTTTCTGGGTAATAATCTCGCAAAAAAGTTTCACACGCCAACTTGGGAATTCCATTAATTACCATGCCACAGCTACCACAAATAGCCATACGACATGACCAACGATAAGCAAGACTAGAGTCTTTTTCGTCTTTTATATGCTCAAGCACGTCCAGCATGGACCAATCTTCAATATAAGGAATATCAAAACTGTTATAGCTTGGTTTATCATCTGCTTCTGGATTATAACGCAGAATCTCAATGGTCATGGTCTTATGGGTCATTAGCAAATCTCTTTACTTTCTACATTTCATTTTTCGGCTTCGGACCCGTACACACGCTTAGCTGGCAGATATCGAGTCACATTAACTTTTTCATACTCTCGCCTTGGCTCGGCATTACCATCATAATATGTCAAAGTATGCGTAAGAAAACTATCATCATCACGCTGCTCAAAGCCATCAATGCGCTGGTGTGAACCTCGTGACTCTTTCCGATGAAGAGCACCAACTGCCATGCAATGAGACACAACCAAAGAGCTTTCCAACTCAAAAGCCTGCAAAAGCTCCGTGTTAAAAACCTTACTTTCATCTTCCACTTTTATTTTAAGAAAACGTCCACGTAACTCCGCCAGTTTATCAACGCCTTCCTGCATTTCTTCCCCAGTACGATAAATACCAAAACAACGCTCCATCGTCTGCGTCATTTCATGACGGATATGTGATGCTTTCTCATCACCTTTAGCATTCCGCAAACGTTCAATGCTTGCCAAATGACCATTCGCATGATCCAACAGTTTCTTTTCATCAGACATAACGCTACGTTTAGCAAAGTCCGCAGCATGCTCACCAGCAACCCTACCAAATACCACAATTTCAGCCAGAGAGTTAGAACCCAGACGATTGGCACCGTGCAAACCAACACTAGAACATTCACCAACCGCATATAAACCACTAATATCTGTGGCACAATTAATATCAGCACGGATACCTCCCATAGTGTAATGTACCGCAGGCCGCACTGGTACTGGCTGCTGCACGGGATCAACACCTGCGTATTTTTTAGCTAAAGAGCAAATCAGCGGCAGACGCTCCATCAGTTTTTTCTCTCCCAGATGTCGCATATCAAGATACACGGCATCCCCCAAAGGTGTCTCAACAGTTCGCCCTTTGCACTGCTCATGCCAAAACGCCTGAGAAAGTTTGTCCCGTGGCCCCAACTCCATATATTTGTTTTTAGGCTGACCGGCAGGAGTCTCTGGCCCCAAGCCATAATCCTGAAGATAACGATAGCCATCCTTGTTTAGCAGAACACCCCCTTCGCCACGACAACCTTCGGTCATTAAAACACCAGAACCGGGCAGACCCGTAGGATGATACTGAACAAACTCCATGTCTCGCAGAGGGGCGCCAGCACGGAGCGCCATACCATGACCGTCCCCAGTAACAATAGCTCCGTTAGTATTAAATCGGAAAACACGTCCTGAGCCACCAGAAGCAAAAACAACCGATTTGGCTAGAAAAACTTTCGGCTCTCCTGTTTTAATCTCAATGGCGACGACACCCTGAGCTCGACCATCTTCAACAATCAAATCTGTAGCAAAATATTCATCAAAGCGTTCGATAGAAGGGAATTTAATAGAGGTCTGATACAGTGTATGCAGCATATGAAACCCAGTCTTGTCAGCAGCAAACCAGGTTCTCTCTATTTTCATTCCACCAAAAGCACGCACATTAATACTGCCGTCATCTTTACGATTCCAAGGGCAGCCCCAGTGCTCAAGGCAAACCATTTCTTCTGCTGCATTGCCAACAAAGTAGTCCACCACATCCTGATCACAAAGCCAATCTCCCCCAGACACAGTATCTTGAAAATGGTTCTCCAGCGAGTCATGATCCTGAATAACACCCGCAGATCCTCCTTCCGCAGCTACTGTATGGCTTCTCATGGGGTATACTTTTGAAAGCAGCGCCACTTTCAGACTAGGGTCTTTCTCCGCAACAGCTATAGCCGCTCTTAAACCAGCGCCACCAGCCCCTACTATCGCTACATCGACCTTAATCACCTGCATTATATAACCTCTGTAATCTGCTGTCCGGTTACCAAAATAATGACAGCGTACCCGTCTTGTTTTACACCAAACTATCGGTTTTATGTACTGCTTTTACGCACCTATCCTGCACAACATGGTTTCGGCACACCACAGAATACCAAAAATATTGTGTCTTTGCGAATATTCACGACAATAGCGGCCAACCCATAAATCGTTTAATTTTTGGGGCGAGTCCGACCAGCCAACAACCTCAAGCACATTTAACTAAGGTAAATTGGTAGGACAGTGGTGACATGAAGAGTTTAGGCTTAGTGTAAAGGTTTTTTGCCCGAATATTATCGACTTTGTTAAGTTCTAAAATCTCACAACATAAAAACTGTTATCAACTGAGCCAGAATAACAGCTAACCCAAAAACAAAACAAGCTACCAAGAGCCAGTTACCAGCAGGTGCCCGATAATCACCGGTCAGACCTTTTTTCCGCAATACCCAAACAATGGCTACTGGTAACAACACTGCAAGAAATGACAAGGCAATAGCCGCATATCCGAGCGCAGCGACAAACCCTTCTGGGAAAAAAAACGCAAATCCCGCCGGGGGGAAAAAAGTGAGAACAGCTGTCTGACAACGCCCTATTGTAGAATCAGTACGCCGAAAAAAGCTGGCAACATAATGAAATAAACCAAGGGCAACACCCAATACAGAAGTAAGAAGCGCCATATCTGAGAACGTAAACAAGAACGTTTTTATATGTGCATATTGACCTACCTCAGACAACTTAAGTAACAGGTCTTCAATGGAACCATCAGAGCCTCTCTGTCCCAGCCAATCCTGATGCAAATTACCAATAGAGACCGCCAACCAAATAACATAGAAAAATAAAGAAAGCACAGTGCCAAAAATAAAGACTCGTGGCAACATGCTAACATTGTCACGCTCATAGAAAATCACACTAGGAACACTGCCATGATAACCAAATGAAGTGAAAATAATAGGTATTGCAACCCATATATGGTCAAGGGATAAGCTGTAACTGGATAAATATTCGTGTTTTACGTTAGGCAAAAGACAAGCTGCAGCAATACAAAAAGCCACCAGCATCAATAAAAACAAGAACCTATTAGTGAGATCCACCGCACGCGTACCATAAGAAACAATAGCACCCGCAATCAAAACAAAAATTATGGTAGCTATAGGACTTGTAATTTCAACACTAAATAACACTCTGAATGCATCATTAACCAGCCTCCCACCGCCAACAATATAAGCCGCCATCAAGGAATAAAACAGCCCAAGAGAGGCTAATGTTGCAATCGTTTTTCCAGTCTTTCCCAAGGTTTGGCCGGCCATCACATAGAGACTGCTTCCCTTCCCTATAATGAGATTTGCCTCAAGCATCAATAATGCTGCCAATGTCATAAAAAAAGCGATAACAACAAAAATAAACAGTGCCGGCAAGAAGCCTATATAGGTAGTTACTATCGGTAGTGCCAGCATTCCAGCGCCTATCGCCGTTCCTGCCAGAAGAAGCGCACTACCCCAAAAATGAGTACTACCTGAAGTGGACATTTTATACCTATATCAATATCTGTATTTGTGTCATTAGCGTCATCAACACATACGTAAAAACCATGAAGTTTTTATACCAGCTTTCTTTAAAGGTGAGGGTAGAAGACAAACCAGCAAAGCCTTCCTAAACTTAAGAAAATCAGGTATTGAGGCACTAGGGAGCAATCAACAACTTCATACTTTCAATGAAAACGAGTATATACTGATACACGTAACACCTACAAAATATAGGGTGACTTTTTGATAGTTGCAAATTAATAAATACTGTCGAAAGAAACAACTATAGCAGCTGCCCTTTAAGATGTGCGTAGGAGACAAACGAAGAAATCCCATAAGCCTACAAATAGTAGGTATTAGGGTGAGTTAGAACAGTCAACAACCCCATACCTTAAGGATAACTGGTATACAAAAATCCCAGATTAAAGAGTGGAACTTTTTACTTACCTCATTAACCTTATTTAGGCTCTACCGTAACCGTAACCGTATCCGTATAAATACCATCTTGTACACTATCCGCTTTATCCTGTAGCACACGGATACCTATAGCTCCAGTGTTCCCAGCACCACAATCAGGAGCTGAGCTCCCTAAATAATTTCTGTTATTATTTAAGTATCTGGCACGACTCCTATAAGAAACACTCTTAATAGATGCAATCTTGTTCTCAAAAGCCAGATCATACCGCAACTCAGCGTTACTACTACTTACCAGCTTAAATTTACCAGAACCACCCGTGTTACTATCCGTAACTTTAACCGTGTATTCAAAGGGTGCATTGCTAAGAGAGACACAGAAACTCATTTCGCTTTGATAGTATCTACCGACTTTATTTCTATCAGAAATAACAATGTCTTTTAACTTAGAAATCTGAATAGTAGGAGGAATTTTGACTCGTGGTAATACTTCCTTATCCTCAGAAACGCCTACAGGATTCAAAGACTTATCTAACGCCTGACCCACAATATAAAAAGAAAAAATGAATTTTGGATCTTTCCTCAACTCACTTCTTAAGTTATCCGCATCAATATCTATAGCAAACTCAGCCACGAGCGGGTAATCATGATGCTGACTCGAAAACTTAGCAACATCACCTAATGTAAAAGTACCTGTCGATGGTTTGCTTTCTGGCTGAGAATATTTTATTGAAGGCTTAATATAGTGCTGAATTGATGCAGCCCTATTACCAAGACTAATACCACTTCCATGTATGCCGGCACGATCAGCAATTACAAAATTGTAGTCTTCTTCGTTACCAGCCAACTTAAAATTTACTTTGAATACATAGTGAACCTTTGATGCACCAATAGGAAGCTCAACATCAGGTGCCTCAACATTTATAATCTTCAGATCTGCACGCACTAAACCAGAGACTAATAATAATGGCACTAACCATAGCCAACACCTACGCCAACTCTTCCAGCACCCTGCTCTTTTACCACTGAGCCAAGATGCAAAAATAACTACTACTGCAAAAATACATGACTCACCCATTACTAATCCTCTAGAGCCTCTGATAAGTTATCGTCCCCATCGTCCCCATCGTCCCCATCCTGTACCGGCTCTGATAAGTCCTCATCCTGTACCGGCTCTGATAAAGAAAACTCCATATTCTCCAGCTCAACGGTTCCCATACTTAACACCCCTTCACTACGATCTTCCGGCAACTTCAGTTTAATAACTTTTCCATCTCTTAACACGACACTAATGGCGTCTGCGTCTGAAGGGACTTCAATCTGGAACAAACCATAGTCATCCGTATTCGCAGAGTGAAGCCCTCCTTTAATAGCAGCCCCCATTACTGCCTTACCTTTAAACAATAACCGGCCAAACAACAATTTTAGGGAAGTAGCTTTGTACTCTAAAGATACAACATTACCGGGATACAGAGTCACCGTGCGCTCCCGTTCATCAAATTCATACAGGGCATCACTAGTAGGTGAAATACTTACAGTATACTGCCGATAAGGTGCTAGCCCCACTAAGGAGGGACGGCCCGCCACTGCATAACTTCGTCGCTGACCGTCAATAGCAACATCAAATACATCACCCTCAGACCCTTTAACATTAATTATTAAAGCGCTTTCAGAAATATTCTCGCCTCCTATAGCCATATGCTCACTATTAGCCATAAAGCTGCTATTAAAACTGACACCATAGTTGGTGTTTGTACTCCCACCCGCCACAACATGGTTCAAAGAAAGACCCCCTCTCCCCCAACTACTAGCTGCTTCAAGCTGCATATCATAACGCTCTTCACCCGTGCCTACTTCCGCACCAACATCAGCCCGAATAGCGCTATCAAATAGACTCTTACTATCCCAAGATACAGAAGTTCTCAACCGTTCACTGCTTTTCTCCCCCCGGTCATTCCATGTGTGCTCTGCTAGTGGAGTAGTCCTCCATGTCCAACGTTCATCTCGCAGACGGAAGCTAAAGGATAGCATCGCTATTTTGTCTTCCAACGACTGACTATACGTAGCTTCCATATCAACATCCAGATTATGTGCCCGGTAAACTCGCGCATGATAACCAGCAGCGTGGGTACGTATAACCGGATTAGCTGCACCGGTAGTATTTTCAGTGAAATTTTCACTAAAACGATAATTAGCAGTGCCACTAAAAAATGGTACTGACATAGAAACACTGCTTTGACGAAACGAAATTCCAAGCAATGCTGGATCATCGCTAGTATTGCTAATCTGGTTATAGCCCTTGTTCCATAGTTGCCGATGACCTGCACTTACAGACAATTTTCCTAAATACACGTGGCTAATAACATTAAAACCATAAGCATTCTTACTATCCACCATTACTGACGGTGAAATTTCATAACGATAACCCGTATGAAAAATCCCTAGCTCCACCAGCCCATTACCTTTATTTATAGCCGAGCTCACACTAGCTGCAAGGGTATTAGTCAACCTTCGGCTAACTCCTGCTCGTGCCAATAACTGATTGGTTTCATTCGGTAAAACTGTTCCTCTGTTACTATCCAGAACCTTTCCCGCTTCTATAAAATAGAGCCACTCTCCCTCCGGAGGCAGCCCAAATTGTTTAGCAAAGAAACGAGTTTCTGTTCTAATCACCATACCTTGATCATCTATAATTTTTATCTCTACATCATAGACTCCACTAGGAAAGGAGGAAGTATCCAGTTGCTGACTTCCTGCTTCAAAAAAATAAGATGTAATCAAACGGCTATCTTTATAGGCTTCTACACGACCACGGGTAGAAAGAAATACATCTAGCGGCATTCCCCCAGAATAACCAGTATCAGTACGGGTTCTATCGGAACTACCCAAATGAGCGCCAGCAAGGGTTTGATTAGGAGTGAAGCTCAGACCAAACCCCTCACTAGAGATAATGCCAGCTCTATAACTAACACCTTCAAATTCACGCTGACCGTAAAGGGAGTTTACAGAAAAGTGCTGAGCCTTAGAATAATCCCAGCTACCATACAAACTGTTTTCTTCCTTAGCAATAGCACTGGTTCCATAAAGAGTATAATCCTCATTGTTAGCCGTATTATTACTGCTGCGTGTGCCAGCGACAGCTGCCGAAAGATTTTGTGTAGCAGAATAACCACCATCAGAGGGCGGCAAGTACTTACTGATAGTAATTTCACGAGTCATAAGAAAGTCACGGCTTACAAAGATGTCCACCCTAAAGCGGCTTTCATCAAAAATGACACTGACAATAGCTGGCGTCATAACCCCGCAAACATCGTCCTTTTCCGGAGAGCAAATCTTATCTGAATTAGTTTGAATTTCACCAGTTATGGCTTCTTGAACAAGAGGCGGGTTACTTATATCTCCAATCTTCCGGACAATCCGAGCAGGATCAGAGAAAATAATAGTTTTAGCGGTATAGGTTACCAACTGCGACCCTAAGTAGCGATTACCATAATAAATATCCACCAAGGAACGCTGGGGTTTTGATAACTCTTCAAAACCTTTGGGCACAATATCCTGTGCAAGAAAAATAGGGCTATCATCTGCACCCTTTACAGCATCACAACCTCCATTAGCAGTATAAAAAACTATAAATAAAGCAAAGCTCCACAACCCCGAAAAACGCCCTGCTATTGTCATAATACTTCTCAACAACAACCAATACTCCATTACGCAATACCAACACAATAAAACACAACACAATAAAACACAACACAATAAAACACAATACAATAAAACACAATCACCAAAGAGGCGAGCGCTGAATTGCCAAGCCCCTTTAGTATACATGGCAAAATTTTATAATTTCTAAATGACAGTTCCTTTGTACAACCAATGCCTATGCAACATACAACATAACTATACTATGTACTCCTAAAGAGGGGTAATTAGCAGGGTGACAGTATCCGCATAAGCACCGTCAGGAAGGTTACTTGGCAACGTTCCAAGATCTATGCCCAGTGTAGTTGTCTGATGCGGTACCGTACAGGTATTAACACCCTTGTTCATGTCCGACTGAGTTGCATAAACGCCATTACCTACAGCCCCGTTACCAAGTTCACCTGCGCCCCACGTATCAATTATAGTAGGTGTCGCCTTGTCTGTCAGTTTAAGCTTATAAGGAATCTTTATAGCCCCACCCGAGGCTCCAAGCTCAAAGTTGCCGCTCGTGCTGGTAACAGTCATACTAAGAGTAGCGGCAGTACTACCAGTACAAAAATCATAACCTCCTGTCAGCTTACTTGGACCCAAGTCGATATCCACCATACCCCATATCCTAGCCGCGGCACCTTGAACGAAGTTCACTTCCATAATACCAGAACTAGTCTCGCCAATTACCCCTTGAGTGGCAGCCATAGCTACAGTTGACATAAGAGTCATAGCCCCAACCAATGCTAGCGTTTTAGTTTTTTTAAACATCACAACTACTTCCTCATTTCATTAATTGTAGTAGCATAATATCTATGCATAGACAACTGTAGTCTTCTAATATATCCGATGCAACATTTATTTTATTTGGAAATAAATTTCCTACAAAAATAAATACCATACGGGAAAAGTAGCATTAAACCACATGCGACTACTGCCGGATGAATAGGTAACAGCTACAGAAGAAACGGCAACCTTGGTTATAGATCAAAACTAATAAATGCTTGCAAAAACTCCAGCAAAAGTTGAGAAAGAGTTGAGAACGAGTTGAGAAAGAGCTGAGAAAGAGCTGAGAAAGAGTTGAGAAAGAGCTGAGAAAGAGCTGAGAAAGAGTTGAGAGCTATTTTTATGCAAGGAGCTATTACGTATCACACAATGATTTACGGCTACTCCTTAATTTTACTCTCAGCCCCTTATGATCTATTAGCTGCCCCAGCCAATTACAAAATGACACTTCTGCCACGGAAATAAAAATATCCATGCCCATTTAGCATACATGGCAAAATCTTATAGCCACTAAGCGACAGCTGCCCTGCACTGCCGGTATCTATGCAACATACAATATAACTATACCATGACATCTAATTTAATTTATTTCGGGGCAATCACCAAGACGACAGTATCCGCATAAGAACCAATCATAACACCTACTGGGAGTGTTGGAATAGCGACCTCCATACTAGTTGTCTGATGAGATTCCACCTCACAGATATCACTAGTTACAATGTCTTGCTGACTTTCAAACTGGACAGTACCATGTTGCCCACTGGGCAAACCACCAAACCCCCACAAAAGAGTGTTGCCGGCCAAACCATTATCTGACAACCTCATGGTATAATCAACACCTACCACCGCAGCACCTACAACAGAAGTAGTATTAACAAGTTTAAACTTGTTAATACTGGTAGGAGTTACTGTATAAGAACCTGTAGTATTATTATACGTACAAAAATCATAACCATCTATCAATTTACCTGGCCCCAAGCTGACATCGATAAGGCCCCATATCCTGACAATTGCACCTTGGCTGAAGCGCAGGTCAACACTACCAGTACTATCCGTCCCTACCGCACCTTGAGTAGCAGCCATAACTGTAGTTGATATAAGAGATATAACCCCAATTAATGCCAATTTTATAGCTTTTCTGATCTTCATGATCTTACCCTCTCCATTTATAATGCATTAACAAAACACCTGCATATAGACAACTGTAGCCTTACAATATATCCGATGCCAGCTTTTTTTTATTTAATATAAATATCATACAGGGAAAGTAGCATTAAAATATATACGCCTAGTGCTCTGGCTGAAATAGCTCGGGCCGCTGTATCGCTAGCTGTTGCGACTCATTTATTCTATCGATGGAAAGATCACGAGTTCTGATAACAGAGACTTGGCTAACTGAAAGTGAGCGTATTACGCTGAGTATGGCTTGATAAAATTATAAATCTTCTGATCTGTGGCAACACCTGCAAGCTGGAGATCCCAAGTATTGACAGACAGCACCTCTACTTTCTGACACTCATGGGCAATACCCATCAGTAGCGGCTTGTGCTGTATATGTATTTTCTTTTTAAAAGCAAAGGTTCGATCATAATACCCTCCCCCCATACCCATCCTACGCCCTTCCTCATCAAAACCAGTTAAAGGCACTAGCACTAAGTCAAGGTCTTCTGCCCTACGAATGCAACTATCCGGTAGCACTGGCTCAGGAATACCATACTTATTGTTTTGCATTTCCATATCAGGCTTATAAGGCAAGAAGTACATATACCCATTACGATTTTTATCCAGAATCGGCAGGTAACAAGTTTTACCTTGACTCCATGCTATTTTGGCAATATCCATCGGATTGATTTCGCCATCCTGCGCAAAATAGAGCGCAATATGAATACTTGCTAAAAACTCTGGCAAAAGTGAAACAAGAGTGGATAGTTGTTTTTGTGCAAGGAGTTGCTGCTTATCACTCAATGATTTACGCCGTCTCCTTAATTTTGCTCTCAAGCCCTTCTGATCCATTAGTATTCCAAGCTAATTACAAAAAGTACACTCCTAACACAGCAAGGAAAGAAGTGCTGAACTTACGGCTCATTCAGAATGGAATATCATCATCAAAATCATCAAAGCCAGCAGCTTGCTTCTGGGGTTGAGCCTGCGTCACCGGAGCAGATGATCCTGCTAGTGCAGATGCAGGTGCAGGTGCAGGTGCAGGTGCATATCCCGATTGGTGTGACATAGGCTCAGACGCCTGTTGTGGCTGGGGAGCTGGACTTTGCTGGCGAGACTGCGGCGCAAACCCTTGCGAAGAATCTTCCATGTTTGCTATATCCTGCCGTCCATCAAGCATTTGCATCTGCCCATTAAAGCCATCAATAACAACTTCAGTAGAATAACGATCTTGACCTTGCTGATCTTGCCACTTTCTGGTTTGCAACTTCCCTTCCAGATATACCTTTGACCCCTTACGTAAGTACTGTTGCGTAATTTCTGCCAACTTGCCAAATATTACGACTCGGTGCCATTCTGTTTTCTCTTGCGCTTGACCGGTATTGCGATCTTTCCAGGATTCACTGGTAGCAATACTAAGGTTAGCTACAGCACTACCACTAGGAGTGTAGCGAACCTCTGGGTCATTACCTAGATTACCTATCAGGATAACCTTGTTAACTCCTCGAGCCATAAAATCTCTCCAATCAGGTATTATTACCAGCTCATTGTGACTCAATCACGCACCCACAATAAACTTATTCGCTGTTGCTATATTTCCATATACTCCTTATCTTTGAAGCTGTAGATACCTTCTCCTACTCAGTCACTTATGCCAGCTACCTTTGAAGGCCATTAGGGTGACTACGCGCACCCAACTAAACCGTTGTTACTCGTTAGCTCACAAAGTTTACTTCATCTGCGGCCTACCCATACCTAAATGGATACAGGCATGACAGCGCAGACCTGGAGAATGCAGTCTGTAATAATTTTCTGAATACTTCTTGCATCTGCAGCAACCAAACTGCCCATTACAAACAAAGCCAAGCCCAGTAAAATGACAGGTTCCCCATCAGTTTTATCTAACAGCCAGCCAAAAGGGATTTATAGCAAAGCTTGGCTAAAACCATAGGCTCTAATACCACATTCTGCAAGGACGGTATGATTCCTCATACCATATTTAGTCTAAATGATTGTTGAGCCAAGCCTTGTACGGTATGAGTGGAAGAACGGGGGAATATGTGCATTAACTCCCAGAGCCATGCTCAAAAGAATAATGGGCTCAAAACTTATAGCTTGCTCCCATAGCCAAAATAATAGGATTTACTTTTAATTTTATATCATCATAGGCCGCACTTTTAGTAACAGGCAGGGTTTGATATGTTGAAAACTGATAGCCGGCATCCATTTCCAAAGGCATGTAGGTGACAGAGCCTATAAGGGCAAAGGTATTGCTCAAGTTATATTTGAACCCAGCAGAAAGATATCCGGTAATAGTTTTGTCAACATGAAAATCTTCTATTGCATGCCCACCAGGATTAAGCAATGCCTTTGTGCCACCATTGTAAAAATAAGCAAAAGCCACGCCGGCACCAACAAAGGGATGAAACTCATCAGATAAAGGGAATGTATACTCTCCGCCAAATTGAGCCAGAATCATTTTAACCTTACCAGATACACCATAACTATCAGTAGCTGGGGCTAAGCCTGGGGGAGGGGTGAGCACGGAGAGCACTGTTTCTGGCTCCATAACCACTTCTGTGGGAGAGTAAAAGCTGCCGACAAATGAAATATTATCATCAAATGGTTTTATAATTGAAACCTTCAGGGATTCGAAAGAATCAATTTTTTGATCAACACTGTTGTCTCGGAGAGCATTATTACGAGCTGAGTTATCAAAAGCACCCACAGTGCCTTTAGGCATGAAAAAAGCACCTTCAAGCCTAATTTCAATATCACTGGCATGCGCAACCCCTGCAATAGCTAATGTAGAAGCTGACAATAAAATAACTTTTAACACATTCACTTCCTTTCTATAGTAAGGTGGATACTCTTGTTTGCACTAATTCAGATTTATGCTATAGGCTTCCATCAACGTATAAATAATATATACCCCACCATTAAATATACTATTTTTACGGACTATATGCACTCATCTTTTTAAAACATATAATATAGTAAACGACAGAGTACATTTAATATACTAATAATAGCATTTGAGATGCATAATAACAATCAGCAAACTAATCCCTGCGATGATAACTGATATATATCTACTAGGGCGCTGGATAAGCAGGAGCTGTAACGTGAGATAGAAATACTAAAAACAGTGTTTGGATATAATCATGACCATGGAGATATTGTCTTTACTTAACTTTGTGCTAATTGAATTACTTATTGATTTTCAGCGTTGCACATTCTTTGGCTATGGAGTTGTTATTTCTAAATAGTGCAACACCAAGGTAAGCAAAAAGTATTGCCATTAATGGACTAATCCAGTTCAGCAATGCCCACGGAGCATAATCTAGCACCGGAACGCTCAATATGGATGCAAAAAAAACACCTCCTGTAGTCCATGGAATAAGAGATGATGTTAGGGTTGAACCTTCTTCAAGCGACCTAGATAGCACTTTTCTGTGAACGTTATTCTGGTCATAACAATCTCCAAATAGTTGACCACCAAGAACAATAGACATATATGCCTCGCCCATAGCCATATTGCCGATAAAACAGCTGGTTATGGTAGTGGCCACCAGCGTTGACTTTCTTTTTATACGCCTCAACACTGTAGTAATCAGCACCTGAATAAATTGGCAACTTTCTAGTATACCGCCTAAAGCCAACGCTAATAATGATAACGATAAAGTTTGCATCATAGATATTATGCCTCCACGGCTCATTAAATTATCTAGACCCTCATGCCCAGTTTTTATGCTAGCACCGTCGTATACCCCGTTAAGAACAGCGGTTAATTCTGCGCCTTGCAAAAAGATAGCTAGCAATATTGCAGTTAGCGTTGCAGCTATCATTGTTGGTTCTGCTGAGACTCTCAGCAAACTGAGGCACAGCATAACAATGATAGGCATAAAAGTAAGGAAGTTAAGACAGAAACTATCTTCAATTGCTTTTTGTAGGCTGAAAAGCTCAGTTATCGCTAATTGGTTATCAGCATAGTTCAAGCCTATAATTGAAAAAATCACTAGCACTAAAAAATAAGCTGGCCCTGTAGTAAATAGCATACTGTGAATATGGCTATGGATAGTGGTTTTTGATGCCATAGCGGCTAGATTGGTGGTGTCAGAGATAGGGGACATTTTATCACCAAAGGAGGCTCCAGAAATAACCATTCCGGCAGTCAGTGGCGCAGGGATACCAAAGGTGCTACCAACGGTCATTAAAACCACACCAATGGCTCCCACTGTCCCCCAACTGGTTCCTGTGGCAATGGACATGATGCTGCAAAGTATCAATCCTGTAGGAAGAAAAAACACAGGATTGCTAAACCTAATACCATAATAAATCAAAGTTGCCAGAGTACCGCTTTCAATGAGAGCAGCTATTAACACACCAATAAGAATGAATATGTATATGGCAGAAAGAGCACCACAGACCCCTCCATTCATTGCCAAGCGTATGTCATAGAACTTATAGCCAAGTAGCCAAGCACTGCTTGCGCCTATCAGAATAGATATTAATAATAAAACATGAAAATTGAGTTTTAGAAAGAAGAACCCGGCTCCAATAACTATGATGATTGCCACCATAGTACACAGGGATTGCATGAAAGTAGGTGTCTTTATTACTACAAACCCTGACTGTGTATTGATCATGCTTTATTGTTCCTGCAGTTATATTTAGTATACTTTCCTCCCTTATAGGTATAATTTGCTAACCACTCTCACACCTTCAATGACAACTGGTATAAATATTTTGTTGATCTTTCGGCAAGAGTTTAAAGGTAAACCAAGCTAAATTTGAGTATATAGTGCAATTATCTTAATCTTTGACGACCTTATACCAGTAGTCTTTAAATATACATAGGTACTCTAATAAGACTTTAGTTCTCTCAGCTTTCTCCGATCTTTTTTGCCGGGCTTTTGCTCTGGGCGCGGTGTTGCATAATTCATAGTTTTTCTTTCCAAGGCAGACTTCTCCCGTAGGACAATACTTTCTTCCGTTTCCAAATAAAGTTGTTGGGCTATATCTGCTTTTTGGCGCTTGTCAGACAGAGCCTGAACCGTTACGGTTTTTTCATCACATCCCATTCGTAAGCGAATAGTATCGCCCACTTTGGGCTCTTTGCCCGGTTTGCAGCGGTGGCCGTTCAGGCGCACTTTGCCACTATCAACGGCATCTTTCGCAATATTCCTCGTTTTATAAAAACGCGCAGCCCAAAGCCACTTATCTAAACGTATTTTATTTGATGCGCTATTTGCACTCATTTGTTATCAATATATCTCTATAATCTTCAATGGCATAATAGCTACCAGTATCTCTAGGTGATTCCTGACTGTCTGGATAGCGAACCGCCAGAAGCTGTGCAATGCCGAATGTTTTGGCCGCGTCCAAAATGCCAATATTATCGTCAATAAATAACGCTCGATCTTTATTCAAGTTAATATCTGCTTGGAGACTATGCCAGAATGCCTGACTTTCTTTAGGGTAGCCGTAGTCGTGAGAACTAATCATACGATCAAAATATTGCGCCATTGGCACTTTTTCTAACTTAAGAGACAGACTGTCTTGGTGAGCATTAGTGATCATGATGACTTCTTTGTCGCTATTTTTGAGCGACAGTAAAAATGTGTCCGCATGGGGCAGAAACTTGATTAGTCGAGCAAGTTCTTGCTTCATCTCCACAATATTAAGGTCTAGCTCTTTATTCCAATAATCAAGGCAATACCATTGTAATCTACCGTGAATTTGGGAAAATCGTGGCGCAAGCTCGGCCTTTGACTGAGATAGCGAAATGCTGTGCTTACTAGCATATTTAAGAGGCACATATTCCTTCCAGAAATAATTATCAAAATATAGATCTAAAAGGGTGCCGTCCATATCTAGCAGAACGGTGTCTATTTTTTCCCAGTTTATCATAACTTAATAGTGACATAGCACTTACAATTGTTGTGTTTGAATAATAGCCCATTAGGCTATAGTAATAAATCATTGCCCTTGGAACCGTGAGATTGTTGACCATTCGCACTCACCAAAATCACCTAGTAATCTTAGTATTTGCAGGAATCTATACAGGTCACTCAACCCTACTTTGGCACAATTACATATAATTTACCGAGTGCTTGCTGCTCGCCTGCCATTTGTTCAGCGTGAGCCCCTGCCCCCATATAAATATCTCCGCGCACTAACCCTTTAATTGCACCACCAGTGTCCTGAGCCACCATCATTTGTCTAAAAGGTTTCTTAGTGGCTGTTAACTCTGTATCCACCCATAAAGGCGTACCATAGGGAATAAATTTTGGATCTACTGCCATTGTTCTATAAGCTGTTGCAGGTATTCCCTGGGCTGTAATAGCACCATACTTAGTTTTTTCGAAGAAAATATAACGGGGGTTTTCATTGAATAATTCTTGCTGCTTATCGGGGTTTGACTCCAGCCAACCCCTGATTGTAGACATGGATATTTTTGCTAGCGCCCCCCTATTTTTAAGAACTCGCCCAATAGATACATACTTCCGCCCATTGTTACCTGCATACCCCACATAGTAAATAGTGCCATCTTTAAGCCGAATTTGTCCTGATCCCTGAATTTGGAGAAAAAACTTATCCACCGAACTTTTAATCCATACTAACACTTGGTCTGATTTAATTTTCCCCTCTATGATTTTTTGCTCAATAACCGCACGGGAATCACTCTTTTTCAGCCCCCCCTTGCCCCTTAAACCTGGCACTTTTAGTAGCGGAACTTCAAACCCAGGCTCTGCAGTCAATCGCCCTTCATACACCGGTGAATAATAGCCAGTAAACAACCCATGATTAGTGGGTGCCACCCGATAAACAGTAAAATTCTTTTCAAAAAACTCTTTGACCTCCGTATCACTAATTTTAGAAAGCTGATGGCAAATATTTTTCCACTTCTTATAACTTCCAAAAAGTGCACGCCCATAAAAAGTACTACGCCTGAGTTTCTGACAACTAGCCAATAAAACCGTACGTACAGCGACTCCCTGATCAACCCCCCAACCCTTAAGGTCTTCAAAGCTAACTGAAACAAAAGACCCACTACCATATGCAAAAGATGAGATAGCGCCAGAAAGAAAAAAAGCAAACATTGCCATCAGTATTTTCTGCATTCCCTCGCTCCTTACCTTAACTATCAACTATCTGCATCAGAGCAATGCAGGTATAGCTATAAAACAAATTACCATTTATATCCTTTGGTTATAGCTGTTTCATGATATATGGCAATCATGCATTGGTTACTGGCTCCATTGCTGCCGTAACTCTCGCAATTTCCTTATCAATAAAGTAGAGCCCTTTATTCTCCATACCAATCATATCAATTGTATCCAAGGTACTTTTGAATAACCTCTCTTCTTCATGCTGTTCGGACACATACCACTGAAGAAGAAAGTTAAAAGTAGAATAATCTTTCTCAATAAAAGCAGTATCCGCCAGTTCATTAATCTTTTTAGTCACTTCACACTCATGCTCATAGGTAAACTGGAAAACATCTCTAACAGTTTCATACTGAGAGGGAGGAGCCTCAATTTTACCTATAACAGCCATAGCACCAGTCTCATTAACGTAGTTAAATAGCTTCTGCATATGCTGCATTTCTTCTTGAGCATGCCGTCGAAGGAACTGCTTACATCCTTCCAAACCTTGAGATTCACACCAAGAAGACATTTGCAAATAAAGATTGGAGGAATAAAATTCCAGATTGATCTGCTCGTTCAGCTTACCTAACATCTTCTTGCTTAACATACATCAACTCCTTTAACAGGCTAAAAACAGAAATTCTAAACTGCGTCCATTGCTATATAATAACCATAAATACCAACGTGCTTGCTGCCAACATCTCCCAATAACATGACTTGGGGATATTAAGCAAAGGAGGATGATATTAGCACGACTGAACTATTGACTAACACCATGTCTCGAAAAATGTGATACCCACTACTATTGAAGACGTGCGAATATTGGCAACATCAGATCATTAGATCATCTCTTACTGTAAAAAAGAGTGGTAACCTGCCTTCAATATCAATATTTTCACATGGTTATATAATGTACTACAGAGTTGCTGCCTCAGTTTATAAGTATTGCTGTCATTATCTATGAACTAAAAAAGCACGCACACAGGATGCTTTCATCTAAGACAGAAACAAGTCTAGAGTCACTCATAAATTGTGCGATTATTTATTCTGCGCCAAGATTGCAGAGTCATTAATCAAGGCTCCTAAGCGACTTACTTTTTTAGGCGTCAGAGAAGGCCAGTTATCCATGATGTTTTGTGAAACACAAAGAATAGTACTAATTGCCTGCTGATATTCTTCATCAGGAATACTGGAAACCTCACTTACACCCTTATAACTCCACAGCAGACTGAGGTATTTATGAGTAAGATTATAATCAGATCCTGATGACAAATCAAAAAGATCAAGCAAATGCTCTTCTTCATTGTCTCGAAACAGTTTAAGAACGTACTCTCTCTGCTGTTGTGGCTGTCCCTCCAACTCTCTAAGATCACTTTCGCTCTTATTTAGCTGCTCTCGCTCTAGCAATGAACTTCCGACTTTTTTCTTCTTAGCCATATAAAGAACTCTCCTATACTAACGTTCTGAGAGCTTTGCAGGATTGTCCTTTTGCCAGCTGTCTGCGTGAAAAACGTACTCAATAGATCATTTATGACCATAAACTCTCTCTTTCTGTGCGTTTTTGCCCCACCAACAAACAAAATTACGGATCGTGCAAATGCCCCATTCTATTAGTAAAATAACAAAGAATGGGTGCCTATTTAAAGTAGAAGTTGCAATAATAACATTCTTCTTAATTACACCTATACCACAAATACTATAAAAAACCTATTTATATGCGAAAATTACTCTAATAAGAACAAATGCCTATCTGCCCTACCACTCCACCGAACAAACAGCCACCATTCTATGCGCCATATATCCATACATAAGCAGTTCCACTACATCAATAACACAAAGAAAGAATAACAAGCCCATAGCTGAAAGAGGAATATACCTTGCGTACCAACACTATATCTCTGCGCCTTTCCTATAAACAGGCGCATAATAACATGAATTCTTTATTACTCACTCAAGTTACGCACCAAATATATAAAATATGTCATCATAGACTCGTTACAATTAAAAGTGAGAACAGTCAAAACCCTAATACCTTCAAGGAAAATGGGCACATAATGAACTTGTACCTCACTAGCTTAGTCCAGAGAACCAAGGAGTAAAAGGTGATCAAAAGGATTGACAATAAAATAGCAAGTGAACTCTATCGCAGTTTTGCCGACACCCTTCATCATGACGGGTTTACTGGTGATATTACACTTAATTTCTCTGACAGAGTTGCTCTAGCTACAGATAATTCTATTTATCAAATTCTCCCAGAAGGTGTGCTATATCCTGCATCAACAGAAGACTTGAGTATTCTCATGAGGCTAGCAGGAAAAACTGAGTATACTCTGATTGTGTTATCTCCTAGAGGGGGCGGGACAGGCACTAATGGTCAATCTCTAACCAATGGATTTATGGTTGATACCAGTCGCTACATGAATAAGATCCTTGAGATTAATCCACAGGAACGATGGGCACGGGTTCAAGCTGGCGTAGTTAAAGATCAACTAAATGAGCTGACGGCAGAACAGGGACTTTTTTTTGCTCCAGAGCTATCTACTAGTAATAGGGCGACTATCGGAGGGATGGTCAATACGGATGCTAGCGGTCAGGGTTCTGTTATTTACGGAAAAACACGAGACCATGTCCTAGAGTTAACTTCAGTGATGTCTGATGGTTCGATCTGGAAATCCTTTCTCGTAACCGAAGATGAATTTGACTCTATCTGCAAGCGTAAGGATTTTATCGCTAATATTCACAAAGTCGTTGCCAGCGCACACGATCAAAATAAAAATAAAATAACCACTTCGCTTCCAAAACTCAAGCGTAATCTAACAGGGTATGACCTAGCTAATATCCGTAAAAAAGACGGACGGTTTGACTTAAACGCTACCCTTTGTGGTTCAGAAGGAACATTAGCGATAATCAGTGAAATAAAAGTCAACCTCCTACCTTTGCCTACAGCAGCTGCACTGATATTGGTATTTTACAAAAGCTTTCAGGCCTCTTTGCAAGATGCTCATAGCTTAATGGCTGCCATACCTGACTCAATAGAAACTATTGACTCAATGATTCTTGGGCTTGCCCAAGCTGACAAGAACCTGTGGAAGTCTGTGCATTCCTTTTTCCCCGATACTAATGAACACGTTGATGGCATTAACTTTGTTGAATATACCGGAAGCGATGAAAGCCAAATAGATGAAGGCATCAATAGGCTTATGGTTGAGCTGAAGAAGTTTTCGCCTGCCGACCGTGTCGGCTATAAGATTGTCAGAGGTAAAGACGATGTTGCTAAAATCTGGAACATGCGCAAGCACGCGGTTGGCTTGCTGGGTAACCTGAAAGGAGATGCTAGGCCAATTCCTTTTGTTGAAGATGTTGCAGTTCCCCCAGAAAATCTTGCCGAATTTATTCAAGAGTTCCGAGCGATACTGAGTAAGCATCAACTTCGTTATGGCATGTTTGGTCATGTGGACGCAGGTGTGCTTCATGTCCGACCAGCGATTGATATGAAAGATCCACAGCAGGCTTTACTTATTCGCTCTATCAGTGATCAGGTGTTCGAGCTCTCTAGAAAATATGGTGGAGCTCTTTGGGGCGAACACGGTAAAGGAATTAGATCTGAATACGCACCGTTGTTTTTTGCTGACCTTTATCCTGCGTTGCAAAATATCAAAAGCGCTTTTGATCCGCACAATAAGCTTAACCCGGGAAAGATTGCAACACCTAAAGATCATAATACTATCTCAGCAAGTCTATTAAAAATAGATGAAGTACCCACCCGTGGGGAGAATGATCGTGAAATAGAGCGCAATGCTTTTGAAGCTTTTGGCAGTAGCATGTACTGCAATGGTAATGGTGCCTGCTTTAACTACAACCCAAACAGCGCCATGTGTCCCACTTGGAAGGCAACCCATGACCGTGCTCAGTCACCCAAGGGACGATCTGGCCTGGTAAGAGAATGGTTGAGACTTCAGTCTTTAGCAGGGGCAGATTTGAGGGAGGAGCAAGAGCAAATACGTCAGAGTTCTGCTATGAGTACAATCATAAAAACATTTATTAGCAAGTCTCAATACCTCTTCCCCCAAAAACTGAACCAAACAGACTTTAGTCATGATGTATACAAAGCCTTGGACAGTTGCATGAGTTGTAAATCCTGCGCTGGACAATGCCCGGTTCAAGTAAACATTCCAGATCTGCGGTCCAAATTTTTTGAGTTATACCACGGACGTTATCCACGGCCTTTAAAGCACCATTTTGCAGCCATGTTAGAGTCTTGGCTACCGTCACTAGCCAAAATTAGGTGGATTTATAATTGGGCAACGCGAAATAGTATCCTCAAGAGGGTTATTGCCCAACTAACCGGCCTTACCGACTTGCCTATAATTACAACATCATCACCTTTAAAAGAGTGCACCCTTGCGGGGGCTGATACGGCATATCCTAATTTATTGCAGACGATATCAGATACAGAGCGAGAAAAAACAGTTATTATCGTCCAAGATGCTTTTACCAGCTTCTTTGAAACATCGCTATTAACAAATCTAGTGGAGTTTCTGATCCATCTTGGATATAAACCATTGATAGCACCGTTCAGACCTAATGGGAAAATTCTTCATGTCTACGGTTTTCTCTCTCGTTTTGAAAAAACTGCCGAAACAAATGCTTCTGAATTGATCAAGCTGATGAAATCAGGCATACCTCTGGTGGGAGTAGATGCAGCGGTAACCCTAACTTATCGAGACGAATATAAAGAAGTACTGGGAAGTAATGCGCCAAATGTTCAGCTGCTTTCTGAATGGTTTAGCAACCAGATAAGCACAATTCGTCAATTAAATATTAAATGCAAAGGCAGCTATGTTTTGCTAAGTCATTGTACTGAGGCAACCAATAACCCTGCTTCAATAACTCAGTGGCAAGCTTTGTTTGAAGCCTTTGATTTACAGCTGAAATATCAACCAACAGGCTGCTGTGGTATGTCTGGTATTTATGGACACGAAAGTTGTAATCAGAAAGTTTCCAGAAAACTATATGATATAAGCTGGAAGAATGTTCTAGAAAATGTGCAAAATACCGGCAGAGTCATTGCCACAGGTTATTCGTGCCGCAGTCAAATAAAAAGGTATACTAATACCCAAGTTGACCACCCCGTGCAAGCTTTGTTTAAAGCTATTAAAGCGCAGCACTGATTGAATTTTTTTGAATTAACTTGTAAAAATATAACAGATAACTGAGCTTCGCTAGCTTGCCGCCTACTCAAAGATTTAATGGAAACGGGTATCTATTAGCCTACACTTGAAGAATCATGCGCTTATACCCACTCCCATTGAAGGTGTAGATTGCTTACTATTCTCACCTTCAATATGCATGGGCATAAACTACTAGCTACGGGAGTAGTGAGTAAAGCAAGCCATCACATTTTCAAGTCCTCGGTATAGATCAGTCATGGGCAAACCAAAAAAAGTGTATGTTTGTACAGAATGCGGTAGTGAATCCGCCAAGTGGCAGGGACAATGCCCTGACTGCAAAGCATGGAATATGTTTAAAGAGGTAAATCTTGGTCCTTCTTCATCACCCTCCATTGGTGCTGGCAATAAGGCAGGATTTTCTGGAACCATTGCCAAGCTGCAGCTATTAAGTGAAATTGATATTGAAGATGCTCCCCGATTTTCCAGTGGAATGTCAGAATTTGATCGAGTGCTGGGTGGAGGTTTTGTTAAAGGCAGTGCTGTTCTTATCGGTGGTCATCCTGGTGCCGGAAAAAGCACCATTCTGTTGCAGGTACTCTGTCATGTTTCTAAAGAGATGAATGCGCTTTATGTTTCTGGAGAAGAGTCCATGCAGCAAATTGCTGCCAGAGCTCGCCGCTTGGGGCTACCGACAGATCGACTGAAAATGCTAACAGAAACATCTGCAGAAAACGTCGTCACCGTTGCAGAGCAAGAAAAACCTGGCATTATAGTAATTGACTCCATTCAGGTGATGTATATGAACGGGGTAGATTCAGCACCAGGAGGCGTTACCCAAGTAAGGGAGTCTGCAGCTTTTCTTACTCGTTTTGCCAAGCAAACAGGCACGGTTTTATTAATTGTTGGCCACGTGACTAAAGATAATTCTTTGGCAGGCCCAATGACCTTGTCCCATATTATTGATACTCAGTTGATGTTAGGCAACACTGATGACGCACGTTTTAGAATTATGCGTGCCACTAAAAACCGTTTTGGTCAGGTAAATGAACTTGGCATTTTTGCGATGACGGAAAAAGGTCTTCGTGAGGTTAAAAATCCTTCTGCCATTTTTTTATCCAGAACTCCAGAGCCTACTTCAGGGAGCATTATAAGCGTGCTGTGGGAAGGTACTCGCCCACTTCTAGTAGAAATACAAGCCCTGCTTGTCGAATCTCAACTACCAAACCCTCGCCGTGTAACTGTAGGTTTAGATCAGAATAGATTGACCATGCTATTAGCAATATTAACTCGCCATGGTGGTATATTTACCAGTGATCAAGATGTGTTTTTAAATGCAGTCGGTGGAGTTAGAGTGACAGAAACTAGTGCCGACCTTGCAAATTTGCTGGCAGTAGTATCCAGTTTACGTGACACCCCACTTTCCCAAGACCTAATTGCTTTTGGTGAAGTAGGGCTGGCTGGAGAAATACGGCCTGTTGCCAACGGTCAGGAACGTTTGATTGAAGCGGCAAAACACGGATTTAAACGAGCCATTGTGCCCGCAGCTAACAAACCACGAAGGCCGATTGACGAGCTGGAGATTATTGCTATCAATAAACTCTCAGAAGCCTTAGATGCCATATAACACATATAAGTCTTTTGGATTGTTTATTTATCAACAACATATTAAAAAACCTTTCCAATATTACCGACAATACAGCAGACGACTCTAGAAATTGCTTAGTTATCATTATCGGGCGATAGGTACTTCTTCTTTCCCCTGTAGCCCTACAAGTTAAAAAGGACGCAGTATGTCTAGATCTGTCGAATTATTCGCAGAAGCACAAAAGGTTCTGCCTGGCGGGGTTAATTCACCGGTTCGCGGATTCCACGGTGTCGGTGGAACACCGGTGTTCTTCAAAAGCGCCAATGGTGCCTGGCTAGTAGACGTAGATGACCGAAGGCTAATTGATTATGTGGGTTCTTGGGGACCCATGATTCTTGGTCATAATCATCCAGATGTTGTGGCAGCTATTCGTAACCAAGCTACGAAGGGCTTGAGTTTCGGAGCCCCCGTAGAATTAGAAACCCAGCTGGCTAACCTTATTAGAGATATGGTTCCATCAATGGAGCTACTACGGATGGTTAATTCTGGCACTGAAGCCACTATGAGTGCTATCCGCTTGGCTCGCGCCTATACCAATCGCGACCATATCGTCAAGTTTGAAGGCTGCTATCATGGCCATTCAGACTCTTTGCTAATCAAAGCTGGGTCTGGCCCTCTTACCTTAGGAGTGCCTAGCTCTCCTGGAGTTCCTGCCGCTCTTGCAAACAGTACTATCACGTTAACCTTTAATGATCTTGACTGTGTTGAATCTACTTTCAAGGAAAAGGGGTCTGACATTGCTTGTATCATAGTTGAGCCAGTAGCTGGAAACATGAATTGTGTATTACCTAAACCTGGATTTTTAGAAGGCCTTCGTCGTCTCTGTGATGAGTACGGTACTTTATTAATTTTTGATGAAGTTATGACAGGTTTCAGGGTTTCTTTAGGTGGTGCGCAGCAATATTATGGCATAAAACCAGACATCACTACGCTGGGTAAAATTATTGGTGGAGGATTGCCGGTTGGCGCTTTTGGTGGTCGCAAGGATATTATGGAGCAACTAGCACCTCTTGGTCCAGTCTATCAGGCCGGCACATTGTCAGGAAACCCTTTAGCTATGGCGGCAGGACTTGCTACCCTGAAAAACATTATGACTCCCAGTTTTTACAATTCGTTATCAAACAAAACCTCAGTACTGCTTAGTGGCCTGAAAGAGCAAGCTAGCGCAGCGGGCATTCCTTTTCGTACGACACAGGCTGGAGGCATGTTTGGTCTGCTCTTTACTGAGCAGGAAAAAGTAGAAAGCTTTGCTCAAGTTATGAAATGTGACACTAAGCGTTATGGTCACTTTTTTCATGCGATGCTGAACGAAGGGATTTATCTTGCCCCTTCGGCTTTTGAGGCAGGTTTTATTTCCAGCGCCCATGCAGCTGTTGAGATTGAAACAACAATTAATGCCGCAGCAAAGGCTTTCTCCTCAATATCTGAGAATAGTAAATAATGGTTTTATACCAGTTACCATTGAACATGTGATTATCTAGCAACTGAGAGAAGCCTCATGAGCATATTAGTAATAAGTACTTAGGGTGAGTGAGAGCTTTCGACGATACCACACCTTTAATAGAAATTAGTATGCACCCATAAACAACCACAGAAAATCGATAATATATGGAAACTACTTACCATTGCCTAGTGTTTTTTTTGCATGTATTAATATGAATATCTAAATTACTTTTTGTGCTAAACGAAACCTTACAATAATCACACTTATGTATATCGTTTCGCCCATGCATCATTCTATGCTTCCTGTAATCCTTATATACAGTAAATCTTTCCTGACACTTACTGCAGACATGATCGATATATATCGCATGCTTGGCTGCAAAATGCTTTTTCAGACCAGTACTTGAAGCATAGTATTTACAACATAATGAGCACTTATATGCGTCACTTAGATTATGAGTCCTCATATGAACTTTTAAAGCCAGTGAGTTACAAATAATCCTACCACACACATCGCATTTACACTTTTTATCAGCTTTAATCTTGCATTTTTTATTGATACTTGCCCCTAAAACATAATTACCTTTAGCATCAAACCATCCATTTTCTTGTATTTGTGATTCTGGCTTGCTCTCCCTATCATTACAAATAATGTTTGTAATATTATATTCTATTTCATCATCATTGGATGGTATCTTGCCTACTGCCGCATGCTTTCTATTGTCAGAGCGGTATTTTTTTTTACATACTTCATAATGTGTAGTTAAATTATATTGTGTACTAAACAAATCATTACAACAATCACACCGCAACACCTGTTCTCGAACATGAATTGTTCTATGCTTCTTGAGAGCATTATACTCAGCAAATCTTTCATGACACGTTTCGCAGACATGTTCATAGCATATAAAATGCCTGATTTTACGGTGTTTGATCAGACTAGATTTTGAATTATAATATTTAAAACATAAAGAGCACCGATATTCTGGATTTGGATTATGAATATTCATATGCTTCTTTAAAGAAGATGCTCCACTAAGTATATCACCACACACATCGCACTTGCAATGCTGTCTGGATTTCACCCTACTTTTTTTAGTGATACTTGTGCCAGACACACAATCACTTTTAGCATCAATCTCTATAGCTTTTTGTGTTTGCAACTCTTCCTTATTGCTTTCAATATTATAAGTGATGTTTTGAATATTACATTCTATTTTATAATCCGAATTGCATGTAAAACTACCTACTGCTGCATAATTGAAAAATCCTTTCCCTGATGCAATATCAACAAAAATATTATCAGTATTAACTTCCAGCAAAGCACAGCCACATGAAGATATTTTCTCTGAAAGCTTGGAGTATTTTGCACTAATATGATTAGGGTTATTAACAAAGGTCTCCTTCTGCAGATTTGATTCTAACATGCTGATTAGGCATAACACCAAATAATCTTCTACCCTAGTATCTATGCCCGTCTCTATACCAGTGCTTAACCCTAAATCTAAGTCTAATCCTAAATCATTACAGTCATCAAAATGCAATACTCCATCTACCAATGAGTGTTTGTCTACAAAAAAAACAGAATCTATTATTAGCAAAATCCTCTCATTACTCCTGCATTCTGGTACTAGTTCTGGAGACACCTCTTTAAAAACCCACTTCCCTGACTTTTCTAAAGCTCTAATCACTTCTAAAAGAACACCTGCATCTATTGATTGTTCTGATGCGCTTTTGGTGTACCACGAGGCTAACAATAAACAAGATAAAAGCACACACTTAATAACCATATAAAGCCTAATTCTACATCTATATAAATATGAAGATGAAGATGAAGATGATAATTTTAATCCCATTGTTTTGCGCCGAGTTAATTAAACACACTTAATGTAAAGCATATACTTACCACAATCAACCAAACCAGGAATTAATTTTACATTTTCTGTAGCTCTACTACCTAAGTCCGTGACTGAAAATAAAAAAATGTACTATCTATTCCGCTAGATCTACTTAGATTTCCACAATACCCGACACACCTGGAATTGATTTGAGAGTCATCTACCCATAGGCTGTAATTCTCACCAGAGTATCTGTAAGACCGTTACGTTTAATAACGGTGGTGAGTTTGCCAGCCACGCAAGTATCACTCAATCATTAATGTGAATAGACAACACACGAGAGAAGCCCATGCGCATAATAGGTGATTGGGGTGGGAGATCAATCAACATACCACACATCCAATAAAAATTGGTTGCATTCATAAACAACCATCTGAAATAGGTAATATTTGGGAACCATTATCCATTGTCAGAGTAGTGTTTTTTTTGCATCCATTATTATAATGTATAGATAAGTTGTTTTTTGTGCTAAAAATAATATTACAAAAATTACACATATGTATCTCTTTTCGTAGATGTATATTTTTATGTTCCCTGTAATCCTTATGTGCAGTAAATGTTTCCTGACACGTGTCGCAGACATAAGAGGTAAATGTCGCATGACTTCTTCCAAGATGACGTTTCAGAGTAGTTTTTGCAACATAGTTATTACAACATAATGGGCACTTATATGCCTTACTTCGATCATGAATAATCATATGAGCTTTGAAAGATCTTGAGTGACACAGAATCTTACCACACACATCACACTTATGAGGTTTATTAGATGCAACCTTATCATCAAAACCTATATTTTTTTTTATTTGTAATTTGGACTGGATTTCCCTTTCATTACAAATAATATTTTCAATATTACATTCTATTTTATCATCATTGAATGGTAACTTGCCTACCACTGCACACTTACCATTATCAAAACAGAATTTTTCTTTACATGTTTCATAATGTCTATGCAAATTAGATTTTGCACTAAACAACCTTTTACAATAATCACACACCGGCATAAATTCTCGCGAATGAATTATCTTATGCTTCCTGTACTCATTATACTTAGTAAATATTTCGTTACACGTTTCGCATACATGTTCACGGAATATAAAATGACACTCTGCACGGTGCGCCTTCAGCCTACCCTCTGAATAATAACCTTTACAACATACAGAGCACTTATATGCGTTACATGAACCATTACGACTCATGTGACGCTTTAAAGAAGATGGGTTACTAAATGTATTATTACACATATCGCACTTATAATATGCCGCGGATTTTAGTCATAAGTGCCCCTTAAAATTTATGCAGCTAACGCCATTTCACTATAAATCTCATCAGGTGTTTTAAAGTCTAACAGTTTTCTTGGTCTTTGGTTTAGTCGGTTTTGTATATCTAAAATTTCTTTGTCAGTGACATTATCCAAAGATTGGCTTTTGGGCAAATATTGTCTTATCAAACCATTATGATTTTCATTCAAACCTCGTTCCCACGAGGAGTAAGGGTGAGCAAAATAGGTATCTACGTTAAGCTTTTTCTTGATTTTTTCATGAAAGGCGAACTCCTTTCCGTTATCAAATGTGATCGTGAGTAAGTCTGATTGGTAAGGCTTGAGCATCGTTATAATTGCTTTCGTCACCACGTCAGCGTGCTTTGAAGGAACACGTTTTACCAAATTTAATTTACTCACTCTTTCCGTTAATGTAACCAGTACACCCTTGTGTCTTTTGCCAATTACAGTGTCTGCTTCCCAATCGCCTAAACGTATTTTTTGATCCACAATTCCAGGTCGATCATCAATGCTAACACGGTTTCGGATCTGGCCTCGTGCATCGGGCTTTCTTGTTCTTTGCTTATACTTCTTGTGCCGAAGATGTTGATACAAGCAACCACCCCCAGCTTTGTCCTCTCGAATAAACTGGTAAATCGTAGAGGGACATACAGAAGGTTGATTATCTCGTTTAAGGCGTCCTTGTATTTGCTCAGGGCTCCACTGCTTACTTAGTCTGTCAGTAATTTTATCTTTCAGTTCAGCTACCATCTTGGTCGCTTTTGGTTTCTGTTGATGACGTTCCTGCGCAAAATTATGTGCTTGCTTCGGGCGATAACCTCTAGCCCCTGTATTTCTAGCCAACTCTCTTTTAACGGTACTCAAATCACGCCTTAAGTCTTGGGCGATAATTTCATTTGAAACTCCTGCTTTTTTCTCTGACCAAATCTGGTATCTTTCTTCTTGAGTCAGGTGGGTATAACGCTTATTCATAAGTGGTCTCACATTGGTTTTTGGTAGAACCGTGAGTGTACCCTCTGGCTCAACTTTTTCAATATGGCGCACTTATGACTGAAATCCGCGTGCTATAGACTCACTATTATCTTCTTTATTGATACGTGCGCCAGAAATACAATCAATTTCAGCATAAAACTCTCCAACTGTTTGCGCTTGTAACTCTGGCTTACTGTATTCAGTATTATAAGTGATATCTTTAATATTACATTCTATTTTACCATCACCATTGATTGTGAACTTGCCTACTGCTGCATAATTTAAAAGACCTTTCCCAGGTTCAATATCCACAAAAATATTATCTTTATTAATTTCCAGTAACGCACAGTTACATAAATATACTTTTTCTGCAAGCTTGAAATGTTGTGAGCTAATATTGTTATGGTTATTAACAAAGGTCCAATTATGCAGGCTTGCTTCTAACATGTTTATTAGACATAATACCATATAATATCCCATCTTCATCTCTACCTCCCTGTCTAACCCTGCACTATCACCGTCATCAAAATGACATACTCCATCTAGCAATGAGTGTTTGTCTACAAAAAGAACAGAATCTATAATTAGCAAAAACCTCTCATTACTCCTGCATTCTGGGACTAGTTCTTGAGATACCTCTTTAAAAACCCACATCCCTGATTTTTCTAAAGCTCTCATCTCCTCTAAAAGAACACCTGCATCTATTGATTCTTCTGATGCGCTTTTGGTGTACCACGAGGCTAACAATAAACAAGAAAAAAATACACACTTAATAGCTATATAAAGCCTAACCCTACAACTATATAAATATGAAACTGATAATAGTTTTAATATCATTGTTTTGCACCGAATTAATTACACACACTTAATGTAAAGCATATACTTACCACAATCAACCAAAACAGGAATTAATTTTACATATTCTGTAGCTCTACTACCTAAGTCCGTTACTGAAAATAAAAAATGCACTCTCTATTCCGCTAGATCTACTTATATTTCTACAATAACCGACACACGAGAGTCAGCTATTCATAGCATAAATTCTCACAAGAGTATCTGTAAGACCGTTACGTTTAATAACGGTAGTGAGTTTGCCAGCCACGCAAATATCACTCAATCATTAATGTGAATAGGACACACACGAGAGAAGCCCATGCGCATAATAGGTGATTGGGGTGGGAGATCAATCAACTATACCACACATTCAATAAAAATTGGTTGCATTCATAAACAACCACCTGACATAGGTGATATTTGGGAACCATTGCCCATTGTCAGAGTAGCGTTTTTTTTTGCATGCCTTACTTTGCATGTCTTATAATGTATAGACACGTTATTTTTTGTGCTAAAAATCATATTACACAAACTACACGCATGTATATCTTCTCGTAGATGTATACTTCTATGCTTTCTGTAATCCTTATGAACAGTAAATGTTTCCTGACACCTGTCGCAGACATAATCGGTAAATATCGCATGACTTTTTTCAAGATGACGTTTCAGAGTAGATTTTGCAACATAGTTATTACAACATAATGGGCACTTATATGCGTCACTTCGATTATGAGTCTTCATATGATTTATTAAAGACTGTGCGTGACAAAGAATCTTACCACATACATCGCACTTACGAGGTTGATCAGCTTTAACCTTGTTTTTTTTATTGATACTAGCTCCTAAAATAGGATCAGTTTTAGTATCAAAACCTCCATTTTTTTTTGTTTGTGATTTGGACTTGCTTTCCCTGTTATTACAAATAATATTTTTAATATTACATCCCATCTTATCATCTTTGAATGACAACTTGCCTACTACCGCATACTTTCCATTGTCAGAACAGTATTTTTCTTTACATACTTTATAATGTTTATTTAAATTAGATATTGTGCTAAATAACTCATTACAATAATAACACACCGGCATAAGTTCTCGCGCATGAGTTACTTTATGCTTCCTGTAATTATTATACGTAGTAAGTATTTCGTTACACGTTTCGCATACATATTCACTAAATATCAAATGACACTTTTCACGATGCACCTTCAGCCCAACCGTTGAAAAATAAAATTTAGAACATAAAGAGCAATTATATGCGCTAGATGAATCATGAAGCCTCATGTGACGCCTTAAAGAATATGAGTTACTAAGTGTTTTATTACACATATCGCACTTATACTGTGCTTTAGACTCACTCTTATCTTCTTCACTGATACGTGTTCCAGAAATACAATCAATTTCAGCATCAAACTCTACAACTTTTTGTGCTTGTAACTCTTCCTTATTGTTTTCATCATTATATGTAATATTTTTAATATTACATTCTATTTCACCATCACCATTGATTGTGAACTTGCCTACTGCCGCATAATTACAAAGACCTTTCCCAGATGCAATATCCACAAAAATATTATCGGTATTAACTTCTAGTAACGCACATTCACATGAAGATATTTCTCCTGCAAGCTGGAAGTATTTTGCACTAATATCATTAGGGTTATTAACAAAGGTCTCCTTCTGCATACTTGTTTCTAACATGCTGATTAGGCATAACACCAAATAATCTTCTACCCTAGCCTCTATGTCCGTCTCTATACCAGTGTTCAACCCTAAATCGAAGTTTAATCCTAAATCATCACCGTCATCAAAATGCAATACTCTATCTGCCAATGAGTGCCTGCCTACAAAAAGAACAGAATCTATTATTAGCAAAAACCTCTCATTATTCCTGCATTCTGGAACTAATTCTTGAGATACCTCTTTAAAAACCCACACCCCTAATTTCTCTAAAGTTCTCATCTCCTCTAAAAGAACACCTGCATCTATTGATTCTTCTGATGCGCTTTTGGTGTACCACGAGGCTAACAATAAACAAGAAAAAAATACACATTTAATAGCTATATAAAACCTAATCCTACAACCATATAAATATGGAGCTGATGATAGTTTTAATCTCATTGTTTTACGCCGATTTAATTAAACTCACTTAATGTAAAGCATATACTTACCACAATCAACCCAAACAGGAATTAATTTTACATTTTCTGTAGCTCTACTACATAAATCCGTGACTGAAAATAAAAAAATGTACTATCTATTCCGCTAGATCTACTTAGATTTCCACAATACCCGACACACTTGGAATTTATTTTAGAGTCATCTACCCATAGGCTGTAATTCTCACCAGAGTATCTGTAAGACAGTTACGTTTAATAACGGTGGTGAGTTTGTCAGCCACGCAAGTATCACTCAATCATTAATGTGAATAGACAACAACCGAGAGGATCCCCATGAGCATACGCATACGCATACGCATAATAGATGATCTGGGTGGGTGAGATCAACTATACCACACATCCAATAGAAATTGGTTGCATTCATAAACAACCATCTAACATAGGTAACATTTGGGAACCATTATCAATTGTCAGAGTAGTGCTTTTTTTGCATACCTTATAATGTTTAAATAATTTTCTTTTGCCGATAAACAAGGCATTACAATAATTACACTTATGTATCTCTTCTCACCTATGCATAACCATATGCATTCTGTAATCATTATATACAGTAAATGTTTCCTGACACGTGTCGCAGACATAATCGGTAAATATCTAATGACCATCTCCAAGATGACGTTTCAGAGCAGATTTTGCAGCATAGCTCTTACAACATAATGAGCACTTATATGCGCCACTTACACTATGAGTATTCATGTGGTTTCTTAAAGATCTTGCGTGACAAAGAATCTTACCACACACATCGCACTTATGAGGTTGATCAGCTTTAATATTATTATTTTTATTGATACTTGTTCCGAAAACAGGATCAATTTTATCATCAAAACCTCCATTTTTTTTTGTTTGTAATTCGAGATTACTTTTCCAGTCATTACAAATAATATTTTTAATATTTGATTCTATTTTATCACATTTGAGTGGTATCCTTCCTACTTCTGCATACTTATCATTATCAGAACGGAGTTTTGTTTTACATATTTTATAATGTGTAGTTAATCTATTTCTAGAACTAAACACGTTATTACAATAATCACACACCGGAATATAGTGGCAATTAATAACTTTATGTTTCCTGTAACATTTATACTTAGTAAAAATTTCGTTACACGTTTCGCATACATATTCAGGCTGTATAAGATGTTTGTATGCATTGTGTTGTTTCAGACTAGCATTTGAGCTATAATACTTACAACATAAAGAGCACTTATATGCACCCCTTGGATTATGCATATTCATATGAACCCTCAAAGAACCTGAGCTAGAAAGCATCTTATTGCACATATTGCACTTATGATATACTCTAGACTTACTCTTATCTTCTTCATTGATACGTGTACCAGAAATATAATAAATTTCAGCATCAAACTCTTCAACTTTTTGTGCTTGTAACTCTGGCTTACTGTATTTAGTATTATAAGTAATCTCTTTAATATTACATTCTATTTCACCATCACCATTGAGTGTGAACTTGCCTACGGCTGCATAATTAAAAAGACCTTTCCCTGATGCAATATCCACAAAAATATTATTGGTATTAACTTCTAGTAACGCACATTCACATGAAGATATTTTTCCTGCAAGCTGGAAGTATTTTACACTAATATCATTAGGGTTATTAACAAAGGTCTCTTTCTGCATACTTGCTTCTAACATGCTGATTAGACATAACACCAAATAATCTTCTACCCTAGCCTCTATACCCGTCTCTATACCCGTCTCTATACCCGTCTCAATACCAGTATTAAACCCTAAATCGAAGTTTAATCCTAAATCATTACCGTCATCAAAATGCAATACTCCATCTACCAATGAGTGTCTGTCTACAAAAAGAACAGAATCTATTATTAGCAAAAACCTCTCATTATTCCTGCATTCTGGAACTAATTCTTGAGATACCTCTTTAAAAACCCACCCCCCTAATTTCTCTAAAGTTCTCATCTCCTCTAAAAGAACACCTGCATCTATTGATTCTTCTGATGCGCTTTTGGTGTGCCACGAGGCTAACAATAAACAAGAAAAAAATACACATTTAATAACTATATAAAGCCTAACCCTACAACTATATAAATATGAAACTGATGATAGTTTTAATCTCATTGTTTTTCGCCGAATTAATCAAACTCACTTAATGTAAAGCATATACTTACCACAATCAACCCAAACAGGAATTAATTTTACATTTCCTGTAGTTCTACTACCTAAATCCGTGACTGCAAATAAAAAACAATGTACTATCCATTCCGCTAGATCTACTTAGATTTCCACCATAACAGACACACCTAGAATTGATTTGATAGTCAGCTCATCATAGGCGGTAATTCTCACCAGAGTATCTGTAAGACCGTTACGTTTGATAACGGTGGTGAGTTTACCAGCCACGCAAGTATCACTCACAACCGAGAGGATACGCGCAATAGGTGGTCGGGGTGGATGAGATCAATCAACTATACCACACATCCAATAGAAATTGGTTGCATTCATAAACAACCATCTAACATAGGTAACATTTGGGAACCATTATCCATTGTCAGAGTAGTGCTTTTTTTGCATACCTTATAATGTTTAAATAATTTTCTTTTGCTGCCAAGCAAGGCATTACAAAAATTACACATATGTATCTATTATCGCGCATGCATCATTCTATGCTTTCTGTAATCCATATATACAGTAAATACTTCCTGACACTTGTAGCAGACATAATCTGTATATATCGAATGACTGCCTGCCAAATGCTTCTTAAGATTAGCTTTTGCAACATAGCTATTACAACATAATGAGCACTCATATGCGCTACTTCGATTATGAGTCTTCATATGATTCTTGAGAGATTCTAAGTGGCAAAAAATCTTGCCACACACATCACACTTACGAGACTCATTATATTTAATTTTGTTATTTTTATTAACACTTGTTCCGGAAATATGATCAATTTTAGCATCAAGCCATCCAGCTTTTTGTGTTTGTAATTCGAGATTACTTTCCCCGTCATTACAAATAATATTTTTAATATTAGATTCTATTTTATCACCGCCGGATGGCACCTTGCCTACTCCTGTACACTTGCCATTGTCAGAACTGAGTTTTTCTTTACATGTTTTATAATGTCGAGCTAAAACACTCCTTGAACTAAACACCTCATTACAATAATCACACACCGGTATATAGTGGTGGCAATTAATAATTTTATGATTCTTGCAATCACTATACTTAGTAAACCTTTCGTTACACGTTTCGCATACATATTCACGGCGCATAAAATGACTGTTTGCATAGTGTCTTTTCAGAGTAGCATTTGACGTATAATACTTACAACATAAATAGCACTTAGATGCATCAGTTTTATTATGCATATTCATATGTACCTTCAAAGAATCTGAGTTAGAAAGCATCTTATTACACACATCGCACTTGTAATATTTGATAGATTTACTCTCATCTTCTTTATTGATACTTGCGCCCAACATAGAATAACTTTCAGTACCAAATACTACAATTTTTTGTATTTGTAACTCTGACTTACTGCATTCAGTATTATAAGTAATATCTTTAATATTACATTCTATTTCACCATCTCCATTGATTGTGAACTTGCCTACTGCCGCATAATTTAAAAGACCTTCCCCAGGTTCAATATCCACAAGAATATTATCTGTGTTAATTTCCAGTAACGAATCGTTACATAAATATATTTTTTCTGCAAGCTTTAAATCTTTTGCACTAATATTATTAGGGTTATTATCAAAGGTCTCATTATGCAGGCTTGCTTCTAACATGCTTATTAGACATAACACCAAATAATCCTCCATCTTCGTCTCTATATCCATGTCTAACCCTACACTCTCACCGTCATCAAAATGCAATATTCCATCTACCAATGAGTGCTTGTCTACAAAAAGAACAGAATCTATTATTAGCAAAAACCTCTCATTACTCCTGCATTCTGGTACTAGTTCTGGACATACTTCTTTAAAAACCCACAACCCTGGGCTCTCTAGATCTCTCACCTCCGCTAAAAGAACACCTGCATCTATTGATTCTTCTGATGCGCTTTTGGTGTACCACGAGGCTAACAATAAACAAGAAAAAAATACACACCGAATAGCTATATAAAGCCCAACCCTACAACCATATAAATATGAAACTGATGATAGTTTTAATTTCATTGTTTTGCGCCGATTTAATTAAATTCACTTAATGTAAATCATATACTTACCACAATCAACCAAAACAGGAATTAATTTTACATTTTCTGTAGTTCTACTACATAAATCCGTGACTGCAAATAAAAAACAATGTACTCTCTACTCCGCTAGATCTACTTAGATTTCCACAATAACCGAAACACCTAGAATTGATTTTATAGTCAGCTCATCATAGGCGGTAATTCTCACCAGATTACCTGTAAGACCATTACGTTTGATAACGGTGGTGAGTTTTCCAGCCACGCAAGTATCACTCAATCATTAGACTATAAAATCTACTTTACTAAACCACTCATAGAAACGTAGACTTGACGAGAATACTAATGTCCTACTACGGAGATTTTCCCCAAAGGGAATGAAGATTGGCGACGCGTCGAAAAATAAAATTGATTAGGCACAATTTTTAATCAACATACTCCCACGAAAAGCTTTAACATACTTTATTCCGACTGAGTTTTTATCGGGTAAGTATGTTAGTTATTGTGGAAATCTAGGCTTTCATTTTTCAATGCAACTCCAATGCTTTTTTCGATTCTTTGGCAGGATATGCTGCAAGGTAATGATTTCCTTCTGCATAAATGAGCATCAGAGGCCGGCCCCAGCCATAACTGCGATAATGAGTTGGTATGGAAGAGTTAATCTGAAGTAATTCTATTAAGTCTGGAAACATCTGTTGAAGCCCAGAAAAAGAAGCTAGATCAGGATCTGCTCCGGTCATCATTTTCATGTTCATTCTCAGGTTAAAGCCCAGCACTAGCAACGTGGATACCATGGAGCCATCCCCCCAGAACTGAGTTTGTTTTGAATTTTTGGCCGCAAAAAGGATATGCCCAGCAGTTACCATGGTTTTCAGTAATTGGTACTCTTCACCTAGCATACTGGTCAGCTGCTGTCGGTACATTTCTCTCTTATCAGTATCGTTTACCTCATCAATAACACTAAGGATTCTACTGAGTAGGTTATGAAGGTAGCACCGTAATCTACTACTGGTTACCAGATTACTAACTTCTCCCTCCACCCTCGGCATCCTGAGTAGAATATAGCTATACTCATCATCTGACAGGTTTCTTTTCATGGATAAGGCAAGGGCGCTATAAAGACAGTTTCCATCAGCTCTAACATTTTCAACAACAACCCCAGACTTATTAAAAAAACTCCGTATTTTTTGGTATGGAACTTCTACAATCTTTCGATCTTTCACTTTCAATGCTTCATCAGGAAAGTAGTCAGCCAATAACTGAGATGCCATTCCCTGACCAGCTGAAGACGCTGTCAACATTTCAGCTAACAACTCCAGTAACCTGTCATCAGCAACTCTGCAATTATCCTTGAATAATTTCTCAAGACGGGTTTTTATTTCTTTAGCACTGGAGATATCGGACCACCCAAATTGATCAAGCTCATGTCCGAGCATACTCATAAGATCATTATTAGTTAATTTTTTCATATCGTGAGACCGATTAAAAATAGTCTGATTAATTTCCATACAGATTATAGTGAGAGCAACTGCTGCCAAGTCTGAAGAAAAGTGGTTGACCAGTAGCTTTTTATGCTGATATGCTAACACATGTGCAGGCGTCATAAACTCAAACGTCCCAATAATTGACTGACTCATCCCCGATGGCGAAACTTTTTTTGCGGTGCCAAAATCACTCATTTGTATACTTGCCCCATCCGAACTTATCAAAATATTGCCCGGTTTAATATCTCTGTTTGTAATGGAATTTTTATGATAACAAGAAACCACCGTCAGCAACTGTCTTAAAACAAGCCAGCTTTTTTCAACAGGCCAGTCTTTCTGATTGTTACGGACCTCAGACATTGTTCGTGGAAGATAGGGCATAATCTGATATTCAAAATCACCAACTTGGCAAACATCAATAACGCGAACAGCAAAAGGGTGCTCCAACTGCTTCGATTTCAGTAAAGCCGTTTCCCTGCATTCTATTGGCTCACGGTGATAGGCTGCCGGCTTGAAAATAGATTTGATGGCAACATACTGGCCATTTTCATCAACACCTAAAGAAACAACGCCTTCGGCTCCTCTGTTGATGTAATGTGTCTTAGTATACTTCTTTCCTCTAAGCACCAGAGTATCCTGTGGAGATAATGGCCTTAATTTACCTACTATCTCCTGCAGATCATGGTTAGAAAGAGGATTAGCAATCAATAGATCTTGACTATGCTTATGGGATCTGTGCGACTTGGTCAGAGCCTTATGAGTGGAAACCCGCTGATCCCGATAACCGTAAGAGCCCTTATTTTTACTTGTACAATCTCTACTGCGTCTATGCTCAGCAGCAATCTGAACAGGGAAATGCTTGCTACTGTCACGTTCTTCGACCTGCTGCGCCTGAACACCTAAAACCTGCCGAGTAAATGCACTCTGTTGATTGTTCTTCCTACCAACTGCAGGAGCAGTACCAACCTGAACACTAGTATCAGGACAAAATATCACTGGCCTAGGTAAATCATGCTCTGCCTGACAATGAGTTCGGTGCAATAATGTCCCATTTCTTGCCACTTGAATGGGCGAGTGATCACCAGATACTCCACCTCCCCCAAAAAGATGAGTGTCCGTTATGGAGTCCTCTATAGTCAGATGACTAAGCGCTGCAGGAACGTTATCCTTGGGCTTGGCTGCAGGAACGTTGTCCTTGGGCTTGATAGTAGCTAATGTCCAGGAAGTCCAACGTGAAAAGAACTCCTGATCCGATAACGGTTTTAAATAAGTCTCTTTTTTGCAGACTGGCTCAATTATAATAAAATCATCATCAGATATCTCTGCATCACGATAACATCGTTGATTGGCTTTGCCGCCACCTCCTAATTTATGAGTCTGATGTTTTACATAGCTCACCATCTGGTCACTAATACCCCCCGACCATTTGGTGTGTGCAAAAACAGTGCTTAGATAGGTAGCCTCCTCGTCCTGCTTACTGTCCACCAGAAACTCAAGCACATGATTATCCGCCACAACTACCCATTGATCATCGTCATAAACATGTATCACTGGATGAGCATTCACTAATGTTTGCAAAATCTCATCTTCTTCGCTGAAATCACCATCGGAAACTATTTCTTGCAAATGGTCAATAAAATTAAAAACATAGTAATCATTGGCATTCACAATATTAGGACAACGAACATCATCTCCCTTACGAAAAAATACATAGACAGGATCACCAGATGAAAAACAAAAAACTTCAGAGCTAACTTCGCCTTGCCCACACACCATCTCGATCTGATTACCGTCAAAAAAGATAGTTTCACCTGGGGAAATCTCTATGATTACGGGCTGTTTAATTTTACTACCAGGATCTTTTTTTATAAAAATGATCGCATTTTGTGCACTCAGAATCCCTGAAGAAGGAGAGGCAACTAATTCACTTACCGTAAAAAAGCACAATAAAGAACAACATAACTTTAGGACATTCAATAACAAATACACTATATGATAACCTCGTCAAATCATGACCATTGTATTGAGTGTGATAAGTATAGGACAGATCTACACACTCATAGATAAATATTTATTTACTATAACTTATGACTACTTCAAGTCATTTAATGTCTTTCATAGCATTGACCTTTGCATACAATTAAGCAATAATACCATTATTGAGCGGCACGCATATAAATAAATGATTTTTCCTGACAATACATTAAGTAACTGATCCTGTATTTCCACAACACCTAACACACTTACCAGACAAAAACTCAATCAAACTAAAATTATCTTTTTTTGAATACCTTCAAATGTGCAGTTAAATTATAGTTTGTGCTAAATAAATAATTACAATAACCACACCTGCGCCTATATTTGCGCAGATGATTCATTCCATGTTTCCTATAATTATTATATAATTAATTTTCCATGCATATTTTACAAACATGATCAGTAAATATAAAACTCTCTTTGGCATAGTGCTTCTTTAGATAAGATTTCGTAACACATTCTTTACAAAAAAAGTTCACTTATGCTTTACTTGGATCATGAGTAATCATATGACCTTTTAAAGACCCAGTTCAACTAAGAATATTATTACACAAATGGAACTTGTAACTTATATTGAATTTACTCTTACCTTTTTATTAATACTTGCCACATCGTCAGAACGAGTAATTTACAGTCTCCTTCATTTTTCAATGCCTATTCAGTGCTATTATTTCAATTATTTGACAGGATACGCTGCCAGGTAATGACACCTATTTGCATAAATTATACGCAGAAGATGTCCCTCTCCCCAATTGTAATAATGAGAGGGTATGGAAAAGTTAACCTGAAGTAATTTTATTAACTCTGGACACAGCTCCTGTAATCCAGATAAAGAAGCGAGCTCTGGTTCATTTTTTGTAGTCATAATTCGAGTACTCAGGTTAAAGCTCAGTACGAGCAGAGTGGATACTATGGAGCCATCCCCCCAGCACTTAGGATGTCCAGCAGACAAGAGGATATACTTATTCGTTACAATGCCTTTCAGCAACGGGTAATCTTCCCCTAGCATATTAGTCAGCTGCTCTCGGTACATTTCTCGCTTTTTAGTATCATTTACCTTATCAATAGTACTAATGATTACACTAAGTAGGTTATGTAGATAGCATCGTAAACTTCGACTGGTTACTAGGTCACCTTCCTCTCCCTCAATCCTAGGCATCCTTTGTAGAATATAGCTATACTCATTATCTGACAGGTTTCTTTTCATGGATAAGGCCATGGCACTATAAAGACAATTACCATCAGAGGGAACATTCTCAACAGCAAACCCCAACCCCTCAAAAAACCTTTGTCTTTTCTGGCTTCCACCCAAAAAACTCTGTATTTTTTTGTCATTCCCTTTCGATACTTCATCAGAAAAGTATTCACCCAGTAACCGAGATGCCAGGAACTGATCAGCTGATGAAGCTGTTAACATTTTAGCTAACAGCCCCAGTAAAATGTCATCAGCAGGCCTGCCATTATCACTAAATAACTTTTCAAGACTGCTTTTGATGTTTTTAGTACTAGAGGAATCTGACCACCCAAATTCCTCAAGCTTCTGTCCGAGCATACTGAAAACATCATCCTTGGTTAAATTTTTCGTATTTTTTGGCCGATTAAGAATAGTCTTATTAATTTCCATATAAATAATGGTGAGAGCAACTGCAGCCAGGTCCGCATAGAATTGGTTGACCAGATGCCCTTCTTTATAAGCTAAAACATGCGCCGGCGTCATATACTCCAGCGTCCCAAGAATAGACTGCGTCATACCCGATGACTGAACTGTTTCCGCAGCGCCAAAATCAGTCACCTGTATACTTGCCCCATCCGCACTTAGCAAAATATTATTAGGTTTAATATCTAGGTTTGTAATGGAGTTTTTATGATAAAAAGAAACCACCGTCAGCAACTGTCTTAAAATCAACCAGCTTGTTCCCACAGGCCAATCATTTTGTCTGCTACGTACCTGAGACATGGTGAGTGGAAGATATGGCATAATCTGATATTCAAAATCACCAACCTTGCAAACATCAATAAAGCGAAGAGCAAAAGGGTGTTCTAGCTGCCCCGACTGAAGTGAGACAGTTTTCCGGCATTTGCCTTGCTTATGGACACGACCTTCCGACTTGAAAATACGTTTGATAGCAACATATTCGCCATTTTCATCAACGCCTAAATAAACAGCGCCTCCGGAGGATCTGGAGATGTAGTGAGTCTGAGCATACTGCTTTCCTCTAAGCTCTAGAGTATATGGGTATAATGGCTTTAATTTGCCTACTATCTCCTTCAGCTCAGACTGAGACATCGGATTGGCAATCAATATCTTTTGACTAGGATGATGGGGTATTTGTGACTTAATCAGCGCCTGATGGGTTGAAACCCTCTGACCCTGATAACCTCCATGATCATTATTTTCACCTATATAATCGCTACTACGGCTATGCTCCGTAACACTCTGGACAGGGAAATGCTTGCTACTATCACGTTCTTCTACCTGCTGTGCTTGAACACTTGAGACCTGCCGGGTAAATGCATTTTGTGGATTGTGCTTCCTGCCAAATGTAGGCGTATTACTAACAAAAAAATGAGTATCAGTTATGGAGTCATCCAGAGTCAGATGACTAAGATTTGCAGGGACGTTATACTTAATCTTGTTAGTCGCTAATGGCCTGGAAGTCCAATGTGAAAAAAACTGCTGAGCCGATAATGGTTTGGAAGAAGTCTCTTTCCTGCAGACTGGGTCAATTTTAATAAAATCATCAACAAATGTCTCTGTATATCGATAGCATAGTTTATTGGTTTTGCCACCAACTACGACTTTATTAGTCTTATGCTTTACATAGCTCACCATCTGATCACTAACACCAACTGACCATTTAGTGTGTGCAAAAACAGTGGTTAGATAGATAACTGCCACGTCATGCTTACTGGCCACCCACGACTCATCCACATTATGATCGTCCACAACCATCCATTGATTATCGTCATAAACATGTATCACTGGATGAGCACCAACTAATGCTTGAAAATTCTCATCTTCTTCTCTGGAATCACCATCGGAAACTATTTGTTGAACACGGTCAATCAAATTAAAAACATAGTAATTATTAGCATTTTCAATATGAGGGAAGCTAATATTATCGCCCTTGCGAAAAAATATATAGACTGAACCACCAGAAGAAAAACAAAACTCTTCAGAACCAGCTACTCCTTGCCTATCCAACATATTAATCTGATTATCGTCAAAAAAAATGGTTTCACCAGTGGAGATCTCTATGATTACTGACTGTTCGATTTTGATATCAGGATCTTTTTTTATAAAAATGATCGCATTTTGTGCGCTAAGAATATTGGAATCAGGAGAGGCAGCTAATTCACTTACCGTGAAAGAACACAACAAAGAACAACAAAAATTTAGGAAATTCAACAACAAGCACACTATACTATAACTCCACTAGATCATTATGATTACATTGAGTTCGCTAAGTATAGGCTAAAGTTTTACAGTCATCGAGGAGTATTTATTCGCTAGCTAGAAAGTACAACTAACTCAATACTTAACGTTTTTAATAGCATTTACCTTTTCATACAACCAGGTAATACCACGGCTCTTGAACTACAAGAATATAGACCATTATTTAGAATATAAACTTGGCAGTTGATTGTCATTTTATGCACCATAGATTTATTCGTTACTCATACTTAGAAGAACTAATAATTTAATGTTTCTACTGGAAAGTAACGTTCCTATACACAAGAAAATGACAGATTCCGGTTTCAATATCTCAAAATTATTGTTAACTATGCCGCATAACTAGACACTACTTCCTGAACAGGTTTCGTAGAGAAAGTTATATGTTTGTTTGTCAAAATCCTTACTTTAGAAGTTGCAATTCCTTGTTATTTTTGGCATATTCGTTATTTAATTGGAAAGACAGTCAAATCAATAATTACTTACTACACCGGTTATCATTGAAGGTGCTCGTAAACGGCAATCTCGCTAAACACATGACCTAAGCGTAGTATAGTGATAGCAACCATCTGAACCAGCACCACCTACCGCATGAACAACTTCAATTGAGGCATAAATAGCGCATAACTCCTTGAAGAAAATTTAATTTGTGGTATCCTCTCCAGTTTTTTACAACTGAGGCCTTTGCATAAACCGTTATCTTGTTAGTTGGTGAGGCAAAAATGCACCGACAGAGAGAGTTTGTGCTTATCAATAATCGATTGAGTACGTTGTTACCGAAGCCAGCCGGAAAAAGAATAATAGTGAAAATATCTCCAACCATAATCTTATGGAGATGAGCACACCCTAATTCCCATTGATAGCGTGAGATTATTGACTACTCACGGATGCAATGGTAATGGTGATAGACTGGCACTCAAAAACAACCATGCAAAAAACGACCCGGACACTTTTAAGAGTTCCTAATGATTTATCCAGAACATAGAGACTTTAATTTACTAATAGCAAGGTTAAGAACTTATGATATTGTCACATAAAATATTAATACGATGTATTTTTATAACAAACACTCTATTCTTGTTTTCTTATGACGCTTATGGTGTAAATCACAACAACAGGTCAACATTCACTTCTACCAAAATAGATTACAATACATCTCATAATTTATCTTCATCAGTAAAGTATCATATTAAACAGAAAATGTGTGTGTATAATGAAGTAAACAGACGCGCACTGGGCAGAATTACCTACGCACAAGCTAGTCAAAAACAGTATGACCAACTACACTCCTTTGTCTTGAAAGCTATACACCACCCAGCTGACTGCTTATTGACTCATAGTTTAGATCAAGTTAGTGCCATTTTCACAGCAGCTAGTGTATGTAAAGACCATCGCGCCATCGAGCTTCTAGCTGGCAATTTGATCAAAGGAGATATAAAAATAACTAATGATACTTGGTCTTATATGCACATATGGAAACTGAACTCTGCAATTTACGCATACACAAGTCCTAGCGTTATACATCTCCGCGAGATAATTGCAAGCCACATAGTTAACCCAAATAACGACATGAGCACATGGGAACCTACCGGCTTCACATATGTGCTCTCTTCCTTAGTCAAGGATAGCTCAAATAAAGAAAAAGAAGCTCTGCAAAAACTTGTGGCTTATCTTATCACAAAAAACTGTAATATAGATAAATGGGGGGTCACAAATTGAGTCTTTTACTTAACGCTCTGGCCAGTACTAATATTGAGAACACAAATATGGCCATAATCAAAGTGCTAAATGCCATTACCAAATCAGGATTATCATTTTGGAATACTAGGAGTGCATCGACAATACTTAAGTCTTTAGCATCACTAAAAAGACCATGACAAAAATAGTGAATCACGAAGCATATACAAAAGTTCTTAACCTTATCATGGATATTTAGTCAATCCCAATCTCCAGTTTAAAGACTTAAATTCTATTACTATAGCGTCTCTCATGCAAACATTATGGAAAATTCGCAGTCTAGTCAATAGCGATAAGATCCTCATAGTTAGACATAAGTTGGCCGAGGCTATCATTTATCAAAATACACATATGCCATTTAATAGTAATGATTGGATGCTTATGATACGAGGACTAAATTATAAGTATAACGTAGAAAAAGAAGCTATTCGAGTTCTAGCTGATTGTTTGAACACTAAAAAAAATAGACCTATCAGAATGTACCAGCCCTCAATTACTGAATATACTAGGTGCATTCTCTTATCATAAGGACTCCGCATTGAAAAGGCCATACAGAAAATAGCCGACTTTATAGCCAAGGAGAATCTTGATTCTTGGATAGTCAAGAACTTGAATCAACTTCTGAACTACTGATTTTAAAGACCAGAGACTTTCATCACCATGCAATTAACAATATAGCCAGTCAGATCCTTAAGAGATCAAAAAACTCGTTAGTTGATGATCATATAAACATATCCATTACTTTAAGCAGGGGCAGGGGAGATAGCTGTCTGGCGCTCATAAGAAATATAGCCAATGAGGTAAGCGATGATAGCTTCGATATATCACGTAGATCACCTATATTTTTAGCGAAGTTAATCAGCATTTTGAGGCTACATGAAGACGACAAATATATAGAAGAAGCTATGAATAAGATCGCCGCTTCCTTTAGATATAGCAACGCTGAGCAGCTGCTGAGTACGCCTACAGATACCTTAAAAGTGATTCTAGGTGGATTTTGCAGGCATTATAAACTTAAACCAGTTAGACGTGTTATTTTTGATATTTGCGCAATTGTACTAGATGAAAGCACAGATTTATCAGATTGGCCAATAGAGACCATGGACGTATTATTAAGAACGCTTCGTAGTCCTTATGATGATGATATAATACAGCGTGCTTTCAGGAAAATTGTTGCTAAGTTACATTGCTATGATACTGAACTGCAAAAATGGTCAGTACAGACTATAGCACGCGTGACCAAAGGAGTAAGTCACTTGCGAGATTATTCTTCTGAAGAGTTTGTTGCGCAGTTAGCTAAAATTTATATGGAGAAGCGCGATGATGATGAAAGTACGTATGGAATCATGATTTTATCAGCAATATGCCACCTTCCGATAGAGTCGAGTAAAATCATTAAAACAGCCGTCAAGCTTGCCTCAGTTTTATCTAATAATGCGTATTCAAATATGCATAAAAAAGGCAAGCTTTCTTTATTTTGGGGCATAACTCTTTTGGATTTTGTTGTACATGATAAATGGAAAAAGGCTAGTTCTCATCTAAAAACTAAAGATAGAATTATTAAACTAACAAAAACAATACCTGAAATTGATCAGGATACCATAAATCAACATCCAATATTCCCAGCTGCCTGGCAGCTAGAATTCATTAATATTACGTATTTCTACCGCCCGCACCAGTTAAGTCATCCTAAATTATTAAAGGGAGATAATAAAGCAGAATCAGACTTAGAGGGGAACATCTATGACCTGATCAAATCTTCAATTCCTAGTTTAAGAATAAATACTAATTGTCGTATAAGTCAGTTCCCTGTTGATCTACTCTTAAGCTCAAGATCAATGTCTACATGTTTATTAGTTGAAGCAGATGGTCCTATGCATTATTTTAAAGGTCGTAGTGATAAACTTCATATGCTAGCAAAAGATAGATTTATGGAGTCTGTTATTCAGGAAAAACTGAGCCTTAAAGTAATTCGAATCAATTACCATGACGCATATAAATCTAAGTACAGAAAACAGTTTATCAAGAAGATCCTAGCTATTTTTCCTAATTATACCCCTTAACATTGAAGACCAGCATACTACGCATTGGCGTAGTATGCTCATTCATAACCATTGCCTTTGAATATTTGATACTATTGATTTCCATTCACATATTCAATGGAATTTGGTATAGTACCCAAATATTTAGTCAGATTTAGTCAGATTTAGTCAGATTTAGTCAGATTTAGTCAGATTTAGTCAGATTTAGTCAGATTTAGTTTTTAGCGAGCACGTGAGCAAATAGTTGTGAAAATCCAGAAAGCACACAAAAATAGTTGTACAAAAAACCACCTAACTCATTTTTGAGACTGATAAATATTTTTCTCTAAACATAGCTATGTTATCATACCAATACCTTAGGAGTAAGCACTTATGATGTTGTTACATGAAATATTAATACGATGTATTTGTATAATAAGCACTCTATTCTTGTTTTCTTATAACGCTTATGGTGTACATCACACAAATAGACAAATATTCACTTCGACCAAAATAGATTACAATACATCGCATACCTCATCCTCATCAGTAAAATCTCATATTAAAAATAAAACGTGTGTGTATAATGAAATAGACATATCCACAATCACCAAACTTATTAACTCACAAACTAGTAAAAAACAGTATAACCAACTACATTCTTTTGTTTTGAAAGCTATACACCACCCAGTTGACTGCTTATTGCCCCATCATTTAGATGACGTTTGTACCATTTTCACAGCAGCTAGTGCATGTAAAGACTATAGCTCCGTCGAGGTGTTAGCTGGCAACTTGGTCACAGGAGATATAAAAATAACTAATGATATTTGGTCTTATATACACATATGGAAAATTAACTCTGCGCTTTTCTCGTGCACAAATCCTAACGCTATGCATCTCCGCGAGATAATTGCAGGCCATATAGTCAGCCCAAATAACGACATGAGCAAATGGCACCCTCCCAGCATAACATATGTGCTCTCTTCCTTAGTCAAGGATAGCTCAAATAAAGAAAAAGAAGCTGTGCAAAAGATTGTGGCTTATATCCCCACAAAAAAATGTAATATAGATAAATATGGAGCTCACAAATTGAGTTTATTATTTCGCTCTCTGGCCAAGGCTAATGTTGAGAGCGCGGATCTGGCCATGATCAAAGTGCTAAATATAATTATTAAATCAGGATTATCATGTTGGAATATTCAGAGCACATCAACAATACTTAAGTCTTTAGCAATATTGCAAGAAAAACACATGCTAAACATAGTGAATAACGAATCATATACAAAAGTTATTAAACTAATCATGGATTATTTAGCAGATCCCAAAGTCAAATTTGAAGACTTAAATCATAGTACTATCGCGCCTCTCATGAAATCATTGTGGCAAATACATGATCTAGTCAATCCAGATAAGATCCTCATAGTTAGACATAAGTTGGCCAAGGCTATCATCTCTAAAAGTACACATGTGCCATCCATTAAAAGTAATGATTGGATGCTTATGGCACGTGGATTAGATTGTAAGTTTAACATAGAACAAGAAGCCATTAAAGTTCTAGCTGATTATTTAAACGATAAAAAAATAGACCTATCAGAATGCACCAAGCTCGAATTACTGAATATACTAAGTTCATTCGCTTATCAAAAGGGATTCCGCATTGAAAAAGCCATGAGCAAAATAGCCGACTTTGTATCCAAGGCGAATCTTGATTCTTGGGATAATCAGGAACTTACAATAACTGCTGAACTGCTGGTCTTAAAGATCAGAGACTTTCACCACAATGCAATTAACAATATAGCCCACCAGATCCTTCATAAATCAAAAAAATCGTTAATTGATGATTATATAGACATATCCAAAACTTTAAGCAGAGGCAGGGGAGATAGCTGTCTGGCTCTCATAAGAAAGATAGCTAATGAGGTAAACGATGATAGCTTCGATGTATCAAGTAGATCTCCTATATTTTTATCGAAATTAGTTATCATTTTGAGTAAAGATCATGCAGATAAACATGTAAAAAAAGCTATTACTAAGATCGCTGATTGCTGTATATATAAAAACTCTGAGCAGTTGTTAAGTGTACATACAGATGCCTTAAAGGTGCTTGTCGGTGGATTTTGCAAACATTATGAACTTGCATCAGTTAGGCGTGTTATTTGGCATATTTGCGAAATTGTACTAGATGAAAAAACAGATTTATCAGACTGGCCAATCGCGACCATGGAAGTATTATTAAGAGCACTCCGTAGTAGTTCTCATGATGGTACAATACAGCGTGCTTTCAGAAAGATTGTTGCTACGTTACATCGCCCTGATACTGAACTGCAAAAATGGTCAGTAGAGACTATAGCACGCGTGGCCAAAGGAGTAAGTCGCTTGCGCGATTATTCTTCTGAAAAGTTTATTGCGCAGCTAACTAAGATTTATATGAAGAAGCGCCATTGTGATGAAAGTAGGTATGGGATCATGATTTTATCAGCAATATGCCACCTACCGATAGCGTCAAGTAAAATTATCAAAGCAGCCGTCAAACTTGCCTCAGTTTTATCTAATGATGCGTATTCAAATATGAATAAAGCACACCAACTTTCTTTATTTTGGGGCATAACTCTTCTGAACTTTGTTGTACATGAAGAATGGAAAAAGGCTAATACTCATCTAAGAACTAAAACTACAATTACTGAACTAACAAAAACAATACCTGAAATTGATCAAAACACCATAAATAAACTTCCAGAATTCCCTGCTGCCTGGCAGCTAGAATTCATGAATATCACGCACTCCCACCTCCCACACCAGTTAAATAATATACATTTATTAAAGGACTATAATAAAACAGAATCAGATTCAGAATTAGAGGATACTGTCTATCGTTTGATCAAAGATTCAATTCCTAGCTTAAAAATAGACACCACTTATCGTCTATGCACCTTCCCTATCGATCTTCTCTTACGCTCAAGATCAATGTCAAAATGTTTACTAGTTGAAGTAGATGGCCCTCAGCATTATTTTAAGAAAGATAGTGGCAATAGTCTTTATATGGTAGCAAAAGACCGATTTATTGATTTTGTATTAAATAAACAACTGGGGTATAAAGTAATGCGCATCAATTACCAGGAAGCACATGACTATGGGTGTAGAAAACAGTTTATCCAGCAGATTCTAGATATTTTTCCTAATTATGCCCCTTAACATTGAAGGTGTGCATACTGTTCATGTCGCAACGCCTTGGCATAGTGAGCTAATTTATACTCATTCTTCTTGAAATGCGCTATTGTTTACCGATCTCACATCTTCAATGGAACCTAGTATAGTCGCCCAAGAGTTAACGTTTATAATCCTTATTTTTGAGCTATTGTTAAAACCATTACGTACCGGATTAGCTGCCCACGAAGGCTATTCGCGAACGCTGAAATAGCACAAAACGGGGATTTAACTCGCGAAACGTGTCTTAATCAAGACAGATATTTATCGGATTAACTTAAGAAAGCACCTTAAGTTAAGAAGAAAATCATGTTGACAAACACCACCTTTCTCGACCAATTCCTTTGGTCAAATGGCAATAAGAACCATCAAAAACTATATCAATAAAGTCCATTGATGTATAAGAATTGGAACTTTTGGGATAAATTGAGATTATGTGGTATAATTCGATATTACGATTTTTGCGCTGAAGTCATTCGTTAAAGCCGACACGGAACTTTAACGCTCCCTAGTTCAGAAACATAAATGATGATCTGATCCATATACCCATTCCCGCTCCCATTGATCAATGCGTGAAGTAATTAACTGCCCTCACTCACCCAGTAGACTCATTGAGGATCGATCGTTTGTTTGTTGCCAACCCACACACTCAATGGTAGCTAGTATAGATACCCAAAAATAGATGCGCAAAAAATAATCAACACCATTCTTTAGATTTGCTAAATATTTTTCTCCGAACATAGAAATTTTATTTTACCAACACATTAGGATTAAGAACTTATGATACTATTATATAGAATATTGATACGATTTATTTTAATAATGATCACTGTGTTCTTATTTTCTTATAACTCTTATGGTGCGCATGATAAAAACAGAATAACATCCACTTCTACCAAAATAGATTACAATACATCTCATAATTTATCTTCATCAGTAAAGTATCATATTAAACAGAAAGTGTGTGTGTATAATGAAGTAAACAGACGCGAACTGATCAGAATTACCTGCGCACAAACTAGTCAAAAACAGTATGATAAACTACACTCCTTTGTATTGAAAGCTATACACCACCCAGCTGACTGCTTATTGACTCATAGTTTAGATCAAGTTAGTGCCATTTTCATAGCAGCTAGTGCATGTAAAGACCATCGCGCCATCGAGCTTCTAGCTGGAAATTTGATCAAAGGAGATATAAAAATAACTAATGATACTTGGTCTTATATGCACATATGGAAACTGAACTCTGCAATTTACACATACACAAGTCCTAGCGTTATACGTCTCCGCGAGATAATTGCAAGCCACATAGTTAACCCAAATAACGACATGAGCACATGGGAACCTACCGGCTTCACATACGTGCTCTCTTCCTTAGTCAAGGATAGCTCAAATAAAGAAAAAGAAGCTCTGCAAAAACTTGTGGCTTATCTTATCACAAAAAACTGTAATATAGATAAATGGGGAGGTAAACAATTGAGTTTATTATTTAACTCTCTGGCCCAGACTAATGTTGAGAACACAGATATAGCCATGGTCAAAGTGCTAAATACCATTATCAAATTAGGATTATCATTTTGGAATACTAAGAGTGCATCGACAATACTTAAGTCTTTAGCAGCAATAAGACGAGAACAAATAGCAAAAATACTGAATCACGAATCATATACAAAAGCTCTTAACCTTATCATGGATTATTTAGTCAATCCCAATATCAAGTTTAAAGACTGCAATTCTATTACTATATCGTCTCTCATGCAATCATTGTGGAAAATTCGCACTCTAGTCAATAGTGATAAGATCCTCATAGTTAGACATAAGTTGGCCGAGGTTATCATCTCTAAAAATACACATATGCCATTCCTTAATAGTAATGATTGGATGTGTATGATACGCGGACTAAATTATAAGTATGACGTAGAAAAAGAAGCTATTCGAGTTCTAGCTGATTGTTTAAACGCTAAAAAAATAGACCTATCAGAATGTACCAAGCTTCAATTACTGAAATACTAAGTTCATTCTCTTATCAGAATGGACTCCGCATTGAAAAAGCCATACAGAAAATAGCAGACTTTATAGCCAAGGAGAATCTTGATTCTTGGGATAATCAAGAACTTCAAATAACTTCTGAACTACTGATTTTCAAGACCAGAGACTTTCATCACAATGCAATTAACAATATATCCAGTCAGATTCTTAAGAGATCAAAAAACTCGTTAGTTGATGATCATATAGATATATCCTTGATTTTAAACAGGGGCAATGGAGATAGTTTGTCTGGCGCTCACAAGAAAGATAGCCAATGAGGTAAGCGATGATAGCTTCGATATATCAAGTAGATCACCTATGTTTTTAGCGAAGTTAATCCGCATTTTGACTAGAGAGGAAGACGACAAACATATAAAAGAAGCTATGAATAAGATCGCCGCTTACCTTAAAATACAACAACGCTGAGCAGCTGTTGAGTACGCCTGCAGAGACCTTAAAAATAATTATAGGTGGAATTTGCAGGCATCCTAAACTTAAACCAGTTAACATGTTGTTTATGATATTGCGCAACTGTACTAGATAAAAGCACAGATTTATCAGATTGGCCAATAGAAACCATGGAAGTATTATTAAGAACGATTCGTAGTCCTTGTGATGATGATATAATACAGCGTGCTTTCAGGAAAATTGTTGCTAAGTTACATTGCTATGATAGTGAACTGCAAAAATGGTCAGTACAGACTATAGCACGCGTGGCCAAAGGAGTAAGTCGCTTGCGAGATTATTCTTCTGAAAAGTTTATTGCGCAGTTAGCTGAAATTATATGGAGAAGCGCAATGATGATGAAAGTAGTATGGAATCATGATTTTATCAGCAATATGCCACCTTCCGATAGAGTCAAGTAAAATCATTAAAAACATCCGTAAAGCTTGCCTCAGTTTTATCTAATAACGCGTAATTCAAATATGTATAAAAAAGACAAGCTTTCTTATTTTGGGCATAACTCTTTTGGATTTGCTGTACATGAAAAATGGAAAAAGGCTAGTGCTCATCTAAAAAACTAAAGCTAGAATTACTAAATAACAAAAATAATATCTAAAATTGATCAAGATACCATAAATCAACATCCAGATTCCCAACTGACTGGCAGCTAGAATTCATTAATATTACGCATTTCTACCGGCCCGCACCAGCTCCAGTTCCAGTTCCAGTTCCAGTTCAATCATCCTGAATTATTCAAGGAAGATAAATAAAGCAGAATCAGAACTAGAGAATACCATCTATGACTTGATCAAAGATTCAATTCCTAGTTTAAGAATAAATACTAATTATCGTATAAGTCAGTTTCCTATTGATCTTTTCTTAAGCTCAAGATCAAGGTCTACATGTTTATTAGTTGAAACAGATGGTCCTACGCATTTTTAAAGGCAGTAGTTATAAACTTCATATGCTAGCAAAAAGACAGATTTATGGAGTCTGTCTTCAGGAAAAACTGGGCCATAAAAGTAATTCGAATCAATTACCAGGACGCATATAAATCTAAATGCAGAAAACAGTTTATCAAGAAGATCCTAGCTGTTTTTCCTAATTATGCCCCTTAACATTGAGGTGCTCATGCTGTTCACCTTGCAACGTCTTGACGTAGTCAGCCCATTTATACCCATTCCCCTTAAACATGTGGTATTGTGTGCCGCTTTCGCATCTTCAATGGAAACGAATCTACTCTCCAAGAGTTAACGTTCATAACCATACGTACAGGATAGCTACCCACGAAGGCTATTTGCGAATGCTAAAATAGCACAAACCTGGGATTACTCACGTGGTATGGCTAATCCAGACAAATCTTTATCGGATGAACTTAAGAAATAAGCTTTAGATGAGGCGAAAATCATGCTTACAAATACCGACCGCCCTGCCTCAACCACCTATTTAGACGACGACAGCACCATCAACTATATGAATGAAGTCCATTGATGCATAAGCATTAAGAACTTTTGGAGGAATTGAGCTTATGGATATTATCCACTATTACGGATTTTTCATATGGCCTGAATGTTTTTTCTCAGAACATAGCCATTTTATCTTAGCAATACTTTAGGATTAAGAGTTATGATATTGTTAAATAAACTATTAATACGATGTATTTTATAACAAACACTCTATTCTTGTTGTCTTATGATGCTTATGGTGTAAATCACAACAACAGGTCAAAATTTCACTTCTACCAAAATAGATACAATATATCTAATAATTTATCTTCATCAGTAAAGTATCATATTAAACAGAAAGTGTGTGTATATAATGAACTAAACAGACGCGCACTGTGCAGAATTCCCTACGCACAAAAAAAATCAAAAACAGTATGACCAACTACATTCTTTTGTCTTGAAAGCTATACACCACCCAGCGGCTGCTTATGACCCATAATTTAGATCAAATTAGTGCCATTTTCACAGCAGCTAGTGTATTAAAGACCATCGCGCCATCGAGCTGCTAGCTGCAATTTGGTCAAAGGAGATATAAAAATAACTAATGATACTTGGTCTTATATGCACATATGGAAACTGAGCGCTGCAATTCACACATACACAAGTCCTAACGTTATACATCTCCGCGAGATAATTTCACGCCACATAGTTACCCAAATAAACGACATGAGCACATGGGAACCTACTGGCTTCACATACGTGCTCTCTTCCGTTGCCCAAAATAGTTCAAATAAAGCAAAAGAAGCTCTGCAAAAAATTGTGGCTTATCTTATCACAAAAACTGTAATCTAGATAAAGGGGAGGTCACAAATTGGCTTTTCACTTAACACTCTGGCCAGTACTAATATTGAGAACACAAATATGGCCATGATCAAAGTGCTAAATGCCCTTATCAAATCAGGATTATCATTCTGGAATACTAAGAGTGCATCGACAATACTAAGTCTATAGCATCAATAAACCAACAACACATAACAAAAATGGTGAATCACGAAGAATATACAAAATTTCTTAACCTTCTCATGGATTATTTAGTCAATCCCAATCTCCAGTTTAAAGACTTAGATTCTATTACTATAGCGTCTCTCATGCAATCATTGTGGAAAATTCGCTATCTAGTCATAGCGATAAGATCCGCATAGTTAGACATAAGTTGGCCGAGGTTATCATCTCTAAAATACACATATGCCATTCCTTAATGGTAATGATTGGATGCTTATGATACGAGGACTAAGTGATAATTCTAACGTAGAAAAAGAAGCTATTCGGGTTCTAGCTGACTGTTTAAACGCTAAAAAAATATACCTATCCGAATGTACCAAGATTCAATTACTGAATACACTAAGTTCATTCTCTTATCAGAATGGACTCCGCATTGAAAAAGCCATACAGAAAATAGCCGACTTTATAGCCAAGGAGAATCTTGATTCTTGGGATAATCAAGAACTTGAATTAACTGCTGAACTACTGGTCTTAAAGACCAGAGACTTTCATCACCATGCAATTAACAATATAGCCAGTCAGATCCTTAAGAGATCAAAAAACTCGTTAGTTGATGATCATATAAACATATCAATTATTTTAAACAGGGGCAGGGGAGATAGCTGTCTGGCGCTCACAAGAAATATAGCCAATGAGGTAAACGATAATAGCTTCGATATATCAAGTAGATCACCTATATTTTTAGCGAAGTTAATCAGCATTTTGAGGATACATGAAGACGACAAATATATAGAAGAAGCTATGAATAAGATCCCGCTTCCTTTAGATATAGCAACGCTGAGCAGCTGCTGAGTACGCCTACAGATATCTTAAAAGTGATTCTAGGTGGATTTTGCAGGCACTGTAAACTTAAACCAGTTAGACGTGTTATTTCTGATATTTGCACAATTGTACTAGATGAAAGCACAGATTTATCAGATTGGCCAATAGAGACCATGGACGTATTATTAAGAACGATTCGTAGTCCTTATGATGATGATATGATACAGCGTGCTTTCAGGAAAATTGTTGCTAAGTTACATTGCTATGATACTGAACTGCAAAAATGGTCAGTACAGACTATAGCACGCGTGGCCAAAGGAGTAAGTCGCTTGCGAGATTATTCTTCTGAAAAATTTATTGCGCAGTTAGCTGAAATTTATATGGAGAAGCGCAATGATGATGAAAGTATGTATGGAATCATGATTTTATCAGCAATATGCCACCTTCCGATAGAGTCGAGTAAAATCATTAAAACATCCGTCAAGCTTGCCTCAGTTTTATCTAATAATGCGTATTCAAATATGTATAAAAAAGACAAGCTTTCTTTATTTTGGGGCATAACTATTTTGGACTTTGTTGTACATGAAAAATGGAAAAAGGCTAGTTCTCATCTAAAAACTAAAGATAGAATTATTAAACTAACAAAAACAATATCTGAAATTGATCAGGATACCATAAATCAACATCCAATATTCCCAGCTGACTGGCAGCTAGAATTCATTAATATTACGTATTTCTACCGCCCGCACCAGTTAAATCATCCTAAATCATTCAAGGGAGATAATAAAGCAGAATCAGACTTAGAGGGGCACATCTATGACCTGATCAAAGCTTCAATTCCTAGTTTAAGAATAAATACTAATTATCGTATAAGTCAGTTCCCTGTTGATATATTCTTAAGCTCAAGATCAATGTCTACATGTTTATTAGTTGAGGCAGATGGTCCTACGCATTATTTTAAAGGTAGTAGTGATAAACTTCATACGCTAGCAAAAGACAGATTTATTGAGTTTGTTCTTCAGGAAAAACTGGGCCATAAAGTAATTCGAATCAATTACCAGGACGCATATAAATCTAAGTGCAGAAAACAGTTTATCAAGAAGATCCTAGCTGTTTTTCCTAATTATGCCCCTTAACATTGAAGGTGTGCATGAGCCTACTAGCATTGCCTAGTATCTTCTGAACTGGTATAGTCGCCCAAGAGTTAACGTTGATAATCCTTATTTTTGAGCTATTGTTAAAACCATTACGTACCGGCTTATCTGCTCACGAAGGCTATTTGCGAATGCTGAAATAGCACAAAACTGGGATTTAACTCGCGAAGAGTGGCTTAATCAAGCCAGATATTTATCGGATTAACTTAAGGAAGCTCTGAACAAGGTTATTCTCGCACAGGAAGGTATCTATAATGTATTGATTTTGCTGGACCCACGCCTCCGCGGGGATTACGAAAGTGGCTTTAATCAGAGGTTCCTTAAGAAAGCACCTTAAGTTAATAAGAAAACTATGTTAACAAACAACGCCTTTCTCGACCAATCCCTTTGGTCAATGGCAATAATAACCATCAAAAATTCGGAACTTTTTGGATAAAGTTAGATTATGTAGTATAATTCACGATTACGATTTTTGCGCTAAAGTTATTTGTTAAAGCCGACATTGAACTTTAACACTCCCTTGCTCAGAAACATAAATGATGATCTGATAGATATGACCATATACCTATTCCCATTTATGAATGCGTGAAGTAATTAACTGCTCTCACTCACCCAGTGGACTCATTGAGGATCGATCGTTTGTTGCCAACCCACACACTCAACGGTAGCTAGTATAGACAATCAAAAATAGATGTGCAAAAAACAATCAACACCCTTCTTTAGATTTGCTGAACATTTTTCTCCGAACATAGCAATTTTATTTTGCCAATACATTAGGATTAAGAACTTATGATACTGTTATATGGAATATTGATACGATTTATTTTTATATGAGCACTGTTTTCTTATTTGCTTATAACGTTTATGGTGCACATGATAAAAACAGACTAGTATTCACTTCTACCAAAATAGATTACAATACATCTCATACTTTATCTTCATCAGTAAAATATCATATTAAAAATAAAACGTGTGCGTATAATGAAACAAACATGGCCACAATAAGCAAACTTATCCACTCACAAGCTAGTCAAAAACAGTATGACCAACTACATTCTTTTGTTTTGAAAGCTATACACCATCCAGTTGACTGCTTATTGACCCATGATTTAGATCATGTTCGTTGGCAGCGGTGGTCGTAAGCCCAGTTCGAGCATCGACACCGATATGAGCCTTCATGCCGAAGTGCCACTGATCACCATTCTTCGCTTGATGCATCTCGGAATCACGCTCACCGGCTTTGCTCTTAGTGGAGTTGGGAACTGCGATAATGGTGGCATCCATCAGCGTGCCTTCTTTCACCAGCACGCCAGCATCACTCAGCCAGTAATTCACTTCGTTGAAGATTTTGCGTACCAAATCATGACGCTCTAACAAGTGGCGGAAGTTCATGATCGTGGTGTGTCAGGAATCATCCCACTCAGTGATAGGCCAGCGGCTGGGTGTCTACAAGGCATCTTCCATCGCAGGATCACTCATGCTGTACCACTGCTGTATACAGTGAGTACGGAGCATCGTCATCAGTGGATACGCTCGGCGACCATTACCAGGCTTGGGGTAATATGGCTCGATAACTGACACCATCAGTTTCCAAAGAGCCAGTGTTTTCATCCGCTCAAGAAACTTCTCTTTGCGGGTTTAGCGGCGTTTATGCTGGTATTCGCTGTCGTCGAAGCTGAGTTGGTGTCTCATGATTCATACCATTAAAGAGAAGTGATAGGGATTATCTCATTACCAGGACTTAACTCGCACCTTCCTTAATTGCAACGAGAGGTTTTATGGATATATTGCCAATAATAAAGGATATTGAGACCTTTGCACGATAACGCTGCATAAGCCCCACTATTAATGAAATTGTATTTTTTTAGGATAAAGCCTTAAAAAACACAATTACAGTTCGAATATGCGCCATTCGAGCCATTTCACCCTTCATTTTCGATTTTCAGACGCAACTTGCCTGCTGAATCGATAAACCTCGTTTAATATTGTGCGCCACACACATTATTTCAAAACGTGTGCGATTTCGGCTTAAGCCAAGATAACGAGCTTTCGCCATGCCGTAGTGTAATTTCAAAACGCCAAATACTCGCTCCACAGTGCAGCGCACGCCAGAATGTAAACGGTTAAAGCACTTATCATGTTCTGTTAATGGTTTATTTCGATAAGCACGTCTTATTATTCTGTTATCAATATTTCTATCATCCAGCCATTCACGGTGCTTCTTGCTGGAATAAGCACTATCCGCATAAACAGACGACTCTTCACCATCTAATAGCTCAGTGAAACAATTTGAATCGTGAATATTTCCTGCTGTGTAACCGATCGATTTTATCAACCCATCCTCATCGACATTTATGTGCGCTTTATAGCCGTAGGTACTTTTACTCTTCCCGTCAGAACCTGCTTTCACGTTCCACTTCGCGTCAGGATCCTGTGTTGAGTGCTTGTCTTTATCCTTATTTGGGCGACACTGTTTAGCCTCAATTACGCTAGCATCAACAATACTGACACCTCCAGATTTAATATAAAGACCTTTATCTATAAGCTGGGAATTGATTTCTTGAAGCAACTTATCCATAAGCAACAACTTATCGAGCTTCTGTCTAAATCGCCAAAAAGTACTGTGGTTCGGCACTGACTCTGAAATGTCGAGCGCAATAAATCGACGAAATAAAAGATCGCGAGCAAGCTGTTTCTCTAGGGCCGAATCGCTTAATTTATACCACTTTGCAGCAGCAGTGCCTTAAACATCATCAGTGGAGGCCATGCCTTTTCGCCTCGAGAACTTGAATGTATATCTTTCAGATGATGCTCTAAGCGATCCCAATCAATGAGTTCATAGACAGAGTCGAGCTCTTTCACTGCATCGTGATCAATCAGCATTGAATCTGCTAGACTGCGTTGTTTCAGATTTTTCCAAGCCATAATTTCACCGAAAGGCATTGATTGTGCAAGGCTTATTATACCTGATTTTCAGTTATTTAGCGAGATTCGTGCAAAGGTCTCATATTGTTATTATAACTACATTTGCTCTACCGATGTATGGACTACATACGTGGCGTCGAGAACTTATCGGAAAACGTAATACTGAAACTGCCATGGCTTTAATGAAAGCAGTATCGTTAGCGGTGATCATACTTCAAAGCCATTACGTACCGTCTTAACCTCCCACGAAGGCTATTTGCGAATGCTGAAGCAACACGAAACCGGAACTTAACTCCCGAGGCCTGGCTTAATCCAGATATGTATTTATCTGATTAACTTAAGAAAGCAGCTTGACCTTAGTAAAAAACTATGTTTACAAGCACCTGCTGCCCCTCCTCACCCAACTCCTTTGGACAATGGCGATAATAACCATCAAAAACTATATAAATGAAGTCCATTGATGTATAAGAATTCAGAACTTTTTGAATAAATTGAAAGTATAAGGTATTATCAACGATTATGCTTTTTGCGCTAAAACTATTTGTTAAAGACGAATACGGTGTTAAAATGATACCATATTCAGAAATATAAACTACATCATGATCGATATGACCATATACCCATTACCCTTTAAGGAGTAAAGTTATTAACTGCTATCACTCACCAAGTAGCCTCATTGAGGCTCGATCGTTTATTGTCTACCCACACATTCAATGGTAGCTAGTATAGACCATCAAAAATGGATATCCAAAAAACGACCAAGATCATTTTTATACTGGCTAAATGTTTTGCTCAGAACATAGCCGCTTTATCTTACCAATACATTAGGATTAAGAGCTCATGATGTTGTTACATAGAATATTGATACAATTTATTTTCATAATAAGCACTGCTTCCTTATTTTCTTGTAATGCTTATGGTGCACCTAACAAAAACATAGAACAAAAATCAAATTCTCCCAAAATAGATTACAATACATCTCAGAATCTATCTGCATCAGTAAAATACCATATTACACCTGAAACGTGCGTTTATAATACAACCAACAGAGCCTTAATCACCCACATCATCAGGGCAAAACATAATAAACAACAACTTAACCAACTACAGTCTTTTGTCATAAAAGCTATCAAACACCCAACTAACTGTCTATTTACTCATGATATAGATAACGTTATTATCTTTTTAACGGCAGCCAGTAAGTGTAAAAACGACAGTCACATAAGTATACTAGCCAATCAACTAATCAAAGGCGAAACCAGATCAGTTAATGACATTTGGAATTGTTATGACATATGGAATATTAGCTCTGCGATTTCCGAGTATTCAGGTTCTAATATCAGCGATATCCGCCAAATTATTGCAACTAAAATAGTAAATCCAAATAACGACATGCACCAGTGGAAATCTTATAACATCATTAAAATGCTCCAATGCTTAATCAAGGGGAATTCAAAGAAGGAAGCAGAAGCTTTTCAACATATTGTGGACCATGCTACCATAAGAAACTGTGCCATATATAACTGGAGAGGTCAGTCATTGAGTCAGTTGTTTGAATTGCTAATCAAGAAAAATATTGCAAACATGAAGATGACCATACTCAAGGCGTTTAGTTTAATTGTCACGTCAGGATTATCACACTGGAATGCTAAGAGCTCATCAACAATGCTTAGGGATTTGATGATATTGCAAAAGACACCATCAGCAGACATAAAAAATGACGAATCATATAGAATAGTTATGCAACTTATCATTAATCGCTTAGCCAGCCCTGAAATCAGGTTCATAGACTATGATGGTCATACCCTAGCAGAAACAATGAACGTATTATTGCATACATCTAAATTAGGATGGCCAAAAAATATCGACAAAGCAAGACAGAGGTTGGCCAAGTTTATCGTCGATGGAGATATAAATATATCACTAATGGCTAATAATGACTGGATAATGACAATACGTGGATTAACCAATGAGTCTATGATAGAACAAGAAGCCATGCAAACTATTGCTGCACATTTTAACGATAGAAGACTAATCCTATCACAATGGACAAGTGATCAATTATTGCATATTGCAACTGAATTTTCTCATAATCATGGACAGCATATTGAAAAAGCAACTCAGAAAATAGCAAGCTTTGTGACCTCGAAAAATCTGGAATCTTGGAGTACTGTAGATCTTGCTATACTTGCTCAAGTATGGAGTCCAAAGACCAGAGGCATTCATCACAAAACAATAAACAATATCGCCGACCAGATTCTGAACAAGTCATTACAGTTGCCCATTGTTGATTATATAGACCTAGCCTTTGCTGTAAGTCTAAGTAAGGGAGACCATTGTCTTGAATTAATCAGATGCATCACCAAAGATGTAGGCGATGACATCTTCGACTTATCACGTTTATCACCTATACTTTTAGCTAAGCTAGTCAGCATTGTCAATCAAGATGATGATAAATATGCAAAAAAAGCTCTTAGCAAGATCACTAATTATTTGATATCTATGGATACAGAACAGTGGTTAAACTTACCTTCAGATTCCTTAAAACTGATTACCAATGCATGCTGCAAACATTATAAACTTACTGCCGTTCAGAGTGTTCTCCATAATATTTTCCTACTTGTGATAGATGACAGGATAGATTTATTAGATTGGCCAATTGACACCCTAGAAGTATTAATAAGAACGTTCCATAAACCTTATCATGATGATTTGATACAGCGCGGTTACAGGAAAATAGTTGCTCAACTAAATCGCCCTGATACTGCATTGCGAAAATGGCCCATAAATACTTTAGCTAGCGTCGCGAAAGGAGTAAGTAACTTGAGAGATTATTCTTCTGAAGAGTTTATTGCACGGTTAGCGAAAATATATATGGAGAAGCGAGATCGTGATGAAACCAAATATGGAATTACTATTCTACTAGCGATATGCCATCTTCCGATAGAGTCAGAAAAAATAATCAAAGCCGCCGTCAAACTTTCCTCAGTTTTATATAATACGGCGTATTCAAATATGGATCCAGTAGACAGGATTTATTTATTTTGGGTCATAACTCTTTTGGATTTCGTTGTACATGAAGAAGGGAGGATTAATACTACCGAAACAACAAAAACTGTAATTGTTGAACTAACAAAAATAATACCTCGCGGATTTTAGTCATAAGTGCGCCATATTGAAAAAGTTGAGCCAGAGGGTACACTCACGGTTCGACCAAAAACCAATGTGAGACCACTTATGAATAAGCGTTATACCCACCTGACTCAAGAAGAAAGATACCAGATTTGGTCAGAGAAAAAAGCAGGAGTTTCAAATGAAATTATCGCCCAAGACTTAAGGCGTGATTTGAGTACCGTTAAAAGAGAGTTGGCTAGAAATACAGGGGCTAGAGGTTATCGCCCGAAGCAAGCACATAATTTTGCGCAGGAACGTCATCAACAGAAACCAAAAGCGACCAAGATGGTAGCTGAACTGAAAGATAAAATTACTGACAGACTAAGTAAGCAGTGGAGCCCTGAGCAAATACAAGGACGCCTTAAACGAGATAATCAACCTTCTGTATGTCCCGCTACGATTTACCAGTTTATTCGAGAGGACAAAGCTGAGGGTGGTTGCTTGTATCAACATCTTCGGCACAAGAAGTATAAGCAAAGAACAGGAAAGCCCGATGCACGAGGCCAGATCCGAAACCGTGTTAGCATTGATGATCGACCTGGAATTGTGGATCAAAAAATACGTTTAGGCGATTGGGAAGCAGACACTGTAATTGGCAAAAGACACAAGGGTGTACTGGTTACATTAACGGAAAGAGTGAGTAAATTAAATTTGGTAAAACGTGTTCCTTCAAAGCACGCTGACGTGGTGACGAAAGCAATTATAACGATGCTCAAGCCTTACCAATCAGACTTACTCACGATCACATTTGATAACGGAAAGGAGTTTGCCTTTCATGAAAAAATCAAGAAAAAGCTTAACGTAGATACCTATTTTGCTCACCCTTACTCCTCGTGGGAACGAGGCTTGAATGAAAATCATAATGGCTTGATAAGACAATATTTGCCCAAAAGCCAATCTTTGGATAATGTCACTGACAAAGAAATTTTAGATATACAAAACCGACTAAACCAAAGACCAAGAAAACTGTTAGACTTTAAAACACCTGATGAGATTTATAGTGAAATGGCGTTAGTTGCATAAATTTTAAGGGCGCACTTATGACCAAAATCCGCGTTTTATATTGAAAGCTATAAACCACCAAGTTAGCTGTTCATTGACCCATGAAGTATATAATATTGTTAGCATTTTCAGGATAGCCGAGATTTTTAAAGACTATAAGTCCATGGAACTGTTAGCTGGCCCGAAAAGAGCTAACAATAGATAATAATATTTGGAATTATCAAAACATATGGTATATGAAATCTGCGCTTTTCGAATGCCCAGACTCCTCTAATATTAGATATCTCAGCGAGATGATGGCAAGTAAGATAGCTCACCAGAATAACGACATGAGAGAATGGAAACATTATAGAATCACATACATCCTCACTTCCTTAGTCAAGGAGGATAGTACAGATAAAGACAAAGAAGCCGCGCAAAAGATTGTGGCTTATCTTACCACAAAAAACTGTAATCTAGATAACTGGGGAGGTCACAAATTAAGTATATTGCTTACCTCTCTGGTCAGAACTGATGTTGAGAGCGCTGATATGGCTATACTCAAGGTGTTAGATATCATTGTCAAATCAGGTTTATCATTTTGGAATACTAAGAGCACATCGACATTGCTTAAGTCTTTAGCAAAATTGAAACAAAAATACTCTCCAAACATAGTGAATCAAAAATCATATAACATAGCTCTTCAACTTGTCATGGATTATTTCGTCCAGTTAAAAGTAAATTTCACAGGCTTTACTGGTAGTGAGATAGCGTTTTTCCTAAAATCATTGCGGCAGATACCTATTCTAGGTCAGCTAGATAAAATCGCCTTAATTAGACAGAAGATGGCCCAGTATATCATTGATGAAAATATCCACATATCATCCATTAAAAATGATGACTGGATATTGATAATACGTGGGTTAGATGATCGGATTAACATAGAAAAAGAAGCTATTAAAGTTATAGCTGATTGTTTGAACGTTAAAAAAGTAGACATGTCAAAATGGCCAAAGAATGACGTGCTAAATATAATTACTACATTGTCTTATCAGGATGGACTACGAATTGACAACGCCGTTCATAAAATAGGAACCTTTATAGCCAAGACGCATCTAAATTATTGGGATACGAAAGAACTTTTAATGTTAGCTGAACTGTTTATCTCAAAGAGCAGAGCCATTCATCACAATGCACTAGACAATATATCCTGCCATATTCTTCATAGATCAAAAAATTTGTTAGATGATGATTATATAAACATCGCCGTAACATTAAGCAGGGGTAAAGGGGATAACTGTCTGGCTCTGATAAGAAAGATCGCCAATGAGGTAAGAGATGACAACTTCGATATATCAAGTAGAACACCTATGTTTTTATCGAACTTAGTCCGCATCTTGAGTCAAGATGAGAATGATAAATATGTAGGAAAAGCTATAAATAAGATAGCTGATCTCTTTATATACAATAACGCTGAACAGTTATTAAGTATCCCTCCAAACTCTTTAAAAATTATTATTGGCGGATTTAGCAAACATTATAAACTTACAGCAGTTAAGAGTGTTATTAGGAATATTTCCCGCATTGTGATAAATGAAAGCACAAATTTATCAGATTGGCCAATCGAGACCATGGCAGTATTACTAAGAACACTCAGTAGTTCTTATGATGACAGTCTGATACAGATTGCCTTAAGAAAGATTGTTGCTCAGTTAAATCGCTCTGATACTGAACTGCACAAATGGTCAATAATGACTTTAGCAAGCGTGGCCAAAGGAGTAAGTAACCTGCGAGATTATTCTTCTGAGAAGTTTATTGCCCGGTTAGCAAAAATTTATATGAAGAAGAGAGATGATAATGAAAATAAGTACGGATCTATTATTCTAAAAGCGATATACCATCTTCCTATAGAGTCAAGTAAAATAATCAAAACAGCAGTCAAACTTGCCTCAGTCTTGTCTCATGATGCGCATTCAAATACAAATACAAATAAAGAAAACAAGATTTCTTTATTTTGGAGCATAATTCTTTTGGAATTTGTTGTACATGATAAATGGAGAAAGACTGATTCTCATGGAAAAACTAAAACTGAAATTACCAAGCTAACAAAAACAATACATGAAATTGACCAGGATCCCATAAATCAACACTCAGTATTTTTAGCTGCCTGGCAGCGAGAGTTCATTAATATCACGTATTCCCAACATGCACACCCATTAGATAATATTACTTCATTAAAGCACAATAACAATTCAGGATCAATTTCTGAAGATCATATCTATAAATTGATCAAAAACAAAATTCCTGGCTTAAGAGTAGAAAAGAATTGTCTTCTGAACTTATTCCCTGTTGATCTTTTATTAAGTTCAAGATCAAAATCAAAACATGTAGCCGTTGAAGTAGACGGGCCTCAACATTTTTTTAAGGGTAGTGACAATAAGGTTTATAGGCTAGCAAAAGACAGATTTATTGATTTTATTTTTGAGAACAAACTTGGCTATAAAGTAATACGAATCGATCACTGGGAAGCACATGACTATGAGTGTAGAAAACATTTTATCCAGCAGATTCTAGCTGTTTTCCCTAATTATGCCCATTAACATTGAAGGTGTGCATGAGCCTACTAGCAGTGGCTAGTAGTTTCTGAATAGGGTGACCCACAACAACTTACATGAACAAATTGCGCCAGCGCTAAAGGCCAAGGGCGTAATATTTGTCGGATTAGATGTGATCGGCAACTACATTACCGAGATTAATGTTACTATCCTAACCTGCATTCGAGAATTAGATACACAGTTTAATCTTAACATTGCTGGTGTATTGTTTAGTGCTATTGAGAAGAAAGAACATAACGCGTAAGCACTACGCCAGCACCAACTGCCGATAGAGATAGAATAACATTCAACAAAACATTGAGTCCCGCCTGCTGGTAATGCCCTGCGCTAATCATCTCTACCGATTCCCAAGACAAAGTTGACATTGTCGTCAAAGATCCTGTCAAACCAATAAACAACATTAAACGATAGACTTCATTGAGGTCGGCCTTTTCAAAAATGATGACCACTAAAATGCCTGCCAAAAATGAACCAATAACATTGGCACTGAGCGTTCCATAAGGGAAGGCATTTCCAAAAGTTGCATTCATCAATTGTGTTAAATAATAACGCATACTTGCGCCAATTGTCGCACCCAGTCCAATGGCCAAAACTGTTGGAAAAAAAGTCATTATGAGTCCCTTAATTTTTTTAATTTTTCACTAATTTTAATCTCTAAACCACGCTGCGTTGGTGCATAATAATTTTGCTCGCCCAATGCTTCTGGAAAATAGGTTTGCCCTTTTGCCACAGCGTCTTGTTCATTATGTGCATAGCGATAACCTTCACCATAACCAAAGTCGCTCATCAACCCAGTAGGGGCATTGCACAAATGCTTCGGCACAGGCAAATTTCCCGTTTCTTTTGCCTCACTCATTGCTTGATTAAAGGCTTTATAAACTGCATTTGACTTAGGTGCAACGGCACAATACACCGCCGCTTGTGCAATTGCTCGATTGCCTTCTTTCGCGCCTACTCGATCAAACACCTGCCAAGCATTTAGCGTGATTTCTAATGCCCTAGGGTCGGCATTACCAATGTCCTCTGAGGCGATGGCTAACAGTCGCCTAGCAATAGTTTTTGCATCACAACCTGCCACCAACATTCTTGCCATCCAATACAAAGCCCCATCAGGTGATGAACCACGCACTGATTTGTGAAAAGCGGAAAGTTGCTGATAAAAAATATCCCCGCCCTTATCAAAAACACTGATTTTTTCTTGCAACAACTGCCCTACTGAATCCACATCCAGTTTATCCAACTTAGCCAATGCAATTTGCTCAACAATATTAATCAATCGTCTAGCATCGCCACCACTCGCATTGATAACACTGTCTTGTGCTGGTTTATCCATGTTTGTTAGATTTTCGTGCGTCAAGGATCGCCGCAAAATTTGCGCCAATTCATCTGCCTTTAATGGCTCAAGCACATACACGCTCAAACGCGAAAGCAAAGCAGAATTCAGTTCAAACGATGGATTTTCAGTCGCGGATTTTAGTCATAAGTGCGCCCTTAAAATTTATGCAGCTAACGCCATTTCACTATAAATCTCATCAGGTGTTTTAAAGTCTAACAGTTTTCTTGGTCTTTGGTTTAGTCGGTTTTGTATATCTAAAATTTCTTTGTCAGTGACATTATCCAAAGATTGGCTTTTGGGCAAATATTGTCTTATCAAACCATTATGATTTTCATTCAAACCTCGTTCCCACGAGGAGTAAGGGTGAGCAAAATAGGTATCTACGTTAAGCTTTTTCTTGATTTTTTCATGAAAGGCGAACTCCTTTCCGTTATCAAATGTGATCGTGAGTAAGTCTGATTGGTAAGGCTTGAGCATCGTTATAATTGCTTTCGTCACCACGTCAGCGTGCTTTGAAGGAACACGTTTTACCAAATTTAATTTACTCACTCTTTCCGTTAATGTAACCAGTACACCCTTGTGTCTTTTGCCAATTACAGTGTCTGCTTCCCAATCGCCTAAACGTATTTTTTGATCCACAATTCCAGGTCGATCATCAATGCTAACACGGTTTCGGATCTGGCCTCGTGCATCGGGCTTTCTTGTTCTTTGCTTATACTTCTTGTGCCGAAGATGTTGATACAAGCAACCACCCCCAGCTTTGTCCTCTCGAATAAACTGGTAAATCGTAGAGGGACATACAGAAGGTTGATTATCTCGTTTAAGGCGTCCTTGTATTTGCTCAGGGCTCCACTGCTTACTTAGTCTGTCAGTAATTTTATCTTTCAGTTCAGCTACCATCTTGGTCGCTTTTGGTTTCTGTTGATGACGTTCCTGCGCAAAATTATGTGCTTGCTTCGGGCGATAACCTCTAGCCCCTGTATTTCTAGCCAACTCTCTTTTAACGGTACTCAAATCACGCCTTAAGTCTTGGGCGATAATTTCATTTGAAACTCCTGCTTTTTTCTCTGACCAAATCTGGTATCTTTCTTCTTGAGTCAGGTGGGTATAACGCTTATTCATAAGTGGTCTCACATTGGTTTTTGGTAGAACCGTGAGTGTACCCTCTGGCTCAACTTTTTCAATATGGCGCACTTATGACTAAAATCCGCGAGTTGTTGCGCCAATCAATATAATTAGCCCTGATTCAATATGTGGCAAGAATGCGTCTTGTTGCGACTTATTAAAACGGTGAATTTCATCAACAAATAAAACAGTCTGCTGCCCAATATTTTGAAATTTTTTAGCATTTTCCACTACAATCCGCAACTCTTTAACACCGTCTAATACCGCACTAAGTTGGGCGAAATGCCCATCAACTTGCGTGCAAATAATGCGTGCTAAAGTGGTCTTCCCTGTGCCTGATGGCCCCCACAAAATCATTGAATGCAACTGTTTGTTGTCAAACGCCTGCTTCAATGGATGCCTATCACGCAATAAATGTGACTGCCCAAAGAACTCATCTAAAATTTGTGGTCTTAAACTCTCAGCCAAAGGTTTCAATAAAGGTTTCATAAGTTAATTTTTGTCACTTTAAAATGTGCCTATTGATTCAAAATCAAGATTACTGATAGACCACGTTGTTTTGCTAAAACTGTGGTTCTTTCGCTACCCATTGCCATCATAGCTGTAGCGTAGGCATTTGCCACCATTGTTTGTGGATGGATGATGCTCACTGATGCCAAATCTGATGACAGCAACATATAAATTTAGAAATAAGCTGCACTATATCCGCACAGGAGTGGGTATGGTAGCACGAACATCCTACTAAATATCTAGGATCAGATACCACCTATGTTCAAAAGTGTGAGGCATAAAGCCATATATTTAATCATCGATTTGACCATGCATATGATGCGTGGAGAAATTGGATGGATTCACTCTGGTGGCAGAAGTGCTTTGTGGTAAAGAACTTGTTTTGGAATATATAATATTGTTGACCGCTATCAGATACTCAATGGAAACGAGTATAATAGCCCAAGCGTTCGCTATGATCACCCTTATTCGATACCTTCAAAACGTCTTAACTTCCCACGAAGGCTATTTGCGAATGCTGAAGCAGCACGAAACTGGAATTTAACTCACGAGGTTTGGCTTAATCCAGACATGTATTTATCGGATTAACTTAAGACAGCAGCTTGAGAGCTGAGGAAAACTATGTTAGCAAACACCGACTGTTTCAACCAACTCCTTTGAACGATAGCCGTCAGCACCATCAAAAACTATATAAATGAAGTCCATTGAGGTATAATAATTCAGAACTTTTTGGAGAAATAGAGATCATCTGGTACTATTTACTTACGTTTGTAATTTTTCGCAGCTGAGCCATTTGTGCAAGTTCTACACGGCATTTCAACGTTCTAGTGGTCAAGTAAGATATACTCCGATCTTATATACCCATTGCCCCTAGATCATTCGAGTTATTGACTGCTTCCACTCACTCAAATCAAATACTACACGTAAACTCATGGGGGGGGCGGTCGTTTGTTACCTGCTCACACATTAAATGTCGCTTCTATAAACAGATATTCAAAAGATTCTGTGCGAAAAATAATCAAACTACTTTTTAGACTGGCTAAATATTTTACTAAAAAGATATCACTTTCATCTTACAAAAACATTAGGAGTAAGAACTTATGATGTTTTCACATAAAATACTGACACAATTTATTTTTATAATAAGCACTGTTTTATTATTTTCTTATAATGCTTATGGTGTGCATAACAAACACATAGAACTAACATTAAATTCTTCCCAAATAGATTACAACACATCTCATAATGCATCTTCACCAGTAACGTCTAATATTGAAACTGAAACGTGCACATATAATGAAATGAACACATCCTTCATCAACAAACTTAACAGATCATACTTAAATAGACAAAAAATTAACCAACTACATCTTTTTGTCTTGAAAGCTATAAAACACCCAGCTAGATGTATATTAACTCATAACGTAGATAACATTATTAGCATTTTCACGGCAGCCAATAAGTGTCAAAATAATAAATCCATTATGATGCTCGCTGAACAAATAATCAGCGGAAATGTCACAGTAGCGAATGATATTTGGAGCTGTCGGAATATATGGGATATTAGCCTTGCGACTTCCAAATGTTCAGATCATAATATTGAGTATCTCCGCGAAGTGATTGCAGGTAAGATAGTTAGCCCAAACAACGACATGAGAGAGTGGAAATCTTATCACATAACGAATGAGCTCAAGTCCTTACTCAATGGAAAATCAAATATAGAAGAAAAAGCTTTTCAACATATTATAGAACATATTCTCACAAAAAGCTGTAATATAGATACATGGGGAGGCGAACAATTGAGTCTGTTATTTAACTCTCTGTCCTATACTAATACTGAGAACACGAAGATAGCCATGCTCAAGGTGTTTGGTGCCATTATCAAATCAGGATTATCATATTGGAATACTAAGAGCACATCGTCAATGTTTAAGTCTTTGACGAAAATGCAAAGGCCATACTCGGCAGACATAGCGAATGAAGAATCATATCAAATAGTTCTTCAACTTATCATTAATCGTTTAACCAGCACCGAAATAAATTTCAGATACTGCATTTGTCATAACATAGCATTCCTAATGAACGAATTATCGCAGATAGATGAATTATCCTGGCTATATAACGTCGACAAAGTTAGATGCAAATTGGCCAAGATTATCGTCAATAAAGGTAGAAAGATATCATGCACTGCTATTAATGACTGGATGATGATGGTACGCGGATTAAAACACGATTCTGATATAGAAAGAGAAGCTCTTCGAACGATAGCTGATTGCTTTAACGATAGAATAGTACACCTATCAGCATGGTTACATAATCAAATAGTGGATTTGGCAACTAAGTTTTCTCATAATGATGGGCGGCGTATTGAAAAAGCCATTCAGAAAATAGCAGACTTTGTGGCCAAGACTAACCTGTATCTTTGGGATACTAACCATCTTGAAATACTTGCTAAAATATTTAGCTCGAATACCAGATGCTTTCATCACAATGCAATAGACAATATCGCCAGTCAGATGATTCATAAATCTAAAAAATTGTTAATTGATAATTATATAAACATAGCCTTAATTTTAAACAATAGTAATGGAGATAATTGTCTGGCATTCATAAAAAATATAGTCCTTAAGGTAAGCGACGATAGCTTCTACCCATCCCGTTGCTCACCTATACTTTTAGCGAAGTTAGTCAGCATTTTAAGTAAAGAGGACAATAAATATGCAGAAAAAGCTCTGAACAAGATCGCTAATTACTTTATACATAACAACGCTGAACAGTTATTAAGTATACCTCCAGACTCCTTAAAAATGCTTATTGATGGATTTAGCAAACATTATAAACTTCAAGCATCTGGGGCTTTTATTCGACATATTTCCCACATTGTGATAGATGAAAATACAGATTTATCAGATTGGCCAATCGATACCATGGAAGTAATACTAAGAACACTCAATAGCTCTTATGATGATGAACTGACACAGAGAGTTTTCAGGAAAATAGTTGCTCAGTTAAATCTCCCTGATACTGAACTGAACAACTGGTCAATAAAGACTTTAGCATGTGTAGCCAAAGGAGTATGTCGCTTACGAGATTATTCTTCTGAAAAGTTTATTACTCGGTTAGCAAAGATTTATATAAAGAAGCGAGATCATGATGAAAGTAAGTATGGAATTACTATGCTAATAGCGATATGTGATCTTCCGATAAAGTCAAGAAAAACAATCAAGGCCGCCGTAAAACTTGCCTCAGTTTTATCTAAAAATGCGTGTTCAAATATGGATACAGCAAACAAAGTTTCTTTATTTTGGGGAATAACTCTTTTGAATTTTGTTGTACATGAAGAAGGTAGCAAGGTTAATCCTCATGGAAAAACTAAAGACAGGATTGTTAAACTAACAAAAACAATACCTAAAATCCATCAGGATACAACACCTATATTTGATTGGAAGCCAGAATTCATTAATATTACGCATTCTGACCATGCACACAAATCAAGTCATATTAGTGTATCAAAGTACGATAACAAATCAACATCCGTGTTGGAGGATAGTATTCACAAACTGATCAAAACAACAATTCCTAGTGTAAATATAGATAATAATTGTTGTATAAATAAGTTCCCTGTTGATCTTTTCTTAAGGTCTGGGTCAAAATCTTTACTCATTGAAGTAGATGGGCCTCATCACTTTTTTAAATACCATAACAATATACTTTATAGCCTAGCAAAAGACCGATTTGTTGATTTTGTTTTTGAGAAAAAGATGGACTATGAAATAATGAGAATCAATTACGAGGAAGAAAATGACGATGAGCACTTAAAACAGTTCATACAGCAGATTCTAGATATTTTCCCTGATTATACCCATTAACATTGAATGTGTGCATGAGCCTACCTGCATGTTAGAGAGAGATCTTGCCTGCTGATATAATTTATGGTAGTTTGTCGTACACTCACTCTGGTAACTGCAATGGTAGGTTTTATGGATTTATTGTCAATAATAAAAGATATTGTTGTTATTATAGCTACATTTGCTCTACCGTGGTATGGACTACGTACGTGGCGTCGCGAGCTTATCGGAAAACGTGATTCTGAAACGGCCATGGCTCTAATGAAAGCAATATATAAAGTTAGAAACACGCTTGAACATGCTGCGAAACCAACATATACACGTACGAATATCCTCCTGAGTATAAAGAACGAGATAGCTCACCAGATCAAAAGGCTGAGGCATGGAATTATGTATATTCTAACCGAATCCGTACTCTGGCTAAACCGTTGGAGGAATTGGGGGAATGCCGTCTGGCGGCGGAAGTATTGTGGGGTAAAAAAATTAATCTGAAATATCAAGAGTTATTCGGCCATATAACAACATTTCGTATCGCAGTATACCACTCATATAACAACAAAAAAACGGGAGGGGAATATCTCACAAATTGTCCAAAACTTAAAGATAGCCTGCTTGCCCTTGAGGCTGAACCACGAGATAATCCCACGGACGAACTTTCTAAAAAGGTTAATGCAACAGTTGATGACATTGCAGAGTTAGTACACCCTTATCTATATCTGGCCTCGAAAAAGTCATGGTGCCCCACTCTTATTTATAACAAAATCAGACTTATCCTTCCTTGCGCCCTTCCTTGCGCCATATGCAAGGTATTTAACCCGACAAAAGCCACAGCAGGTAATGGTAAGACATAAATATTAGCGCCAGCAGGCGGTACATGCGGCACATCTTGCAGATCCTAGGCGTAGTGAGCTCATTTACACCAGTTTCCATTGAATATGTGAGAGCGGTCAACAATATTACATACTCAATGGAAACTGGTATAGTCGGCCAAGAGTTATCGATAATAATCCTTATGCTGAGACTACTTTCAAAACCACTACGTACCGGATTAGCTACCTGCTAAGTCTATTTGCGAACGCTGAAACAGCACAGAAATGGAATTTAACTCACGTGGTGTGACTTAATCCAGACCTATCCTTATCGGATTAACTCCAAAAATCAGCTTGAATTGAGTCAAAAACTATGTTGACATGCACCTGCTCCTGCATCACCTAGCTCATTTGGACAATAGCAATTATAATCCAAAAAAACTATATGAATGAAGTCCATTGATGTCTATTCATTCGTAACTGTTTGGATAAATTGAGTTTATCGGGTACTGTATACACTTGTAACTTTTTTCAGCAAAGCCAGTTGTACAACTTTGTACACGGTATTTTAACGTTTTAGTACTTCAAGGAAGACAAACTCAGATCTTATGCATACCATACACCCATTACCCTTAGATGCTTCGAGTTATTGGCTGCTTTCTCACCCAAACCACCTACTACTCACAGACTCACAGACTCATGGAGGGATCGATCGTTTATTGTCTGCTCACACATCCAATGGTAGCTGTTATAGACAGATTCTCAAAAACTTCTGTGTGAAAAATGATCCAATTCCTTTTTTTAGATTGGCTAAATATTTTCCTCAGAACATGACCCTTTCATCTCACCAAAACATTAGGATTAAGCATTTATGATGTTGTCACATGTAATATTGATACGATTTATTTTTATAACAAGCACTGCGTTCTTATTTTCTTATAACGCTTATGGTGTACATCACAAAAACATAGGACTAACATTAAATTCTTCCAAAATAGATTGCAATACATCTCATAAGGTATTTTCACCAGTAACATCTAATATTGAAACAGAAACGTGCGTGTATAATACAAAGAACGCAGAATTAATCTTCACCTATAGCAAAGAACACCATTATAAACATTATCTTGAGCAACTACATTCTTTAACCTTAAAAGCTATAAAACACCCAGCCAACTGTAAATATACTCATAACGCAACGAACGTTATTAGCTTTTTCACGGCAGCCCATAAGTGTAAAGACGATGCATCCATCATGATGCTAGCCGATCAACTGGTCAAAGGAGAGGTTGAAATAGAAAATGATATTTGGTGTGCTAGGGATATCTGGAGTATTAGCACTGCAATTCACAAATGTTCAGGCTCTAATATTGAGTATCTCCGCAAAATGATAGCACGTAAAATTGTTAATCCACATAACGACATGAGCTCGTGGAGAAAATATAACATCACGAATATTCTCAAGTCCTTAGTCAGTGGTAATTCAAATAAAGAACACGAAGCCTTCCAACATATCATGGACCATATTGTCACAAAAAACTGCAATATGGATCAATGGGGAGGTCTCAATTTGAGCCGGTTATTTAAATATATGGTCCAAGCTAATACTGAGGGCACGAAAATGGCCATGCTAAAGGTGCTTGGCGTCATTAGCAAATCAGGACTATCATATTGTAATATTAAGAGCATAGAGACAATATTTCAGTCTTTAGTTATATTACACAATACCCGTTTTCTAGGCATAGAGAATGAAAAATCATATAAAATAACTCTTCAACTTATCATTAATCATTTAGCCCACTGCACCGGCAGATTAAAAGGCTACAATGATCATGAACTAACAACCATAATAAAAGGATTGTGTCAAATAGGGAAATTAGAATGGCTAGAAAACGTCGACAAAGCTAAACATACGGTGTCCAATTTCATCATCGAGGAAGGTATAAATACAAAACCAACACCTAATAATTACTAGCTGTTAATGATGACACTTGGATTAGCGAATGATTCCAGGATAAGAAAAGAAAGTCTGCGAACTCTAGCTGATTATTTCAACTCTGGAAAAATAAATCTAGAAAAATGTACAAATAATGAATTACTTGATGCGGCAACTACATTTGCTTATAATAATGAATGGTGTATTAAAAAAACAATACAAAAAATAGCAACCATTGTGGCTTCGAAAAATCTGGATTCATGGGATACTAGAGAACTTGCAATACTTGCTAAAACATTAATTCCAGAGGAAGGTGACCTACCTCACAAAGCAATAGATAATATCGCCTGCCAGATTCTTAATAAATATAGAAGGTTTTCCATTGCTGGTCATATAGACCTGTCCATGATTATAAGTCAATGTAAGGGAACTAATTGTCTAAAGTTCATTCGCTATGTCTCCAATGTTGTAAACTCTGATAGCTTAGTTATACCACTTAGCTCACCTATATTTTTAGCTAAGTTAATAAGCATTGTTAGTAAAGATGATGAACAATATACAGGAAAAGCTATTAATAAAATCGCCTCTTGCTTTGTATATAACACCGCTGAACAGTTGTTAAGTATACCTTCAGATGACTTAGAAGTTATTATCGGTGAATTCCGAAAACATTATAAACTCAAAGAAGTAAGGCGTGTTGTTCAGCATATTTCTGACATTATAATAAATGAAAGAACAGATTTATCAGACTGGCCAATCGATACCATGGATGTATTACTAAGACTGCTCCATAGTCCTTCTGATGATGATCTAATACAGAGCGTTTGCAGGAAGATAGCTACTACCTTAAATCGCCCTGATACTGAACTGAAAAAATGGCCAATAAAGACTTTAGCACGCGTGGCCAAAGGAGTAAGCAACTTGCGAGATTATTCTTCTGAAGAATTTATTGCACGCTTAGCTGAGATTTATATGGAAAAGCGAGATGATGATGAAAGTAAGTATGGATCTATTATTCTAACAGCGATATGCCGCCACCTTCCAATAGAGTCAAACGAAATCGTCAAAGCATCCATCAATCTTGCCTCAGTCTTATCTAAGAAAGCATATTCACGTATGAGTGAAACAAACAAATTTTCTTTATTTTGGAGCATAACTCTTTTGGATTTCATTGTGCATGAAGAATTGGGCAACACTAATACTCATAGCATAATGAAACATATGATGAAAGGTCTAACAAAAAGAATACATGTGATCGACCAGGATACAATAAATAAACACCCCAGCTTTCCAGCTGATTGGCAGCTAGAATTCATTAATTTCACGAATTTCTATCGGCCAAACCAGTTAAATGGCCGTCATTTATTAAAGTACGATAACGGTTCAGGTTCAGGTTCAGGTTCAGGTTCAGGTTCAGGTTCAGGTTCAGGTTCAGGTTCAGGTTCAGGTTCAGGTTCAGGTTCAGGTTCAGGTTCAGGTTCAGGTTCAGGTTCAGGTTCAGGTTCAGGTTCAGGTTCAGGTTCATTATCAAAATTAGAGAAGAATATCCACGACTTGATCAAATATTCAATTCCTAGCTTAATAATAGATACTAATTATCGTATAGGTTTATTCCCTGCTGACCTTTCCTTAAGTTCAAAGTCAATGCCAAAAGTTTTACTAGTTGAAGTAGACAGCCCTCATGATTTTTTTAAAAGTAGTGACAATATACTTTATAGGCTAGCAAAAAACCGATTTGTTGATTTTGTTCTTGAGAAAAAACTGGGTTATAATGTACTGCGAATCGATTACCAAGAAGCATCCGACTATGAGTGTAGAAAACAGTTTATCCAACAGATTCTAACTATTTTTCCTGATCATGCCCATTGATACATTTGTACGATCCTTCATTTTGTTAGCTGGTAAGGCAAAAAAGTACGAAATATAGCGTTTATTCTTACGCGGATTTTAGTCATAAGTGCGCCATATTGAAAAAGTTGAGCCAGAGGGTACACTCACGGTTCGACCAAAAACCAATATGAGACCACTTATGAATAAGCGTTATACCCACCTGACTCAAGAAGAAAGATACCAGATTTGGTCAGAGAAAAAAGCAGGAGTTCCAAATGAAATTATCGCCCAAGACTTAGGGCGTGATTTGAGTACCGTTAAAAGAGAGTTGGCTAGAAATACAGGGGCTAGAGGTTATCGCCCGAAGCAAGCACATAATTTTGCGTAGGAACGTCATCAACAGAAACCCAAAGCGACCAAGATGGTAGCTGAACTGAAAGATAAAATTACTGACAGACTAAGTAAGCAGTGGAGCCCTGAGCAAATACAAGGACGCCTTAAACGAGATAATCAACCTTCTGTATGTCCCTCTACGATTTACCAGTTTATTCGAGAGGACAAAGCTGAGGGTGGTTGCTTGTATCAACATCTTCTGCACAAGAAGTATAAGCAAAGAACAGGAAAGCCCGATGCACGAGGCCAGATCCGAAACCGTGTTAGCATTGATGATCGACCTGGAATTGTGGATCAAAAAATACGTTTAGGCGATTGGGAAGCAGACACTGTAATTGGCAAAAGACACAAGGGTGTACTGGTTACATTAACGGAAAGAGTGAGTAAATTAAATTTGGTAAAACGTGTTCCTTCAAAGCACGCTGACGTGGTGACGAAAGCAATTATAACGATGCTCAAGCCTTACCAATCAGACTTACTCACGATCACATTTGATAACGGAAAAGAGTTTGCCTTTCATGAAAAAATCAAGAAAAAGCTTAACGTAGATACCTATTTTGCTCACCCTTACTCCTCGTGGGAACGAGGTTTGAATGAAAATCATAATGGATTGATAAGACAATATTTGCCCAAAAGCCAATCTTTGGATAATGTCACTGACAAAGAAATTTTAGATATACAAAACCGACTAAACCAAAGACCAAGAAAACTGTTAGACTTTAAAACACCTGATGAGATTTATAGTGAAATGGCGTTAGCTGCATAAATTTTAAGGGCGCACTTATGACTAAAATACGCGTTATCAATGATAGATTGAGTACGTTTTTAACTAAGCCAGCTGAAAAAAAACAGTCGTGCAAAGATATCCGAAGGCAACGCCAAAGCAGGTAATAACAAGACATGAACATTATATCCAAGGCAATACCATGCTGCCCCTATATTTCAGCTATTGCCGTAGCTTCCTCATTTATACCCATTCCCATTGAAATATGATATCGTTTACCGCTCTCGCATCTTCCATGGGTACTGGTATAGTCTCCTAGGATATAGCGATAATAATCTTATTCTGATGCTATTTTCAAAACCCTTACTTAACGGATTAGCTAGCTACAATGATATTTTCTAATGCTAAAGCAGCACGAAATAGACACATGGATATTGTCCTATCCCATATCACCATAGACTCATCGTGGATCTACCGCTTGCTTCCAAGACACACCATCAATGGTATATGATATAGACAGATACTCAAAAACAGCTGTACTAAAAACGATCAAATTTATTTTTCTAGGATGACTAAATGTTTTGCTCCGAACATAGCCATGCTATCTTACCAATACATGAGGATTAAGACTTATGATGTTTTCATATGTAATATTGATACGATTTATTTATATAACAAGCACTGTATTATTATTTTCTGATAATGCTTATAGTGTATATAATAAAAATGAAGTACAAACATTACATTCTTCCAAAACAGCTTACAATACATCTAATAATATATTTTCATCAGTGAAATCTCATGCTGAAACTGAAACGTGCGTGTATAATACAGAGAATAGACTCAGACTCCAATTCATTGCCGCATCACTCCAGCATACAAAATCTTTTTACCAACTACCTTTTTTTGTCTTGAAAGCTACGCAACACCCAGATAATTGTAGTCTTACTCATAATGTAGATAACGTTATTAGCATATTCATGGCAGCCCGTATATGTAAAGATGATCATTCCATCCTCAAGCTAGCTTATCAACTATCCAGAAATGTCTCAATAGCTGATGGCGTTTGGAGTAGTAAGAACATACTGGATATGAGCGCTGCGATCTCCAAGTGTTCAGGTCCTGACATTGAGTATATCCGCAAAATAATTGCTAATAAAATAGTTAACCCAAATAACGACATGAGCATGTGGCAACCATGCATGGTAGCAAAAGAGCTCAGATCCTTAAGCATGGGGAATTCAAAGATGGAAGAAAAAGCTTTTAAACATATCGTGGAATATCTTATCACAAAAAACTGTAACATAGATCAATTGGGAGGTCAGCAATTAAGTCAGTTATTTAGATCTCTATCCCATACTAATACTGATCAAACAAAGATAGCCATACTCAAGGTGTTTGGTGTTATTATCAAATCAGGATTATCATATTGGAATGCTAAGAGCACATTGACAATGTTTAGGGATTTGGTGGAATTGCAAAAATCGCACTCAACATTCATACAAACTGAAAAATCATATAAAATAGTTCTTCAACTTATCATTAATCGTTTAGCCAGCTCTGAACTCAATCTCAGAGCCTGTGATAGTAATGACATAGTGCCACTAATGAAAGGATTGTGGCAGATAGATAAATTATCCTGGCCAGTAAACATAGACAAAGCTAGACGAAGGTGGGCCAAGTTTATCGTCGAGGAAGATATGAACATATCACCAATGGCTAGTAATGACTGTATGATGATAATACGTGGATTAACACCTGAGTCTAGGATAGAGCAAGAAGCTATGCGAACTTTGGCTGAGCATTTTCACGGTAGAATAGCAGGACTATCACAATGGACAAAGAGTGAATTACTGAATGTTGCAACTGCATTTACTCATAATGATAGAGGGCATATTGAAAAAGTCATTCCGAAAATAGCAAGCTTTGTGGCTTCGGAAAATCTAAATTCTTGGGATACTAGCGATCTTTCACTACTTGCTACAGCATTGAGCCCAAAGAACAGAGATGTTCACCACACAGCAATAGACAATATCGCCTACCATATACTGAATAAACCTAACCAATTCTCCATTGGTGATTATATAGACCTATCCTTAATTGTAAGTCGAGGTCAGGGATATCATTGCCTGAAGCTCATCAGATATATCTCTAATGAGATAGCCTATAATAACTTCGATTTATCACATCGCTCACTTATATTTTTAGCCAAGTTAGTCAGCATTGCCAGTAAAGATGATGGGGAATATGCAGAAAAAGCTCTAAACAAGATCACTACTTATTTGATAGATAAGAGCATGGAGCAGTGGTTAGAATTACCTCCAGAGAGCTTCAAACTGATTGCCAGTGCATGCAGCAAATATTATAAACTGATGACAGCTAGGCATCTTCTTAAGCATATTGTTTTCATTATACTATACGACCTGATAGATTTATCATATTGGCCAATTGATACCCTAGACATAGTACTAAGAAAGCTAGATGGTTCTAATGATTATCTCATACAGAGATCTCTCAGGAAGATAGTTGCGAAGTTAAACCTCCCTGATACTACATTGCGAGAATGGTCAATAAATACTTTAGCACGCGTGGCTAAAGGAGTAAGTCGCTTGAGAGATTATTCTTCTGAAGAGTTTATTACACGGTTAACGAAGATGTATATGGAGAAGAGAAATTGTGATGACATTAAGTATGGAATGACTATTCTATTAGCGATATGCCATCTTCCGATAGCATCAGAAAAAATAATCAAAGAAGCTGTCAACCTTGCCTCAGTTTTATATGATAATGCATATTCAAATATGACTGAATCAGACAAGATTTCTTTGTTTTGGGCCATAACTCTTTTGGATTTCGTTGTACATGAAGAAGGGAGGATTAATACTACCGAAACAACAAAAACTATAATTATCGAACTGATAAAAATAATACCTAAAATAAAACAGAATACAATAAACAAACATACAAAATTTTTAGCCGCCTGGCAGCTAGAATTCATTAATATTATGCGTTCCTATCGTGCACACAAGTCAAGTGATATTAATATATCTACGTACGAGAACAGATTAACACCAGAAGTTAATGATCACATTCATAGATTGATCAAAACAAAAACTTCCGGCTTTAGTGTAGATACTAATTGTCTTATAAATAAGTTCCCTACTGATTGTCTCTTAAGATCAAGGTCAAAATCTTTACTAGTTGAAGTAGATGGCCCTCATCATTTTTTTCACGATAGTAACAATAGGCGATATAGGTTAGTAAAAGATCGGTTTGTTGATTTTGTTTTTGAAAAACAACTTGACTATAAAATAATACGCATAGATTACCAGGAAGCATATGACTATAGGTGTAGGAAACATCTTATCCAACAAATTCTAACTGTTTTTCCTTATCATACCCATTGAGACCTTTGCACGATCCTTCATTTTGTTAGCTGGTAAGGAAAAAAAGTACGAAAGATAGCGTTTATTCTTATCAATGATAAATTGAGTACGTTTTTAACGAAGCCGGCTGGCAAAAAAACAGTCGCGCAAAGATATCCGGAGGCAACGCCAAAGCAGGTAATAGCAAGACATGAACATTATCTCCAAGGCAATACCATGCTATATTTCAGCCATTACCGTAGTTTCCTCATTTATACCCATTCCCATTGAAATGTGATATCGTGTACCGCTCTCGCATCTTCCATGGGCACTGGTATAGTCTCCTAGGATATAGCGATAATAATCTTATTCTGATGCTATTTCCACACCCCTTACTTACCGGCTTAGCTAGCTACGAAGGATATTTTCTAATGCTAAATCAGCACGAAATAGACACATGGATTTGTCCTATCCCATATCACCATAGACTAATCGTGGATCTACCGCTTGCTTCCAAGACACACCATCAATGGTATACGATATAGACAGATACTCAAAAACAGCTGTACTAAAAACGATCAAATTTATTTTTCTAGGATGACTAAATGTTTTGCTCCGAACATAGCTATTTTAGCTTACCAGTTTCAGTAGTAAAAAACTTATGATGCTGTTACATAGAATATTGCTCATATTTATTTTTATAATAAGCACTGCTTTATTATTTTCTTATAATGCTTATGCTGTATATACTAAAGACAGAGCACTAACATTAAATTCTTCCAATACATCTTACTATGTATCTTCATCAGTAAAACCTCATATTACAACTGAAACGTGCGTGTACAATACACAGAACAGACTCACAATCCGCAGTATTGGCACACCACGCCCCAATACAGAACAGTTTTATACCCTACATTTTTTTGTCTTGAACGCTATAAAACACCCAGTCAACTGTAAACTGACTCATCATCTAGATGACGTTATTAGCATATTCACGGCAGCCAGTACGTGTAAAGACGATAATTCCATCATAAAACTAGCTTCTCAACTATCCAGACAACACGTCTCAACAGCGGATGAGATCTGGAATAGTCAGAATATATTAGATATGAGCTCTGCTATTTCTAAGTGCTCAGGTCCTAATATCAGTTATATCCGCCAAATTATTGCACATAATATAGTGAAGTCAAATAACGACATGAGCGAGTGGGAATCTTATAACATCACGACAGCGCTCCGGTCCTTAAACAATGGAAATTCAGATCAAGAAGCAAAAGCTTTTAAACATATTGTGGACTATGTTGTCACCAAAAACTGTAATATAGATAAATGGGGAGATCACCAATTAAGTAAGCTATTTAAAACTCTATCCAAGACTAATACTGAGAGCGCAAAGATTGCCATGCTCAAGGTGCTGGGTGTCATGACAAAATCAGGACTCTCAAATTGGGATGCTAAGAGCACATCAACAGTGTTTAGGGCTTTGGCGAGATTGCAAAAGACACACTCAGCATACATAAAAAATGAAAGAATATATGAAATAGTTATGCAACTTATCATTAATCGCTTAGCCAGTTCTGAAATCAATTTCAGAGACTGTGATGCTCATACCCTAGCAGATACAATGGGGCAATTGTGGCATATATCTAAATTAAGGTGGCCAAAAAACGTCGACAAAGCCAGACAGAATATAGCCAAGCTTATCGTCGAAGAAGATATAAATATATCCACCATAGTTAGTAATGACTGGGTGATGATAATATGTGGATTAACTGATTCGTCTATAATAGAAATAGAAGCTATGCGAACTATGGCTACGCATTTTAACGATAGAACAGTAAGTTTATCACAATGGACAAATAAACAATTGTTGAATATTGCAACTTCATTTTCTCAAATGCATGGGCATAGTGTTGAAAAATCAATTCAGAAAACAGCAATATTCGTGGCCACAGAAAATCTAGAGTTTTGGGATATTGGAGATCTTGCAATACTTGCTGAAGTATTGAGTCCAAAGACCAAAGACCTACATCACAAGGCAATAGATAATATCGCCGGCCAGATTTTGAAAAAATCTATACAGTTGCCCATTATTGATTATATAGACCTGGCCTTTACTGTAAGTCTATGCAAGGGAGAGCATTGTCTGGAACTCGTCAGATACATATCCACTGAGGTAGCCGATGACAGCTTCGATGTATCACATCTCTCACCTATATTTTTAGCTAAGTTAATCAGCATTGTCAGTACAGATGATGAGAAATATGCAGAAAAAGCTTTAACCAAAATAACTAATTATTTGATATATCAGAATACGGAACAGTTGTTAAACTTACCTTCAGATTCTTTAAAGCTCATTACCCATGCATGCAGCAAGCATTATAACCTTACTGCAGTTCCGAGTCTTCTTCGGCATATTTCTTTCATTGTACTAAATGACAGGATAGATTTATCAGATTGGCCCATTGAAACACTAGAAGTATTACTAAGAACGATCAATAGCCATGATGATGATGATTTGATACAGAAATCTTTCAGGAAAATAATTGCTCGATTAAACTGCCCTGATACTGAACTGCGAAAATGGTCAATAAATACTTTAGCTCTTGTGGCTAAAGGCGTAAGTCGCGTGCGAGATTATTCTTCTGAATTGTTTATTGCGCGGTTAGCTAAGATGTATATAGAAAAGCGAGATTATGATGAAAGTAAGTGTGGAATTACTATTCTACTAGCGATATGTAATCTTCCAATACTGTCAAGAAAAATCATCAAACCAGCTGTCAAACTTGCCTCAATTTTATATAATAAGGCGTATTCAAATATGGATGACGTAGACAAGATTTCTTTATTTTGGACCATAACTCTTTTGGATTTTGTTGCACATGAAAAATGGATGGCTAATGCCAGCAGAATAACAAAAACTATTATTACTGAACTAACAAAAATAATACCTGAAATGGATCAGGAAACAATAAACAAACATACAATATTTTTTACCGAATGGCAGCTAGAATTCATTAATATCATGAATTCCTACCGAGAACATGAATCAAGTAACATTAGTTTGTCCGAGTGCGGCAACAAATCAACATCCGTATTGAAAGATAGTATTCATAGATTGATCGAAATAGCAATTTCCGGTTTAAGTATAGAACTTAATTGTAGTATATATAACTTCCCTATTGATTTTTTATTAAGTTCAGAGTCAATATCTTTACTAGTTAACGTAGATGGGCCTCATAATTTTTTTAAAGATGGTCACAATAGGTATTATAGGCTAGCAAAAGACCGATTTGTTGATTTTATTTTTGAGAAACAACTGGGCTATAAAGTCATGCGCATCAATGACCAGAAAAAACATGGCTGTAAGTTTAGAAGACAGTTTATCCAGCAGATTATAGCTGCCTTTCCTAATTCTACCATTTACTAACTAGAGTGTTTGTAAGCGACAAACGAGTAGGCCCCATGAGCTACGAGTAGTAGCTTATCAGGGTGAATGTTTTGCTCAGAACACAACCATTTTATTTTACTAACATACTAGGATTAAGAACTCATAATGTTGTTACATAGAATATTGCTACTATTTATCTTTATAACAAACACTGTTTTATTGTTTTCTTATAATGCTTATGGTGTATATAATAAAGACAGAGAACCAACATTAAATTCTTCCAAAATATATCACAATACATCTAAGAATGTATCTGCATCAGTGAAATCTCACATTAAACCTAAAACGTGCGTTTATAATACAAAGAACAAAAACTTAATCCTCACCCTTCTCAAATCGCCCAATAACAAACAACAGATTCACAAACTACAGCCTTTGATCATGAAAGCTATAAAGCACCCAGCTGACTGTCTACTTATTCATGATGTAGATAACGTTATTATTTTTTTCACGGCAGCCAGTGCGTGTGAAAATGATAGTTACATCATAGGACTAACCGATCAAATAGTAAAAGGACAAACCGGAATAGAGAATTATATCTGGGATTGTCATACCATATTCGATCTTAGCACTGCGATTCACACATTATCAAGTGATAATATTAACTATATTTACAAAATTATTGCAAGTAAGATAGTACAGCCAACTAACAACATGAACATGTGGAAACCTTATCACATCACAAACTTGCTCTGTAACTTACACATAGGGAAATCAAATGAAGAAGCAAAAGCTTTCCAATATATTGTGAGATATATTAACACACAAAACTGTAATATAGACTACTGGGGAGGTACCTACTTGAGTCGGTTATTTAAAGAACTGGCCAATGATAATACTGATAATTCGAAGACAGCCATGCTCAAGGTGTTTAATTCCATTATAAAATCAAAAATGTTATATTGGAATTTCAAGAGCACAGCAGACATGCTTCCGTCTTTGACAAAATTGCAAAAGGCATACTCGACAGACGTAGAGAATAATGAGTCATATAGAATAGCTATTCAACTTATCATAGATCATTTAGCCAGTCCTAACATCAATTTCATGAGCTGTATGAATATTAACATAGCAGAAGCAATGAAAAGATTATGGCATATATCTGAATTAGGCTGGACAAAAAACGTCGACAAAGCTAGACTTAATGCGGCCAATCATATCTTCGTAGGAAATACAAATATAAGCCACCTCGATAGTCATCACTGGCTAATGATGATACTTGGATTAACGAATGCATCTTTGATAGAACAAGAAGCTATTCGAACTATAGCTGCGCATTTTAACGATATGGAAGTAATCCTATCACTATGGACAAGTAATCAATTGCTGAATGCAGCAACTGCATTTTCTTATCATGATGGCCGACGTATTGAAAAAGCCATTCAGAAAATATCACACTTTGTGGCCTCGGACAATCTGCATTTGTGGAAGACTAGCGATCTTGCAATAATGGCTGAAGTATTGTATCCACAGACCCAAGACCTTCATCACAAGGCAATAGACAATATCGCCGGTCAGATGCTGACTAAATCAAGAAAGTGGTCCATTGCTGGTTATATATCCCTGGCTTTGACTGTAAGTCGATGCAAGGGAGATCATTGTCTAAAGTTCATCAGATATATTTCCAATGAGGTGTGCGATGATAGCTTCGATCTATCACATCACTCACCTATATTTTCAGCTAAGCTACTCAGTATTATTAGTCAAGATGACGAGAAATATGCAGAAAAAGCTCTAAATAAAATCACTAGTTACTTGATGACTCTGGATACGGAACGGTGGTTAAACTTATCTTCAGATAGCTTAAAACTGATTGTCGATGCATGTAACAAACATTATAAACTTCCTGCAGTTCGGAGTGTTCTTCAGCATATCCCCAACATTTTGATAGATGACAGGATAGATTTATCAGATTGGCCAATCAACACCCTAGAAGTATTACTAAGAACGCTTCATAATCCTTATCATGATGATTTGATACAGCGCGTTTTCAGGAAAATAGTTACTCAGTTAAATCGTCCTGACATTGAACTGGAAAAATGGTCAATAAAAACTTTAGCATGCGTAGCCAAAGGAGTATCTCGCTTACGAGATTATTCTTCTGAACAGTTTATTGCACGGCTAGTAAATATTTATATGGATAAGCGAGATAATGATGAAAGTATGTATGGGTCTATTATTCTAACAGAGATATGCCGCCACCTTCCAATAGCGTCAGAAGAAATCATCAAAGCATCCGTCGAACTTGCCTCAGTTTTATCTAAGAAAGCGTATTCAAATATGAGTGAAACAAACAAACTGTCTTTATTTTGGAGCATAACTCTTTTAGATTTCATTGTGCATGAAAAATTGGGCAACACTAATACTCATAGCATAATGAAACATATGATGAAAGGTCTAACAAAAAGAATACATGTGATCGACCAGGATACAATAAATAAACACCCCAGCTTTCCAGCTGATTGGCAGCTAGAATTCATTAATATAACGCATTTCTACCGCCCAAACCAGTTAAATGATCTTGATTTACTAAAGTCCGATAACAAATCAGGTTCAGGTTCAGGTTCAGGTTCAGGTTCAGGTTCAGGTTCAGGTTCAGGTTCAGGTTCAGGTTCAGGTTCAGGTTCAGGTTCAGGTTCAGGTTCATTATCAAAATTAGAGAAGAAGATCCATGAATTGATCAAAGATTCAATTCCTAGCTTAAGAATAGATACTAATTGTCGCATAGGCTTATTCCCTACTGATATTTTCTTAAGCTCAAGTTCAATGTCAAAATGCTTACTCGTTAAAGTAGATAGCCATCATGATTTTTTTAAAAGTAGTGACAATAGGCTTTATAGGCTAGCAAAAGACAGATTTGTTGATTTTGTTTTTGATGAAAAACTGGGCTATAATGTACTGCGAATCAATTACCAAGAAGCATCTGACTATGAGTGTAGAAAACAGTTTATCCAACAAATTCTAACTGTTTTTCCTGATCATACCCATTGATACCTTTGCACGAGCCTTAATTTTGTTGGTTGGCAAGGCAAAAAAGCACGAAAAGAGAGCGCTTATTCTTATCAATTATCTATTGAGTACGTTTTTAACGACGCCAGCTGGCAAAAGAGCAGTCGTGCAAAAGCCAAAGCAGGTAATGGCAAAATATGAATCTGATCTCCAAGGCGGTACCATGCTGACCATACCTTACAGACCTCGCCGTAGTAAACTTATTTATACCCATTACCATTAAAATATGATATCGCTGACCGCTCTAACATTTCCCATGAGAACGGGTATCGTCTCCTAGGAGTTAGTGATGATAATCTTATTCTCGGGCTCTTTTCAAAACCCTTACTATCGGCTTAGCTACCAACGAAAGCTATTTGCGAATGCTGAAGCAGCACGAAACAGGCTCATGGATTTGTCCTATCTCACAACTGAAAATACAAGCACCGCTGACTGAAATTTCTGACTCCAACGGCATCGAGGTGAATCTGAAGCACTCATGAATAACCGCCAAAAGCTTTACGAGCAGGCACAACAGAGAACTACTGAACACAGAGGTAATAGACCAGCAAGCAACTGGGATTTGACTCCCGAGGTTTGACTTATTCCAGACAGATATTTATCGGATCCCATTAAAAAATCAGCTTGTTTTGTAAAAATAAATCTTCTGTGGTACTATCTACGTTTGCAATTTTTGTAACTCACGCCACTTTTCAAGCTGGACATGGGAGATTTAACGTTCCAGCGCCCATAAATATAAACGACAGCATGATTTATATAACCACATGACCATTCCCCTTAAAATCGTGGAGTTATTAACTGCTCTCACTCACCCAGTAGACTCATTGAGGCTAGATCGTTTGCTGCCTACCACCCATACCATCAATGGTAGCTGGTATAGACCGATACTCAAAAACTGCTATGTGCAAACGATCAAACTCATTTTTATATTGAGTAAATATTTTTCTCAGAACATCGCCATTTTATCTTACCAAAAAATTAAGGCTAAGAACTTATGATGTTGTTACATGTAATATTGATACGATTTATTTTTATAATCAGCAATGTTTTCTTGTTTTCTTATAATGTTTATGCTGTATATAATAAAGACAGAGTACTAACATTAAATTCGTCCAAAACAGATTGCAACACATCTCATAATGTATCTTCATCAGTAAAATTTCCTATCAAACCTAAACCGTGCGTTTATAACACAAAGAACAGAAACTTAATCAGCATTATTATCAGAGAACGCCATAATAAACAACAGCGTTCCCTAATACATGATTTGATGCTGGAAGCTATAGAACACCCAGCTGACTGCCTACTTACTCATGAAGTAGATAACGTTATTATCTTTTTCACGGTAGCCAATATATATAGAAACTATATAGCCATCAGCAAACTAGCCGATCAACTGGCCAAAGGAGAAACCGGAATAGAGAATCAAATTTGGAATTGTCATGACATATGGCATGTTAGCGCTGCTATTCCCTCGTGTTCAAGTTCTAATATCAGCTATATCCGCCAAATTATTGCAAACAAGATAGTACAGCCAAATAATGACATGAGCAAGTGGAAATCTTATAACATCACGAACGCGTGCAGGCACTTAATAAAAGGAACATCAAATGAAGAAGCAAAAGCTTTTGAACATATTGTGAACTATGTAAACACCAAAAACTGTAATATATATACCTGGGAAGGTAACCAATTGAGTCGGTTATTTAGCTCTCTGGCCAAGTCTAATACTAATATATCGAAGATAGCCATGCACAAGGTGTTTGCTACCATTATTAAATCAAAATTATTATATTGGAATGCTCCGAGCACATCAACAATATTTAGATCTTTGGTGAAATTGCAAAAGTCATACTCATCAGATATACATCATGAAGAGCAATATAAAATAGTCCTTCAACTTATCATCGATCATTTAGCTAGTCCTCAAGTCAATTTCAGGGGATGTACTGGTAATGACATAGCAGCCATCATGAAAAAATTGTGGTATGTATCTAAATTACACTGGCCAAAAAACATCGACAAAGCTAGACAGAATGTGGCCAAGTTTATCGTCAAAGAAGATATAAATATAGCACCACTAGCTAGTGATGACTGGATGATAATAATACGTGGATTAACGAATGCATCTTGGATAGAACAAGAAGCTATTCGGACTATAGCTGGGCATTTTAACGATAGAAAAGTAAGCCTATCTCGATGGACAGATACTCAATTGCTGAATATGGCAACTGCATTTTATGATCATAATGGACGACGTATTGAAAAAGCCATTCAGAAAATATCAAATTTTATAGCCTCGAAAAATCTAGATGCTTGGAAGACTGGCGATCTTGCAACACTTACTAAAGTATTGAGTCCAAGGATCAAAAACCTAAATCACAAGGCAATAGACAATATCGCAGGTCAGATGCTGAGCAAATCGAGACAGTGGCACATTGCTGGTTATATATCCCTAGTTTTGACTGTAAGTATATGTAAGGGAGATAATTGTCTGAAGCTCATCAGATATATTTCCAACACAGTGCGCGATGATAGCTTCTATCTATCACGTCACTCACCTATATTTTTAGCCAAGTTACTCAGTATTGTTAGTCAGGATGATGAGAAATATGCAGAAAAACCTATTAATAAAATCACTGATTATTTAATCTCTCTGGATACACAACAGTGGTTACACTTATCTTCAGAGAGCTTAAAACTGATTATCAATGCCTGCAGCAAACATTATAAACTTACTGCAGCCAGGAGTGTTCTTATCCATATTTCCCACATTGTGATAGATGAAAAAACAGATTTATCGGATTGGCCAATCGAGACCATGGAAGTATTACTAAGAACACTACATAGCTCTTATGATGATGATTTGATACAGAGAGTTTTCAGGAAAATAGTTTCTAGGTTAAATCTCCCTGATACTGAACTGAAAAAATGGTCAATCAAGACTTTAGCATGTGTAGCCAAAGGAGCATCTCGATTACGAGATTATTCTTCTGAAAAGTTTATTGCACGGCTCGTAAAGATGTATATGAAAAAGAGAGATAATAATGAAAGTATATATGGCACTACTATGTTACTAGCGATATGTCATCTTCCGATAAAGTCAAGAAAAATAATCAAGGCATCTGTCAAACTTGCCTCAGTTTTATCTCAGAATATATATTCAGATATGGAAAAAACACACCAGCTTGCTTTATTTTGGAGCATAATTCTTCTGGACTTTGTTGTACATGAAGAAGGAAGCAAAATTAATCATCATGTGGAAACTACAGATATGATTGTTGAACTAAAAAAAATAATACCTGAGATAGATCAGGATACAATAAAGAAACCGACAATGTTTCTAGCTGAATGGCAACTAGAATTCATGAGTCTTGCTCAGTCTGACCTAGTCCATAAGTCAAAATATATTCATTCATCCACTCCAGATAACAGATCAGCATCAGTGCTGGAGGAGAATATTTATCGATTAATAAAAACAACAGTTTCTGGATTAAGTTTAAATAAGTGTTGTCTTGTAAATAAGTTCCCTATTGATCTTTTATTAAAGTCAAGGTCAAAATCTTTACTCGTTGAAGTAGACGGGCCTCATCATTTTTTTAAAGGTAGTAAAAATAGGCTTTATAGGCTAGCAAAAGACCGGTTTGTTGATTTTATTTTTGAGAAACAACTGGGCCATACAGTAATGCGAATCAATTATAAGGAGGCATATGACGATGAGTATAGAAAACAGTTTATCCAGCATATTCTAGCTGTTTTTCCTAATCACCCCCATTCCCATTGAAGGTGTGCATGAGCCTAATAGTAGTTGCTGATTGGCGGGAGTGCGATTAACCAACAACTCCAAGCCTTCAAGGTTAATGGATATTGTTTTTTGCTATAGCCGTTGCTGTGACTGTGGTCATAACGTGGCATGAACTATAAAATTGGCATCGCTGGATTCTCGGAAAAGTAATTCCAAAACTTCCATGAATCTGATACAGCAACATCTAAATTTAGAAACAGTCTTCACGATAGCCACACAGGAGTGGTATAGTTGCACGAATATCCTACTGACCATCCAGTGCCAGATGCCACGTCTGGTCAACAGTGTAAGGCATAAATTCATATATTTAAGCATCAATTTTCTCCTGCGTGTGATGCGCGTAAGAGTTGGATGTATTCGTTCTGGGGCAGAAGCGCTTTACGGTAAAGAAATTGCTCTGGAAAATAATAAGTGAGAAAAAGGCACAAGAGTCTTGTCCTTCCAAATGCAAGAACATATAATGAGACCTTTGCACGAATCTCGCTAAATAACTGAAAATCAGGTATAATAAGCCTTGCACAATCAATGCCTTTCGGTGAAATTATGGCTTGGAAAAATCTGAAACAACGCAGTCTAGCAGATTCAATGCTGATTGATCACGATGCAGTGAAAGAACTCGACTCTGTCCATGAACTCATTGATTGGGATCGCTTAGAGCATCATCTGAAAGATATACATTCAAGTTCTCGAGGCGAAAAGGCATGGCCTCCACTGATGATGTTTAAGGCACTGCTGCTGCAAAGTTGGTATAAATTAAGCGATTCGGCCCTAGAGAAACAACTTGCTCGCGATCTTTTATTTCGTCGATTTATTGCGCTCGACATTTCAGAGTCAGTGCCGGACCACAGTACTTTTTGGCGATTTAGACAGAAGCTCGATAAGTTGTTGCTTATGGATAAGTTGCTTCAAGAAATCAATTCCCAGCTTATAGATAAAGGTCTTTATATTAAATCTGGAGGTATCAGTATTGTTGATGCTAGCGTAATTGAGGCTAAACAGTGTCGCCCAAATAAGGATAAAGACAAGCACTCAACACAGGATCCTGACGCGAAGTGGAACGTGAAAGCAGGTTCTGACGGGAAGAGTAAAAGTACCTACGGCTATAAAGCGCACATAAATGTCGATGAGGATGGGTTGATAAAATCGATCGGTTACACAGCAGGAAATATTCACGATTCAAATTGTTTCACTGAGCTATTAGATGGTGAAGAGTCGTCTGTTTATGCGGATAGTGCTTATTCCAGCAAGAAGCACAGTGAATGGCTGGATGATAGAAATATTGATAACAGAATAATAAGACGTGCTTATCGAAATAAACCATTAACAGAACATGATAAGTGCTTTAACCGTTTACATTCTGGCGTGCGCTGCACTGTGGAGCGAGTATTTGGCGTTTTGAAATTACACTACGGCATGGCGAAAGCTCGTTATCTTGGCTTAAGCCGAAATCGCACACGTTTTGAAATAATGTGTGTGGCGCACAATATTAAACGAGGTTTATCGATTCAGCAGGCAAGTTGCGTCTGAAAATCGAAAATGAAGGGTGAAATGGCTCGAATGGCGCATATTCGAACTGTAATTGTGTTTTTTAAGGCTTTATCCTCAAAAAAATACAATTTAATTAATAGTGGGGCTTATGCAGCGTTATCGTGCAAAGGTCTCATAATTTTAACATATACAGCAAAAGAAACTGCATCTCAGGCAAAAGCCACAGCAGATAATAGTAATACATAAGTATTCTTGCCATGAAAGTCAGTGCCATACTGTCCACCTTGCAGATCCTTGGCATAGTGAACCCATTTATGCCCATGCCCCTTGAACATATAATATTATTGACCGCTCCCAGATATTCAATGGAAACGTGTATAGTAGCCCAAGAGTTCGCTATGATCATCCTTATTCTGAGTTCCTTTCAAAAACCATTACGCCCCGGCTTAACTCCCCACGAAGGCTATGTGCGAATGCTGAAGCAACACGAAACTGTAATTTAACTCACGAGTCTTGGCTTAATCCATACATATCTTTATCGGCTTAACTTAAGAGCGCATCTTGCGAGCTGAGGAAACTATGTGAACACACCCCAGCTGCCTCAACCAACCCATTTGAACGCTAGCCGTCAGCACCATCAAAAACCATATGAATGAAGGCCATTGATGTATAAGAATTCGGAACTTGTTTGATAAATTGAGATTAGATGGTATAATACACGATTACGATTTTTTCGCTAAAGCCATTTATTAAAGCAGAACACAGAATTTAACGTTACCGTGCTCAGAAATATAAACGCCAATTTGATAGATATGACCATATACCAATTCCCTTGATGAATGCGTGAAGTTATTAACTGCTCTCATAACCCAGTGGACTCATTGAGGATATATCGCTTGTTGCCAGCCCACACATTCAATGGTAGCTGTATAGATAAACCAAAATAGATATGCAAAAAACAACCAACACCATTCTTTAGATTGGCTAAATGTTATTCTCCGAATGTAGCCATTTTATTTTACCAACATATTAGGATTAAAACTTATGATATTATTACATGCAATATTAATACGATGCATTAGTATAACAATAACTCTAATCTTGTTTTCTTGTAACGTTTATGGTGTACATCACAACAACAAACCACTATTCACTTCTACCAAAATACATTACAATACATCTCACACCTTATCTACATCAGTAAAATCTCATATTAAAAATAAAACATGTGTGTATAATGAAATAAACATAGCCACAATCAACACACTTATCCACTCACCAACTAGTCAAAAACAGTATGACCAACTACACTCTTTTGTTTTGAAAGCTATACACCACCCAGCTGACTGCTTATTGACCCATGATTTATATAAAGTTGGTGCCTTTTTCACAGCAGCAAGTGTATGTGAAGACTATAGCTCCATCGAGGTGTTAGCTGGCAATTTGGTCAAAGGAGATATAACAATAACTAATGATGCTTGGTCTTATATGGACATGTGGAAAATTAGCTCTGCACTTTTCACATGCACAAATCCTAACGCTATGCATCTCCGCGAGATAATTGCAAACAATATAGTTAGCCCAAATAACGACATGAGCAAATGGCAACCTGACAGCTTCATATATGTGCTCATTTCTTTAGTCAAGGATAGTTCAACGAAAGAAAAAGAAGCTGTGGAAAAGATTCTGGCTTATATTCTCACAAAAAAATGTAATATAGAAAAATGGGGAGGTCACAAATTGAGTTTATTATTTCGCTCTCTGTCCAAGGCTAATGTTGAGAGTGCGGATATGGCCATGATCAAAGTGCTAAATATCATTATTAAATCAGGATTATCATATTGGAATATTCATAGCACATCAATAATATTTAAGTCTTTAGCAATATTGCAAGAAAAACACAAGACAAACGTAGTGAATAAAGAAATATCTACAAAAGTTATTAAACTAATTATGGATTATTTATCAGATCCAAAAACAAAGTTTACAGACTTAAATTATGGTACTATAGCACCTCTCATGAACGCATTGTGGCTAATACATAATCTAATCGATCCAGATAAGATCCGCGTAGTTAGACATAAGTTGGCCAAGGTTATCATTTCTAAAAGTACACACGCATCACCCATTAAAAGTAATGATTGGATGAAGATGGCATGTGGGTTAGATAATAAGTTTAACATAGAACAAGAAGCTATTCGAGCTCTAGCTGATTGTTTAAACGATAAAAAAATAGACCTATCAGAATGCACCAAGATCGAATTACTGAATATACTAGTATCATTCGCTAGTCAGAATGGATTCCGCATTGAAAAAGCCATGCGAAAAATAGCCGAATTTGTATCCAAGGCGAATCTGGATTCTTGGGATAATCACGAACTTGCAATAACTGCTGAACTGCTGAGCTCAAAGATCAGAGACTTTCATCACAATGCAATTAACAATATAGCCTGCCAGATCCTTCATAAATCAAAAAAGTCGTTAGTTGATGATTATATAGACATATCCATAACTTTAAGCAGAGGCAGGGGAGATAGCTGTCTGGCTCTCATAAGAAAGATAGCCAATGAGGTAAGCGATGATAGCTTCGATATCTCAAGTAGATCACCTGTATTTTTATCAAAATTAGTTAGAATTTTGAGTAACGATGATACATCTAGAGATGTGGAAAAAGCTATTAATAAGATCGTTGATTGCTGTATATATAAAAACGCTGAGCAATTGCTAAGTATACATACAGATGCCTTAAAAGTGCTCGTCAGTGGACTTTGCAAACATTATAAACTTAGAGCAGCTAGGCGTTTTATTTGGCACATTTGCGGAATTATACTAGATGAAAGCACAGATTTATCAGACTGGCCAATAGCTACCATGGACGTATTATTAAGAACGCTCAGTAGTACTTATCAGGATGAGACAATACAACGTGCCTTCAGGAAGATTGTTGCTACGTTACATCTCCCTAACACTGAACTTCAAAAATGGTCAGTGCAGACTATAGCACGCGTGGCCAAAGGAGTAAGTCGCTTCCGAGATTATTCTTCTGAAGAGTTTATTGCGCAGTTAGCTAATATTTATATGGAGAAGCGCGATTATAATGAAAGTAGGTATGGGATCATGATTTTATCAGCAATATGTCACCTCCCGATAGCGTCAAGTAAAATCATCAAATCAGCCGTGAAACTCGCCTCCTCTTTATATAATGATACGTATTCAAATATGAATAAAGCACACCAACTTACTTTATTTTGGGGCATAACTCTTTTGAATTTTGTTGTACATGAAGAATGGAAAAAGGCTAATACTCATCGAAGAACTAAATATATAATTACTGAACTAACAAAAAAAATACCTGAAATTGATCAGAATACCATAAATCAACAACCAGTATTTCCAACTGACTGGCAGCTAGAATTAATGAATATTATGCATTCCTACCACCCACGTCGGTTAAATAATATACATTTATTAAAGAACGATAATAAAGTAGAATCAGATTCATGTTCAGAATTAGAGAATACGATCTATAACTGGATCAAAGATTCAATTCCTGGTTTAAGGATAGATACCACTTATAGTCTAAGTGAATTCCCTATTGATCTTCTCTTAAGATCAAAATCAAGGTCAAAATGTTTACTAGTTGAAGTAGATGGCCCTCAGCATTATTTTAAAAAAGATAATAGCAATAGGCTTTATAGGGTAGCAAAAGACCGATTTATTGATTTTGTTTTAGATGAACAACTGGGCTACAAAGTAATGCGCATCAATTACCAGGAATCACGTGACTATGAGTATAGAAAACAGTTTATCCAGCAGATTCTAGCTATTTTTCCTAATCATACCCATTGAGACCTTTGCACTATCCTTAATTTTGTTAGTTGGTAAGGCGAAAACGCACGGAAAGAGAGCGCTTATTCTTATAAATTATCTATTGAGTACGTTTTTAACGATGCCAGCTGGCAAAAGAGCAGTTGTGCAAAAGCCAAAGCAGGTAATGGCAAAATATTAATCTTATCTCCAAGGAGGTACCATGTTTTCCCTTCCTTACAGGCCTTGCCGTAGTGAACTTATTTATACCCACTCCCATTGAAATGTGATATCACCTCCTTGGAGTTAGCGTTGATAATCTTATTCTGGGACTCTTTTCAAAACCTTACTATCGGCTTAGCTACCAACGAAAGCTATTTGCGAATGCTGCAGCATCACGAAACAGTCTCATGGATTTGTCCTAGCTCACAACTGCAAATACAAGCACTGCTGACGTAAATTTCTGATTCCAACGGCATCGAGGTGAATCTGAAGCACTAATGAATAACCGCCAAAAGATTTACGAGTAAGCAAAGCAGAGAACTACTGAACACAGAGGTAATAGACCAGCAAGAAACTGAGATTTGACTCACGAGATTTGACTTATTCCAGACAGGATATTTATCGGACCCCCTTAAAAAATCTGATTGTTTGCAAAAATCAATCTCCTGGGGTACTATCTACGCTTACGATTTTTTGTAACTCACGCCACTTTTCAAGCTGGGCATGGGATATTTAACGTTCCAGCGCCAAGAAATATAAACTACAGCATGATCTATATAACCATATGCCCATTCCCATTGAAATCGTGGAGTTATTAACTGCTCTCACTCACCCAGCAGACTCATTGAGGCTAGATCGTTTACTGCCTACCACCCATACCATCAATGGTAGATGATATAAACAGATACTCAAAAGTAGCTGTGCGTAAAACGATCAAACTCCTTTTTTTAGGCTGACTAAATATTTTGCTCAGAACATATCTATTTTAGCTTACCAATTACATTAGGGTAAAAGAACTTATGATACAGTTACATAGAATATTGCTACTATTTATCTTTATAACAAGCACAGTTTTATTGTTTTCTTATAATGCTTATGGTGTATATAATAAAAACATAGAACCAACATTAAATTCTTCAAAAACATATTGCAATATACCTAAGAATGTATCTGCATCAGTAAAATATCTTCTTAAACCTGAAACGTGCGTTTATAATACAGATAACAGAATCGCAATCAACAACATTATCAGAAAATCCCTTAATGGACAACAGCTTGGCGCACTACAGTATTTTCTAATGAAAGCTATGGAACACCCAACTAAATGTCTGCGTACTCATAATGTAGATAACGTTATTATCTTTTTCACGGCAGCCAATAAATGTAAAGACGCTAGTTCCATCAGTAAACTAGCTGATCAACTAGCCACAGGAAAAACCGGAATAGCTAATCATCTTTGGAGTTGTCATGACATATGGCGTATGAGCACTGCTATTTCCATGCATTCAAGTTATAATATCAGCTATATCCGCAAAATTATTGCGAAGAAGATAGTGCATCCAAATAACGACATGAGCCAGTGGCAACCTTATCACATCACGAATGCACTCAAGTCCTTAATCGAGGGAAATTCACATAGAGAAGAAAAAGCTTTTGAATATATTGTGGACTATATTGGCACAAAAAACTGTAATATAGATCATTGGGGATGTCACAAATTGAGTCTGTTATTTGAATGTCTATCCAAGTCTAAGACTAAAAGATCGGATATAGCCATGCTCAAGGTGCTTGATATCATTATCGAATCAGAAATATTATATTGTAATGCTAATATCTCAGCAACAATGTTTAGGGCTTTGGTGAGATTGCAAAAGACACACTTTTCAGACATAAAAAATGAAGCCTCATATGGAATAGTTATGCAACTTATCATTAATAATTTATCCCTTCCTGAAATAAACTTCATAGACTGTGACGGCCATACCATAGCAGACACAATGGACGGATTACGGCATATGTCTAAATTAGGATGGCAAAAAAATACCGACAAAGCTAGACAAAGGTGGGCCAAGTTTATCGTCGAGGAAGATATAAATACATTACCAATGTCTAATAATGACTGGATAATGATAATACGTGGATTAACTAATAACTCGATTGTAGAACAAGAAGCCATGCAAACTATGGCTGCACATTTTAACGATAGCATAATAATCCCATCACTATGGTCGAGCAGTCAATTATTGCATATTGCAACTGCATTTTCTTATAACCATGGACGGCGTATTGAAAAAGCCATTCAGAAAATAGCAAACTTTGCTGCCTCGGCAAATCTAGAGTCTTGGAATACTTTAGATCTTGCAAGACTTGCTAAAGCATTGAGTACAAAGACCAGAGACATTCATCACAAGGCAATAGACAATATCGCAGGCCATATTCTGAAGAAATCCATACAGTTTCCCATTATTGATTATATAGACCTAGCCTTTACTGTAAGTCTAGGTAAGGGAGATCATTGTCTGGAATTCATCAGATACATCTCCAATGAGGTAGGCGATGACAGCTTCTATTTATTACATCTCTCACCTATATTTTTAGCTAAGTTAATCAGTATTGTCAGTAAGGATGATGAGAAATATGCAGAAAAAGCTCTAAACAAGATCACTAATTGTTTGATAGGTCAGAATACGGAACAGTGGCTAAACTTATCTTCAGAGTACTTAAAACTGATTGCCAATGCATGCAGTAAACATTATCAACTTACTACAGCTATAAGCCTTCTTCGGCATATTTCTTTCATTCTGATAAATGACAGGATAGATTTATCAGATTGGCCAATTGACACCCTAGAAGTATTACTAAGAACGCTCAATAGTCCTGATAATGATAACCTGACACAACAATCTTTCAAGAAGATAGTTGCTCAGTTAAATCTCTCTGATACTAAACTGCGAAAATGGTCAATAAATACTTTAGCATGCGTGGCTAAAGGAGTAAGTCGATGGCGAGATTATTCCTCTGAAGAGTTTATTGAACGGTTAGCGCATACGTATATGAAGAAGCGAGATTATGATGAAAGCAAGCATGGAATTACTATTCTACTAGCTATATGTCATCTTCCGATAGACTCAGAAAAAATAATCGAAACAGCTACCGAACTTGCCTTAGTTTTATATAATACGGCGGATTCAAATATGGATACAGAAGACAAACTTTCTTTATTTTGGGCCATAACTCTTTTGGATTTTGTTGCACATGAGGAAGGAAGGGTTAATGTTTCCAGCATAACAAAAGATATTATTGTTGAACTAACAAAAACAATACCTGAGATCGATCAGGATACAATAAATAAACATACAATATTTTTAGACGAATGGCAGATAGAATTCATTAATATCATGCATTCCTACCGCGCGGATAAATCAAGTGATATTAGTTTATCCACGTACGATCACGAACCAACATCAATATTGGAGGGTGATATTCATAGTTTGATCAAAACAACAATTCCCGACTTAAGTGTAGATATCAATTGTCGTGTGAATAAGTTCCCTATTGATATTTTATTAAGCTCAAGGTCAAAATCAGACAATGTAGTAGTTGAAGTAGATGGACCTCAGCATGTTTTTAAAGATAGTTGCAATAGGCAATATAGGGTAGCGAAAGACCGATTTGTTGATTTTGTTTTAGATGAACTACTGGGCTATAAAGTAATACGAATCAATCACCACGAAGCACATGACCATGAGTATAGAAAACTGTTTATCCAGACAATCCTAGCTATTTTCCCTGATTATGTCAATTATTATTGGAAGTATTGGTAAGCGAAAAACGAGATAACCCCATGAACCTATCAGTCCTTGATTATCGAGGTGAATGGGAGCCGTCAAAAAACTCAAAGATTCAAGCAGCATTGGTATATACTGTAACCTTCAATAAGGTCATATATAATATCCACCCTATGGAATAACACTCTTTCAAGTAACAAGTAAATTCAATTAAGGTGTGCAACCTAGATTTCTGGCTGATATTGCCAAACTAAAATCCAGCCCAGCTCAAAGGACTAGACTATCAACAATTCAAGATTTACATCACTACCTACATACATCTTATTTACATTAATGCTTTGCAGCAAAACATGCTGGCCAATTAATACGAACAATGGTCATATTTATGAAGAAAAACTAAAGAAATATTGGACGACAGAGCCTGAACTACAATCAATAATACGGTCAGAAATAATAAAAATTCCAGCAATAAGAAATGAGTTTCACTTCCTATCATGCACACATAAAAATAGTTTTTTTAATGACCAGGTTAATAATTTTGTGCATAAAATGAAACGTGACATATCAAATGACAATTACAGAAGCGAATATTCTATCCGGTACTATAGTTTTGCAATAGGGTTAATATATGAGATCATGCTACCGGTCGGCGAACTTACAAATAGAGTATATGACCATATTTACAAAGAGATGAATAATGGTGAATATAAAAGTCTATGGCTGATTCAAGTTATAAAATCGTTGATCTCCGCACGACATTCATGTTTTAATCCTTGGTTATGCCAAGATTTTGCAAAATCTCGTGGTCTTGTGCCACAGGAACCATGGTTTAGTGATGAGATAACGGAATCATGGCTCAGTGATATGCAAGAAACAGATTATAATGAGATCCTTGATAGATATGAAAAGGCATGGAATGCAAAGATAGTAGTGATAAACAAAATCTTCTCTATTATAGATATTTATTTAGGGAAAAATAACCAAAGCTCAATAATTACTTATGAAAATAGTTACAAAAATGACATCTGCTTTTACTGTCTTAGTAAAATCCAAGATGCCTATGGGTTAGCTGAGTATACAAACAGATCAGGAAGTCCATGCAAGCATAATTCATGTGAAAATGGCGCTTCTCCATATCAGTCTTCTTGGTCTAAAATGTTTACAAAAAATAATCCCTATTTACTAGGAATAAAAAAACATTTGATCTCTGGGGTAGGAAAAGTATCAGATTTTGTTTCATCATCAACAGGGCTTGTAATGCTCAGCATTCTCGTAGGTGGTGGGTGTATTATTGGCCTCGAGTGGATATCCGCAAGTATGATTACGACAATCTGTTCTGGAGCAATACTCTATAAAACATACTGTGAGAGAGCTAAAGATAAAGATAATGCCAAAGCGATTAATAAATATACCACACAGCAACAGCAAGAAGATGATTCACAGCAACAACAAAACGAACCCTATGAGCTGAAAAGAAGCCTTTCACCTACAATAATTATTAAGCGTACGCATGATCGTTCTCGGATAAAGAAGCGAACCCTAAGTACCAGAAGGCCTGGGAGGCGACAAACAAGCTCATCCCCATATCCTGGGTGCAGTAGGTAATTAGAAGGCGTGAGAGCAGTCAACAATCACTCCGTTTCAAGAGAAATGGGTATAGATTGCTAAGTGACAAGAGAGCGAATGTAATCATTAGTCTTGCATACATAGAACAGGTTAACTCAGAACAATGGCGCAATCTTGCGCGTTCCTGTAAACTGCGTGTTCGTTGAAATTTTGGGTTTTTAAAAGTCGCTAAGAGATGCGTTCATGAGCTTTACCACCTTCGGCCTATCCACTCCTATCCTCCAAGCCGTATCGGAGCAAGGCTATAAGACGCCTTCTCCCATTCAGCGGCAAGCTATCCCTGCTGTGATGAAAGGACAGGATGTAATGGCTGCTGCCCAGACTGGGACGGGAAAAACAGCTGCCTTTATTCTGCCTATACTGGAGCGCCTATCGAAAAGTGGACACCCGCAGGGGAATCACGTGCATGCACTAGTATTAACGCCTACTCGGGAGTTGGCTATTCAGATTGGAGAAAGTGCTTTGCTTTATAGCAAATATTTATCCTTAACTTCCACAGTAGTATATGGAGGGGTTAAGGTTAACCCCCAGATGATGAAATTACGCAAAGGAGTTAATATTCTTATCGCAACTCCTGGACGATTACTTGATTTGTATGGTCAGAATGCGGTGAAATTCGGTCAACTGAAGGTCTTAGTGTTAGATGAAGCGGATCGGATGCTGGATATGGGCTTTATCCGTGATATTAAAAAAATCATGTCTCTTCTTCCAAAACAACGTCAGAATTTGATGTTCTCAGCAACATTTTCTAATGAAATTAGAACCTTAACCAAAGGTCTGCTGCGTAACCCTGTAGAAATCTCGGTCACCCCAAGAAATACTACTGCAACAACGGTAAAACAATGGATTCACCCAGTTGATAAAAAGCGGAAATCGGCATTACTTACCCACTTGATTCACGACAGACAATGGCAGCAAGTGCTTGTGTTTACCAGAACCAAACATGGAGCCAACAAACTCACACGTTATCTAGAAGGAGAAGGTATAGGTGCAGCAGCTATTCACGGTAATAAAAGCCAAGCTGCACGTACTAGGGCTCTGGCTGGATTCAAAAATGGTGAGGTTCGTATTTTAGTGGCAACGGATATTGCAGCACGAGGCCTAGATATTCAACAATTACCCCACGTGGTGAATTTTGATTTACCTAATATCCCTGAAGACTACGTTCATAGAATTGGTCGAACTGGCAGGGCTGGTTCCACAGGTCAAGCTATATCATTGGTCAGTGCCGATGAGTTCAAGCAGCTTTCAGATATTGAGCGCCTGATCCGGAAGACTCTGTCTCGCAAAATTATTGATGATTTTGAGCCTGAGCATGACCTTCCCGTATATAGAGTACGCCGTTAACCGAGTTACTCTAAAAAATAAGCTCGTCTATAGTCGTTACCATTAGCGGAGTGAGGTTGTCATCTCGACTTACCACAATAACTTAATACTCGTAGACTGATAGCTTGTAGCTTACTCACACCTACGATAATGGGCACCTCTCTTGGTAGCGTTCTGAACTAAACCCAACGGATTGGCTACAACAATATTTCCCAAAAATACCGACATTTAGAAAATGGTGGGAAAATCCGTAAAGCTCCTTAATTCTCACTTAAGAAATAAGCTTTAACTCAAAAATCCTAACCAATTACCGAATGAGCATAGCTGATCAACTAACTTAAACTATGGCGTGCTTAGGATTTACATCCTTGAGGTATTGTCTCAAGTCAGAACTATAAGCTGGTTAAGATTTATACTAACGAATGCAACAAGGAAAATAAAAGATAAAGCTATTAAAGAGAGTTATAACCTAATGGTTTCAGAGAATACTCATGTAAACTCATTCGGATATGAACCAGCCCTAAATATGAGTAATAACAAGTTAAAGAAACTTTACGTACACACTAAGCCCTTAAACTATTTAATTATTCTACAAGACTTCCGTTACGGCGTGTGACACCGTGCCATACGAGGTATTTTTAAAGCATAAACTCCACCAATAAATCATTATGAATAAACCAAACAAGCTTGGACAATTCTACTTGTTCAACGCAATACTATTGTTGAGCAATTACAGAATGATAACGGCTTGATTTTACAGAAAATGGTGGGCCCGGAGTGACTTGAACACTCGACCTGCCGATTATGAGTCGGATGCTCTAACCAACTGAGCTACGGGCCCAAAACTGTTTACTTAAGTATTGTTTTATACCTGTCACCAGTGGAAGCGAGAGTAGGTACAAACGAGCGAAGCCTCATGAGCATGCCAGTAGCAGGTGATTGGGGTGAGTGAGATCAGCACCCCTTCACACTCAAGGAAAATGGCTACAAACTGTACCACCACTGGTCTCAATATTATGAACCCAGTAGTACTCTAACCAACTGGACTATAGCCCAAAAGGTTGGGAGTATATGCGCAATCAGGCCAATACACCAACCCTTTTTCCGGTTTTCATAACCAGTATGTTAAAGGAATAAGAATATTAACTGAGCTCCCTTATCATTAAGCACTCTATTCTCATGGAGTTTCACCTGCCTCTGCACTATCTTTAGTATGCAGCAGAACTCCACGATATCCATAGTCTATGATTATGCTAACACTGAAAACAGAGAAAATGACACTAAAAAGCCATTTTTTTAATCTTTCTTTTTCAAATTATTGATCCATAGCATAACAGTTACAATAGAAGATGCGGGTAGGCGACAAACGAGACAACCGCCATAGCCTCAGAATAATAGGCTATCGTGATGAGTGAAGCCGCCAACACCACAACTTGTATACACTATAAAGATGACTTCTGAGCACAGGCTGCTCTTCATGAGGAAAAAATAAGGAGAACCTGTTGACTGTTTTTAGATCTCTACTAATTATTGCATTTCTTTTTGCTGGAGGGCTCTTTGCAGGATGGTGGCTCCATGATTACTTTGAGGTACAATCCCCCTCGAACTCGCTAACTCAAAAGCCTAGCGCGCCTTCTCAGTCTGATAACATTGACAAACCTGCGCTTACAGAAAAGAAAACATTTGCTGCAGATACTCAAATGTTTCAACATTATTTGGATGAAGAGCAATTTGATGATGCTTTGACGCTTTATCAAGAGTATGAAAATGCAAACTCAGAATTATTATTGCAGCTCCGGTCTGTGCTTATGGATACACTGACTCGATGGCAAAATAATGGCAATTTTGACCTATGCATTCGTGTCCTTGAACGCTTTACCCAATATTACTATCAAGATACTGAATTGCTGAAGATTCAGATAGCGGTGCTAGAAAGTAACCAAAATATCATTCAGGCTATTGAATTTTGTCTGTCAGCAAGCCTTCTCGCAACCAGGGAAAGTGATTTGGAGTACTTCAATCAAAACTCTCGCCGCTTAGCAAAGCTTTTATTTGATCAACAACAATATGGAGCTATTGAAAATAATTTACTTTTGTTTCAGAAGCTAACATCTACAGAGCCAGATTATGCTTTTTACCACTATGCTCTGGCCGAGATCTATCTTGCCATTGGCGACAAAGAAAGTGCAGCTGGTGAACTTGCGATCCTTAAGCTTGATCGTGAATTTGGTCACAAAGCATCGAAGACTCTTACGGAGTTGTTTCCGACTCCGCCAGAGCCACCGAAGAGGAAAAACCCAAAAGCTATCCCTTTAACAGCATATGGGCAACACTTTATTGTAACAGTAAAAATAGGTGACAAAAATGGAGCTACGGCTGCCTTGTTAATTGATACAGGAGCTTCGCTGACGACCCTTCCTTCTCAGCTATTGCGGGAACTTACGGAAAAAAAACAAGCTTCACTCAGTGGGTATCTTGAGCTAAAAACAGCGAATGGCATAAGATTTTCACAACTGTATACCCTTAAATTATTTCAGATTGGCGGGCAATTGCTGAAAAACATTGAGGTTGCTGAACTTGACGTGGAACCAGGAGGGCATTCCAATGGCTTGTTGGGAATGAACGTGCTGAGTAAATTCATGTTTCACATAGATCAAAATAGCCAAACCCTTATTCTTATTCCTAGGTAATGCTATGATGCATAGTTGAGGGTATATTTTTTGTTTCTTAAACCATCAGAGATTACATCGATACTCGTTACCATTGAAGGTGCAAGCAGACTACACACGTTCTAACCCCCGTAATCTACGAATAGAGGTGATGGGGATGAGTAGCGCAAACTCCTTCAATGGAAATGGATACATCTACTTGTTGGTGTCCGTCCGTGGCTAAGCGGGCAGCATTTACTAATAACTGAAATAGAAAACTTCATGCAAGAATGGTTAATAGCTGTAGTTTGTGTACTTGTGATATTACTCATTTCTGGATTTGTGTTTGTGCGCTTATCTCGCAAGCCCAGAAACAGTGATAACTCAGCGCCACCAAATAGCAACTTCGACGTTGATCCACTCATATCTGGAGCATCCTCTGTCGCAGTTAACGCTTTTAAAGAGATAGAACCGCAATTCCTGATCCCCAGAGAGAAGCATCCTGTATCCCGAAAAAACATCAGTGACAACGCCCTAAAGGTTTTACACAGACTAACTAACCACGGATATGATGCTTATCTGGTAGGGGGTTGTATCAGAGATTTATATCAGGGACTTCGACCCAAAGATTTTGATGTAGCAACTAGCGCAACTCCTGAAGAAGCACGAAGAGTATTTCGTAACTCCAGGCTAATTGGTCGACGATTCAAGCTAGTTCATATTCTGTTTGGACGGGAAACTATTGAGGTGGCTACCTTCAGAGCTAGTCATGATGCAGATGAACCATCCTCTGACAGGTCTCAACACTCCAAGTCTGGCCGTATCCTGCGTGATAATGTCTACGGCTCTATGCAAGACGATGCTCAGCGTAGAGACTTCACTATTAATGCGCTTTATTATGATATTCGTGACTTCACCGTTACAGATTATTATGACGGAGTTAATGATATTGAACAAAAACAAATTAGACTAATTGGCGATCCCCTGCGCCGATATCATGAAGATCCCGTAAGGATGCTGCGCGCTATTCGTTTCGCCGCCAAACTTCACTTTAATATTTCTGAAGAAACGGCCGCCCCAATACATGACCTTGCGTGTCTGCTAAGAGACATTCCTGCTGCACGACTGTTTGACGAAGTACTCAAGTTGCTACAATTAGGACAAGGTGTCGAAACTTTTAAACTTTTACGTGAGTACCGCTTGCTAGATCACCTTCTCCCAGCAACGAGCGAATGCCTTAATGCGCAGGACAAATACGTTGCAGAGTTGATTAATCAAGGACTGATGAGTACAGATAATCGAGTTAAAAACAACATGTCTGTAACTCCTGCGTTTTTGTTTGCTACGTTATTATGGGGTCCCATGACCAGGCTAGCAAGAGACATAGAAAAGCAGAAAACTCCTCCCATACCAGCCATGCAACAAGCCGCCACTATCGTACTGGAAAATCAGTCCGGTCATACAGCAATACCTAGACGATTTTCCGTTGCTATAAAAGATATTTGGGACTTACAGATTCGCTTGGTACGCAGACAGCCTCGTGTCGTCGAGTCATTATTGGAGCATCAGCGTTTCAGGGCTGCTTATGATTTTCTGATATTAAGGGAAGCATCAGGGGAGCTACTTGATGGCGCGGGCCAGTGGTGGACCGATCTACAGGAGTCTACGGATATACCGCAAAGGATCAGCACATTGCATGAACGAAAGCATCATAACATTAGCAAGAAGAAACATTATCGAAAATGCAGACCAAAAAAACCGGATCGTAATTTTTAAAAAATTGCTCCCTAGGAGCTTGTCGGACTTTACCTCAATAATATGAGATAAACACCTCAGCATAACCAACGACTTTAGCCACAGTCTTTAAACAATCCTAATTTTGTAAGCCATTACGAAGCTTACCAGAGCATGTAACACAAAATTGTGGGTTGCCCAGAAATCAACTGTCTGTAGGAGTAGTGCCTTGGATTATATTAAAAAACACGTTATTTTTTGTTTCTTTATTTTATCTCTGTCTTGCTACGCTTTCGGCAATAAGACAGTGGCTGCTAGCAAGCTGCCAGTGCAAGAAAACCGAGAGGTATTACGGCTTGGCATGATGAACTTAATGGCTGGAGGCGCTATTCAGCTAGCTATGGAACAAGGATTTTTTGCAGGAATTGACTTAAAAATACTATCATTTAGTTCAGCCCAGCATGTAGCCACCGCGATAGCATCTGGAGATGTGGACATTGGCCAAAGCGGTTTAACTGCCGCTGTGTATAACTTGGCTGGAAAAGAGAAATTAAAAATTATAGCTGGGGCATCCAGCGAGACCTATAACTGGCCTAGTGCTGCTTATGTGGTATCTAATACAGCGTGGAACAAGGGAATTCGTAAACCTTCTCAATTACAAAATGTTAGTTTAGGCATTACCGAGAAAGGCTCCACTTTCCACTATATGGCAGGTTTGTTGGCCGACAAATATAGTTTTTCGTTAGAGGAAAAAATTAAACTTATTCCTCTAGCAACACTGCCCGCATTACGATCTGCGCTGGCCACATCTCAGATAGACAGCGCCATCCTACCCAGTGTAGTTTCCCATAAGGTGGAAGAGGAAAAAGCGGGGCATATTATTGGCTATGTCGGCAACGAAACACCTTGGCAAGTCACTGGTGTGTTTGCATCAACCAAGATATTGAAAGAAAATCCTAAACTTGTGAAAAAGTATCTTGCTGGCTTCATAAAAGGCTGCAAATATTATCACCGCATATTTAATACGGAGAAACCTGGGCTATATGCAACCAAAGAAATGCTAGCCAAGTGGCCAGAAAGAGAAAATGCAGCTACCATTATCTCTTTATTTATAAAACCCGTGTTGGATCCGGTTCTCATTAGTCGATTCCCGGTTTATATAAAAGCTGATGGAATGATTGATCAAAACAGCATTCAGCACCAAATTGATTGGTATAAGAGCAGGGGTATGGTTGAAAAAGGAGTAACCGTTGGCAAAGTGCTTAATTTGAACTTCCTATCACCAAAGTAATTAGGCTATACCCCTTGATGGAGTGAGGCTATTGACTGCTCTCACTCTCCCAAATAACTTACTATTCCTAGGATCGTGGGGCTTCGCTAACTTGCACCCTGCCTACACCTGTAATAGTAATAGGTATATAAGAGTCTTTTTTGTAAATGGTAGTGGGCTAAAAATGCTTGATATTAAAGATCTGTCATTTAGTTACGCTGGACAAGAAATAATAAAAAAAATAAGCTTTAGCGTTGATAAAAATATTTGCGTTGCCATTATTGGACCATCCGGTTGTGGTAAAACAACCCTTTTAAAATTGATAGCTGGTTTATTAAAGCCTTGTTCCGGTGTGCTCGTTAATACATTCAGCAGAGACGAGACTGGTTTTGTTTTTCAAGATTTCTGTTTATTACCATGGCGAACCGTAAAAGAAAATATTGCCCTTGTATTGCATGACAAAAACATGAGCGCTGTTGATAAAAAACAACGCATTAATAACGCTCTTGTTATTACTGGCTTGGGCAATTTTGCAGGAAAATACCCCTACGAGTTATCCGGTGGTATGCAGCAGCGAACTGGTTTAGCTAGAGCGCTTGCACTCCAACCTTCGCTATTGCTAATGGATGAGCCTTTTTCTGCTGTGGATGGTCAAACAAGGGAATTGCTTGTTGAAGAATTCAGGGAGCTTGTTAGTACCGTACCTATGACCCGAGTTGTGATAACACATAATATTAACGATGTTTTGGATTTAGCCGATCAGGTGATAATCTTTTCTGGACAGCCTGCCTATATTTTGGAAAGGCTTGATATAAAAAACTGTTTGCAGGATATTGGGCGCGAAGCTCTTAGACAGCTAATATGGGAAAAATTACGAAGTCAGGTTAAATCTAATGATGATGGCGGTACGAAGCGTGCGTGATGGTTTGAAAAACATATGGGTATCAGCAATGAGTTTATTGGCTGGCCTTTTGCTTTGGCAATACTGTTTGTCCGGTGATGATTTTAGTTTGATGCCACCCCCATCCGCTATTTTTTCAGCATTGCAGGATCTAATAGGTTCTGGCGAACTTTGGCTTCATGCTACGGCTTCTATCAAAAGGCTCGTGCCAGGATGGATTTCAGGTGTTTGTATTGGTTGGTTTACAGGGGTGCTAATTGGGACCTCAATGACTGCTTTCAGATTAATTACTCCTTGGTTAGTGCTATTGTTTCCAGTGCCAAAAATAGCACTTTTCCCAGCATTTATTCTTTTTTTTGGCATTGGCGAATCTGCTCGTATTTCCATAATATTTATGGGTGTTTTTTTTCCTGTGGTTTACTGCGTGTGGCAGTCAGTACTATCTGTACCAGCGTCTTTTGTTGATATGGGTAAAAGCTTTGGCCTTTCTTCCTTTAGCATCGTCTGGAGAATTATTATTCCCGGCAGTCTGCCCGGCCTGTTCTTGTCTTGTAGGTTGACAATAGCGATAGCTTTAATCCTTCTTTTAGCTGCTGAAATGCTAGGGGCTAATGACGGTCTTGGGGCTTTTATTGTGGGGGCTGGATCCATGGCTATGATGGATAAACTGTTTGCTGGGGTAACTGTTCTCTCACTTTTTTCTCTATTTATGTTTTGCATGCTGGGTTTATTGGAAAAATATTATGTACACTGGAGAGGCTCTGTTTGTCTTTAGTGATACGTCTTTGGTGAAGCGGGTACTGCGACCAGTTTTTATATCCACTCCACTTGAGGGTATTAGGTTATTGACTATTTTTCTTCACTCCAGCCACTTACTAATCACAGGCTAATAATTCATGAACTTCTCTGGCTTCTCGCCTACTCACACCTTCGGAAGCTGGCATACAAAAGCTAAATTTGAATAACCCACAACTAGGGATAACACGATGAACGGAAAAATGAGTCCTGTTAGTCAACTAATAGTGCCAAGTTTTAACATGAATACGTTAATCTTACTCGGAGACCACCGCTCACAAAGGTCGGATTGTTTTTTTGTTTGAGAGATTGCCTCACAACTGGCTAGGGAAGGTGCGATTAAGTCCTCGTAATGAGATAATCCCTATCACTTCTCTTTAATGGTATGAACCATGAGACACCAACTCAGCTTCGCCGACAGCGAATACCAGCATAAACGCCGCCAAACCCGCAAAGAGAAGTTTCTTGAGCAGATGGAAACTGATGGTGTCAGTTATCGAGCCATATTACCCCAAGCCTGGTAATGGTAGCCGACCGTATCCCCTGATGACGATGCTGCGTACTCACTGTATACAGCAGTGGTACAGCATGAGTGATCCTACGATGGAAGATGCCTTGATACACCCAGCCATGCGCTTGTTTTCTGGCCTATCACTGAATGGGATGACCCCTGGTCACACCACGATCATGAGCTTCCGCCACTTGTTAGAGCGTCATGATTTGGCACGTAAAATCTTCAACGAAGTAAATGACTGGCTGAGTGATGCTGATGTGCTGGCCAAAGAAGGCACGCTGATGGATGCCACCATTATCGCAGCTCCCAGCTCCACCAAGAACAAAGCCGGTGATCGTGATCCAGAGATGCATCAAACCAAGAAGGGTAATCAGTGGCACTTCCGCATGAAGACTCATATCGGTGTCGATGCTCGAACTGGGCTAACGCATAGTCTTACGACCACCGCTGCCAACGAACACGATCTGAATCAAGCTAAAAATCTACTGCATGGTGATGAGGAGTTCATTTTCGTCGATGCCTGTTATCGTGGCGCAGAAAAACGGGACGAGTGGAAAGACATCGATGTCGAATGGCCTATCGCGGAACGTCCAAGAAAAGTAAGGGCTTGGAAGAAACATCCACGGATCAACAATCTTATGATCAATATATAATACGAGACCTTTGCACGATAACGCTGCATAAGCCCCACTATTAATTAAATTGTATTTTTTTGAGGATAAAGCCTTAAAAAACACAATTACAGTTCGAATATGCGCCATTCGAGCCATTTCACCCTTTATTTTCGATTTTCAGACGCAACTTGCCTGCTGAATCGATAAACCTCGTTTAATATTGTGCGCCACACACATTATTTCAAAACGTGTGCGATTTCGGCTTAAGCCAAGATAACGAGCTTTCGCCATGCCGTAGTGTAATTTCAAAACGCCAAATACTCGCTCCACAGTGCAGCGCACGCCAGAATGTAAACGGTTAAAGCACTTATCATGTTCTGTTAATGGTTTATTTCGATAAGCACGTCTTATTATTCTGTTATCAATATTTCTATCATCCAGCCATTCACTGTGCTTCTTGCTGGAATAAGCACTATCCGCATAAACAGACGACTCTTCACCATCTAATAGCTCAGTGAAACAATTTGAATCGTGAATATTTCCTGCTGTGTAACCGATCGATTTTATCAACCCATCCTCATCGACATTTATGTGCGCTTTATAGCCGTAGGTACTTTTACTCTTCCCGTCAGAACCTGCTTTCACGTTCCACTTCGCGTCAGGATCCTGTGTTGAGTGCTTGTCTTTATCCTTATTTGGGCGACACTGTTTAGCCTCAATTACGCTAGCATCAACAATACTGATACCTCCAGATTTAATATAAAGACCTTTATCTATAAGCTGGGAATTGATTTCTTGAAGCAACTTATCCATAAGCAACAACTTATCGAGCTTCTGTCTAAATCGCCAAAAAGTACTGTGGTCCGGCACTGACTCTGAAATGTCGAGCGCAATAAATCGACGAAATAAAAGATCGCGAGCAAGTTGTTTCTCTAGGGCCGAATCGCTTAATTTATACCAACTTTGCAGCAGCAGTGCCTTAAACATCATCAGTGGAGGCCATGCCTTTTCGCCTCGAGAACTTGAATGTATATCTTTCAGATGATGCTCTAAGCGATCCCAATCAATGAGTTCATGGACAGAGTCGAGTTCTTTCACTGCATCGTGATCAATCAGCATTGAATCTGCTAGACTGCGTTGTTTCAGATTTTTCCAAGCCATAATTTCACCGAAAGGCATTGATTGTGCAAGGCTTATTATACCTGATTTTCAGTTATTTAGCGAGATTCGTGCAAAGGTCTCAATACATGAAAGCCAGTGTACGATCCAAGATTGAGCATCCGTTTCGGATCATCAAATGTCAGTTCGGATTCACCAAAGCTTGCTACCGAGGCTTAGCTAAAAATGATAGCAAATTATCCATGCTATTTACTTTGACAAACATCGTCCGAGTGAGGCAAATGCTCAAAACATAGCATCAGTGTGCCTGTGTGTCGGGAAATCGCATGCAGGCACTGAAAAACTAATAAAAATTGGACTGTTAACCTGCAAATCGACCGCAATGTGTCGATGCACTTAAAAAATCGGGACTTAATCGCACCTTCCTTAAGGAAGCTCTGAACAAGGATATTCTCGCACTGGAAGAAATCTATAGGGTATTGATTTTGCTGGACCCACGCCTCCGCGGGGATTACGAAAGCGGCTTTAATCAGAGGTTCCCTAGGTATACATGATATGAATGTTAATAAAAAAGTCCAAGCAAATAGTGAGAATTCTGTCACGCAGTTTGACACCGAATCGTCAACCTCAGGCGAGATCTATGGTAAGAGTGTCACTTTTGCGCCTACAACTCGTGCATAATTTAATGATGCTCATGGCAAGCGAAGAAAAATGGAGTCAACCTAAGGCGAGGCAAGTGCTGAATTTAATGGTACTCAGGTCAAGCGAAGAAAAACGGGGTCAACCTCAAGCAAGGCATATGATCAGAACGTAACTTATGTGCCTAATAATGATTATGGTCAATCTGCTAATATGATCTTAATGTCTCAAAAATACATTTTAAAAACGCCAAGGTACGAGGCATTATCTACTCTTTTTGAAAATACAGTGACGAATTTTGGAACTACTCCAGATTCTTTTTGTATAAGAGCACTGGACCTTTTACGTGTGATGCGTTGTTTATACTACGGTTCCATTTATGATTTTTTTCCAAAAAATATTATCGGTATTGGCTCGGGGAGTGCATTTATTGAAAAAGCATTGAGTTGTATCTCTGAAGTTAGCGTTAAATGTTATGATATGAAAGGTGGTAATTCTGATAATTTTATGCCTGTTGAGCAAGCGGAGTTTCCAAAGGATATTGAAAAATGTTTGCCTGATGATTGCAGTAAACATATATCATTTGCAGGGTTTCCGCAGGGATATTTAGGGCCAATCCTTACTGAGTATATTAAAAGGGGGGGAGAGATGCTCTGTACAACGGCTTGAGATGACTTGTTTGAGAATATGCACGTAAGCTTTGAAGATGATGAAAATATTTTGAAAAAAGGGATTAAAGACCTAATGGGAAAAAAGAGTGGAAAGTCCTTTAAAGTAGAGATAACAGCTAAAATGGCTATGAGCACAACATATCTCCAGTTTTATAATTGGCCATCAATTGTGATGAATCAGATACTTAGGTCTACCTCCTTAGTTGGTAAGTGTTCCAAGATTGAACCTTTCGAGTTTAAAGCTTCAAGGTCATAACGTTTTAGTTGCAATCTTTTGCAAACAATTTATTGCCGCACGAACACTAAAAACAAACAGAAAAAGATGTGTTTATACGTTCTTATTGTTGCGCAGTGTCACCTGCGTCGCGATACCAGATTTATATTTAAAAGAAATATAGTTATGGCCAGCGACGCTATTAACGTCAGTAGCGGCCTTGCGCCAACATAGTTCGCATCTTCTGATTTTTACAGTTTAGAGTGATCATAGAGTGATCAATTGACAGCTCTACAATAATCTCTGAGCCTCAAACCAAAAGCGCCAAAAGTAAGGATGGTATATTTAAGATCTTCTATCTTCCACTCTGCGTGTACCGTTCTATCCAGATTAATATCACCACTACATACCGCAATTACGGAGCACTTCCACAATTTTATAATATCCCCTCACACGAGCTATCTCTAATGCAGAGACGCCATATGCGTTTTTACCAGCAAGCAACTCTGCTTTTTCAGACTGGCTCAAACTAAGATCACTACTGCATATTGCCGAAACGAGCTCCGTGACAACGTCAAGGTGTCCAAGCAGGCATGCTATATACAATGCGGGATAGCCTTCTTCAGTTTTACCAGCAAGCAATTCTGCTTTTGGGTTCTTACTCAAATGCCGAGAACCTCTACTTATTGCAGAAATGAATGCAGAAATTAATCCAGAAAAACAATATTTATTTTCCACAGCAGCAAACTCTATTTTTCCATCATTATTAAAATTGAGATCAGCTCTGCATATTCCAGCAATGAGTGCAGTGACAGTTTTATAGTGCCCACACTGACATGCTATAAACAATGCAGGACAGCCATTTTCATTTTTCCCCGCAAGCAACTCTATTTTTTTAGAATCATTCAAATTGAAATCACTTCTGCATATTTCAGCCATGAGTACAGTGACAGTTTCAGTGTGCCCATTCTGACATGCTATATGCAATGCAGGACAGCCATTTTCATTTTTCCCAGCCAGCAACTCTGCTTTTTCATCATTACTCAAATTGAGATCATCTCTAAGTATTCCAGCAATAAGTGCAGTAACAATTTCATAGTCTCCATTCTCACATGCTATAAACAATGGAGATGTGCCATCTTTCAGTCTTCCTGCAAGCAGCTCTTTTTTTACATCTACATCCAGATCAATGTTAATTATCATCGCAATTAGTGCAGATACTGCCTCTAAGTGCCTAGTCTGGCAGGCTATATATAATGCCGACGTGCCATTTTCTGTTTCCCTGCAATTACCTCTTTTTTTGTACTTTTATCCCAACCTTTTAGATCAAAAAAAACCGCTGGGTGTCCGCAATGACCATACTAGCTTAATAGATACATGAGGTTTGCACTTGGTTTATGCATGCATACTACTTTACAATCCTTTTGTAAAGCTTTCGTATCAAGGCTAAGAAGACAGCAAACTTTATCTGGCCCTGGAAAGTAGCAATGCACAAATGATGGGTTCCAGAAATCGTCAGAGTATAAGTACTTCAGATCTTCTGCAGTATTAGCAATTATCTCTTTGTGTCGAAGTGTGTCATTAGGGTCATAATAATAAATAATAATATTATTATATTTATTTTTTTTAATACATAGACCCATAACATGAACAACTGATCCAATCAAATACCTTTTTTCCTGCCCTTCGGAAAGCGATATTGCTACGTCACAAATGACATTATGGAACTTACTTATTTCAAAATAAATACCTTCTGATGGACATCCGTTATGATTAAAACTTTTATCCAACTCTTCATCACATGGAATTTTTTTGCATCTGGCAATATTCTCTTCCGAATCAATAGCTCCATATTCAAACTCCTTTAATTTTAGCCACCATGCAGCTAGATGGCGACATTCGACTAATTCACCATTACGACAAACCTCACAGTTAAGGTTACATTCACGACCTTTAGACATATATAATAAAACAGATGCGCATACAGAGTTTTCACTAGCTTTATCATGATAACGCGCATTAGAGTGCTTAGCTTTCAATGGCTTTCCCTCTAACTCTTCTTCCCTTGCTCTTGCCTTCATGCTAGATGAATCTGAGAGTTTGCGAGCACAGTGTGGACGCTCTTCAAAATAACGACCTTCGGAAGTCAGTTGCTTTATTGTTGCCTGAATAATACTTCCACATACCTGCCATCTTGGTGCGCCTTTATTAATGAAAGATCGTGCTAGATCATACTCATTAGTCGAATAATAACGCCTAAGTCCCATTACTATTTGGGAGCAAAATATAATGATAAAATTCATGATCTTTAAGAATCAAAAGCTTGCCAGCTACCTCCCCGCAATCCTCAAACTGGCTCAGATAATATCTGAGATCATGATCATCAAGCATTTCCATTGTCTCTTTTAGTAGAGCCTCCTGTTCGCAACATGGTTCTGGTACCCACGCCTCTGGCATAGCTTTATTGTTAGCAATGAGCGCATCTAAATGACGGCACATGCTTGACCGATCCCCAGGATTGATATTCATATCAGAGCTTTCATGCTTAGCAAGTTTCTCAAGCATTCTGTCCAAGGAAGCCTTACTTGAGCCACTTAAAAGTATTGCAAGTGTTATAATTATCGACAAACTATTTTTCATTAGAACTACCATATTGCCTGTACCAGTGCCACACGCTACCCGATGGAAAATCATTATCAATGGTATTTAAGTCTTTTTCAGACCACATACTGATTATATATTTATTATCACTACATTTGTTTTTTTTAGAAACCCCTATATTCAGACCCTTCTAAACTAATGATTGCAGTAGCCAGCTCTTTCTCGTAATTCACATTATTATGCACAACATGACGTAAACAAACACATGACTTCTTATTTGAATCAGACACCACTTTCTTTATAGAATGCCGTTCCTAACAACATTTCACCACACGCTAAACTATTCTACATAAAGTGTTGTAGTATGAAGCAGTTAACTCCTATCCCACGAGTTTCCCAATCTTGGATAATAAATTGCTTTGCAATAACTTATCGCTTACTAGCAACACTAAGTGGCAGGTAAGTAATGATTTAACGTCAACGTCTAAATAGATAAATCTTCAATCACCATAATAACCACCTTAAAATTCCAAGCCTGAAGCTTGTACCTCGGTGATATATAATAAGTGAAACTTACTAACAGGACGAATGGTTTTTTTCTTCGTTAAGAGATGAAAAATAGAAAGATGAAAGATGACAGATAAAAGATAAATAACTACCAACATCGCACTAATGAGCAATGATACCAGATTTATGTTTAAAAGAAATATAATTATGGACATCGATGCTATTAACGTCAGTAGCCCCTTGCACCAATATAGTTCACATTTTCTAATTTTTACATTTTAGAGTATGATCATAGAGTGATCAATTGATAGCTCTGCAATCATCTCTAAGCCTCAATTCAAAAGCGCTAAAAAGAAAGGATGATATTTAAGAGCTTTCTATCTTCAACTCTGCGTAATATCCATATTAATATCACTGCGGCACACCGCTAGCCAGTAGCACGTTTCACAATTTGCATAAATATCCCCTCACACGAGCTATCTCTAATGCAGAGACGCCATATGCGTTTTTACCAGCAAGCAACTCTGCTTTTTCAGACTGGCTCAAACTAAGATCACTACTGCATATTGCCGAAACGAGCACAGTTACAACGTCAGAGTATCCTTCCTGGCATGCCATAAACAATGCAGAATATCCATCATGAGATTTCCCTGCAAGCAATTCTGCTTTTTGGTTTTTACTCAAATTTCGAGAACCTCCGCGTATTGTAGAAATGAATGCAGAAATTAATGTAGAAAAACAATATTTATTTTTCCCAGCAGAAAACTCTGTTTTTCCATCATCATTAAAATTTATATCACCTCTGCATATCCCATCAATGAGTGCAGTGACAACGTCATGATATCCATTATAACATGCTTCATACAATGCAGAACAGCCATCCCCATTTGTCCAGCAACACTTACTGCTTTTTTATGATTACTCAAATTAAGATCACTACTGCATATTTCCGAAACGAGTACAGTGACAATTTCATGGTATCCACACTGACATGCTATAAATAATGAAGATGTGCCATCTTCCCGCTCTTCCTGCAAGCACAGCTCATTTTTACATCTGGATCAAGATCAATGTTAATTATATTATCGCAATGAGTGTAGAGAGTGCTTCCAAATGCCTATTCTGGGAGGGCCATATATAATGCTGTATACCATCTATACGTTTCCCTGCAATCAACTCTTTTTTTTTTTTTTCTTCTATCCAAACCTCTGAGATCAAAAACAACCTCAGCGTGCCCATAATGGCCATTCCTACTTAATAGATGCATGAGGTTTTGCACTTGGTTTTTTCCTGCACACTACTTTACAATCCTTTGTAAAGCTTTCGTCATGAAGGCTAAGAAGACAGCAAACTTTATCTTGCCCTGGAAAGTAGGCGTACGCATCTATTGGGCTCCAAAAAATCGTCATAGTGTAAGTACTTCAGATCACCTACAGTCTTAGCAATTACTCTTTGTGTCGACGTGTGGTCATTAGGATCATAATAATAAATAATAATGTTATTATATTTGTTTTTTTTAATGCATAGAGCCATTTCATGAACAATTGAGCCAAGTAAATACCTTTTTTCCTGACCTTCGGAAAGCGATGTTGCTATGTCATAAATGACATTATGGAATTGACTGGTTTCAAAATAAATACCTTCTGATGGATATACTTTATGATGAAAACTTTTGTTCAACTCTTCAGTACTTGGAATTTCTTTGCATTTGGCAATCTTCTCTTCCGAATCAATAGCTCCATATTCAAACTCCTTTAATTTCAGCCACCATGCAGATAGATGGCGACATACAACTAATTCACTATCACGATAAACCTTACCGTTAAGGTTACATCTACGACCTTTAGACATATATAATAAAACAGATGCACACACAGGGTTTATCGCTACTTTTACCCACTACACAAATTCGAATACTTTCGCGCACAGTGTTTCTAATCCTAGTTCTTTTGCCCTAGAGTCCTACTTTTATACTGTATGCAGATGAGTATTTACTAATAGAACATGGCCGCTCTTCGAAAGGACGATCTTCTAAAGTAAGTGACTTTATTGTTTCTTGAATGAACCTTCATCTAATTGCAATTCTCTTACATCTTTATCAATAGAAGGGTATGGTATACCAACCCCATTAGTCGAACAATTACGCCTAAGCCCCATTACTGTGTGGAACAAAATATCATGGTAATATTCATGATCTTTAAGAATAAAAAGCTTGTCAGCTACATCTTCACAATCTTCAAACTGGCTGAGATAATCTCTGAGATCCTGCTTATTGATTATCCCCACTGCCTTTTTTAATCGATCCTCATGCTCGCAACATGGTTGTGGTAACCACGCTTCTGGCATAGCTTTATTGTTAGCAATGAGCGCATCTAAATGACTGCACGTGCCTGAACGGTCCCCAATATTGCTATTCGTAGCAGATATTTCAAACTTAGCAAGCTGCTCAAGTATGCTGTCCAAGGCAGCCATGCTTGAGCCGCTTAGAAGTATTGCAAGTGTTATAACTATCGACAACCTATTTTTCATTTACACTCCCATATCACCAGTACCAGTGCAGCACGCTACCCGATGAAAATCCAATTAAATCAATGGCATTTAAGTCTTTTCTAGACCGCATATGGATTAGAGATTTAGTATCATTACATTCATTTTTTGGAAAATATCCCATATTCAGAATATTCTAAACTAATCATTGCAGTAGGCTCTAGAGTTCTCGTAAATTCACATTGTCATGCACAATATTATGTAACGACACATGACTTCTTATTTGAATAAGGCATCACTTTCTTTAGACATGCATTCCTAACAACCATTTTACCTCCTTAAACTCTTCTACATCAATTGTTGATGGTGTGCGGCAGTTCACTCCTATCCCACGAGTTTCCCAATCTTGGATAATAAATTGCTTTGCAATAACTTATCGCTTACTAGAAATCATGTGCAGGTACAGTCATTCTTTAACATCACTTTTAAAATAGATAAATCTTAAATCACCATAATAATCAGTCTTAAATTCAAACCTGAATCTTATATTTCGATGAGATAGAATAAGCGGGACTTACGAGCAGAACAAATGTTTTTTCTTTGGTAAGCGATGAAAGATGAAGCACTACCAGTATCTCACCCATGAGCCATGATGCCAGATTTATGTTTAAAAGAAATATAGTTATGGCCAGCGATGCTATTAACGGCGGTAGTCACCTTGCGCCAACATAGTTCGCATCTTCTGATTTTTACAGTTTAGAGCATGATCATAGAATGACCAATTGATAGCTCTACAATCATCTCTCAGCCTCAATTCAAAAGCGCCAAAAGTAAGGATGGTATATTTAAGAGCTTCTATCTTCAACTATGCGTAATAGTCATATCCAGATCAATATCACCACTACATACCGCAATCACGGAGCACTTTCACAATTTTATAATATCCCAACTGACGAGCCCTCTTTAATGAAGAGAAACCGTCTTCGTCTTTACCAGCAAGCAACTTTGCTTTTGCAGCCTTACTCAAATTATGATCATCACTGCATATCGCCGATACGAGTACAGTGACAACTTCAAGGCGCCCATAATCACATGCTACATACAATGCAGAACAACCTTGTTCATTTTTCCCAGCAAGCAATTCTGCTTTTGGGTTCTTACTCAATTTTCTAGAACATCTGCCTATTGCAGAAATGAATGCAGAAAAACAATATTTATTTTCCCCAGCAGAAAACTCTTTTTTTTCATCATCATTAAAATTGAGATCACCTCTGCATATCGCAGCAATGAATGCCGTGACCGTTTTATGGTGCCCATTATTACATGCTATATATAATGCAGGCCAGCCATTGCTAGATTTCCCAGCAAGCAGCTCTATTCTTTTAGAATTATTCACATTGAGATCACCTCTACATATCCCAGCGATGAGTACAGTGACAACCTCATGATATCCAGACGCACATGCTACATACAATGCAGGATAACCACGTCCACTTTTTCCAGCCAGCAACTCTACTTTTTCACCATTACTCAAATTGAGATCACTGCTAAATATTCCAGCAATGAGTACAGTGACAATTTCATGGTATCCACACTGACATGCTATAAATAATGAAGATGCGCCACCTGCTGCCTCCTTTCCTGCAAGCAGCTCTTTTTTCACATCTAGATCCAGATCAATGTTAATTATCATCGCAAGGAGTGCAGAGACTGCCTCTAAGTGCCCATTCTGGCAGGCTACAAATAATGCCGGTACGTCACCTCCCATTTTTCTTGCAATCAACGCTCTTTTTGTTCCTCCCTATCCAAACCTTTGAGATCAAAAACACACCTCTGCGTGCCCATAATGGACCATACTTGCTTAATAGATACATGAGGTTTGCACTTGGTTTATTCCCTGCATACTACTTTACAGTCCTGTTGTAACGCTTTCGTATCAAGGCTAACAATACAGCAAACTTTATCTTGCCCTGGAAAGTAGGTATGCACACATAATAGTTCCAGAAATCATCATAGTGTAATACTTCAGATCATCTCAGTACTAGCAAAGTATCTCTTTGTGTCGAAGGTGTCATTAGGGTCATAATAATAAATAATAATATTATTATATTTATTTTTTTAATACATAGACCCATATCATGAACAATTGAGCCAATCAAATACCTTTTTTCCTGCCCTTCGGAAAGCGATATTGCTACGTCACAAATGACATTATGGAATTGACTTATTTCAAAATAAATTCCTTCTGATGGGCATCTGTTATACATAAAACTTTTATCCAACTCTGCACTACATGGAATTTTTGTGCATTTGCCAATATTCTCTTCTGAATCAATATCCCCATATTCAAACTCCTCTAATTGCAGCCACCATGCAGCTAGATGGCGACATGTCATTAATTCACCATTACGATAAGCCAAACAATTAAGGTTGCATTTACGACCTTCAGACATATATACTAAAAAAGATGTACGCACAGGGTTATCGCTATCTTTATCAGTACCACACAAATTAGAATACTTAGCGCCCAGTGTTTCTAATCCTAGCTCTTCTTCTCTGTATTCTACGTTCATTCTGAATACATCTAGGAATTTACGAACAGAGAACGGACGTTCTTCGAAATGACGTCTTCCTAAAGGAAGTAACTTTATTTTTTCCTGAATAATATTTTCACATATTTGCTCATTAGTCGAATAATCACGCCTAAGCCCCATTACTGTTTGGAAAAAAATATAATGATAATATTCATGATCTTTAAGAATCAAAAGCTTGTCAGCTAACTCACCATAATCCTTAAACTGGCTCAGATAATTTCTGAGATTCGGCTCATCGAGCATCGCTATTGTATTTTTTAATTGAGCCTCCTGCTCGCAACATGGTTGTGGTAACCACGATTCTGGCATAGCTTTATTGTTAGCAATGAGCGCATCTAAATGACTGCACGTGCTTGATCGGTCCTCAAGATTGCTATTCGTATCAAAGATTTCAAGCTTAGCAAACTGCTCAAGTATGCTGTCCAAGGAAGCCATACTTGAGCCACTTAGAAGTGTTGCAAGTGCTATAATTATAGACCACCTATTTTTCATTAACACTCCCATATACCAGTACCAGTGCAGCACGCTACCTGTTCGAAATCCAATTAAATCCATGGATTTAAGTCTTTTTCAGACCGAATATCGATTAGAGACTTACTATCATTACATCTTTTTTTTGGAAAATACCCTATGCTCAGGCCATTCTAAACCAATGATTACAGTAAGCCCTAGCTTTCTCGTAAATTCACATTGTCATGCACAATATGACGTAACGACACATGACTTCTTATTTGAATCAGGCACCACTTTCTTTAGACATGCATCCCTAACAACCATTTCACCACCTTAAACTATTCTCCATCAATTGTTGTCAGTATACATTAGTTAACTCCTACCCACGAGTTTTCCAGTCTTCGATATGAATTGTTTTGCACTAACTTATCGCTTACTAGCAACACTAATGTGACAGGTGTAGTCATGTAACGTCATAAGCCCCTTGCGCCAACACAGTTCGCAACTACTAATTTTTACAGTTTAGAGCATTATCATATGAGTGATTAATTGACAGCTCTACAATAATCTCTAACCATCAATTCAAAAGCGCCAAAACATGGATAGTACATTTACGATCTTCTACCTTAAACTCTGCGTATACAGTCATATCCAGATCAATATCACCACTACATACCGCAATCACTGAGAACTTCGACAATTTTATAATATCCCAACTCACGAGCTCTCTCTAATGCAGAGACACCATCTGCGTTTTTACCAGCAAGCAACTCTGCTTTTTCAGACTGGCTCAAACTAAGATCACTGCATATTGCCGAAATTAGTGCAGTGACAGTTTTATAGTACCCATGCTGACATGCTATATACAATGCATGACAGCCATTTTCATTTTTCCCCGCAAGCATCTCTATTCTTTTAGAATTATTCATATTGAGATCACCTCTGCATATTTCAGTCATGAACATAGCCACAATTTCATGGTATCCATACTCACATGCTATATATAATGCAGGACAACCGTCTTCGTTTTTACCAGCAAGAAACTCAGCTGTTTCATCATTATTCAAGTGAAGATTACCTCTAGATATCGCAGCAATGAGTGCAGCTGCAATTTTATGGCATCCATGTTGACATGCTATAAATAATGCAGAACAGCCACCTTTACTTTGCCTAGCAAGCAACTCTGCTTTTTCATCATTATTCACATTGAAATCACCTCCGTATATCGCAGCAATCAGATCCATGACAATTTCATGGTATCCATACTGAAATGCAATATACAATGCAGACCTGCCGTCTTGACTTTTACCCGCAAGTAACTCTGTTTCTTCATAATTATTCAAATTAAGATCACCGCTACATATCGCAGCAATGAGCACAGTGACAACTTTACGGTGCCCATTCTGACATGCTATATACAATGCAGAATAACCGTCTCTACTCTTCCCAGCAAGTAACTCTATTTTTACATTTTTATTCAAATTGAGATCACCGCTGCATATCGCAGCAAGTAGCGCAGTGACAATTTCATGGTGCCCATTGCGACATGCTGCATACAATGCAGGAAAACCAGATTTACTTTTCCCTGCAAGCAATTCTGCTGTTTTGTTCTGATTCAAATTTCGACTACCTGCAATAAGTGCAGTAACCGCTAAATACAATGCGGAAAAACAGTATTTGTTTTTCCTATCAGGAAATTCTGTTTTTTCATACTTGTTAAAATTGAGATTAGCTCTGCATATCGCAGCAATGAGTGCAGTGACAACTTCATAGTGTCCGTGATAACATGCTACATATAATGCAGAGAATCCATATTTACTTTTACTAGCAAGCAGCTCTTGCTGCACACTTGCCCTAATATCAATATTATCTATCATCGCAAGGAGTGCAGATACTGTCTCGAAGTGCCCAAGCTGACATGCTAGATATAATGCCGATGCGCCTTCTTTCCTTTTCCCTGCAAACAACTCTTTTTTTGTGATATTATCCAAATCTGCTAGATCAACGGCAACCGCTGGGTGTCCGCAATGACCATAAAAGCTTAATAGATACAAAAGGCTTGTACTTGGCTTAGCCATGCATACTACTTTACAATCTTTTTGTAAAGCTATCGTATCAAGGCTAAGAAGACAGCAAACCTTACCCTGCTCTGGAAAATAGTTTTGCTCATTGTCTAGGCTCCAAAAATCTGTATATCTTAAGTGTTTAAGACCACCTGCAGTAGTAGCAATGATCTTTTTGTGTCGAAGTGTGTCATTAGGATCATAATAATAAATAATAATGTTATTATATCTATTTTTTTTAATACATAGACCCATATGATGAACACATGAGCTAACCAAGTACCTTTTCTCCTGCCCTTCTGCAAGCCCTATTGCAATATAGTAATGGCTTCATGAACTTGATTTATGTCAAAATAAATACCTTCTGATGGGCACCCATTCCAATATAAACATTTAATTATTTCCGAATTTACGGGAATGTTTTGGCATCGGGAAATATCCTCTTTCGAAGCAACAGCATTATATTTAAACGCCTCTAAACATAGCCACCATGCAGCCAGATTGCAACATGCAACTAATTCACTATTCCGATAAGCCTTACGATTAAGGCAACATTTACGACCTTTAGACATATATAATAAAACAGAAGGATACACAGAATTATCGCAAACAGTATCAGTATCACGCTCATTAGAGTGTCTAGCTTGTAATCGCTCTGATCCAGATTTTTCTTCCCTAACTCCTATTTTTATGTTTGATACATTTGAGCACTTACTAACAAAGTATGGTCGTTCTTCGAAATAACGTTTTCCTAAAGTAAGTTGTTTTATTTTTGACTGAATAATATTTTCACATACCCGCAATTCTATTACGTCTTTATCAATTACAGAACATGGCATATCACACTCACTAATAGAATAATTACATCTCAATCCCATTACAGCGTAAAACAAGATATAATGGTAATCTTCATGATTTTTAAGATTCAACAGCTTACCTACTACCTGTCCATCACCATTAAACTGGCACAGATAATCTCTTAACTCCTGCTCACCCATCATCTCTACGATCTGTTTCAATTGAGAATTATGCTCGTAAGACAGTCGTGACAACCAATCTTTAGGCATAGCTTTGTTGTTAACAATGATCTCATCTAAATGGCTATATATACTGAAATAGTCACAAAGATTACTCTCCTCATTATAGCTTTTAATTTCAGAAAACTTCCCAAACATCTCATCCAAGGAAGCCATACTTGAGCCACTTATAAGTATTGAAAGTGTTATAAGTATCGCTAAACTATTTTCCATTAAAACTTCCGCATCATGTATAAGTGAAACACTATGTAAATTAAAAAACAATCACTAGGATTGAAAGCTTTTTATACCGTATATGAATTGTAATCCTAACATATTAATTGTATTTTGCAACAAACCTCAAATACCAAAAATCCAAAAATCCAAAAATCCAAAAATCCAAAACAAGTCATTAGCATCTTCGTTATATTAACGGCCCCATTAACAATATGAATTAATAATATATGTATTATTATTTAAACCAAGCTTCACTTCATTAAGATTTGTATTTCTAACAACCATTTAACTACGCCCTAATATCTTCTATATCAATTGTTGAAGCTATGCGGTAGCTAACTATCATCAACAAAATCACCTGATACTCAATGACGAGTGATATTTAACTCACTAAGGAATCTCTGAACAAGCACGTTTATTTTTCACCCACGCTTTAAAAGGGAAGGTGCGATTAAGTCCTGGTAATGAGATAATCCCTATCACTTCTCTTTAATGGTATGAACCATGAGACACCAACTCAGCTTCGCCGACAGCGAATACCAGCATAAACGTCGCCAAACCCGCAAAGAGAAGTTTCTTGAGTGGATGGAAGCACTGGTTCCCTGGAAACTGATGCTGTCAGTTATCGAGCCATATTACCCCAAGCCTGGTAATGGTCGCCGACCGTATCCCCTGATGACGATGCTGCGTACTCACTGTATACAGCAGTGGTACGGCATGAGTGATCATCACTGTATATCGCCAACACTAACGTCAAGGTGTCCATACTCACATGCTTGAGACAATATATGAACTCAGTATTTATTTTTCCCAGCAAGCAACTCTACTTTTTGAGCGTTATTCAAATTGAGATCATCGCTGCATATCGCAGCAATGAGTATAGTGACAATTTCATGGTGTCCATTCTGACGTGCTTTATATAATGCATGAAATCCGTATTTATCTTTCCCAGCAAGCAACTCTACTTTTTGATCATTCTTCAAATTGAGATCATAGCTGCATATCGCAGTAATGAGTGCAGTGACAATTTTAAGGTGTCCATTCTGACATGCTCGATTCAATGCAGAACAACCATGTCCACCAGCAAGCAACTCTACTTTTTGAACATTATTCAAATTGAGATCATCTCTACATATCACAGCAATGAGTGCAGTAACAATTTCATAGTGTCCATTCTGACATGCTTGATTCAATGCATGAAATCCGTATTTATTTTCCCCCGCAAGCAACTCTACTTTTTGAACATTATTCAAATTGAGATCATCGCAGCATATCGCAGCAATGAGTGCAGTGACAATTTCACGGTATCCATTCTGACATGCTTTATACAATGCATGAAATCCGTATTTATCTTTCCCCGCAAGCAACGCTACTTTTTTAGTATTCCTCACATTGAGATTATTGCTGCATATCGCAGCAATGAGTGCAATGACAATGTCAAGGTGTCCATTCTGACATGCTTGATTCAATGCAGAACAACCGTCTGCATTTTTACTAGCAAGTAACTCTGCTTTTTTAGCATTATTCAAATTTAGATTATCGCTGCATATCGCATCAATGAGTGCAGTGACAATTTCATAGTCTCCATTCTGACATGCTTTATACAATGCATGAAATCCGTTTTTATCTTTCCCAGCAAGCAGCTCTACTTTTTGAGCATTCTTCAAATTGAGGTCTTCGCTGCATATCGCAGCAAGTAGTGCAATGACAATTTCACTGTATCCATTCTGACATGCTTGATTCAATGCAGAACAACCGCCTGCATTCTTACTAACAAGTAACTCTACTTTTTGAGCATTATTCAAATTGATATCACCGCTGCATATCGCAGCAAGGAGGATAGTAACAATTTTATGGTACTCATTCTGACATGCTATATACAATGAAGGTGTACCATCTGCCCTCCTTCCTGCAAGCAGCTCTTTTTTTACATCTGGATCAAGATCAACGTTAGTTATCACCGTAAGGAGTGCAGATACTGCCTCTAACCTACCATCCTGGCAGGCTATATATAATGCCGATGTGCCACCTTTCCTTTCCCCTGCAATCAACTCTTTTTTTTTGTTTTTATCGAAAGCTTTTAGATCAAAGAAAGCCGCTGAGTGTCCGTAATGACCATACTTGTTTAATAGATACATGAGGCTTGCACTTGGTTTGTTCGTGCATACTACTTTACAATCCTTTTGTAAAGATTTCGTATGAAGGCTAGTAAGACAGCAAACTTTATCTTGCCCTGGAAAGTAGCTATACAGATGTATTGGATTCCAAAAATCGTAATAGTGTAAGTACTGCAGATCTTCTACTGCATTAGCAATTATCTCTTTATGTCGAAGTGTATCATTAGGATCATAATAATAAATAATAATATTATTATATTTATTTCTTTTAATACACAGACCCATATCATGAATACTTGAGCTAACCAAATACCTTTTTTCCTGCCATTTGGAAAGCGATATTGCTACGTCACAAATCACTTCAATGAATTCACTTACTTCAAAATAGATTCCTTCTGATGGACATCTATTACGACTAAAGCTTTTATCCAGCTCTGCAGAACCTGGATTTTGTTTGCATTCTACAATATTCTCTTTCAAATCCATAGTTCCATATTCAAACTCCTTCAATTCCAACCACCATGCAGCTATATTGCTACTTGTAACTAATTCGCCAGTACGATAAACCTTACCGATAAAGGAGCGCCGGTTACCTTCAGACATATATAATAAAACAGATGCACACAAAGAGTTTTCACTAGTCTTATCAGTTTTACCCAAATTAAAATAATTAGATTGCAATGGCTCTGATTCCAATTCTTCTTCCCTGTGTTCTACGTTTATTATGGATACATCTCGGCATTTACGAGAAAAGTATTGTCTCTCTTCAAAATTACGTCCTCCTAAAGTAAGTGACTCTATTTTTCCCTGAATAACATTTCCACAAATTTGTGACCCTCCTGCGTATTTATCACTAAAATGGCATGACACACCAAACTCATCAGTCGAGCAATGACTCCTAAGTCCCATTACTGTTTGGAACAAAATATAATGATAATATTCATGATCTTTAAGAAGCAAAAGTTTGTCAACTACCTCCCCACAATCCTCTAGCTGACTCAGACAATCGCTGAGATCATGCTCACGGATCATCTCTATTATCTTTTTTAATTTGACCTCATCATCGCAACATGATTGTGGTAACCACGCTTCTGGCATAGAGCTATTGTTAGCAATGAGCGCATCTAAATTACTGCACATGCTTGAATGATCCCCAAGATTGCTATTTATATAAGAGATTTCAAGCTTAGCAAACTGATCAAGTATGCTGTCTAAGGTCGCCATACTTGAGCTACTTAGAAGTATTGCAAGTGTTATCATTATCGACAAAGTGTTTTTCATTAAAACTCCCATATTACCAGTGCCAGTGCCAGTGCAATAATCTACCCGATGAAAATCCAATGAAATTAATGGTATTTAAGGATTTTCTAGACCTCATATGGATTAGATATTTAGTATCATCATATTCATTTTTTAGAAAATATCCCATATTCATAATCTTCTAAATTAATCATTGCAGTAAGCCATAACCTTCTCGTAAATTCACATCGGCATGCACAATATGACGTAACAATATATGACTTGTTATTTGAATCAAACATCACTTTCTTTAGACCTGTATTCCTAGTAACCATTGCACCACCCTAAACTATTCCACATAAATTTTTGATGGCATGCGGTAGTTAACGCCTATCCCATGAGTTCACCTGTCTTCGACAACTAACTATTTTGCACTAACTTATCGTTTGCTAGCAAAGCTAATATGGCAGGTATAGTAATGCTTTAACATCACTTTTAAAACAGATAAATCTTAAATAACCATAATAATCAGCTTTAAATTCAAACCTGAATCTTATAACTCGATGAGATAGAATAATCGGAACTTGCTAACAGGACAAATGTTTTTTATTCGGATAGATGAAAGATGAAAGATGAAAGATGAAAGATGAAAGATGAAAGATGAAAGATGAAACACTAGCATCATCTCGCTCATGAGCAATGATACCATATTTATGCTTAAAAGAAATATAGTTATGGAAAGCGAAGCTATTAACGCCAGTAGTCACCTTACGCCAGCATAATTCGCACCTTCTGATTTTTACAGTTTAGGACATAATCATAGAGTGATCAGCTGACAGCTCTACAATCATCTATGAGCCTCAATTCAAAAGCGCCGAAAGCAAGGATGGTACATTTAAGATCTTCTATCTTCAACTCTGTGTATACAGCCATATCCAGATCAATATCATCACTACATACCGCAATTACGGAGCACTGCGACAATTTTATCATATCCCAACTCACGAGCTATCTCTAATGCAGAGACACCATCTGCGTTTTTACCAGCAAGCAACTTTGCTTTTTCAGACTGGCTCAAACTAAGATTATCACTGCATATCGCCGATACGAGTGCAGTGACAACTTCAAGGTGCCCATAATCACATGCTATATACAATGCCGTGAAACCTTCTTCATTTTTCCCAGCAAGCAATTCTACTTTTTGAGCATTATTCAAATTGAGATCACCTCGGCATATTTCAGCCATTAGTGCAATCACAATTTTATGGTATCCCTTGTAACATGCCAGATACAATGCAGAATAGCCATCTTGACTTTTCCCAGCCAGCAACCCTGACTTTTCGTGATTATTTAAATTGAGATCACCTCGGCACATCGCAATAATGAGTGTAGTGACAATTTCATGATATCCATGCTGGCACAATACATACAATGCAGGATAGCTATCTCCATTTTTCCCAGCAAGCAACTCTACTTTTTCCTGACTACTCAAATTAAGATCACCTCTAAATACCCCCTCAATGATTGCAGCTACAGCCTCATGATGTCCATGATCGCATGCTATATACAATGCAGAACAGCCTCCTTCACTTTTCCCAGCCAGCAACTTTGCTTTTTCATGATTACTCACATTGAGATCACCTCTACATATTGCCGTAATGAGTACGGTGATAGTTTCATGGCGCCCATTCTGACATGCCACATACAATGCAGGACAGCCATTTCCACTTTTCCCAGCCAACAACTCTGCTTTTTCAGCATTACTCAAATTGAGAGTCTCGCTAAATATTCCAGCAATAAGCACAGTGACAATTTCATGGTGCCCATGCTGACATGCCATAAACAGTGAAGATGTGCCATCGGCCAGTCTTCCTGCAAACAGCTCTTTTTTTACATCCGGATCAAGATCACTGTTAGTTATCATCTCAATGAGTGTAAGGGATGCTTCCAAGTGCCTATTCTGGCAGGCCATATATAATACTGGCGTACCCTTTATCATTTCCCCTGCAATCAACTCTTTTTTTGTTTTTCTATCCAAACCTTTGATATCAAAAAGAACCTCTGTGTGCCCACAATGACCATACTTGCCTAATAGATACATGAGGTTTGCACTTGGTTTACTCGTGCATACTACTTTACAATTCTTTTGTAAGTTTTTCGTATCAAAGCTAAGAAGACCGCAAACTTTATCTTGCCCTAGAAAATATCTATGCACCTGTACTGGGTTCCAAAAATCGTCATAGTATAAGTACTTCAGATCATCTACCGCGTTAGCAAATATCTCTTTGTGTCGAAGTGTGTCATTAGGATCATAATAATAAATAATAATATTATTATATTTATTTCTTTTAATACATAGACCCATATCATGCGTACCTGAGACAACCAAATACCTTTTTTCCTGCCCTTCGGAAAGAGATATTGCCACGTCACGAATGACTTTATGAAATTGACTAACTTCAAAATAAATCCCTTCTGATGGACATCCATTAAGGCTAAAACTTTTATCCAGTTCTTCATCATCCGGAATCTTTTTGCATCTATGAATATTCTCTTCCGAATCAATAGTTCCATATTCAAACTCCTTTAATTTCAGCCACCATGCAGTTAGATTGCGACATGCAACTAATTCACCATTACGATAAACCTTACAGTTAAGGCAACGCTCTGCACCTTCAGACATATATAATAAAAAAGATGTACACACAGGGTTATCGCTAGCTTTATCAGTACCATACAACCTAGAAGACTTAGCGTCCAGTGTTTCTAATCCTAGTTCTTCTTCCCTCACTTCTACCTTCATACTATATGCACCTGAGCACTTGCTAACAACGTGTGGACGCTCTTCAAAATGACGACCTTCGGAAATCAGCTGTTTTATTTTTACCTGAATAATATTTTCACATGCTTTCAATTCTCCTGCGTTTTTATCAATAAAAGGCTGTAATATACCAAATTCCTCAGTCGAACAAGGATGCCTAATACCCATTATTATGTGTAATAAAATATAATGGTAATATTCATGATCTTTAAGAATAAAAAGCTTGTCCGCTACCTCCCCACAATCATCAAACTGGCTCAGATAATCTCTGACATTCTGCTCATCGATCATCTCTATTGCCTTTTTTAATTGATCCTCCTGTTCGTAAGATAGCCGTGACAACCAAGCTTCAGGCATAACTATATTATTAACAGTGACCTCATCTAAATAACTGCACGCATTTACAAAGCCACAAAAATCATTTTCCTTATCATAGAGTCCAAATTCAGCAACCGTTTCAAATATGACATCCAATGAAGCCATACTTACACCACTTAAAAGCATTGCAAGTGCTATAATGATCGACGCAGTTTTTCCCATCAAAACTCCAACATTATCTGCATATATAAAACATTCTCTAGATTCCAACAACAACCACCAAACTGAAAGTGGATTTAAGAACCAGCATTTATAAGCTGTAGTTTTCAAACATACGAGCCAAGGTGAACATTAGTTGCGTAACATCAAATGTCATTCGGATTCACCAAAGCTCGCTACCAAGGCTTAGCTAAGAATGACCGCTACTTGGCCATGCCATTTGCTCTGGAGCACATCGTCAGAACGGAGCAAATGCTCAAAACATGGGATCAGTGTGCCTGTTGTCGAGAAATAGCATGCATACACCGAAAAACGAACGAAAAAATTGGACACAACGCAAGATTTGGAAGTGCCCTAGAACATCAAAAAGTGGGCCCTGATGGAAATCGTAAAAGCACCTATAGCTTCAAAGAACATATCAACATCGATAAAGACGTATTATTAAAACTATGGAGTTTACCTCAGACAGCGTTCATGACTCAAACTCATTCACCGACTTACTCAGCAGAAAGGAATCATACGTTTATGCCGAAATGCAATTAAAGCCAAGCTCATAGTGACTGACTAGCAGAACGAGATATTGATAATCAGATCATGAAACGCTCCTACCGTAATAAGCCATTAAGCAAAGCAGAAAAAGCCTACAGCTGGACACACTCAGATGTTAGCTGCACAGTAGAACGCGTATTTGGTGTATTTAAACAACATTAATCCATGGGTAAAGCCAGTTATCTTGGCTTAGCTATAAATCATACATGAGTAGAAATTATGTCCGTACCACATGACATTAAACGAGGACTGTCGTTTATGGAAGAGTAGTGTTCCTAAAAAGTAAAATGAGCGCATAACGTCAAATCTTGCTAAATTAATTAAACAAATTAGCTTTGAGATAATCAGGAAAGTAAAGGTAGATCGTGCAAAGGTATCGCCATAAGTCTCAACATTAAATTTTTTATACTATACTGGAAAAATGAATGTACTTGTCCAGACATCTACCATATAGTACCCCCCCATGAATTCACTTGACTTCACATAAGCCTATAATAATGTCTACAAACATGGGCAACTTATCTTTAGCGACACTGGACGTATACTAGCTCACACTATACAAACACTTCCTATGAGTATTTCCATATCCTGAAAATAGTCGGGAGGACGGTAGTGTGTTCAAATACTCACTATGCCATCATAATGGTCGCTTATTATGACATTCCATACTCAAACAGGTAATGCTCAGTGAGTAATCAATGCCAACTAATCAGCATGATTCAAAAAACCCATTATTCAAGAAATGATGCCACCAAATAATATGTCACCCAGTTGGAGCGTGCTACTGCATCTCGGATGTACGCTTAGTTGACGAAATTAGCATTATCTTAGAATCTGTTTTAATAGACCTAGGACATACTGGCCAATCTCACACCAATGCTACTAAGGGAATATTGAGAGCCACGGCATAGGCAGCCCAAAGGAGTGCGTGCATATTGCAGCATGTCACAATGCTGGATTGCGATGATGACCACACTGTCGCAGTGTCTGACAAAAACACCCAACATAAACTGAATAAAGCCTCAAATTTACACGCTTAGCTTTCCTAACGATCTTATTGAAGATGATTATAATCAGCTGACTACAACTCGGATACCCTTATGCTCCTGACGATCTACAGCTAAGCCACTAACATTTTCTACATTAGTAAAATTTATCTAGTTGTTACGAGCCCCTTACCTTTCGATATCTTATCGATAACATATGAAACTTTAAAAACAGTTATACTTGGATTTAACTTCCAAATGCATAACGTTGAAGTAGTAATCTTTTGCAAAGGTACTGAAAGGTACTGACTGGTGTCTTGTGTCATAATGCCTTTCTCTCCAAACTGTTAATATTTTTTAAAACTATTTTCTATCTCATAAAGTTATGCACTTTATATTTAAACCTAAGATGAGTATTTAAAACATCATGAAAATTTATAAAGTCATGTATTTATTAATAGTGTATTCTTGTTTTTCTTATTCTATGACCAACTCACCTTTAATACCACAGAAAGAAAAACCTACTACTAGTTCTTCTCAAACAACAGAACAGGAAACATTGCTTAACCAAATCGAGGAACAGACAGTAAATGACTTAAATGACAATAAAAGTAAGTGTAGTACGAAAAAGAAAATATTAATATCTGGGGCAGGAGTATTTACCACCATTCTATCAGGAGCCGCATTTTATATAACTAATACCAATAGCAGCGATATTGAGAATTTGCATCCTGCTACCCAATATAAACTACCAATTACAACTAAAATGCCACCTCCAGCTAAATTGGACATAAAGATACCATTCAATACTTTTTATTCAGACGGCAGAAAGTTTACAGACACCGCAACGACTTATCTGCATTCAAAGATAAGTCATCCAATATCTGCAAAACCAATCACATTCCCAGATTCAGAAACTTTTTTGACAACAGTGTCAGAAAAAAATAGCATTTCTTCAGAAATAACAGATTTTGCACGCGATAGTGATAACACCAGAAAACGAACGACTATGTCTTTGTCGGAAGATACATATCAAGCAGTGTCTACCAATAAAAACAACGTGAATGAGCATACAGATTCACATACTGAACGCTCAACAACTTCCTCACGTTTAAATATTGTATCTCCTTCAGAGACGACATCCTTTACAAATATTGGTTATAACACCAGACAACGTACCTCTGAGCTATTTTCGACAGGTACAGATCAAGAGATAACTACTAATAAAAACAACACAGATGAATATACATCTTCAAATACTGAATTTTCAACGGCCTCCCCACGTTTAAATATGGAATCTACAACAGCCCAGAAGAATGATACCGACCTTAAAGATTACATTGATACTTTTTATAACGAGGTTTGTCCATCACGGCACAATAAAAAAAATAAGCATCGTTTAAAAAGAGGTGTGGTTTCTACAGGAAGCGACAATATGTTTATTATATCATCTACTCATAACAAATGTTGTTCACTCGAAAAAACTACATCAATGTTAGGTGGCATGCTAGACACTGCTATATACTCATACAATCCAATACATGGACTTATTGGTATTATTAGCAATATTCCTAGCTGTGTTCAGTGTTTTTCAAAGACTCCTGTTTATCCAGAACTAATAGATAACGATAATGTTCATCCATCCGACACTGACTCTCTTCGCACTACCTCTCCCAGTATATTTTTAAACCAAAACCCATATACAGTGATATCTAATCGACAAACTAAGACCTTATCAAAAATACCAAGCTCGGTAGTAAATGCTACAAGTAGCTCAACCACAAATGTGACTAATACACATAAGCATCTACCAACAGCTAAATATTATACTAACTCACTCAGTTCAGTTGCAACAGACTATGTTATCAAACCTAAAATGCCAGAATCAACGCCTTTATACATACAAACAACTAAAACCACCACTCCCCGATCGTTCCAACCCCCCGAACGACAGGACAAAAAGAAAAAAAACAAACCTAAGAACAAGAACAAGAAAAATAACGAAAAAGAACAACAAGAAAACGATCAATGCCGTAAAAAACGAGAAGCATTCAATGATCCAGATTCAAGCTCTTACATTATTGATTTTGAGCAAAGCCCATTGAATTTTACATTGAATAATATTATTCACGGATTAAACATTCAACTAGGTAGTTATCCATCATATGCCACTATTAGATTGAAAGAAGTTTCTAATAACAACTATTTAGTTGAACAAACCAGAGAGAATGATGAATACGCTTTAAATGCTTGGTTACTTGGGCAAATACCAGCAAATCCAAGAAGCCCAACATATGTTGATATACCTATTCATGCAAGGGAAGGATCATTCTTATTTACAACAGAAATGACAAGCAGTGCTATTATTGTGACTCGATTATCCGAAGACAGCTATAGAGTTTTTCATGATGTAAGGGGAGGTATCAGTCCAGTTTATCAAAATATCGAATGCTCATTTGATATTTATGATTACAAATCAGATATTAGAAACAGCAATGAAAAAGCAAGTTTCTGCATGTACCATAATGGTTCAGAGTGGTTATTCATCGCCCAAAAAACAACCGTAAACAAAGACAACACCGACACCAGAATATTTCAAGAGAATGAACCTGTTATAAGCAAACCCATTAAAAACACAAAAGACAATACAAACAAAAACAAAATTACCAAAGATCATACGAATTATGTTACAGATTCAAATCCCATACCGAATCTGCCAACTAATGCTGAATTATATCTTAATTATTACTTTGGCGGACATAATGGTGCAATTAATGACATGGATTTTTTCACCACCATCAAAAAGCAACTACTACATGACAATAATATAGAAAAGCAAAAAGATATAGAAGATCATGTTTTTTGTAACCCACAAACACACCAAATTGGTGGTGATAATGGATTCACAGAATTCAGCAAAGATTCTGATACATTCTTACAAGAAAACTTCATATTTAATTGTATGCCTTCTGGTGACTTACCTAAACAAGCACACGTAGAATTCCTACCCATTAAAGATGGTGATTACCAAATCAGTCTAACTAATACTCCCACACAAAACTCTAAATACGCTTACTTACTAGGTAGTAATCCCGAGGCACTAGGAACCCCATCCTATGTTGATATCCCAAAAGATGCACCGGTCGGCACCTTTCTTTTTACATCAAGTTTTAGCGGCGGATCACTCGTTGTCACAGAGTTAGATGAGAAACATTACCGCGTATTCCATGATATGCGAATGGGTGAAGTTATGCTCAATTATAATAAGGACAAAATAGTTGAAGCAATTCAATTTTTTGATTATCAAAAAAACATTTATGACCCCACTGTTGCGACTATTTTCCTATATCGATCAGAGGACAAATGGTTATTGAAAGGTCAGAGCTATTTGTTACCTTTTATCTCGTTGGAAAAAAGTTTTACACCACAACCTTATCAAAGTTATTCTTTGGAAAATATAGCTAAAACACGGATAAAAAGAGCTCCCAGAGACAAAACACCTGAAATTAAAGTCCCATCGTGGCGCTTATTTAAAGGGGTTCGTCGCTTCCTGAAAATTGAGCACTTTGAGAAAAGAATGATAGCCAATATGAATCTAGAAGAGCTAAACAAATACTCACTTTGGACTGGCGTTGAGAATGAAAACTTTCGGCACCTCCGAGCCGAATCTCTTCTTGCGCGTTGTAAAAAAGAAGGTGACATTCTACTTTTAAATTTTAATTCAGGAGTACACTCGGCACTTATTGTTTATGACTCTAAAAGAAAAGGAGGAGCTTTTATAGCCAGCGGTATTACAGGAGCGTTTAATAGACAAGGTGGTGGCGTCACTGAACTAATGAACGATATGTTAAATCGTTGCGACTTAATACATGATCATAATATCATGGAGTTCACTGGCTTTGATACGGCCCAAATGCTGCACTCTTGGGAGCATGTGGTGAGTAGAGTTCCATTCAACAGCATTAGGAATAATTGCGCTAAGGTGGCTGCATCTCTTCTAATGATAGGCCAGCCATATGGAGCAGACCTTCAATTCAAACATAATTTCAAGTATCAATTCCCAAAAAATACTTGGGACTTAGGTAGAGAAATACAGTATGTTAAATCGCTAATTAGCAACCCAATGCTAGACCACGTTCTAGAAGGTAGCGATACCGAATCTCTAAACAGTCGCTGCAAAAGAAGTCCTACTGATTGTCTTAAGACGGAGTCAAATCAAAACCCAGATTTACTAAACTTAAAGAGTCCACCATTAGCAAGCCAGACCAATCCTTCATGTAAAAGAAAACAGAGGAAAAAACCGAATAGAGAACAAAATAACCAAGAACAACCTAGTGAAACACAAGCGGAATCTGGTAATTCCGTTGGTGGTACAGGTGGTAGTAACAGTGGTGGCTTAGCTGGTGGCTTAGCTGGTGGCTTAACTGGTGGTTTAGGTGGTTTAGGTGGTGGTGCAGGTGGTGGTGCAGGTGGTGGTGCAG
>JASXSV010000047.1 GCA_030674915.1 Candidatus Endonucleibacter bathymodioli
GCGTTTTTTGGCTGCGTAACTGAGTGACGCAAAACTTTGTTGTTTCATTTGTGATATTTAGTGATGTTGGTTACATCTATTTGAAAGGATGTAGCCATGAAGATGTACATAAGAATCAGTTTAACACCTCTGTTCGTAAATAGATTTGGTAGCACTATGGGAAACTGGACAGCCGTGACTCTTGCGCGGGAGTTCAGGGTATCACGTCCAGCTATTAGCAAGGTGATCGATCGGCACGAAAGCAGGAGCTCTCTCCACGAAAGTCCACGAATATGCGCTTCTTGGCCCCTCAAAATTTGGCATGAAACATCCATCAGCATGCCTTATTTTACCAGCACACCAGCATCACTCAGCCAGTCATTAACTTCGTTGAAAATCTTGCGTACCAAATCATGGCGCTCTAACAAGTGACGGAAGTTCATTATCGTGGTGTGACCAGGGATAGTCCCATTCAGTGATAGACCAACAAACACGCGCATGGACTGGATATCGCGCAAGGCATTTTCCACCGCGTGATCACTCATACGGCACTACTGCTGTATACAGTGAGTACGCAGCATCGCCATTTATGGATAAGGTCGGCGATCACCATGTCTGAGGTAATATAGCTCGATAACTGATGCCATACGTTTCCATCCTTTCAAGAAACTTCGCTTTATAGGCTTGGCGACGTTTGTTTTGGTATCATCTGTCGGAGAAACTGCGCTGGTGCTCCATGGTCCATCTCATCAAAGAGAATGACAGTGATTATCTCATTACGAGGACATAATCGCATGTTCCATAATAATACTGATTATTTCCTATTGCTTTACATATAGAGGTGAAAATCAATGATATTGAAATTATTGTATATTCCAAAATTATATACATATAGATTAAATATTTTAGCTCTCGCTAAGGGTATATTATTTTCTTATTGTTTGTTAACCTCCATGTACATTAAATCTGTGTTAGATAACAATAATCCTAAAAGGATAGATCAAGAGAAAGAGAAAGAGAAAGAGAAATGGGTTTTTATGATTATACCTCAGAGTCTTGTACTTGCGCATACCAAATATACTTATTATATAGCTATGATTGATAAAGAAATAGCATCAAATGAAAGTCTAAAGCACGACACTGACAATATATTACTTGCCATGTTGCCAGATAATAATATTGAGGGAGTTCCATCCGTAAATAATTACACAAGTCCTCCATTAAACAGCATGGATAATATTTAGCAGTAGATGCTGATAGTTTTTTGCATGCTTTCAATTCAAAACTGAAATCCTACACATGGGCCTTTATAGTTACTACATGAATCTTCACATGTATTTACACACAAATTCCTAAGCATAACTGAACAAAATAGATTATATCTTGGTAAAACATAGACACGCAAAAAGACTTTACAACACACCCAGGCTCTTCGTATCAGCCACTAACTTAAACCATAAAATTATTATCTTGGATGATATGGAAGCTCTGTTGAAATAATAAGAGGTTGAGAGGTTGCTGTCCTCAATCTACCCCTCTAACACAGGTCAGCCCAGCTACCCTTAGCTGACTTTTGACCCTATTTCTTCGTGATATCTCTTATTCGATGCGCAGCTGACTGAGTGTTTATATATTCCCTATTCCCCATGAAGGTATGAGTTTATTGACTGATTTCCACCTTCAATGGTAACGAGCATAGAGACCTTATGTTTCCCAAATTTTGTCACCTTGAATACAGTGGAGAAGCCCCCTAAACCTACCCACCCTTGGGACAGTGCCGAACACGACTGGTAGAGCATCATCTTTGGGATCAATTATTTGCGGACATTAATCTTAGGCTGAAAGCCACAAACATCCTACTTAGTGAAAGGTAGCATTAATATCATTGATGCCAAACCAATAGACGCGGCGCAATCAGATTCTGACAAGGACAAAGACGGAAATCCGACAAAAGACCATAAAATAATTTACTAGATACTCGCAATAACCAGCACACTTGACGATCTATACCAACTCCATATGCAGGGGACATAAAACCTAAAACCATTTATTTTCAAAGGATATCTAGTATTAGCTAACAACCACATAAGGCAACCTGCACAGTTTTTACCCCAAAATAGCTTACGGTTGTTGTGCATGAAAAAAGTCATCTCATTAGCCGAAAATATAAAGACTCATCTTCCTCTGCGCCCGAACCACCATCATTTCACAGATTATACTGACATAACCAACTGTAACCATGGCTCCAAAAAGTCTACTATCGGATGGCATCAATCGTTTGGCAAGATGCCTCAATTCCCATTGTTGGAGTGTATCGACAAGAAAGAGCTATAAACGCGATAACTGTGGTACGTAATCTAGTGAAATAAGCAATTTAATACAATCTATGTCCATCCATACAAATGAAAGGCCGCATAAATGCGACTGAAATGAGTGCGCCACGGCATTTATTAAAAATGTAATCTGAACACACATAATGAGACCTTTGCACGAATCTCGCTAAATAACTGAAAATCAGGTTAATAAGCCTTGCACAATCAATGCCTTTCGGTGAAATTATGGCTTGGAAAAATCTGAAACAACGCAGTCTAGCAGATTCAATGCTGATTGATCACGATGCAGTGAAAGAACTCGACTCTGTCCATGAACTCATTGATTGGGATCGCTTAGAGCATCATCTGAAAGATATACATTCAAGTTCTCGAGGCGAAAAGGGCATGGCCCTCCACTGATGATGTTTAAGGCACTCTGCTGCTGCAAAGTTGGTATAAATTAAGCGATTAGGCCCTAGAGAAACAGCTTGCTCGCGATCTTTTATTTCGTCGATTTATTGCGCTCGACATTTCAGAGTCAGTGCCGGACCACAGTACTTTTTGGCGATTTAGACAGAAGCTCGATAAGTTGTTGCTTATGGATAAGTTGCTTTCAAGAAATCAAATTCCCGCTTATAGATAAAGGTCTTTATATTAAATCTGGAGGTATCAGTATTGTTGATGCTAGCGTAATTGAGGCTAAACAGTGTCGCCCAAATAAGGATAAAGACAAGCACTCAACACAGGATCCTGACGCGAAGTGGAACGTGAAAGCAGGTTCTGACGGGAAGAGTAAAAGTACCTACGGCTATAAAGCGCACATAAATGTCGATGAGGATGGGTTGATAAAATCGATCGGTTACACAGCAGGAAATATTCAGATTCAAATTGTTTTCACTCACTGAGCTATTAGATGGTGAAGAGTCTGTCTGTTTTATTTATGCGGATAGTGCTTATTCCAGCAAGAAGCACAGTGAATGGCTGGATGATAGAAATATTGATAACAGAATAATAAGACGTGCTTATCGAAATAAACCATTAACAGAACATGATAAGTGCTTTAATTAAAAAAAAACCGTTTACATTCTGGCGTGCGCTGCACTGTGGAGCGAGTATTTGGCGTTTTGAAATTACACTACGGCATGGCGAAAGCTCGTTATCTTGGCTTAAGCCGAAATCGCACACGTTTTGGAAATAATGTGTGTGGCGCACAATATTAAAACGAGGTTTTTATCGATTCAGCAGGGCAAGTTGCGTCTGAAAATCGAAAATGAAGGGTGAAATGGCTCGAATGGCGCATATTCGAACTGTAATTGTGTTTTTTTTAAGGCGCGGATTTCAGTCATAAGTGCGCCATATTGAAAAAGTTGAGCCAGAGGGTACACACTCACGGTTTCTACCAAAAACCAATGTGAGACCACTTATGAATAAGCGTTTATACCCACCTGACTCAAGAAGAAAGATACCAGATTTGGTCAGAGAAAAAAGCAGGAGTTTTCAAATGAAATTATCGCCCAAGACTTTAAGGCGTGATTTGAGTACCGTTAAAAGAGAGTTGGCTAGAAATACAGGGGCTAGAGGTTATCGCCCGAAGCAAGCACATAATTTTGCGCAGGAACGTCATCAACAGAAACCAAAAGCGACCAAGATGGTAGCTGAACTGAAAGATAAAATTACTGACAGACTAAGTAAGCAGTGGAGCCCTGAGCAAATACAAGGACGCCCTTAAACGAGATAATCAACCTTCTGTATGTCCCTCTACGATTTACCAGTTTATTCGAGAGGACAAAGCTGGGGGTGGTTGCTTGTATCAACATCTTCGGCACAAGAAGTATAAGCAAAGAACAAGAAAGCCCGATGCACGAGGCCAGATCCGAAACCGTGTTAGCATTGATGATCGACCTGGAATTGTGGATCAAAAAATACGTTTAGGCGATTGGGAGCAGCAGACACTGTAATTGGCAAAAGACACAAGGGTGTACTGGTTACATTAACGGAAAGAGTGAGTAAATTAAATTTGGTAAAACGTGTTCCTCAAAGCACGCTGACGTGGTGACGAAAGCAATTATAACGATGCTCAAGCCTTACCAATCAGACTTACTCACGATCACATTTGATAACGGAAAGGAGTTCGCCTTTCATGAAAAAATCAAGAAAAAGCTTAACGTAGATACCTATTTTGCTCACCCTTACTCCTCGTGGGAACGAGGTTTGAATGAAAATCATAATGGTTTGATAAGACAATATTTGCCCAAAAGCCAATCTTTGGATAATGTCACTGACAAAGAAATTTTAGATATACAAAACCGACTAAACCAAAGACCAAGAAAACTGTTAGACTTTAAAACACCTGATGAGATTTATAGTGAAATGGCGTTAGCTGCATAAATTTTAAGGGGCACTTATGACTAAAATCCGCGAGGCTTTATCCTCAAAAAAATACAATTTAATTAATAGTGGGGCTTATGCAGCGTTATCGTGCAAAGGTCTCATAATAACAATACATAGCAAGGAAAAGACTTATAATACAGTACGCGGACTGAGACTTTCTCGAAATCATTATTTCAAAAAACGTATGTGCGACACCCATAAAGGAGAAAACTATTGCAGTTGTCATTTAATTCAAGAAGAATACAGATGATTTTCTATTGAAAATAGAGGTAAAAACTAATACTATTGGGATTCTTGCGTATTTCACATTTAGATACATTAAAGGTTTTAACTATGATTAATGGCATATTATTTTCTTGTTTCTTGTTAACCTCACTGTGCATGAAAGCTTCTCTAGATGATAATACTCCTGAAAGTATACGTATTGAAAAGGAGAAATGGGGTTTTATGTTTGTGCCTCATATTTTTATACCTGGATATAAAAAAGATGTTTGCTATATAGCTCTTATTGATAAAAAAATAACATTAAATGAAAGTATAAAACAACAAATTATCACCATCTTAACAACTATCTCACAAGACGATAATATTGAGGAAGTTCCGAATATCAATAACCCTAAAAGTCTTATTATTTATGACACAGATTATTTATTTGCAGCAAAGGCTAATACTTTCTCGCGTATTTTAGATTTACATTTAAAACAGAGCATCTATAAATCTGCATTTGTAGTTATATTAACCATCAATGAAGTCAATAAAAAAATAAATTTCAAAATTAAAAAAGTAGAACAAATAGAACTTAATAGCTCAGTATATGGTATGGACCTAATAGTTAATAATTATAGAAATAGCAATAGACTAGATATATTAACCCGACTATTCTCATCATCTAAGCATCTGGGACATGAAGCTGAAAACAGTCCTCAAAGTAATAATGCAGATCGTGACAAAACTCCAGATGCTGGACACCTGTTGCTTGATGATTATAGCAATAATGATGATAATACTATTTTTGTGCAGGAAAATAATTTTGCAGCTACTGTATCCGATGGAGGAACACCAGATAACACAAAAAAACCAAATGGAAAAACCTATACGTGCATTGTCTGTGGTGAGCAATATAATGACATTAATGTTATCTTAGTGCATGTGGGCCTCCATTCAAAACAAAGGCCATTCAAGTGCGAACGGCATGGGTGTAACAAGTCATTTACAGTAAAAGGTAATCTGAAAGCACATGAGAACACTCATTGCCCGACACAGCCTTTTAGTTGTCAAGAGTGTGGCAAGAGCTTTGATCGCAGATATAATTTAACAGTACATTCAGTTCGGCATTCAAAAGAAGAGCTTACATATGAGTGCAGGTGGTGTCACAAGAAATTTCCTAGCCTCTATTTTGTACGAAAACATACAAAACTCACACACCCATCCTTGAACGGACACCATAATCCGAAAATGGGGATAATAGTTGAATAAATAATCCTATAAGGTGATAATTTTAATTCAGCGTAACTAAAAAGTAAAAAGCAAGTACCTTAAACATATATTCACATTCATTCACACATAGGATCAGGTGTGATATTTAGTGGCCTTGCATACATCTTTTTGAAAGAGTGTATACATGATGAATATGCACATAAAAATCAGTTTAACGTCACTTCCTCGTAAAAATATTTGGCAGCAGGAAACTGGATATTGGTGGCGCTTACGCGAGAGTTCAGAGTATCACACCCAACTATTTACAAGGCGAGAGACCCGAGCACGAAAGCAGGAGTTCATGCCCAGAAAGTCCACTAATGGGCGCTTCCTCGCCGCAAAATTTGGCATAACCCGCCTGGCAAAAATAGAAACCTCAATTGAACGCAAGAACAAAGCAGAAGCAAGGCGCTACAACAAAAATCACCTCGGCTAGATAATGCATTAAACACCAAACGCTTGCCCTGGCTTAAGGGTGAGCGCAAAGACAGACCGCATGAACATTTATTTATTGCCATTGACGACTGTTACAAGCCAAGATTTACACACCTAACACTTAGAATTGATATGGGAGTCTACTGTGCGCGGGCTCATGGAGACTAACCCAGTTAC
>JASXSV010000048.1 GCA_030674915.1 Candidatus Endonucleibacter bathymodioli
CAGAGTAATACTTATTTCCTTCATACCATTCAGTTTTTGAATTATTATTTAAATAGCAAAAAAATATTTGATCATTCTTTTTTATTTCACTTTCTTGGTTTTTTTTTGCTATGACATGGTCTTGCTCGCACCAACGTTTGCTATCATCTAACAATTTACTTATGTTACTGTCAGCATTATGCATACTCCAATTAACCAAAGCGTCTAATACCGGAAACTGCAGAACTGATGATTCGTTACTTAAGGCTGGTACTAGATAAGGAGTTAATAATATCTTTAGCACTTCCAATGATTCATCAAGCGCCCTCTTAGGGGAAAAATTCGCATCATTTTTTGCTTTTGACACTAGCAAATTTACTTGTTCATTTAATTTAGCACTAATTAATAAGTTGGATTTATAAGTATTAACCTGATAATGCAACAATGATTGAAGCTTAGAAGAACATTGTGTTGCTCTAGCGTAAAACTCTTCTTCAACTTCCATTTTGTCTTCTTTAGTTAGAAGTTCAAACTTCGTGCTTCCACTTTCTGCCAGGCAGAGACCAAATTGTTTCTTTATTTCTTGTGCGATATAGCTAAAAGATCTTAGCCAGTCAGGTGATACTAACCCAGCTTTAATGATGTCTTGATCGAGATTATCAATCTCAAGCAAAATATACACATACACTATAGCAAGCACTGCAAATACCGGCTTTTCTTTAAAGTTTTCTAGCTTACCATAAAAATCGTTTCCATCACACATATGTTGCAAATGACGAATGCTATTATCCTTACTCCTACCATGCTCAGATCCTTTTACCAAGTTGGAACTATTAAAATAGCTTCCAGCCAAACTTATCGCGCTACCACATTTCTCGTAGAACCAGTTCTTTTTAATATCTTTCTGGTAAGTTTGAACATCTGGTGACGTGTAGTTTTGCTCTGCATGCACACTGACGCCACCTACTAAAATCAACATAGAAATAATATTTTTCATGTATTTACAATATGATAAAATGGAACAACAACAACACTTAATCTTGAGAAACATACTACACATACCGCCATACTCCTAAAAATATTAAATTTTTTGGACATCGTATCTGGGGGGCAAACCTCCGGTTTTTATAGGGAAAGCAACTTATTCAGCCTGTATACAGTAGATTCAATATATCAGTCCTCAGAAATATAAGAGCCAATTTGATGTATATGAGAATAGACATATCCAGAGATATACTCTATCAATTTCCGTACTCTCTCATAATTAAGCTAACTTTCTCTATCACCATTTGCAAGACTAAGCTTTCCATTTTTCAGGCAGTCATGCAGATGGAGGTTTATACTGTACACACTGTTTATCAAAGCCTGATCAATAGAATACTCCTAGCAACCTTACGACGCCAGCAATACAGTTTTAATTCGGCAATATTCTCAGGAATCACACGCTGTTTTATGGTTTATCACAGACCTGTCTTTTACTGTGAGGTGATGGTAAACATTGCCGAAGAGTAGGACACAATAGTTTCACAATCCAATATTGTCAATTGGTAAATGTATATTTATTTTGAAGCAATGTTAATTGTATCTATGTTGGGGACAAACATTTCGCCGTTCTAAAAAAGCAGTTTGATCTCTTTTTGCACAATTGTTTTGAGTTCCCGTATGCACTTATTCAATCCTAATCAGAACAGACTCATAGAGACCTCAGCATAACTCAACAAAATCTATTATATTCTGGTAAAATATCCACATATACAAATCTTTTAAATACAGCCCAAACCAGCCCAAACCAGCCCAAACTCTTCGCATTAGAACTCTTCGTAGCCTGGCTAATACGGAAACCCTGATGAAATGATCATAGAGTTGGCTAAGTGCATATACCATTCCCATTGAAGGTTGTAAGGTTACTGACTACTACCACCTTCAATGGTAACTGGTATAGAAGCCACCACTACCTTGGGACAGTTTCGCACGATACTGGCCAGGAACAATCTTTCGCCTAGGCTCTCACTGAAGACCCATTCGGAAGGCTGCTATCTTTTCTGCTCTATTCGTACTGTAAACATGCATTATATCTAGTTCTGTCTTATGCCTCCTCACACTATGGTCATAAACCCCGCGTAAGTAATCAAGGTATAATGAACATATTCCAGACTCAGTGTAAACCTTCCTCATTCCTCTGCGATCACAATCTATCCCCCACCACTCGAGGAATTTATAACGAGTACCACTAGAAAAATTATTATTATTTTGTTCAGACTGAATACCATCGATCATTTGACAAAGCTGTCTTGGCCCCAATTCATGAACATTAATTGATGAAAACTTATTTTTTCCCACTCCTACTACCGTACCAGTACTGTTTTCAGGCTTATTTGCAAAAATAACAGGATCATCCGGAGACTTGCTTTTCAGATAAGCAGGCGTATATTTCTCTGTACACTTACCGTACTCCATCGCCCATGCCGTGTTATCTGATAATAAACTACCTTTGGGAAGATGTTTTTCCCTTGCTGCTGCCACTAATTTTCGAATTTCTTCAGGACTAGCAGACATATCAGAAAGAGGTGGCATTGAAAACCACTGCGCCATTCTCTCACCACTTTTAATACTGTTCTCATTGACCTTTATCGGCAAAGTAACTTTTTTACTTTCAGAACTCACTAAATCCTCTTTACTTTTATGCTCTACGACATTAGCTTTGTTATTCAATTTCTTAGCTACAGCTGCAATCTCCTGACTTTCAAACTCACATATTCTTGCATTACATTGCAAATAATAACACAGCTCTACCGGGATTTTAACACAATTAATAGATAGCTTATAAATAAATCGTTCCAATAACTTCTCAGATAAATCTTCTTTTCCTGAAAAATCTTTTCCCATACCCATAGAGTCCTTAATAATACCAGAATATTCAGATACGGTGATCTCAGCCAATTGAGATATGAAATTATTTTCTAATTCTTCTTCACTTTTGCTAGGATCATGTTTAAAGCAAGTTTTATATAGATCCGTCATCGTCCTCACTATATTACTCCTATCCTTTCCTCTACTTTTCTCATATAAACTATCAAGAAGAACATTGAAGCTCTGTGCATCATTCCTATTATTAAATTGTTGTGCAATCAATTCTCTCGCAGCTATTCGCTCCCTAGGCGCTTTTTGATTTTCAATATATCTCATTCTATGAAAACCATTATCACAACACACAAAACCTTCACTTTGCTCCAACACCAGCCATTCTTTCAAAAGCTGTAAGAACAACCCAATGTCCCCAAGAGAACTACAATTTTCTACAATAGCTCCAAAATCTAAAAAAACAATTTTCCCACCATTATTATTTTTCTCAATCATTAAGTTACCAGGATGCAAATCCCCATGCATTAAGCCTGAATTTTTCAACACATCTTTCCAGATCTTACAAGATGCACTATATGCAGTATTTGCTTTTTTATAAGACCCATTAGCTAGCAATTTGCTAACCGTATCTCCATTTATATATTCCATCACTAGCATATCGTCAGTAGCACAGATTCCCTCAGGAACTTTGAATTTCCCATCTCCAAGTGAATCTACACTAATCTTATAAAGTCTCATCATCTTAAGCTCATTTATCATATTACTTTCATTAATTAAATTTACAAGAAGCTGGTCCATAATTTCTTTAGTCAAACTTCCTTCAAACTTATCATGATAATCATAAAAACCAAAAAATGACTCTAGAGCAGAACCGATACCATGTTTAAAAACATAATGCAACTTCGACAAGGAAAAGACCACCTCCTTGTAATCAGCAGAAAGATCATCTCTAATATTTTTTCTAACAATCTTAACCGCACGTTCTTCAATCCTTCCTTCAACTTCTATTTTTACCTTATGAACCTGTGCAGTAACTCCAACACCTAAAGGTGTTGGGTCTATATAAATAATATTAAGTCCTAGCTTTTTACCATCATCATTAATCTTTTGTTTAATATATTCAAATTGCTCTGGTAAATTATTATCACATAGATACAATAGCGATTTCCGTTTTTCCATAGGAATACGCACATCACTTGCAAATAGCTGCCCTATTTTACGAACAAAAGGACCACAATCATTAATATACTTGGCCATATCTTTTAACTCAGGCTTCCACCGACCATCCAACAAAGACTCCACCCACGTAGCAGCCAAAGGCATAAAATAACTAGCATCAGGATATATTGACTTAACCATACTAACTCCACATTGCGTGACTTTACGCAACACAGAAAATGGCTTATCGTCCTTGTCACTTTGAATATCAATCTTATACTCATTCTCTGATTTTATTACTGCATTTACTACTGTTATCTTCTGTTTTTTATGCATATAATCGCAATCATCATCATTATTATTTGAAAACCCTATCTTTCTTTTTAACACATTATTATTCTTACTGAAGTCCTCATCAACACTACCCATTAACTCAACAGTTTGATTCAAGTATTTACTCTCATCCATATAGGCAGGATCCTGTAGATACTTTTCACCCTTCCTAATACCATAATTACAGGATAAAACCGAATCATACGACTCTTCCTGAGGCTGACCACTATTACTCGAGGGAAACGAAGACCTATTATGTGTTTTTATACAGCGCTCACCAACCCCTTTACTGGACATCATCGTAGGAGATATAACGCTCTTATTCAGTTCAGATTCATTCTCATGCATCCCAATTTGTACTACTGAATTATCAGTGTGCACACACATATCCACACTGTTGTTGCTTGCATTAAAAATATTACGTAGTACACTGAATCTCATAATGAGCACCTCCTTTCAAAATATCCTAGATCTAAAGCTATAGAAATAGCTCCCTGTTTTTAGTCATTACAAATATAATTTAAATTTTATACGTATATATTAGTTAGTAGCTTTATCAACATAAAAGTTCCATTATAGTTAATGTAACTAACAAATTCGTCTGTAATTGTATCCATCCATACCATCTACTTCGCCTCCAGATAAATCTCATTCATGAATACCTCAGATTCACTATACCCTATGAACCAACGAGTATTAGGTGATTAGGGTGAGCGATAACAGTCAACAACTTAGCATATTCAATGGGAATAGATATAAATGAGACCACTACTACAAAAAGCTGCAAAGTGGACAGCATGGTACTACTGCCTGTACCTTATCAGAGTGTGACACCAATGGCGTACTGACTGCTGCTATATCATATCGGATGCAGGCTTTATTGATTATTACTGAAGTATACTCCGTTTGATGAACCTCTCATTATTACTCGATACAGATCTATCCAAAACAAAAATTATGCTAAATCCAATAACCTTTGAAAGTTTAACTGATAAACTCAAAGAAGAGCTGGCTATACAACAAGCGTTCATTACGGACAGACTTGGACAGAGTGAGGAAGCATCTAACTGGCTAAATCATCACGTCATTTTTTTGGTCATCACACAGAAACCATTACTCTCGCCCACGCCCTCCTTGCCAAAGCCTACAGTTACTTTTTGATGGCCTGGCTCACTGTTTTACCTGCCGACTGACCACATCAGTTCTTTTATTATTAACCTTGCTCGCCTTCTTACGCCGCTGCAGGTTAGTGCGATGAGCTTCCTCTGCGCCATAAGCTCTAGAATGACAGCTCTTCAGATTCAGGGAGATCGTTTTATTGGAGTGGTGCATATAATCACCACTACTACTCGCCGAATATACGCGATTCATGGGGGATTGAATCTGGTATCATTCATCCAGAATCGGCTATTTATAAGAGCCCCCCATGCGGTCAACTAATTCTCCGTATGAGAGCTACACCCTATGCGCAACTGCATCTAACATCAAATCCAAATATGTCGGTTATTGTGAAAATATAGATTTCCAGAATTATTTCATAGTTAATAATCGCCCTATTTTTGCCTTGTGCCAGATTTTTCAAAAATTTTAGACAAACTGCGGATATATTGTTTGGTCGTCGCATGCATCATCATTATTAAATTCTGCTGCGCTTATGCCTAAGCTATTGTTACATTCTTCCAACTTAGCAATGTCTTTATCAACTAATTCAATATATAACTCAATGACTTTTGTAGCAGATTTGTTATATTCTAATTTGTATTTATCTATCCTTCTTCTATTTCTTAAGCGCCTACTGCTTTTTTCTCTCTCTGTTTCATATCCTATGCTGCTTTCATGTAACATGATATCTGAGCCATCAGAATTTGTACTTATGTTAGAGCATGCTACAGAATAAATCATATTAGCAGAATCATCAAGAGCTTTTATAACTGTCTCATTACATAACACCTTCACGCTGAAATAAGACAGTGCCTTTGCATAGTTGTCAGCAATATCTTTCATATTGAATAGTGTTGTAATTCTTTCTTTTAATTTACCATCCATATGATTCATATTATCAAAAATATAGTTATCTTTCATTACCTTATTACTTCTATATTTAGCATAACGTTTCTTTTTCTCTAATAACATCTTCTTTATTGAAGGTGAAGGTATAGATGCGGCTATTATTGATGGTGTGGTTGTTATT
>JASXSV010000049.1 GCA_030674915.1 Candidatus Endonucleibacter bathymodioli
ACTGAGAAACAATATCATTAAAGGTTGCTGTGTATTTTCCTCTCATCTCTGCCACCAAACGATCTACATCTACACACTCATTACCTAACACCATATCTTCATATATTTCCATGTCTGCAGTAAACGTCTCAATATGATCACTTAATGCAAACATAAATACAGGAACCATATTATTAGTTTCATACAAGTCACTATCACTTTTCAGCACCCGCCCCATCTTACTCATCTTATCCCTATGCAATCTCTGAGCTCTATCAACCGCCTTAGCGCCGCCTAAAAACAACTCATAGATTCCATCACATCCACGTACGTTATGAACTGTTTTGTGACTAGGTTGCCTTTTATATTTATTAATCTTTCTCCTTGCACCAGCACCTGCTAAATTTAACTTCAATATATTCGAAGCAGCATAGCGGCTATACTCATTAATGGTATTACCATCAAGCAGAACATTATGCTCAAATAGTTGATCTTCCAAATCATTATTATTCTCAAATACAACCCCTTCACTTTTCTTAATTACAATACACTTAATTCTGTTTCTAAAATAATCAAGAGGTGATAACTCTCCATGAGACAACGTACTTTTTACAGCCCATAAAAAATCATAAACGCCACCTTCCTTTTCTACGCACGAACGAAGATTATTAAAATCATCATTGTATTGATAACTACTATCTTTCTCACAATTAATCACATTATAAAGAGCTGACCGTCCAGCCGCTTTTATTATATTTGGGATCACTAATACATCATCAATTTTACCTACCAACCATGCATATGCAAGAACTGCTTCTTTGAACTCTATAGATGCCTTTTCCCTATCACCACTATATAAATAATAAAATGCCAAATGTGATGCGTAAGCAATACGGTCAGCTACACTTTTAGACTGACCAAACTCCCATAAAGATGAATCTCCACCCAACTCAGAATATCTAGGGTATGTTTTTTTCAACACATTACTTACTTCAATATTATTTTTTTGAGAACTACACCTTCCAACAACAACAGGTAACGAAATATTATTTGGTTCATCTAAAACATTATACCCAATCTGCGGCAATACAAAATGCAACGACACTATTTTATCTGAAAAATATTTATTAAATATTGTTGCAACAAACATGCTTAAACTAAATGCTTGAGGGCTGCCGGTCATTTCAGCTAGCCAGTAAAGACACGAAACCCCTTGCGTATTACCTCTCATAACTGCTTTTATAAAATACTGGATGATGTCTATTACCTGCTCAGACCAAATACCTTTATTGACCAACTTGGTCATTTGATACACACCAATGATGAGTGGCGCCAAAGGACAACCCAGATTATCTGCACGACTTAATTGTTCAATAACATCACCACATTTATCCAAATAAATCATGATGCCTCGTTCTTTCTTACAGGTGGCACTAACAGCATCAAAGACACATCTCATTATATCATTAACATTATTTATATTGATCGCAGACGTTATTTCTTGTTTACACTCAGTATTTTCCCATAACATCTGAGACCCACCATCACACACATCATCTATCCTACCACGATAGACTGATGTATTGGATATATACACTGCTACACGTTCTGGTTCCATTCCTACGTCCACACCGATATCAATACATACCAATGCGCGTTTTATTAAACTTGATATTTTTTCAGATTTGTTACTCCCAAAATCCTTATATGTTTTTTCTTCTACCAGGCAATCATACTGGTTGCTTACAGCACCACCTTCTTTTATCTCTCTAGTACCCATAACTACTTCATTATTTTCACCTAGGCACATATTATCAAGCTTTTTCTCTAACTCCATATATTCATCACAATCATAATATACATCACAATCGTGAACTTCAGCTATCTTTTCAGAAGTGCAAGGCTTCATCATAACGTCCATAACATGCAGGTCAGAAGCAAACGCTCTCTCTGAGTCTGCTTTAGAATTTTCAAATGCATACTCCTCTTTCCCCAATAGCAATTCCTCTGCTGTTAATAGAGGGTCAATTTTTTTTGCTTTAGCAAATTTTTTCATGCACAAATAATAACGATCACTCCCAGAGTGGGCAATAAATACCAAGTCTTTCATCAGCGTATTTTCTGTTGTTATAAAGTTTCCTATCTTACTAAGAAACTTCATCAATAACGGCCATTTACGCCATGCATAATCTGGACTTAACAAAGTTGAAATCACCCTTTTTCCATACTTAGCAGGAGAAAATACCACAACCGGTATTCCTGTTGATAACACCAAAGGTAAAAGAGGATTTAAACATGAAAAAAAATCTGTCGCTTCTCTTCGCAGGTCATATACTCCTGCATCATTAAGAAATGCTCCATCACTAACTATATTAAGAAACACAGTTGAAGGAATGGACTTCTCATCTCCATCATTTTTATCATTACAAAGAGCAGATATAACCATATTAATCCACTCATATATAAAAACCCCCACCAAGCTTGGAGTTACAATCCCACTTGCAACTCCACTATTTTCTATTTGGATTTTACTCACTGACTTTAAAAAACGCTCTTTAATTATACAATTGGCATTTATCGCCTTAGTGAGAGAACAACAAAAACTAACTGCATCTGTATCATTCTCACATATAGAAAAATCATCCCATAATACTTTTACCCATTCGGCATGCGTTAGCAAATGCTGCGAGTCGCTAGCACTATCTAATACATAATCAAAAGCGCAAGCCTTTTTGTGTATTATTTCAACTATATCAGTTCTTTTATTTATTTTTTCCACCAAATCACCATAAGAAAAACTTACGTTACCTATCATCCTCATAAGCTCTACATCATTACTTTTTTCTACTTTTAATCTTTTATAAAAAGGAAGTCGTGTCCTGACTTTATTCAAGTTTTGACACACATAAAGCACTTCTTTCAAATTATCATCTAGTATAACTTCTGCCCCATCTCCACAGTTTCTCAAATACTCCATATCACTCTTCATTGAAGAATAATCCAGCATGGCATAACTAGCTGGAGATAACACAGGAATTGATGCTTTTTCTTTATTTTCAGCCTTACATCCATATTTAAAATAATACTCACATGCAATAAACATCTGATCATTCTCACCTAAGTCTTTTACTACAATATCTACTGCAGCAATAGGATCGTTAGACTTAATGTCAAACATAGTGATTTTCCCGCACTCTGGCGCTTTATCTGATAGCTCTTTATTTTCCCCTACGGGACGATAACCAATAGTAACTAGGTCTGTAAGGTTATCGTCTTTAATAGTATATATAACACCCTGTACTATACTGTTTAAGTGTGTGATAAGACGACCAGCTTCTTCCTTATCGTTTATAATAATATCAATATCCTTAATATCATTTAAACAACTATCTCCATTAAGAATACTTATACCTGTGGAGCCAATGATAGCAGTTTTTACGTTATTACCATGACACCAACTAGAATAAGCATTTATAATATTATCAAAAAATATTGATTTTAGTGAACTTTTTTTCCATTCTATTTTATCTTCGTCTTTATCCCATTCATCTTCAATAACAGAATAACATTGCTGGCAAAAAACCAGCATTAACATAATAAACATACACGATAACATATTATGAAATTTTTTATACACATCATACAAATCATTATTCCTCATTCTCAAAAAAACATATCCGTTGAAAAAAATAATCTTCACTAGTAACAACCTTTCTTTGACAAAAGAATATATCAAAATCACTAACCGCCAAGATATCTATCCTGCATAAATAAAAAGCGATCACAAACCCAGCATCATAACCACAATTAGAGTGAATTTCAAAAAAATGCGCAATAAATGTCAAAATGCATCACAATCTATACTTATTCACAGTAAAGACATCCTGAATCCGTGACTTACAATCAGCAATAACCACCTCAACCCAAGACCTACAAGACCTACAAGACCTACAAGACAAAACACACCACTCTAAGTATTTCACCTACTTCAGTCTTGAAGAGAAATGGCTTTCAAAATATCCTCAGATAAGCCGATCATGGCGTCAAAACTGGGACAATTTGAATACGTTTTTCGCGTATCCCGAAGAGGTTCGCAAGGCGATTTACACCACCAATGCGATTGAATCATGGAACAGCGTGACCAGAAAAGCTATCAAGAAACTTAAGTTATTTCCGCATGATGATTCGGCAAAAAAGGTAGTTTACCTTGCCACGTGCGAGGCCTCGAAAAATTGGACGATGCCGATACGCAATTGGCGTTCTGCACTGAATCACTTTATGATTGTTTTTGAAACACGATTATCAGATTATGTTTAACTAAGGCAAATACACAGAGTTATTTACACTCTCTATTAACCTGCGAATCGAGCTCAATGTGTCGATGCACTTTAATCGCACCCTCCCTAGCTTATATCCTACTAACACCTTAAATAAAACTTGGTATATGCCCATCTCCTAGTATTGTTAACTTCTCTCTTCACCCCAAGAGCCCAATATTTCTAGACTCTTGGATAGACTCACCTATCAACACACTTCGAGTGTAACTGTAATAACCATAGCAGTTCATACTTAATTATCGCTACCCTTGCCCGTTTTCATTTGTCAATTTCAGATAATTTTTCTTCTAATGCCATCGCATTCTTAATTCCCATTTTACAATTTTCCAGCAAATTATTTACATCTATTATAATGGTCTTTCTTTCAACATCACCAGCTGTACCTTGGACTCTTATCTTTTTAAGAACTTCCTTTCTTATACCTAAGATACCAAATATATTTTGACAGGTTTCACATACATTGACTAATTTATTCTTTAACTCATTTTGCTGAAGCAATAATAACTCAAGTTCACTCGTTGTATCTTCATCTTCACCCATACCCAGCATAATACTTGCAGCATTCTTTGCATACCTTACTGCCACCTCAAGATTACTATTATTTTCTTCCAACACAGTTATTATCGGTAAAAATTTAGCACATACATCTTGCAATTGTTCCGCTGAAACTTCTGTTGGAAGTCTACCATACACTTCTGCCGATTTAAACATACCTAAATATGATGCAATCCTTTTATAATGACAATGCAAATTTTTTAACTCAGGACACGCATGCTTAACAGACTCTACAAGGCATTCAAACTTCAATATATTTATTCTTGCTGCATAGAGCATATCAACCCCACCTAGTTTTTCTCTATTCTCACGCTCGCAGTTAGAAAGCCCTTCCAATGCCTCGTCGAATCTTTTATTTAATATTTCTTTATATAAACCTATAAGTCTATTATTTTGTTCATTATCGCAGTAGCGCTGCCCTTCTGAAGTTACAGACAAAACCTCGTCTGCATGGTCTGTTATACATGAAGAATCATCTCCGCCATCGTTGTTAACATTACATATATTAGTATTCAACATACGCGAGATAGCGCCATGTTTGAGCATATGTTTCCGCTCAATTTCAATCATCTTCTTCGCCCTCTCATCTTCCTTTATAATACTAGCAGCTAATAAATTAGCAGAATGTTCTTTCTCCTGAATATCTTTTATCCTTGCACTAATATATGGATACATCACCAACTCTTTCCATGGGTCATAAAGCCCTACTCCTATACTACCTTTATCCTGCGCACTTTTCAAATATTTTACCACCTGCATATAAGCCTCCTCTCTATCATCTAAGTCAACTCCACTCTCCACGCTAATAAAATAGTCAATTAAAGCTAGCGTAAGCAACCCATCAACTTCACCACCAACTACTCTTGTGCAAACAGTATCAATAACACACAAAAACAACCCTCGATCATCAACAAAACTCATAAGATCGATGAATAACGTAAGTACTCCCAAACTAATACTTTCTTTGAGACTGACTTTATCTTTACCTATTTTATTCATATCAACACCCAAAGATTTGGTGAAGATCACCAGATTAACTAACAGACTTCTTGTCAGCTCAGCATGCATGTCTGAATTAATATCTATGTAATTCTTAGGACTCAATAATAGCAAACAGGAAAGCTTGAAAGAAAAAATGTTAAAGCTAGATGACGAATTATAAGCATCAAAATTATCCCCAGACTCATTAAAAACTATTGAGGCGAGCTCCAAAGCTCTTTCCACCACAGAAGCATCCAGCTTATCCTCTGCTGTAAAGATCATAAAATTTTGCATAAACAACCATAATACATTATACACTCCCATAAATAAATGCTTTACACATTGATGATCACCGTCAATAATCAAATCAATCACACTAA
>JASXSV010000008.1 GCA_030674915.1 Candidatus Endonucleibacter bathymodioli
CGCGAAAGATTACATCGTGGGTTTTATTTTTTACAAATACCTATCCGACCAGCTGGCTCAGTTCGCCAAAGACCAAGGTATGTCTAGCGCTGAAATTATCGCACTCAATGAAAACGATACCAGCTCCACCGACTACATCAAAAAAGAGCCAGGTTACTTTATTGGCTATGATGATCTGTTTTAATGAAAATACTTATTTGATACTTGCCTTGCGTTATAAAGAGTTATCCAGTGGATCAGGCGAAGAAAGTGACGGCAGTGATGCGGTACCTTTTGACATAGTAGGCCATTTAACCGAAATTGATACGGGGAAAATTGATGCCGATTATATGAACTCACGTTTTGATAAATACCTAAAAACCGTGCAGTAGGGTATTAATAGCGCAGCTGATAAAGACAATATTCAAAAAAACAGTCGATGAATTGCATAAATCTTTCGCTACACTCACACAAGAAGAACAAAAAATAGCCAACCATTTTTTGAACGATGTACAGCGCGGTGATGTGATTCCTGAAGGTGGCAAAACCTTTAAGCAGTATATTAGTGAATATCAATCTGAGGCGAAACAGTCACAAATCACAACGATAGTTGATGTTTTTGGCAAGGACAATGATGCAGATAAAACGGCATTTCATGCAAAGTTAGATAAGATGATGAACACCAAAATAACAGCTTCTACTATCAATAAATTTGGGCATTTTGATCTACTTAAAAGCTATATTGATAAAAGCAAAGCGAAAACTTACCTTGAAAAGCGTGGCAGAGTCGTCCTTTCGTCTTTTAAGGTGAATATGGAAGTTGATACATTACTTGGGAAGTTTATTTTGTCTGGTGGAGTTGATGTTTGACTAGTTTTAACTAACCATCATGCATCAGGCGCTGCCTCAGAAAACATAAAACTACGTCCGTGCCTCACTACCCTTTATTTTGCCGGTGAGCAGGGTTATGATTAAAAGAAATAAATAAACTGGAGAAATTATGAAAACATTAATTGTCACTGCGGGGTACTCCCTTTTTGATGCTAAAGGACAGTTGAATAGTTACCTTGCATATTTGACCGAAAAAAACCTTGCGGAAAAAGGGCATAAGGTAAAATTCTCCGATGTGACAAAAGATACATGGAATGTGGATAGAGAAGTAACAAAGTTATTATGGGCAGAAACTGTAATTTATATCATGCCCATTATGTGGTTCAACATGCCTGCCCCTATGGTGAGGTGGCTAGATGAAGTATTGCTCTATGAAAAGACATTTATTATCACAGATGAGTATGGTGAAGGTGGGCAAGTTCCAGCAGACAATTTTATGATAGTCACCACCTCTAATATGAAGAGTAGTGACTTAGGGAAAGGATTCGTTCTAAAAGACGCTCCTCATATTGATGATGTTCTGCAACCATTAATAATGACCAACAACTACCTCAGTATTCGTAATAAAATACCAACATTTCACGCTGACAATGTGATTTCCGGCGACACTAATTGGATAAAGTCAGCATATGAAAAACATCTCAAAGCCAATTTTAAGTAGGCATAGCACATAACAATCACATACTCTCGTCATCGTCACAAGATATCCATCTTGGCCGTGAACGGAGTCCCCTGCTAGTAACAGAACTCTTCTGTCAGATCCACGCAGTCAGGCGCTCATCAAAAATTATACGGCCCGTAATTAAGTGAGCTCTAGCCTCAGCACCCTAATGTTGACAATAACGTTTTCCTTTGTTCTGGAGCAGGCAGTGACATGTTTTTTTAATCAGGCACTACCATCGCTCAAAGAAATTGGTCTAGACAACTAAAAAGTCAGCTATACTTAAACCCCACGACACTAGTTCATTTCGCGCCAATTCTTCCCTGCAAAAGCAAACGTATCCCCAGTTTAAGCGTCGGAGGTGGTGGCTCTGATACGGTGGATTGCTAGCCGAGAAATTTAAGGCTAATCTGCCCCAAGATCTTCCGTACACTCGCAAACATTAGACGAAGGTAAAGTAGGGGTTGGGCTATCTGCATACTTAAGCTCATAGATCCCGTGAGTGGTTGTATCACAATCCCAAAAGGAGACTAATATCAGGCGATTATCTGGGCTAAAGGAGACGGATCTGATGTCTTTTATGCAGCTATCAATCCTTACTTTTTCTATCCATTCCTTGTCCTTAGTCAAGCCCCATGCCATGATGTAACCATTATCACAGCCAAATGCCAAATGAAGGTTATCTGAGCTGAAGATAATATTTTTCGTTCTGACCACCTCTTCGGTGAATGCTGTTTCTATCCATTCTTCTGCTGTTCTCAGGCTACAGATTTTGATGTTACCAAATAGATTACTGAGAACCACATGTGTACCGTCAGAGCTGATGGCTTCCTGATAACACAACCCAGTAGGAGTTGGAGTAGTGGTTTTATATACCCAATCCCCGCTGTCCTGCTGTTTGCTCAAAATGTTAATAGCCGTTTCGGGTATGTTGGATCCAGTCAATATATGAGAGCCATTGGTACTCATGACAATTTCACCTGTGCCTGAAAGGATGGCTTTTTTTACCCATTTCCCATCCATCCCAATTCCCCAGACCGATGATGCTGCATTACAAAAAGCAATTACAAGATCGGTGCTATCTGAACTGAAAGAGATGCATTTTTTTTTCAACCTTTCAGCAAATTTACAAATAATAGTTTCATCGGTTAGTTGTCCAGTTGGCCCTACGCGCCATATTGAGATACTATCACCGTGACTAATGGTATCAGTAGTCACTACGTACCGGCAATTACCGCTGATGTTGAGTGATTTGTGCCTGATTTCATGGGTAAGTGTGAATATTTTGCACCATTTCCCATTTGTGTCTAGGCCCCAGATTGTGTGATGTCCATTATCATCTATGGTCGGTACGTGACTGGTATCACCGTGAAAGTAAACTTTTTCAAGGGTACTGTTATATGGAATAGTATATTCTTTGGCCCATTCTCCATTATTATCTTGGCTCCAGATTATAACCGATCTACCAAGACTTTTGCACACAAGATGACGGCTGTCGGCGCTAAATCTGAGATCATAGGAATGATTGGAAAAATAGGATTTATGAGTTAGGCTGAATTTAGAGCAGTTAACCATTAGTTTGCTAATTGTGTACCATAAAACATGTGGGAAATAGAGGTATCCACTATTTTTAAGATTAATTGGATCGTTCGCTGCTTGTTCTTTGTACGTAAACTGATTTACCCAGGCTGTGAGTTGTTTTTCACTAATTGTCGCTGCAATCCTTTTAAATTCATCCTGCTGACAACTAGAAAGTTTTGAAAAGAAATTCCTAGCTATAAACGCATTATCAGCTACGAAATCCTTTAGTTTATGACAAGTTTTTGAAAAACTGTAAACATCTTGCACACTCAGACGCAAAAAGATATTGCTGATGATAACATCAGGAAGTTCAGAAAATAGCACCTGTTGCTCCTGTTGCTCCTGTGCATCAAGCTCTGAGCCGCCCTGTGCTTCTGAGTTTAAGAAATCCACAGAAGCTATACTGATATCGCTTAGAAGAATTACCAGCGTTAAAAAAATAGTTGAACCTTTATCATAGTAGTCACTTTGGAAGTTAAGATGAGTGTATGATTATAGTCTGGATAATAATACATGGTGTATTTCTTGGTCTTTTACGCAAAAGTTATTCTGCAGTCAGATTATATTTTAATATTGCGCGGATTTCAGTCATAAGTGCGCCATATTGAAAAAGTTGAGCCAGAGTGTACACTCACGGTTCGACCAAAAACCAATGTGAGACCACTTATGAATAAGCGTTATACCCACCTGACTCAAGAAGAAAGATACCAGATTTGGTCAGAGAAAAAAGCAGGAGTTTCAAATGAAATTATCGCCCAAGACTTAAGGCGTGATTTGAGTACCGTTAAAAGAGAGTTGGCTAGAAATACAGGGGCTAGAGGTTATCGCCCGAAGCAAGCACATAATTTTGCGCAGGAACGTCATCAACAGAAACCCAAAGCGACCAAGATGGTAGCTGAACTGAAAGATAAAATTACTGACAGACTAAGTAAGCAGTGGAGCCCTGAGCAAATACAAGGACGCCTTAAACGAGATAATCAACCTTCTGTATGTCCCGCTACGATTTACCAGTTTATTCGAGAGGACAAAGCTGAGGGTGGTTGCTTGTATCAACATCTTCGGCACAAGAAGTATAAGCAAAGAACAGGAAAGCCCGATGCACGAGGCCAGATCCGAAACCGTGTTAGCATTGATGATCGACCTGGAATTGTGGATCAAAAAATACGTTTAGGCGATTGGGAAGCAGACACTGTAATTGGCAAAAGACACAAGGGTGTACTGGTTACATTAACGGAAAGAGTGAGTAAATTAAATTTGGTAAAACGTGTTCCTTCAAAGCACGCTGACGTGGTGACGAAAGCAATTATAACGATGCTCAAGCCTTACCAATCAGACTTACTCACGATCACATTTGATAACGGAAAGGAGTTTGCCTTTCATGAAAAAATCAAGAAAAAGCTTAACGTAGATACCTATTTTGCTCACCCTTACTCCTCGTGGGAACGAGGTTTGAATGAAAATCATAATGGTTTGATAAGACAATATTTGCCCAAAAGCCAATCTTTGGATAATGTCACTGACAAAGAAATTTTAGATATACAAAACCGACTAAACCAAAGACCAAGAAAACTGTTAGACTTTAAAACACCTGATGAGATTTATAGTGAAATGGCGTTAGCTGCATAAATTTTAAGGGCGCACTTATGACTAAAATCCGCGATATGTTCCGGTTAGGGGAGGATATGCTTAGAATAGTGCTCACAAAAACTGCGCAAAAAACGATCAAAATACTTTTTTAGATCTATTGCATATTTCTTCACGTACATAGGTATTATAGGCTGTTTTATGATTTTTATTTATAAATATGATCTTGCTAAGTTGGTGTTTAGCTTTGTTATTTGTCTATGTTTAATTGGCGGACACTGTCATGGAGTAGGTCGTGATGAAGTATACCATGAGTTATTGGCTGTTGTGCATGATATCAACAAATCTCTGCCAAGTCATGCTATAGTTTTGCATGGCTCTTTAGCATGGGAGTATATTATGGCTGATGCACATGATAGCCGTATAGTCTTGCAAGATATAAAGATAAATGACTTGGATTTTTTTGTTGATGGAACATGTTTTGAGGAAGTTATCGAAATGTTAAGATCTTGCATGAGTCAACTGTCCTTTGAAACACGAATAATAGAGTATAATAATATTACCTGGTGCTTTTGTTATTATGTAACGGGAAGTGGTAGAGTGGTAAGGGTGGCTGACTTTGTTAAGCTGGATAATTGGTTTTCTTCTCAAGATGTTTTTCTCATAAAAGGGAAAAAGTTTAATTTAAGTATTGCAAGTGCAAATTGGATTCTTGCATATGAACAGCGATGGCTTAATAATCTAGAGCCAACGATTCGAGGTTATATTGATGTTATCAGAGAAGAAGGCAATAAGTGGTTAGCTCTTTCTGGGAATAGTGATCCTATTTATTCTATTTATAAAGCGTTTAGTAAATTTGATGAGCATATAGCTAAATTTGAGGAGATTGATTTTTTTAATAAAATGCCATTTACGTCAAATATTGATGCCCAATTAATTAGTGCGAAAAACATATTGGATAACATTATTATCGATACAAATACATTTTTGTCAGATAGCTTTGGAATTGTTAAGGATAAGAAGGGAAAGTATGGAGGAAAGCCATCTTCATTGGACCATCGCAATAAGAAAATGGATGATGCATATACTGGGAAAGCAAAAAAAACAGTATGGAATATTGATGCTAGTAAGTCAAGGAAAAATATAATCACTAACAGGAAAATAAAAAAGAAACAAGGTGACTCTCAAAGAATGATAGAGCCTTCTGATATTTCTATGTTAAGTGCTGATTTAGAGTGTAAAATGTTTGTCAGTGGTAAGAGTCGTGGTGTCTCTGGGAAAGGAATGTCCACAAAGAAGAGAGGGAAAAATATTCTTAATCAAGGTTCTTGCAATCGTGGAAAATACATATCTAAAGATGTAGATGGTGGGTTGGATGATGTTTTAGATGTGTCAAAAGGGTTAGATGCCCTCTCTATTAGTGAAAATGAAGATACTTGTTATGATTCTGGTGATGCCAATCCATTTACACCTTCTTTTAGTAAACAAAAGTTTTATAAAAAAGGTAGCTCTACTACAGTAAATAGTTATAGGAATTGTGAAGAATATTTTACTGTGACGTATGCTAAAATAAGGAATTTAGTCTTGCTGTCTATTCTAATTCTTTATTTTGGCCATGGTTTGTCAGCTGATGCTATTATAAATACTGCAGCAATTATTATGGTAGATGCTTCAGAGTTAATGTTTGCTATGTTAAGCTTTACTCTTAACCCGGAGAGCAATTGGGTTCTCACGTTGCCTGCCGTTTATACGTTTATACAATTTAAATATAAAAAGCAAATGAGGGGCAAAGTGAGTGCGGCATCCTTTGGGGTGTTAATGTCAGCATATTCATCTATTTATGCGTATAAGTTCATTACTAGCGATTATAATAAAGTTGAATTATGTCCATTGCCAAGTTGGATGAGTAAAATCAAACACATCCCAAAATATACTTATGCCGATCCTGATACTCATAAAATATCAAGTAGACGTAGTAGTATTTTTACTCCTGATCAATGGATAACTCCAGATAAATTAACATGTAATAATCTTGTTGCTCTAGACAAGGCACTGAAGTCAGCGCAAGTGGAGGAGAGCAAAATTAGTGAATGTCTGGAGAGTTGCGGGTTAATTGATGATGCTGGTGTTTCCTCGATGTGTTATGTCAATGATTGGTCTCGTTATCAGAGTAATGTTCATATATTCAACCTTAGGAGTGAGTATTGTCTTGATCGTGACCTCTGTGTTTCATTTAAACCCGTGGTGGGTACTATGGGATCTCATCGTATCGCAGGTTATGAAACGTGTTGCATCGAGTATGGCGCTGAGTGTATTTCCCCTACTGGTTTTTTGGCTGATGGAATTACTAAAGTTGATGATGTTAGTATGAGATTGGGTGGATTAGGAAATGGTGAATACGCGCTAAGAATGTTCACGATAGATGGTGGGATAGGTTCTTGGGGGCCGGAGATAGCCAATTTTCCAGTAGAGGATATGAATATTATGCTTGAAGGCATTTCAGCAACTGGTATGTATTCTGTGCAAAATATAGATACAGGTATGGTAAGTGCCATAATATGCTCTGTAAATAACAAAGTCATGGTATCTAGTTTTTTTGATCTGTAGAATTGATACAGGCTTGCCTGATAAAATCTCAATATGATTCGGGCAGTTGAAATTTCTTCGTGGAGGAGTTGGGTGTGATAAATTTCTTTTTTCAGCAAATGTATAAATGTCTAGCCTTCGTTCTCACGCTAACACAGAATACAATCACCAAGAGCGATATCTACACGTATAATTATTTTCTATTATAGAAACTGTGCTATCAAATAATCATATCTGGATCACGCTCACACTGGCTTTGTTCTTGGTGGAGTTAGGATCCTCGATATGGTGGCATCCATCAGCGTGCCTTCTTTGACCAGCACACCAGGATCACTCAGAAAATCATTTACTGAGTTGAAGATTTTGCGTACCAAATCATGAAGCTCTAACAAGTGACGGACGTTCATGATCGTGGTGTGATTAGGGCCCCCCCATTCAGTGATAGACTAGCAAGCAGGCGCATGTCAGTCGTACAGACATCCTCCATTTAGGGACCACTCATGCTGCACCACTGCTGTATACATTGAGTACTCAGCATCGTCACTAAAGGATAAGGTCGTTTACCATTACCAAGCTTGGGGTAATATGGCTCGATAACTGACATCATCCGTTTCCAAATAACCACCGTACCAAACCGCTCAATAAACTTCTCTTTGTGGGTTTTTCGGCGTTTGTTTTGGTGTTGGTGTCGGCGAAGATGAGTGGGTGTTCCATGGTTTATTCCATCAAAGAGCAATGACAGGGGTTCTCTCATTATGAGGACTTAATCGCACCGTCCTAAAAAATAATCTAAAAAAGAAGTTCTACGTAGCGTTGTCAAGCATAAGCAAACTAGTTTTTATGATTCAATAATGATTGACCATGACGCATTAAAACATCTCTATCATATCAATAATCTCATCTATTCATCTCTCTTGGAAAAACAATTGTTAGTTGTTGTGGGAATCTGGAAACACCAGTAAATTGTGGAAATTATCGTATAACGTCAATTGTTGCTAAATTGAGATTTTCACAAAATTATTATTTTGCAATCTGACTTCGTTAAAAATATACTACGTTAATCATTTATGAGTATAAAATCTATCTTTGAGATAATTTGTCAATGATAAATGTGGGTCGTGCAAAGGTATATATCTTGTTGTTCGTACACATAGTATATCATCATGTATGACAAGAAAAGGATACACAAAATTGATATTGGAGTATGGTTGTTATGAGAAGTATGTGGGAATCATGTATATTTTTAATTGTTTATTACTTTTCCTCAAAGAGGAATGGCTATGTGGAGTCCAAGTTATCAAGATCAGTCTAGCTCCTTATCCCCTGTTAGCGGTGATCCTATTTCTGAAATCATAGATCCAATCATGCAGCATACTCCGCAATTGATATAGAATGCCATAAGCCCTTACTCCGCTATATCAGTGTTAACTCTAAATCAGTAGATCATCGAATAGCCTCAATTTGCCAGCTGATATGTTATCTGACTTAACATCTCATACTTCCAATGTTACTAACGCTGGAAATTATGACCCCAAATCGTTATCTTGGGATAAAATGTATAGTTGCAATACCTGCGACAAGACATTCAACTATTACTCACATTTCGAGATACACATGCTCATCCACTCTGAGGATCAGCCATTTAGCTGCGGGATCTGTAACAAAAGATTTCGACGTAGTTCCCGCATCACTTCACACATGCGCATCCACACTGAGGATAAGTTATTTAGCTGCACAACCTGCGAAAAGACATTCACCAACAGCTCCAATCTCAATGTACACATGCGCATCCACAATGATGAGAAGGCATACAACTGCACAATCTGCGGCAAGAACTCCAGACAGAATTCCCATCTTGCGAGACACATGAGTATCTACTCCGATGATCAACCATATAGCTGGGGGACCTGCTATCAGAAATTCCGACATAAAATAAACTGCACCAGACATATGCTTATCCACGCGGATTATAAGCCGTATACCTGTAAGATCTGCAGCAAGGAATTCAGATGCAAATGAAATCTCAAGAGACACTTGCCCTCCCACACAGTTGATAAGCCCTATAGATGTGATATCTGCGCAATGGATTCGTATCTAAATGCAGCCTAAATACACACATGTCCATCCACACAGGAGTGAAACCATATAGCTGCGAGACCGGCGACAAGAAATTCAGATGGAAAGACCAGCTCAAGAAACACAGACTCGCCGACCCACAATGTTTATCAACAGACACGTAAAGGAAATCAGTTGTACTTTGGAATGAATATCCATGTCGGTGCGGATGTAAGGTCCGGATGTGAGTAGTGGTACTGCTCATACAGTAACGGTTACCTCTGCCAATAAAGCGGATGTTGGTGAACTGCCAGCTTTGTTGAGAGAGGAAGACGAAGTAATCGGGCTACACCAGCGACACATATAAGCGAGGTGCACGATGCTTAGGGAAGCTCTGAACAAGGTTATTCTCTCACAAGAAGGCATCTATAAGGTATTGACTTTGCTGAACCCACGCCTCCGCGGGGATTACGAAAGTGGCTTTAATCAGAGGCTCCTTAGGATTACACTGGAAGGTCAATGATAAGCGCAAACCAAGAAAAGGCAATCTAAATAGCAGTCAACGCAAACAAACGTAATCGACAGACTCAAAAATACGAGCCATGGTAGAGCACCTGTTCAGAATCCTCAAATGTTAGTTTGGTTACCGCAAAGTGCGTTACCGTGGTTTGGAAAAAAACAGGGTGCAAGTTATGAGCCTGATGGCGATGGCCAATTTATACCTGCAACGTAATGCGTTAACGGCATAATTTCGTCCTAAATCCGCCTTGAGAGCGTATAAATAGGAAAAAGCGACAAAATGCATCGAAAATAACAATGAAATAAGCTCAAAAGTCAGAGAGTTTTATCGCAAATCTGACAACCGACTTGCAAACTACTTCAATCAGAGATTCCTTAGGGGGAATCTTGTTTTCAGACTTCTACTTGTTTGACCTAGAGCCATGTTTTACGGAACTACTCACTAAGGTTAACCTTATTTATAGAGGTAGTAGCATCGATCATGTCTATTTTTGACGTACTTGACTATTGCTCTGATGTTTTTTGTTTTTTCCGGCATTGGCTTACCTTTATTTCTAATTTGTTGACTTACAATTATGAAATTTTTGCTTTGAAATACCGTATTGTTGTGCAATTTCTGGAGAGGTCATGTTTACTTAGGGCTGTTATTTTTTTAGCGCACTCTTTGCATTCGTCCGCAGATGGTGGCATATTTCATTAAATAGTAATACTCTCTTCTATAGTTTCACATGCAATATTTAGTAATATCTATTCTGACACAGGGTGGGTATCTATTTTAAATTTGATGAAAATTCACCCAGTAGATGCAATACTTATAGTGGTGTGTTTTTAGTGGTGTGTTTTGTCTTGAAGGTCTTGGGTTGAGGTGGCTATTGCTGATTGTAAGTCACGGATTCAGGATGTCTTTAATGGAAATAAGTATAGATTGTGATGAATTTTGACATTTATTTCGCATTTTTTTGAAATTCACTCTAATAATGGTTATGATACTGGGTTTGTGATCGCTTTTCATTTATGTAGGATAGATATCTGGGGCGGTTGGTGATTTTGATGGATTCTTTTGTCAAATAAAGGTTGTTAGTAGTGAAGACTATTTTTTTAAATATCTGTGCTTTTTTGAAACACAGGGATAATGAGTTTTTTAATTTGTACAAATATAGTAATAATGTATTAACGGGTATGTTTATTATATTAATGCTGCTTTTTTGTCAGCAAGGTTATTCTGTTATTGAAGGTGAATGCGATAAAGATGATGATAAAATAGAATGTAAACAAAGTGCACTTAAGTCCATATTTTTTGATCATATTATAAATGCTTACTCTAGTTGGCATCATGGTAATAACGTAAAAACTGCTATTATGGGATCTACAGGTATAAACATTCTTAATGGCGACAGTTGTTTAAATGATATAAAGGATATTGATATTATTGTAAACGATAAGAAGGGAGCTGAAAATCTTATACTGTATTTAAATAAAGAAATACAAAATGCTATATATTGTATGACGGACGAGAGACTGAGAGACATGGCTGTTACTGCTTATCGCCGTATAATGGATCATAGTGCGATATCGGATCAAACACCAAAATGTGGGAAAATCACTATATTTGGCACTGATTCCCACGAGCCTTTTGCTTCAGTGGATATTGTTGTTAAAGACTTTAGTGAGGATGATTTGATGTCTGCTGCATGTGAATATTATTTTCAATCTGGATGTAATATTGAAGGTAAAGAAAAAGCTTCAATTCCTGTGCTAACTCCATTGAGCTATGCAAAGATGGATTGCTCCTCAATAAAGATGGGAATAGAATATTTCAAGAAAGATGAAGGTGATGTGGGGGTAACGTTAGTAGACCCTCTGAAAGAAGTGCTGTACGTGTGTCAAAATTTGCACAAAATCAAAAAACGATTTACTTTCTATAATAAATTTAAAAGAACAGTAATCGATGATATAAAAATTGTGGATGCAATAGATGAAGTCAGTTGCTCTTATGATGATTTGTTAAAAGAAATAAATAAAAAAACAGATGTAGTTCAAATGATACACAAAAAGGCTTTTGAATTTGATTATTCGCTAGGAGAAAGTAGAGGGTCACAACATTTATTAACACATGCTGACTGGGAAGAAGTATTGGGGGAGGATTTTTTTATATGTGATAATACTTCAGGTTTTGCTGGTTTTCCTTACTCTTTGGCTAAGATTATTAACGATAATTGTATTCTTAAAGAGCGCTTTTTAAACACCTTCAAGAAAGCTAAAATTAAAGGTATAGATGCTGAAGCTGACTCGGTGACTAAAGAATTAGTGGAGGCATTGGTAAATGATTGGGTTGATAGGACAAAACGTACTCTTTTAAATAAGAAATATTTTGAAAGTGGTTTAGCGAGTCCTTTATGTAATGTAGATCATTGTGGTATCGACATTAATGAACTGGAATTGTCCGATTTACCAAGAGAGATTGAACAGTTTTTTTCATTTGAAAGTCCTATTTACGCTTTTGTATTAGCAATAGGAATTCCGGTTATTGTTTTTTCTCCTGAACATGGTAAAGAAAAAGTGAGTGCAAGTGTATTGAGTCCGGAGAATGCTAAGAATAAATGGCCAGTTATGATGAAAATTCTTGGTAGTGCAGATTTATTGGTGGCAGGAAGTACCATGTTTAAAAACGTGATCTTTATAGCTTGCTCGGGAAATATTAGTTATTATTTATGTGTGATAAAAAAGGCTAAAGAAAAAAAGATGTCACCTCTATTAATAGCAGAGGAGGTGCTATTGGATAAAGATGCTCCTAAGCTTGGAGATTATAAAGAAGAGTTATCTGGAAAGGTTATTTCTGACCTACCTACTATGGATGCCGTGACGAATCCATGTCCTTTTGATGAAAAAAGCACTGAAGAAAATAACTGTGATGAATATATTAAGTTAGTGAACAATTGTGTGGATATGTGTCTTGGTAAAAATAATGAAGTAGTTAATAATACCAAAGAGAAACAAGAAATTAGTATTGAGAGAAGAGTAGGTGGTTGTCATCCAGTATTGAAAATTAATAAAGATGGTAATGGGCAATCACATATAAATTTATCAAATATTTTAAGGAAGATATGGTTAAGTATAGATATAGATACATATGCAAAAACAGAAGTAGGAATGTTAGTAAGAGCTATGACTGGTCTCTCGCTTGATAAGTGGAGTAGTGATGATGTTTCTGAGAGTAAAGCTCCGTCAGGACAAAAGACTGGATGTAAACAAAAGACAGAAGATGCTAGTAATACAAATAAAGTTAATAAGGCAATGAAAATTGTTTTTGGTACTGTCAGCACTCAGTGTAAACAAACGCAAAGGATTATTATTGACTTGAATAAATGTGGTGATGTATTACGACAATTAAATTATGCAGATGACTTTGATTGTCCTTTGGCACCACTCATCATTGGTGTGTATAAAATGACCAAATTAGGCAATAAAGGCATTGGTGCTAATGATATAGTAGATATCATCAAGTGCTTTATCAAAGCAGCTATTAGTGGTAACATACAGGGAGTAGCTTGCCTGTACTGGTTGGCTGAAATGACAGGTAGTCCTGAAGCATTTAGTTTAAGTATTTCTCTTTCAGCAATACTTAATAAGTATTTTTCAGATGAAATAGTGCCGTTGCATTTTGTATGGCCGCAAAAGGGACATAATTGCTTAGCTAAATCATATAATATGTCTTTGCCTCTTCTTATTGGGAGATGGAGTTCTCAAAAAAATTATTTTGATACGTGTAAAGTATTAAGTGAAGCATACCCTAGATATAATGAGTCAGGGGACGATTCTTCTGCATGGGGGCTTGATCAGTCTGCAAGTGTAATGGATAGTATTTCTTACAAAACGAATTTAGCTTTTTTTTATTTATATAGTTGTGATAAGGAAAAAGCATTTATAAATTTCAGAGAAGCCGCTTTTTCATATGCATGGTTGATAGGTAAAACTGATGATATATCAATGATTTCAAAGATAACAAAAGCAGCAGGTTGGGCTTCTATTTATCAAATTATTCATTGTGATAAACTGAGTACCGAGGAAGATATTTATGCTTTACGTTTGTGCTTAGGTAAAGAAAGTAACATGTATAATTTTTTATGTGTTTTGAAAGGTGGAATATGCAATGAAAACATACCACCTGCGGAATGCTTTGAAAATAAAATTAATTATTTTTATTGTAGAAGAAATGAAGGTATTGTACTTAAAAATAGTGATGAACTAGAATATGAACTAATTGAAAGAAATGGTTTTTTTGATTGCAATGTATTTAAACGACATAAGTGTGATGATACAATAGGTAGGGTGAGGTTAGATCCGCCAGGTATTGATTTGGAAAGAAATATCAATAAATATAAAAAGAGTACGAGTAAAAAAAGTGTGGGTAAAACAAGAGTTGTTAAAAGACTCAAACATCGGGACTTATATAAGTTGTTTTTAGGAGGAGAGCGCGTAGCTAAAATGATACAAGTGGATAGTCGTATTCCTGAAGATAAAAAGCTCTTGTATGTGTTTATTCAGTCAATAATATACTATGGTGAAGAGTCCTTTGCATATCTTGGAGATATGAACATTCTATTGAGAGATAATCAGAGTTTTGGTGATCTTCATGAAGCGATTGACCATAAAATAAGAGTAATGTTTAAGGATATTGTTTGTCAGTTCAGTACAAGGGACATGCTTGAGAATATTAAGGATAAAGATTTAGGGTATGTGTTTTGTTTGCTGTATAATTTATTGGGGTCATTGATGGCACCAATAACATCATTTGTTGTGCGTGAGAAGCATGATCATTCTATAATGGAGAAATCCTTGGAGTTAGCTTCAAGAGTTTTTAATAAGTCTGTAGAGAATATTGATATTTATAGTAAAGACTTGATGCTTGACACTGTTTTATTTAAGTTCTACTGTTTGAAATTATTAAATCCTATGAATTACGAAAATATTAATACAGATATGCAGGCTAAACTGATAAAAAGTTTGTTGGTTAATATGGGTATTTTTGTCAAAGATTTGGGGGTTGATATGAATAAAGTAGATGGAAGTAAAGTAGATGTCAAAAAAAATGTCAGTGAGGGAATGATTGAATTACTAGGATCTATTATTGATCATGTGGATAATCGTGAGTTCTTTTTATTAGTGATTGAGATTTTTTGCAAAGTAATTGTAGTCGATGCAAATGAGGATTTACTGTCGAAAGCCTTATTAAACTATTTTATTAGTGTGGAGAATGAAGTTGCCTCAGTTAATAGAGAGGCTGCTTATATGGAGGCGTACGAACATTTGAGGTATGCTGTGGATAAAGGTAGGATGGGAACAGAGTTGTATGATGTATGGGAATCATGGATGATAGAGCCATACCTAAGAGCAAGGGAAAAAGATGCCAAGGATAAAGAAGATCATATAAATTCTTTAGCTAATAGTCTTATAGAGAAAGAGGAGAGTGAGAAAAGTGAGATTAAACGTAAACGTAAACATAAAGCTAAGCAAAATGCTGTCTCGCGTATGCTGAAAGGTAATGTATGTAGTGCTGCCAAAGATGATGAAGAGCATTTAGGTGCTGAGTTATTTATAAAATACCGAGGAGATTGTTTGCTGCCTTTAAAATCAGTAGAAGAGAATGACGGTGGTAGTGAAGAAAACAAGAGACTTATATTTTTATATAATGAGATAGTAAATGAAGATTTTGGTGGTGCATTTAAAGGCTTTTGTGACTTAGAAGCTGATGAGAGAGTAAAGTTATGTGGGGCTGATGATCTCTATCTGGCAAGGATAAATATATTGAAGTTTGAATGCCTTGTAGAGTCTGTTAAGTATGGCTGTCAGGATTTTAAATACTTATATAATCAGTCTAAAACTACTGCAGCATATCTCAGTAAATTTAAAGTGGCAGCAAAGTCTGACAGGCTTCCGAAGTGTGTCTCCGCGGAACAATTGAAAGCTGCGTATACTAAACTGCTACCGATAATATTGGTTTTTAAAGAAAATAATAGTAGGCTTGAGCAGGCAGTAACGTGTGCAAAGAATGCTGCAAATATCCTGCAGGGATTGGATGGAGATTCAGCATGTGAACTGGAGTTATTATTACTCCAGCAAGATCAGTTAAAGGAGAAAATAGTCAATCTAGGTGAAGCCTGTCAAAACATATCTGATATCTTAGTTATCAGAAAGGATGTCCTTGGCAGTATAAGAGGCAAAGATACAGCTGACGGTGTTGGAGCAATGGTGACTACGATAGATGCAAAACTTTTACTTGAAAATTGTAAAATGGCAGTTGAGTGTGCGGATAGATTAAAAGAAAACTTATCAGATGTTGATGTATTAAATGGGAGAGTGAATAGCGCCCACTAACTATTAACTACTATGGGGTACCATATTTAATTTAAGGTATGAGTAGGCTGCAAATCCATGAGCCTACGAGTATTAGTCTCATGGTGATTCTTTCGTGGCGCCTATTCCCACATTAAATGATAGATAGTATAGGTCAGTGGTGGACACGAAAAGTTTGGACTGTATTGTAAAGGTTTTTCCATATAAATATTCCACCAGAATATAATAGGCTTTGTTTAGTTATGCTTAGGTGTTATTTTATAAAAGAACTGACTCTGTGAGTCGACGGGTAAAATGCAATTGAGCTTAGGCTTTGCGCAGTAGCACATTGTAGAGATCATGGAGTTAGAGTTTTTAATTAGCCAATTAACTACCAGTAATCAGTCTCCTTATCAAAAAACCATGACATTATTTTATTCTGCGCAAAGGCAAACGTTATCGGTAGAGTAAGACTGTTGAGATTGGAGTCCACTTCATTCTTAGTGGCATGGCTCTGACTGTGTAGATTTGAAAGACTAGGTCTGTCTTAGGGAGGGATGGGGTCATGGCCAATATGGCTATAGATGTATTCCGAAAGCATTATGAGTAATCATGATTTGCACGATAGTTGTAGGTAATGATATATTTTTACTTTTATTGGATGTGGTATTTCTTTGGTTGGGGGTTGCGTTTTACTGAAGCGTTCTTGCTAAGGTATGATATTGATTGACCCCTATCCTATATACTCCGTGCCATTGGGGTGAGTGATAGGAGACAACCGATAGAAGCCGCATGAGGCTGTTGACAGTAGGTTGTTGGGGGTAGTAATAGTAGTTAAAACCTCACAGATTCAAGGCCAACGGGTATACAAAGGCGGGAGTAAGAGGAAGCTTCTTAGGTTTGTTCACCTAAAAGATTGGAGGTGGTGAGGGTAGCCAGCCAATGTTCCTGTATCGTCAAGTTTGCCGTATCTTTCATGTAACTGTTCCCGTAAAGCCAGTAGGCCAGTAGGCCCGTAAAGCCCGTAAAGCCCGTAAAGAAAGGTGTCTGAACTTCCATGCTTGATTCCAAATACGTTCGCAATAACCCGAAAGAGATTGCTGAACGCTTGCTTAAAAAACATTATGAGCTGGATGTTGCTGAGCTCAACGGACTGGAAGAACGTCGTAAGATGCTTCAGATCCGCACAGAACAGTTGCAAGCTGAACGCAAATCAGGATCGAAAGATTTCGGTAAACTTAAAGCTCAGGGCGGTGATGTTTCTGAATTGAAAGCCAGGATGGACCGTATTAATGAAGAGTTGAAAGGCTATGAAGTGGCTCTTAATGACCTTCATAATAAGCTGAATTATTTTTTGGAGGGTATTCCTAACTTACCCCATGAATCTGTTCCTGAAGGAATTGATGAAAATGACAACCTTGAAGTGCGCAAATGGGGAGAACCAAGGGCTCTAGACTTTGAAGCTAAAGATCATGTAACCTTGGGTGAGAAATATGGACTTGACTTTGCAACAGCAGCAAAGTTGTCTGGTGCAAGGTTTGTAATACTGAGAGGGCCAATAGCTCGTTTGCACCGAGCATTGGCGCAATTCATGTTAGATGTGCATGTTAACGAGCATGGTTATGAAGAAGTGAATACACCATGTCTTGTGCATGACCATGTCCTTCAAGGCACAGGTCAGCTGCCAAAGTTTGGTGAAGAACTTTTCAAGACTAGTTGTGTCGGTACTGATAAATCTTTTTATCTGATTCCAACAGCAGAAGTTACACTAACCAATATTGTGCGGGAGAAAATCCTTGATTATACGACATTGCCGGTACGACTAACAGCACACAGTCTCTGTTTCAGGAGTGAAGCAGGTAGCTATGGTCGCGACACGAGGGGTATGATTCGACAACACCAGTTTGAAAAAGTGGAAATGGTGCAGATTGTTCACCCTGAAAAATCCTATGAAATACTTGAAATAATGACCGGTCATGCTGAAGCGATTTTGCAGAAGCTAAAGTTGCCGTATCGTTTGGTAGCTCTTTGTGGTGGAGATCTAGGCTTTGGAGCAGCTAAAACTTATGATCTTGAAGTGTGGTTGCCGGGTCAGCAAAAATATAGGGAAATTTCTTCGGTGAGCAATTGTCTTGATTTTCAGGCGCGCCGTATGAAGGCTCGGTTTCGGAACCCAGAAACAGGTAAGCCAGAGTTGGTTCACACTTTGAACGGCTCTGGTTTGGCTGTTGGTCGTGCAATGGTTGCTGTTATAGAAAATTATCAGGATGTTGAAGGGCGCATTCATATTCCGGAAGTATTGCAACCTTATATGACTGGGTTGGAGGTCATTGGTTAAGGGCTGTTGCTGGGCACAAAAATGGAAATGGTGACCTGTCTCAATGTTATTGATTAACAGTTTGTTAGGTGAGTTGGTGGCATCCAGAAAAAGGATATGCCTCATCGCTTTGTGGTATATGGTGCATCATAATTGTATTATTGTCTGGAGGCTAAATGCGAAAGGGTACTACGATTCATCTTGTTGAAGCTTTTCGAGTTCTTACTAAATGTTTTTCGCATATGACGACTCAAGATGTGTTGTTTTTGCTTGAAATATATTGGCGGCCGCGGAAGTCACCCCAAGAGCTTTGTGAAAGAACTGGCAATGCAATCCATGAGTTGGCAGAGTTTCAGCGTCGCTTCGGGTGTACCAAAGAGAAATCTTTTGATGGAGGGTTGGTGCTTATAACCGCAGGAAAGGTCTCGGGTAGACAAGAACTCCAATTAACGGTAATTGGTGAGGGTGTGGCTCGCTCTTTGTTATATGGGAAGTTTGACAATCAGAAGTCAGCCTACGCCTAATATCATGGGTGTATTGCGACAGCTTTTACCGGTATCTGTAAGCAAGTTTGTGCAGTTTCACTATTTAATATACGCGGTCAGTTGCTTCTAGAGTTCGATAATAAAGCGACTAATTGCTATTTTTCTGTTTGTTGTGGATACTGTATATTTCCTACCTTGGTAGCAAGGGTACATGCGACTAAGTCCTCTTAATGAGATAATCCATTATTACACTAAGACCATGAACTTCCGTCATTTGTTAGAGTGGCATGATTTGGCACGCAAAATATTTAACGAAGTTAATATCTGGCTGAGTGATGCTGGGGTGCTGGTCAAAGAAGGCGTGCGGATGGATACCACCACTATCGAAGCGCCTAATTCCACAAAGAACAAAGACGGTGGATCCCCATATGCATCAAAGCAAGAAGGGTAAATAGTGGTACTTCGGCATGAAGGCTCATATCGGTGTTGATGTTTGAACTGGGCTGGCGCATAGCCTTACTACCAGTGCTGCCAACGAAGACGCTCTCAATCAAACTAAAAATCTACTGCATGGTGATGCGTTCATCTTTAGTGATGCCGGTTATCGTGGTGCAGAAAAATGGGACGCGTTGAAATATATAGATGTTGCCTGGCATATTGCAACGGTCAAGAAAAGTAAGGGTTTGGAAGAAACATCCAGGGATCAACACCGTTGTGATTAATATCGAATACATGAAAGTTTAACTCGATGCCGGAATTAAGGTATGCTTTGAATAGTTACATTAATCACTTTTATAATAAAAAGTGGTGCATTCAGGCATTGGCTACTGCCAACCAATTGAGTACGAGAAACGATCAGAGTAAAGTTATATGTGTCTATTTTTTCTGGGGTAAATCACCGTTTAAAACGTCTGATTTAGGCGTTATGCCTACCTTAAAGTCAGTAGAATCATAAGAAAGAAAACTGGTAAAATTTACACATGAGAACAACTGCTGTAAATTACTTACAAACTGCACTTAACAACCGAGATGCCAACTTTAAAGATGGTCAATGGGAAAGTATTGAGTGTCTTTTAGATCATAAAAGAATGCTTGTCGTCCAGCGTACTGGTTGGGGGAAAAGTATGGTTTATTTTTTAGCGACAAAGCTCATTCGAGAGTCTGGCTCAGGGCCAACATTATTAATTTCTCCACTATTATCGTTAATGCGAAATCAGCTTGAAGCGGCTAGTAGAATTGGTATTACTGCCAGGACGATAAACAGTACAAATACAGATGAATGGAGTCAAATTCAGAATGAGTTGAATGCTGATAGCGTAGATATATTACTTATTTCCCCTGAACGCCTTGCAAATTATTCTTTTCGGCAAGATGTTCTTTCTATTATTGCAAAAAGAATTGGGCTTTTTGTGATTGATGAGGCTCACTGTATTTCAGATTGGGGGCATGATTTTAGGCCAGATTACAGACGTATTGTTCGTGTTCTTAAGGCTATTCCTCCCAATGTTCCCGTTTTGGCAACAACGGCAACAGCTAATAACAGGGTTGTATCTGATATTATATTGCAACTGGGTAATGATATTGAATTGATCAGAGGATCTTTGATTAGAGATAGCCTTAAGCTTCAAAATATAAAGATGCATAGCCCAGCAGCAAGAATGGCTTGGCTGGCACAAACTATTCCGAGCCTTCTAGGTAGTGGCATAATCTATACCCTGACTCAGCGTGATGCGGAGAGACTCACAGAATGGCTGCAGATTAACGAAATTAATGCAAAATCCTATCACGCTGGCATTCCAAATCGTGAAGATGGTACTTCAGTTAAAGAGGAGCTAGAGCAACAGCTACTTAATAATAAAATAAAAGTTCTAGTTGCTACTGTTGCTTTGGGAATGGGCTTTGATAAGCCTGACTTAGGGTTTGTAATTCATTTTCAAAGGCCTGCTTCTGTGGTTCATTACTATCAGCAGGTTGGTCGTGCTGGTCGTGCTGTTGAAGAAGCATACGGAATTCTTCTTTGTGGTGAAGAGGATGATCAGATTGCAGACTTCTTCATCCGTAGTGCCTTTCCCCCTCAACAGCATATCACTGCTATTCTTGAAGTACTTGATAATGCGGATGATGGTTTATCTATACCATTAATGCAGCGTACTATAAATATTAGAAAGTCACAAATTGACAAGACAATCAAATACCTGACCGTAGAATCCCCCTCTCCAATTACAAAAATTGGTTCCAAATGGCATGTGACAGCCTCAGCAGCTAACTACAAAATCGATCAAGAGTATGTGAATGAGATCACCCAGATTCGGAGACAAGAACAGAGGCAGATGCAAGAATATATGGAATATCAGGGGTGTTTGATGGCATTTCTCCAAAACGCACTGGATGATCCAAATTCACAAAACTGCGGTAAATGTAAAAACTGTAATCCTGCTCTTCTTCTGCCTGAGCAATACGACGACCAATTAGCAAATAGAGCTGCACTTTTTCTTCGAAGGAGCTATCAACCAATCGAACCTCGTAAACAATGGCCTGAAAAGGATATGTTTACATGCCATCAATTTGGGAAAAGGAAAATCCCTATAGAAATACAAGCATCCGAAGGTCGCGCCCTAAGTTTGTGGCGTGATGCGGGATGGGGACAACTCGTTGCTTCAGGTAAATATCAAGATAACTATTTTGCAGATGAACTTGTAACCGCATGCACTGAAATGATTACAGAATGGAGTCCCACTCCAGCACCCGAGTGGGTAACTTGTATCCCATCACTTAGACATCCTGAGTTAATTCCTGAATTTGCAAAGCGATTGGCGATAGCTCTTAGCCTGCCATTCATTCCTTGCGTAGAAAAAGTAAAACAAAATGATCAGCAGAAAAACATGGCAAATAGCTTCCAGCAAGCACATAATTTAGATGGTGTATTCAAAATTAATCTTGATCATAAAGAACGTAGCCCATGTTTGTTAATTGATGTCATGGTTGATTCACGGTGGACTTTTACTGTTGCATCGGCTCTGTTGCGCGAAAGAGGTTGCACTGCAGTATATCCTTTGGCGCTAGCTCTTAATTCGCCACGGATGGATTAAGGAATGAGTGATTTTTTAACTAATGATACGAAAGCGATAATTTTACTCTGTGGTGTATTAGGGCAAGATCGCACAGCTCAGCCACTTACTCAAACAGAATATAGCGCTTTAGTCCGTTGGCTAATTAACCAGAAAATGCGACCAGAAGGTTTGCTTCAGTGTGAAAAGTTAAATTTGGCAGCAGCAAGCTCTGGAATTGATGAAGAACGTTTAAAATCTTTACTTGGAAGAGGTGTGCAGCTTGGGTTCGTTGTGGAGGAGTGGCAGAGAAATGGTATTTGGATTATAAGCCGGAGTGACAGTAATTATCCCACACGCTATAAGAAACATTTGAAAGACAAAGCACCTCCGCTCCTTTTCGGAGTGGGTGACCGATCGTTATTGAGAGGTGGAGGTGTTGCAATTATTGGCTCACGAAATGTAGATAGTGATGGTGAGGCTTTTACCCGTGAAACAGCTAAAACATGTGTCTACAACAATATACCAGTTATTTCTGGAGGGGCTCGTGGAGTCGATCAGATTTCTATGACTGCAGCTCTCAATTCCAATGGCATTACAATAGGTGTTCTTGCGGAGAGTCTCCTTAAGAAAAGCCTTGAACGTAATGCACGAAAAGCAATATCCGATGGCAAGCTACTTTTAATATCACCCTATCACCCTAACGCCCGCTTTACGGTTGGAGCAGCCATGGGCCGAAATAAATTAATTTATGCCATGGCTGATTATGGATTAGTTGTTAGTGCTGAACATAACAAAGGTGGCACATGGGCTGGAGCAATAGAGGAATTGAACAGAGAAAATGCCCTGACAATTTTTATACGATCAGGAAAAAACACTCCCGCAGGTAATAAAGAATTGTTGAAGTTAGGTGCTATTGAGTGGCCAGAAGTAATAAGTAGAGATAACCTCAGCCAACAGCTTTCTGATTCGGCTCAAAGTATGAAAGAGTAACAAACAAGAGAATTTAAGTCTCTTTGATCATCAAGAACAGAATATCTCGCTGGCCGAAAAATCAAAAACAGATGCCAAAAATAGTACGTTTCCACTTAAATAATAGAATATAACCATATGATAATACTAAAATCTAGCATTTACTAAACAGTATTACCGATGTTTATTAAGTAGTTAGGATCACCAGTTTGATAAAGGTGGCGAGTTTGCCGGTCACGCAAGTATCGCTCAGTCATTGGGCTGTAAGATATACCTTGCTAGCTATACCACTCATGGCAACGTGGATTTAACGAGAATAACTAACACACTTACCCGATAAGAACTCAATCGGACTAAAGTTGTTTAAAGCTTTTCGTGGCCGTATGTTGATTAAAAATTGAGCCCCATCAATTTTATTTTTTGACACGTCGCAAATCTTCATTTCCTTTGGGAAAAATCGCTGTGGCAGGTCATTAGTATTGTGGGAATCGAGGCAGAACCTATCTAAAAAACACTGGTGCCTATGCTTGTGTTCAATTGAGGCTTCTACTTTTGCTAGGCGTTTCATGCCAAATTTTGAGGACAGGAAGTGCCTTTTGGGGGACTTTCGGTGCGCAAACTCTTGCTTTCGTGTCCGGTCTATCAGCTTGTAAATAGTTGGACGTGATACCCTGAGCTCCAGCGCAAGCGCTACGATCGTCCAGTTTTCCATTCCGCATGCTGCCAAATTTCTTTACCAACCAGCGGCGTTAAACTGATTCTTATGTGCACATTCATGTCTATATCCTGTCAAAAAGATGTAAGCAACGCCACTAAATCTCACAGTTAATCATCTCACTTACCCCAATTAGCTGTTACTAGTCGATCATGGGGTTTTGCTCGTTTGCTCGTTTGCTCGGTTGCTGTTTGTCCATGCCTTCAACGGAAACGGTGGGCATTGTTTTGTTTCTGAGACGGAAGATATTAATAAATTGTAATCATTCTCATTTGCATGTATTATCAACGTTATGTCAATGCCTCTGTAAGAGGTATAAATCATAAGTAAGTGATGGTTGCATGCCCATTTGATGTGGTTGTATTACGGTTGTTAGTTGCTCTCATTCACCTGCTAAGCGTTGGTTTATTGAGGGGCTTTGCCTTTTGGCGCTCACTCACTCTTCACAGGTAATGGTGGATAAGAGACTTTATTTTGGTTTCGAAAGAGTTTTTATTTGTTGGGATGTTACCGTTACCACTGAGTTATTTTTCTAGGTTCTGGGTTCTGGGTTCTGGGTTATGGGTTATGGGTTTTGTGATAGTGGCACTTGATTGGTGAGTTAGAGAGGAAATGAGGGTGAGCATGGCGTCAACATTAGGTCAGCTAAAAACAGGTGATTGTGGCACTATAGTGTCATTATGCAATACAGCTCTAGCGTATAGGCGAAAGCTTTTGGCTGTTGGGCTAACTCCTGGCGCTCAGTTCAGGGTTTGCAGAGTTGCGCCTATGGGTGATCCTATTCAAATTGAAGTGCGTGGATTTCAGTTAAGTGTTCGTCGTGATGATGCATCCACTGTAGAGGTTATTCGTAATGAGTGATCATGTTATTGCTCTTGTGGGAAATCCTAACTGTGGTAAAACATCGCTGTTTAATGCGTTGACTGGTGTTCGTCAGATAGTGGGAAATTGGCCGGGAGTAACGGTAGAAAAATGCAGTAGTATGTATGAATATAATAATGCTGTTATTGAAGTAATTGATCTCCCTGGTACCTATTGTCTTGATGTGTCGGATAGTGAAGTCCCAGCGGATGAACGTATTGCGCGAGATTATATTTTGTCGGGTCAGGCAGACTTAGTGATTAATATTCTTGACGCCTCTAATTTCGAGCGTAACCTTTATCTTACTACCCAGCTACTTGATATGGGCGTTCCGGTTGTTGTTGTTTTGAATATGATGGATGTGGCTGAGACCAATGGTCTAGTTATCGATATTCGGAGGCTGTCAGAACAATTTGCTTGTCCAGTAATGACGGTGATCGCCAGTAAAAATAAAGGCGTCAAGGAGCTTAAACAGCAGTTGGATGTTTTTTTGCGTAGAGGTGTGACTCCAGCACGGCATATACCTCTGGATGAAGGTATTGAGCAGTGTCTGAAAGAATTGAAGTATTGGGTAGAGAAAGAGGGTGTAACAGGAGTTGCTGTTCGTTGGTATAGTTTGAAATTGCTGGAGGGAGAGGCGAAGGATCAACATCTTTTTTCAAAGCCAGCTTGGGCAGAAGGGAGACATTTGCGAATTGCTTTGGAGCAAAGGTTTCAAAGCGATATAGACATTCTGATTGCTAGTGGCCGTTATACAGCTATTGCTGATTTAATGACGCAGGTAATTAGGTGTAAGGGGGAAGCTAGTCACAAGTTGAGCGAGCGTATTGATCGGGTAGTGCTGAACAAGGTGCTAGGGTTGCCGGTGTTTTTTTTTATGATGTACCTTATGTTTATGTTTTCTATAAACTTTGGAGGTGCTTTTATTGATTTTTTTGATGGTTTGACTAAGACAGTTTTGGTTGATGGTGCCGGTTATTTGTTCAGTAATATGGGCATGCCAGTCTGGATGGTGAAGGTGCTGGCCGATGGTGTGGGTGGCGGTATTCAAACAGTATCCACTTTTATTCCGGTGATAGCTTGCTTGTTCCTGTTTTTATCGTTGATTGAGGCTTCAGGATACATGGCTAGGGCTGCATTTGTTATGGATCGCTTCATGCGATTGCTGGGGTTGCCGGGTAAAGCATTTGTACCGATGATAGTTGGATTTGGCTGTAATGTTCCGGCCATAATGGCTACGCGTACGCTGGATAATGAAAAAGATAGGCTACTGACTATTTCGATGGCGCCTTTTATGTCTTGTGGTGCTCGCTTGCCGGTTTATGTCCTATTTGCTACGACATTTTTTCCTGCTAGTGGTCAAAATGTGGTGTTTATCCTTTATTTGGTGGGTATTGCTGCTGCTGTATTTACCGGGATGGTGGTTAAGAGTAGCCTTCTAAATGGGGTAAACTCCACTTTTATTATGGAGCTGCCTAATTATCATATGCCTTCTACGAAGCAGATATTGCAGCGCACTTGGGATCGATTGAAAGTCTTTGTGATCCATGCAGGTAAAGCTATTGTGCTGGTGGTTGTTATCCTTAAGATACTGAGTTCTATTGGAGTAGATGGCTCGTTTGGGTATGAAAATACTGAAAAGTCAATATTGAGCAAAATCGGCAAAATGGTAACACCAGTATTTTCCCCTATAGGTATAACAACTGATAATTGGCCTGCAGTAGTAGGTATTTTTACTGGTATTTTGGCTAAAGAAACTGTTGTTGGTACTTTGGACTCTATGTATCAAGTTATGGCAGTTGCAGAAAATGGATATGGAGGTGATGTTTATGATTTTAATTTTTGGAGAGGCATTCAGGATGCGTTTGCAACAATTCCAAAGAACCTTGAGACGTTAGTTAATGCAATGGCTGACCCAATAGGTATAGGTGTCGGAGATCTGAGTGACCTTGATGGTATGGCGGAAAAACAAGGCGTGGCTATGGATACATTCACTGTGATGCGTAATGTTTTTCCTAGTAATGCGGCCGTTATTGCTTATCTGCTGTTTATTCTTCTTTATACGCCTTGTATTGCTGCTTTGGGAGCTATTTACCGGGAGACTAATTTACGTTGGACGTTATTTGTAGCGTGCTGGACTTTCTTGCTTGGCTACGCTGTGGCCACTATTTATTATCAGTTATCGTTGTTCAGTATTCAGCCTTTGGTGAGTCTATCCTGGCTTGCGCTGATTGCAACGTTATTGATTATGGTGTTTGTGTTAATGAAATTCATAGGCTCCGGAGGCGTTACCTTTTCTGGAATGTGGTTCAGGGTTTTCACTGGTAGGAGTGGGGGGTGATAAAAATTGTTCATGCTTGTAGGTGTTCGTGATTATATCTCTGAGCGGGGTAGCTGCTCTTTGGCGGATATTAGTAGCTATTTTAAAATGTCACCAGATGCCATGCGAGGCGTGCTTTCTCACTGGATTCGGAAAGGTAAAATAAAAAAGGAGTTTTCTGGGTGCAGTAGTGGTTGTGTTAGTTGTGCACCTGAAATTCTTGAACTCTATTATTGGAAGGATGGGTCCTGTAATTCCCATAATATCCCTCTTTGTAATCTTTTATAGTGATTATGGGCTATGCCTGTTTTTGTTGAAAATGTGAGTAGGCGGCAAACCAGAGGATCCCATGATCCTGCAAGTAGTAGTTAATTTGGATAGCAGTCAACAGTCTCTCATCTCATTAGGGGTATGGTTATAAGAGGCAGATTGTTGGTTTCGATCCATGATTTTTAAGTACTTATTTGTATGTTTTTGTTAAGCTGCGAGAACTATCTTCACTGTTCTTACTCGGTTATCCTTCACCTGTAAAATCTCAAATCGGTAGTTACCAAGCTTAATGCAGACGCTGGAATTAGGTATAAACTCCATCTCTTCCAGTATCAATCCGCTAATGGTTTTTGCTTCTTCTGTGGGTAGGCTCCAGTCTAGTATTCTATTAATATCCCTGATGGATGCAGAGCCATCAATAATATAGCTGCCATCATCCTGAGGAATGACGTCATGACTGGAATCTGAGATATCTGTTGTAAAGTCGCCGACAATTTCTTCTAAGATGTCTTCCAGTGTGACAAGTCCGAGAATATCACCGTATTCATCAACCACTAATGCCGTTCTCTCTTTGGCTTTCTGGAAGTTGAATAACTGTGTATGAAGGGGGGTGGTTTCAGGGATATAATATGGTTCAACTGTTTCTTGTAATAATGTTGCTTTATTTACTTCTTCCAGGCTTAGCAGACGCGCAATTTTCCGCATATGGAGCATGCCTACAGTATTATTGATATCTCCTTTATAGACGGGTAATCTGGTATGCTGGCAATCTCTCAACTGATTAAGAATTTCTTTAATGTCGTCATCAAGATTGATACCAGTCACTTCATTTCTGGGGATGAGAATATCGTCGACATTTATTTTTGCAAGATCCAGTATTCTAAGCAGCATTCCTCTACTTTTTTTGGGTAGTCTGAGGTCTGATTCATAGACAAGGGTTCTTAGCTCCTCGGTATTTAGTTGGTCGCAGTTGTTGTCTCCCGGCTTAATTCCAAAGGGGAGCATGATTAATGCGCAAACTTTGTTTAATAGTATGACTAAAGGATAAAATATTTTTAGCAAGGGAACTAAAATCATAGAGGCAGGGAAGGCAACGCGCTCCGGATATTTGGCAGCAAAAGTTTTTGGAGCTATTTCTCCAAAAATCAGTACTACTACGGTTAATCCTATTGTTGCAAAAGCAATACCACTGTCCCCCCAAAGTCTGGCGGAAATGATGGTAGCTAGTGCTGAGGCGAGAATATTAACAAAGTTATTCCCAATTAAAATAACGCTAATGAGGAGGTCTGATCGGTCAAGCAGTAATGCTGTTCGTTTGGCGGCCCGATGTCCTTTACGAGCAAGATGTCGCAGTCGATAGCGATTAATTGCCATCATGCCAGTCTCAGAGCTGGAAAAAAAAGCAGAAAAAACCAGTAAAATTAATAAAGCGCCCATGAGAGCGCTATTTGGTGTTTGGCTCAAGGTAACTTCACTCTTAGGTTTTAATGATTAGCAAATTAATGGCCAGCCGCCAACCAAAATAAGATAATGCTAGCAATAAGAAACCAGTAACAATCCATCGCATTGCGATCATGCCTCGCCAGCCACGCGTCCAGTGACCTACTAGTAATACAGAAAATACACCCCACGCCACTACCGAGAGTGCTGTCTTGTGCAGCAGGTGTTGAGCGAACATATTTTCCAGAAATAGGAAGCCGCTAAGCAGCGAAAAAGTTAGCAAAATAACACCTACAACCAAAAACTCAAACATTAACCGTTCCATGGTCTGTAAGGAGGGTAATGCCTTTAATAAGCGCTTCTGACGGTGGTGACGAAGCTGATACTCTTGATAGGAAAGTAATAATGATTGAAGAGCGGCGACCATTAAAATGCCGTAAGCTAGCGCGGAAACCAAAATGTGAGCCGCGACTTCAGAAGGAGGGCGCCATATAATATGATCGACAGGAGAGAATTGAGTAATGAGAACAGATAATATCGTTATTGGCAAAATTAGTACAAGCAAACCTTCCGATGGTTTTTTTATACTGCTGAGCATCGCTATGATAGTTACTGTTAGCGTGGTTAGGGAAGCAATGGTAAAAACACTCAGGTTAATTCCGTGGGGGTTATACATGGTCATATATAGCATAGAGGATTGAAATACAGCGCCTAACGTTGTTACACCTAAAACATTAGCTTTCGATGTATTGCCTCCTCTAATTCGAATGATTTGCCCCAGAGCTCCTAGTAAATAACAGCTCAGAGCAGCAACACTGACCAGCATGACATTCATCGACTTTGTAGTATTCTCAGTTTTAATTTAAAGGGTATTCTTGAAGTGTGTCATAATACCCCACCTAATTCCAAATATTAAATTGATACTATGCACAAACTAGGAGGTAGTAGGAGCTTGTCGGACTGAATCTCAGCAATATGAGATACTAGGTCTACCGTTCAGCAATAGATATTTTTTTATGAGCTTTTTATTATTTCCGATTGCGAAACTGACTATCAGACTACCTTGTCGACTGGGCGCATGCCATCATTCGTGGATATACATGTGGTTTTTTCATTGCGTTTCAACTACTTAACTTTCCGAGACCATAAGGCCGCATTGCTTTTGTCAATTCATTGGTGTTGTTAGTTGCTTTAAGTGTCGTGGGGACTGCCGTGAAGGAAACTATTCCTGTATAATGGAATATACTAAAATTGAGCATACTGGTACATGAGTTCAGGTACTGGCTTTCCATAAGGCATATTCGAATGTTTGATAATTTAACAGAACGCCTGGCACAAACACTAAAAAGCGTAACAGGCAAAGCAAAGCTGACTGAAGATAATATCAAAGGCACTTTGCGTGAAGTTCGTATGGCTTTGTTAGAGGCTGATGTTGCCTTATCAGTTGTCCGCGAGTTTATCGATAGACTCAGGGAGAGGGCTGTAGGTAAAGAAGTTCAGTCCAGCCTTAGCCCTGGACAATCTTTTGTGAAGATCGTTAAAAATGAGCTCATCGAAGTCATGGGGGGGGCGAATGATGAGCTGAATCTCTCGGTCCAACCGCCTGCTGTTATTTTGATGGCTGGCCTGCAGGGTGCAGGTAAAACTACTTCGGTAGCAAAGCTTGGTAATTGGTTGAAAAAACGGCAGAAAAAAAGCGTAATGGTTGTTAGTGCCGATGTCTATCGGCCAGCTGCAATTAAACAGTTGGAGGTTCTGGCTAGTGAAGCAGGGCTGCACTTTTTTCCATCCAGTATTGATCAGAAGCCTGAATATATTGTAAAAGCCGCGGTTCAGGAAGCAAAAATTAAACACGTAGACGTCCTGATCGTTGATACGGCAGGCCGTCTGCACATAGATGAAAAGATGATGGGGGAAATTAAAAACCTCCATAGCGTAATCAATCCTGTTGAGACGCTGTTTGTTGTTGATTCAATGACTGGCCAGGATGCTGCTAATACTGCCAAGATTTTTAATGACGTATTGCCATTGACTGGTGTTATTCTCACCAAGGTTGATGCGGATGCGCGTGGTGGTGCAGCTTTATCCGTCCGTCATATTACGGGTAAATCCATTAAATTTATTGGTGTTGGTGAAAAAATAGATGCTCTGGAGCCTTTTCATCCTGACCGTATTGCCTCACGAATCCTCGGTATGGGAGATGTACTTTCTCTTATTGAGGAGGCTGAAATAAAGCTGGATAAGAAAAAGGCAGAGAAACTAGAGAAAAAGCTCAAAAAAGGTAAAAGCTTTGACTTGGAAGACTTTAGGGACCAGCTTCAGCAAATGAGGCAGCTTGGGGGGGTAGCTGGAGTCATGGATAAGCTTCCTGGGATGGCAGGAAATCCGCAAATGCGCAGTGAAATGAATGATAACACCTTTATTCGCATGGAAGCTATTATTAGCTCCATGACACCCAAGGAAAGAACAGTCCCAGACATTATAAATGGCTCTCGTAAGAAGCGTATTGCGGCAGGATCTGGTACTCAGATACAAGATATTAATAGCCTGATCAAACAGCATAAGCGAATGAGTAAGGTTATGAAGAAAGTCACCAAAAAGGGTGGTATGGCCAAGCTAATGCGAGGGGTAGGTGGTATGAAGGGTGCCATGCCAGAAACTATGAGTGGTATGGTATCTCGCGGGGGAGGAAAGAGGTTCCCATTTTAGATATTGTCTGCTGAAATCGGTTGTCTAATTAGGCTGATGACACTTCCGCGATGTTATACTTCTTCTTCTTGAGGGTGTGAGGTTGTTGACTGCTCCCCTCGCCCCAAAAAACCTGTTGCTCATAGGAATATGAGGCTTAGCTCGTTTGTCGTCTCGTCATACTTTCGAGTATACCTAAAGTTGTTGGCGGTGCAGGCAGTAGGTGCGGTCAGGCTTAGCTATATTTTTTAACCCTAATTTTTTAAGGAAGATAAAGTATATATCATTATGGATGAGTAAAATATCCTTATCTTTTGTTGAAATTTTCGTTTTTATTTCTTAGAATGTGAACTAATTGTGGCTGAGGTTGTACTCTGGGGGAGTGTTGTCGGTGTTGTCGGTGTTATCTGGCAGGTGACGCTATTCAGACATTGCCTGAATTAACTATAGGAAAACCAGTTTATGGTAACCATTCGCCTGGCTCGTGGTGGGTCTAAAAAACGTCCATTTTATCGTCTGACCGTTGCCGACAGCCGGAAGGCTAGAGGTGGTCGATTTATTGAGAGAGTGGGTTTTTTTAACCCTGATGCTCGTGGTCAGGAAGAGCGGCTACGCATTGATACGGATCGCGTTACACACTGGGTAGGGCTAGGTGCAAGCGTGTCTGATCGAGTTTCTAAGCTTTTAAAAGAAGTTAAGGCCTAAAATTAAAGCTCCAGTTGTTTTCTCAGTGAAAAGTGCAATAGAAAAAAGCACGTTGAAGCATATTCCTTTAGGTAGGATTGTTGCTGTTTACGGCATAAAAGGCTGGGTAAAAATATATTCTCATACCAGCCCGATGGAGAATATTCTTAACTATAAACGCTGGGTTATTCATCGTAATGGTTTCACTAAAACGGTTGAGATAGATCAGGGTTGTCGGCATGGTAAAGGCGTGATTGCCCATATTGTCGGCTGTGATGACCGTGAGCTCGCCCTGAGCTATTGCAACAATGAAATCGTGGTGAGTATTGATGACATGCCCGACGTAGCTGATAATGAAATTTACTGGCATCAGCTTGAAGGATTAGATGTTTTTTCCCTCAATGAACTAGGGAGTAGGTCGTTTTTTGGAAAAGTTAGCTACATGATGCACACTGGAGCGAATGATGTTCTCGTTATTAGGCCATCGAAAGGAAGTATCGATAGACGCGAGCGGCTAATACCTTGGCTTATGGTGAGTGTTGTGCTGGAAGTGAACCCTGAAAAGGGGTTTATTCAGGTTGACTGGGATCCGGATTTTTAACGCTTATGGATTCGTTAGTTACGGATATAAACGCTGAGTTATGGTTTGGTGTCATTAGCCTGTTCCCGGATATGTTCCAGGCATTGATCGAGCACGGTATTACTGGACGTGCTATTAAAAATGGGGTAGTTGGATTGGATGTATGGAACCCCAGAGACTTTGCTTGTGATAGACGCCGGACAGTAGATGAGCGGCCTTATGGCGGTGGGCCGGGCATGGTGATGAAAATTCAGCCTCTGCGTGATGCCATTCATACAGCTAAAACCAGGGCAGGAGTTGGAGCCAAAGTTATTTATTTGTCACCTCAGGGGCGTTTGCTTGATCAGGCTGGGGTAAAAGAGCTTGCTGCATCTAAGCGGTTGATTTTGGTTGCTGGTCGTTATGAGGGTATTGATGAGCGATTGATACAATATGAAATTGACGAAGAATGGTCAGTTGGAGATTATGTCTTATCCGGCGGAGAATTGCCGGCAATGCTATTGATTGATGCCGTTTCACGCTTTGTGCCTGGTACTTTGGGGAATAAAGGTTCCGCTCAGGAAGATTCATTTGCGGAAGGTCTTCTTGACTGCCCTCACTATACCCGACCGGAAGTATTCGAAGGACGTGTTGTGCCGGATGTGTTGATTTCAGGTAATCATCGGCGTATAAAAAGATGGAGGTTAAAAGAATCTTTGGGTAGAACTTGGTTGAGGCGTCCTGATCTGTTAACAGAAAGAGAGTTCTCTGGAGAGGAAGAAATGCTCTTGTCAGAATTTATTTGTGACTATATTAAAAGTGCTTGAAGGTATAGGTAGGTGGCGAGGTAGTGAGGTTGCAGGCTGCAAGATTCTGGTGCGTGTGAATTAGTTAGTGTTGGGCGGTGATGGAGCAGCAAGAGCTCCTGAATTATCAAGAGTAGTGGTATATTTGTTGTAGTGATGTAAAAAGAAAGCTCTAATGATCGCCTTTGTGTAGGTTGTAGCGCCTGTAGTGCTGAGGTGGAGCATAATTGATTGACTGGAAGTAAAAGCAATGAGCAAACATAAGGTTATCGAACAGCTTGAGAATGAGCAAATAGGCAAGAAAGAGGTGCCAGATTTTAGGCCTGGTGATACTGTTGTTATTCAAGTGAAAGTAAAAGAAGGTACCCGTGAACGCTTGCAGGCGTTTGAGGGTGTAGTTATTGGTAAGCGTACTCGTGGACTAAATTCTGCGTTTACTGTTCGTAAAGTCTCTAGTGGCGTTGGTGTTGAGCGTACTTTTCAGACTTACAGCCCTATGATAGCTTCTATCTCTGTGAAACGTCGAGGTGATGTGCGTAAAGCTAAAGTGTATTATTTGCGTGATCGTAGTGGGAAGGCCGCTAGAATTAAGGAAAAGCTCAGCTAGTGATTTTTTTTGATAATGGCATTAAAGTTATTGTAGGTGTCGGCGGCCATTAAAGAGGCTGGTAGGTAGTAAACAGGATAAGCTCTGTGAGCTTGAAATATTATTGGGGCTAGTATAGCACACATACAACTTTGTGTTTTTGATGCGATAGGGTCGGTGTATTGACCTTAATGCGTATCATGTATTAGTGCTATAAAGATATGTATGGGTTTAGAGTTTGGTTGCATCTTTTTTCTTATAAAATATCCTAAGTATTTTTAATGGGGACGATGGAGGTTGCTTGATGGAAGCCATTAGTATGTCTTTTTGAATGTCGATTCTGACTTGTTCTTGTCTATCTTGTGAATCTCTTTGTGTAGGGATAGTATTTTTTGAGTTTGTTTTCATACTGTAATGGATCATTTGTTCTCTAAGTGTTGTAGCAAAGGGGGTGGAGTCATCCTCAAAAGACCAGTATCCCTTGATATCAAGAGGGCTGTCTTTGTAGATTTCTAGGTTCCCTGTGTGAGCTGTCTTAAAGTTAGCAGTGTTAGTGTTAGTGCTTGTGTTAGTCTGGGTGATGAGCGTATTTAGTTTGTTTTTTATGGAAAAATGAGTGCCTGTAACGGTAAGGGTTGATATTATGTTGTTAGTTGGTGTCGTCTCTTCTTTGGCTGAGCCGTCAGGGTGTGTAGGCGTCATGAGGCCGATTACTTCTTTAATAGATGGCGTGATATTTACTTGTATCCAGCTACCTTGTAGTGAGCTCAGTTTATCTTCAGCTAGTCGGTTGTCTTCTGCCAGCGGTAGAAGTGGTGTTTTTTCTTGTTGAGGAAGGCTGTTTTCCGAAAGATCTTTTTTTGGATCTAAAATATTGTTTTCTGGGTTGTCACTGAAGTGTTTTACGCCTCTTTCATCAGTCCATTGAAATATTTTTGGTTTGTAATCGGCTAGTGCAGATAGCGTTATCAAAAAAAGTATGCTGATAGTAATGGGTCTCATTGGCTGGTGTCCTTATTGTTTTTATTTAATTTTTGTTATTTTATGGTGATATAATAATCTAATTTTCCATATTATCTTTAGCGATGATTATCGAGGCGCATGTCCTATGATTTTCGCTTAAAGCTATCTCATTATACTTAAAGATGTGGAGTATGGCTCTATTATCCTAATTGCCTGGTACCTAAGTCCATTGAAGTTTGGTCTCTTGTCACATATTTATGTCTTTGATTACTTTGAGTATAGGTACTTCTACTCAATTCAAGCAAGTCTATTCATCATTGGGTTAGAAGGTTTGAGTGGAATAAAGATAAGAAGCCTGATCTTTGTGTTTATTGTAGTCAGTTTGTTGTCCGTAGTTTATCTGATATACCAATCGTATTTTGCATATATGGGTTGTTGCTAGAGATCACCGATAGCACTTGATTTTTTAAGATTACGGGTGGATCTATTGGCGGCTATTTGCATATCTAATTACGATTGGTATTAAATTATGTTTTGGTTAATCAGATGGGGGTGTTCGATGAAGAGGATAGGCTTTGTTGGTTGGCGTGGTATGGTGGGTTCCGTGCTAATGGCTAGGATGATAGAAGAAAACGATTTTGTTAATATTGATCCTGTTTTTTTTACGACGTCTCAGCTAGGGGAAGAGGGTCCTGATGTTGGCAAGCCTACCTCGAATCTTCAGGATGCCTATGAGATTAGCTGTTTGAAAGAAATGGATATTGTTGTTTCGTGCCAAGGCAGTGATTATACAAAGCGAGTATTTCCCAGTTTGCGAGGAAGTGGCTGGGATGGTGCTTGGATTGACTCTGCATCCGTGTTACGTATGAGAGATGATAGTATTATTGTTCTTGATCCTGTTAATCAGAATATTATTGATAAGGCTTTGGATCAAGGTGTAAGGAACTTTATAGGTGGAAACTGCACCGTAAGTTTAATGCTTATGGCGATTGGGAGTTTGTTGCAGCAGAATTTGGTGGAGTGGGTGAGTGTGATGACTTATCAGGCTGCTAGCGGTGCTGGTGCGAGAAGCATGGGTGAGTTGATTAGCCAGATGGGGTATATCAAGACTGCTGCGTCCGCAGATCAGATTGATCTGGTCAGCTCTATTCTAGAAATAGATAAGAAAGTTACTGAAGCGTTGCGAAGTTCTGGATTTCCACGATCTCAATTTGGTGTGCCGTTAGCAGGAAGTCTCATTCCTTGGATTGGCGGTGAGATTGACCGAGGTCAAAGTTGTGAAGAGTGGAAGGGGCAGGCCGAAACACACAGAATTATGGGAAATCAGCAGGGATATGTGGCTATAGACGGTATTTGCGTTCGTATTGGCGCTATGCGCAGTCATTGTCAGGCTTTAACGATTAAGTTGCGCAATGATATTCCTATTAGCGATATAGAAAATATGATCACAGAGTCTTGCGAGTGGGTATCGGTGGTGCCTAACCAGAGAGATGAAACTATTAGTAAGTTATCGCCAGCAGCGGTCTCAGGGACGCTGTCTATACCTGTGGGCCGTTTAAGAAAGATGAATATGGGGGCAGAGTATTTGTCAGCGTTTATCGTTGGTGATCAGTTATTGTGGGGGGCTGCCGAGCCTCTGAGGAGAATGATTTCTATGCTGATATGATTGATTGTAGTTTATTTCTGCAAAGCTATATAGCTTCGAAGTTAGTGCTGCTTACTCTTGTTTTTCGGGAAGGTATATCCTTTTATGTTTGGACGTTTTGCGGTGAGGTAAAAAGTCGCTTTTTTATCACGATTTTGGTGGATATGTTGCTTAAATAGTTTTTATAGTGGTATGTTATACGAGTAAGCTCTTAAATATACCAGATTACAATGAAGGTGTGAGTGGGTGAGGCGAAAGAAGCCTCGAGAGTATAGTAGTAAGTGCAGGTGTAAATGTAAGTAGTAAGTTAGAGTGATAACGCTCAATAGCTTCACATCTTCAATGGAAACGTGGAGTTATGTTGTAAAGTTGTTATGGTGTTAATTTGTTGAGTAAGTGTTTATCGATTGTAGGCGTAATGGATTCTGCTGTTGATTTACTATATTGTGAAAATAAAAGTACAGTTTTCTCTGCGTTTGACGATGATAAAGTAAGAGTGTGCTGAACTCGCAATGCAGGGTAGCGTGTGAGCAGCAATAATAAAAATAGATTTTTGACACTGGACAGGGATGCGGAATGAGACTTTTAAAGTTCTTAATAGTGCTGCTGGCATCAGTATGGGCTTTTATCGGTTCAGGATATGTCAGTGGCCTTGGTCTAGGGGCATTCAGACTTAAGTCAAAGCTGTACCAGCCACTTTATGTAGAGATAGAATTGACTCAAGTTAAGGGTTTGAGCAGTGCTGATATTTCCTCTAGTCTTGCTAGTCAGTCTGACTTTGATATGGTTGGTATTAAGCGAATTCACGCTTTAAATGGCCTGAAGTTTGAAGTATTAATAAGCGAGGATGCTTCTAGTAGTTTTATTAAGGTGACCAGTAAAGAGCTGATACAAGAACCTTATCTTAACTTTCTCATGGAGATAAAGTGGGATGGAGGTCGATTGTTGCGAGAATATACGTTGCCTATAGATCCGCCAACTTCCGATAATCAGGTAGTAGAGCCCGTTAATGCACCGGTTAATCAATCATATCGTAGTGTCCATGAGGAGCGGTTGACAAACTCTGTAGTGATTGATTCATTTGCTCCTCAATACCCCAGTACAACAAAAGTACTGGAGGTATTGAATGCTACTAGTTATCAGGTAAAAAATAATGATTCGTTGTGGCGGATTGCGGAGAGATTAAGGCCGAACACTAGTGTCACTGTTGAGCAGGTCATGATAGCGATCTTGCGTCTTAACCCTAATGCGTTTATAGAACATAATATTAATCGGTTAAAAGAAGGGTTTGTTTTAAGGGTTCCTGATGTTCAAGCAGCAAAGGAGTTGTCTCATAAGCAGGCTGTGTGGCAAGTCTCTATACAAGACAGAGCGTGGAAACAGGAACTGAGTCTTCCTGAGTTTGCCGCAAGGAGTAGCGAGTCTGTAAATATCAATAAACTTTCAGGTCCGGTTTCTAGAGGTCGGCTAAGTGTGGTTGCACATGGCCCTCCCACTGATAAAGAGCAAAATGGTACTGGTAAGGTGGAGGGGGATAAGGAAATTCAGGACGCATTACTGGTTTCGCAAGAAAGGATGGGTCAGATGTCCAGTGAAAATGCCGAGCTTAGGAGTCGCTTGAGTGATTTGGACAAACAAATTAATACGTTAACAAAGTTGGTCATGCTTAAGGATGATCAGATGACAGCGATACAATTGTCTGAGTCAGTAGGCGCCGCTCTCGGTACTAAAAGTGTCATTAAATATACTGTTGCAGACAATGATTTAGTAATGCCGGAGAATGGCGTAGGTGTTATCCAAGCAGAGGTGCTTGAACCTGAGAGTCAGAGAGAACTGGAGGTAAAAAATGATTTGATCAGACTTGATGAGACTAAGCCAGAACTGAAACCTAAGCCCGAACCTAAGCCCGAACTTAAGCCCGAACTTAAGCCCGAACCTAAGCCCGAACCTAAGCCCGAACCTAAGCCCGAACCTAAGCCCGAACCTAAGCCCGAACCTAAGCCCGAACCTAAACCTGAATCAAGTTTTTTTGACAGTATTTTATTTTTATGTATTATAGGGCTGATTCCTGTGGCCGGTGCGGCAGGATTTATTTATTATCGGCGACGGAAAAGGAAAGAATTAAATGATGATGAGGACTTAGATGATGAATTTGATCTGGAGACAGATTTAGAAAATGATGGTGAGGTTGTTAATATTAGTTCTGAGTTTTCAATTGATGGAGATATCTCTTTTAACAATAAAGATAATTTGACAGGTAATCCTCTGAATGATGCTGATGTACACATTGCGTACGGTCGTTTTGATGCAGCGATAAAGCTTTTGAAAACTGCTATAGGTAAATATCCGGATCGTGCTGATTTAATAGTTAAAGTGCTGGAGGTGTATTCTGAAAATGGTGATATCAATAGTTTCAAAGATGCATTTACTCAGCTTGAAGGTATGGGTAATCTTGATGCACTAAAGTCGGCTTCAGTATTGAAGGCTCGCTTCCCTGATGATGTTTTTGGTGCTACAACCGATATGGGTGCTAACAACGATTTAGACGCTTTCAGTCTTGATCTTGGTGACATGGAAGATGATTTTGATGCCGGTGATATTGGTGTTTTAGATCTTCAGGAAGAGACCTCTGATGATGGTCTAGTTCCTGCAGCTGATGAATTATCTCGGTCAGTACAAGTAGAGCAGTCTCAGGATAACCTTTCGGACGGGCTTGATTTTGAAATAGGTAGTAATGCTGATGAGGTTGCTCCTGTGGACTTATTGTCATCTGTCGATTCTGACGATAATCACTCTCTTGAGTTTGATGGAGGTAGTCTGAATCAGTCTGTTTCTTCTGAATCTATTGAGCTAGAGGGAAATGCTGGATTGGAGTTGCCGGAGCTTGGCGATGATGCTGCGAGCATTGATTTCGGTGGAGAGGATACGGAAGACTCTGCCCCTAGTATTTCTATAGATTATTCTGAAGGTGATGAGTTGGAGTTTGGGCCGTTGGTTCAGCCTTCGGTCTCAGGTGGCTCAGAGTCGACTGAGCTTGACGATGATTTGTCAGTAGATGACTTTGACGATGACATAGGGTTTTTATCGGAAGAAGATGAAATTTCGACTAAACTTGACCTTGCTCGTGCATATATGGATATGGGAGATATGGTGGGTGCTTCTGATATTCTTGACGAGATTATGGAAAGTGGCAGTCAAGAGGAGCAAGCTGAAGCAAGGGAACTATTGACCTTACTTTGACTTTACGTTTTTAAATGTCAGCAAAGGCCAAATAAAGCGAGGAAGGGCAGTAGTAAAATATTAGATTTCTATAATAACTAACATACTTACCAGATAAAAACTCAATCGAAGCATGGTGGTGTAAAACTTTTCGTGGCCGTATGTTGATTTTTTTTGATTAGGCGGTAAGTAGTCTGGTAACCCATCACCCCATTAAAAGACTCAAGTTTCATGCGCCCAGCAATTTGATCTGGTATAAAGCCTAAGCCTATCTGGGACTTTACCTGTCGATTTACCACATCAGTTCTGTTGTAAACTTAGTCACCGTCTTGCGCTTTTGCAGACTGTGCTGATGAGTTTCCTCTGCATCATAATCCCCTCGGTGACAGCGATTTCGCTCCAGTGATATTTTTTTTATTGGACGGTTCAGATAATTACCAATCCTACGTGCCGAAAATACGAGTGTGCCGAAGGGTTGAACCTGGTATCGTTTGACTCCCAAATTAATTCCAAATGTGTCGGTTATTGTGGAAATCTAGGTGTCAATAATACTAGCCGTTCAATGTTAACTATTACCGTTAACATGGGTGAAATATTTTAATAGTTGTCATAAGTGTCAATGATGCTATTATACGATTTATTGTATTATCCCAGTAAATATCGTATGCCTTGAGTCTGTATATTAGTGAGTTTGATTAAACTTAAGAGATCAAGTGGCAAACTTTTTACAAGAGCCTGTTGACTAGTAATGCCGTTACTATTGCTAGTTATGCAAAGATCGCTATAAGGAATTTAATGTTGTATAAAATAATTACTATTACTGCCTTTCTATTCGTTATCACCATTAATGCTCACGCAGTAAAGACAGATAACAAAAATGATAAGGAGGAGAGCGCCATTACACTTCCTCCTTCCAAGATAAATACTACAATTAACCCCGATAATGGATTAAGTGGAGTTAGTATGCAGCGTGGTATTGATTGTAGCTTTTCTAAAATTCCAGAAGCAGACTTCTGCTTAAACTTCGATCAGCTAGTGGCAGTGGCAGGCTCCGGCGTCAGATTTGCTCAGGATACAAAAATGTGCAGTAACCAATTTCTGGCTCTAGGTGTAGAAGACCCAGACAGACTTGAGCAGCCTCAGAGTCAATATTACAGGGGTGGGTTGCTAGGTTGCAAACCAGCTATTTCCATTTTTATGGAGAGTTTCGTGGTCCGGAATATTGTATCCAGGTTTCTTGCAACTGTGAAAGGTGTTCCTGAGCATAAGCCAAATACGATCACGTGTAGGCTTGATACTCATCCTGATAAAGAAAAAATAATAGACTGGTATGAACTTAGTGAAGAGGATGGGGGTAGTCCTGAATTAGACTTAGTCAATTTAGACGATTCACTGCTACAATCTATTGATAAACGCTCCAGAAAAGCTATGGATTCCATCTACCATACTCTCAAAAAATATCGTCCATGCTATAATTTGGGTGCAATGGAGTATTCTTTTCTAACCTCTTTTATATCTTCATGCCAACGTTCCGGCACAATTTTTAATGATGGATGTGCGGTAGCGAGTATAGAGAGTTCAATTAGGAATTGTCTAGATAAGAATGAAGGTATGGGGCGCTCATGTTTTGATGAATTATTGCGCATGTATGGCAAAGTAAGTTCAGGTGATGCAATAGACTTCATACGGTCTATCATCCCAAATGAGATATTATGCGCTGGATACATTTGTTCAGTTTTGACAAATACAGAAAAGGAGTATTTAACATCTATTTATAATATTTCACAAAAATATTACGACAGTGTTGATTTAGAAGTGCTCAATAAATTCGCAGAATTAAATTTAACAGATGAGCTTATTGCTTACGATATAAAAACAATTAATGTATTTCTAAGCATTCTTGATGGCGTGTTAGGCAAAGAGAATCAAGTACCGCTACCTGATGCTGGATCATTATCTGCCAGTAACACAACAAAGACTTGTGACGTTAAGTTGAGCAGTAATGAGTTGAATGCTACATTTATAGCTGGACAATATGCTGATGGAGTAATGGCATCTACAGCTACAGCTACAGCTACAGCTACAGCTATAGCTATAAATGAAGATTATACTGATGCAAATTCAGATCCTGTAGTTACAAATTCAGATCTTACAGGTTTACATGCAATATATACAGATGCCAATATGACGCATGACACCCTCCTTCGTACTATTCTTGGAGTATTTGTAGAAAGGCACGGATATCATATGCCATTTTTCTTTAGCGATAAGTCGGAAGTAACAAGCGATGGCTTACTTGAATACGTAAAAAGAATGAGTGACGGGTTGTATTTTGTGGAATATGAGAACGCCATAATGATAATCTCGAAAAATAACGAGTGTTGTCGTTTGTTTTCTCTCGGATTTGACGAAGTTTCAATAAGTCTACACATACCCAGCAGTTACTATCTTGTTGCTTATTTGATTAGAAATTGTATACGAGGTTTATCTTTTGGGTTTAAAAACAATATAAGTGAATTGATGCTGGACGATCAAACATCTTTCCGCATGACTAATATCCCGTTCATTTTTACTAAAATAAGGTCAACTGAGCTTGAGGTTGAATGAAAGACGAGTCCGTCATTAGGATAGGATGGTTATGCCTCTTCCGCATATATTGCTTAAATAAGGTTTATAAGCCATTAACCCACAAGTACAGGGTAGCAGAGGGCTACAAGTAGTAATCATAGGGAAATGGTGACTACTCTTTTGTTGGTATAATGAAGATATTAGCTGCATGATGGTTTATGTCGGGCTGACAAGGTGTATTCTGATCACAGTGTGGCCACTATCCTTCATCAAGAACAGTGATGTTATAATGAGCCTGAGATCTATCGTTATGGTGTCATAAATATTCTTACGTTGGACTGGTTTTACATCGATTTCATTTTCATCCACATCTTGGTCCGTTTTCATATTTGGAGATGTATATTTATTTTCGTGAATAATATTGGAATCAATTTCTGCTTTTTTTGTCTCGTGATCAGAAATGTCTGGAGTTGAAGGTGCAGTTCTCTTGCCTAGTTTGGTTGGCTTGTGGTATGAAGTACTTGGGTTATTTGAGTCAGGATACATCCCTTCAGTGCTAGTGCCAGGCAGTGAAGTTACGCTCTCTCCCTTTATATTTTCTGCACCTGATTGTTGGCAGCGGCTGTCGTGGATGGTGTACTGCTCGATGGTACTTGTGGATTAATATTCATAAAACAATCCTTTATTTTTTTAAGTTTATTGGTTCTTTTACAAAAAATGAAGATTACACCAATTCCTAAGTTATGGTTTACTATTTTCTTGTAGCTTTGTTCTTATTTGACACTATGGTCTGAGATTAGTTGCAAAAGTGCTTTATTTTAGTAATATCTGATTGAAGTAGTTTGTAGGTCGGTTGCTAGCAGATTTGCGATTAAATTATCTGACTTTCGAGCTTATTTCATCATAACTTCTGTTAATTTGGCAGCGCCATTGGTTTTTTTGATCAGGCGGTAACCAGTCAGCCCATTTTTAATCCACATCTCCTGCGCTGGATTAAAGATGGACAAAGTCGTCATGAGCCTCAAATGCAACCTGCGGCCCGTAATATATCGGCACACTCTGTGTTGCCTTCTTTTTCTGCGACCTGCAGGGGAGTTAGGCCGTCTTTATCCTTTATATTGATCTCAATACCCTCTACGGCCAGTAACGTCCTGATACACTCTATTTTTCCCACCATAGCGGCCCAATGAAGCGGGGTTATATTGTCAATCTTAGAAGTCACATTGGCATTCATACCCTTTACACCCAGTGACGCATTGTGGTTTAGTAACATCTTGAGAGGCTCTGGGTCTGGTAGTGTAGCGGCATAATGAAGTGGTGTGTAGCCCATAGAATTCTCTATATTGATTGAAGCCTTTGCGGCAAGTAGTAGCTTGATAGACTCTTTTTTTCCCTGCATTACGGCAAGATGAAGAGGTGTAGAGCCCTTCTTATTCGTGATATCGACCTGAATATCCGTTACGGCCAGTAACGTATCTAAAGAAGCTGGGTCGTCTAATATGGTGGCCAAATGAAGAGGAGTATAGTCGTTTGCACCCATTATATTGACTTGATGAATGCCATCTACGGTCAGTAACGCCTTGATAACCTCTATGTTACCTCTCATGATGGCTACATGAAGAGGTGTATTGCCTTGTTTATTCATTTTCTGGACTTGATGAATACCATCTACGGTCAGTAACACCTTGACAATCTCTGCTTGATCTGTTTTGACGGCATAGTGAAGGGGTGTATATCCCTCATCATTCGGTACATTGACCAAAATATTTTCTACGTCCAATAACAGCCTGAGACATTCTATATTGCCTACCTGAATTGCGAAGTGCAGGGCAGTATTGCTTGAAGCCTTTGCGGCCAGTAGTAGCTTGATGGACTCTTTTTTTGCCTGCAGTACGGCAAAATGAAGAGGTGTAAAGCCCTTCTTATTCGTGATATCGACCTGAATAGCATCTACACCCAGTGATGCATTGTGGTTCAGTAACATATTGAGAGGCTCTGGGTCGGTTAGTGTGGCGGCATAATGAAGTGGTGTGTAGCCCATATAATTCTCTATATTGATTGAAGCCTTCGCGGCAAGTAGTGCCTTGAGATGCTCTTTTTTGTTATATTTTATGGCTATATGAAGTGGTGTATTGTGCAAAGAATTCTGTGGATCTACCTGAATATCCGTTACGGCCAGTAACGTATTTAAAGAAGCTGGGTCGTCTAATATGGTGGCCAAATGAATAGGTGTATTGCCGTCTTTATCCGTTTTCTGGACTTGATGAATACCATCTACGGTCAGTAACACCTTGACAATCTCTGCTTGATCTGTTTTGACGGCAAAGTGAAGGGGTGTATATCCCTCATTATTCGGTACATTGACCAAAATATTTTCTACGTCCAATAACAGCCTGAGACATTCTATATTGCCTTCCTCGATTGCGAAGTGCAGGGCAGTATAGCCATCGGCGTCAGCCTCATTGGCATTAGCTCCTTCGGACAATAGCGTCTTAAGATAGTCGGTTTGTCCTGCCCACGCAGCAATCAACAGGGGCGTCCGACCATAAGTATTTTTTTCAGTAACACTGTAGAGACCTCTTTTCAAAAGGTATCTCACTCCAAGCTGAAGATCATGATGCATAAAGAAAGACGGAGTGTCTTCCTCTATATCGCCTAAGAGATGAGCTAGCTCATCACAATTTTCTGTTAATAGGAGGCTGAGCACTATTCCCCTCCTATCTTGGGTGATGGCTCTCCGAAATAACAGGCAGCAATGTTCAGGTGTTAGAAATTGCTTTATGCTTTTTACGGAAAGAGATTTGATGTCACTTACGGTCATAGATTGCGTAATTGATGTAATATCTATGTTTGATTTTTGGAGTTTTAATAGGACTGGCTCTAATAACATGGTATCGCTTAGCCAACTAATCATCTCTTTCGTAATAAGGTTTCCGTTGGATTTTTCCACTATATCGCATATGCATTCGCACAATTTCTCTTTAAAATCTATATCATAATGAGTCAATTTTTCTGTCAGTTGGTTGAATAGCATTATCTTTAGCCAGTGTGTTTTTTCATCAAGTTGTTTATTAATGTCTGGATTCAAAAAAAATGAGGCAATATCCTCGGCTTTGTTGGTCTGCTCTATTGCCTGGCTCAGGAGAGAATAAATGACTTTTTCAGGCTTGTTGGAGAAATCAATTGATGTTAAATGAGATAATTCAAGCGTGATGTGATTGTCAGTGTCAAGATGATATGGCTGCCCTTCCTTAAAATACGCTTCATTATTAAATACCCAGAAGAATACCCCGTCAATTGTGCCTATATAAAGTTGGGGGCTGGTTGTTCCTGGCAGTACGGTAAAGACAGTTTCTTCTGAAATCTTTTGAGGGTTATCTTTTGATAGACCAAAATTCATTGTTAGCCAGCCAAAAAAGTTTTCACGGTAACGTTTAAGGCTGCATGTCATGTTGTCTTTGATGTCCATTAAGTTATTGATAGTAAGCATATCCTTAGTTTGTTTTCCCATAAAACAGCTAATCGGTTTAAATAGTTGGCTATCCAAAAGTTCAATTGTTTCCGGTCTAATGTCTGAAAGAAGAATATCGTTTGTTTTCCATTCCGACGCCCCATCCTTATCCATCATAGAATTTATCTGATCAGACCAGCCATCCGATATTTTTTTAATGATAATACTGTTGCAGAGAGCCAATTGTATATAAGCGGTAAAATCGGCAATGAGTTCGTCATCCAGATGTCTATTTGCGAATTGATCTACAAACATCTCAATATTTAGAGACTCACAAACCAGATTATGAAGGCCATTGAATATATGGATACCCATCTCTCCGGAAATATTAAGGCCATTCCTCCGTTGACGTTCAGCAATAAATGATGCAATACATTGATGAAGCAGATCAGTCCTCACCGTTAACAATTTCCCATCAAGCCCTGCTTGAGACGCGTTGAGATCAATATAACTGCGTTGGAAACGGGCGTGAATGCCAGCTGGGCAACGATCTATACCTTCCAGACAGTCGTGGAGTACAGAGGAGACATAGTCTTTTTTAGCCTCATCGCCTTGACATATTGTAAGCTTCACTAGTAGGCAGCGCAGATGGCAGCGAGACTCGTTATAGAGTGGAAGAAGACCATCATGAAAGCTTTCATCATTTTCTGTTATATTCTTATAAAAAATGTCTATTGCATTATCGTACTTTTTATCAACAAAGGAATGGCTAAGATCCTTTAATTTTTTAATATCATTCAGGAACTGTGATTTTATCTCTTTAAACGACGTATCTTGCATTAGCTCTTTATAGTCATTCACATTAGATGGGAATTGAATATAATCACCCATATCAACATCTGGTGCAATCGTTATGGTGTCATAAATATTCTTAAGTTGGACGGGTTTTACATCGATTTCATTTTCATCAACATCTTGGTCCGTTTCCATATTCGGAGATGTATATTTATTTTCGTGAATAATATTGGAATCAAATTTTGCTTTTTTTGTCTCGTGATCAGAAATGTCTGGAATTGATGATGCAGTTCTCTTGCCTAGTTTGGTTGGCTTGTGGTATGAAGTACTTGGGTTATTTGAGTCAGGATACATTCCTTCCGTGCTAGTTCCAGGTAGTGAGGTTGCGCTCGCGCCCTCTACATTTTCTGCACCTGATTGTTCAGTAACAACTGTTGTAGATGGTGTACTGCCCGATGGTACTTGTGGATTAATATTCATAAAGCAATCCTTTATTTTTTTAAGTTTATTTGTTCTTTGACAAAAAATGAGGTTTACATCAATTCCTAAGTTATGGGTTACTATTTTCTTCTAGCTTTGTTCTTATTCGACACGATGGGTGGAGATTAGTTCCAAAAGTGGTTTGTTCTAGTAATATCTGATTGAAGTAGTTTGTAGGTAGGTTGCTAGCAGACTTGCTATTAAATTATCTGACTTTCTAGCTTATTTCATCATAACTGCTATTAATCTTGTGGTTTTTGCCAGTTTATCTGCTCTGAAAGAGTATTGGTTTATTGCCGAGATGCTATCGAAGGTAAAAGAGCTAAAAAGCATGCTCGAAAGAATAAAGAGGTATTCAAACTGGAACATCTGAAAGATGGCATACGGTATTTTGTGGGGCATCCATTTCGTATTGTAAGTGCCAGTTTGGGTTCGTAAAAGCAAGATGTAATGGGCTTGGCAAGAACGACAACAAGTGAGCAAGACTATTTGTCCTAGCTGATATTGTTAGAGTGGGTCAGTTAATTCGAGCACAGAGTTAATTCTCCCATATGGGAAAAATTTGTTAAAGTTATCTGTGTTATCAGGAATTAAATTCTATTTGCAGGTTAGTTTGTCGAATTGTGTTATTTTCAGATAGATACAATCTGAGATAATGAATTGGAGAGGTTGTTCGCTGCGTTCCTAGGACGTAAAACCATAATTATCATCCCTTCATCGCTGAGGCTGAATCATGGCTAAAGACAATGGATTCGGATCATGGTTCCTAAGGATAAGGTGGTTTGCTATTGCCTTATTTTAGATGACAAGGCTCAATAATCCTGGTGAGTCTGCGCTATGGAACAAGTTTCTATATTTTGCCAAGAAGAGTTTTTACGTGTCTTTCGACGTTTTGCACTAATTAATTATCTATAAGGCTTAGTTTTTGGCTCATAGTGAAATCCAAAGCTGTAGGTAATGCTAAACTTATCTCGTGGCTGGGACTTAATTGCACCTTCTCTAAAAAAATGGGGAAAGTTTAATGACGGTGGTTACAATTGTTGGTTATGCTGAGGTTTCCCTATAATCACTATTATGCCTTGGTAGTTGAATATTTGTTGGGAGGCCTAGCCGTCCTTATTTTGTTTTGTTATAGTTCGTGAAAATTTAGTGACTATTAATATTCCGTTAATTTAGGCTCTACTGTGGATTGTGATCGGAGTCAAAATTACGGGTGCATTTATTAGCTTTTAATATTGTTGATTTTATACCCATGTTACATTATGCCGCCAGTATTCAGTATGACGGAGCCGGTTACCATGGCTGGCAGAGTTTGAAGTCTGGTTTGCCGTCGGTTCAGACAGAGCTAGAGAGAGCGTTGTCAAAGGTTGCCAATAGCTCAACGAAAGTTATTTGCGCAGGTAGAACCGACGCAGGCGTTCATGGTTGCAGCCAGATTGTACACTTTGATACTGATGCCGAGCGAAGTAATAGAAGCTGGACATATGGTGTTAATGCTAATTTACCTGATACTATTGCAGTGAACTGGGTACAGTCTGTAAGTGATGACTTTCATGCTCGTTTTTCAGCTCTATGGCGTCGATACCGATACATTATATACAATCATAACATTCGTCCTACCCACTTACCAAAAGGATTAACCTGGAATTACTGGCCTTTGGATGAAGTTAGAATGCAGGAGGCCGCTCGTTACTTGGTAGGCGAACATGATTTTAATTCTTACCGGTCTGCTCGGTGTCAGGCAAAAAACCCCAAGAGAACCATTCACCATCTTAGTATAAACAGGTATCGTCGCTTAGTGGTTATTGATATTAAAGCAAATGCCTTTTTGCAGCACATGGTGCGAAATATTGCAGGGGTGTTGATGGAGATAGGGTGTGGTAAGCGGGAGCCTATTTGGGCCAAAGATGTACTGGATGGTAGAGATCGTAAGTTGGGGGGGGTAACCTCGGCGCCGTGGGGGCTGTACTTTGTTGATGTGGGTTACCCTGAAAAGTTTGGCTTACCCTGTACAGTTTTGGGCCCAGAATTTATAGCGTCCTTGTTGTGTGCAGATACTTGACCTGTATGGGAATAGGATACAAACGAGCGAATCTTCATATACTTGTTAGTATTGAAGGTGAGAGTCGTTAAGAACCTCATACTTCAATGGAAACTGGATATAGCGACAATTATGTAAGAATATTGCTAATATGAATCCTGTTTGTAGGCTCACTACTGTGGGATTAATAAAATGATTGCACCTAGAATCAAAGTTTGCGGTATCTCCACTGTTCATGATGCTGTGGCCGCAACAGACGTGGGGATTGATATTTTGGGGCTTGTTTTTTATGGTGAAAGTCCTCGGTTTGTAACAATAGAGCGGGCTTCTGACATTGCCAGTAGCGTGCCGCCCTTCACGCTTTTAGTAGGGCTATTCGTTAATGCCTTGGAATCTGATATTGCAGCGGTACTAGAACGGTTACCACTGGGTTTACTGCAGTTTCATGGAGATGAGTCTGTAGCAGATTGCAGTAGATGGTCTATACCCTATATTAAAGCCCTTCGTGTTAGGCCTGGAGTTTCGATATCTGATATGGCCGGGGCCTATGATTCGGCTAAAGGCTATCTTTTGGACACTTACCGGGCTGGTGTGGCTGGAGGAACCGGTGAATCTTTTGATTGGGGATTAATTCCTGATGATCTGAAAAAACCTGTTATTTTGGCGGGTGGTTTAAATCCGGAAAATATCCGAGCGGCAATTGACACGGTTCAGCCCTATGGAGTGGATGTTAGTAGTGGTGTTGAGTCATCACCTGGAGTTAAAAGCGTTGAAAAAATAAAAGCCTTTATTCATGCAGCAGGTAGATAACAGTGGATCAGAATAAGCTACGGGAATCATTCTATAATATGCCCGATGCAACAGGTCATTTTGGTGATTACGGTGGACGTTATGTTGCTGAAACTTTGATTAGTGCGCTTGAAGATCTGGAAACAACCTATAAAAAGCTTTGGTGTGATCCTGCTTTCCAAGCTGATCTTGACTGGGAGCTAACGCATTACGTTGGGCGTCCATCACCACTTTACCATGCAGAGCGATGGTCAAGAGCGCTGGGTGGGGGGCAGATTTATCTGAAACGTGAAGACTTGAATCATACTGGAGCCCATAAAATTAATCATGCGGTGGGGCAGGCTTTGTTGGCCAAGCACATGGGGAAAACTCGTATTATCGCAGAAACAGGGGCAGGGCAGCATGGTGTGGCATCGGCAACTGTGGCTGCTCGACTTGGGCTTGAATGTCATGTTTATATGGGAGCCAAAGATATTAAGCGCCAAGCGCTGAATGTTTATCGTATGAAATTATTAGGGGCAGAGGTTATTTCGGTTAAAAGTGGTTCCCAAACACTTAAAGATGCTATCAATGAGGCTCTAAGGGATTGGGTAAGCCATCCGGAAAACACCTTTTATATTTTGGGTACTGTGTGTGGTCCTCATCCTTATCCGGAAATGGTTCGTAATTTTCAAGCTGTTATCGGACGTGAGGCTCGTGCTCAATGTTTGCAGCAAACGGGGCGTTTGCCGAATGGATTGGTGGCGTGCGTTGGTGGTGGGTCTAACGCAATGGGTTTGTTTTATGAGTTTTTGCAAGATAAAGATGTGAAGATGTATGGTGTAGAGGCTGGTGGCAGAGGTATAGATACGGGCAAGCATGCTGCCCGAATGGTTTCAGGTAAACCTGGCGTATTACAAGGTAATCGTACGTATCTGATGGCTGATGAACATGGTCAGATTATTGAGAGTCATTCTGTTTCAGCAGGCCTTGATTATCCGGGAGTAGGCCCAGAACACAGTTACTTGAAAGATATTGGTCGAGCAAAATATGTTTATGCAACCGATGATGAAGCGTTGTCAGCTTTTCGTGATTTAACTTTGTTCGAAGGTATTATTCCTGCCTTAGAAACTGCTCACGCCTTGGCGTATACAAAAAAATTGGCGCCGAAGATGAGTCATAATCAGACTCTTATTGTTAATCTTTCGGGCCGTGGTGATAAAGATATTCATACTGTTGCAGAAATTGATGGCATTGAAATATAAGGTGGGAGCAATATCTAATGAGAATTAGGCGCTGTTTTAAAAAGCTTGAAACTGAACAGCGAAAGGCTCTGATTCCTTATATTACAGTAGAGGATCCTGAGCCTGGGGTAACTGTTCAGATAATGCATAAATTGGTTGAAAATGGTGGTGATATTATTGAACTGGGTTTTCCTTTTTCGGATCCCGTTGCAGATGGTCCAGTAATAGCTAGAGCTCATGAGCGAGCATTGTCCCATGGCGTTACGTTGAATGATGTTATTCTAATGGTATCTAGTTTTCGGGAAAGCAACTCTGTTACTCCTGTTGTTTTGATGGGATATTTGAATCCCATTGAAAGCATGGGTTATGAGCTGTTTGCGCAAAGATCTTGTGATGCTGGTGTAGATGGGGTGCTAGTTGTTGATCTGCCACATGAAGCTCCGGGAAATCTGTCAGGGATATTGGAAAAGCGTGGCCTTGATATTATTAATCTTATCGCGCCCACCACATCCGATGAGCGTATTCGCAAAATTTGTAATGTTGCCAGTGGCTATCTTTATTATGTCTCTCTTAAAGGTGTTACAGGTTCTGCAGCTTTGGATATTGCAGAAGTGGAGAGACGAGTAAGGCATATTAAAAAATTCACTACGCTTCCTATAAGTGTTGGGTTTGGTATTCGTGATGGAGACTCAGCCGCGGCAATCAGTAAGGTTGCAGATGGTGTTATTGTTGGGTCTGTTTTGGTTTCAGAGCTGGAAAAAAAATCTGAGGTGGGCAATAATTGCCAAGTGGACGCAGTGGGAAAAATTCTGGCACAGATGCGGTCTGCAATGGATAGCTCCTGCTCTATTTGAAAAGATGGCAAGGGTTTGGTGGTGTGTGCTGACTTCAAGTATGAGGTTTTACGAACTAATGTGTGTCTTGATGTTTTGTCATCTATTTGCATATCCAATGATTTTGGGTATAGAGGTATCCTTGATAACGAGCATAGCGGATGAATAATTGGTTAGTTGATAAACTTATACCTTCATTATCGCGTTCATCTGTTCGAGAGCGTTCTAGTAATGTGCCTGAAGGTCTGTGGAGAAAATGTGTCAAGTGTGAAGCAGTGTTATATCGACCTGAATTGGAACGAAATCTGAATGTTTGTCCTAAATGTAATCATCACATGCGCATTAATGCCCGTGTTCGTTTGGGTTGTTTTCTAGATGGCGAGGGTCGGGAGGAGCTTAATTCTGATATTGAACCCGTGGATAAGCTTCGTTTCAAAGATACTAAGAAATATAAGGAGCGACTTTCTGGTGCCCAGAAAAAATGTGAGGAAAAAGATGCATTGCTGGTTATGCAGGGGTTTTTGGCTGGCGACCCGATTATAGCCTGTGCTTTCGAATTTGAATTCATGGGTGGCTCTATGGGGTCGGTTGTTGGTGAAAAGTTTTCATTGGCCGCAGAATTATGCCTTGAGCGAAGGATTCCATTGGTATGTTTTTCCGCCAGTGGTGGAGCTCGTATGCAGGAAGCACTTTTTTCGTTGATGCAAATGGCAAAAACTAGCGCTTCTTTGGAGAAAATGAAGCAGGCTGGTGTTCCTTATTTCTCGGTAATGACCGATCCTGTGTATGGAGGAGTGTCTGCTAGTCTTGCTATGTTGGGGGATATCAATATTGCAGAGCCTTTTGCCCTGATTGGTTTTGCAGGCCCTAGGGTGATAGAGCAAACAGTAAGGGAAAAATTGCCAGAAGGGTTTCAGAGAAGTGAATTCCTTCTGGAGCATGGTGCTTTGGACATGATTGTGCATAGGAAGGACTTACGAAATACTATATCTAGGCTTTATAGGAAATTGCAGGGGCTTGCGCAGGGGGATCATCAATTTGTAGAGGAAGAAGTATTACCGGAAATGGTAACTATGAGTGAAGAAGGGTCAGCGATATTGTGACTCAAACTGCATTATTTGACTCTTTACCCCAGTGGTTGGGGTGGTTGGAAACGACGCGTCATGAGAGTGAAATTGAGCTTGATTTAGAGCGTATTCGCTCCGTTGCGGCTTCTGTTGGTTTGCTTAATCCTGCACCATTTATCATTACGGTAGCTGGGACTAATGGCAAAGGTTCTACTGTGGCGCTGCTTGAGTCTATTTTGCTAGCAGCCGGTTATAAAGTGGGAGTCACGAGCTCTCCTCATTTTCTTTGTTTCAATGAGAGGGTGCGTATTAATGGATTTTTGTTAGATGATAAGACGTTGTGTTCTGCTTTTAGAGTCATAGAACGTGGGTGCGGTGCTACGTGGCTTACTTACTTTGAATTTGGCACACTAGTGGCTGCAAGTTGTTTTAAAAACTCATTATTAGATTTTGTTATACTGGAAGTGGGGCTCGGTGGTCGTCTGGATGCTAGCAATGTGTTTGATAGTGATGTTGCAGTTATTTCAACAATAGGTTTTGATCACAAGGAGTGGTTGGGCTACAGTCTTGAAGCAATTGGGAGAGAGAAGGCAGGTATTATTCGTGAAGGAAAGCCGGTGGTATATGGTGCTGAGACAATGCCTATTTCTATTGGCGAGTATTGCACTCGATTGAAAGCGCCACTTTTTCGACGAGGTCATGCATTTGATGCTTTAGAACAAGACGGTTTTTGGAGTTGGTCTGGGGTGTCAGCTGAAGGTGAAGCAGTTAAGGCTGACAAGCTCCCGTTACCAGCGCTGGAGTTGGATAATGCGGTAACCGTTTTGCAGGTTTTACAATTTTTGCCAAAGGTGGTAGATAGGCAGGCTATTGTATCGGGGATTAAAAGCGCCTACCTTCTTGGGCGTGCTCAAAGAGTCACTTGGCGTAATGACAAAGGGCTGATGATTGACGTTATGTTGGATGTTTCCCATAACCCTCAGTCAGTTGAAAGGCTGGTGGCAAAGCTTGAAAAGGAGCCTGTATTTGGTACAACTAAGGCAGTTCTTGCGATGTGTAGTGACAAGGATTATGTCAGTGTTATAGATTTACTGTCGCTACATATTGATAGCTGGGTTATAACAGAGTTTGATTCACCTAGGGCACTTTCTGTTGAGGTGTTGGTTAAGGCTTTGGAGAGGACTTCATCTTTAGTGACGGTAAGCTCTGATGTTGTGAGTGGCTTTATGGAGGTGGTTAATGAGTCTGTTGCAGGTGATTTGGTTTTAGTGACAGGATCCTTCATGACTGTTGCACCTGTTCTAGCCTTATTACAGTAGCGATTGGCTACTTATGGATTGCCGCTGTTCAATGGTGTGACGTAATATCTAGCTTGTATTCTTTATATGTATTAGAACGATAGAGGGTATAGATTCTCGTTTTGGTAAGCATGAGTATGCATTTAAACTGATTGCAACGATGAATTATGGTATATCCTTTGTTAATTTAGGTACTGTTTGAAATTCGGGAGCTAAAGGTGGGTCGAGAACTAAAGCAGCGCTTGTTGGGAGCAGTGGTTTTGGTTTTATGTTTGGTGATGTTGGCTCCGGCATTGTTTCGTGGCGGCAAAAATCATCCTGTCATTGTCGATAATCTTGCTGCACCGGAGAAGTCTCCGGATGTGCCGGAGTTTGTGAGGGTATTGGATAGTATACCGGAAGTGATGAATGTAGATGCCAATGCGACTCTTGTGGAGGACGAAAAAGGCCAAGCAGGGCTTGATGACGCCGGTCATTTAAAAGCTTGGTCTTTACAGTTGGCTTCGTTTTTTGATGAAACTAATGCGGATAAATTACAGGATACACTTCGAGAAAAAGGATATCGAGCTTATATTGGTAAGGTTGCACATAAAAGTGGTCGTGATTTGTATTGTGTTTATATCGGTCCTGAGGTGCATGTCAAGGGGCTTAAGGAGCTTAAAAGAGTACTTGGAAAGGAAATGAAATTGTTCGGGGTTATTGTTAGGTTCGAGCCGTGATCAAGTTGGTAATATGATGTTTATATCTATTCATCTTGAATGCGTAATGTTGTGGACTGCTCACACTCACCTCGAGTTACTATGTGTAGGCTCATGCGGCTTTTCTCATTTGTTGGCTACTCATACTTTCAATGGTCTGGGTATAAAAAAGTACTGTGATGCTTATGACTCAAAACAAGATAAACCCTGAAGACATCCGCTTGGTTATTTTCGATATTGACGGTGTTTTAACTGATGGCATGTTGTATTACAGTGAAGGTGGGGAGTGTATGAAATCTTTCAATGTAAAAGACGGTGTTGGTTTTGATTTATTAAGAAATAGCGGTATTGAAATAGCGGTTATTACGGCAAAAAATTCTGCCGCTCTTGCTTGTAGAATGAAAGACTTGAAGGTTCGCCATTATTTTCCTGGCTGTCGTGATAAAAAAGTAGTGTTTGAAAGCCTGAAAGAACAATTGGCTATCACAAATGAGCAGGTGGCTTATGTGGGGGACGATGTGCTCGACTTGCCAGTTATGAAAGAAGTTGGTTTAGCCGTTGCCCCAGGCGATGCTCATTTCCTTGCGCAGAAATATGCACATGTTATAACGACAGCAGCAAGTGGGCAAGGTGTTGCCCGTGAAGTTGCAGAGTTGTTGGTAGGTGCAAGAACCGATCTTGAGGAGGCCTATGATCGGCTCGTGGTTAGTGTGCAGTAAGTGTTTTCGATGATACTGGGTGTTCTTGTATTGCTAATAATTATGGGTATGTATTGTATGTAGTGTATGGTGATTTTACGCAGTTTCGGATAATAAATGTAGTGGCTGAGAAATATAGCCCACTGGTATATACCTGTTACCATTAAATATGTGAGTAGGAAACATACGAGCTAGGTCACATAAGTCAACCCTAGATTTCCACAATAACTAACACATTTACTCGATAAAAACTCAATCGGACTACAGTAGTTTAAAACTTTGCGTGGCCGTATGTTGATTAAGCATTGAGCCATAAGTTTTATTTTTCTACACGCCGCCAATCTTCATTCTCTTTGGGAAGAATCTCCGTAGTAGGCCATTCGTATTCTCGTTAAATCCACGTTACCATATGAGTGGTATTACTTAACAAAGTATATCTTACAACTTAATGATTGAGAGATACTTGAGTGGCTGGCAAACTCGCCACCGTTATGAAGAGTAACGGTCTTACAGATACTCTTGTAAGGTTGCTGTATCTTTTTGATGGCCTGGCTCACTGCTTTTTTGGTCTTGTTTTTAACTCTAGCCGTCAAAAGAAGTTTTGAGACAAAACACGCAGTCTTGGCGCTCATCAATATTTACTCGGTCAGGAATGAAGTGTGATCCAGTCTCAGTACCCTGACGTTGCCTGCCGATAACGTTTCCCATTGAGTAGGAGAAGGGAGTACCGTTGGTTTTTATTGATTAGGAGATAGACAGTCTGGTAACCAATCGGCTCATTATAAAGCTCAAGTTTCATACGCCCTGCAATTTGCTCCAGTATAAAGCCTAAGCCTAGCTGGAGCTTTACCTGTCGACTTACCGTATGAGACTTGGTTGCCGCCTTACGCCTCTGCAGGCTGTTGCGATAAGTTTCCTCTGCGTGACAAGGCCCAAGGTGACAGCGCTTAAGCTCTAGGGAAATTATTGGAGCGGTGCATATAATCACCCATCCTGCGCTCCAAGAATACGAGCGTGTGGAGGGATTAAAACTGGTATCTTTCCAGAGTTGGATGCTGGTAAAAGCTTCCCATGTGGTCACCTAGTTCGTTGTGTGAAAACTATAGCCTATGAGCAGGTGACTCTCAAATCAATACCAAGTGTCTCGGTTATTGTGAAACTCTAGGCTTATTCCTTGGCGTGCTGTCAACACTATAGCTAGATAGTTTAACTCCTGTTTTGAAATTTATTAAAAAGAGCCACTTCTTTTTCAGATGTTGCAGAATTATTATTTCTTAACTGATTATATTTACGTCTAATATGGCAAATATATACAATCAATTGATCAATATTTGTTATATTAAGATCATCTATCTGAATCCAGCTGGGGCATCTTTTATACGCAAGATTAATATATATATTTAGTGGCTCTAATCCTTGAAATAAAATAGTGTTATTTGTGTCACGAATAAACATTATTGTATTAGGTCTTGAATTTTCTACGACCAACCCAGTTTCGTCGATGAATGATTCAGTTACATATTGGGGTGATATAGCTATATTTGGTAAGGAATCAGCTACAATTGGTAATGATACATTATTTGCTCTTGTATGAACGTAGTCATCAAAGTTTAGTTTGCAGAAATGCCTATATGGGACATTAAAACTTACAGCATAATTGATAACATCATATAAACAAGAACAGAATATACAGTGTGATCTAGCATTGGTTATAGTATTATTCCAAAGTGTAATATTATGTCTATTTCTTATTCGTATTAATACTTCTTTCTCTATATGTATTCCATGAGTATAGCCAGTCTCGTTTACTGGACATATTATGATAGCATTCCATAATGGTAACTTTCCAGGAGTTGTTATAGTAATTTCGTACTTTTTTGACAGGATATAGTATTCACTTCCATGACAAATACCAGAAACAAATAAATATGAAATGAGAAATTTATAGACAAGCTTCATAATTAATATCCTACGACCTAGATTTCCACAATAATCGAGACGCTGTGAATTGATTTGAGAGTCAGTTTCCCTTAGGTTGTAGTTCTCACATAGCGAGCTAGGTGACCGTATGGCTGCTTATTATAAGCAGCTGGCTCTGGCTGAATGATACCAGAGTTAATCCCTCAGCACACTTGTATTTTCGGCGCGTAGGATTGGTGATTATATGCATTGCTCCAATAAAACTATCTCCTTGGAGCTGAAACGCTGTCACCTTGGGGCTTATGACGCAGAGGAAGCTCATCTCCACAGCCTGTAGAGGCGTAAGACGGAGACCAATTTTCACAATAGAACTGATGCTGTAAGTCGGCAGGTGAAGTCCCAGCTGGGCTTAGACCTTGCCACAGTTACTGTAATATCGTTACGTTTGATAATGGTGGTGAGTTTGCTGGCCACGCAAGCATCTCTCAATCATTGGGCTCTAAGATATACTTTGCTAGGCCATACCACTCATGGCAACGTGGATTTAACGAGAATGCTAATGGCCTGCTGCGGTTATTATTGCTAAGGGGAATGAAGATTGGCTGTGTGTCGAAAAATAAAAATGATGAGGATCAAGCTTTAATCAAAATACGGTCATAAAATCCTTACACTACCATGGTCTGATTGAGTTTTTATCTGGAAAGTGTGTTAGTTGTTGTGGCAATATAGGCCTCACACTTTCAAAAGTATAGTCATGGATTCAGTAAAAAGACGGTAAGACGTTTTTTGTTATCTGTACCAACCATTTTGTTATTATATGCTCATAAAAAGAGTAGTATGATTATAATATGGGACTTGGTAGAAGAGTCTATGATAAGGATAAGGATAAGGATAAGGATAAGGATAAGGAGCAAAGGAATGAATATTAAACCTATAGTAGTAAGAGTAGGGGATGGTAATCAACCATTGCTGGGAGCAAGCATGATGGCTTTTTATGGTGCAGAGAACTTAGTCAAAAATACTATACGGAAAGGCATTTCTGTAGCCAAAAATATTATAACTTATAACACAAAAAAGGAAGTGGCTGGCGTTATTAAAAGCACACCCAATACAAAAACGAACACTGTATCTAACGCATTGACAACGGTGCTTAACTTGTTTATATCAATAAATAAGTATAATCCTGTAAGAATAATGGCCCAGAGTGATAATAGCTATGTGGGAAAGCCAACCCGTTTTATGCAACAACAACTTAACGAGGTCATTCTCCGTATATTAACAAGACCAAAAGATTTTGCAAAATTATTAGAAGTATTGGGAGCTCCAGTTTCGATAGATGTTCATACTGCATTATCGCTTGAGAAAACAGCAGATGTATATTCATCCATGACAGATGAAATTTGCTCTTCCTTCATGCAGCCTGAGATATTTATAGCTAAAAAACCAAAATCAGCAAAAGTAAGTTTACTTCTGGCAATATTAGAAACAGGTAATGGGATATGTGATAAGTATGTATTATTAGTGCTCAAAAAAGCTATGGACGTTATTCTGGCAGAGACATATGTAAAGGCGAAAAAATGCGCTACAAGTCTATGGCGAAAACAAAAAAGCAATTTGCCAAGAGTCGGTAATGATGATAACAAAACTGCTAAAAAATGTGCCAAGAAACCTGCTAAGAGATTTTTTAAGAAGCCTGATAAGAGATCGGCTAAGAAATCTGCTATGAGGAATACAATCACCGAATTTGCTAAAGATAGATTGATACCCCAGTATTACCAGCGACTGTAGGCATGGTCGTTGAATATTACTTATTTTGTAAGCAATTATGCAGTTTATCAGGTAACCAAGTATTTAATACCCAATTATTGAGTTATATGCACTGTTTCTAGTGATTGGAACTGATTTTTGACGTACCTATCATCTAGCATAACATAGTCTGTACACACTATATAGAGCACCAAAAATTTAGTGCCTTTTGCGAATGTTCGCAGCAATAGAGGCAACCCAAAAATAGTTTCTTTTGTAAGTAGTAAAAGAATGCTCATCGCCCGCCAATATTGCGATATTCCTTTATTGCGAGTTGTCTCTTCTTTCGATAGAGGCTTATCTCTGTAGCCCTTACGTTGGACTTGATCTTCAATGCCAGACTTTGCTAATTTCTCTCGGGTTTTCCTAGAGTTGTCAGCGGCATCAGTATACAGTGCTGCCTGATCCCTCAGTAGCATGGTATTGCGTTCCTGAATATCGGGAATATTGTCTAGCTTCATGCTTTTACTATGAATAAAACCATTTTTATCGACACAGGTATGAACGGCAAAACCATAGACTGCCTTCTTGTTACCACGATTGTCATTCCTAGCGTCCAGCCAGTATTATGATCTTTTGTAGGCTTTCCGTCTTTGCTGTCGCCCGAGCCTGATGGCTCCCTTCTATCGGTTAGGCATCAATGATATTAAGGACACTCTCCACTCATGAGGATGTATTTGGCTTCTAGATGACGATTAATCTCCTCTAATAATTGATCCTGCAGATGGTGCTCGATCAGACGCGTTCGCAACCGTTCCAAGGTGGAGGTTTATGGAATTTCTCTACCGCATTCAAGGTGACAAAGCTTGCGAAACAGCAGGTTTCTATACTTGTTACCATTTAATGTGTAAATAAGCGATAAGCGAGATAGGGCCCACATGATTCTACGAGCAGGAGGTGATCTGGGTGAGTAATAGTAGTCAGTAACCTCTACAGCTCTAAGGAGTATGGGTATATAAGCAATGAGCCAGCTGCATATTGTGATACCATGTTCCTATTTAATAAGGCTTAAACAAAGTCAGCAGAGGATTGCGGAGGCTACCTATGTTAGAGGCTTAGATTGATGACAGTAATTTTTCAATCTTGGACCATTTTAACAGCGCTGTCGTATGATTCAGGCTATGAAGAATTTGATGATTTAAGTCAGAGGCTTATGCGAAGAGTTTGGTCTGTGTTGTAAAGGATTGTCGCATGTTGATTTTTTACCAGAATATAATCGATTCTGTTGAATTATACTGCGGTCTTCTATGCTGAGCCCTTCAAGTAATAAAAAGAATTGTTACTTATTCGTGGTTGAAGGTGATAGCGGCTTTTTTGGTGGAAACAAACGCTTATGTGGGCATCGTTTTCTCCAGTTGTAGATAATGTTCCAGCGCCAGTATAAACGAATAAAAAGATAGCAGAATGAACCTGCGACGACACCTGATATTATTGAGCCTAAGTATAATGGTTTCCAGATTCTAACTAGCTCATTTCCGATACCGTCAAGTGAAAACTCTAAGGAGCTTTCAGTGACAGGAACTTGGAGAATGTAGCACCCGATTTTATAGGTGAAATAGAACACGGCTGGTATAGTAATCGGGTTAGTGAGCCATACTAGGGAAACTGATACCGGTAGATTGCAACGAAATAATATAGCCATAGAGGCTGCAACAATCATTTGAAATGGAATCGGTAAAAGAGCACAAAAAATACCAATAAAAAAAGCTGACGCAACTGATCGACGATTCAAGTGCCATAAGTTTGGGGTGTGTAAGGCGGACCCAAGAAATCTGAGATAATGATTATCTCTTATTGATTTTGGGTCAGGTAAATACCTTTGTATCAGTTTTTTTACCATATATTATCACCATATACTCCTAGCATAACGGGGTTGTTGACTACTATCATTAATTTTAATTACTTACTACTCGAGAATCATGGTTTTAGTTAGTTTGTCTACTACTCATACCTTTAATGGTAACGGATATAGGTAAGGTTGGCATAACCGTATTGCCGGTACAATTAATATTTCTCCTTCTCAATGTTTGGTAATTCCAGCCTTCCTTCGAATACCGTGCAGCCGCAACGCGAGCAATCGATTTTTAATAGGGCGACTGGTCAGGAATTATGCTATTTTTTATCATTATATGCTCTCCTGAATTTCAGATCAGAGTTATTTCATACTTCAAACCGTTACATGCCTTCAAATTATGCAGCAGATAATAAAACCCGTGGCAGGGATATTTACTTACGCATTAGGCGTTGGTCTTATCGGTTTACTGCCAGCTCTGCCTTCGACTCTTATAATAGTTATAATAGGCATATTGTCTCTTATTTTGACAGTAAGAACTCTATTTAGTTCACGAGGTTTATGGCCAATTGCGACAATACTGTTAGGAGCGTCCCTTGGCCTGTTTTACGGCAAATGGTTGCAAGCGACAGCGTTGCCTGCGGAGTGTGAGTGTAGACCTTTGGTCATTGAAGGGAAAGTTGTTAGTTTGCCAATAATAACGTCAAAGTTTAGTCGTTTCGAATTTCATGTTACCAATGGTGAATTTAGAAAGGTTGTTAGAAAAGTTCGTCTTAGTTGGTTTGCTGCACCGACCATGGAGGCAGATCAGCATTGGCGTTTAAAAGTCAAGCTTCGGAAGCCTCATGGGTTTGCAAGCCTTGGGACATTCGATTTTGAAGCCTGGGCTGCGAGAGAAGGTATTCAGGGCATAGGTTATGTCATTAGCGGAGAACTATTATCTCCTCCAGGAAACATGACATCTCTGAGGCAGTGGCTTTACAATTGGCTTGAATCCTCCGCCCTTCCTCAGACTAAGGGTATCCTAAAAGCGTTACTGGTAGGTGAAAAGTCCGGCATCACAACCGAGCAATGGCAAAGGCTGAATGCTACCGGTACGACGCATTTGGTGGTTATTTCCGGTTTGCATATAGGGCTTATGGCTTTAATTGGTTATTGGCTAACTTTATTGCTCGGCCGATTGGGAGCCCTGCCTTTGCAAAGCGTACCTTTACCGAGGATTGCTGCTTGTGTTTCGTTGTTACTGTCAGTTCTTTATGGGAGTTTGGCAGGTTTTGGTGTTCCAGTTCAACGAGCGCTGGTAATGACAATAGTTGCCATAGTGGGGCCACTTGTGGGTATGAGACCCTCGCCATTGACGTTATTAGTGGTCGCTCTTGCCGTTGTACTTACCATTGACCCACTGGCTATGACGGGTAGTGGCTTTTGGTATTCATTTATGGCTGTTGCAGCCCTAGTTTATGGGATGTCTGGTCGCTACGGCTATGTGTCACAGCTTAAAAAATTACTCAAACCACAGTGGATTGTTTTTTGTGTATTGACACCTTTGTTGTTCTTTAATGATCAGCCTGTTTCGCTATTTTCTGTGCTAATTAATTTGTTTGCTATCCCATTTATTGGTTTGGTTATTGTACCTTTGTTATTGATATCATCAGGGTTTGCGGGGATATCTTATCATATTTCATCTGCTGGGCTGGCTATTATTGATCAGTTGCTGCGTGTATTTTTTCATGTGCTTGGATATTTCTCTGATTTTTTAATGATATTGCCAGCGAGCAGTTGTCCAACGACCTTAACTGTTTTGCTGGCAGTAACTGGTGGTTTCTTGTTGATATCTCCTCTGCCTCCGTCTCTGAAAATACTATCTCCTTTTTTTATATTGCCTTGGTTGCTTCCTGTTGATAATAATCCTGAGTATGGACAAGCCCATGTAACGGTTCTGGATGTAGGGCAAGGGCTTGCAGTATTAGTCAGAACCCATAAGCATACATTGGTTTATGATACTGGAGATGCCTTTTCAGAAACATTTAATGCGGCAGAACGAGTCATTATGCCTTACCTGCGGCAGTCCGGTGTTAGTATTTTGGATAGAATAATGATTTCCCATGGGGATAAAGATCATTCTGGCGGCCTTGGACCGTTATTAAAGCGTTACGATTGCTCTCTCATATCCTGTGGTACTAGCATCCCCGGGATAAAATCGCCTATTTCACAGTGTACTAAGGGGCAGTGTTGGAAGTGGGATGGTGTGGATTTTCAAGTCTTGGCTGGAGGAGGGTGCTGGAAAAAGTCCAATGACCGTTCCTGTGTTTTAAAAGTTACTGCAGGGAAGGAAAGTATGTTATTAACCGGTGATATTAGTAACCGAGTTGAGGCCCAGTTGATTGCTTCGGGTCAACCCTTGCAGTCCGCGGTCTTATTGGCCCCCCACCATGGTAGCTATTCTTCAAGTTCTACGGCATTTTTGCGTGCGGTTAATCCTAAAGCGGTTTTGTTTTCGTCAGGGTATAATAATAAATTTGGTCATCCAGACAAGAGAACAGTAGAAAGAGTTTTATCCCAAGGGGCTAGTAGCTGGAATACAGCCTTGCATGGGAGCCTGTCAGTTGTGCTGGGCAGTGGAAGCTGTAATGTTTCATCTTATCGCTGCAATCATCGCAAATACTGGTGGCATGAAGGGCTTTGAACTGAAATATCAAATTCCATTAACGGTGTGAGTAGGCAGCAAGCGAGTAAAGTCCTATGATCCTACGAGCAGTAGTGACTTAGGTGGCTTAGGTGAATTAGAATAGTCAACAATCTCACACCTTCAAAGTGAATGGATATATACTATACTCTGTGATTATTTTAACTCACGAGGTGGCGTCTGCCGCCCAGTAGACGGCATTAATGAATATTGAAACAGCAGCACCTATTAAATCTTCTGATGCCAACCCCTCAGGAGAAAAACTGCAGAAGATCTTGGCTGGAGTAGGAATAGGCTCTCGGCGAGAAATGGAGCGCTGGATCACGGAGGGTCGTGTCTCTATCAATGGCAAAAAAGCCAGCATTGGTGATCGAGCTCAGAGGCGCGATTCTATTTCAGTGGATGGTAGACCTGTCAAGCGAGATGCGTATAACTCAAACAATCGTAGAGTTATTGCTTATAACAAGCCTGAGGGTGAAATTTGTAGCCGTTCTGATTCCGAAGGCAGGCCAAGTATTTTCGACAAACTACCCCATCTTAAGGGCGAGCGCTGGATAGCCATAGGTCGACTGGATTTGAATACATCTGGTCTACTACTTTTGACAACTGATGGTGAGCTAGCCAATCGACTGATGCATCCTTCTAATACCATTGAGCGCGAGTATGCCGTGCGCGTTATGGGAAATATCCTCCCTCAACATATAAAGAAATTGTACGATGGAGTAGAGTTAGATGATGGCCCTGCTCGCTTTACAGACATTGTTAGCTCCGGTGGCGCAGGCATTAATCGTTGGTTCCATGTCTGCCTTGCTGAGGGACGTAACCGGGAAGTGCGACGTCTTTGGGAGTCTCAGGGACTTACCGTAAGCCGTCTGAAAAGAGTGCGTTTTGGAAGCACAATCATGCCTGATGGTCTACGGGTCGGCCGGTGGAAAGAACTGGAAAAAAAGCAAGTCGACTTACTATCGGCTCAGGTTGATCTGGAGCCGGTAAAAACTTATGCAAAGAAAAAATACGAACTCGTTGACAAACAAGTTTCTCACTTAAAGCACCCACGTAAAAAATCAGTTCACAACAGAGTCAATTCCAATCGTCCGAACAAAATAAGAAGGATAAGGTCAAAAGTCTAAGGAAAAGACCCTTTTTCCAACCCTTTCAGCCAGTTTATATACCAACGCTCCCAGAAGTATGAGGTAGTTGATTGTTCTTACAAGCCTCAATCACCTCCTGCTCATATCTTAAGTGAGAACTGGTATAGAAGACATCTTCCGACAACTTTTCATGATTTCGGAAATCAAAAATGCCAATTCAAGGGCTTGGTCTGCATTTAGCCGAGGATCACAATGCGTATTATAACGATGACCAAGAGTATCGACAGTTACCTCACAGGCTCCACCAATGCATTCTGTAACATTTTGACCAGTCATTTCAAAGTGAACACCTCCTGCATAAGTTCCCTCCGCCTGGTGCACGGAAAAAAACTGTTTAACCTCCTGGAGAATCCGAGAAACTTCACGGGTTTTAAATCCTGTACTGGTTTGAAAAGTATTACCATGCATCGGATCACAACTCCACAGTACAGCCCGGCCTTCCCGCTCAATTGCCTTAATCAGGGCTGGTAATCCATCTTCTACTTTATCTGCCCCCATCCTAACAATAACGGTTACACGACCCGGATTATTTGTTGGGTTCAAAATATCGAGTAATCGTATCAAGTCATCTGGTAATAAGCTTGGCCCTGCTTTCAGTCCAATAGGATTCTGTATACCTCGAATAAACTCTATGTGTGCGCCGTCTATTTGACGAGTTCTGTCGCCGATCCATAACATATGCCCAGAGCCGTCATACCAATTATCATTATTACTGTCCTGCCTGGTCATTGCTTGCTCGTAAGGAAGCAAAAGAGCCTCGTGGGAAGTATAAAATTCCGTTTCATTAATGGTTTTGGAATGCTCTAATCTAATGCCACAGGCTTTCATAAAATCAAGCGACTCATTAATGCGATCGGACAAGTGACTATATCGTTCAGCTTGGGGACTATTGGCAACAAAGTCTAAATTCCAAGCTTGCACCTGTTCAAGGGAAGCCAGTCCCCCATGGGAGAAGGACTTAAGCAAGGTCAAAGTTGAAGAAGCTTGATAATATGCTCGCAGCATTCGCTCAGGATCGGGAATCCTAGACTCGGGTGTAAAGTCTGCACCATTAATAATATCGCCACGATAAATTGGTAAATCAATACCGTTGCGAGTTTCCATATTTGATGTTCTGGGCTTGGCAAATTGGCCAGCTAGTCGGCCTACTTTTATAACTGGCAAGCTTGCGCCAAAAGTCAAAGCAACAGCCATCTGCATTAGCACTTTAAAAGTATCCCTGATATTATCTGCGCTAAATTCAGTAAAGCTCTCAGCACAGTCACCGCCCTGAAGCAAAAATGCCTTGCCGTTGACCACCTCTGCCAAACGCTTGCGAAGTGCTCTTACCTCTTCAACAGGAACCAGTAAAGACTTACCTGCTAGCTCTTTCTCTACTTGCTTAAGTTTATCCAAATTAGGGTATTCTGGCTGCTGGGATATAGACATATCTCTCCAGCTGTTTATGCGCCACGTTTTCATTTACGTTTCTCGAAATGTTCAGAAAAAAACAAAGTAATCTATGTAGCAGTTTACTTGACTCTGTATATGTATTTTATTTTCAGCACTAAAAGAATATATATAGCTCGAATTCTCTAACTATACCCGTTATCATTATGGGTGTTAGCATACATCTTCTCATGTTTTGGGCGTAGGCTCTACTTACAAGGCGTGTTTCTATAGGAAGTAACTTATTTTTCAGTGGGGTTAATGTCTTTGATAGCTTTGATTTCTTCATTGATGATAACTTTTTCCAATAATATCTCTCGAATATCATCATCATCATCATCGCCATCCTGATTATCATCATCCATGAGGATTCGGGTAATATCTTCTTCTATGGGTATTTCAGAATCATAATCATCAAAAGAATCTAGCATTTGCTCAAACAGAGGCTGCGTCGTAACCTTAGTTTGAGTTGTCTCATCTGTAGTCCAAAGCACTACAGCTCCTCCGATAGCCAATGCTCCTGCAATAACAAGAGCAATAAATATTTCTTTTGTCATATAGGTGCCTCATAATCTATTCTATGCTTATCTTCAAGCACGATGGGTGTAAACTACCCTTAATGGGAGCAATAATGCAGAGAAATAAATCGCCCTTTTTAAGCTGTGTGGTACCAGTATTCAACGAAGGAGAAGTAATCTCTTCTTTTATTCCAGCATTAGCTGAACAACTGTCCCTGCTTACCGATCAATTTGAAATAATTGTGGTCGATGACGGCAGCAGTGATAATACTGTAAACCTAATTGAACCATTTCACGAAGACTTTCCGGTAAAACTGATTACCTTATCCCGAAACTTTGGCAAAGAAGCAGCTCTTACAGCAGGTATTGATGCCTGCATAGGTGAGGTAGCGCTTCTTATTGATGCAGACTTTCAGCATCCTTTTGCTATGATTCCGGTATTTCTCAATTATTGGGAAAAAGGGTACGACATGATTTACGGTATTCGTAAAGATCGTAGAGATGAATCATTTTTGAAAAAAAAGGGAGCTCATTTTTTTTATAAAATCATGAGCTTCAGTACCGGCGTTGAAGTACCTGCTAATGCCGGTGACTTCCGCCTAATGAGTCGTAATGTTATTGATGCCCTGAAATCCCTACCTGAAAGGGGGAGGTTTATGAAGGGCATATATGCTTGGGTTGGTTTCAAAAGTATAGGTATACCCTTTGATGTACAAGAAAGAGCAGCTGGTGCATCTACTTGGGATTATCGGAAGCTAACCGGCCTGGCTCTGTCAGGCATTACTTCATTCACAAGCATACCATTACGCATGGTGGGTATTATAGGCTTGGTTATATCCTTGATGTCAGTGTTGTATGCTTTAGTTACTATATTTCAAACACTGTTTTTAGGCACTGATCTGGCGGGCTGGCCCACCATTGTCACGGCAATAACGTTTATTGGCGGCATTCAGCTTCTTTCCCTGGGAGTACTCGGTGAGTATATAGCAGGTATTTTTAATGAGGTTAAAAATCGTCCAACTTATCTGATTAATAAACAGCGTGGCTTTGATAAAGAACAAGATGATGCACCAACTCATTAAGTTTGTGGTTGTTGGCTCTATTGCTGCTGTTGTACACCTTGGTATTCTTCGATGGACTGTTGAATACATGACGGTACCTCCCTTGCTTGGTAATACCATGGCGTTTATTGTTGCCTTTATTGTTAGTTATACAGGTCAAAGTCTCTGGACCTTTAGTCATAAGCAGCATGCCCATGCCAGAACCATAACTCGTTTTTTAGTCACTCAGTTATTATGCAGCTTTACCCTTAATCAGATCCTTTTTGCAGCGTTTCTTGCGTTCTCAGACCTTCACTACATGGTGAACAGCTTTATAGTTTTGACTATCGTTCCTCTGGTGACCTATACCGTGAGCAAGTACTGGGTATTTAAATGAAACAGATCTCACTTTGTGCTGATGACTTCGCTATAACGCCAGCTGTATCAAAGGCAATTTTATCTTTGGTCAATAAAAATGCTATCCAAGCCGTCAGTTGTATGGTGACCATGCCTAACTGGCAAATTGACGCATCACACCTGCAAGAATATTATGGTCAAATTGATATTGGGTTGCACCTGAACTTCACTGAAAATACAGGACTTACATCAAGCTACAAAACAGGTTTTCCAAGTTTGGCTAAGATCCTAATTATGAGCCACTTTAGGGTTCTTAATTACAACCAGTTGTTGGAAGAAATCCACGCTCAGGTCAACTGTTTCATCAATACCTTAGGCAGATATCCAGATTTTATTGATGGTCATCAGCATGTTCATCATTTACCTCAAATTAGAAAAGCACTTCTTACCGTCATGAAAGAAAAGCTCCCTCCAGACTCAACCTGGGTTCGGAGCGTGAGCCCTCTTGTTTATCAAAAAAAAAGCCTTAAAAGTATTATTATCGAAGGCAGTGGTGCCCTGTCTCTTAGGGGTGCATTAGCAAGAAGTGGGTATAATACAAACACATCCTTTGCCGGTGTTTATTCCCTTTCTCCCAAAGAATCCTTCAGGCCTTTGATGCAATTATGGCTGAGACATTTATCCGATGGTGGGCTTATTATGTGCCATCCTGGGGAGATAGATAGAGATAATGGTTGTTCAGAAAAGCTAGAGCATGCTGACGCTAGGCAAATTGAATTTGACTACCTAGGCAGCACTAAATTCACAGATGATTGCCAAAGTGCAGGGATTCAACTTTCAAAACCTAGCGCCATTTTCAAAAATATATGCCCTATTACTTATAGCTAAAACCATTGAGCCAGAACAGTAAATACTGACTGCCAGAACTAAGTGGAGTTTACAAATAAGACCCTTTTTATGAGGTAATATGGCCTGTGTACAAACTAATAAGTCGAGTCTGAAGAATATCTCATACTCTGAGCTCATAGGCCTTTTTGAAGATCTCTATTTTATCAATAAAAGATGCAGTGATTATATGGCTAGCTATAAGTTGACCAAAATCAGAGTTTATATTCGAGGATAAGAACGGCAAATTATTCATTTACTCTGTTACATAGGCTTCTGTATTAAATATTGCAAATTTTTTAAAATTATGTTTAGCATATTTTTTTGAAACCTTCTAAAATACCATAATGAATATATTTTTTTTGCTAAGCGTAAGCTGTGGTGCCTGTATATACTGGTTTTATACTTCAAAAGCTAGAGAAACAGCCATCTCCTGTTGTCGAAAGACGTGCGATGAAATGAATTGCCTGTTTCTTGATGGTTCTGTTGTTCGCTATAGTACTAAAATAAGGAGGGGGCCGACGGGACAGCTTTCCCTGCTGAGGAGCTATATCTTTGAATATACTCCTGCAGGGCATGATCGGAGGAAAGGTGATATAAAGCTATTAGGCTGTCGACTTTTATTTATGGCTATTGATGATCCAAGCCAAACAGAATCAAGCCGTACACATTCATTAATATTATCATCTTCCTTCACAAAGAATTTTGATGATGCCGCTAATGAGTTAAAAAGGTCAGATTATCTCGATTGAAAATTGCTATTATGTTGTTTGATAGGTTTAGTTAAAAAGTACTTCAGTGCATGGAGTAAAAATAGTGTGCAACGTTTGTCTTTGGTGGTCAAAAAATTGATCAGAGCTTTATTAGTGATGACATGCTGGCATATTTAGACCTAACTCGTTGTCCTGTAAGTTTTTATACAGTGAGGATTAATGATGTGCCTGTATGTATTTATACCCATTACCATTTAAGTGGTGAGTGGAGCTCCTTTTCATATAAAGCTTGCGCTATGCTGCTAAATTTCAGCTTTTATATTGGATATAGGTTTTGTGTGCAAGTTGGGATAAGGAGTCAAACATAGCAAATGGCTTATCTTGATCAGAGATAAGCCATGTAGCGGGGTTTATATTAAATTAGCAATAATGCGCTTTAGTTAAAATACGGCAATATTGTACTGCAGTATAACCAGAGTATCTGTGTTAACCTTGTTGGCTACGTCGTTATTGTTGTTTCTTCCTCTGTTTTCTTGGGTATTATTGGCATTCTCCACTCCTCAGTCAAATCTATAATCACCCATGTCGGTGCTTGCAACAACCTGACCGTGATGCTATAATCTTTGCGTATTTTTATAAGCTGTACTCCTAGATCGATCCATTAGGTTATGAAAAATAACCGTAGCTGAAATCCATACGAAAAGTCTGTGCCCGCTGAGAACGAGGGTCTTCTTTGTATCCATGGGAAGTAGTATCTATATTTTTAAAAGTATTATTTTTGTAATAGTGTCTCAGATGAATATCAAGATCGCATCATAAAAAAACTCATAAGCATGCGAGGATGATGTCATAATAACAGGATGCACTAAGTGTGGTTAAGTGTGCCAATTTCATAGTTATGTAGCTTTTTGTTATTTGTTTTATGCACCCTGTGTCGTCATGAGTTTAAACTATACTGTCGGTTATTTCGAAGCAAGGGTTTGTAATATCATTTTGAAATACTTCTAATGTCTCTTATTTCTAATGGGTATAGCTTTATTGCAAATGTAATAGAATGTACATAAAAATTAAAAAAGATGCCGATAATCGGTAAGTATTGTTTTAGTTTTATAGAGCATGTTTTAAATAATTAGAAGTACAGACAGTGCGAAATAAAAGACAGGGAGTTAAATAATGCTAAAGAAATAAATGGGTTAGGTTAATGAGCCAGCCACCACCTCGTAGTTTCAAAAGTGATAGGTGTAGATTTATTCTGCTTTTTAGTAATTTAATAGCTATTGGAAAATAGAAGGGAAAGTCTGGATTTAATAAAATCTCAGAAAAACTTGGCAATTCAGAGTTATACTTATAAAAATGCACTCTAGAAATAAAATAGCGGGAAGCTTGAAAATGGAAGAGACCAACATCTCAGGAAAAGATTTTTCAGATAATCGCCTTTGGGTGACCTACTTGGCTCAAGGAGGAACACTGAGAGAGCGTCGAGGTCTGAGTCAAAACCAGATGGATACTATTTACCGAGTTGGTTTTGGTTACTACTCTACAAAGAATTACAAAGAATCTTTGGTTATTTTTAAGTACCTATCTCTACTTGATCATAGAAATCATTCTTATCTTTTAGGGTTAGGGGTAACACTAAAAGAGATTCAACAGTATGACGAAGCAATGGCTGTACTGGACTGCGCAATACATATTGATGAGACGGACCCTAGATCCTATATCTGTATGGCACTTTGTATGATTGAGCTTAATAATTTGACAGATGCAGATATTTTTTTGCTTAAAGCTGAGGCAATGGCTAAAAAATCAACTAAATGGATAAGAGAGTTTCATCAGATCAAAAAACTGAAGACTTTTACTAAAAACGATTGAGGATATTTAAACATGGAAGGACCTATGGATGTTAACAGCAGGATAAACTCTAATAATAATGCTCCTTTATTGCCATCTCAGGACTCTGCTGTGGCAAATAAGACCGATGGAGTACAATTAGGTTATAGTACCGCTAGCTCCTCTGAGGTTGTTGAAAGTAACTCTCCTGTATCTAATACTCAGAATGACGAGGTTGCTCTTGACCAGCCTGAAGTTGTTCCTCAAGCTCCAGTTCAAGAGTTGTCTTTTGTCGCCGGCAATGCTCAGTTATCAGGTTTGCAGGAAAGCGTTAAGTTCTTTAATGAGAGATTTGATATTAATGCATTAGATATGGCAGATACTGCATCTGTCTTGCTGATGATTAAAGGAATGGTTTCAGATATGCGTGCGCTTTCAAGTTTAGGAAGTATTGATTCTGCCTCAAAAGAACTGTTAACCCAGTTGGATAGAAACATCGCTACAGCTAATAACTTAGTGACACAAAAAGAAGGATTGATCAATAAACAGACAATGCAGATTGAAAAGCAGGATTCAAAAGCTGCTAAAGAGATACTTTTGGCAGAAAAAGAAAGCGCCTTGACTAATGAAGGTGGTACTAATGAGCAGTTAGAGTCTGAAATTGCATTGCTTAAACAAGAAATAGGCGTGCTGACAACAGATATAGAGGTTCTTACAAATGATACTGCAGCGCTCACTAAAAATATTAATCTAGGCGAAAACTCATTGAACAAGGATCTAGAAAGTGGAATTCAGAGAGTTTTTTTAATCACTAATGGTATTAAACAACGATTTGATAAATCCATATTAAATAATGGTGAAGAGCAACGAGTCGTTACCGACAAAATTAATCATGACATAGCAGTGACTCATGAAAAGACCAATCAAATGCTACGGAAAGATAAGAATGGCATCAGAGAGCTTGATAAGGCGCAGATAAATAATCAAGATGCACGGAATAATAAAGTTGTAGACGAGCGCCGCCTTGAGAAAGCATTACATGATTTTGGTGTCAATATTCCGGACGGTGTTTTAGCTCTACTTAGTATCAACGATGTGGAGAGTCCAGATACACTTTTAAATAACCTTCGTAAAGAGATGCCTGACGAGAAAGCGATAGCGGATATTGCGAAAGTCTTCGGAGCTATACTAGGTAATAATGATAGATCGCCAAAAATCACTAATCAAACAGATATTGAACAGAAGCATACGAAAGAACCAGTAACAAAAGACCGTGGGGCTTCTGTGGAGCAGCCACGATTTACAGGTCAATCAGCACTAGCTACACCATTTCTTAAAATAGATACTGAACAGGCAAATCGCACTGATTCTCAAGCTAATAAAAAGGATTTGTTGGTTTCAAGTGCTACAGCCGATATACGGAAAATAGGAGCTATGAAACTAGAATCTGAGGCTATGAGCCTTGTTGCTAAAGCAGAAGAAGAGCGCCGTAAGGCCGAAAGCATTATTAGTAAAAACTCACCAGTCTGATAAAATCCTTTCTGTTTTTTCTTTTTTTCTATGTCTGTACCGATTACCTTTGAAGGTGAGAGAAGTTAACAGCTTTCCACCTTTAAGGGAAAATGGGTTTTGATAGGCGTGGAATATCGATTGTGTTTCTTGCTTGAATCCAGTACTCTGTGGTCGGATATACACTTTTTCATTGGAAGTGTGAGGTTGTTGACCGTTACGCACACCTCAATCACCTACTGCTAGTTTCATGGGGCTACGTATATCTCCAGTAGTATGTATCCTAATGTAATTGAGAGTTGCTGGCAAAGGCATGCAAACGAAGTTCTGCTGGTTTTGGAGAGTAGATTATCGAGTGATCCCCCCCCTTCAAAAAAAAGGCACGTTCCCTTTACGGCGTCAAGAAAAGGGATGGTTGAATGTTGATAAAGAGAAAGATGAATGATAAAGAAATGCTTATTCCCTGCTGCAGGTTATGGCATGAGATTTTTGCCGGCTACCAAGTCAATGCCAAAGGAAATGATGCCTGTGGTGAATAAGCCGCTGATTGAGTATGGCGTTGAAGAGGCTCGTGATGCGGGTATGAATGAGATTTGTTTGGTGACTGGGCGAGGCAAGCGAGCGCTGGAAGATCACTTTGATACTAGCTATGAGTTGGAGCATCAAATTAGTGGTAGCGGTCAAGAAGCATTGTTGACAGATATCAGAACTCTAATTGAGGATTGTACTTTTTCCTATACTCGCCAGATAAAAATAAAGGGTTTGGGGCATGCCATTCTTACTGGAAAGACTCTTATTGGAGATCAGCCATTTGCAGTTGTTTTGGCTGATGATTTGTGTATTAACATCGGAGGCCCTGCGGTGTTAAGTCAAATGGTCGCATTATATCGGGAATTTCGTTGTTCTATTGTGGCAGTGCAGCAGGTGCCCGCAGATGAAATACATAATTACGGTGTTGTTGAGGGTACTGAACTTCGTGATGATGTTTTACTGGTGAACAATATGGTCGAAAAACCTGCTAAAGAAGATGCACCAAGCAACCTTGCTATTATTGGGCGTTATATTCTGACGCCAGATATTTTCGATCTGCTTGCAGATACTGAGCCGGGTATGGGAGGTGAAATTCAGATTACAGATGCTTTGGTGAAACAGGCTGAAAAGGGGTGCGTGTTGGCCTATAAATTTAAAGGTCATCGGTTTGACTGTGGTAGTATCAAGGGTTTTATTGACGCTACTAATTACTGTTATGATAATTTTTATAGAGTTTAGCTACTTCGTTGAGTTGGCAGGAAAATTATCGTTTAGCTTCTGTTGATTCAAAGACATCTGTAGGGCGTTATCGCTCATTAACGTGAAGAATTTTTATGCTCAAAAAAAACGTACTGCTTTTTATGAAAGGTATGTCTATGGGGGCTGCAGATGTTGTGCCTGGTGTTTCCGGCGGAACGGTTGCATTTATTACCGGAATTTATGATGAGTTACTGAGTAGCATCAATAAGTTTAGGCCGAGAGCGGTGACTGTTTTATTTCGAGAAGGTTGGTCTGCTTTCTGGCACCATATTAATGGATCATTTTTGATGATTCTTGGCTGCGGTATTTTTATCAGCCTATTTACATTAGCTAAAAGTATTAGTTGGGTGTTAGTAAATCATCCGATTCCAATATGGTCTTTTTTTATAGGGCTGGTATTGGTTTCCATTTGGCATATGCTCAGACAGTTGCCCAGAGTTAATATTTTTTCAATGATAAGTTTTGTTCTTGGAGTAGGATTTGCTTGGTGGTTCTCTGGAATGAGTCCTTTTCAGGAGGCTGATCCAGACTTGTTTGTTTTTTTCATTTGTGGTGCTATTGCAGTTTGCGCCATGATTTTGCCCGGTATTTCTGGAAGTTCTCTGTTGCTATTGCTAGGGGTTTACCAGCCGGTATTGGCTGCGGTCAGTTCACTGAATATTCCGGTATTGGTTGCACTGGCTTCTGGGTGTGTGGTTGGGCTGTTGGCATTTTCTCATATTCTCAGTTGGTTGTTGGTCAATGCTCGGATTCTGGTTTTTAGTTTTCTGACGGGTATGATGCTGGGTTCGATTAATCAGCTATGGCCGTGGAAAGATGTAGGTGCTGATAGAATGACTAATATTTCACCTCAAACCTATGAGCAGTTAACTGGTGAAAGCTCTCAGTTGCTTTTGGCCTGTAGTGCAGGATTAGTTGCTATGGTCATTGTATTGATTCTTGAGTTGGTTGCGCACAGGTCATCCTGAATTTATCGTTTATATTCGTTACCATCGAAGGTGTGAGGAGGTGGTTTTTATGGATTTTATTCATGTTATTGTCCTGGCTTTGATTCAGGGGGTAACAGAATTTTTGCCGGTATCTAGTTCTGCGCACTTGATTCTGCCCTCTCAATTGTTGGGCTGGCCTGATCAGGGGTTGGCATTTGATGTGGCGGTACATATCGGTACCCTCGCTGCTGTTATTATTTATTTCCGTAGGGATATTTATTTACTAATTCGGGATTGGTTGTTATCTCTTATTGGCAAAGGTACCACTCAATATAGTCGAATGGCCTGGTATGTTTGTTTGGCAACTATTCCTGCGGTGTTTTTTGGTTTTTTGTTGAAAAGTAGTGGGTTGGATGTATCGTTGCGTTCAATGACGGTGATCATGGCTACTACCTTGATTTTTGGTGCTTTGTTGGGTATCGCTGATTATTTTGGTAAGTGTGATATCAGTCTTGATAAAGCGTCTTTGGGGCAAGCTATAATGATTGGTTTCTCTCAAGTGCTCTCGTTGATTCCCGGCACGTCACGATCCGGTATTACAATGACGGCGGCATTGATGCTGGGTTTTACCAGGGAAGCCGCGGCCCGCTTTTCTTTTTTGTTATCAATCCCGATAATTATGGGGGCCGGTTTGCTGTTTACCATGGATCTGATAAAATCTTCTGTTTCAGTGAGCTGGAACGTTATGGCTGGAGGTGCGTTATTATCAGGTGTGAGTGCTATGTTTTGTATCCACTTATTTATGATAATTATAAATCGGATAGGGCTAATGCCATTTGTGGTCTATCGGTTGGGACTTGGCTTGTTTTTGCTATTTGTGATTTTAAATAATGGTGGGTAAATGGCTAGGAAACAGTTTTAAAAGATAGTTCTTATGGCTTAGAGCAAGATTCGATAGTTATTGTTGTCATATTGGTGGTGCGGTTGCTGCCCCATCCTTACATATTAAAGTCGATGGTTATAATATAATTGGTTATTCTGCGAATAAGTCTATTGCTATGCGATAATGTAGTCTTTCTACAGGCTAGTGTGGGCGGTAATGGGCACTTGTGGGTAGCGAGTATTAATTATACCAGTTTCCATTGAAGGTGATAGTAGGCGAGAAACGAGCTAAACTCTGTGATCCTACGGGTAGTAGGTGATTGTGGTGAGTTAGAGTAGTCAGCAACTTCACGCCATCAATGGAAGCTAGTATAAATTACTATCAATCACTTCTGGAAGTATATAAAAAGCTTATGAATGCATTTATTTTTAGAGAAATGGTGCAGGATCATTTTCGGGATGAGGTAGTCGAGGGGGCTGATTTAGCTGGTAATGAAGCAAAAAAAGTGCGTATAAGTCAGTTACTATCCCGTAAGAATGCAGTGCTAATTGCTCATTATTATACAGACCCATACGTGCAGGAGTTAGCTGATGAAACCCATGGATTTATAGGTGACTCTTTGGAGATGGCGCGTTTTGGTAGTCGCCATAAAGCCTCCACATTGATTATTGCTGGTGTTCGGTTTATGGGGGAAACAGCAAGTATTCTCAGTCCAGAGAAGTGTGTATTAATGCCTACTCTGGAGGCAACGTGCTCTCTTGATATTGGCTGTCCTATTGAGGAGTTTTCCGCTTTTTGTGATCAGCATCCGGATAGGGAGGTAGTGGTTTATGCTAATACATCGGCTGCGGTAAAAGCTCGAGCTGACTGGGTTGTGACTTCCAGCTGTGCGCTGGACATTGTTGATTACCTTGATAGTGAAGGTAAGAAAATAATCTGGGCACCAGATAAATACTTAGGGCGCTATATTGAACAGCAAACTGGAGCTGATATGCTTCTATGGAATAGTAGCTGTGTTGTTCATGAAGAGTTTCGTGCCCAGGGAATCGCTGATTTAAAGCAAGTGTATCACGATGCCGCTGTTTTGGTGCATCCGGAGTCACCTGAGGCGGTAGTTGCAATGGCTGATGTAGTGGGTTCCACTAGTGCTTTGTTGAAGGCGTCGAAGGAGTTACCTCATCAGCGATTTATTGTTGCGACAGATCGAGGTATTTTTTACAAAATGAAACAGGCATCTCCGTATAAAGAGTTTATTGAGGCTCCCTCAGCTGGTAATGGAGCAACCTGTAAAAGTTGCGGTCATTGCCCTTGGATGGAAATGAATACTCTTGATGGGTTGCTACAATGTTTGGAGCAGCCGTCAGTCATAAATAAAATTGAGGTTCCGGAAAATATTAGGTCCAGGGCGTTAATTCCATTGGAGAGGATGTTGAAATTTTCTATGTAAAGTTATTTATCGAGACATTTTCAGATGCTTTTCAGGTTTGGCTAGATTATTGTGCGATTTTTTTCCGATAATTATGTATGTCAGTAAGCTTCTTATTGAGTTTTGCTTTTAATATGAAGTTTTTACCGGTGAGTTTTTGAGCGTATTGAATATGTTTAATAGCATCGTCCAGACTTCCTGTTAAGAAAAAAAACTCAGCTCTGGCTAGATGCAATCCTAATATATCATCAGCTTGTCCTTGAACTTCGGCTAGTATATACCAGATGTCAGGGTCTTCTGGACGCATGTGGCTAAGTTGCAGCAGAATATTCCTTGCTTCTTTGTGGTTTTTTTGTTGGGTGAGTATTTCTGTTTTTGCTATAAGTAAGGGATAATAATTCAAGTGGGTCTCTAGTAGCTTGTTGATTTGTTTTAATGCAGTAGAGCTATTGCCGGATTTCGCATCCAGTTTTGCTTTAGTGGTGATGTAATAGAGGTTGTTTGGCTCTTTTTGTAATAATATTGACAACTGTTTTTTTGCTAGGTCGTAGTCACGGGTTTTAATCGCGGCCAAGGCAATGCCGTAGCGACTAACATCAGGTAAGCCTGTATGTTTGGATTTTAGCTCTAGATTTAATTTTGTTAGCAGATAGTGGGTGTTGCTAGTGGAAAAAAAGATCGTCCTCATGCGCATTAATTGATAGGTATGGGATCCTTTTGAGCCTTTATTTTTGATTTGGTCAGCACGGGCACGGGAGTCAGATATTCTGTTTGCAGTCACCGGATGTGTTGATAAAAATTCCGGAGGGTGGCTGCTATAGCGATTTGCCTTACTCATTTGTTCGAAAATATCAGGCATAGCATAAGGGTCAAAGCCAGCACGGGCTAGGGTTTTAATACCGATGTTATCTGCTTCTTGTTCGTACTGCCTGCTGAAGCTAAGGCGTGAGCTGTGCAGGCCTGCCATGGTACTTGTTAAAGCTGCGGCACCGGCATTACCTCCGCCTGCAGCCATTAGAATGATAGAAGCAATAATTGCGGCAGCAGTAGGGATAGTCTTATTCTGAGCCTCCTTTACGTTACGTGCGTAGTGCCTCTGGCTAAGGTGTGCTAGTTCATGGGCTAGAACCGCGGCAAACTGGGCTTCAGTTTTTGCTTGAATAAACAGGCCGATATTGACGCCGATAATGCCGCCTGGCGCTGCAAATGCATTAAGTGTTGTTTCGTTGATAAGCAGTGTTATTAAGCGATGATCTTTAATTTCACTGGATTCTGCTAACCGTGAGATAAGACGTTCAAGGTAGCTTTTCAGTTCGGGATCATCGATTGTTGGTGTGTTATGCCGAAGGATTTTGAGATAGTTGCGGCCCAGCTCAAACTCCTGTTGTTGGGATATAATACCTGACGTATAATCGCCAAGGTTTGGTAAAACGACCAAGTCACTATGAGCATGAATAGGTACGGTTGTGAGTAAATAGCCTATAAAGAAGGCGGGAAGAGGACGCGATTGTCTCATAAAATATCCATACTTGGGGTAACTCTATCGTTAAATATTAGTAGTCTCAAATGATGCTGCTCAAAGTCAAAGAAAGCTTGCGCTAGCTTTCCGTATACTGCTTTTTTAACATTGATATCTCTATTGTGCTCAAATTGATATCTCTATTGTGTTCAATAGTAAGAGAAGGTTCACTCTATTTTCTAGTTTTATCAGTAATTATAGCTTTTTTCTGAATCAGTTGATATATGAGGCCTGTTACGATGATTGGTTTTTTGGTTGTGCATGCTTTTAAATGGCGGATTCAAATCCGAAGTGCATAATCTAATCAGGTAGAAGAAGGGGGCCAGCTGAAAGTAAGCTCCTACCCTTTTTCTCCGGCAAGAGATGAAGTGATGACGGGATATTACCAACAACTGACCTACGAGCAACGATGCCAGATTTCAGCCCTAAAGAACAGCGGTTGTAGACAAAGGGAGGTGGCGAAAATTATAGGGGTGAGTCAGCCTACGGTAAGTAGAGAACTGGCCAGAAATACGGGTGACATGGGCTATCGTCATAAACAGGCGCAAGCTAAGGCTATTCAGCGACGCCAGACTGCGGTTAAATCGACTAAAATGACCCCGGCAATGATAACCGTGATCGAGGCCAAGCTCTGTATAGAATGGAGTCCCGAACAGGTGTCAGGTTGGCTGCTAAGAGCATAGAGCTGCTCTAGCAGCTTAGACTGTGATGCACTTCAGATTTGAATCCGAGAATAGGTTTTTTATCATTTGTATATATAGCTCACCAAGTAGGTTGCTGCTACGCTAATACGTCTATTACCTGTGTTGTATAAAGAGCTGGAAGTGCTATGGTTTTCTAGATTCACAGTGGGGTGTCTCCTATCCGTACCATTTTGGTTGGAGATAATAGCATTACTTTGGCATCATATGCTTACCCAGGATGGGATATTTTATCGTTTACTTTGTGTTGCAGTCAGATTGGTAAAGCCAAAGAGGCTGACTTCCTGTGTAGGAATGCAATTATGGGTATAGGCTATGTTTTGGTGTTGCAGCATAAAAAGCAGGGGGGGCTAAATGCTTGATTTTATAAAATATTGGTTGAATCGTTATCTGTCTGATTATGAGGCGATGGTATTATTGGTATTATTGGTATTTTGCTTTGTTATTGTATTGACAATGGGGGATATGTTGGCGCCAGTGTTTGCTGCATTGGTCTTAGCTTTTTTGATGCAGGGTATAATTAACTGGCTGGAGCGCATGGGTGCTGTTCACTTGGTATCTGTGAGTCTGGTTTTTGTAGGATTTGTGGCACTACTTTTGATATTTCTGTTGGTGATTGTCCCATTGATTTGGGAGCAAGCAACAAGTTTGTTAAATGAAGTTCCGAGAATGGTCCACGTTGGCTTGAAATTACTAAAGAGTCTACCTGAATTATATCCAGGTCTTGTTTCTGAGAGTCAGGCGACACTTATTGCGGATACATTTAGTAATAGACTGGCAGGATTAGGGCAATGGGTATTGTCCTTCTTGTTATCCAAACTACCGGGTGTATTGGGTTTGTTGATATACCTTATTCTCGTGCCTCTTTTGATTTTTTTCTTTCTGAAAGATAAGAATAAGCTTCTGCTCTGGGCTGGCAGTAGGCTGCCAACACGCCGTCGTTTAATCACCCAGGTAGCCGATGAGATGAATAGCCAAATCGCAAACTACATCCGAGGCAAGGCTATTGAGATTGCTATTGTGAGTAGTACTTGCTTTATTTGTTTTGTTATACTCGGGCTCAATTATGCTGTTTTATTAGCTCTAATGGTTGGGTTGTCTGTGGTTATTCCATACATTGGAGCTACGGTTGTGACGGTCCCGGTTGTTATCATTGGTTTTTTTCAATGGGGTTTTGGCAATGAACTTTTGGTATTAGTGGTTGTTTATAGTGTTATTCAGGCATTGGATGGTAATATATTAGTGCCTCTGCTCTTTTCTGAAGCTGTTAATTTGCATCCGGTGGCTATTATTATTGCAATATTGGTGTTTGGAGGCCTATGGGGATTTTGGGGTGTGTTTTTTGCGATACCGCTAGCTACTTTGTTAAAAGCCGTGATGAGTGCATGGCCTAAAGCTCAGGTGGCTTTGATAGCAAAAACTAGCCTTTAGATTGGTGCTGATGTATACCCGTTACCATTGAAGGTGATAGTAGTCACACCGCACACCTTCAATTTAAATTGGTATAGCTCCCGTGGATGCAGGGAATCATGTGGGGTGACATTGTTATTTAAATGCCTGAGTTGCTTGTAGCACGTCTTCAACGTGATTTTTAATTAAGACTTTTCGCCATTCGTGCTGCATGATGCCTGCGCGATCAATCAGAAATGTGCTTCGCTCTATGCCCATATGTTCTTTGCCGTAAAGAGTCTTCTTCTTTATAACATCAAAAAGAGTGCATAGTTTTTCATCGGTATCGGCTATGAGATCAAAAGGGAGGCTATATTTTTTTTTAAATTTCTCATGAGTCTGCAAGTTGTCTTTGGATACGCCAAAAATCAGGGTGTTGCTAGCTTTGAAATCCTCGTAGTGATGCTTGAAGGATAGTGCTTCGCTAGTGCAGCCTGGAGTATTGTCTTTTGGATAAAAAAACAACACGATCTGACTCCCTGATAAGTCTGAGAGGGTGATGTTATTGTTTTCGGTAGTTTTTGAAGTAAAATCGGTAACCAGTTGACCAAGTAAAATGCTCATTGACCATCCTTCGTTGCGTTGTTAAATGTAGTACACTTTTTCCCGAGAATGTGTGATGTTGTTGGTTGTTCTTATTCACTCCCAGCATCTATTACCTCTAGGCTGTGGGGTTTAGATCGGTGTCATTTACTTACGCCTTTAATGGAAACGAGTATAGTTACTTTAAGTGTCCTATATAGTAGAACGGTTTAGCTTTTTGTGCGACTTTTCACGCAGCAGGTATTGGTTATATGAGTGTATTGTTTTCATTTGTTCAGATTGTGATTAATATCTTTTACGGAACTAGTAAGCATTGGTACCGTAAATATAGCGTGTCAACACCAGATTATAGGAAATATTGGTGAATGGCAAGGACATGGATTAAGCAGCCTAGTATCGTCAAAAAGTGAGATGGTATAGGAATGCTTGTTGTTTTTTTTTGCAAAAGCCTTATACGAGTCACTATTGAGGGCGCAAATAGGTGACAAATGAGCTAAACACCATGAGCATAGAGTAGTAGGTGGTTGGGTTGAGTGAGAGCGGATAGCAATCTACACCTTCAAGGGGATGGGTATAGATTAAACATAGTCCTGACAGTAAAATGAGGGACTTATTTGCAGGTGCCTTAATTTTAGTTTAGAGGTGGTAGAATAATGATAACCGGTAGTCTTGTTGCTCTTGTTACGCCGATGCATGAAGATGGAGAAGTTGACTGGGAGCGGCTGCATAATCTGGTTGAGCTTCATATTAGCGAGAAAAGTGACGGTATTGTTGTCGTAGGTACAACAGGAGAGTCTGTAACGTTAACCATGCAGGAGCGCTGTGAGATTATTCGGCGAACTACTGATCAGGTTGGAGGAAGAATACCTGTTATCGCAGGCACAGGCACTAACTCAACCAGAGAAACAATTGATGCTTCGGCTGAGGCGAAAAGCCTAGGAGTAGATGCTTGCTTGTTGGTCACGCCCTACTACAACAAGCCAACTCAGGAGGGGTTATACCGTCATTATAAAACTGTGGCGGGGGCGGTTGCTATTCCTCATCTTTTGTATAATGTACCTAGTCGAACAGCAGTTGATCTGTTACCGGAAACCGTAGCTCGTTTGGCAGAGTTTGAGAATATTGTTGGTATTAAAGAAGCAACAGGTATTCTTGAGCGTGGTTGTCAGATCCGTGCATTATGCGGAAAGGATTTTGCAATTTATTCCGGTGATGATGCCACGGGTATGGAACTGATGCTACAGGGTGCGAATGGTGTTATCTCAGTGACCAGCAATGTTGTACCTAAGATTATGGGTGAGCTCTGTATGTTAGCGATGAAAGGTGATCGAGATGCTGCCGAGGCGATTAATAACAGACTTAATATTCTTCATCAAAAGTTGTTTGTTGAGCCTAATCCTATTCCTGTTAAATGGGCATTGCAGGAAATGGGTTTGATCGACGGTGGTATTAGGTTGCCGCTGACACCTCTATCTACGACATGTCAGGCAGAGATTAGTCAGGTGTTGGTGCAACTGAGCCTGGTTTGATTCTGATCCAATAAACCGAGAAAGGAACTCATTATGAGACCGATGTTACAAAACTTACCATTGATGATTTGTGTTATCAGCCTTACTGGGTGTTCTGGTAAAGATGGGTATTTCCGGGATAAGTCCAATGATTATGTTAAAGAATACACAATAAGCCCCTTAAGTGTGCCAGAAGGAATGAATACCAAGCCGCTTGGATCAGTAATGATGATTCCACCAGCTACTGTAGTGGATATTGAATTAGCTGAGAAATTCAAGGTGCCAAGACCGGACCAGCGGTTGAAAAGCAAGTACAGTGGAGATCAATATAGCGTTGAGCGTAGAGGAGATGATGTCTGGATAATAGCTTCGGGGAGTATGAATGAAGTATGGCTTCGTTTGGATGATTTTTTTAAATACATCAAACTTCCCCTAGTTATTCAAGACACATCTAAAGGTTTTTTGGAAACCGATTGGTTTAATTTTGGTAATGCGGATGACTATGGAGTTGTTTCTAGAGCTATAGGCAATATGGTCGGTATTTCTGATCTTGAGTTAATGGAAGACCGTTTCCAGCTTGAAGTGCGTCAAGGTGATGAAGATAGCGTATCTGAAATTCACATTCAGCATAAAGGTCGCTCACCTGTTAGTTCTGGCGATAAGCCTTTATCAGAACCTAGCAGCTGGGATAATCTTGGTGAGAGGAGCCAACGTATGAACGAAGCGCTGGCGTCAGACATGTTAGTCTTTTTAGTCGGAAGCAAAGGGGGTAGCTCTGTATCTCTTCTTGCGCAGGATCTTGATGCTGACACCAATACTGAGCTTACCCTGGATGGTAATGGTAATCCTCTTTTAAGCATAAAAGGGCTACCTTTTGGTCATAGTTGGTTAGCCATAGGTGATGCGTTAAGTTCGGCTGGTATCACTATCGTTGACAGGAATCAATCTATCGGTATTTATTATTTGTCGAAAGATTCAGAGGCAACTATTAAATCACAAGGAAAACCCGGTTTTTTTGCGAGACTGTTTTCTAGTAAGAAGGAAAAAGGTGTCGTTGAGCCAGAAATACTACACCTTAGGGTTAGTAAATTTCCTGATTCCATTCAGGTGTCAGTTGAAAAGGATTTGGCCACATCTGCGGACAAAGATCAGAGTCAGAAGCTCTTGGAGTTGGTCAGAGATAACTTGAAGTTATAGTCCTCACAGCTCACTGAGCGTCTGGCATAAAATTATTGGCAATGAAATTAGGTAGGCAATATACATCCGCCTATACTCATTTCTCTTGAAGGAGCGAGGCCTTGATTGCTCGCACCAACCTCAATCACCTGTTCCTCGTAGGCTTATGGGTTCGTTCGTTTGTCTCATGCTCTCAGATTTTGTAATGGTAACGGGTAGATACTGTTGGAGCATATCGATAGTCTGAGCACCAAATATGTTACCAAGTAGGCTATTGCCCTGTTTAAGCCAAGTAAAATCTGATTCACACGAGTGCAGAGAGTAATGGGAAAGAGCCTGTACATCATAAAGTGACGAGTAAGGTGCTGTCAGTAGTGTTTATTTTGCTAATTCTCCAAGTTCTTGGAAGCGAGAGCTGAGCAACAATATTAAAGTTGAACTGAGGCAAGATGTTCCAAAGAGTCAGGATCTCAAAAGTCACATAGGTAGTGGAGGGGAGATCCGTAAATAGGCTTAATTCTCGTCTAAGGATAAGAATCTGGTGTGCAATCGCCTGATCGGCTGATGGTTTAGCTTAGGTTGTGATGTACTTTATATTTTAATATGCGAAATAAAAGGAAAAAGGGCTGGCGAGAAAATGTACAAACTGGTAGCAAGCCTCTAATAATCGACAATAATGAAGGCTTAATTGAGTGCTCCACAAGGTTACCCACAGAAGCTGTGGGTAAGCAGGAAAGCCGTAAATATGCTCGTCAGTCGACTGGAGGCTGTAGATAAAACTGTGTAACTACTGCTAAGGATAAGCAGTATGAACAAAGAGTAGCTTGAAGTTTTCGCCTGAGAGGTCGTTAAAATCATCAAGACTGAGAGCTTGCTTAATTTCTAGTCAGCATGGATGTTGATGCGTTTTCTGGCTATTAAAGAAGAGGTAGGCCATTGGCATGGGATGCCGTTCACGGTCAAGATGGGTATGTTGTGATGCTGACTGAGTGCGTTTAGAAACTTCTTTTGATTGTACGAGTTAAAAATAGTGAGTAAGGCCGTAAACAAATACTTGAATCTTACGAGAGTATCGGTAAGACCATTGCTTTTGATCTCGAAAAATGAAATTGATGAGGGCTAATGTCTAATCAAAATGCGGCTACGAAAAGCCTTAAACTACTATGCTGTTGGAGGCTAGTCTAAATATGTTTCTCGAACCATATCTCAATACCCTGAGATAGTCGTCATGCAGTGGTTAGTCGGACACGGTCTTTCAGTTTATCTATCATCTTACTTGCGTGGGTGTTTTGTTGGTGACGTTCCTGCTCAAAATTATAAGGTTGCTTCGGGCTATAATCTATAGCTCTCTATTTATAGGCAGCTATCTTTTGATGATACCCAAATCACGCCCTAAATATTGGCAATAACTCCATTTGAAATTCTTGCTTTATTCTTTGACCGAACCTGGTATCTTTCTTCTTGCGTCAGATGGGCATAGCGCTTATTCATAAGTGGTCTCATATTGGTTTTTGGTCGAATCGTGAGAGTGTCCGATGGTTCAATTTTTTCAATATACGCACTTATGACTAAAATGCTGGATGTATATTGTTATAGGATTTCACAGTAGCTCCTTTTTTTAGGGTCAATTATAGAATATTTACATTTCCTCTTTAATGGGGAGAAATAGTGAACTTATATCTAAATTCATTGAATGTGTTGGATATGAGACACCATATAAAGCACGTAAAATATGCTCAGGATGTTATTAATAAGAAGGAGTAAGGTTAATGTGGCAATTGAATATTTAAGTTGCGCTTAGTACTCTGCTATAAACGACGATAACTTTCTAACCGGGCAGATGAATACTTAATGATTCAGAGCTGATTGATTATTGCAAACATCAGGAGTATACTGTTTTTTGGCGACCTGTACTGTATATTGTAGCACACTGTAGCACACTGTAGCACACTGTTGTATCAAATAGAGGTTGTTGATAGTGGGGATCTATATTTTGAATATATATAATTCTTTAGAAAGTTGGAAAAATGAATTGTATCATGTATATAAACATATTTATACTGTGCTATATGGTATGTTTTTTATGTTGACATTGGTTTTTTCTAATCCGGCTTTTTCTGTTATTGAAGGTGAGTTTCATGATGGAGGTGGTAAAACTGGATGGAAGAAGCGTCAGATAAAAGAACTTTTTTTTGATAATATGATGAATCTTTATTCTTGCTGGCTAGACAAAAATAGAGTGAAAGGTGGAATAATTGGGTCTGCCGGTATAAAGATTATTAGTGGTGATAGTTCTTTAATAGGTATTAATGATATTGATATAGTTTTATGCGATAAGGAAAAAGCTGAAGATCTGATGAAATATCTAAATAGTGAAATACAAAAAGTTATATACGCTATTGCTGATAATAATTTACGTGGTTTGGTTAATATTGCATTTCGTACTGTATGGACTAGGGAGGGGCTGTCAGATAAAACGCTAGAAAAAGGGCAAATAACTATGTTTGACATTAGTTCTAATGATCCCTTAGCTGCAGTAGATATTGTAGCAAAAGATTTTGATGGTGATGATATTATGTTTACTGCATGGGATTATCATTTTCAAACTGAATGTAATTTTGGCGATAAAAAAAATGTAGAAATTTCTGTTCTAACCCCGTTGAGTTATGCATCACTGGATGATAACTCGATGAAGAAAGATGTTGAGTATTTTAAAAAAGCTAAAGGTAATGAGGGGGGAATGTTAGGAGACACCATGGATGAAGTTATCTGTTCATGTCAAAACTTGTATAAAATAAGAAGTAGATTTGCTTTTTATCAAAAATTAAAAAAAGAAAAAAGTTATGATAAAATACTTATGGAGAAAATATATGAAGTATATGGTTCTTATGGTGCTTTGTTAAATGAGATAAATGAGATAAATGAAAAATCGCATATAGTTAACGTAACGCATAAAAAGGCTTTTGACTTTGATTATGCGTTAGGTGACAGTTTGGGGGATAGGCCGCTATTAACACAGGTTGAATGGGAGAAAGTATTAGGCAAAGATTTTGATGTATGTAACGTTGAGTTGGGAGATGACTGTTTTTGTTGCATAATTTCGAATGCTATCAACGGCAATTGCATGGTTAGGGAAAGGTTTTTAAGTACAGCCAATAGTTTGCTGTGTGAGGAGGTAGATGGTGAAACAGAGTATGTGACTCCAATGTTAGTAAGGAGTGTTATAAACAAATGGGTGACGGAGGTGATATGCGTTCTGTTGAATAAAAAATTTGATAAAGATGAGGTGTCTAGGTTTTTAGATTTGCCTTATGATTCAATTGATTATCTGATGTCTAGTGAGCACGATAAATCATCTAATAATGTTAAAGATGTCATAAGTTTTTTCGGCGAATCAGTTCCTCTTTTGCCTTTGGCATTATCAACAGGAATACCATTTGTCGTTTTTTCTCCTGAAAAGCATGAAAGTAAGGTAACTGTAAGTTTATTTAATCCGGAAGATTCTTGGAATAAATGGCCAGATGTAATGAAAATTCTTGGTGAGAGTGAAAGTTTGATAGCAACAGAAAACACCATGGTTAAAGACGTGATGTTTATTTCTCACTCTGGTGAACATAAATATTATTTGTGTATGAAGAAATTTGATACAGCAAAAAGGATAGATCCACTGTTAATAGTAGAAGAAATATTGCTGGATAAAAACATCTTCCAATGTAGGGTTTGTCCAGACAAATTGTCTGAAGAGCTGGTTGCTGGTAGTAATGTTATGCCTATTATGGGTGATTCATTTCCTTTGGATAAAAAAGCTATTGAAGCAAATAATCATGATATATATGTGAGGTTGGTCAAAAAATGTATGGGTATATGCTTTAGTGAAAGTAATGGAATAGTTGGTAATACCCATGAGTCACAAGAAACAAGTACGGAAGAAGACATAAGTAGTCAGCCGATATCAATAGTAAATACAGAAGATAGTGGAGAGTTACATATAAATATAGATACTATATGTAGTCAAAGCTTGTTAGATGCAGATGCAGATGCAAATGCAAAAGAAGTAGCAAGTATGACGGAAGAACTAAGAAATATGACTGAGAATATCTTGTTGGGTTTGGTAAAGATGGAAGATGTTTGTGGGATGGAAGCTCGGTTAAGATGGAAAACGATAGAATGCAAACATAAGATACAATATGCTAAGAATATAGAGGAAATCAATAAAGTAATGACAGATGTATTTGATGAGGTTAGTGAACCATGTCAACAGGGTCAATGTGTGGTGGATGGTAGGGTCGTTGTTAACTTGAATAAATGCTGTAGTGTTATAAAACTATTAATGAATGCTGATGACCTTGGTTGTCCTTTGGCACCACTCATCTTAGGTGTGTATCAGATGATTCAGTCTGATAGTAAATATCTTGATGTTAATGATATAGTTGGTATTATCAAGTGCTTTATAAAATCAGCAGAAAGGGGGAATATACAGGCTCCAGCTTGCCTTTACTGGCTGGCTAAAATCACAGGTAGTACAGAAGCATTGAGTTTAAGTTTTTCTCTTTCAGCAATATTTAATAAGATTTTTTCAGATAAAATTTTAGCGTTGAATTTTGTTTTTACTGGAAACGACAATTTAGTTAAAGTATGTAACAAACTTTGGTTGCCTGTTGCTCTTGGAAGGTGGAGTTATCAAAAAAAGAGTTCGAACGCGTCTAAGTTATTAGCTGCAGCCTACCATAGGTACTCTGAATTAGGAGAAGATTATTCGGGTTGGCAAATTGATCAACATCTAAGTGTGGTTGACCGTATTGCTTACGCATCACATTTAGCATTTTTTTATTTACATAGTGGAGATAAGGAAATGTCGATGCAAGAGTTTAGAAAGGCAGCGCTTGCATATGTATGGTTGGTGCAAAAAACTGATGATATATCAGTGATTCCAAATATCACAAAAGCAGCAGGTTTGGCCTCTATTTATCACATTATTCCGTGTGATTATGTGATTAGAGATAGAGACTATATTGAGTTTAACGATATGCTTTTCTCTTTAAATGAGTGTGGTTCTAATTCTGATTTTTTATGGACTTTGAAAAGTATAGGAGATAATAAGAAAATATCAGCTGTTGCTGATTGTATAAGCAAAATATCTTATTTTATACATAGAAAAAAAGAAGGTGTAGTATTTAAAAATATAGATGATATGGGAAATGAGCTAACTGAAAGAAGCGGTTTTATTGATTATCAAATATCTAGTCCTGGTGGATGTGGTAATGCAAAAAATATGTGTAAACTAGATATGTCTGATATAAGCGTAACAAGACGTATTGCGAAAAATAAAATAACTAATATTGTAGGCCCGGTGGCGAAATCAAAGAATGGAAAACGTGCGACTAAAGCTGTTAATAATGGAAATAGTGGGTTGTTAAGTGGTAGTGTATGTATTAAAGGTAAAGAGAGGAAAAGAATTTGTGCGTCAATACTTAATCTAAGTCAACGCTCGGCTGTAGTTCTTGACTCTTTTGCTAGAGATGGATTTGTTATGGTTTTAGGGCATAATGTGCGTGTAGATATTCGTGAAAAAAGTATGGAGATGTTTAAGGAAAATGTTAATCAGTTTAAGAAAATTGATATGATAATGGCTAGTTGCACTGGTAAGGTTGTGGTAAAGCTGAGTACTATAATATATGATGGTTTATGGGCATTTCTGCAAGTCATTGCTAATTGTGATGTTGGTTATGATTTTGATTCGTCTCTAGCAGAAAGTATTGCGGAGTTGTCTTTAAGACTTTTTGGTAAAGGTTTTGAGAATGTCAGGGCGTTAATAAGTGCGAATGAGTTGTCGATTAAGTTCTGTTGTTTGACATTATTGAATCCTCTGAGTTACCAGAATATTGATGAAAATATGCAGGGTAAAATGATAACAAGATTGTTTGTTTTTCTTGGTGATTTTGTACGAGATCTAGGAGCAGATATGCAGGCAGTAGATGTAAAGAATAGAGAGTCAGTAAGTAAAATGCTTGTGCTGTTGTTAAATTCTATATTGGATGTTGTTGATGACCATAAATTGCACTTGCTAATTATTGATATAATGTGCAACGCAGTAGTTGGAGCTGTAGACGAGGATTTACTAGGGAGTGTTTTATTAAGATATTTTATTGGCGTGGAAAATCAGGTTGACTGCAATCAGAGAGAAAATGATTATTTGATGGTACAAAAATATCTTGGAAATGCGAAGAATAAAGGTAGACTCAGTGGCGAGTTTTATACTAAATGGAATTTATTTGTTATATCACCATACAAATGTTTAAGGGAGGCAGATGAGAAACAAAAAGAAGAGGATGCAAATCTTATAGCGGCTGAACTGATACGGGAGGAGGAAAAAGTAAAAGATGAAGTGGAACGAAAACAGAAATTGAAGAAAGAAGCTATTTCACGTATTTTGAAGCGTAGTATTATCAAGAATGATGAAGAGCGTTTAGGAGAGTCCTTTGAATGTAGAGATCTAAGTAAAAGTATGCAATTTTTAAATTTAGGAGTGGGGGGGTGTGAAGATGAAAATAATAAGAGTCTCATATTTTTATATGAAAAAATGTTAAATATGGAATTTGGAACAGCCTTTAAAGGATTTTGTGACTGTGAGGAAAAGGAGAAGATAAAGTCAGGGAGTGTTGGTAGTGTGCATTTGGCAATCATAAATATTTTACAGTTTGAATGCCTTGTAGAGCGTGTTAAACATGAATGCTCTACTTTTTTATATTTATCAAAACAGTCTAGAATTATTAAAAAATATCTATATTGTTTTGTCGTTTTAGAAGGTAGTGATAAACTTCCAGACTCTGTTTCAGCGGAACAATTAAAAGATACGTATGATGCAATAAAACCATTAATTGATGTTCTTGGAGAAGACGATTGTATGCTTAATAAAGCAATAGAGTATGCAGGCAAGGCTACAAGTATACTAAATAAATTTCATAAATATGGTAAGGAGGAGTTGGGGTTGTTGTTACTCCAGGAAGAACAATTAAGAGAGCAAATAGTACAGGCAGGGGAAGTTTATCAAGATATGGTATCTATCTTAAATATAAGGAGGGAAATTCTTGGAAGAATAAGGGAAAAAGGTACAGCTAGAAGTGCAGGGAAAAGGATTGTTATAAAGGCAAATGATTTACTTAAATCTTGTAATCAGGCAATTAGGGATGTGGATAAATTAAAATATCAATTAGATAAATTTGATAAATTAAAGCAAAGTGGAGATAAATCAAATTAAGTATGATCGTCTGCCGGCCCTGTCTAGCATAGTCATCCTGATCAAACAGGCGGTTTACTGTGAGATTTAGTGGAGTTGAGACCTTTGCACGATAACGCTGCATAAGCCCCACTATTAATTAAATTGTATTTTTTTGATGATAAAGCCTTAAAGAACACGATTACAGTTCGAATATGCGCCATTCGAGCCATTTCACCCTTCATTTTCGATTTTCAGACGCAACTTGCCTGCTGAATCGATAAACCTCGTTTAATATTGTGCGCCACGCACATTATTTCAAAACGTGTGCGGTTTCGGCTTAAGCCAAGATAACGAGCTTTCGCCATGCCGTAGTGTAATTTCAAAACGCCAAATACTCGCTCCACAGTGCAGCGCACGCCAGAATGTAAACGGTTAAAGCACTTATCATGTTCTGTTAATGGTTTATTTCGATAAGCACGTTTTATTATTCCGCGGATTTTAGTCATAAGTGCCCCTTAAAATTTATGCAGCTAACGCCATTTCACTATAAATCTCATCAGGTTTTTTAAAGTCTAACAGTTTTCTTGGTCTTTGGTTTAGTCGGTTTTGTATATCTAAAATTTCTTTGTCAGTGATATTATCCAAAGATTGGCTTTTGGGCAAATATTGTCTTATCAAGCCATTATGATTTTCATTCAAACATCGTTCCCGCTAGGAGTAAGGGTGAGCAAAATAGGTGTCTATGTTAAGCTTTTTCTTGATTTTTTCATGAAAGGCAAACTCCTTTCCGTTATCAAATGTGATCGTGAGTAAGTCTGATTGGTAAGGCTTGAACATCGTTATAATTGCTTTCGTCACCACGTCAGCGTGCTTTGAAGGAACACGTTTTACCAAATTTAATTTACTCACTATTTCCGTTAATGTAACCAGTACACCCTTGTGTCTTTTGCCAATTACAGTGTCTGCTTCCCAATCGCCTAAACGTATTTTTTGATCCACAATTCCAGGTCGATCATCAATGCTAACACGGTTTCGGATCTGGCCTCGTGCATCGGGCTTTCTTGTTCTTTGCTTATACTTCTTGTGCCGAAGATGTTGATACAAGCAACCACCCCCAGCTTTGTCCTCTCGAATAAACTGGTAAATCGTAGAGGGACATACAGAAGGTTGATTATCTCGTTTAAGGCGTCCTTGTATTTGCTCAGGGCTCCACTGCTTACTTAGTCTGTCAGTAATTTTATCTTTCAGTTCAGCTACCATCTTGGTCGCTTTTGGTTTCTGTTGATGACGTTCCTGCGCAAAATTATGTGCTTGCTTCGGGCGATAACCTCTAGCCCCTGTATTTCTAGCCAACTCTCTTTTAACGGTACTCAAATCACGCCTTAAGTCTTGGGCGATAATTTCATTTGAAACTCCTGCTTTTTTCTCTGACCAAATCTGGTATCTTTCTTCTTGAGTCAGGTGGGTATAACGCTTATTCATAAGTGGTCTCACATTGGTTTTTGGTAGAACCGTGAGTGTACCCTCTGGCTCAACTTTTTCAATATGGCGCACTTATGACTGAAATCCGCGTTCTGTTATCAATATTTCTATCATCCAGCCATTCACTGTGCTTCTTGCTGGAATAGGCACTATCCGCATAAACAGACGACTCTTCACCATCTAATAGCTCAGTGAAACAATTTGAATCGTGAATATTTCCTGCTGTGTAACCGATCGATTTTATCAACCCATCCTCATCGACATTTATATGCGCTTTATAGCCGTAGGTACTTTTACTCTTCCCGTCAGAACCTGCTTTCACGTTCCACTTCGCGTCAGGATCCTGTGTTGAGTGCTTGTCTTTATCCTTATTTGGACGACACTGTTTAGGCTCAATTACGCTAGCGTCAACAATACTGATACCTCCAGATTTAATATAAAGACCTTGATCTATAAGCTGGGAATTGATTTCTTGAAGCAACTTATCCATAAGCAACAATTTATCTAGCTTCTGTCTAAATCGCCAAAAAGTACTGTGGTCCGGTACTGGCTCTGAAATGTCGAGCGCAATAAATTGACAAAATGAAAGATCGCGAGCAAGTTGTTTCTCCAGCGCCGAATCGCTTAATTTATACCAACTTTGTAGCAGCAGTGCCTAACATCATCAGTGGCGGTCATGCCTTCTCGCCTCGAGAACTTGAATGTATATCTTTCAGATGATGCTCTAAGCGAGCCCAATCAATGAGTTCATGGACAGAGTCGAGTTCTTTCACTGCATCGTGATCAATCAGCATTGAATCTGCTATACTGCGTTGTTTCAGATTTTTCCAAGCCATAATTTCACCGAAAGACATTGATTGTGCAAGGATTGTTATACCTGGTTTTCAGTTGTTTAGCGCGACTCGTGCAAAGGTCTCGGAGTACTTTAAACTGTACGCAACGGGACTGCATATAACATCTAAGATTTGTATTGAAAACCAAGTTTAACGTAAGGTCTACAGAGCGAAGTCTTTATCGAAAGAAGAGAAAACTCGTAACAAAGAAAGATCCGTAACACTGGCTGTGAGCGTCATTTTGTTACCTATAAAAGATACTGAGGTCCTGCTAGACCAGGTTTGTAAGCCGTGCCGACAATTATACGATTTATGGGCTGGCTGCTATTGCCGATAAGATAACTCAAGGTACTAGCTTTTTGTGTGCGCATGGTCTGTCGAAGCCATGTTATGGGAGATAGGTGCGTCAAAAATAAGTTCTAAAAACTAGGAGCAGTATAAAACCGATAATTTGGTGTAAAACTCCCTAGTAATCTTCGTAATGGCTTATAAAATGAGGAAGGTTTAATGACTGGGGATAAAACAGTTGGTTATGCTGAGGTATCACAATGTAAGTTAACCTAAAAGTTATGTTATGAATAATACATTTTTTATTAAACTTATTTAAAAATATAGGCCGTAAACTAAGGTATGGCTGTTTATTTATAGATAATAAAGGTTTATTTAATCTATATGGAGTATTTATTATGGAAATGCTAGAGAATAGCAACAATAAAATTCACACATATAATTTCATTGGCAATATTATTATGGTATTGTCTTTGTCTTTGTCTTTTTCTTTGGTGCCGGTAGTGTCTTCGGCACTTGTTATAGATGGTGATAAAAAAAATATTAATGATGATTCTAAGAGATATCATATCAGCAGTATTCTTACTGACTATATAAATGAAGTAGGCATGAAGATTATTGGTTTTCGCTCTGAAGTAGAGATTGCTCTTAAACAAAAAGAGATGAATGCTATGGACATGGGAATAGGCCTTGATACAGTAGAGTTCAAAGAAGAATACACCCACATGTTGCCTGAAACTGGCTCTATAGGGCAAGAAAGAATAGACTCATCTAATGCTATGGATATAAAAAACATTAAGATGGAATTGAAAAATATTGAAATTGGGCTAGATACGATCAATCAGCTTGAGGTTATTAATGATGATAATTATATAGGCTTAGATAAGAAAAGTATCATGAATAGTTTGGCAACAAAATGGTTTTATATTAAAAGGTTTAAAATGGTTGCTTCTAATATTTTTGTAAACAGCCCAAGCCTTGCATTAATTTATCATATAGATGGAGTATTTGATAATAATTATAATGGTAGAGTATACGGATATGATGATTTTAGTAAAGATGTAAAGGAGGTTGTTGCTCATGTCTCTGCTTCGTTTGCATCTATCGGTGAAAAGGCAAAGTCTTTTCTTTATGGTGGAGCTGAATCTTCTGCGATAGCAAGTGAAAATGTAATTGCTGTTGTTAATGTAAAAGATCGCTCATATGATTCAAGCAAGAAACAGAGCGAAATAGTTGAGGATACGCAATCCAAGGTTACTGAAACTCACCTTGCAGTTCTTGATGCAGGTGATGACATACATCAGGGTAGATCGAATGATAATAAAAAATTTACGCTTGACGATGAGGAAGAGATCGAGGTGGAAGCTGACCTTGATGAAGAGCAAGAAAAAGTATTATTGAATTATGCCAAGACTAAGTCAAAGCCAAGTCTTAGTGAGTTTATGACGAAGTTAGAGGCATTAGAAACTGATATTCGTGGTCACAAGTGGGCTAATTATGAAGAAAAACAAGCATTAAGGAGTGCAGTAAAACGTATTGGTAACAGATGTTCACAGTTGTATCATCCTGATTTGAATAACTCGGTAGTGATCCCTGAGTTTGTTTTATTTAATAGCCTTAGGGCTGATTTAATTGATATCTTGCGGAACACAAGATAAAACTGTAACTGCTTATCATCACTGCCAGTAATGGCTAAGGATAAGCAGTATGAACACCTAGGGAATCTCTGATTGAAGTGGTTTGCAAGTCGGTTGTCAGATTTGCGATAAAACTCTCTGACTTTCGAGCTTGTTTTATTGTAATTTTCTATTCATTTTGTCGCTTTTGCCCATTACGTTGCAGGTATAAATTGGCCCATCACCATCAGAATAATAACTTGCATCCTATTTTTTCTCCAAATCACGGTAATGCACTTTGCGGTACCCAAGCTGACATTGGGGGTCGGTGAGTCTGTGTTTCTTGAGCTGGTATTTCAGTCTGAATTTCTTGTCGCAGGTCTTGCAGCCATATGGTTTCTCTCCGGTGTGGATGCGAATGTGTGTTTGGAGGTTGCATTTATATGCAAATACATTGCCGCAGATATCACATATATAGTGCGTATCACTTGAGTGGGAGAGCAAGTGTGATATGAGGTGGTCTTTACGTCTGAATTTATTGCCGCAGATCTTGCAGGTATGCGGCTTATTATCCGTGTGGATAAGCTTGTGTTTGGCGCAGTTCGCTTGATCTGGGAATTTCTTATGGCATATCTCGCAGTTATATGGTTTATCACCAGTGTGGATTCTGACGTGTCTCTTAAGATGAGCATTCTGTCTGAAGTTTTTGTCGCAGATTATGCAATTGTATGCCTTCTCATCATTGTGAATGCGCATGTGTTGATTGAGGATGGAGTTGCTGGTGAATGTCATGTTGCAGATTGTGCAGATGTATGACTTATCCTCAGTGTGGATGCGCATGTGTGTAGTGATGTAGGAATTACTTCGAAATTTTTTGTAACAGATCCCACAGCTATATGGGTGATTCTCGGAGTGGATGAGCATGTGTATCTCGAGACGGGAGTGATCGTTGAATGTCTTGTCGCAGGTATTGCAACTATACATTTCACCCCAAGATAACGATGTGGAGTCATAGTTTCCAGCATTAGTAGTTTCAGATACTCGTTTACTATATAACGTATCATTGTCACCTCCTTCCGCCACGACATCTTTATTAATATCATCACTGTGATCTCGTACGCTTAGTAGGCAGATAGACTTTAGCAAACCATAGTCGTCCTGTATAAATAAAAAAACCTCATAATAGGTGCTCGCATTATCATTAGTCCCAGCATCTTTAACACTACATGGAAGGTATAATACAAAACTTGTATCACAATTGTTTTTTAATGAAAGTGGGTATTGAGTTGTTAAGAGACCTATTGATAACTTATCAAGGTCACGTAATTCATGTGACGATTTTTCGTCTATTCTAATACCTTCAGTAGATGCCCATAAATAGATATCACTAGTTTTCAGAAAAGAACTAACGTCCTTGAGTGGTTGTGATTTAATTAAAAACTGGTTGAAATCATTGTTTTCAGATGGTTTGACAACAACAAGGTAAACATCTTTATCATGTTTAATGCTATTTGGTGTCACATGAACTGTATCACTTTCATTGAGTTCAGAAATCTTTTTACTTAGCGTATACTCTATGGTTTGTTTTTTTTTCTTACTAGAATCATACACAAAATTAGCAAACTCTATGAGGGCATCGGCATGGGAATCTATCTTATCAACAGTAACTATATCATCATTATGACTTGTTTGATTATGCTGAGTGGTTGGATCTATAATGTTAGAAGCAGGATCTCCGCTAAAATGGAATAAGGAAGTAGACTGCTCTTGATAACGTGGACTCCACATAGCCATTCCTCTTTGAGGAAAAGTAATAAATAAAATAATTAATATACATGATTCCCACATACCTCTCATAACAACTATACTCCAATATCAATTTTAGTGTATTATTTTCTTGTCATACATTATGATATACTATGTGTACGAACAATAATATTTATATATAATCTGTGCACGACCCACATTTATTATTGACAAATCATCTCGGAGATGGATTGTATGCTTATAAATGATTGCTTTAGTATGTTTTAACGAGTCAGATGGCGAAAGAATAATTGTGTAAAGATCTAAAGTTAGAAAAAATTGATGTTATATGATGATTTCTCTCCAATTTACTGGTGTTTCCTAAACTTCCACAATAACTAACAATTTTTTTCCAAGAGAGATGAATAGATGAGTTTATTGATATGGTAGAGATATTTAATGCGTTATGGTCAACCATCATTGAATTATCAAAACTGGTTTTCTTATGTTTGACCGTTCTATCTAGAACTTATTTTTTAGATTATTTTAGTAGTGTGTATTATATCATTGATAGAGTAATTGTGCTGGTTTCGTGCAAAGGTCTATTAAGTATAGGAACATGCGATTAATTCACGTTTTTTAAGTGCATCGATTAATTGAGGTAGATTCGCAGGTTAACAGTCCCATGTTCGTTATCATGACGCTCTAACAAGTGATGGAAGTTCATGATCGTGGTGTGATCAGGGATTGTCCGATTCAGTGATAGGTCAACAAAAAGCGCATGGTCGGTGTCGTGCAAGGCGTATTCTAGAGCATGATAACCCGTGGTGTAACACTGCTGTATGCAGTGAGTGCGCAGCATCTTCATCAAATAAAAGCTCCGCGAAGTCAGCTTCAGCGCCGACAGCCTTCATTTGGCACTTGGCTTTAATCATGGTTCCGTCAGGGTCTGGGGCTTGGGTAAGGAATGGACAGAAAAAGCCAATATTTATCACTACAAACACAGCATGAGGACCATTTCCTTTAGCCCAGATTGTCGCAATATCTTCGCCTTCGCGTATGGTACCAATCCTACAACCTTTGAACTTAGGCATGTAGATATCCAAACCCTTGCTTTACCTTAGTTTAATGTTTGCGAGTGCACGGAAGATCTTGGGGTGATTAGCCTTAAACTTCTCGGCTACAATCCACCGTATCATAGCCACCTCCGACCCTTAAATGGGTGATAACGTTTGCGTTTGCACGGAAGAATTTATGCTAAATAAACTAGTGACGTGGTGTTTTTTAAGCATAGATACGCTGCACCTATTCTCCTAGAGCCAATAGAACGAGGCATGTCTGTTGGCAGATTATCATCAGATTATCTCAATGAGCTCTTTGCACGATTCTTCTTTTGCTATACAGCTTCGTTAAAAACGTACTCAATCGATCATTTATAAGCATAAGCTATCTCTTTCCATGTCACCAACGAACAAAATTAAGGCTCGTGGAAAGGTCTCAAAATATAATCTGACTTCATATTTATTCTTGTGCATATGGACAAGAAAATATATAATTTCTCATCCCAGAATATAACCATACACCAATCTCAATTTCCAGAGTTACTACTATGATAAAGATTCAATTATTTTTTTTAACGCTGGTAATGCTTCTAAGCGATACCAGTATAGCTTCCGTGGTTTCCTTATGCTCAGATGCACAGGATGGTTCAGAGTTTGATACACAGCAGCAACAGGTGCTGTTTCTTGAATTTCCTGATGTTGTCATTAGCAATATCCTTTCTCGTCTGAGTTTTCATGACACTTACAAAGTTTCAATAACGTGTCATACACTAAAGGATTTCGTAGCTGATAATGCGTTTATAGCTAGGAATTTTTTTTCAAAACTTTCTAGCTGGCAGCAGGATGAAGTTAAAAGGAATGCAGCGACAATCAGTGAAAAGCAACTAACAGCCTGGGTAAATCAGTTTACTGACAAAGAACAAACAGCGGGCGATCTAATTAAGCTTAAAAATAGGGGATACCGATATTTCCCACATGTTTTATGGCACACAATTAGCAAACTCATGGTTAACTGCTCTAAATTCATACTAACTCAGAAATCCTATTTGTCCGATCTTTATTATGATCTCCAATTTAGCGCTGACAGCTGTTATGTTGTGTGCAGAAGTTTTGGTAGTGAGGTTATAATCTGGGGCCAAGACAAAAATAATGGAGAATGGATAAAACAATCTACTATCCCCTATCACTGTGTCATTAAAAACGTTTGCTTTCAAGGTGATACCAGTCACGTACTGGTCGAGGATCATGGCCTTAACACAATCTGGGGCCTAGACACAAATAGGGAATGGTGCAAAAAAATCACATTTGTCAATGAAATCAGGTACAGATCATTCGACATCAGCGGTAATTGCCGATATATAGTGACCACTGATTCCAGCAGGGGATATTATGATATCTCAATATGGCGTTTAGGGCCTACGGGACAACTAACCGATGAAACTGTTATTTGTGAACCCGCTGACGGATTGTCTAAAAATAGCATCTATTTCAGTTCAGATGGCACCGATCTTGTATGTTCTTTTTATCATGGTACATCATCGGTCTGGGGAATTGGGGTGGATGGGAAATGGGTAAAAAAAGCCATCCTTTCCAATAACGGAAGCGTAGATACTGCCATTAGTGCCAATGGCTCTCATATATTGACTGAATCCACCAATAACGAAAACAATGTTAACATTTGGAGCAAGCAGGACAGCGGGAATTGGGTATATACAACCACTATTCCAACTGGTAGACGGTGTAATCCTAAAGCCATCAGCTCTGACGGCACACATGTAGTTCTCAGTGATGAATTTGGTAGAATCAAAATATGTAGCCTGAGAACAGCAGAAGAATGGATAGCAACAGACTTCACTCATGAAGTGGTCAGCAATATTAGCTTCAGCTCTGATAACCTTCATTTGGTACTTGGCGGTAGGAATGGTGTAATTACGGTCTGGGGCTTGGGTAAGGACAAAGAATGGACAGAAAAAGCTAGAATTGATAACTGCCAAAAAAAGATCAGATCCATCTCCTTTAGCCCAAATGGTCGCCTCATATCGGCCTCCTTTTTTGGTATGTCCCCCGCCGCAATCTTTGAACTTAGGCGTGCAGATAGCCAAACCCTTACTTTACCAATGTCTAATGTTTGCGAGTGTGCGAAAGATCTTGGGGCAGATTCACCTTAAATTTCTCGGCTAGCAATCCAACGTTTCAGCAGAACCACATGGCTCAATAAATGGTTTATCCATGTGGTTTTCATGGCTCGCATAGCAGCACTGCTATTATTCCCTGCATGAAATGGTTAATCAAAACAATGGAGATATTCTTCAACTTGTTTATGGGCGCATTCTGTGGATGCTAAAGTTATTTGTTTCATAGGACAATGCTATTTGTTTGTGTGGCTGTATTATCTCACATTTCTTAGACGTGTTAAGAGCTTCCTTAATAGTCTGAGAAAGTCAATTACAATAGATATTAGTTCATTTGGCTGTTCGACAATCCATCTAAGAGCATCAAATTCACTCTGAATGTCTTAGAGTTTTAGCATTTAGTTACCTATACCATCCTAAGTGTTTAAATCCTCGTAGCCTGGTGCGATTACCAAATTTTCTACGCCATATAATGTTTGTCTATTTTGGAGCCAGAAGTGGTTTTCCATTCCGGTTAAGTGGTGGTGTTCAGAGCAATCGACATTCCAGCGTCTAAGTACATAGCCAGCCACAGCAGCACGAACCTGCACTTTCAGCATGCCGTCTGTCATTGCGTATTCGGCTGCGATCGTTTCTGGGTGTTTGAGCCTTGGGTGAGGCACGATGTGCATTTCAACAATGCGATTCCACTGGATATCAGCGTCTTTGGTTTGCTTCTTAGGCGTGTCGATATTCAGAATTTTAGGGTTACCCATTCGATTGATTACAAAGTCTGTAAAGCGTTCGCGTTTTCGATCGAAAGCTCTGACATGCCAGCGCAAGCCGTTATCGACTAAGGCAAACGGGACAATCTCTCTCGTACTTGGTCCGCTTGATAATGAGCGATATCCAATCTGCAGGATTTTCTTTTGATGAATGGCCTTTGTTACTTCGGCGAGTACATCAAGATTTGGCGAGTTAAGGTGTGTTGGTGTTTCAGAAGTAATGAGCGCGCTGTTGGTCGCAACATGATCATCGCCCAGCCCATGACAAAGTGCCGACAAAGCCTGACTGCCAGGGTATTCAAAAACCGGCTTGGAATTATCGGACTCTATATAGGTTTTCGCCTTGGTGTCGTAAGTCAGGTTTTGAGGTGCGATCTCTTTATATAAAGAGATGTCTCTTGTCGCTGCAGCGGCTTTAATACCAAAGCGAGACATCAGATCATTTCTATTGAAGGCGCCTAAGAATCGTAATTTAAAGTCAATATGAAACAGCCTTTCTTTTTGAGATTGCCCTATATCATCCAATAGCTTATGTGATTTAGAGCTCATTTAATCATTCCCTTCTTTCTTCGTGCTGCTGAAGTTACAGTACTTTTTCATTTATCGGAAGTATTTTTTTGCACCCTGTATTTTTTAAGATATACGCCACCTTAAACGCTATTTTCATTACCCGTTTATATCGCTCTTTATAGATCTCTTTATAACTACGAGTGCTCGAATTATGCGCTCAGCACTGCTTTTATCTGGCTGCTCACGGGCGCTTTTTCAGTATATGCACAATCATTCTACTTATTTTTCAGGGCAAATGATAATACTAAGCGTATATGGGGGTCAATAATGGGTGTTGACATAATCAAAAGGATGATGATAAGATTTGTAAATTGATTATAGGTGATTCGTGATGACCTAGCGGCTTGTTTGGCTGAAATGTATTTTAACGAAACTATATATGTGAGGTGTTCTGAGTGAGGCAGCTGTATGAGGGAAATGTATTGAGCTTCCAAGGTTTGCAAGCAAGATATCGGTGTCTATCCGAGAGCGCTGCTTGGAGGCTGTTAAGGGCAGCCAAAGCACCTTTTATCTTAGCATTCATTGCTGATCTTTTTTCTGATGAAAGTGAAATCCCACGCGGTCGGGCTCGAATAATGCTAGATGAGATAGTTAGCAGCCGAGAGTCAGGGAACTGGTCAACAGAGACATCAGCGACTACTTATCTGAATGAGTGGATCAATAGAGGCTGGTTGCGTGAAATGGATGATTTGTTAACCAAGACAGACGCCAGTGAGATGGCGCTTAGGTTTTGTAACGGGTTGGACGAGAGATATTCAGGCACTACCGCTTCGCGTTTACGCATCGTACAGGAGGCAGTGCGTGATTTGGATGTGGCGACAAACCCTAATATTGGTGAAAAGGTGGATTTGCTTGAAAGTAAAAAGGTTGAAATTCAGCTAGAAATTAACGCACTTAAAAAAGGAGTGGCTCCCGAACTAAACGAGGTTAAACAGCGGGAGTGGATTCGAGAAATATATCATCTTGCTTCTGCTCTCACCGGTGACTTTCGTTGGTTAGAAGATAAAATCAGGGAGTTAAACAGAGATTTTAGGGTGAAAATCATCGAAGGTGATTCTCGTGGCGATGTTCTTTCATCGGTAATGGATGAAGAAGACGTACTTTCTACAACTGAACCTGGAAGCGCTTTTGACGAGTTCTATAATTTACTGTGCGATGGTAACAGGTCAACGGAGTTTCGTGAGCAGCTAAACCGTATCTTGAACAGACCTGTAGGAAAGCAATTATCTGAGAAGCGTCGTAATTTTTTGAAACAGTTGATGCGCGAATTGGGGCGTGATAGTGAACGAGTCATGCGCGTTAGGCGTCGCTGTGACGAAGGTCTTCGGTCTTATATCAAAAGTGGAGCTGCCGCTGAGAATCAAACAGTCGATCGCCTGCTGTCACAGCTGGAAAAGCAGGCTGTCGTTTTGCGGCTGGATTTAAAAACTGAAACAGCTCTTAGCCTACCCGTTGGGCCGATAAAAATTAAGTCACCTGAATCTATGCGGTTGCAAAGCCCTGATGACAAACTTGATACATCTGGAGTGGAAGAAAAAGTAAACAGCCGAGAGCCCAGTTCTCATGTTCTTGATTGTCTGGATGCTGTTCGGGTGGGGGACATTGCCCATAAAACGTTAAGTACTCTCAGGAAATATGGCCCTATGTCTATAGCAGGGGTGGTTGACCGAAATCCAATACAGTCTGGTCTGGAAGAGTTGGTTGCCTATTGGCGAGTAGCACATGCTGTTGGTGCAACTGCGTTAGAGCAAAAAGAAGATGTGCTGCTGATGGATAAGCAAGGTGGCTCGCTAAAAACGACAATGTCAACCTATCTGTTAAGTGCTGAGTTATTTCCGGCAGATATGGATGAGCTGGATCTATAAAAATTATCTATCGGGTAAATAGGGGATTTAAGGAAAAACTATGGCTAATAACTCGCCTCCGAACAGTTCCTGTTCCATAGTCACCGGTGAAGGGGTTACCGGTAAAGAACTTACGAGTAAGAATGAAGAGATCAGAACATCTGACGATGACAGGTCTTCTGGCAGTGATGAGAATAATAGTTCGGAGGCGGAAAGCTCAGGTGGGGCCGAGCTAGCACGGCAGGAGAAAAGTGAGTCAGATATGCCTCATGAAGCTAGATATGCTTTGGTGTATTTAATGCGAAAAGGCTCTGTGATAGCTGCACAAAAATCAAAATTATTTGAATTGGTATGCCGCCATGCGGAGGTAATACGTAGACATTTGTCTGAAGTTTATTTGGGGTTGGTACTCGATCAAAAAAGGGGTGTGGCATTCATCGCCATGTCTGACTCTGATTATAAAAATGAGAGCGACAATAGCCGCGATGAATCTGACGCTGGTTCTTATATTGAGGGTCAGGAAGATCTGGAACTAGAAGAATTCCCAATGTTGATCTCAAAGCGAACACTATCGCTTTATGACACCTTTATGCTGCTCGTTCTAAGAAAACATTACCAAGACCGGGAGTCTCTCGGAGAACAAAAAATAACGATAGATATTGAGCGACTTGAGTCGTACCTGATACCTTTCCTTTCATTTACAGGTCATGCGTCTAAAGACCGCAAAAAGCTGTTGGCAAGAGTGAAAGAGATGGTAAAGAAGAAGCTGTTGTCGACGATTAGTGGCACTGAAGATCGATACGAAATCACTCCCATTATTCGTTATGTCGTGGACGCGAGTTTTTTAGAATCCATGAAAGCGGAATATACCTCGCTTGCCTCAGGTCAAACTGGTTTAAATGATGAAGGTAAACGCAAGCAAGACAACGGTGGCACTAATGAATAATAAGAAGGCGGTTTTTGTATCTGATTTGTTTCCCCAAGGACAAATCCGATTGTCAGAGCTCTCGGTTTACAATTGGGGTTCTTTTCATGGGCTTCATACGGCGTCTATTAATGCCGGCGGTACATTAGTGACGGGCGATAACGGCGCTGGCAAATCAACTTTTATTGATGTGCTGATGGCGCTTCTTTTACCAGCTGGTAAAGCTACATTTAATGTTGCTGCTGCTCAGGGTGATCGCTCGGATAGGTCCCTTTTATCGTATATGCGGGGTAGCTTTGGATCCGCACATGATGCCTCTTCCACTCGAGTAAAAAACAAGCGTGAAAAAGGTGTTGTTACCGGGCTTGGAGCGCTTTATTCATGTGAAGATGGCTCGTCTGTTACTCTGGCGGCGCTCTTTTGGACGAACGGCTCAACGAATTCGTTAAGCGATGTAAAGCGAGTTTATATTGTTGCTAAACGGAACATGCGCTTAAAGGAATTGCTCGACGCTTTTGGAAAAGGGAATGCTAGGCAGCTGAAACAATGGTTGCGTGAGGATTCGGCTATCACAGATTGTGATAGTAATTTCTCTGATTATCAGGAGCTCTATCGCAAACACCTCTACATGGATAATAAAAATGCGCCTGCTTTGTTGTCTCGTGCACTTGGGCTCAAGAAGATAGATGATCTTACAAAGCTCATCCGTGAGTTAGTGTTGGAGCCCAGGGGTGTAAAGGAGGATGCGGTAGAGGTCGTTAAAGAGTTCTCGGATCTCATGGCAATTCATAAGGAGCTGAATGATGCCCAAGAGAAATCTAATTATTTAAGTCGATTGCCAGGGCTTGCTGAATCTATTTTAAAGGCAGCGCAGACTTTGGATTCATTGCAGCTAGAAAAAGATTATTTAGGCGTTTATTTTGGTGAAGCGCTTTCGATCCTTTGGTCGAAGAAGCTGACAGAGATAGAGAATAAATTAGAGGAGATAGGAAGAGCAATTAGGCTTGCAGGAATCGAAGAAAAAGATGCACAGTGCTCGGTTGAAAAAAGGCACGAAGAGTATCTTAATCTCGGTGGCGACAAAATTGAGTCTTTAAAGAAAGATATCAGCAACGTTAAAGATAAGCTTAATGATGTTACTAACGAATCTTCTGATTACCAACGCGATTGCCACAACCTAAACTTGATTTCAGAACTAAATGAAGAGCTATTTTTAGCTAACAAGAGTACAGCAGCCGAAAAATTAGCAAAAAATGGAGATGATATTAAACAGAGTCAAGATTGTTTTGGTGGTGCTGCCGCTGAGTTAAGTAAACAACAGGAGAGTTTAAAGGATATTAAAGATGATATTCGAGAGATTGAAGCTCGTCCAGATTCAAATATAGATGTTTGTTATCAGAAACTTCGTGATGACATGATAGACTCACTTGATTTACCAAGAGGGCAACTCGGGCAACTCGTTTTTATTGGTGAGTTACTGGATGTAAAAGACAATGAGAAACCATGGCAAGGTGCTATTGAACGTGCGTTAGGTGGTCTCAAAACGACCTTGCTTGTACCTCAAAAAAGCTACTCGATGGTGACGCGCTGGCTCAATGTTAAGCATACCGGACTGCATGTGAGGGCGCAGGTTGTTTCTCTAAATCGATCAGAGCAATTTTCAGATTCGGCCAAGCCAGCTTCAAACCTAACCGAGTTCAAGGAGCGCGGGTACCTTCGTAAACTTGAATGGAAAGATCATCAATATCGCGATTGGTTGAAAGGTCATCTAGAAAAGTTTGACCTGCAGTGCGTATCTGGTACCGATGAGCTTGATGCTACGCCATTCTCAATGACACAAGAAGGCCTTGTGCATAGGGAGAGAGGCCGTTTCGAAAAGAAAGACCAGCGGCGTATAGATGATCGCAAAAGTTGGAGTTTAGGGTTTTCGAATCAGTCGCGTCTGGTGCTTTTAAAATCGGATAAGAAAGATGCTGAACGTTGCCTGCGGGATCTGGATACCACTGTAGAAGAAGCAAGAAGATCCCTTAATAAAACCGTTAAGGAAGAAAAGTTATGGGGAATACTTTCTTCCTATGAATGGGAGAAAGTAAACGCGCCATACTGGCAACAGCGCTTGAAAACTGTGAAGGCAGATTTGGAGAAGCTTGAACAATCCGGGGGAGATCTTGGGCGCGCTAAAAGTCGATGGGATACTGCTAAAGAGGATCTTCATAAGATTCAAGAAAATAAGGGCCTGCTCTTGAAGGAAGAAGGCTCTCGTGACAATGATAAAAAACATGCTCAGGGACAAGTAACTAAATATCAGCAACTAGCGTCAGCTGGTATGACGGATGATGTCAGAACGCTGCTGTCCGAAAGAGTTGGAGATGTCACATTAGAGAATGCTGAGCAACAAGTTACTTTTGAAAAAGCGCTTGATGCCGAGTTAGAAACAGAACGCTCTGCTAAAAGCACTGCCGAGAATAAGGCAAGCGGCATCATGGGATCGTTTAGAGGAAAAGATAAGTGGCAGCACCTAACAGTCGATTGGCCCACGGGTTTGGAAGGACTTCAATATTATTTGGATCATTATTTATATGTTGAACAAGAAGGATTGCCGAAATTATTTGAGAGGTTCACAGAGCGATTAAATAAGCACGCGACCCAGTCATTGGCGGGAATTAAAACCAAGATTGAATCGGAAAGAGAAGATATCCTCGAACGAATAGATACAATCAATAGTGTCTTGAAGCGTGTTGAGTTTAAGCAAGGTAGCTATTTAAGACTTGGATCAAAGCGTGAAAAATATCCGCATGTGCAGGAGTTTGAGGAAAAAGTCAATAGCGCCCTGAGGCAGGCGACAAGTGATGACCATGAAGGCAGGTTTAAGCTTTTGGAAGATGTTGTCAAGATACTTAAAAAAGCAAGTGCGTCAGGTACTTCGAGTAATATGGAAAGTTTAAGGCTGTTAGACCCAAGGTACCAAATGTCATTTTTTGCTGAGGAAGTTGATTCACAAAACGGCAATATACGCGACGTACTTGAGTCCAGTAGTGGTAAGTCTGGTGGTGAAAAAGAATCTTTCGCTGGGACTATCGTGGCCGCTAGCCTTGCTTATGTTTTAACGCCAGCTGGATATGACAAACCTATTTATTGCACAGTGTTTTTGGACGAGGCATTTTCAAATACATCTGAGGCTGTAAGCCGAAGGGTTCTGAGAGTATTTAAAGAATTACATCTACACGTCAATCTAATTACGCCCTATAAGAATCTGAACCTAGCAAGAGAGTCTGCTAAATCATTGCTTATAGTAAAACGCAACCCTGAGTTACATGAAAGTAATTTGTGTGAAATGACTTGGGAGGAGGTTGATCGGCAGACGGCTGAGCAAAAACAATCTGTGATTTCAAAGGAAATCGCAACTGATATAGAGCGGGATGAATGAAAGGGAGCAGAAGTTGAGCTCAATGACATCTGACGCAAACAGCAGGCGCGGCTCATCAAAGCCTAAGTGGGGACTGCTTCCTGCAAATGTTATCGAATCGCTAAAAGCTAAGCATTGGCAAAATCGGACGAAGCTTAAGGGTCTACTCAATGGGGGTACAAAATTGCCATTGGAAGTGCCTTTGAAGCCGCCAACGGGAAAGGATGCTCTACAAAACATTGATCATTTCCAAAAGTTTGTACATTCCTGGAAGGACTTTTCGAAAGACAGTTGTGTGTCTGAAGGTAAAGGGGCCACGGTGAGATGGGAGGTGCGAAACTTTAGGTCGCTTTCTGAACAAGACATACCCACGCACCTTATCATACCTGATATCTATTCTCTTGCGATCCTGCTTGGAAGCAACGAGGAGCGTCAGCTAAGAGAGTGGCAGAAGAAGATTAAGGACATCGTCGACTCACTTTCTTCGGAACTCAATCAACGTATTGATGCCTCGAATCAACACGCTGATACCTCTATTAGAGCAACTCGTGATCGGGAGTTATTCCTAGCGTTAATTACGCACTTAGAAACTGTGGATAATTTTAATGACTATGATCTAGAGCTGTTAGGTAAGTTAATTCCTCAGTTACAGCAAGGAATGGGAGAAGGGTGTTATCTAAGGGCTCTACCTGTCACGTTTGTTGATACAAAGTTTATCGAGAAGAATCTACGAATTATAGAGTCTATTGTAGCTGCACTTATCGACAGCGTGGCCAAAGAAGTTGGCTTGATGAGCTGGCTTGATTGTAGAGAAAAGCCGAAGGACTGGTTGCTAGTTAAGCCACTATGTGAGGAAGCAAGGAAGTCACTGGGTGGCGTACCTCTGCTGCGCTTATCCTCTGACACTTTGCGCACATATGAATTGCCAGCGAGTAACATCCTGGTGATAGAGAACGAACAATCCTGCCTAGCACTGAACAATGTTCCAAATACGATAGCAGTTTCGGGCGGAGGGAAAAATGTAGCTTGGATGAGGGCTGCATGGCTGGCAGGAAAGAATGTTGGTTATTGGGGCGACATTGATTCCGAGGGCTTTGGCATACTTAGTGATGCCAGAAGTAAGATAAGTAGTATTACTCCGCTGATGATGGATGAACTGACAGTTGAGGCTTTCGGGGAACGTATGGTTCCAGAGCCGGACTCAGTATCGAAAGACCCCATTGCCTTGACCGATAAAGAGCTGGTTTTGTTTAAAAGTTTACGCGCTGATCGTTATGTTGATAGGAGGTTGGAGCAGGAGCGACTCCCAATGGAGTATGTCGTACAAAACATTGAAGAGTGGTTAGCGTAGTTACCTTTCGCCCATTCGATTCACCTACATTCCATATCGTATAAGGCATGCTCTGCTGTAGGATCTTATAATAAGTACCATGGCTGTAAGAAATAAATCTGCAACATACTTTCCATTGGCATTGGTGGGTGACCTTGCCTTTCTTGGGATAGTCAGGATCTATAATATTGAGCAGTCGTACTCATAATACGGTTTTTCCATCTCATTTAGAAATCGCCTTCGTGCGCAGTTGTAAACTGTTTTTATGAGTATCGTCAGTTCTATAGGTGTTAAGATGGAAGCGTTTTATCTCTATGGATATGGTTATGTCGGAGCGGTCAATCCTATGTGCAAAAAATACAGATCACAGTTATAATGAATATGGTATCGTTGAATAATAGTTAACTGCTTGTAAGATTTAACTATGTGGCAACCGTGAAAACTAGGTCCTGCGCATAGCCTGGCTCTAACATCTAGTCTAAGTCTGTCGCTTATTGTGGAAGCCTAGATTTCTATTGACATCTTCTATTTTGTTTTGCATAGTAGCGCACACTTATACCATAATTTTTTTAATGGCAAATTATGCTGTAACATACAATGGTGTTTTTTAATATGATAAATTATAGAATAAATACGAACAAATCATCTAAATACTATTTTTTGTATTTAGTATTAGTAGTAAATGCTTTGACTTTTCTGAACTCGCAAGCCGTCTATGCAGTACGAAAGTGTGTGATTTGCGGAGTAGGAGAATATAAGGGCATCGATTATAATGATTGTTGTGATTTTGATAATAATTTTATTTTCCCAGATAAAAAGGAGCTCCTGTCAGCAGAATATCATCAAGGGTCCGTGCTAGATAAATGCAATGAAACCAGCATAAAAGAAGACGGCAGAGAATATTTTGTAAAGTGTACTCATTGCGCAGATCTACGCTATATGGATAGTCTTAGTCGTAGATTGAATTCTTTAACTATTGGCAAGTCAACTCCCTTAACTACTGCTATATGTTACTGTGTCAGTCAGGTTAGTAGTTGTGGACTTTTGGGTGCAGGAGTGACTTTATGTTCTTTGAAAGCTTCTTTGACTTGTTGCCTTGGGGGCAGTTGCTCTATGGTCGGATGTGTCTTTTGCACTATTATTTCTCTCGCTACTGGATGTGCACTTTATTGTCATGGTCCTAATCATGAAGAAAACAGTAATATAGATCGTGTGAATAAGAAAATACAGGACAATATAGTAAAAATAAACCAACCTCCAAGAGGTGTAGATCAAGAGGTGGAGGTAAGAAATGAGTATTTTAATACTATTTTCACTGATCAAATTACATCCTGTTATGACAATATTACTGACAAAGCACTTAGTAAGCTACTTGATAAAGAAATAGTAATGATATTAATGCTATATGAAAAATGGTTGTTACAAAAAACACAGAAAACGGATATGAGTATATGCGACAAAGACATTCGAGAAAATATATGGAAGAGTATAGGGTTAAAAAAAGCGGATAGCTTCTCTGAAATAATAGAAAGAGCCAATGATTCTAGTACCTCTTTTATTTATTCTCATATAATAAGAACTGGAAATAACAAAAGCACCAATAAAAATAAAGATAGTAATCTATTTTGCGTTTCAGTAGACCAGTTTTCGGAATTTTCTAAAAATTCGATCCCTGGAAATGCAGCTAGATCTTTTGATATTATTATGAATAACGGGCTTGTATATTCATGTACACAAAACAAATTCTCAGCCTTACGTGACTGTCTGCGACTTTCTTTAGATATAGGGTCATTTATTATTAGTCTTACATTTGATAATAACTCGTCAATACAGATATTGTTTTATAAAAGTAATGATGTTTGGGAGGTGCACTACCCACAATTATTTGGAGGTATGCATCAGATTATAGACTTTGATGGTGTTGAGAATATAATATCATTTTTATCTAACCACAATGAACATCTAGTGTATAAGAAGGCGGTGTTAATTATACCAGAAATATTTCAATTGTATCTTATAGGAGGATAATATTGATTTATGATTAGATACATGAAAGTCCTATATTTCAACAATAATAGCGAAGCGATGACCAGCTGTTTTTATTCCGCTTAAACGACTTGACTGGATTTCAGTGAATACAATTTATGGTCATGACCATCAGGCTCATGACTTGCACCATGTTTCTCTCAAAGCCACATCCAGAACAGTTTACGTTAAGGGATATCTGAACAAGTCTAATAAATGTGAGATAATACAGCCACACAAACAAATAGTATTGTCGTATGAAACAAATAAGGCTTAGTAAAAAATGCAGTTCAAGTATTAACCCTGCTTGGACTGGCCAATCTTTACATGCTACGAGGGAGTTTTGGTGGTTAATCCGCCCAAACTCGCCAATAGCTAGGGAAAACGAAAAAAATAGGGTGAATTTACCTAAAAATACGCCCATAAGATAAATATATGCACCATAAATTTAAATTTGGATTTTTAAGTGTTGGTAAAAAACAAACGTGCTTGTTCAGAGATTCCATGGGTAATCTAGAATTTGGAGTTATTAATGTTTTTTCAAACTCAGAGATAGCCGTGGTGATTCCGTCTATGTCGACTTTATCTGAACCTAATGCAAGCTTGAATTCTTTTTTATAAGCAGGTATTGACGTAATAACCTCTACCACTAATTTATGATTTGATGCCATTTCTTTTGGATTTTCAATTGGCCCTCCAGCTTGTGCTTTTAAGTCTTTGGCTCTCTGCCATCCCAAAACTGAGATATATTGAAAATCGAATTCAAAACTGTAGGTGAATTAATAGGGCCTTGTTGCCAATTGTGTCCTATTGATGTTTTTAAATTATCAGTCCCTCCCATACTTAAATTATGACAAGAGTTACAAGATATAAACCCTGATTTTGATAACCTAGGATCGAAAAAAAGTTTCTTTCCTAGCTCTACCTGTAATGCATCAACCTTTATTTTGTCTGGGATTGGCTGTATTGGCTCGTTAGCTAGAATATTTTCTGATACAAGTATAGTTGCTAATACTAAGATATTCATTATACGTAGTTGCATTATTATATCTCCACCTCAAGTTGTATTATTAAAAAATAGCTCAATGATCTTCATGAGCCTACCCCTCGTGTCAGCATAGTTGTCCGCTCATTTTGATGAGCAATTTTACCTAATCAGGGGCCGGAAGAAGCAAATGAAGTGGCGAGATATAGCAAAGCATTCAAAGAGAGTAGCGCTCAAAAAATGATGCCCCCTAATGCACAAAGTATTGCGCAGATTAGCCGTGATACCGGCGTCTCTGCGCAAACCTTGTACCATTGGAAAAATCAGTACAAGCGTGAAGGTAAAGTAGTGCCAGCAGATCCATCAAATCCAGAAAATTGGTCGGCTCAAGATAAGTTAGAGGTTGTCATAGAAAGTGCCAGCCTGAATGAGCAAGCGCTGTCTGAATATTGTCGATTAAAAGGACTTTATGTTGAACAAATTGAACGTTGGAAGGCGTTAGCCCTTGTTGGCTACGAAACGCCTGGTCGACTGACAACGAATGAGCGCCAAGAATTAAAACAAGCCAAGCGACAGAAACGCCAGATAGAGAAAGAGTTAAGACGTAAAGAGAAGGCCTTGGCAGAGACTGCAGCCTTATTGGTGTTATCAAAAAAGTGCAATGCCATCTGGGGGGACGAAGAGGAAGATTAGTCTCTTCTCTTGCATTCGGACAACGGCAGCCCAATGAAAGGGGCAACGATGCTGGCAACGTTACAGAAATTAGGTGTAGTGCCGTCGTTTAGTCGCCCTTCGGAGAGTAACGATAACCCCTATTCTGAGAGATTTTTCAAAACGCTAAAGTACACGCCAACTTATCCAAATAGACCCTTTGAAAACCTGTTGTCAGCAAGACAATGGGTGGATAAATTTACACATTGGTATAACAGCAAGCATCGACACAGTGCGATTCGATATGTAACGCCAAATCAGCGTCATGAGCGCCAAGAGCATGCGATTCTAAAGCAACGAAAAGAAGTCTACAAAGTAGCAAAACGGACAAATCCAGCACGTTGGTCAGGCGAAATTAGGAGCTGGAGTAGGGTCGAGGAAGTCTGGCTAAATCCACCGAAAGAGATTAGAGCGGAAGAGCAAAAACAAGCTTTAGCTGCGTAACAAAAACGGTCATCTTTGTTGACAAACACCGCTACCGTACCAAGGATGCAGGGCAGGTGGCGTGGCACCACCTTTCATTTTACTGTAATTATCACAGTGCAGTAGTAATGGCGTGTTGGTTGCGTTATGCGTTATGGTTTTGACTTGATTGTGCATAAGTCTGCCACCGCGCAGAGTCCTTAAGTACACGCTACCGCCCATCGCCCAACGGGAAGAAGACAAGTTACATTATACGACAATAGGCTATTACTTATCCGAAGTAAAAACAAGTCCAATGCAAAAAAATAAATTTGCAATAGGTTTTTGCCTTCCCTAGTGTTATTTGACAGTGTTTATAAGCAATAGGTGTGTTAGCCACACATAAAAACAGGGCTGGAACATGTATTTAACTAAACTTTCAGTAGATGAAGCGCCATATGATGAGATGGATCTTGGTTGTTTTGCGAGTTTGTTCACGGACAGGAAGTATAGGCTCAAATTGATAATAGTTGGTATTACTGGGATGCATCTGTCGCATTTCTTGACTTATCAGGGAGGATATAGATCATGAGTATGATTCTTAGGTGAGTATTATTAGATTTTTCTCGCAAAAAACAGCTGGATGATATACAATAATGTCACTTTTTCCATTAGACTACCGTTATTTAATATCGGTATTCGTATGTGATAACAATCATAGTTACGCGAACGACCATCAAATAATAGTAAGGTCAGACATGAACGTAGGGTACAGAAAGGCTAGAAGTGTGTTTAGTTAGTTTATAGGAAGTGGCCTAATCAAGTTTCATAATCTGTATAGTAATGGCTTTGGTTAGCGGCTACATATTTTTTGTATTAAATAGAGGTTGTTGATAGTGGTGATCTATCTTTTGAATATTTATAATTATTTAGCAAATTGGAAAAATGAATTGTGTCATGTATATAAGCATACTTATAATTTTCTCTATGGTATGTTTTTTATGTTGACATTGGTTTTTTGTAATCAGGCTTTTTCTGTAATTGGAGTTGGGTTTGATCATGGAGGTGATAAAACTGTATGGGATACGCATTACCTAAAAGAACTTTTTTTCGATAGTATGATGAATTCTTATTCTGGCTGGCTATGCAATAATAGTGTTAAAGGTGGAATCATTGGGTCTGCTGGTATAAGGATTATGAGTGGTGATAGTTCTTTAATAGATATTAATGATATGGATATAGTTGTATGCGGTAAGGATAAAGCTGAAGATCTTCTGAAATATCTAAATAGCGAAATACAAAAATCTATATGCGTTATTACTGATAAGAATTTGGTTTATTTGGCTAATACTGTACCTCATGCTGTATGGGGGGCACAAGGTATGTCAGATGAAATGCTAGGAAGATGGCAAATAACTATGTTTGACATTAGTTCTAATGAGCCCTTAGCTGCAGTAGGTATTGTAGTAAAAGATTTTGATGGAGATGATGTTATGTTTTCTGCATGGGATTATGATTTCCAAACTGATTTTAATTTTGTCAGTAAAAAAAAGGTATCAATTCCTGTTCTAACCCAGTTGGGTTATGCGTTGCTGGACGACAACTCTCTGAAGAAGGATATCGAATATTTCAAAAAAACTAAAGATAATAAGGGGAAAAAATTAGGAGATACTATGGATGAAGTTGTCTACTTGTGTCAAAATATGCATAAAATAAGAAATAGATTTTCTTTTTATGAACAAACAAAAAAAGAAAAAAGTTATGATAAAAAACTTATGGAAAAAATATACGAAGTTCATAGTTCTTATGATATTTTGCTAAATGAGGTAAACAAGATAAATGAAAAAACGCAGATAGTTAACACGATACATGCAAAGGCTTTCGACTTTGATTATGCATTAGGTGAAAGTTTGGGGGATAAATCATTACTAACGCATGTTGAATGGCAGAAGGTCTTAGGGAAAGATTTTTCTGTATGTAACGTTGAGTCAAGGGATGACTGTTTTTGTTGCGTAGTTTCTAATGCGATCAACGGAAATCGCATAGTTAGGGAGAGGTTTTTAAGTGCAGCCAATAGATTGCGGTGTGAGGTGGTAGATGCTGAAACCGAGTATGTGACGTCAGAGTTAGTCAGGAGCGTTATAAACAATTGGGTTAAGGAGATGATATGCGTTCTTTTGAATGAAAAATATGATAAAAATGAGATGTCTAGGTTTTTAGATTTACCTTATGGTGCAATTGATCATCTGATGTCTAGTGAGTACGATAAGTCATCTAACCATGCTAAAGATGTTATAAGCTTTTGTGGTGACTCAGTTTCTCTTTTGCCTTTGGCATTATCAATAGGAATACCATTTGTCGTTTTTAATTCTAAAAATCATGCAAGTAAGGTGGCTGTAAGTTCATTTAATCCGGAAGATGCTTGGAATGAATGGAGAGATATAATAGAGGTTCTTGTAGAGAATGAAAGTTTGATGACACTAGAAAACACCATGGTTAAAGACGTGATATTTATTGCCCACTCGGGGAAAAATAATTATTATTCGTGTATAAAAAAAAATGATATAGAAAAAAGGATAGAACCACTGCTAATCGCAGAGGAAATATTGCTGGATAAAAATATTCTGCAATCTGGATCTTGTCAAGACGAGTTATATGAAGAGCTGGATGTTAGTAGTAATGTTATGCCGACTATGTGTGATTCATTTCCTTGGAATGAAAAAGCTGCTAAAGCAAAAAATACTGCTGTATATGTGGAGTTGGTCAAGAAATGTATAGGTATATGCTTTTGTGAAAATTCTGAAGTAGTTGGTAGTACCCTGGAGTCAAAAGAAATAAGTACGGAGAAAGACATAAATAGTCAGCCGATATCTATAGTAAATAAAGAAGATAGTGGATCATTAGGGGTAAATATAGATAAAATATTCAGGGATACATTGTTAGATACCGCAGAAGTAGTAGATGGTATGGAATTACTAGTAGAAATGACGGAGGCTATTTCGTTGGGTGTGGAGAAGGTGGAAGATATTTGTGAGATGAAAACTCACCTAAGAGGGAAGGAGCAAGAATGCAAACAGAAAATAAAATATTCTGGCAATATAGATGAAATCAATAAAGTGATGACAGTTGTCTTTGATGAGGTTAGCGAACAATGTCAACAAGATAAATATATGGTGGATAATAGGGTAGTTGTTAACTTGAGTAAATGTTCTAGTGTTATAAAACAATTAAGTAATGCTGATGATCTTGGTTGTCCTTTGGCGCCACTTATTTTAGGTGTGTATCGTATGATTTATCCTGATGGTAAATATCTTGTTCTTAATGATATAGTAGGTGTTATCAGGTGCTTTATAAAAGCAGCAGAAAGGGGAAATGTACAGGCTCCAGCTTGCCTTTATTGGCTGGCTAAAATCACAGGTAGTCCAGAAGCATTTAGTTTAAGTATTTCTCTTTTCGAAAGATTTAATCAGAGTTTTTCAGATGACATGTTGGTGTTGAATTTTGTGCTTACTGGAAATGATCATTTAGTTAAAGAATGTAATAATCTTTGGTTGCCTCTTTTTCTTGGAAGGTGGCGTTATCAAAGAATTGGTTTGGACGCGTTTCAATTATTATGTGAAACATATTATAGTCACCCTGAATTAGGAGAAGATTCATCTGGCTGTCAAATGTCCCAAAATCTCAGTGATGCTGATGTTATTTCTTATGCATCACATCTGGCCTTTTTTTATTTACATAGTGGACATAAGGAAAGTGCGATGCAAGAGTTTAGCAAAGCAGCGTTTGCATATGTATGGTTGATGCAAAAAACTGATGATATATCAGTGATTCCAAACATCATAAAAGCAGCAGGGGTGGCCTCTATTTATCATATGACTTCAAATGATGAGGCTAGGAGTATAGACCATCGTGAGCTTCTCGAGATGCTGTCCTCTTTAAGTGAGATTGGTTCTAATTCTGATTTTTTATGGACTTTGAAAATTATAGGACAACATGAACAAATATCAGCTTCTGCTGATTTTATAAGCAAAGTTTCTTATTTTTTACATAGAAAAAATGAAGGTGTAGTATTTAAAAATATAGATGATTTAGGAAGTGAGCTAGCTGAAAGAAGAGATTTTCTTGAATGTAAGTTATCTCATTCTTGTGAATGTGGTAATGCAAGAAAAAAGTTTAAACTAGACATGTCTGATATAAGTGTAACAAGAAATATTGCTAAAAATAAAATAACTAAGCCCGTAGAGAGGGTGGTTAAATTAAAGAATGGAAAGCGTGCTAATAAAGGTGCTAATAAACTAAATAGTGCACGTCTAATTCGTATGCATGACGTTGTATCTTGTAATAATAGGGATGAAGTTGCATTATCAATATCTAATGCCCATAAGCGATCGAGTGCAGTTCTTGAAAGTTTTAATCAGGAACAATATAAACGTGCGTTACAGAATGATGTGTGTCCATATATCCGTGGAAAAAGTATTGCGATGTTTAAGGAAAATATTAAACATTTTGAGCAATTGGATATGATAATGGATAGTTGCTGTCCTAAGTTGGCGGTAGGACTGCGTGCTATGATATATAATAGCTTATTGTCATTTCTGCAAGTAATTTCTAAGTGTAAGTTTGGTGATGATTTTGAAGAATTTGATGAGTCTCTAGCAGAAAATATTATGGACTTTTCTTTAAGGGTTTTTAGTGAAGATTTTGATGATGTCAAGGCATTAGTATCTGCTAAGGAGTTGGGGGTTAAGATCTGTTGTTTGTCATTGTTGGAACCTATTCTTTACCGTAATATTGATGATAATATACAGGTAAAAATGATAACAAGATTGTTTGTTTTCATTGGCACTGTTGTACGAGATCTAGGAACTGATATGCAGGCACTAGGTGTAGGTGATAGAGAAATATCCAGTACAATAATTTTGATGTTATTAGGTTCTGCAATGAAGGTTGTTGATGACCGTAAATTACACTTGCTGATTATTGATATCATTTGCAACTCAACAGTTGTGAGTGTAGACGAACATTTACTGGGTGCTGCTTTATTAGGATATTTTATTGGCGTGGAAAATGAGGTTGACTGCGTTCAGAGAGAAAATGATTATTTGATGGTGCAAAAATATCTTGAAGATGCCAATAATGAAGGTAAACTCAGTGCCGAGTTTTATACTTGCTGGAAGTTATTTGCTGTATCTCCATACAAACATGTAAGGGAAGATAATGAGAAACATAAAGAAGAATGTGCAAATCTTGTGGCGGATGTTCTTATGCGGGAAGAGGAGCTAGCAAAGAATGCAGTGGGAATGGGGCTAAAACATAATCATAAATGCAAGAAAGAAACTATTTCACGTATTTTGAAACGTAAGATATGTGGTGTTATCAAGCATGATAAAGAGAGTTCAGGTGAATTATTTGATAGTAAAGATCTAGATAAAAATCTGCCTAAGTTAGATTTAGGAAGAGAAAAAAGCGATGAAGATGAAAATAATAAGAGACTTATGTTTTTATATGAAAAGATGTTAAATATGAACTTTGAAGAAGCATTTAAAGGATTTTGTGAGTGTGAGGAAAAGGAGAAAATAAAGTCAGATAGTGTTGGCGGTTTGCATTTGGCAATCATAAATATCTTACAGTTTGAATGCCTTGTAGAGCGTATGAAGCATGAGTGCTCTACTTTTTTATGTTTATCAAAACAGTCTATAGTTATTAGGAAATATCTAGAGCATTTTGTAGAAGCAGCAAGTGATGATAACCTTCCAGGGTCTATTTCAGCGAAACAATTAAAATCTGCGTATGCTAAGATAGAACCGTTAACTGATGTTCTTAAAGCAGAAGAAGGTATTCTTAATAAAGCAATAGAGTATGCAAATAAGGCTGCAAGTATACTAAGTGAATTTCATGAAGATGGGAAAGAGGAGCTGGGGTTGTTGCTACTCCAGGAAGAGCAATTAAGAGAGCAAATAGTACAGGCAGGGGAAGTTTATCAAGATATGATATCTATCTTACATATCAGGAGGAAAGTTCTTGGAAAAATAAGGAAAAAATCTACAACTGGAAGTGCTGGGGAAAGAGTTGATATAAAGGCAAATAAGGTACTAGAATCTTGTAACGAGGCAGTTAAATGTGTAGATAAATTAAGATATAAATTAGCTGAATTTGATAAGCTAAAGCCAAGTGGACATAAATCAAATTAAGTATGATCGGCTACTGGATTCACTGTTTCTCAAATCCTGAGCAATAGATGGTGTAGACCACCTTTCGATGCCTGCAATGCCGCCTTAATGGGGCTATACTTTCGGGCATTACGCGCTTTCTTATGGCGTGAATATGAGTCTGTTTTTTGCTGTGTGGTGAGGATTATTTTGGCATGAGCGGATGGTGCAGAAAAACAGCTTCAAATTCAAGCACCCTAAATGGTTACGGGTATAAGAGTCAAAAGAATCTTATTTATAAAGAAGAGTATGTCGTCCGGTCATATGTAGATTGTTCGTAGGTCAATGGGGCAAGGCCCCTTAGCTGAATGCAGACAAGAGTTAGGGTAAGTAAATCATACTGTTTCTTCTGTTTCGGTAGAGCTAGTTACTGCTACTTTTTCTTGGTATTCATCTTTGTGGGTTGCTGTTTTTTCGCCGCCCATAGCACTAGTTATTTCCTGAATTAGCTTGCGCAAAGTTAGAGACATAACTGAAAAGTCTGCATCAAACTGCTCAGCGGCACTGCTTGCATTAACTTCATCCAGTTCACTCTGAATCACGTCGGTATACTTCAGCTTGCGTACTACCATATCATCACCTAGTACGAAAGTTAGAGTATCATTCCAGCACAGTGCTAGTTTGCTTACTTGTTTACCCATATGCAGATGGACACTGATTTCTTCTGATACTAGCTCCTGCTTGCTGGCCTTGATCTGCCCTCCGTCATCACGGGGTTCACGTAGTTCGCACTCATCACCGAGAGAAAACGATGTTGGTAATGGTGTTTTCTGAGATAGCCATTGAGTCATAGAATGCGACGGATTATTTTTCATAGGAGGGCTAATAATTGGTAGGCTACCAATATTTTCTCGTAGATAGCTAGTGAGTTCTTCAGCTTTATTAAAAGAGGATGAGTCAATTACCATCCAGGATTCTTTAATATCAATATAAGCATTTATACGCTGTTGGCGTGTAAAGGCTCTGGGGAGTAGCTCCATTACAATGTCGTCTTTTAGGAGCTTTTTTTCTTTACTAAGCATTTTGCGGTCTTGTTCCTGTTCGATGCTTTCAATTTTATCTTCCATAGCATCTCGGATAACACTATTGGGCAATATTTTCTCTTCTTTGCGAGCAGTTATCATTATGAAATTATTACTGCAGTGGGTTAGCATGTCACCGTGGCGACCAAGAGGTGATACCCAGCCATAGGTGCTCAGGTCTTGACTGCCACAAGGTCTAAAACGTTTTTTTTGTAGCTGTTTTTCAAACTCATTTTGGTTGAGTTTAAGAGGGGTGGTAAGGCGATAAAAAATAAGATTTTTAAACCACATGAGAGTTACCTGTTTGTTTTAACATATGTATGGTACCAATTCGCTAAGGAGCATTGTTTTTACAGTTAGCGTAATTCAAATTAATATCAATGTCATTAAGCAGAGGTCTTGTCCTCATTAACTCTACCAAGCACGGAAATGTCGTCCATTAGCTGCTGAATATTAATAGATTTAGCGTTTTCAATGATTATTTTAAATAATTCATGGGCCTAGCGTGGCACATGGTGCCGAGCTTTGAGGTGAAGAGCATTTTGCTCATTTGATTGACGAGTATACACCCATTTCCCTTGAATGTGTGAAGTTGTTGACGGATCTTACTAATCGTAATCACCTACTGCTCGTAGACTCATGAGGCTTTGCTCGTTTGTTACCTACTCTCATCTTCAATAGTAACTGCATAGATGACGCAGCTGAGTCTTCTTGATTGGTTTTAGAGTCTACGTAGCATCGTCTGCACCAGTGTTATTTCAGCATATAAGAGTGACATTGGACGGATTCTTATTTTGGCCCTTTAGGTTGATATAGGCTATGTTTTTGGCCTTATTTTTAACTAGAGCCGTCAAAATAAATTTTGAGATGCATTAGGTCAGTGTCATAAGATACCCATCTTGGCCGTGAGCGGTATCCACTTCCCAATGGCCTAACTCTTCTTTCAGAGCTGCATAGTCAGAGAGCTCATCATATATCCACGATGTTAGAAATTAAGATGGCTCCAGCCGCAGTACTCTTACGCTGTGATAACGTTTTCCTTTACGCGGGAGAAGCTAGCGCATAGTTTTTTTGATTAGATGATAAATGGTCTGGTAACCAATCGGTCCATTAAAAGATACCAGTCTCATGCGCCATGCAATTTGCTCCGTTGTACAGCTTAAGCACAGCTGAGACTTTACCAGTAGACTCATGGCATCAGTTTTTTCATGAAACTTGGTTGCCGTCTTACGGCGCTGCAAACTATTGCGATGAGTTGTCTTAGTATATAAGCCCAAGGAAGGTAACGCCTCAGATCCAGGTAGGACGTATTGTTGGAACGGTGCATATATACCTGTTCTCCTTGACGATGGATGTGCGGTTGTTGGTGGCTCTCATGCACCTCACAGTCAGCTACTATTACTTGGCTTATAAGCTGAGCTAGTTTGTCTTCTACTAACACCTTCTATGGTAACTGGTATAAATACTAAATATGCGCTACAACAATACTAGTTTTCAGGGGGATTAAATATGGTATAGTTCAACTATCGTTAGCTGGTTGTAATGGCTTTCCATGTGTTCATAGTTTAAGAGTTACAGCTTACGAGCAGCTGATTCTCAAATATATCGAAGTTTGTCGATTATTGTGTAAATCTAGGGAGTGCATAAAATACAGCGTATTTCATTGAATAACATTGCTGGAACATAAAAAGTCTCAAGAAAAAATATATAAAAAAATGTATTGTGTGTAAATATACTAAAATGATATCGGACAAGTAAGGAATAACCAAAATTGGAGTATATGTACCATGAGAAGTGTCTTGTTATTTGCAATGTTTTTCTCTTTTCTGATTATTTATTTTCCCCAGCGAGGAGTGGCGATGCTTGATTCAGTAGATCAAACGATATCAGTCAACTGGATTATTACTGATAATAGTATTGTTAAAATGATAGTGCCAATAACTCTGTGCAATAAAAGTGGTACTGATATGTTAGTTAATATAAATGGGGCAGAGTTATCTGCCAATGCCATTAATGATCTTTTTTATTTTATATGTATATATGGTGAAGATAAAAATAATACTGAGTTAAATAAGACAATTGATGTAATTAATAATGATGATAAATGTCCGGTAATAGTGAATAGAATTGAGAATGGAAAAGGATTCAACTTTGTTGCTATTAAACAATCTGAGAAAGAGTGCTTAGACTTGTTTCCTCTGAGATTTGAGCTAGGGGAAAACTTTTCCTTTATGCAAAAAAAATTAACGTTGGATGAGTCTTTTTCCTTAAGTGCTCTGGAAGTAAATAGCATGGATAGTCAGAGATACAAAGCTTTATTTGATGTAAATCATTGTTCAAGAGACCTATTAGAAAAATCTAAGTTACTGTTATCAGAAAATAATATCGATACATGTTTTGTATTGTATATTCCATGCAGCTTGAAATATACTACTGATCATGACGATGTGTGCTCTTCCTATGCAGCATTTTTATTTGCACATAAAAATAATGATTTGATGGGGGCTTTCTGCGGATTAAGTGTATTAGGTAGTTGTGATGATATTAAGGACTACAGAATGGTAGCGAAAGATGATAATGATGTGCTATATAGTAGAAAAATATCTGGCACTACTATAGAGGTATTGAAAAACGGTTATTATCTCATAAAATGTGGTGGTGCATGTAATATAGAACTCACTGATAACAGTTCTCTTAATGGAGCGTGTTGGGATTATATGTATAATCACGTTCGTAAAAAAGAGTGTAAAACCTGTTTTATTGATCATGCTTTAGATAAGCCATATGCTTACTTAGTTTATATGAATCTGGGTTTGGTGTTTGGTGCTGAAGATATACATGATTTCAAGATAATACTTGAGACCCCACTAGGAAGTGATGAGATGGGGAAAGTAACCGGATGTGATTTACCTAAAATAGAATTGGCGAAAGATAATGTCCTGCAATATATAACGAGAGAGCAGCAAAAAGTTTTGGAGAAGACAAAAGCTATGGTGGAGCGATCAGCCGAGGAGAAAAGACATCCTGATGTTGATGCCAGCAGAAAAATCATGGTGAGCAGTACATTAAAACATACAGATTACAATGATTATGCAGTTAGGTTTGGAAGTTTGAGTGCCTTGACTAAGAATAATATTCAGGATGTGGAAATTATGGTTGGTGATAATGGAGAAAGTACAATAAATATAAAGGAAGAGGGGCAGATAATTGATGTAATGGCACAAGGATTAGCACAAGTAGCAGAGGTAGCACAAATCGCAAAATCAGCACAATTAGTGCCATTAGTGCCATTAGTGCCATTAGTGCCATTAGTGCCATTAGTGCCATTAGGTGAATTAGGGCAAGTAAGGCAAATAGAAATACATAAACGATTAAGTCAATTAGGACAATTAAGTCCATTAGGACAAGCAAAATTAGATAAATTAGATAAATTAGCACAAGCAAGGCAGAGCACCGCCGAAGGCGATATAGCCAGCACGATTGGAGCTTCGTCATTAGTCGATGTATTGGGGGCTAGTAATGCTGGTGGTGATAATGAGGGAAATACAGTAAATATAAAGGGAGAGAGGCAGGAAAGGTCTAGATTAGAACGGCTAGAGCAAGCACGGAAGAACTACTCAGCAGTAGACATGAATAAAATGCTGCAAGAAAATAAGAGGTTACAAGAAGACCTGTTATGTGTGATGTGCCATAAGAATAATCGGAGTATAGTATTTAGTCCATGTGGCCACAGGCTTATCTGTCACTCATGCAGCGAGGAAAAATTCAACTGGAAAAAGAAAATATTCCACTTTAAAAAGAAAAAATGTCCTTCTTGCAAAACTAAAATAAAGAATCTAGTTAAGTCCTATATATAGCAGGCATATGCTTTTTATTGGGGGACTGTAACTAAATCTGTGTAACTGCTTATCATTAATGCCAGTAATGGCTAAGGATAAGCAGAGAATAATTTGAATCCTTCGTCCGCGAGGCCGCTAAAACCATTAAGGCCGAGAGCGATCCCAATGACTTTCGGCAGATGCCACCAAAGTGATTGTTGAAGAGATACTCAATGCCTGACTGAATGATCATCTGGGATCAAATTGCTAGTTTGTGTCAAAGGATCAATAAAATCAGGGATGTGCAAAAATAATTCATTTTTGGTGAATCAAACAGGTAGAAGACAGTCGACTTGTATTGTGTCGTGCTGTATTATATGGTGTTTAGTGTATATATCAACCCAATGCTTTAGAAATGTGAGGTTGTTGATTGCTATGGTTTATCTTTGTCACTGACTCGCAGGCTCATTTGGTGTAGCTAGTTTGCTGTTTATTTACGCCCTGAATGGTGATGGATATGTATGCCCATGGAATTTCAATATTTCTTGGGAGTGAGTGGCAGAATAAGAAAAATGATTAGAAGGTGGTTTAATTGAACACAAAATTAGATTTAGTAATGTTGTTGATGCTGGTGGTGTTATTAGTGTCATCAGGTTGGGTGGATTATAACACTGAAGCGTCAGAAACAGTCAGTTCAGACTTGGTAGAGAAGCAATCCAGGGTGGTGTTGCCGTTTATTGAAAGACCTGACTTTAAATCCATGAGGGATGTTCGGCGTAAAAAAAAGGCTTTTTTTAATTACATGGAGCCAATTCTTTTGGCTGAGAATCATAGATTACAGGTGCTGAGAAATAGAATACTGGATAAGCAAAATAAGCGCCAATTGAGCACCAGTGATAAAAAATGGTTGGCAAGTCAGGGCAAGTCTTATGGTGTGAAAGGGGGTGATAATATCGATGCAGTTTTTTTTGAGTTGTTGCTGATGCGGGTAGATGTTATTCCGGTTTCATTGGCTCTAGCTCAATCTGCTAATGAATCGGCATGGGGAACATCCAGATACGCGGTGGATGGCAATAATTTTTTTGGGCAGTGGTGTTTTCGTAATGGCTGCGGTCTGGTGCCGAAGCAGAGGCCTTCAGGGGCAGAGTATGAAGTAAGAAAATTTTTTGATGTAACAAATTCAGTGAGATCCTACATGCATAACCTTAATACTAATGATGGGTATGAACGTCTGAGAGAGTTACGGTTAAAGCAACGAAAAAGTGGTGCACCTATTACTGGGCCTATTTTGGCAGAAGGGCTTCATGCTTATTCGATCAGGGGGCAGGATTATGTGGATGAGATGATTGATATGATTTCCTATAATAATCTAATTAATTATGATATTCAGGACGAAAAAGGTGATAGCTCATCTTTTCTGCAAAAGTAAAGGTAGGGACATTTTAAGTGTTTGGATATACAGGTTTTTAAGATTGATAATCCGCTCATGGTCTACATTTCCGTGTTGCTTACCTAGGTTTTTAGTAGTCTTTCGAATATATATATCGGTTGCCATTGGGCATGGGGTAGGTGACAAACCATCTCATCTCCATGTGCCATGAGTAGTAGGTTATTAGTGTGAGTGAGAGCCGTCAACAACCTCATGCCTTCAAGGATAATGTATATAAAGGCGATGCATGTTTTTTTGAGTTATTGAAACGCGTACTAGAATTACAAATTAGCTATATTAACTATTTGCGTGTCTCCGATGGCTCCTGTATCGCCAATTTCAAATTCATCATTATTGTAAGTTGCTGGCAGATCAATGGGATCAAATGCTGTATCTCCATCCGTACGGGTATGTCCGTCGGTTCGTAGGTTGCTGAAGTCGAAAAGAGCAGGGTCTGCCAGATGTGACGGAGTTACATTTTGTATGGCCCTGAACATGCTTTCAATGCGTCCTGGGAAGCGTTTATCCCATTCGTTAAGCATGGACTTTATTACTTTCCGCTGAAGGTTTTCTTGAGAGCCGCACAGATTGCAGGGAATGATAGGGAATTGCTTTTGTTCTGAAAAACGGATTATGTCTTTTTCTCGGCAGTATGCCAAAGGTCTGATAACCATATGTTTGCCATTGTCACTGAGCAGCTTTGGAGGCATGGCTTTCAGTTTTCCACCATAAAACATATTCAAGAATAGGGTTTCTAGCAAGTCATCCCGATGGTGACCAAGGGCTATTTTAGTGGCGCCTATTTTTATGGCAGTGCGGTAAAGAATACCGCGTCTCAATCGTGAACATAGACCGCAGGTGGTTTTGCCAGCTGGAATTTTTTCTTTAACGATACTGTAGGTGTTTTCTTGAATAATGAGATACTCAACACCTGCGCTATCAAGATATTGAGGAAGTATATGCTCAGGAAAGTCAGGTTGCTTTTGGTCGAGATTGACGGCAATGATATTAAAGTTGATTGGGGCGTGTTGTCTAAGGTTTAGAAGGATCTCAAGCATGGTATAGCTGTCTTTTCCACCGGACATGCAGCACATGATTTTATCGCCATCTTCAATCATTTTATAGTTGGCAATAGCCTGTCCTACCTGACGACGGAGGCGCTTCTGGAGCTTATTGAAATCAGCTTTGTCTGTTTTTGTTTTCTGAGAGTTAGGGCTATGCATGGAAGTGTATTATCCAACTATTTATTGCTCAAATTATTTCTCATACTGAGAATAGCCTACTGTTCAAAAACAGCATAGTACATTTATGCCTATTTCCCTTAAATGTCTTAGGTTGTTGACTGATCTCACTCATTATCCATCACCGGCTACTCATAGGGTCATGGGGTTTTGCTCGTTTATGTTAGAAGTATCATGGAATATTTGGGCTGTAAAAATAATGGAATGAGCTGGTATCAATAAAGAAAGAATATCGATAAGTTTTAATTATGGATCCATATGAAACTACTGATGGTATGTCTAAGGTGTCAGACATGGGTATATTATGATGAAATATGAAGGTATATAGTTACAATTGATTGCGAGGGGAGGAGAGCTGGCGGGACACCTAGAGTTAATTAAGAGTGATTTTACCCGTAAAGTCAGCGCAAGTTCGTTATAGTAGGTTGGGCTAATGGGATATGGCACGGTTGTTGAATGGTTAGGCAATGAAGCGAGTGCTGAGCTAAATAGAATTAACCGTGCGCTGGCAAAAATTGGAAGTGGATGTTTTGGCTTCTGTTCGTCTTACGGTAATCAAATTCAGAATGCTAGATTGGAGGCAATGCGGTATGGTGACGTATGTATCAGTTGTTCTGGAAAGCGGAGCAGTAGTTGTTGGGTCGTTCCCCTTGAAGGTGGAGGAGTTAACCACCTCACACCTTCAATGAGAATGGATATAAAACAATTAGGAGTGCGTCTAGACTGCGATAGAGCGCAGGATTAGGTCAAAGTAGGGGAACTATTTTTCATGGAACTTGTCTATATTTATTAGGAGAAAACAAGAAGGAGTTCATCAAGAAGAGGGAGAATGATTCTCTAATATAGGCAGACTGGGAAGAAATATCTCAGAAGTTGTGGGTAGCATTTATTATCTATACCTATTCTTCTAGGAGGTGTTAGTGTGTACCTACGTACACTTTCATGGGTACCGAGTATATATTGGGTAAGATTGTGTTTATTTAATTTGATATTTACTACCGGCAAGGGGCAGTTGTTATTTCATATTCGCTCGCATTGGTATGCAGAAAGATTGGGTTAAAGTGATTAATTGTGACTTCATGGTTAACTGGCGTATTTTTGGTTTCTGACTAGAGAATAGAATTGTAATAAAAAAAGCACTACCGCTACGTTTTTGTAGAAATAATAAGATGTTGTAGAATTATTGATTGAAGTATGGAGGGGTGGATATGATGTATCTAGGACGGTTTAATAATAATTCATCTGTATTTACGTCGTCATGTGGCTATGGCTTGTGCGTGATTCCTGCTTTCCAGTGGTGTGGGTATCGTGTGGCAGTGGCCGCACCTGTACGTCACACAACTTATCTTCAAAGTCCCTTCTATGGGAGCAATCTTCTATCTAATTATAGAATCAACAATCGGATGAATGGTCAGCCATTTATGACTAATTGCTATAATCCTACGTTTTCTAAAATGCCTAGCATGAGTTCTGTGAATTGGGGTGCACGTATAACACAAAGCAATTCTGACCTTACTTGGCTGTTGCCTAAAATTGTTCCTTTGGATAGGTCTTTTGTTCCTGTAGATCTAGAGTCTGATATGGAGTTAGAGTCAAAACTGGAGTCATCTGTTCCTTCAGCGTCAGAATCTAAGCCTTCATGTGCTTTGCCTAGCCCCCCTCTTCTTTTGGAGTCAACGCAGGAGTCATTAGCAGACTCAGAACCAAAGCCAAAACCAAAGCCGAAGCCGAAGCCGTCAGCCCCCTCAGAACTAAATTTGAAGCCAGAAGTTCCTGTTGTTACAAAGCCATTATTTCCTCTTGTTAAACCTGCCCCTTCTTATAAGGGGTTGGCAGTAAATCCCGTAAATATCGCTGTTAACGTTGGTAATGCTAAGATACCAAACAGTCATCACTACAACATTGCTTCATTGTCAGATCTGACATTACGAGATAGGGATATTGGAGAAATATTCAGGCGCATTAATATCTGCACATTGAATGAGCCTTACCCTAATAATAGTGAATATTCGATAAAAATTAATGGGAGTGCGGTGTATCGTCCCAATCATAACGGTGTACATGCCTGTAGGAAAGTGGCTTATATGGATTCGATTATTGATCTTATTGATAAAAAAGGAAGTGTCCAGACAAAAGATCTTTACTCAAAACTATCTTCTTCCCGTAAAAATATTTTGAAATTAGCGGTCTTCATGATGAGATCAGGTAGGATTAATGAGTCGCCTAATGATAATTATCACCTGCGCTCAGCGGAACTGTTTCGAGCTTATGCTAATGATCTTGGTGTATCTAAGAGTGATATTGATTGGGGGGCAGCAGTTATAGAAGAAGGTGCTAGGAAGCCACAACAAGGATTTTCAAAGGATCCTGAAACAGTGTTGGGCAAGAGTATACTCACCATTGCTCATTTGATGGATCTCCCTCGCTGTAGTGACACAACAATGATGCAGGTTGAAATTGATACTATTACTCAAACTGTTAAAAAACTAGTGGGCTCAAGTGTGAAATCTGATGTTATTGCAAAGGAGTTATTGGATTATTCTACACAGGTTATCAGGAAAACTGGAGGTGCTCTGTTTTATCCAGAATATCAAAAATATCAAGCTCCTTTTGAGAAGTGTAGTGCCGATACGGGCTTTTGTCGTAATACTATTAATAATGTGGTGGTGCCTAACTGGCTTTCTGCAAACCTTGCGCCTGGGCCCGTTAATCCAGCACCGGCACCAGTACCAGTACCAGTACCAGTACCAGTACCAGTACCAGTGGTACCGGCATCAGTAGCACCAGCTAAGCTAAATATACCCCAAGTATCCCATGCTGATTTTAGATCATCTGGCAAAAAAGCAAGAGATTCTATATATAGAAACCGAAAAACAACGCGTTCGGAAAGGCTTATTATTACTAGTGCCTCTGGAATTGGAGGAGCTGGTAGCGTAGGTTATGATTTAGCTACCAAAAATCCTGGACGTAAGATTGGCCTTATGGTTGCGGCTAATAGCGGCCTGCCGGCAGGAGATATTGGACACGTGGTGCTTGGGCATAAAAATAATACCTTCGATCATTATTTAAATCATGGAGGACAAGAAGAAAACTTGGTTGCTAACTGGGCATTAACTTCATGCCCTGCAAATAAGTCTAATCAAACTCAACTTGTTAGGAACACGATAATGGGACGGTGGGGAATGGTAGATACGAGTAAGAATACAACTAGTATTAAAACGATGCAAGGGATTGATTATGTGAACACTAAGCGCTCCGAAGACTATGGCGAAGCATGGGTGGTAGGTAATGCCAAACTTTCAGCCTTAAAGTATGCGTCACCTGCAGGCAAGGAGTGCGTCATTGACGGTAGTAAAACATTTGATGCCAGTTTGATTTTTGGTTCGGGCATTAACGCTAGTGATAACGGAACAACTACAGGAACAATGAAGCGCACTAGAAATAAAAAGGCGGCCACTGACTATAAGTTTTTTTGCGCAGCAGTCAAAGATGTACTTAGGGCAAAGTTGGATGCAGCTATAGCTGATGGAGTTACAGTCTTCTGTATTGATAAAACGTCATGTGGTATTTATGCGGGAAAACATCAGAAGAAATTTAATAAAGACTATCTGAGTTTGTTGCAGGCAGTGCTTGATGAGGGGGTGGGTCCGCAGAATTTACCTCGCTGGAAATTCATTGATGATGCTGTTGTGGCGGATAGGGCTTGATTACGATATGATACATCAGCATAACTCGACCAAGTAGATAATATTCTGGTAAAATATTGGCATGCAAAAAAATTTTATAGCGCAGCCCAAATTATTTGTATAATCCACTGACTTAAATCATCCGGTTTTTCGTGATCTGGATGATACGGAAGTATTGTTGAAATGGTCAGAGGTTGAGAAGTTTTTGTCCTCCTATGCATCTAAAACAGGTTGTTCTGGTTGAATAAACTGGGTACTTTAATAAAAGACAATACCCGTCAATTATTGAAGTGTTATTATGAAACAGAAATGCAGTTACAAATAGTATCCCAAATAGTTTAAAGAAAAGGCAATGACTTTGATTGGAGGTCAAAGCCCTATATTCCCACAATAACTAACACACTACCCCGATAAAAACTCAATCGGACTAAAGTAGTTTAAATCTTTTTTGGTCTTATTTTTAACTCTGAACGTCAAAAGAAGTTTAGAGACACGCTCGGTCAGCGTCACAAAACATCCATTTTTACCGTGAGCGGTATCCCCCTCCCAGTGGCCGGCCTTTTTTTTAGATCCACGCAGTCAGGGCACTCATAAATATCCACAAGGTCAGTAATGAAACGGGATCCAGCCTCAGTATTATGGCGTTTTCGATAACGTTTACCTTTGCGCAGGAGAAGAAAGTCCAATGTTTTTTTTTGATTAGCCGATAAATAATCTAGTAACCAATAGCCCCACCATAAGACTCAAGTCTCATGCGCCCTGCAGTTTGCTCAGGTGTAAAGGCTAAGTCTGGTTGAGACTACATCGGCCGACTTATCACATCAGTTCTTTTGTGAAGCTTAGTCGCTGTCTTGCGCTTGTGCAGGCCGTGGCTATGAGTTTCTTTTGCATCATAAGCCCTAGGGTGATAGTGCTTGAGCCTAGGGAGATTGTTTTATTGGAATGGTTCAGATAATAGCCTATCCTACGCTCCGAAAATACGAGTGTGTTGAAGGATTGAATCTGGTATCATTCAGCCAAAGTCAGCTGTTTGTAAGAGTTTCCCATGTGGTCACCTGGTTCGTTGTGTGAGAACTACAGCCTATGAGCAGCTAGCTCTAAATCAATTCCAAGTGTGTCGGTTATTGTGGAAATATAGGGGTTACTTAGGGTTGATATGTACCAAAAATAATTCTAGACACAGGTAGATGGGAGGCACAGAATTAGAGTTTCTTTAGTTTAGGTAGCTAAGCAATCTGATGAGCTGGCGCAATTAATTCCATTAATTCTTAACGTATGAGGGGTGTAACCAGTCCTCACTGTTGTTTTGAATACTGATCATTGAGAGAATGATAATGTTTTACTTAAATATAAAAAAATATAACTGCTATATTGTTTTTCTCTTACTGGCTTGCTTTATCTTGCAGGTTAAAGCAGCGCCATTGGAGGTGCCGGTATCTTATGATGATCCTTGGGAGCGGGTAAACCGCAACATATTCTCATTCAATGATAAATTGGATATTTATGCTCTGAAGCCTATTGCAAAGGGTTATAATGCTATAATACCTAAACCAATACAGGGGCTTGTTTCTAATTTTTTTAGCAACCTTGGAGAAATTCGAAATATTATAAATGGAGCGCTTCAGTTAAAACTTTCTGCGGCATTAGTGTCCTTGAGCCGTTTTGCTATTAACTCCACGGTTGGCATGCTGGGTCTTATTGATGTAGCTTCACCTTTGGGCTTTGAACAGAAGTATGCAAATTTTGGTTTAACCCTAGCCCAGTGGGGAGTCCCTTCTGGAGCTTATATTGTTATCCCGTTTTTTGGTCCAGGAAATATCAGGAGCGGAATAGGGTTTGTTCCCGACTTGTATACTAGCCCATTAACTTGGATCGAACCTGAAAGTGATGCGTGGATGGCCCTTGGTGTTAAAACAATTAGTATTCGGTCAGGTTTGCTGGACGCAGAAGATTTGATCATGGGTGATCGTTATTCTTTTATTCGTGACGCTTATCTTCAAAGGCAAGAATATCTAATTCTTGGCCGTACACCTATAGATGATTTTTAACGCTTATATGAGATCCCAGCATAATCAATGATTTTAAACATAATTGAACTGTACCTATTTTTCAGCTATCACGAATATTTTTAGGGCATTGCACACCAAATTATCGGCTTTCTGGACTGTTTCTAGTAGCTAAGACTGATTTTTTGCATCTATCCTACAAGCATAGTTTCGGCACACCATAAATACTAAAAACTTAGTACTTTTGCGAATGTTAGCGGCAATAGCGGTCAGCCCGTAACTAGTTTCTTTTTTGGCAAGACCCATGAGTCGAGTTCTAGTAAGCCCGTAGTACCTTTTATGGGTGGAAAAAGGATGCTTATTGCCCAATCTGGTGATGGGTATTTCTTTGCAAGGTGTTGCATTTCTGATAATCGTGAATATTGCAGGCGTCACTCTTTGACTCTGAAAAAAGCCATTTTCATCGATACCAGTATGCACGAAAAAACCATAGGTGGCAGTCTTGTCACGACTACCATTCTTAACGTGCCAACCCTTGTCTCAATATCTGATCATTCTAGCATGGCATCCGTATCATCCAAGCTACAAAGAATTGGATGATTGAAGATAGTGGCTTATACGAAGAGTTTGGGTTGTATTGTAAAGGATTTTTGCATGCCGACAGTTATCGATTTTTATTATACCTGAGGCATCCATATTGGCACGTTTATTGTCGTATATCCATAGCAATAGTGTGTCGTATTCTTGCGTTTTTTTTTACTGTCTACACGGCATTTGAGATAGCGTTGCGAAATGATGATTGAGTTGTTATCGTTCATTCTGACCACAGTAAGGTAAAAAGGAGAAACGATGTCTATAGAAAGTATCTTCAATATTGTAGTTGTATCATCATCGCGCACTCCAATCGGAGCTTTCCAGGGTTCTCTTTCATCTTTAATTGCCAGCCAGTTGGGGGCGAAGGCAATTACTGGCTGTGTTAAAAATATTTCTTTTGACCCTAGTGATATTTCCGAAGTTCTTATGGGATGTGTATTAACTGCTGGAACCGGGCAGGCACCGGCTCGACAAGCAGCGATATTCGGAGGAATACCTGATACTACCCCTTGTACCACGGTTAATAAAGTTTGTGGTTCTGGTATGAAGGCTATCATGCTGGGGTGTGCCCAGTTAGCACAGGGTGAAGCGGATACTGTTTTAGCTGGAGGCATGGAAAGTATGACCAACGCTCCTTATCTCGTTAATAAAGCGCGACAGGGGTTGAGGCTTGGGCACGGTGAGTTGCAGGATCATATGTTTACAGATGGTTTGGAGGATGTTTATAGCGGCAAGCTCATGGGTGTTTTCGCTCAGGCAACAGCGGATCGTTTTGATATTAGTCGCAATGCAATGGATGACTATGCATTGGAGTCACTTTCTAGGGCGCAAAATGCTATAGCCACCGGCTTGTTTGACAGAGAAATAACACCAGTTGAAACGGTAGCAGGGCTGGTTGATTCTGATGAACTGCCGAAAAAGGCAAAACCAGAAAAAATACGGCTGTTGAAGTCAGCTTTTAGTTCACAGGGTACAGTTACTGCCGCTAACTCAAGCTCGATCTCTGATGGGGCGGCGGCAGTATTAATAATGAGGGAGGCGGATGCCATAGCCCAGGGCTTAAAGCCAATGGCCCGTATTTGTGGTTATCATAGTTGTGGAACCAAACCGGCCGAATTCACCTTGGCGCCGGTGGCTGCTATCAGTGAGCTAATGAATAAGCTGAACTGGAAAAATACCGATGTTGACCTTTATGAAATAAATGAAGCCTTTGCTGTTGTAACATTAATGGCTATAAGGCAATTAGGACTTGATCATAGCAAGGTTAATATTAATGGGGGTGCCTGTGCTTTGGGCCATCCGTTGGGTGCGAGCGGAGCTAGGATTGTTGTTACTCTGTTGCATGCGCTTTTGCAGAAAGGTGGTGGAAAGGGTATTGCAGCACTGTGTATTGGAGGAGGGGAAGCAACAGCGCTGGCTGTGGAAGTTATGGCAGGATAAGTCTAATTTTTTTGTAGTTGCGGTAGTCGAAGTGGCGGGTATGGGTGGTAAGTGGTGAAATTAACACTCTTATGTCTTCAAGTGCTTTGGGTATATATTTAGCATGAATTTTAATCTTACTGAAGATCAGGTGGCATTTTGTCATCTGGCCAAACAATTTTCTGAAGAATCTTTGGCTCCTATGGCGGCAGAGTGGGACCAGACAGCTTTTTTTCCTGTAGAAGTTATTAAAGTAGCCGCTAAACTTGGATTTTGTTCATTATACGCTAGTGAAACGATCGGTGGAATGGGGCTAACAAGGCTTGATGCTAGTTTGATATTTGAGCAGTTGTCTATGGGGTGTACGGCAACGACTGCGTATATGACTATACATAATATGGTGACATGGATGATAGGTGAGTTTGCTCGTGATGAACTGAGGAAGTCATGGGGGTCTTTACTTGCGAGCGGTGAAAAATTATCGTCTTATTGCCTAACTGAGCCTGGAGCTGGCAGTGACGCCGCTTCATTACAAACTACTGCGGAGGCAAAGGGAGGTGATTATGTGCTTAATGGTTCAAAAATATTTATTTCTGGTGCTGGCAGTACGGATTTGCTGCTGGTGATGGCTAGAACAGGCGAGGAAGGAGCCAAAGGAATTTCAGCATTTGCGGTGCCGGCATGTACTCCTGGTATTAGTTATGGGCGTAAAGAAAAAAAAATGGGGTGGAACTGTCAGCCTACAGGACTGATTTCTTTTGATGATGTTCGTATACCTGCAGTCAATCGCTTGGGCTCTGAAGGAGAAGGATTTCGCTTTGCTATGAAAGGATTGGATGGTGGGCGAATTAATATTGCGAGCTGTTCGGTAGGTACAGCACAACAGGCATTGAATACGGCTCAACGATATATGAACGAACGTAGACAGTTTGGCCGCAAGCTGTCTGAATTTCAGGCGTTACAGTTTAAGTTGGCGGATATGAATACAGATTTGGTGGCAGCGAGGCAGATGGTGAGAATGGCAGCTTGTAGGCTAGATGAAGGTCACCAAGAAGCGATGGTTTATTGTGCCATGGCCAAACGTTTTGCTACGGATGTTGGCTTTAATGTCTGCAATGAAGCGCTGCAAATTCACGGTGGTTATGGTTATATCCAAGAGTATCCGCTTGAGCGTTATGTGAGGGATACCAGGGTCCATCAGATACTGGAAGGTACTAACGAAGTTATGCGTCTCATTATTGCTAGGCGGTTGTTGTCAGAACATTTCACGGAGATTGTATAATGTCTACTCATTTGCATATTGAAATTAATGAACATATCGCCATTATCACCCTGAATAATCCTCCAGCAAACACGTGGGTACTGGAAAGCCTGAGGGCATTGCGGGATGCTGTTGCAGATTTAGACAAAAATAAGCAGATAGTGGCTCTGATTATTCGTTCAGCATCAGAGAAATTTTTCAGTGCAGGGGCAGATTTAACATTATTCGATGGTATTTCTGAAAAAGAAGCTTGGGTAATGGCGGATGCCTTTGGTGAAGGTTTTGAGGCGTTGAGCGATTTTTCTGGGTTATCTATTGCTGCCATTGGTGGTTATGCCATGGGAGGAGGGTTGGAGGTTGCCCTTGCTTGTGATTTGCGGGTTGTCGAAAAAGAGGCAGTGCTTGCTTTGCCGGAAGCGTCAGTAGGGTTACTGCCTTGCGCAGGAGGTACGCAGAACCTGACCTTATTGGTAGGGGAGGGCTGGGCAAAACGAATGATTCTTTGTGGTGAAAAAGTCAATGGTGTACAGGCGCTTGATATTGGCTTGGCGGAGCTTTTAGTTGATAAGGGTGAGTGTTTTAATGCTGCTCGTGAGTTGGCGGAAAAAGCCAGTAGCCAAAGTCCAGATGCTCTGAGAGCTTGTAAAAAATTGATTCAGATGAGTCGTCATGGGTCTGTTCGTTCAGCGTTGCCTATGGAGCGAAAGCTTTTTACAGAGTTGTTTTCCGGAACCAATCAGCAAGAAGGGGTTGCATCATTTCTTGAAAAGCGACAGGCTATTTGGCGTTACGAATAGCAAGCATATTATATACCAGTTACTATTAAAGGTGAGAATAGTCAACAACCTCACATTTTCAAGGGGCATGGGTATATGTCAAAGATTGCGTTTGTAGGGCTTGGCAATATGGGCTCTCCTATGGCCAAAAAGCTGGTCGATGTTGGTCATAAGGTTTATGGTTACGACTTGGTTTCAGAGGCCGTTAAAAAGCATCATGATGCTGGTGGTATTGTGGCAGGCTCTCCCCTAGATGCGGTGAAGCAAGCTGAGGTGGTTATTAGCATGCTGCCGTCTGGTTCTCACGTTGAACGACTTTATCTTGGTCGTGATGGCTTGTTATCGGCTATGTGTGCAGGGCAATTGATTATTGAAAGCAGTACTATTGAGCCTGACATTGCACGAAGTGTGGCGAGTGAGGCAGGCGACAAGGGTATTGATTTTATTGATGCACCGGTTTCAGGAGGTTCGGCAGGGGCCTCTGAAGGGACGTTAACATTTATGGTGGGCGGACGGAATAAGGATCTAGACAGAGCTCGTCCTTTCCTTGAATCTATGGGGCGTTTGATTTTTCATGCAGGGGAGGTGGGTGCAGGACAGCTTGCCAAAATATGCAATAATATGTTGCTGGCGGTTGTTATGGTTGGAACTTCTGAAGCATTAAAACTTGGCATTGATAATGGTCTTGATCCTACAGTTCTATCAGAAATCATGAAGCAAAGTTCTGGGGGGAACTGGGTGCTTGAAAGGTACAATCCTGTGCCGGGAGTTATGGTTGACTCGCCAGCTAGTCATGGCTATCAAGGAGGATTCACAGTTGGGCTGATGAGTAAAGATCTGGGGTTGGCCTTGACTACTGCAGCTATTACCAAAACTGCTGCACCCGTGGCTTCTTTGGCAGACAGTCTGTACCGATTGCATGGACAAAAAGCAGGAACACATCTTGATTTTTCTAGTATTTATAAGTTTTTGAGTGAGTAGTGCCTATTGGTTCTACCAGTTACTATGGACGGTGTGAGGTTGTTGGTCGCTCTCGCTCATCTTAATCACCTACCACTCAAGTGCTCGTGGGGGGCTTCGCTTGTTTGTTGCTTACTCGCACCTTTAATGGTAGCGGGTATTAAGTGACGACGCAGGAATATTTGATGATTGCAAGAACCCCAAGGCTTATTGCCTGTCTAACGGTGCTTTTGGTGTTTTTAGTGCACTTGGTTATTGCTCCGTTGCTTTCTCTCGGAGTTGATGAAGCGCACTATGCGTTGTATGCATTGCACCCCGATCTGAGTTATTTTGATCATCCGCCTATGGTTGGCTGGCTTCAGATGCTGGTTGCACCGCTTGGTTATAATGAGTTTTCTATCCGTTTGATACCAGCTTTGCTTTATGCAATAGCCAGTCTGCAAGTATATCGATTAACGGGCAAGCTTTATCCAGATGGTGATAAAAATCAGTCATTGGTTGCAGTTTTTTTACTGAATTCAGCACCGTTCTTGCAGTTAATGGGGTGGGGGCTAGTGCCTGACGCACCTTTAATTGTACTGGCGTTATTTGCTATTGAGTTGATATTAAAAATAAGTCAGCAGTACAGGCTTAAGGATTGGTTAATGCTTGGGGTTGTTTTTGGTCTTGCCGGGCTTAGCAAGTATACGGCTGTTTTTTTGCCGTTATCTATGACTCTTTTCCTTAGCCAGCAGCAGGGTCTACGCTGGTTAAAACAATTTGCACCTTGGTTGGCAATGGTACCGGCATTAGTCTTGATTTCTCCAGTATTGATTTGGAATAGCATGCACGACTGGGCATCATTTACTTATCAGATTAATCATGCATCAGAGGGAGGATGGTCTTTTAAAAACGTTTTGATGATGCAAGTTTTGCAGATGTCTTGTTATTCTATTCTGGCCTATATTGCAGGTATTGTGGCAAGTATTTTTGCCCTTCGACGAGGCAGAAGCGCAGACTGGTTGGTGATTTGGAGTGCATGGCCATTTCTTTTGGTGACGACCTGGTCTGCAGGCAATGGAGGGCTGTTACCTAATTGGCCTGCTATGGGCTGGGTTCTTCTGGCGCCACTCACTGCTCATTGGTTATGTCTTAGATGGGGGCAGGTCTGGGTTAAAACCTTAGCTTTGATCTCAAGTATCTTATCTGTAGGATTGATTGTTTTTATTATTGGCTTTCTGATGTTTCAGCCATTATCATTTTTTCCATTTTTGAAGCCTATTGTGCGTGATTTGGTTGGTTGGGATCAAGCTGCTCGTAAAGCCAAGATGCTGCTTGCTGATAGGGGTGCTGTGGATGTTGATAGTGAGCTCCCAGTGCTGTTGGTGCAGAACTGGTCTAGAGGTAGTCGTATTGCTTGGTATAGTAGGCCATTAAAGGTGCAGATTCTTTCCGATAGGAACTCACAGTTTGTGTATTGGTTTGGTAAGGCTGACGAAAGCACTAGAGGTATATTAATTCGTGATAATGAAGATGTTCCTGTGTCAGGTATTTACCGGACAAGAGGTTTGAGCTGCCAGTACCTTGAGGGGTTGGATGGGAAAATGGATGGAGTGACTGTCAATAAATTCCATTTTTATTGGTGTCAGCCAGAGGTGAAAGTTGATTTATAGATCGTTAGGAGCTTCATTATGTTCTTTGCTGTCTTGCAAATTAGCCTTTAAAAATAGGTAATTCAAGAAAACCCTTAAGAATTATAGCATTGGCAATATCGACAAAAAAGGAGCCGATAAGGGGAACAATAAGAAATGCTTTAGGTGATAGACCGTAACGATTAGTCAGGGTATTCATGTTGGCCATGCCAACAGGTGTTGCGCCGAGCCCCATACCTATGAAACCTGCCGAGATGATGCTGCTATCGTAGTTTCGACCTGTTGCACGGAATACCACGAGCCAAGCAAAGGCAATAATAATCAGTACCTGTACCACAGTAATGCATACTAGAACCCCTGCAATATTTGTAAGGTGATGGAGTTTAAGTGTTATTAGGCTCATGGCTATAAATAATCGTAGGCATACATCACCGAGCATATCAAGCTCAGGCTGCCTTAATTTTTCTTGGCCAAAGTCACACAGGTTAGCTATGAGGATACCGACAAACAAAACAGGCACAAAGTCAGGGAAGAGTATGTTTTGAGCTTTAAGTAGGTCCTGTGCTAATTGGCCAAATACAATGCAACAGCTTATCAGAAAAAGGGCGGAAAGCAGGTGTTTGCCATTCAATGGTACAACCTGTATCTCTGGCTCCTGATAAGATGATGTTATTTTTTGTTTGGTGGCTTCTTTCAATCGGTAGTGAGTGATTAGTTTTTTACCAACGGGTCCTCCGATCAGTCCGCCTAAAATTAAGCCTACAGTGGCTGCAACTAAACCAAATTCAACGGCACCTTGGTAACCTTGCTGTTCAAGGAAGGCCCCCCACGTAATTGCTGTTCCATGCCCTCCAGCAAAGGTTATAGTGCCTGCCAGTAATCCGAAGATAGGGTCTTGACCTAGCGCCATGGCTGTTAGTATACCTGCTGTATTTTGTATTATCAGAAATGCAATAGTAACAAATATCAGTATAATCAAGGTTTTTCCACCACTGATTAGCAACCTTATTTTGGCTGATAGTCCTATGGTGCTGAAAAATACCAATAATAATATATCTCTGAGGTGCAGGTCATAATTGAAATGGACTGTTGTTAGGTAGCTATACGTGGTTAATAGTATGCAGAATAGCAAGCCTCCGGTTACCGGGGATGGGATATGGAGACGTCTTAATAGTGTTGTGTTATCGGTAATAAATCGACCAGCAAAAAGGCTCATGATGGCTACAAAAAGCAAGTGGATTCCTGAAATATTAGTCATATAAGAGCCTTTTTTGATGTAATAGTTTATGTTATTGGTAATCCTAGGTGAATCAACAAAAATCACTATTATATTGTAAATAGAGTTCGATTATGAGCACAGTTGCTAATATTCTTTTCTATGGTACAAAAATAACGCTACTATGAAGAAGATAGCATTAATTACTGGATGTCATAAGATAATTCTTGAATCTGGGCTTACTGATTGCAGTCATATTGCTTGTGCGTAAGAGCACCTCTACTTGTGGTCATTTAAGATGATTGATTTTAAAATTGTTTTTCTGCACCATCCGTGCATGCCAAAAAACAATTTCACCACACAGCAAAAAATAGGCTTGAGTTATGCATTAAAAAGTGTGTAATGCCTGATAGCGTGATGGTGTTTGCGGCGTTGTTGGCGTTGTTGGCGTTGTTGGCGTTGGAAGTTTGGTCTGTATTATCTATTGCTCAGGTTTAGAGAAACAGTAGTTCAGCATAGACGGCCATCTGAATGACTATCTGCAAAATGAAAAGCTGAACTCTGAAAGTTGTGGCAGCGAAAGTTGTCTGAATGATGAGAAAACGAGGCCGTTAATCGAGAATATCCAGCAGATTACCGCTTATATCTCTGAGCATTGGGACTTTAAATAGCTGTATCCGGTATGAAAAATGGCTGTATCCGGTATGAAAAATGGCTGCAGCTACAAAAAAAACATGATGGCGTACCACGCAAATTATATTCTGAAACATGGTCTGAGGTTGTGGAACACTAAGAAGCCTTGGAAGCCCTATTACCAGAGGACTAAGTGTTGTTTTTAATTGACGGTGTTCATACAACACAGGCGACCAAAATAAACTCAAGGTGGGTTCGAAAAGATGCTCCTACCTTAGGAGAGTAGAGTAAGAGAATTACGTTTGATAATGGTGGTGAGTTCGCTAACCACTCAAGCATTGTTTGGTCATTAGCTTATAAGATGTATTTTGCTAAGTCATTCCACTCATGGTAACGAGAATGTTCATGGCCGGTGAGCGATTATTCCTTAAAGGACTGAATGTTGGCGATTTGTCGAAAAATGAAATAGATGAGGCTTAACTTCTAATCAACATACGTCCGGAAAACTCCTTACCTTAACCCGGTTGAGTGTTTGTCGGGCAAGCGTGTGTCACTTGTGCGGGAAATCTGGCGTTGAGTTAGCTAATGTCTCGTATAGATATTATTGACAACCATTTTGCTATACAATATCATCAGTAAATTCAATTATTTATCTATGAATTAGCCCATAGCTTTCATTATATTAAGAATAGCTCTCTTTCTCTTCAGATTCATTATATGGAGTTCACGAACAATTTCCTCATCCACATCTGTATCACAAAGAATATCAGAATTATTGGATATGCATTGATTACCTCTTCCGGTAGCAAGCCACTCAAATGAGACTTCAAGAATTTCTGCCATTTTTCGTAAATTATCAAGATTGGGACTACTCATCTGCGTTTCCCACTGCGCTAACGCGCTACGGGAAACGCCTATTAAATCGCCCAGAGCTTGCTGTGAAAGCTTTTTCTCTTTACGGGATCGCAAAATTCGCATTGTGAGATTCATTAGCCTATCCTAACTTAGTAATATCCATTGCCTTCAAGCCATCATGTTCGGTATTTCATTTAACGAACAATAACCACTTACAGCAGTATATGAGCTGGCATTGTCAATAACATCGGCTAGTCATAACCATTACTAAAGTAGTATCTATAAATTTATTTGCTTTAGGAATGGGTTCATGTGGTTAAAAAACCAAAAAATGATATTAATTAAAATAACAATACCTGAATTCGTGGATTGAATTCAGAAATAATCACCTCAACCCAAAAAAAGCGTAAGGCCTATAAGGTAAAATATACCTATCGCCGTATTTCACTTGCATGATGAGTTTTCGTTAAATTGGAAATAGAGCAGTCTGGCACTAAATTTTATACTCAGACAGATGGTCTGTAGTAACATTCAACTTATGAAACTGTGAATTAGTTTGTGAATTCCATTTTATTATAGTTGGTTTATAAGTGTTCTTTAATTGTTCTATGCTTTAGATATATGGATATCCTTTTATCTCCACCTCAATCCACCGCTAGTGTATTGAATGCTAAGGAAGTTATTATGATTACACGCTTTCAAAAATAACTCAAACATCAACTTATCTCTGTAAACTCTTCCGAACAAAAGGAAGAGAGGTTAAACTATTCTGGCAGATCGATGAAATCATTTCATTTAGTTAATGAATCAACTAAGTTTGTAAGTGGTCATGAAGACTATAGATGTATTTCTGATAAAAAATTAATAGAAAGATTCTGTTCGTTATGTAATATAAAAACATATAATAATATAATCCCTGAAAATATTCATGGCTATGCACATGAACTTGCAAGTGCTATAAAAGAAAAGATTAATGATATGAGTTTGCAATATGATACAGAAAACTATTTGGAAGATGGAGGTATTAATGAAGGAAATATCAACTCTGATTTAGCAAGGTGGGTGGATGAGGCTACAGGAGAAGAGCGTGGTGCAAGAATATCATCTGCAAAAATAATAATTAACAATTATCGAGCAAAAAATAAATCTTTAATATTGATTGGGTTGAAATTGACCAGCATGCCTGAGTGTATATTGAGATTCAAACATTTAGAGAGGTTAGATATTTCTGATAATGATCTTACATCGCTACCACGTGGTTGGGAAAATCTAACTAATTTAAACTATTTAGATATGTCATCAAATAGTTTTGAAAAACTTCCGGATGCATTGATTAAATTGCGGTCCTCGGTATATGTGTGTATAGCATTTAATAACATTAAAAGTATAGATCAGGAGATGAGGTTTTTGATCAAAGAGAAAGAATGTAGCATAGAAGTATTGGGAGAGTTAAAAGAAAGCATAGAAAGTTTTAAGGGTCGGCCATATTTAACGAGTAGATGGTTAGAAATATTAGGAAAGAATGTTTTGAAATCATTTAACTTAGTTAATATGGGGAGTGATTTTAAGACAATGAAAGAATTTTTTAGCAGTGATGATCCAATTGCTGCTAAATACATTGAAAAAATAGAGCGATAGAAATGTTAATTGCCTTAGTGCACTTTTCTGAAGAGTTTTATGACAAAAATTTATGGCAGGTAGCAGACTATCTGGGGCTAGTTGATCCTAAAAAAAACTCATTAAGGTTTAGTGGTGTGAGATATCCTGATTATATACTAGAAACCCAAAATGATTTAGAGAATGCGTTTGATATGATTATGTTTTTTGCAAATGATATAGAGCGCAAAGCATCTAAAATGATACAAGATGAAGATCCTTACGTAGGTTTTTTATCGGTAGCAGAACACAGTATTCACTCTCTAAATACAGATATCAAAGAATCTGTATCTGCTAGAATAAATAAATTAAGGGGAATGGCTCTAGATAAGTCGTTATCTCCAAAAGATAGGATGTATGCGACTTTAGATTATGTCATGCAAAAAGCAAATGCGATTGTTATACATAGTGATACAAGAAACAGTGTTTTGGGATTTGAGGAAAATTCTTTTATAGGTCATTAGCATGAAATGATTACTGTTGGTGTGGCTCTGACTTATGAGATGTTTGCCAGTGATAAAGATGCCGACGGTAATAAAGAAGAAGCGGGAGTTATGAGGGGGCTGAGGGGACTAGAAAATTGGAGATTCGGTAACTGCGACAGCTTCAATGCTGTGGTATGTGAAGAACTTAGAAAAATTGGTTATAATGATGGTGGATATGGCTCCATATTGATAGAAAGTAAGGAAGATGATGGGACGGGACATCATCTCAATTATATTACGTTGGATGATGAAGTAATAGTAATAGATGCGTGGACTAATACACACTATAACTTGAAAGATATAGAAACATTTCTCCCAAATAATTGGGCAAAAAATAAACCATATCTTTTTTCATTCGGCCCAAAGAAAAATTGTGACGTAGATATAGTTAGCAGGATGACTAACAAAGTAAGCATTAGAGATGCAATGGATGCAATTGATTTGCATTATGATAAAAGAAAGCCTAGATTTCTACAATAACCGACACACATGGAATTGATTTGAGAGCCAGTTGCTCATAGTCTCGTAGTTCTCACGCAATGAATTAGGTGACCACATGGGAAGCTCCTGCAATCAGCTGAGCCAGCTGAACGCTATCAGATTCACAATCCAGCAGCCAGCTAGTATTTTCGACACGTAGGTTCGGTGTTTATAGGCACGGCGCCATAAAACGGTTTTCCTAGAGCTGACACTCTGAGGTTTATGAGGATCGTATAGCCTGTAGCGGCACAAAATAGCGATCAAATTTCATAAAAGAGAGGACGTGGTGAGTCGGTAGGTAAAGTCGCAGCTGGGCTTAGTTAGGTTGTACGCTAGAAAATTGCAGTGAGTATGAACGTGGGTCTTTTAATGGGGCTATTGGTTACTAGTCTATCTACTATTATATGATGCGCCTCATATTTGAATTTTAGATACTGGAAGCTCGACTTATATACCGGCTGACTGTTATAATACGCACCATCGTGACTTCTATCAGGCTGTAATAAACATCATGACCGCCAATATTATTGATGGCAAAGCCATTGCCGAAGGGCTAACCAGAATTATTGCCGAACGAGTACAAAACAGAATACAAAAAAAGCTTAGAGCTCCAGGATTGGCTGTAATCATGGTAGGAGATGACCCCGCATCCCATATTTATGTTGAAAAAAAACATCATTCTTGTGAGCAGGCAGGGTTTCAATCCTACGCCCATAATCTACCCGCCTCCACCAGCGAAAAAGATCTAATTACTCTAATAGGCACTCTTAATAACAACCATAGGATAGACGGAATTCTTGTTCAGTTACCGTTACCTAAGCACATTAGCACGGGAAAAATTATTGAAAGCATCAAACCTGATAAAGATGTGGATGGCTTTCACCCCTATAATATTGGTCGTCTTATTCAGCGGATTCCATTGTTGCGTCCATGCACCCCAAAAGGCGTTATGACTTTACTGGAACATACAGGAGAGTCAATTCGCGGTAAGAATGCAGTGATTGTAGGTGCCTCCAATATTGTTGGCAGACCAATGACCATGGAGTTGTTACTTGCTGGATGTACCACTACAACGGCTCACCGTTTTACCGAAGATTTGGCCGCAGAGGTAAGACGTGCTGACATTCTGGTAGCAGGGGCAGGTCAACCAAAGTTGGTGAAAGGTGATTGGATCAAACCCGGAGCCATTGTCATTGATGTTGGAATTAACCGGATGCCTGATGGAAAACTAGTTGGTGATATAGAGTTTGAAACCGCTAAACTGCGAGCTAGCTGGATTACACCCGTTCCCGGTGGAGTAGGCCCCATGACCGTTGCCTGCTTGTTGGAAAACACACTCTACGCGGCAGAACAGCTACACTAATCTTCATTCATTTCTGCGAGAATTTTGTGGGAACTACATGTAATACCCACTTTAAGGCGTAGGCTGGTAACTGTTATCACGCACCTCAAGTACTATTATTCGAAGACTTATGGGGCTTCGCTTGCTTATTTATAACCACACCTTCAATGGTAATGGGTGTAGATATTGTCACCACGAATGATAGAAAAAAACTATCTCTCAATTCGCCAAGTAGTTCCTTCCCGAGAATCCTCAAGAATAATTCCTTTTGTAGCTAGCTCCTTGCGAATACGATCGGCTCCCGCAAAGTCTTTTATTTTTTTAGCAGCTACCCTCTGACTAATCATATCCTGCACCCAAGTCTCATCAACCCCGTCACCTTGTAAAAAGGCTTCCGGATTATTTTGTAAAATACCCAAAATATCTCCCAAGCTGACTAGTAATGCTGCCAATGGTAAAGCGCTATTCTCATTTACACTGCGTACCCGATTGATTTCACGAACCAGATCAAACAACACCGCCAAGGCTACGGCAGTGTTAAAATCATCATCCATAGCTTGAAAAAATCGACGTTCAAACGCACTATCTTCGGGTTTATCAACACTTTTGATATCCAGTCCATTGAGGGATGTGTACAACCGTTCTAGACGAATACCAGCCTCTTTCAAGCTTTCCTCAGAATAATTTACAGGGCTGCGATAGTGGCTGGAAATTAAAAAATAACGAACTATTTCAACGTGGTACTTCTCCAGTACTTCCCGAATCGTAAAAAAGTTACCCAAACTTTTCGACATTTTTACATTATCTATTCGAATCGGTCCAGCGTGCATCCAGGTGTTCACAAAAGTTTTACCATTTACAGCTTCGCTCTGAGCGATTTCATTTTCATGGTGGGGGAATATAAGGTCTGAACCTCCGCCATGAATATCAAAAGTTTCTCCAAGATGGCATTTAGCCATCACAGAACATTCAATATGCCAACCAGGTCTTCCCTCACCCCAAGGAGAAGGCCATGAAGGCTCTTCCGGCTTTGCTCCTTTCCATAGAACAAAATCTAAAGGGTCTTCCTTTTCCTTGTCTATTTCAACCCGTGCACCGACCTCCAGCTCCTCAATTACCTTGCCGGACAGTTTTCCATAACTATCAAAGTGACGAACCCTAAAGTACACATCACCATTCCCAGGACTGTAGGCAAAACCTTTATCTATCAAATCACTAATCATAGTGATCATACCATCCACGTGACCCGTCGCTTTGGGTTCCTGATCAGGCTCTTGATTACCCAAATGCTGGAAATCCTCCCTCATGGCTGCACTCATTCGATCAGTCAATTGATCAATGCGTTCATTGTTTTCCTGTGCCCTACGGATAATTTTATCGTCGATATCGGTAATATTTCGAACATACTTTACTTTATATCCTCGGACTCGCAAATAGCGAGCGACAATATCAAATGCTGTAACAGTGCGAGCATGGCCAATATGACAAAAATCATAAACTGTCATACCACAGACATACATACTCACCTGATTATCGATCAAGGGTTTAAATGGTTCTTTTTTGCCAGTCAGGCTGTTATATATTTGCAGCATATTAAGCTTCTCTGGTTTATACCCATTTACCTGAAGGCGTGAGGTTGTTGACTGTTCTCAGTTAATCCGATGACCTCTACTCTTAGGGTCATTTGGGTTTGTTCATTTGTCTCCTAATTTAACCTTCAGTAAAAATTGGTATTTCCCTCACGCTTTTATTTGTTCCAAGTATCTTTAAGGCCAATAGTCATATTAAACACCGGATGATCCGGACTATGATCCCAGCGGTCTGCGACAAAATATCCTTCGCGCTCAAACTGAAAAACCTGCTCAGGCAAAGAATCGGATAAGCCTTGCTCAATCCATGCCTCGCACAGGTGTAAAGACTTACGATTAACATGCGCCATAAAATCCCCACCACTCTTATCATTATCAGGCGTTTCATGATTAAATAAACGATCATAGATTCTCAGCGTAGCTCGTTTGCCATGACTTACCGAAACCCAGTGAATAACTCCTCGAGGCCTAACATTCTCAGGTGGATCTTTGCCCACTGTTCCTGGTACATAGGTGGCTTTAACTTCGGTTATAACACCGTGCTCATCCTTGATTACTTCTTCTGCTTTAATAATATAAGCACTACGAAGTCGAACATATTCTCCCAGCACTAAACGTTTGAATTTTTTCCTAGATAAGGATGTGTCTTCCGTAAAATCAGCCCGATCTATATACAGCTCGTGAGTGAAAGGCAAAACCCTGTCACCAAGCTCAGGTTTTCCTGGGTGTGTTAACGCCACCATTGACTGAACTTCACTTTTCGGTAAATTGCTAATCACTAGCTTCAGTGGATTTAATATAGCCATTCCCCGAGGAGCATTAGCATTCAAATCATCACGAATTGCATGCTCTAGCATGGCAATGTCCGCAACTCCTTCAGAGCGACTAATGCCAACCATATCAGAGAACTTGCGAATGGAGGCGGGTGTATAACCACGACGACGTAATCCCGATATAGTTGGCATACGCGGATCATCCCAGCCATCAACAACACCGTCATCAACCAGTTTTTTTAGCTTACGCTTGCTAGTAACCGTATAATTCAAATTGGTGCGAGCAAACTCATACTGTTTGGGATGATGAGGCACGGGCAAATTGTTGAGAAACCATTCATACAAAGGACGGTGATCTTGGAACTCCAAAGTGCAAATAGAGTGAGTAATGCCCTCAATAGCATCTTCCTGACTATGAGCAAAATCATAGCTTGGATAAATACACCACTTGTCTCCGGTTTGATGATGATTCTGTTTGCGGATACGATATAAAATAGGATCACGCAGATTCATATTTGAACTATGCATATCGATTTTAGCACGAAGACTACAGCTACCCTCTTCATACTCCCCGGAACGCATCTTTTCAAATTCAGCCAAGTTCTCTTCAACGCTATTGCTGCGAAACGGACTATCTGTTCCCGGCCTGTTGAAATCTCCTCGGTTGAGTGCCATTGTTTCCGCATCCTGGTGATCAACATAAGCTTTGCTGCCCCTAATGAGGTGTACAGCCCATTGATAAAAGGTTTCGAAATAATCAGAAGCATATTTTACTTGTCCATGCCAGCTAAATCCTAGCCAGCAAACATCCTCTTTAATTGCGTCGATATATACTTGTTCCTCTTTCTCAGGATTAGTGTCATCAAAGCGCAGATTACACTCACCCTGATATTTTTCCGCCAAACCAAAATTCAAGCAAATAGATGTGGCATGACCTAGGTGTAAGAATCCATTGGGTTCAGGAGGAAACCGGGTACGAACAACATTAACACGACCCTCTGCTAGATCGCTGTCTATAATCTGCTCAATAAAATTGCTGGATGTTTTTACGGTACTCATCTTCACCGACATATCTTTGCTGAAGGGGTGGTAGGGAAACCAAGAATAAAGCAAGCTAACGTCATATATTGATACCAGTTAAAATACCATAAAAGCATTAATAACTATAATGTACTTTTACATTTAGGCCATAAACATTTAAAATTCCGTTTTTGCACGTATCTTTAATTTTTATGCAGGTAATAGTAATTTATGGTTATACTACACACGAACTTTGGTGACATAGCTCTAAAACTTGATACAGAAAAAGCGCCTAATACCACAGCTAACTTCATTGCATATGTGGAAAGTGGTCATTTTAACCGCACAATTTTCCATCGAGTTATTGAAGGATTCATGATTCAGGGTGGAGGATTTGAGTCTGGAATGAAAGAGAAGACAGTCAATAAGGCCATTAAAAACGAAGCTAATAATGGTTTGAAGAATAACACTGGGACTATTGCTATGGCCAGAACTATGGATCCGCACTCTGCATCCGCACAATTTTTCATCAATGTTTCAGACAACAACTTTCTCAATCACTCCGCTGAAACAGCTGAGGGCTGGGGTTATACTGTTTTTGGCGAAGTTAGTGAAGGCATGGATGTTGTCAATAAAATCAAATCCGTAAAAACAACATCTCGTGCCGGCCATGACGACGTACCTGTTACTGATGTCATTATTGAGTCTGCGGAAATCATCTGATGCAAGCACTGCTAATTTCAGATTTGCACCTGACACCATTACGTCCAGCCATTGCTCAAGCGTTTTTGTCTTTTCTGAAAAAACAAGCAGTCTTTTCCAGGCAACTTTATATTCTTGGCGATTTTTTTGAGTACTGGGTAGGTGATGATGCAATGGAACCCTTCCATGAAAACATTGCCAGCTCATTAAAAGAATACAGTCGTGCGGGACACGATATTTATATTATGCCCGGTAATCGTGATTTCGCCATAGGGCAACAATTCCTGAAGCAAGCTGGGGCCCAATGGTTGAGTGATCCAACACTATTAACGATTAATGGCGAAAAGGTCTTATTGCTTCATGGAGACTCTTTGTGTACGGAAGATATCCATTATCTTCGCTACCGGAAAATCATCCGCAACCCATTAATAATGGCTTTATTGCAACTAACTCCACTGAGTTTCAGGAAAAAACTTTGCCACAAAATCCAGAAGGATAGTTTACAAGCGAAAACCAAAAAAAAATTAGCTATCATGGATGTGACGGAAAATGAAGTTATTCGAGTCATGAACCACTACAACGTCAACATAATGATACACGGTCACACTCATAGGCCGACTATACATGATATGCACCTATCAAATGGCTCACCAGCTAAACGATATGTCTTAGGGGATTGGGAAAGTAAAGGATGGTTCATAAGAACAGATAATATTCCATTTACACTGGAGAGCTTTGATATTTCTCAATACAATTAATTATACTCGGTACCTTTGAAGGTGTGAGCAGGAAGAAAACTAGCTAACCCCTATGAGTTTATTGAGTAGTGAGTGATTGGAGAGGGTAGTCAACAACACTCATCTTCAAGGGGGTTGATGTAATACCTTCAAGGGGGGTAGATAAGTTATCCCTGTTAATAAGACATGGGTGTTGGCAACGTTTGCCACCCCCCCCTATCCATTACACAAGTTAAACTTCTCCAACTTTTTTCATTACTGGCACGCCACTATGAAAACGAAATTCACTGTCATCTGTTTCAATAGAATCACGTTCAATCTCAGCAAAAAAACACACCCGATCATCAACGCTACCGCCATGAGCAACTTCAGCCAAAGCTAAATAATCCATGAAATGACGACTTTCAGATTTCAATAATGATAAATAAAATGTCCGAAGATCCTCGTCAAGCCAAGATGCCAGCGCATGGAAGCGCTCGCAGGAACGAGCCTCAATAAACGCATTTACAATCAAGGTATCCACTAGTTTTGCGGGTTCGTGATTACTCACGGCCGCATGCAGTAGTCCTGCATACCGAGAAGCGCTAAGGCGACGATAATTTATCCCTCTCTTTACCATGAGCGCCAACACTTGCTCAAAGTGCCGCAACTCTTCTCTCGCCAATCTAGACATTTTATGTAGTAAGTCAGCATTATTATCATATCGAAACATAAGATTTAGAGCTGATGCAGCTGCTTTTTTTTCACAGTTTCCATGATCAATTAATAAAATATCCTGTTGTCTAAGTGCTTCAGAAACCCACCGCTCCGGAGTTCTGCATAATAAGAAGTTAGTTATCTCAACAGGTAGCTCTTCAATACAACACAATGTCTGGCTATACACAGCACTTGGTTTATCTTCACTCATCAAGTAAATACTCATTATGGAACCTGTGAATAATTCTCTCAACCTAGGTGGACGCCAGTTGACAGGAGGGCGCCTGCTCTTTAATAGTCTCAAATAAAGTGGCAGCCTATATCATGAGTCACTGACGTCATTGCTGGAGGAGCACAGGCATATATTGGTGTCTATGCGCCTCAATCTCTGAGTCTAAGGCGACCTTAACGATCATTTTAGTGTGCTGAGAACGGAGTACTCATAGGTTATATGGGTTTTAATGTTTTTGGATGGTTTAAGCGCCAGAGCTTTTATTTTCTCCGTGTTCATTACTACCATCTATTCTTTCACCCTTAAAAAAGGGTGTCAGAAATTGATGATTACACAGCTAAATTTACAGGCTCTAATGTTGCGATTAATAGTCTTGACATCAGGTCATCATAACATAATTAAGTTATGTGGCTCCATAATTACTTAGCGTGCTTACGCCCGTAACATTTTATTAGGTTGCCCTATTGGTTCTCACCATGTTCCTATACCTCCTGCGTTGCTGTTTTTTCTCCCATCCTGTTGGAGGGCGTGCTTTTTTTGTTGCCCTATGGCGCAGTTTTGTCGTCTTATTGTTCTTTTTATTGGTCGATTCTTCAATAAGTATCTTTAGACTGGCTAAGGCCGTTGTTATTGGTATTGTTGTTGCTTTAATCTGAGTATTTGAATTGGTTTCTGTTGCTGTGCTGCAGTCCACAGGGTCTACTTGTGCCACTATAATATTGTCCATGGGGGTGGCTTTTTCTGGTGTGATCTCCTTGGCGGGAATGCCTTCCTCTACTGTGATATCATTGGAAGGACTGTCTTCTTCTACTCTGGATTCACCACTTAGATTATCTTCTTTTATTTCGGACTCATCCACTATTTTGCTTGGGTTTTCTTGGGATAGAGCATTCAAGGGGTTTTGTGTTGAGTGGTTATCAGCACTTTTGCTGATAGAATCGAAGCGTGTAAGTCGATCAATGAATGTATCTTGGCATGTTGCTACGCTAGCTGCGTATACAATCATTCCACAAATATCAAACATTGGTTGCTGACTGCCCACTAACTCCTCAGACGGCAATGATATATCCCACATGGCAACAAAGTCCTCTTCACTTATGGTATAAGTGCTATTCATGTCTAGAGGGATGCTTCTACTTATTAAAAATTCTTTAATATTTTGAGACCTTTGCACGAATCTCGCTAAACAACTGAAAATCAGGTATAATAATCCTTGAACAATCAATGCCTTTCGGTGAAATCATGGCTTGGAAAAATCTGAAACAACGCAGTCTAGCAGATTCAATGCTGATTGATCACGATGCAGTGAAAGAACTCGACTCTGTCCATGAACTCATTGATTGGGATCGCTTAGAGCATCATCTGAAAGATATACATTCAAGTTCTCGAGGCGAAAAGGCATGGCCGCCACTGATGATGTTTAAGGCACTGCTGCTGCAAAGTTGGTATAAATTAAGCGATTCGGCCCTAGAGAAACAACTTGCTCGCGATCTTTTATTTCGTCGATTTATTGCGCTCGACATTTCAGAGTCAGTGCCGGACCACAGTACTTTTTGGCGATTTAGACAGGCGCTCGATAAGTTGTTGCTTATGGATAAGTTGCTTCAAGAAATCAATTCCCAGCTTATAGATAAAGGTCTTTATATTAAATCTGGAGGTATCAGTATTGTTGATGCTAGCGTAATTGAGGCTAAACAGTGTCGCCCAAATAAGGATAAAGACAAGCACTCAACACAGGATCCTGACGCGAAGTGGAACGTGAAAGCAGGTTCTGACGGGAAGAGTAAAAGTACCTACGGCTATAAAGCGCACATAAATGTCGATGAGGATGGGCTGATAAAATCGAGCGGTTACACAGCAGGAAATGTTCACGATTCAAATTGTTTCACTGAGCTATTAGATGGTGAAGAGTCGTCTGTTTATGCGGATAGTGCCTATTCCAGCAAGAAGCACAGTGAATGGCGGGATGATCGAAATATTGATAACAGAACGCGGATTTTAGTCATAAGTGCCCCTTAAAATTTATGCAGCTAACGCCATTTCACTATAAATCTCATCAGGTGTTTTAAAGTCTAACAGTTTTCTTGGTCTTTGGTTTAGTCGGTTTTGTATATCTAAAATTTCTTTGTCAGTGACATTATCCAAAGATTGGCTTTTGGGCAAATATTGTCTTATCAAACCATTATGATTTTCATTCAAACCTCGTTCCCACGAGGAGTAAGGGTGAGCAAAATAGGTATCTACGTTAAGCTTTTTCTTGATTTTTTCATGAAAGGCGAACTCCTTTCCGTTATCAAATGTGATCGTGAGTAAGTCTGATTGGTAAGGCTTGAGCATCGTTATAATTGCTTTCGTCACCACGTCAGCGTGCTTTGAAGGAACACGTTTTACCAAATTTAATTTACTCACTCTTTCCGTTAATGTAACCAGTACACCCTTGTGTCTTTTGCCAATTACAGTGTCTGCTTCCCAATCGCCTAAACGTATTTTTTGATCCACAATTCCAGGTCGATCATCAATGCTAACACGGTTTCGGATCTGGCCTCGTGCATCGGGCTTTCTTGTTCTTTGCTTATACTTCTTGTGCCGAAGATGTTGATACAAGCAACCACCCCCAGCTTTGTCCTCTCGAATAAACTGGTAAATCGTAGAGGGACATACAGAAGGTTGATTATCTCGTTTAAGGCGTCCTTGTATTTGCTCAGGGCTCCACTGCTTACTTAGTCTGTCAGTAATTTTATCTTTCAGTTCAGCTACCATCTTGGTCGCTTTTGGTTTCTGTTGATGACGTTCCTGCGCAAAATTATGTGCTTGCTTCGGGCGATAACCTCTAGCCCCTGTATTTCTAGCCAACTCTCTTTTAACGGTACTCAAATCACGCCTTAAGTCTTGGGCGATAATTTCATTTGAAACTCCTGCTTTTTTCTCTGACCAAATCTGGTATCTTTCTTCTTGAGTCAGGTGGGTATAACGCTTATTCATAAGTAGTCTCACATTGGTTTTTGGTCGAACCGTAAGTGTACCCTCTGGCTCAACTTTTTCAATATGGCGCACTTATGACTGAAATCCGCGGAATAATAAAACGTGCTTATCGAAATAAACCATTAACAGAACATGATAAGTGTTTTAACCGTTTACATTCTGGCGTGCGCTGCACTGTGGAGCGAGTATTTGGCGTTTTGAAACTACACTACGGCATGGCGAAAGCTCGTTATCTTGGCTTAAGCCGAAACCGTACACGTTTTGAAATAATGTGTGTGGCGCACAATATTAAACGAGGTTTAGCTATTCAGCAGGCAAGTTGTGCCTGAAAATCGAAAATGAAGGGTGAAATGGCTCTAATGGCGCATATTCGAACTGAAATCGTGTTTTTTAAGGCTTTATCCTCAAAAAATACGATTTAATTAATAGTGGGGCTTATGCAGCGTTATCGTGCAAAGGTCTCGTTACATAAAAATACTGAGAATGTTAATGTGATGAGCAGACAAAAGTGATGAAGATGCTATCGTAATAGTTATTTTGGGGTGCGCTTTTGTGATGAGATACTCATGTGTTTGATTAATTATTTGCCTATGGAGAATGTGCAATTAAGTCATCGTAATGAGATAATCTCTGTCATTTTTCTATGATTGGATGCTCCATGGAAAACCAACTCAGCGTTGGCGATAGCAAATGCGACAACAAGCACCGCCAAACCTGCAAAGTGAAGTTGCTTGAATGGATGGAAGCGCTGGGTCCATGGAAAACTGATGGTGTCAATTATCGTGGCGCAGACAAGCGGGACGAGTTAAAAGACATAGATGTTAACTAGTTATCGCGGAACGCCTGGAAGAAATATCTAAGGATCAACAACGTTGTAATCAATATCGAATACATGGAAGTCACTGCACGAGCCAAAGTTGAGCATTCGTTTCGGATCATCAAATGTCAGTTCGGATTCACCAAAGTTTGCTACCGAGGCTTAGCTAAAAATTGTCCATGCTATTTGCTTTTGCGAACATCGTCCGAGTGGGGCAAATGCTCAAAACATAGCATCAGTGTGCCTGTGTGTCGGGAAATCGCACGCAGGCACTGAAAAACTAATAAAAATTGGACTGTCAACCTGCAAATCGACCGCAATGTGTCGATGCACTTAAAAAATCGGGACTTAATCGCACCTTCCCAAGGGAATCTCTGAATAAGTCTAATAAATGTGAGATAATACAGCCACACAAACAAACAGTATTTAAATCTAAAAAACGTATCTCCAGTAGCTATACTTGAAAATAACACACAAAGTGTGAATAATATTCTCTTCATATAAATAATCCTATGTTTATCGAAAAGCCGGTGTAGTACAGTATATGTTTACTGTACTCAATTTTTTTTGTGATAAATCCAAGATGGGGTCTGGTGCACCAATTCAAGATTTTTAGTGGAAAACTAGATCATGGAGAGATTGGAGTGACCAGGAATACAACATTTGGAGAGATTAATATCATATCCTTTTACGCCTATGGAAAAATACGCAGTCTTTTCCATTACATCATGATTAAAATAAAAAAGCATAGCTCCTGTAGATATATTTGAAAAGCACATACAAATTGAAAACAACATACTCTTATTTGTTGTGAATCGCCTATTTTCTTTATCGTATAAATCTGGCATCGTTGTTCATAGGTTAGTTGGTAATAAGTATTCATCGTTGCATCTCTGGCTGTAGAAAGACTATTAGCTTATATCCAGCTAATCTATTTTTCTATCCAGTTACGCTATGCACTTATGTTTTGAATCCAAGTTTTTATAACTTACACTGTCAGATTATAGAATACTTCGAGCAATCAATACATCTAACTATCAAATAATAAATATTGTCATTATGGCTGTTTGTGTTGCAAATAACATTGGAAGGCTTAATCTGATGTTTTGACATATTATGCTTTTTTGTCCTTCATTTCTTATTATCTGCAATATGATGGCCACTACTTCACATATGACTGCGTAGTTAAATTTTATTGACAATAGAAAAGAAAAGATCAAAAAAATGCTAAGCCTTACAAAAAACCAACAAGATAATGGATTGTTTTGACAATCGGTGACAGCCACTTATGGCCATATAAAAACTTGGTTGTTGATAATGAAAAGACCATCGCACCTCCGCCCAGACAAAACAAAAAATGCTCTCATAGCGGACTATCTATTGTTGGATTCAAGTATCTCTATGCGGTTGTAATTATAGTCTATACTCTGACTTCGATTCTTGTGATGTTATTTATGCGAGGGTTTTGGACGAAAACACACATCTGTACCAATCGCCTTTAAGTTACTACATTGTTGGCGGCGTTAGCCTACGAAGTAGTAAGTGAGCTGATTGAGCGATCGCAGCCAATAATAACACTTTTAGTAGCTTGAAAGGAGATGGGTATAACTCTACATAAACAGTTTAGGATGTACACATGATACGATTTTGCACTAAATTAGTTATTGTAGCTGTGCTTACAGCTACTTTTTCTGTCTCTCATACCTCTGTTGCGAGAGCTCAACCTTTCGAAATGGTAGAAAAAGGACTTGTTAGTCATAAGTATTGGGTCAATTTTGCAGATTTTAGCTCCGATGGTAAGCATGTGCTGACCGCTAGTGCCTTTGGTTTACAAGCAAAAATCTGGGGGCAGGATGACAATGGTATCTGGACGGAGGAAGCGACTATTTCCCATGATGAGATGATCTCTTCAGCAGTGATTAGCCCTGATGGTCGGCATGTGGTGACAGCCAGTCAGGATAAAACGGCAAAAATCTGGTGTCATGCTGCCAGTGGTAACTGGATGGAGAAGGCGACTGTTAACCATAATGAGAAGATCTCTTCAGCAGTGTTCAGCCCTGATGGTCAGTATATAGTGACAACCAGTGATGATTACACGGCAAAAATCTGGGGGATGGATGAAAGTGCCAACTGGAGCGAGAAGGGGGTTATTTCTTATGATGAATGCGTCCATAAAGCACAGTTCAGCCCAAATAATGAGTATGTGGTGACATCCGATGATGTTGGCAAGGTAAAGATCTGTGCGAAGGATGAGGATGGCAAATGGGTGGAGAAAATAACAGTTAACCATGAAGACATCGTCGATTCAATAAAAATCAGCCCCGATTCTCGGTATGTGGTGACAACGGATATGGGTGATGATGCTCCGGTAAAAATCTTATCGCAGGATAACAGTGGCAACTGGAGTGAAAAAACATCGAATATTTTCGGTACGTATGGGTATTCTCAAATAGAGTTCAGCTCTGATATGCTGTATGTGCTGACAGTCAGTGAGGAGGAGGTAAAAGTCTGGGAGCAGGATGATAATGGCGCCTGGACAGAGAAAGGGTGTATTGCCCAGAGTAGTGAAATTACTTCAGTAATGTTCAGTTTCGATAGCCGGCATGTGCTGCTGATAATCAAAGGTTCTGAGCACAGGGTACAATTTTTTGGGCGGGATGACGTCGGCACCTGGGAGGCGAAAGGGAGTATTTCACATAGGGAGGAGATTAATACAGCAATATTCAGCCGCGATAGCCAGCGTGTAGTGACAGCCAGTCAAGATAACACGGCAAAAATTTTGGGGCAGGATGACAGTGGCAGCTGGGCGGAGATATTTTCTATTTCCCATGAAGATAGTGTCCATTCAGCAAGTTTCAGTCAAGATAGTAAGCGTGTAGTGACATCCGGTGAAGATAACACGACAAAAATTTGTGGGAAGGATGACCGTGATCAGTGGGCGGAGCAAGCGAGTGTTTCTCATAGTGGTGTAGGCGCTGCAATGTTCAGCCCTGATAATAAGCATGTGCTGACGACAGACGGTTCTAATTATACCGCACAAATCTGGATGTTGATAATCAAAAAATCACCATCCATTCACTCCGTACAAAAGAAAAGTGGTGTATGTACAATCATCTAAAGCAGCAGGACTTCTGAACGTTATATAAGTGACCGCGCAGCGACTATTTTTGCTGATGCTGGTAGGTCGTTGCCGGTTGCAGTTATACGCTTTTATGCAGGCGTACATTTTAATTTACTAACTAAGCGTTTTTTGTAGTTTTCTTTGTGCGGCAAATTCTAAATCGAGACCTTTGCACGATAACGCTGCATAAGCCCCACTATTAATGAAATTGTATTTTTTTAGGATAAAGCCTTAAAAAACACAATTACAGTTCGAATATGCGCCATTCGAGCCATTTCACCCTTCATTTTCGATTTTCAGACGCAACTTGCCTGCTGAATCGATAAACCTCGTTTAATATTGTGCGCCACACACATTATTTCAAAACGTGTGCGATTTCGGCTTAAGCCAAGATAACGAGCTTTCGCCATGCCGTAGTGTAATTTCAAAACGCCAAATACTCGCTCCACAGTGCAGCGCACGCCAGAATGTAAACGGTTAAAGCACTTATCATGTTCTGTTAATGGTTTATTTCGATAAGCACGTCTTATTATTCTGTTATCAATATTTCTATCATCCAGCCATTCACTGTGCTTCTTGCTGGAATAAGCACTATCCGCATAAACAGACGACTCTTCACCATCTAATAGCTCAGTGAAACAATTTGAATCGTGAATATTTCCTGCTGTGTAACCGATCGATTTTATCAACCCATCCTCATCGACATTTATGTGCGCTTTATAGCCGTAGGTACTTTTACTCTTCCCGTCAGAACCTGCTTTCACGTTCCACTTCGCGTCAGGATCCTGTGTTGAGTGCTTGTCTTTATCCTTATTTGGGCGACACTGTTTAGCCTCAATTACGCTAGCATCAACAATACTGATACCTCCAGATTTAATATAAAGACCTTTATCTATAAGCTGGGAATTGATTTCTTGAAGCAACTTATCCATAAGCAACAACTTATCGAGCTTCTGTCTAAATCGCCAAAAAGTACTGTGGTCCGGCACTGACTCTGAAATGTCGAGCGCAATAAATCGACGAAATAAAAGATCGCGAGCAAGTTGTTTCTCTAGGGCCGAATCGCTTAATTTATACCAACTTTGCAGCAGCAGTGCCTTAAACATCATCAGTGGAGGCCATGCCTTTTCGCCTCGAGAACTTGAATGTATATCTTTCAGATGATGCTCTAAGCGATCCCAATCAATGAGTTCATGGACAGAGTCGAGTTCTTTCACTGCATCGTGATCAATCAGCATTGAATCTGCTAGACTGCGTTGTTTCAGATTTTTCCAAGCCATAATTTCACCGAAAGGCATTGATTGTGCAAGGCTTATTATACCTGATTTTCAGTTATTTAGCGAGATTCGTGCAAAGGTCTCAAATCATATGTCTGAAATGAATCTATTGATCCGATATTAATATCACGATCTATATCCGAAATGGTTCTTTGTAAGTGGAAATGGCGTTCAGTATTTGTTTGTTAAGAACAGGGTTATAAATCTCAGTAGTATGATCAAGAAATAGATTGAATTGTTGGTATGCTGAGTTAGAAAAAATAATCTTGTGCTTTTCTGGTATTCCTTGCGAGACTGTAGATTAGTTTGTGTATTTGCTTATTAACCCTTATGGGAGATAAGCACTATGAATAAAGATCAAATGCTAGCCTTTGCAAAAAAGGCGGCGAAAAGCATGAAAACTGAGAAAGATCGCAGTGACTTTAGTCGCATGCTAAAAAAAGTCACCGTTGAGGCATCTCTTAGCGCTGAGCTAGACGACCACCTTGAGTATGACAGAAATCAGCCGACGACTGGATCAAATAGCCGTAACGGTCATTCCTCAAAAACACTTTATACGACGACGAGTGGCTATCGATATTGAAGTTCCACGTGATCGAAATAGTTCATTCGAACCTCAGCTTGTAAAAAACATCAAACTCGCCTCACTGGTATGGATGATAAAATTCTTTTTCTATATGCCCAAGGAATGACAACTCGAGAAATCTGCGCAACCTTTAAAGAATTGTATGATGCTGATGTATCCCCAGACTAAATTATAAGGTCACAAACGCCGTTATGGATCAGGTCATAGAGTGGCAAGCACGACCACTTGGTCAGGTATATCCTATTGTTTATCGAGACTGTATTGTGGTCAAAATCAGGCAAGATAAGCAGGTAATCAACAAGGCTGTCTATCTAGCGCTTGCAGTAAATATTGAGGGGCACAAGGAGCTTCTTGGTATGTGGCTATCAGAAAATGAAGGTGCAAAATTCTGGCTAGGCATCCTCACTGAGCTCAAGAATCGCGGTTTAGAAGACATTCTAATCGCTTGCGTGGATGGCCTTAAAGGATTTCCTGAAGCCATTAAAGCGGTGTACCCTGACACGCACATGCAACTCTGCATCGTTCATATGGTGCGTAATAGCATGAAGTGTGTACCTTGGCGTGATTACAAAGAAGTAAGCGCTGATTTAAAGCAAGTTTACAGTTCATCTACAGAAGAGGAAGCGTTGCGAGAATTTGATAATATTGAAGAGAAATGGCTTTCAATGTATCCTCAGATAAACCGATCATGGCGTCAAAACTGGGACAATTTGAATACGTTTTTCGCGTATCCCGAAGAGGTTAGCAAGGCGATTTACACTACCAATGCGATTGAATCATTGAACAGTGTGATCAGAAAAGCGATCAAGAAACGTAAGTTATTTCCGCATAATGATTCGGCAAAAAAGGTAGTTTACCTTGCCACGCGCGAGGCCTCGAAAATTTGGACGATGCCGATACGCAATTGGCGTTCGGCACTGAATCACTTTATGATTGTTTTTGAAACACGATTATCAGATTACGTTTAATTAAGGCAAATACACAGAGTTATTTATACTCTCAACACACTAAAAAATCTTGACTTAATCGCACCTTCCCTAGTTGACTATGTTCACCTTACTTCTAGCATATACCAAAGAAAATTATAATGATCTGCAAGAAACATAACCTTTTCACTATCCCGAACAATACTGCAAGAATTGCGATTATATGGAGGAGCAAGATAGGAGCATTTAACACGGATAAATTCTTTCTTTCCGTATTGATTATAATCATCATATGTTTGTTGAAATATGCATCTAGTAGCAACAAATGGATGAGCTTTGCTGCAAGGATACTCAATATATTTAACTTGCTCAGTCTTACTTGGTAGTGCTTTATACGTATCCATGAGAATCTGTCCAGAAGAGCTGTATTCCTCCTTAAATCCATATTTTATAGAAAAAGTATGATAGTAATTACGGAAAATCAATAATAGCGAATGCACAAAATGCATCTGACTCGCATCTATACAAATAAATGCCATAGTGATAAGATAACCAGGAATAATACACTCAGATACATCAACGTTATATTTGTTATTTACAGATATGGAAAGATGTGCAGTATCTTTCATTGCCGAATGATTAAATCTAAAAAACGTATCTCCAGTAGCTATACTTGAAAATAACACACAAAGTGTAAATAATATTCTCTTCATCTAAATAATCCTATGTTTATCGAAAAGCCGGTGTAGTACAGTATATGTTTACTGTACTCAATGTTTTTTTGTGATAAATCCAAGATGGGGTCTGGTACACCAATTCAAGATTTTTAGTGGAAAACTAGATCATGGGAAGATTGCAGTAACTCCCATCTGAGAATGTACTTTACCATATTACCATATTACCATATTACCATATTACCATATTACCTTATGCATAGATTATCTCATGCAGTGATGAGCGTAAGAATGGTGACCTGTCTGATGACGATAAATAACTTGTTTCTTTAGATTTTAGTTGCGTATTGGATGGGAGCGGTATAATTTGGTAATTCACTCGCACGTTATAATGACGAGTCATTACCGATTATTTTGTGGAAACCCGGTACGCATCATCTAAATTGTGTTTATAGTCAGAAAGTTGATCGTAGGAACAGCCTAGTTTACCACGTTTGCTATATTTGAGACCTTTAAGCAATTGTTATTTGGCCAGCTGGCTTCGTTACAAACATACTTAATCATCATTTGCAAGTATAAAATATCTATTTTAGTGTATTTTTGCTTTGCCAGCTAACAAAATTAAGGCTAGTATAAAGGTCTATATTTATAT
>JASXSV010000009.1 GCA_030674915.1 Candidatus Endonucleibacter bathymodioli
AATTATATTATTTTCGACATAATATTTTCCTTTATATGCACTCCCATATAAAACCTCATCAAAACCTAATGAGAGAGCTAGCTATATCTTTTTTAAATAATAAATTTTCATTTTTATACTCTTTACTTTGAAATACACCTAAAACTGAAGAAATCCTAACGTCGGTGTAATAGTTACACTGGAGCGCAGCGTAAATGCATGACCTCCCACCGAAAAAGTAGACATCTATAAATTTATGCTGCTCGTTTCTCGCATTCAATTTCTGGGCCCTAGCCCATACCTGAATGCAACCGCTATCTTTCACTTACCTGGCATGATCTTACCCTAGCGATATTCCTTTCGCCACCGTGCCAAAATAAAGGGATGTGTGCACAGGGTATGGACAACAACTTGCACCTGCACACCATTTAGCATACTCAGTGGAACGCTTTTGATACAACCTCGATGCCATAGTTGTATGTTTCTTTATATTTTGTAACCTTGGGCATTTTTTACCTCCGCTTTAGTAGTACTCTGTCGTCTAACTGAAGCGGAGAGATACACGTCAAGTGGAAGCAATTGTAAGTTTATAGATAATGTTCTTTTGTTGGATGAAAAACCATGTCAAATACAACATTATTTTCATGAACATACCTAGCGCCATACATTATTCCCCGGAGGATTGCCAAACTATTAGCTTGAAAGTATATTTTTTCAAGTAAATGTTCATTTCCATCGGTTAATTGATATAAAGTATGTTGAAACTGCACTAAACCTTCACCTATATTTGTAAGTGCATAGTTTATACTATATGGGTGGTCAACAAGGAGATTCGTTTGTGATCTAACACCCTCCCCTGTTTCAGGAAGAATACCTGAATACAGCATCCCAAAGTTCCACTCTTCCACTCGCACATCTTGAATAAAACGCTCGTCACCAAGAGAACTAACATCAAGGTTTCCCTTATTATTTTTTTGAAACGAAAATTCAATATCAACTGGTTTTCCCAAAACGTCAACGACAAACCCAAACACTCCAATTCTCTTTAGATGATGTACATCGTTGTTAGTAAAGAATAAACTCCCTAGCACATTTCCTTCTCCATCTTTTAGAAAAACCTTAAGTTTTGCCTGTAAAGGAGGAATCAAAAGTAGGGATTTATAGTTAAGATCAAAAGTATATTTTTTTCCCGTACTTGCTTCAAAGGAAAAGTTAATGTCGGTTTTTCCTTCGCCCACATCGCTCAATTGAAGCGACTTACTAATAGCAATATCTGCCCCAGATATGTTTAATTCAAATGACACAGTATCAGCAAATACATATGTATTCAGTGCAAATAACAGGAGGATACCACTTAATAGATGTTTCACAATAGATTTCCTTGGTATTAATTAGTTATGTAGAAAATGAAGACTTACTGTATACCACAACAGTGAATAATATTTCAACCGCTACGGTAGAGCAGTCAGCTCCCTGATTTACCCTATACATATTCGGACATACTGAATCCTAGATTTGATATTTTACCCAGAAAAAGTAGACACATATAAATTTATCCTGCTCGCTCCTAGTATTCACTTTATGGGCAGTAGCCAATGCCTGAATGCAACCGCTATCTTTCGCTGATATGGCATGATCTTACCCCAGCGATATTCCTTTCGCCACCGTGCAACATAAAGGGATATATGTACAGAGTACGAACAACAGTTTGCACCTGCACACACCATTTAGTATACTCCGTTGAACGGATTTTGATGTAAACTCGCTGCCATAGTGGTATGTTTTTCTATATTTTGTAAACTTGGGCATTTTTTATCTCCGCTTTAGATAGACTTTTTTGTCTACTAAAACTGGGGATAAAACGGGGGATGGTTCACCGTCAAGTGGAAGCAACTGTAGGTTTATATTTGGTGCATGTTTGCTGGATAAAAAAGCAATTTAAATACACCATCATTTTCATGAAAATACATACTAGCGTACAGTACTTCTCGGAGCGTTTCCAAACTATCGACTTGAAAGTATATTCTTTCAAGTAAATGTTCATTCCCATCGACTAATTGATATAAAGTATGTTGAAACTGCACTAAACCTTCACCTATATTTGTAAGTGTATAGTTTATACTATAAGGGTGGCAACGAAGGCGATGCGTTTGTGATCGAACACCTTTCTCTGTTGTAGCAAGAATAACTGGAAGTATCACATTCAAGTCCAACTTTGGCGCTCGCGTATCTTGAAAAAACACCTCGTCATCAAGAGAACTAATATCAAGGTTTCCCTTTTTATCCTTTTGAAATGAAAATTCAATATTAACTGGTTTTTCCAAAACGTCAACGACAAACCCCAATACTCCTATTTTCTTTAGGGACTGTACACCTTTGCTAGTAAAGGATAAACACCCAAGCTTATTTCCTTCTTCATCTGTTAGAGTAACATTAAGGCTTGCCTGGTAAGAAGAAGGCGTGTGAGGCATGCATTGATAGTCAAGATCAAAAGTATATTTTTTCCCCGCACTTGCTTCAAAGGAAAAGTTTATTTCTGTTTTTCCTTCTCCTATATCGCTCAATTGAAGCGACTTACTAATAAGAATGTCTGCCCCAGATATGCTTAATTCAAATGACACAGTGTCAGCAATTACATATGTATTCAATGCAAATAACAGGATGCCACATAGCAAATAACAGGATGCCACGTAATATATTTTCAAAATAGACTGCCTTTGTATTAGTTATGTGGGAAATGACGACTTACTGTATAGCACAACAGTGAATGATGATTCAACTACCATAGTAGAACGACCAGTTTCCTGATCTCCCTCATTACAGATCAGTATATGCTGAATCCTAGATTTGATATTACCCCGAAAAAGTAGACACATATAAATTTATGCTGCACGCTCCTCGTATTCACTTTGTGGGCAGTAGCCAATGCCTAAATGCAACCGCTATCTTTCGCTGATCTGGCATGATCTTACCCTAACGATATTCCTTTCGCCACCGTGCCAACATAAAGGGATATATGTATAGAGTATGAAAAATAGCTTGCACCTGCACACCATTTAGTATACACCGTTGAATGGATTTTGATGTAAACTCGCTGCCATAGTGGTATGTTTTCCTATATTTTGTAAACTTGGGCACTTTTTATCTCCGCTTAGTTAGAATTTTCTGTCTACTAAAACGGGTGATGTTTACGGTCAAGTGGAAGCAATTGAGGTTTATATGTGGATCGGTTCCGTTGTATGAAAAGTCACTTCAAATTCAACATCATTCTCATGAATACTCTTCGTACCATACATGATTCCTCTAAGAGTTTCCAAACTATCAGCTTGAAAGTATATTCTGTCAAGTAAATGTTCATTTCCATCGGTTAATTTATATAAATTATGTTGAAACTGCACTAAACCTTCACCTATATTTGTAAGTGCATAGTTTATACTATATGGGTGGCCAACAAGGAGATTAGTTTGTGATCTAACACCATCTTCTATTACAGGAAGAATAAGTGGATGTCGCATCCTCAAGTTCCACTTTGACACTTTCACATCTTGCAGAAAACGCTCGTAACCAAGAGAACTAATATCAAGGTTTCCCTTGTTATTCTTTTGAAATGACAATTTAATATCAACTGGTTCTCCCAAATCGTCAACGACAAACCCCAACACTCCTATTCTCTTTAGGTGCTGTACACCATTATTGGTAAAGAATAAACCCCCTAGCCGCTTGTTGTATCTATTTGATAGAGTAACATAAAGTATTGTCCGTAAAGAAGGATTGGGGGATGTTAATCCATACCTAAGAACAAAAGTATATTCTTGTCCAGTACTTGCTTCAAAGGAAAAGTTAATTTCGGTTTTTCCTTCGCCTACATCACTCAATTGAAGCGACTTACTAATAGCAATACCTTCCCCAGATATGTTTAATTCAAATGACACAGTATCAGCAAATACATATGTATTCAATGCAAATAACAAGATGCCACGTAATATATTTTTCAAAATAGACTTCCTTCGTATTAGTTATCTGGAAAATGTCGTCTTACTGTATACCACAAAACGTAGCCAATGCCTAGATGCAACCGCTTTCCTTCGTTTGTCCGGCATGATCTCCACTCATTATATTCTTTTCGCAACCGTGTCAGCATAAAGGGGTGAATGTACAAGGGGGGATGGGAACAGAATGTACCTGTACACCATCTAGCATACTCAGTTGAACCGCATTTGCTGTAACCTCGTTTCCATAGTGGTGTGTTGATCTATATTTTGTAAACTTTGGCACTTTTTATCTCCACTTTAGTAGACTCTTTTGTCTACTAAAACTGGTGATGTTCATTTTCCCGTTTGAGCAATTTATTAGTTTTTATCTCGTCGATGCTATTCTTCTGCGGTTTCATACACTGGGATTTTATTGATAGTATCAATCATCTGATTTATTTAAACAGCTAAATAACCACCACTTCCTTGCCCTAGGAATACAACCTTACTTGTTGTTTCGTATACATTTTAAATCAAACAGTTATTAAATGCATATTTATTTTATCATTTGGTTTATGATCATGTGTATAATCAAAAAAAATCAGATAAGATTCAAATACGTCTAAATTATTGCACTTTATTGCTTGAACTGACATTTATATATTTCCTATAATAGTTATAACTGAAATTATTACAATAATTAGTTTTATTAATATCTCCACACTACCCCCTTATATCCATATTTTAGAATATTAAGGTTGCACAGCTCCTTTTTTGTTTCTTATACTATGCACACGTTACCAGCGAAGGTGTACTGGTTGTTGACTGCCCTCACCCCCTAGTCACTTAGTGGTCCTAAGTTTCTGCGTAGCAACTCCAATCCTTTGGCGATAGAAAGTTTAATCAGCATTACCCAGATGTGGTTGGTACTCCTGAAATAGGGGAATACCACGCTCAATTAAACTAAAGGTGCTGGCCAGTTCCTTAGCTGAATCAAGCATCATTTGATAGTATTGCTCAACAGTAGGAGTATTGTTTCCCCATACGGTTGTAGCGGCGTCGTATGTCAGGTTTTTCCCTGCGGTTCCTACTCCCTTACAGTCCGCAGTATTGCCAATAATGTGGTTGGGACCAGTTAGAATCGCATGATCTGTCATAACTCGGTCACTAAAGCTCAAGCTGAACTGTTTTCGATCAGATTCAAGGTGGTGAATGATGGAAGCAGTATCCGTGCTTTTACCTCCCACCATTGTGGTTGGGAAAAAAGTATCCTGCCTAAGATCTTGGTTATCACCAAGTTGTTTGATTGTTTCAAGATTTCCTTCTGTGACAGGTACCATCAAAAGCATCGTGTCACGGAAACCATCAAGCTCTGTTGATTTTGCATTTTTGTGAAGTTGGTCGGAAATGGGTCGCCCCCAAGTTACCTTACCACTGGGAACAACCAGAGCTAGGTGATGATTATCAAGAATTTCTTGAACACCGGGCTTTAGCGTGCGTTCACCAGTAGTATGATCATCATCAAACAAACAGAGATTTGCATCACCGGCAATGACCAGGTCTTCATGACTTCTTCCGTTGTTGAGATTGTGCGTAACATAGGCGGAAATCCGACCGGCAAACTCGCCGCTGTCTAGTTGTGAGGCTATTTTCTGATCTCGTACTTCCATTTCCACGGAGGCACCATGAAAGGAGTAGGTTCCATCTGAGAAGGCTACGGAATCTTTCAGTCTTTTCCCATCTGCATTATTAATCACCAATTCCACATGGACTCCTGAGTCATCGCCCAGATTGGAAAGCGAGATGTCGGGAGTGCTAGAAGTATTTCTGATAGTGCCAGGCTCACCTCCACTGCCTTTCAGCTCTGTCTTAATTTCGTTGCCATTTACCCCATTATATGTAGATTCCACTGCCAACACTTTCTTATAACTACGAGTGACTTCTCCCCTAGGATTATCGGCATTAATAGCATTGGTACCGTCATAAATTCTACCGTCTCGGAAATCAGTGATTGTCTTTTCCATATTCTGAATAAATTGTTTCATCTCAGGAGATCGGTGATGTCCACCACCTGGCTGCAAACATAGTGATTCTACAACCATTTGCAACTTATAGGTGTCTCCCATAGCCATCCTTTGCCAGGCAAATTTAAGCTTGTCCTCCATATTAGATCTCAATGCATCCATATGCTCTGGTGTAGCAGTTCGCTTCCAAGTGGACTCCATCCGATTCATGAATATAGACAAGTTGGATTTTTGGTCTTTTATCAACTCATCAAATTTACTGTTGGCCGTTTCTGCACAATAGGCTTCTCCAAAAAGGTACCCAACCGCCTTTTGTGGCTCCTGTTGCATAGTATTTATCGCCTGATTCCAAACGACAAATTGATCCTTTGGAAAGGGCCGCTCTTTAACCTCCACTAATGATTCTATGGATGTATTCAAGGCGTTATGATGTTGGGGATTTTGCTTGATGGAAGATAACTTTTGCGCATCAATAGGCAGGTGTATGCCGTCGCGCTTTTGTGTTTTGACTTTTTGATTATAGAGTGTCCTGGATGTTTTTTGGCCATACTCTTTTTTGGTAAGCTTAGCACTGCTTTTTCTGGCTATTTTTGTTCTTTTGACCGCTGTAGGCGACTGATTTCCAGTGGTTATATTCTTTCTCTGGCGAGAAGAACTCTTTTTATTATTTGTCAGTGACAGATAGCTTTTAACCTTAACAGGAGTGATAGTCATTTTAGCAAGTGGCTTATTTTTAGTTGTTGAGTCAGATAATTTACTTTTACCAGCGATCGACTTCCTCTCTGAAAGAGCAACGCCACTGAAGCATTTCTTACCCACAGAAATACTTTGCTTTGTTGATGGAAGGTTAGATGGTGATAGAATAGAACAGGTTGATCCCGATACTGATACACCTATGGGCATGATAAAATCTTCCATAAATAAAGTATTAATATGAGACCTGTGCACAACAACCTTATCTGAGCCTCTATTGTTAATAATGGGGTTTTTTACACCGCGGATTTCAGTCATAAGTGCGCCATATTGAAAAAGTTGAGCCAGAGGGTACACTCACGGTTCTACCAAAAACCAATGTGAGACCACTTATGAATAAGCGTTATACCCACCTGACTCAAGAAGAAAGATACCAGATTTGGTCAGAGAAAAAAGCAGGAGTTTCAAATGAAATTATCGCCCAAGACTTAAGGCGTGATTTGAGTACCGTTAAAAGAGAGTTGGCTAGAAATACAGGGGCTAGAGGTTATCGCCCGAAGCAAGCACATAATTTTGCGCAGGAACGTCATCAACAGAAACCAAAAGCGACCAAGATGGTAGCTGAACTGAAAGATAAAATTACTGACAGACTAAGTAAGCAGTGGAGCCCTGAGCAAATACAAGGACGCCTTAAACGAGATAATCAACCTTCTGTATGTCCCTCTACGATTTACCAGTTTATTCGAGAGGACAAAGCTGGGGGTGGTTGCTTGTATCAACATCTTCGGCACAAGAAGTATAAGCAAAGAACAAGAAAGCCCGATGCACGAGGCCAGATCCGAAACCGTGTTAGCATTGATGATCGACCTGGAATTGTGGATCAAAAAATACGTTTAGGCGATTGGGAAGCAGACACTGTAATTGGCAAAAGACACAAGGGTGTACTGGTTACATTAACGGAAAGAGTGAGTAAATTAAATTTGGTAAAACGTGTTCCTTCAAAGCACGCTGACGTGGTGACGAAAGCAATTATAACGATGCTCAAGCCTTACCAATCAGACTTACTCACGATCACATTTGATAACGGAAAGGAGTTCGCCTTTCATGAAAAAATCAAGAAAAAGCTTAACGTAGATACCTATTTTGCTCACCCTTACTCCTCGTGGGAACGAGGTTTGAATGAAAATCATAATGGTTTGATAAGACAATATTTGCCCAAAAGCCAATCTTTGGATAATGTCACTGACAAAGAAATTTTAGATATACAAAACCGACTAAACCAAAGACCAAGAAAACTGTTAGACTTTAAAACACCTGATGAGATTTATAGTGAAATGGCGTTAGCTGCATAAATTTTAAGGGGCACTTATGACTAAAATCCGCGCACTAAAAAACACTAAAAAACACTAAAAAACCAATATAAGGGCAAAATATCTGTGATTGGCAGGGGATATGTCTGGTGATGTGTTTGGCAACGGTACTTTGTAGTGCCTATCACACCCGAACAAGTAGACATTTGCCATTGTGTCTTGCAGTGAGTGCAGTGCTGACAGCTGAGTAACCAGAGTTTGAGAGAGCGCTTTGGTCTGCCAGAAACCAGCAGCAATCAGGCCATATAACTAGTGAACCGTAAATATGAAACCAAGGAAAAGGAATTGGTGGTCAATTACATCAGTATCAAGAAGCAGATGAACCTTGCCCTATTCCACTACAACGAGGAAATGGAACAGTCCATCATCATGGCGAAAGACCACCTCAACCTCCTCAACAAGATGCTCCACAAGTTTGATGCCAGCCCATAGTATGGAGGTAGTCCCCTGAAGCTGCTTAACTGCCTCAACATGGCCTTTGAACTTGCACAAATAACGCACAATTCATGGCCTTGGTCAAACGTCTAAAGGCTTCATACGACATTTGTAGTGGCTCTGAGTTGCTAAACCAGGAAATACGCAATCAGATACACTTTGGCCAAGAGCGAGAAGATAAAGCCGCCCAACACCAAGGTCAAGCTGCTACAACAACTACTGGCTAGGGCGATTGAAAATTTCAAGAAGGTCAACAAAGCCACGGGCATGGACTTCTCCAAGAAATTCAATGCACTGGTAGACAGCTACAATGAGCGCAAGGAAGGTGATGTGCTGGAGGATTTCTCCGACGAGATCATTGACCTGATACATGCACAATTGCTTTTGTTTAACCCAGCTTGTACCTCTGATCAGTAATTACTACCAAAATGCCGGTGCTATTGCTATTATCAGCCATAGTTTATAACCAGCGGCATATTTTCACACTTTTGAAAACTAGGAATAACACGCGTATAACTTCTTATGGCATATTTTGAGCGAATAGGTGTAACCGGTCGTCAGGAGAGATCTGATGTGACTGATACCCTACAAAGATTAATACGTTTTCTGGTAGGGTGTGATGTTTCAATCCTATTGGATGAAAATATTGCCGGGTTGATACCTGATTATTCGCTGCAAACTTGCCAACGAATAGAGATGGGCGAACAGTGTGATCTGGTTGTTGTTGTCGGCGGTGACGGCAGTCTACTAAGTGCTGCAAGAGACCTTGTAGATTATGGCACTTCTGTTATTGGCGTTAACCATGGGCGATTGGGTTTTTTAACTGATATTTCTCCCAAGGAGCTGGAAACCCAGCTTGGGGATGTTTTAGCAGGTAAGTATTTAGAAGATTATCGGTTTTTCCTCGATGCGAGAGTAACAAGAGATGGTCAGCTGGTAGGCACTGGCAGTTCTTTGAATGACGTGGTTTTGCATCCAGGTAAATCAACACGAATTATTGAGTTTGAACTGTATATTGATAATCAGTTTGTTTATAAACAGCGATCTGATGGTTTGATTATTGCTACTCCTACTGGTTCAACTGCCTATGCTTTATCTGGTGGGGGACCCATAATGCATCCTAGCTTGGATGCTATGGTGCTGGTACCAATGTTTCCTCACCTGCTGACAAATCGACCGCTTGTTATAAACTGTGAAAGCGAGTTGAGACTAGTTATCAGCAATGATAATAGTATCTTCCCCCAAATAAGCTGTGATGGGCAGGTTCATATTGCAGGGGCCCCTGGGGATGAAATCTTTATTCGCAAAAAAAAACAGAGACTAAAATCAGTGCACCCGCTAAATCACAATTTTTATGAAGCTTGCCGCTCAAAACTGCGCTGGAACTATCAGGAATATGGACGATGAGTACTCAGCACCATAACGCTTTATGCCGTGTGATGGCGACTCCCATGACCATGGATCTCAGTCCGCTGTCATTTTTCCTCTATCGTCAGGGTGTTCCTCATAAGATTACAGAGGAGGCAGGAGCACAAGTGGTATGGACAACTGATGATGCACTGATACCAGTAATTATGCGTCACTATCAAGACTGGCAAGAAGAACGGTTGATCTTAGAGGCCCCTCCAAAGCGACAACAACATAAAATATCCACAATTATAGCCAATATTTCTTGGCGGAAATATTTTGTGACATTCTTATTTTTGATTATTTGCGTAGCGGTTACATTAGCATCCTGGTTTGGTGAAGCCTGGTGGTTAGTGTCAAAGCTTACGTTTGTACCTGTTCACAGGGTTTCAGACGGATCAGGGGGAGCCCTTCTTTACTTTGGCACGCTCTCTATGGTGAGTGATCATAGTCAGTACTGGCGGTTTATTACGCCTATTTTTCTTCATTTTAACGTCCTGCATTTAGCATTCAATATGCTCTGGCTGTTTGATCTCGGCAAACGCATTGAAACCCGTAAGGGCGGACTGCATTTATTTCTAATTATCTTATCTACCGGCGTGGGATCTAATTTAGTGCAATTTTTTTGGGGTGGCACAGGTCTTTTTGGGGGGTTTTCCGGTGTGGTTTTTGGTTTATTAGGATACTGCATGGTTTGCGAAAAAGTAGATAAGTCATGCCAGTTTGGGATATTACCTGCTCTCTATTATTTTATGTTGATTTACCTAGTAATTGGCTATACCGGAATCATGGACGGTCTTGCAGGTGGTAGTATTGCTAATGCCGCCCATACTGGAGGGCTTTTATCTGGAGCCGTGGTGGGTCTTTTGGCCGGTGTGTTGCTGCGAAAAAAATCAGCACCGCTAGTAGAAGATGAAGAATGATTTTTCATACTTTAATACCTTCTTTATTCAGCAGCCTTATCTTCATGCATACTATTAATTACGATGATTTTGTCTAAACTCGTGATCATTAAAGGTGTGCATTTATTGACTGTTCTTACCTGAGTGAGGGTATGAGACATTTGCACGATTGTTCTTTTGCCAGTTGGCTTCGTTAAAAACTTACTCAATCGAGCATTTTTGCCTCACCAACGAACAAAATTAAGGCTCGTGCAAAAGTCTCAGTATAAATAATGCCAAGGGGTTTTGCTCACAAAAAAACCTAGATGGCACAATAAACTTACCTTGACCTATCCTACATCCGACCCCTAACATCATTATTATGCCTGCCATAACCAATAGGGTTTTATTTTACTCAGAATATTAACGATACCTCATAGCGTCAATCAATGGCAAACAGATTATAGGTATGTTAAGTTCTTGCATACATAGTTTCCTCGTTAGTTTTACTAGACTGTGTCATGATTGCTTAAATTCGCAATTGCATGCTTTATTTTATTGCTGCAAATGCTCAGTTTGCACCAAAGATACTGATGTTTAATAGACGTTACTAAAAGATGATATGAGATTTGAGGATTTTTTAAGTAAGATAACCCCGGAACTTTATAAAACGTTGCGGCGATCGCTGGAGTTAGGAAAGTGGCCTGATGGCAGCCTCCTAAAGCCCGAACAAAAAAGTGCAACCCTGCAAGCGTTAATGATTTATGAGTGCAAAGAGATACCTGAGAAAGAACGTATCGGGTATATGCCTCAGCACTGTAAAAGCAAGCGGCCTAAGCGTGACGACACTGTTGATAGTATTATCCAGTTTAAGTTGTAGTATACAACCTTTACACTAGCCGTATTTTTGTTCACTGGTTAGGCAAAACCGCAAGAAAAGAGAGAGTTTATACTTATAAATGCTCGATTTAGTACGTTTTAACGAAGCCAGCTGAAAACAGAACAATCTTGCAAGGGCTAAATATGTTATTTCCTATAATTAAACGTCATTTTTAGTCTACAAATATACCTAGAATAATTTGATGGAAGCAAGGGTTTAAAGTTTATACCCACTAGTATCTTCAAGCATAATGGTTATACACCCATTACGTTGAAGGCGTGTGGTTATTAACCTCTCTCACTAACCTCAATCACCCACTAACCGTAGGCTCATGTGAGCTTCGCTCGTTTACTGCCTACTCCCCCCTTCAATGGAAACGGGATAACATAAGGAGTTTATGTGTCAGCATTAGAACTGGCTATGAATGGAGGGCTGCGTGGTAGCCTTAGCAAGATGCCTGTCATTCTTACAGAGCCGATTAATTATACTCTTGCAATTGGTGATGAAGCATTACCGCTAAATGGGTTGCTTGGGCATCAGTTATCCATTGAATATTTGGGTGAAATTAATTGTAGCCACTGCGGCCGTAGGACTAAAACAAGTTTTAGCCAGGGTTTTTGTTATCCCTGTTTCCGCAAGCTACCCCAATGCGACACCTGCATTGTTAGCCCTGAGAAGTGTCACTATAGCCAAGGCACCTGCCGAGACCCAGCTTGGGGTGAACAATTCTGCATGACTGATCATATAGTGTACCTTGCTAACTCTTCGGGTATAAAGGTTGGCATTACCCGTGCCAGTCAGGTGCCTACCCGTTGGATAGACCAAGGAGCCACCCAGGCATTACCTTTTATTCGAGTGGCTACCCGTTATCAGTCGGGGATTATTGAAACCTTATTCAAAGAATTTGTTAGTGACCGGACTAACTGGCGTACCATGCTCAAGGGCGCGGCAAACCAGATTAATCTTAAACAAGCTGCAGCAGAGCTGCTTGACACTAATCAAAGTAGGATTAATAGTATTCAGACCGAGTTTGGTATCAATGCTATTCAGCCTCTGACTAATGCTGATGAGGTATTACTTCACTATCCTGTAAACGAATATCCTGTCAAAGTAACGTCTCTAAGTTTTGACAAAACACCTATTATTGAAGGAGTGCTGATGGGGATCAAGGGACAATATCTCATTTTTGATACCGGTGTTTTAAATATACGAAAGCACTCGTCTTACCAGGTTAAGGTTTCTGTTGTTTGAGAAGGTATTATTGGTACAGATACCAACGCGCGAAGTTACATAAGCCTATAAGTAGTCAATAGCCGCTCACCTTCAGAGGAATTGGTAGATACTCTGTCATTAAAATAACGTAATAATAAAAGACTTCAGCCAAACTCAACCAAGTCGATCATATTCTGGTAAAATATTGGCATGCAACGATCCTTTACAATACAGCCAAAACTCTTCGTATCCGCTACTCTTCGTACGCTGTTGAAACGGTCAAAGCTATCCTCTGCTGACTTGAGTGGAACATGGTATCGCTACGGCTCACGATAGACCAGAGAGAAATTAGCTCAGTTTGGTATTAAATATCAAGCTCAACCTGAGCTACAGAGAGAAACCACTGTCATAAGAAGAGAAAGCTCGTAACAAAAAATTATCCATAACACTCGCAGGTAGTACGCGTCCTTTTGCCACCGAGAAAAGACACTACCGGCTTGCTAGAACTAAGTTCATGGGCATTTCCAAAAATGAACCGTTTATAGGCTGGCCGCTATTACCGCGAACATTCGCAAAGGCACTAAGTTTTGGTGCTCTATGGTGTGTCGAAACCATGTTATGCAATATAAGTACGTCAAAAATCAGTTCGAAACGCTAGAAACAGTGTATAAATCCGATAATTTGGTGTTAAATACCCTGATAAGATTCGTAATGACTGAAAAAATTGGTAAAGTCTAATGACTGTGGTTAAAGTCGTTGGTTATGCGGAGGTCTCAATAAGGGTTGCACGTATGAAAGATTCACAGCCAAAAGCAATATTTCTTAAAGATTACCAGCCCCCTGCTTACTGGATAGACAAAACGGACCTTGTATTTGATCTACATGAAGATTATGCACTGGTCACTACTGCTCTAAGTATGCGTTTAAATGAATCTCAGGGAGAAGCATCGGCGTTAGTACTTGCCGGTGACAAGGATCTGGATCTGCAAAGTGTCAAGATTGATGGACGCCTTCTGGAAAAAAGTGATTACACCGAAAGCGAGGAGCAGCTTACCATTCCCATTAATAACGCGCAGTTTTCTCTGGAAATAAAAACCCGCATCAAGCCTCAAGAAAATACGTCTCTTGAAGGATTGTATCAATCCAACGGTATGTTCTGTACCCAATGTGAGGCAGAAGGGTTTAGGAAAATAACTTATTATTTGGATCGCCCAGATGTAATGTCGGTATTCACTACCAAAATTATTGCTGATAAGGCTCGCTATCCTGTACTTCTATCTAATGGTAATGATATCGACAGAGGGGGGTTAGATGATGGCCGTCACTGGGTAATGTGGAGCGATCCCTTTAAAAAACCCAGTTATCTATTTGCTATAGTTGCTGGCGACCTTCAGTTAGTTGAAGATCACTTTACCACTATGAGTGGACGTGATGTTGTTTTGCGCATTTTCACAGAACAACACAATATTCACAAATGCGACCACGCAATGGTATCACTAAAAAAATCCATGAAATGGGATGAAGAAGTGTACGGCAGGGAGTATGACCTTGATGTTTTTATGATCGTGGCCGTAGATTATTTCAATATGGGCGCTATGGAAAACAAAGGGCTGAATATTTTTAATTCATCCTGCGTGCTGGCTAGCCCTGATACTGCCACAGACTCCCGCTATCAGCGGATTGAAGCTATAGTTGCCCATGAATACTTTCATAACTGGTCTGGTAATAGGGTCACTTGCCGCGACTGGTTCCAGCTGAGCTTAAAAGAAGGATTCACGGTTTTCCGTGACAGTGAGTTTTCAGCAGACATGAACTCTAGAGGCGTTAAAAGAATAGAAGATGCTGACATCCTGAGAACAGTTCAATTCGCCGAAGACTCAGGGCCTATGGCACACCCTATTAGACCCGAATCTTTTATCGAAATCTCCAACTTTTATACCGTTACTATTTACGAAAAGGGAGCTGAAGTAGTACGGATGATTAATGGTATTTTGGGTGCTGAAAACTTTCGCAAAGGTTCTGATCTCTACTTTAAACGTCATGATGGGCAGGCGGTTACCTGTGAAGATTTTGTTAGAGCCATGGAAGATGCTAGTGGTTATGATCTCGGGCAATTCAGACGCTGGTATAGTCAAGCTGGCACACCAGTGCTTGATGTAACGGATCACTTCAATGAACAGACCGGACAGTATCGCTTAACAATTGAGCAAAGTTGCCCAGCAACACCTGATCAAGAAACAAAAGAGCCTTTCCATATTCCTTTTAGACTTGGACTTTTGGGTGATGATGGTAAAGATTTAGCACTTAATATACAGGGTGATACTGAAATTGTTTTGGATGTTAAAAAGAGTAAAGAGACATTTATATTTGAGCAGATTTCCACCAAGCCGGTGCCTTCTCTACTAAGAGGTTTTTCCGCTCCTGTCCGTGTGCATTATAACCACACTATGAGTGATTTGGTCTTCCTGATGGAAAATGACTCCGATAGTTTTAATAGCTGGGATGCTGGACAGCGTTTAGCTATGGCTGACATTCAGGCGCTGGTAGCAGCTTTTAACAAGGGAGAAAAAAGATACCCAGATAAAGTGTTAATTGATACATTTGGTAAGGTAATTACAAATGAATCACTGGATTTAACAGTAAAAGCACAAATGTTAATATTGCCCTCAGAAGCAAGCGTTGCTGAACATAATGACAATGTACAGCCAGACTTAATTTATTTGGCACGTAAACAAGTGAAGCAAGATATTGCTAGGGCTCACCAATCATCACTACTAAAGCTTTGGACAAGTCTGAGCCAGGACAAAATTTACACGCCTAAAGCTGAAGATATTGCTGAGCGCACATTGAAAAATGTTTGCCTTAGCTATCTGGTGACATTGGATAATGTTCAACACCTTGAGCTGGCAAGCAACCAGTATTCTCAAGCGAGTAATATGACTGATCGTTTTGCCGCACTTTCTTGCGTTATCAATGCTGAACGTCAGCAGCCTGCGCTAATTACGAAACTGTTAACAAGCTTTTTAACTCGTTATAGAGATGATGCCAATGTTATGGATCAGTGGTTTAGTGTTCAGGCTTCAAGCCCTCTTCTTGGAACATTAGCTCACGTGCAGTCATTGATGGAGCATGAGCAATTTGATGAAAATAATCCAAACAAAGTAAGAGCTGTGCTAGGTGCATTTTCTCAAAATATGCGCCAATTCCACTGTAAAGATGGCAGCGGCTATCGTTTTCTCGCTGAAATGATAATTATGTTTGATGCCAAGAATCCACAGATAGCTTCTAGGTTACTTCAGCCTCTCACCCGATGGCAGAAGTTTGAGCCCACTCGCCAAGAATACATGAAAAAAGCACTGGAAACTATTCGACAGGAATCAAATTTATCAGCTGATGTGTATGAAGTGGTGAATAAAAGCCTGTAATTTAGCAGAGTATTTGTAATTATACCCACTCCTCTTTGATGGAGGCGTGAGGTTGTTGGTCGCTATAACATGCAATGGTAACTGGCATAGTAATGAGACTGTCTCTGCAAGTGCCTCATTGCTTCTAACTTTGTTTGGAAGCGATGATACTCATTACTCAGGGTAAAGTTCGTCAATATTGCTCTTAGTATCTACAAAAAATGTTTTCCTGAGAGAACTGCATACCTCCAAAATCTCCTCTCCCGTAGCCTGGCAACTTTGGTCTGAATAAATACTAGAATCAAGTTCAGCACACAATGCTTTCAGTTGATCTGATTTTAATCGCTCAGTGCATTGATCTACTGTCCTAATGCTGGCGTCATTCAGAAATACTCGACACCACAGCTTCATTTGCTCCAGTATCATTTCTGATTTCGCTCCGTTAGCACAGGCATTTTGTAGCGCCTTAAAAGCAGACGCTTCATTGGGTAGATCTAACGAGATCTCTGGTGTATCTTCATCTACTTCCGATGAATCCTGATCCTGCTGAGAAGACTTATTCCGCGATTTCTTCCAGAAAATCAGAATAACTAAACCAGTTAGTAACCATAGGCCAGCAAGTATAATTGCAACCCACTGCCATATGCTTAGTGATGTGCCATCCATTGCTTCTAATGATTTTTCCAGAGAGTCCTCTTTAGCTGTTTCTTTGTTGGCAACAACTGATTTAGTTGACGATATTACTTCATGGGAATCTTCGGCAGGTTGCAATATTAACGTGGTTGCAGGTATTTCTGCCACCCTAGCTTCATGATTTGTAATGTCAAACCAACTTACACGAACTGCCGGTAGCTCAATTGTGCCCGCCTCCGTAGGAACCATAGCAATAGCTGAAACCCTTTTCCCAACAAAGAAACCATCGGCACTTTCATAGTCATTCGTGGATGATTGATCCGGATAAGTATTGACGCCGACAGGACTGGGTATTTTCAAAATTGGTAGTTGAGCCGAAAACAGTCCCTCTGCGTCCATAGTAATTGTTCTAGTAATAGCATCTCCGACTTTTATTGAGTCAATCGGTTGGCTCCATGACTCGCTAAGGATTAGATTTCTTGCCGGCAACCAATTATGTCCTGAATAGTCTTGAGGCGAATCTTTAACGGTTACTTGTATTTCCGGAGAGCGGGCACTTACAGACCTTCCCCCCATTGAAAAGATACTAGCAAAAGGATCCCCTCTAGTTGGCGTAGTTCCAGTGAAGGTCTGGGACGGAATTGTTAAAGTGCCAGATTTTTGTGGTGATATCACATAGTTTATTTCAAAAACGCTATAACGAATGCCATTAAGCGTAGTTTCGTACGTTGCGGTATCTCCTATCTTATTTACAATGGCATCCTCTATATCCATTGATGATAAACTACTTTCACCGTGAAGTCTGATGCTATGAAAAATCTTTAGAGTTAGTTTTATGTGTTGCTGAATATAGACGCTCTCATCACTAATCTCTGCTCTCATAAATATAGGACTTATTCCTGTCCCTGAGCCTTGTTCTGAGCCTCTTCCATCTTGCACATTGATGGTAATGGCTGATGATACTTCGTTACCCAGTGTTATAGCAGGAATGGTTAACCTGCCTTGGTGTTTTGGCGAGATGGTTACTACCCAGTCACGCCAAGATTCCTGATGATTATTGATGATTCTAATTTGTCTGCTTTGGCGAGTTCCAACAATAAAGAAGTCTTGCTCCAGAACATTCAGATTTGGGCTAGATGCACTGTTGGCATCCGACCTAAGGGTCAGCTCTAAGGTTTCATGAACAGCAATATTGGTACGATCTACTGACGCAGAAAACGCAGATAATGCAGGCGGTGCATGCATTATAATTACGCACAGTAGCGTTACAAAAATCCAAGAAGTCACTTTTATTGCGTTTGTCATTACCATGTCTGCCTTTGACTCTCTCTTTGCTCTTGTTCGCGCTGCTGGAGAAATTTACGCCTTAACAGACCACCTGGGTCATCTGGAATGGTTCTCAGCCAGCTCTCCAAGGCTTGCTGTTCTACGGTTTGAGGCTCCTCATCAGTTATATTTGCGGATGATGTATCTGAATTTTCTCCTTGATCAGACGAAGGCAACTCCTGCTGGGATGATGGTGTTTGCTCAAGGTTGCTTTCGTCTTCATTCGGAGGCTCCTGTACGTTGTTTTGAGCAGCTTTTGAATTTTCATCATTACCCTGCTGACCCTGCTGACCCTGTTGACCCTGCTGGCCTTGCTGACCTTGCTGACCTTGCTGATCTTTCTTATCTTCCTGACCTTGCTGATCTTTCTTATCTTCCTGACCTTGCTGATCTTTCTTATCTTCCTGACCTTGCTGATCTTTCTTATCTTCCTGACCTTGCTGATCTTTCTTATCTTCCTGACCTTGCTGATCTTTCTTATCTTCCTGACCTTGCTGATCTTTCTTATCTTCCTGACCTTGCTGATCTTTCTTATCTTCCTGATCTTTCTTATCTTTCTTATCTTTCTTATCTTCCTGATCTTCCTGATCTTCCTGATCTTCCTGATCTTCCTGATCTTTCTTATCTTCCTGATCTTCCTGATCTTTCTTATCTTCCTGATCTTTCTTATCTTCCTGATCTTTCTTATCTTTCTTATCTTTCTTATCTTGCTGATCTTTCTTATCTTTCTTATCTTGCTGATCTTTCTTATCTTGCTGATCTTTCTGCTGTTTTTCTTGCTCTTCCAATAGTTTCTCGATTAATTCTTTGTTGAACCGGATATCTTTTTTTAATGATTCGCTCTTTACTTCCTCCGTAGCAAGCTTGTCCAGAGCTTTTTTATAATTACTAATCGCTTCTTTTAGCTGACCTGCTTTTGCCAAGGAGTTAGCTTGATTGTATAAATGACTTGCCGAATCTGAGGAGCCAAATAATTTTGCCGACTCTGTGTATTTTTGCGCCCGGTAAAGTGCTTCTGCTTTCCAGTCAGGATCTTGAAAGAGCTCGGAGGCTTCTGAATACTCACCCTTTTCAAGAGCTATCGCTGCACGTTGGTTTTGATTCTTCCAGAGAGACCCCCAATCCATTGCCATTGCCGGTTTCGTTTGAGGATAAAGAATGGCAACCAATACAAGAGTTAACCAACCTTTTCGAAATGCACCCAGCATAAAAGGTAGTAAAAGTAGCACAAGCCAGAACCCTACATCATGCCACTGGTCGAACTGTCTTTCTACTTGAATAACCTCTGTATCTTTGGATATTGTAGGCAAAGTAAAATTGAGATCTTCATTATCAATCGTTAAATCATGGTATGATCCTTTATTTTTTTGCGCAAGCTCAATCATGTTATCCCTCTCTAGTTGTGGAATAACAATATTTCCATAATCATCTTTAAGGAACCCGCCCTGAGACTGAGCGATAGGTGCGCCCTGCTCCGAGCCTAGACCAATCACAGATAGTGAATGACCAGAACGTTGCAGTATCGATTCTATTTCCTGTGTTTCACTGTTACTGACCTGATCAGTAATTAGTAAAACACTTCCGGCTTTTGCTGCTCCTTGCTTAAGTAAGTTCATAGCTAGCCCAATACCCGCAGACGGATTCTTTCCAGGGGTAGGCATTATTTCTGGATTTAGTGCTTTAACTAAATTAGCAAGGGTTCTACTGTCATCTGTCAGAGGTGCAACTGTGTGCGCTGATCCAGAGTAAACTACTAACCCAGTTAAACCCTCTTTTCTGATCTGAAAAAGATCAAAGAGTTTGTATTTTAAGCGTACCAATCTGCTTGGTTTAATATCAGTGGCAAGCATATTCATGGACATATCAACAACAACAACCAATGGTTGTTGGGTTTTACTTATTGGTACTGGTATCTTTTCCCATGTTGGTCCAGATAAAGCAATACAGGCTATAATCCAGCTAGCCATCAACCAATACAAAGACGGGCGATTGTGTTTGCTACCTTTTTCCAACAGATGAGGTAGCAGATGTGGAGCTATAATATTTTTCCAATTGTTTTTTTGCAGTATCTTTTGTCTAAGCAATATAACCAATATTATGGCTGGGACAATCATGGTTAGCCACAAGGGACGGAGGAAATGAAAATTATCCCACAACATCATGATCATGAGAGCCTCCGACTAGAATAGCTAACAACAGGTAACACATGAATGAATGCCATTAGCAAACTGATTATCAAGGCCAGCGCCAGAGGCCATGGATAAAGTGATTGCTCTGGACGGAAAACCTCTTCTTCTTGATCTACAGGTTCGAGTTTATCAAGGAGTTTATAAATTTTATCAAGTTCGCTAGTATCTCTAGCTCTAAAATATTTCCCCTTTGTTAGAGTAGCTATTTCCCTCAAGGTTTTTTCATCAAGGTCTGCGGATGGGTTAACTGTTCTGGCTCCAATTGATGAACCAAACAGACCCGGCTGTACCATCTCTTCCGCACCTATGCCAATGGAGTATATCTTGATCTGCTCCTCTTGAGCTAACTTGGCTGCCTGTATCGGAGTAATCTGCCCAGCAGTGTTGGCGCCATCGGTGAGTAATATTAATACTCTACTATCTTCTGGCCGAGTACGAAGATGCTTAACCGCAAGACCTATCGCATCCCCAATGGCAGTTTTATTTCCGGCCATACCAATGTCGGCTTCATCCATTAATGTTTGTACAGTTTTACGGTCAAACGTTAGGGGGGTTTGTAAATAGGCCTGACTACCAAAGAGAATAAGCCCTATACGATCTCCGTTACGACGTTCAATAAAATCCGAGAGCACCCATTTTGTCGCCGATAGCCGGTCAACCTCCTGATTATTGACCGCCATGTCTCTGATTTCCATACTGCCAGAGAGATCAACAGCCAACATGAGATCACGACCTGATCCTTTCAGTTGAACTGGCTCTCCAAGCCATTTTGGTTGACTAGCAGTCAGCAATAATAGCAACCACATAGACCAAAGAGTGAACAATATTTTGCGACTGCTGCGACTATCATTAAGTACGCAGGCCGAGGTGGTATTAACCAGCTCACGGTAAAAAGGAATACGCAATGCCTGCTCGTTAATTTTAGCGGCTGGCGGTATTAATTTGTATATCAGCAGAGGAGCAGGGATTGCTAAAAATACCCAGGGCCATTCCAGTTCAAGCATGGTGTTTCTTTATCCAGCTTATTGTTAGTGGGTGGAGTTGAGTTACATCCGGTTCTTGATCAGGCTTAAAGCGGTTTGCACCTAAAGCCTCAGCGGTTACGCTTTTAAACTCCTCATTACCAGATGATCGATATAAAAAGTCCAGCCACTCTTTGCCGTTAAGGCTAGCAATATCCTGGCGAGGAAATATATGTAACGCTACTTTTTTAAGAAGACGGTTACAGTCATGAGCAAATAACCGGTTATTGCCGTGATTAGTGTAATTATGGAAAACTCGCTTGGCCTGTTTGAGACCAGTTCTGCGGTAACGATTCTTACGACGATGGTTGACAATAACCATTAAGACCAGCAGAATGATAGCCATCAGGCTACCTGCAACAAACCACCAGCCTGCTGCCGGAGGCCAATAGCCAATAGCATCAGGAAGCTGATTTGGTCGAAGCTGTTCCAAAAATGTCTGCTGATCCACTGATTAACGCCTCCACCATTGATATCTGCACTTTAACTTTACGAATTCCACACACGATCTATCTTTATTTTCAGGATTCGCATCTGCGACTCTTGCTATATAGTGTCTAGATCTCACTTTTTAAGCTTCCCAGATGTGATGACGGTCGCTTTGCAGAAAACCGAAGTAAAAGCTGAGGGACTGTTTCCTTACCAGATGAGATCTGTGTTAAAGGTATTCGATACTCCCTCAGTCGTCTTTGAATCTTCTTTGTCTGGGCCTGCTGGTAATCTCTGAACTGTTGGCGATGATTACGCTTGCGGCTATCAAGGGTGTAACGATGAACACCATTGGTAACGACATAGGTGTCTGGCTTTGGTAGCTCCTGCTCTAAGGGGTCAGAGATTTGGAAAGCGATAATTTCACAGTGCCGTCTGAGCTGGGCCATCAACTGTGTAGCATCATCATTCAGATCTTTAAAGTCACTAATAATAAATATTTGAGTACCAGGATGAGCCACCCTGCGCGCATGGCGCAAGGCCTTAGAAAAGTAGCCTGTCGGAGCCTGAGATGGTGCTGCTGACAGATGTAATTGATTGTTAAGCTCTTCTGCCTTCTGTAAAAAATGGATCAGTGCCGTTTTTGAGTGCTTTGGCCGAATATTACAGAGACTCTTTTCATTAAATATAACCCCTCCAATTCGGTCGCCATGGTACAATGTAGCCCAAGATAGCATAGCTGCAATTTCGCAAGCCGTAACGGACTTGAAATTTAGTTGACTACCAAAAAACAACGAATGACTTTGATCAAGTATTATTAAAACAGGACGTTCTCTTTCCTCTCGAAAAACTTTAGTATGGGGCTTCGATCGACGAGCCGTCACCCGCCAGTCGATGGTACGGATATCATCTCCGGGCTGATAAGCACGGACTTCATCAAAATCGATACCGCGTCCTTTATAAGAAGAAAGCGAGCCTCCTGCTAGCTGACTTTTGGGAACAGTATTTCGGAATATATTAAGCTTCCGAGCCTTCAAGCGCAGCTGAATTAATTCTTTCAACTCAGAATAGATACCGTTCATTATTCAGCCCCCTGCTTTCGTTATGCTACTGGTACAATTTGAAGTAACAGATCGATAATCTGATCGGCATTTTTATCCTCTGACTCTGCTTCAAAGGATAAGATCAATCGGTGTCGTAGCACATCATGGGCAATAGCTTGCACATCGTCAGGATTGACATAATTTCTTCCATGAAGCCAAGCATGAGCGCGTGCACAACGATCCAGTGAAATCGTACCCCTAGGGCTTGCCCCATATTCAATCCAGTTAGCCAGCTTTGAATGATAAGACGCTGGGTGTCGCGTAGCATTGATCAATTGTACTATATATTCTTCAACCACTGGATCCATATGAGCGGCCAATACCTCTTGCCTTGCCTCTAAAATTTGTGCCTGTGTAACAAGCTCACTCATGACTGCAGCTGCTTTCTTCATGGCTTCGCCTCGAGCCAGCTGTAGAATTTTCTTTTCCGCACTTACGGAGGGATAATCAAGCCGAACATGCATTAGAAAACGATCAAGCTGCGCCTCCGGAAGAGGGTAGGTTCCTTCCTGCTCAATGGGATTTTGAGTTGCCATTACCATAAAAATTTTGGGCAACGGGTAAGTTTTTCGGCCAACGCTGACCTGCCTTTCTGCCATAGCCTCTAGCAAGGCTGACTGTACTTTGGCTGGAGCCCGGTTTATTTCATCAGCAAGCACTAGATTGTGAAATATCGGACCCGGCTGAAATCGGAAACTACTATCTTCAGGAATATAAATATCGGTTCCTGTTACATCAGCAGGTAGAAGGTCCGGAGTAAATTGAATCCGATGGAAGTTGCCATCAAGGCCGTCAGCCAAAGCTTTAATAGCACGAGTCTTGGCAAGCCCAGGGGCACCTTCTACCAAAAGATGGCCATCACCAAGAAGTGCGATAAGCAGACGGTTGACCAAATGTTCCTGCCCAATTACACAGGCGGACAGGTAGTCTTTAAGGTAGCTCAGCGTATTAAGATTATTAGACATAAAATATCATCAGTATTGTTTTGCATTTTGCATCCTGCCCAGTTTAAGGTGTTTCCAAACATTAGGATCACACCTCTCACCTCGGAAGCCCATGGACCACATTACAAGGAAAGTCCCTGTGCGTATTAATAAATCACTCTGACTATAAAAATAGTCTAGTTAACAGAAATACTACAACTTTCTATTTGAATTTACGTTCTGCTGACAATAGATAATAAAGTGGTCCGCTCGTTTAGTTAACCATAAAAGAGAATAATAAATAATATTTTTTATGTGTCACACCGAGACCACCGCATAACACATATAGGTAAGTGGTTTGTACGAAGAGTTTGGACCGTATTGTAAAGGATTTTTGCATGCCTATATTTCACCAAAATATTGATCTACTTTGTTGAGTTATGATGAGGTTGCATTCCAATACTATTAAAGGCGAGAGCATACATCATTACTTACATCGCTGTCGGTATCAGTAGTTGATATTGACTACCTGCCAATAGCAGCTTCCATTTCATATTATCTCTCATAAGTATGTAGAAAGACTGACTCATCGCATAGCTATTGGTTTATTGGCAGGCCCCATTAGATTCTATTAGGTATTTCTGCCCAGATTATTATACTATATCTGTGTTTTTATCTGTGTTTTTAACATCCCTGCTATGCTGGATAGACGACAGCTACATCAGCTGCCAATAGAGGTGTAGGTTAGGAGGCACATGAACGAAGCCTCCCTAGCCTAAATTATCAGTGCTTTTAGAATATCTACCTAGAGATGAATCACTTAAGATAGACCAAAAGTAATTAAAGTACAGATAGACGTCCAAAAAGTGAAACCACTGTTATGGTGACTACTGTAGCGCACAAATTTTAATAATGCATACCGGTTTTGCTTGCATGGAGAAGTATTATGGGACATTTAGAGACAACGGAACGTAAAGAGACCCTTGACAGGTTACTGGGTGAGCTGACTGATCAGATCAAACCGGAAGAAACTGAGAGCATCAGAAGTTTTATTTATCTCTTTTACGCCATGGACTCGCGCAAGGATTTATTAGGTGGTGACAGACGGGAGCTACTGGGTTCTACTTTGTCGTTTTGGAAGTTTATGGAACACCATGATCTCAAACAACCAAAAATAGAAGTTTTCAACCCAAACCACTCATTACATGGCTGGCACTCGACTCATTCGATTGTTCGCATTCTTCACAGAGATATTCCTTTTCTTGTTGACTCTGTGCGGATGAAGCTCCACGATTACCAGACAGCCATTCATCTGGTCAGAAATGGCACTTTGCTATGCCCAAGAAACGCTGACAATAAAAGAACTCTTAATACTAAAGACCTGGCTCTATCCTCTAAAGAAGCCTTTCTTCACATTGAAATTGATCGTATTGAAAATAACGATGAACTAGCTATCTTGCAAGAACAGCTTATAGCTGTTCTTGCAGATACTGTTACGGTTGTTGATGATTATCAGGCCATGGTCGCAAAAGTCTCAACAGTGATGCAGGCTATAAAGAAGGCTGGAGAAACAGAAGTTCAAAGTTTTCTCAACTGGCTATTATCAAACCGTTTTACGTTTCTGGGATTTGAAGAGTTGCATGAGGTTAACAAGGGCAACAAGCGAGTAGTGGTAAAATCCAGTGATAGCTTGCTAGGACTATTGAGGCCAAAGCATCTAGGATCGCTGGGTCAAGAGAATCTTGAACCTGATATAGCAAAAGATTTTTCAGAACATAAAAACTGTTTGTCATTTTCCAAGGCCGCAGTGCGCTCTAACGTTCATAGGCCGGCTTATCCCGACTTCATTGCTATTAGACAGTTTGATGCAACAGGAAACGTCATATTAGAGAGTCGCATTGTCGGATTATATACATCGCCAGTTTATCGGGAGAGTCCCAGTCAGATACCTTATATCAGGAATAAAATCAAGGCTATTTTACAAAGGGCAAACCTAGACGATAAAAGTCATCACGGCAAAGAACTTCGCCAAATTCTGGAGATATTTCCCCGGAACGAGCTATTTCAGACAGATGAAGTAACGCTTTATGAAACTGTCATGGCTATTTTGCGTATTCAAGAAAGAAAACAGGTCAAAATCTTTATTCGTCAAGATGCATCTGGACCGTTTTGCTCAGTTTTGCTATTCGTGCCTAGGGAAATGTACAGCACCAGTTTTCGTATCCGTGTAGAAAAAATTCTTTGGCACAGACTGCAGGCGGTTGATTCCGAATTTACAACTTATTTCTCTGAGTCGGTACTGGCTCGGGTACACTTCATCCTCAAACTAAAGGGCAGAATTGAGTATAACCGAAATAGCATAAACGAAGAAATAGCTCAGGCTGCATCGACTTGGGAGGATGAATTTTCTAGTATTATTTTGGAATTATACGGTGAAGCGAAAGGCAACAGGCTGATATCTATTTATGGCAATGGCTTTAGCGCTGGGTACAGAGAAGGATTTACTCCCCAGTCGGCGGCCGAAGATGTAAGTCACTTTGAAAAAATCAATATGGAAATGCCTATTTCTATGGGCTTCTACCGGGAACTGGATGATGACCCGAGTGTGATCCATTTTAAATTGTACCACCTAGTTGAGCCTTTGCCTCTCGCAGACCAGATTCCCATCATCGAGAACTTAGGATTGAGAGTACTGGGTGAAACCCCCTATCTCATTCACAGAAATAGTGGCGAAGTCATCTGGGTGCACGACTTTCTTTTGAGTCTTGGCGACAATCAAAATGTTGACATTCAAAAAACTCTGCCTGTCTTTCGAGAATCATTTGAAAAAATATGGTTTGGCCTAGCCGAAAGTGACCGATTTAATCGCTTGGTATTAGCTGCTGGTCTGGATTGGCGGAAAGTGAGCATGCTCAGAACCTGTGCACGCTATTTGAAGCAAATAAAGGTTGGATTTAGTCAAGGTTATATTGCATCTACCTTAAACAGCAATATAACCATTACCAAAATGTTGGTGGCATTGTTTGATACACGTTTCAACCCTGATTTGGGGCTCTCAAAAGCTGAAAGACTGGCAATGCAACAACATATTAAAAAATCTATTCTGGAAGCTTTGGACGATGTTTCTATACTGAGTCAAGATTTTATTCTACGTAAAATACAAAGCATTATATCAGCTATTTTGAGAACTAGTTTTTATCAGCTGAACGACAACGGTGAATATAAGCCTTATATTGCCATTAAACTATCAGCTAGAGACATTGAAGGCATCCCTAAACCTGTACCATTGTATGAAATATTTGTTTACTCCCCAAGGTTTGAGGGCGTGCACCTACGTGGTGGTAAAGTCGCCAGAGGAGGATTGCGCTGGTCTGACCGGATTGAAGATTTTAGGACAGAAATATTGGGCCTAGTCAAAGCTCAACAAGTGAAAAATGCCCTAATTGTTCCGGTTGGCGCCAAAGGTGGCTTTGTGCCTAAGCTGTTATCCCCAGGAGATGACCGTGAAACGATTCATACTGAGGGTACGGCTTGCTACAAAAATTTTATTCGGGCACTGCTTGATGTCACTGATAATCTTGTGGATGGTTCTGTCATTCATCCTAAAAACGTTATTTCCTATGATGATGATGATATCTATTTAGTTGTCGCAGCCGACAAAGGCACAGCCACTTTCTCTGATATTGCAAACAATATTGCTGAAGAATATAACTTTTGGCTTGGTGATGCTTTTGCTTCTGGTGGGAGCGTAGGATATGACCATAAAAAGATGGGTATTACTGCAAAAGGAGCCTGGGTATCTGTACAACGACACTTCCGTGAAAAAGGTATTAATGCTCAGTCAGACAAAATATCTGTGATTGGCATAGGGGACATGGCTGGTGATGTGTTTGGCAACGGTACTTTATTGTCCGAGTCTATTGCCTTAATTGGAGCATTTAACCACATTCATATTTTTATTGACCCTAATCCGGATCCCGCTACTAGCTATATTGAAAGAAAGCGATTGTTTGATCTACCCCGCTCAAGCTGGGAAACTTACGATACTTCAGTTATTTCACCAGGTGGCGGGGTTTTTCCCCGTAGCGCAAAGTCCATTCCCATTTCAACTGAGATGAAAGAAAGGTTTAAAATACAGTCTAATCGCTTAACGCCAAATGAAATGATTCGTGCTTTGCTTCGGGCACAGGTTGATCTGCTCTGGAATGGAGGCATAGGGACCTACATTAAAGCTGTCAGCGAAAGCAATGCTGATGTCGGTGACAAAGCCAGTGACCCTCTGCGTATAAATGGTTGTGAGCTAAGAGCAAGAGTAGTTTGTGAAGGAGGCAATCTTGGCCTAACACAACTAGGTCGAATTGAGTATGCTCTACAAGGCGGAGCAATTAACACAGACTTTATTGATAACTCTGGAGGTGTTGATTGTTCAGACCATGAGGTGAATATAAAAATACTTCTCAATGAGATTGTTAGCAATGGTGATATGACCATTAAACAACGAAATTCTTTGCTAGAAATGATGACTGAAGATGTAGCAAAATTAGTGCTGACTAACAATTATCGTCAAACCCAGGCTATTTCTTTGGCAGCATCTGATGTCCACAATAAGATGGAAGAGTATCGCCGTTTTATGGAATATTTGGAGGAGAATGGTAAACTGGATCGAGCAATTGAGTTTTTGCCTAATCCTGAAGAATTAGCAGCACGGGTGGCAGCAGGACACGTTTTCACACGCCCAGAATTGGCTTTGCTGGTTTCATATAGTAAATCTGATTTAAAAGAAGCTTTAATTAAGTCTGATATTATGTCCGACCCATATATGATTCAAGAACTAAATACTGCATTTCCGAAAGTACTGGTAGATCGTTTTAGTTCTCAAGTTGCCAACCATAGACTGCGTAGTGAAATCACTTCAACACAAATTGCTAACCGGTTAATTGACATGATGGGTATTACCTATGTTCGCCGTATGCATCAGACCACGGGAGGAACTACTGCGGAGATTGTCAGAGCATTTCTAATAAGTAGAGATGTCTTTTATATTCAACAATACTGGGAGCAAGTTGAAGCGCTGGATAATAAGATAACCAGTGAATTACAAGTTCAGATAATGGCTGCACTAGTGCGATTGACTAGAAGAGCAAGCCGCTGGTTCCTGAGAGTTAAGCGGCAGGAGCTAGTAACTTTGGAATGTATTTCCCACTACTGCCCAAGAGTACAAAGTTTTATTGCCTGTTTTGCGGACTATCTTGGAAAAAATGAAAAGAAGATCTTTTCCAGCAACGTAAAGAAAATGATTGACAGTCAGGTACCTGAAGAATTGGCTGTACTGGTCGTTGGTGACCGTTACTTGCTCAACGCCCTTCCTGTGATCCAGGCCTCTGATCAAACTGGTAAATCTCTGGAAAAAGTGGCCAGAACCTATTTTGCATTGGGGCAGCGTCTTGAGCTGGAATGGTACAACAATGAGCTAAGCGCCTTTGATGCCACCAACCATTGGCAGTCTCTTGCAACGGATAGTGTGCGAGATGAGGCTGCATGGCAGCAACGGGAGTTAACGGTAGCATTACTGAACATACCTGACCCTGAAGAAAACCTCGAAAAGCAGCTGGATGATTGGATGATGTCACATCGGACGCTGATAGCTCGCTGGCAAAGTATGCTGAGCGAGATACGTAGCGTAGAAGAACCTGAGCTGGCCATGTTTACTGTTGCTAACAGAGAACTCTTAGATTTAGTTCAAACCACAATACATGCTAATCAGTCAATGGTAGACGGTTAACCTTATGATTGGTGTTGGTACACACCCCTGCAAGTATATTCAAGCACAATGAGTACCTATACCACTCCCCCTAAAAGTGTGAGGTTGTTGACTACTCACACCCTCAATGGTAACGGGGATAATAACGAGTGTGTCAGTTATTCTGGTAAGTTATAATCAACTTATAGCATCGAAGAACTCGTCGTTATCGTCATTGTCATTGTCATCACTAGTGGCATAGGAACATTTATTGCTGAAAAGTTCGTCAGGCTTTGATAACCTTGCGGCTGCAAAGTTATTATGATCTATGGCCGCTCTCTCAAACTGTAGTTGTACATGTTGACGTGCATCGGAAGAGTTGAGGCTCTCGCCCTTAGACCTTGAGAATATTTTAAATACCGTATGTGCAATAAGATCTTTTATTTTTTGATCAAGACTAATAACCACGTTGCTTTCTATTCTCTTTAGAAAGTGCTTCCTAGCTTTTTCTTCAAACTTATTCGAACTGCCTGACTGCTCAAGTGCATCTGTTTTTATTTGTCCGCCAATATATGCCTCTTTCATGCGCTGAGTTAATAATAGCTTGATAACTTCACTTTCTTCAGGAAGTTCGTCAATATTAAAAAATAAAGCAAGATGACTCTGAATTTCACCTTTGAAAAACAACAGGAGCTCTAGTATATTTACTGTATTTGCTCGTAACTGTAGACCTAACTTGGCCAAAGTTTTATTAATCCTATCAACATTTTCTTTATTATTACTATCCTTGTCGAAGGCTTTTAATTCTTCATTAATAAATCCAAACGCCTTAATATTGCTAGACAGATATTTTTCTTGCTGTGATATTCCTTTTCTCTGAGAGTGAAGCCAGGTATCAACCGCCTTATCATGGAGTGCTTTCCATTTAGTAAAATCTGCCTCATTATTAAACTGCTCTTTTTTGTGCTCATAGTATTGGGCACTATATACTCCGTAATACTCCCTAAGAATCTCTTGTTCTTCGTAATCTTTATAGCAACTGGATTCCATCAGATTACTCATGATATTTTTAGTACTTTCCAAGCATGCTCGTTTCATAATTCCTTCATTAACAGCACCTGTTCCTTGTAGATATCTTTGCGCAATATTGAGTGTAGCTAACCATCCTCCATAATACTCTATGGTACCCATTGTTTCACACAAACCCCAAACCGTCAGAAACATTTGTGGCACCATAAAAAGTAGAGGCAGTACTGCTCCAGAGGTTAAAGCTGTTATTCCTGTACTCAACACAACCATAGCGAGAGAGCAGGCAGCTATAGTTAACACTTTTCCAACCTCTAGCATGAACGGTTGCCAGCCATCATCATGTCTACTTGCCCAGGTCCTGACAATCTCTTTGTACCTAAATACTACTGATGCAACTATTGTAGCAGCCCATTTTTTGCTACTGGCTAAATACAAGACTACTTTACCTTTGTTTAGCTTTGAAACATTTCCAAACATTCCGGTTATAAAGGCAAATGGCGAAGATGAGACTGGTAACAACCCTGTCACTTTAGCATAAACTGCCTGAACCTGATCAGCAGGTACTAGGTTGAATATTTGCTGTATGGTCCAAGAGGTCACCCCTGCCTGTAAATTACCACCTGCTAATCTACCGAAAACAGCATCTTTTATCGCACAAGTTCCCAGCACTGGTAGCATTAGCATTGACGATGAGTCAGTTAAGAATTGAATATCCCTGAAGGCCTGCTTTTCACCTTCAGAAAAAGCATTAAACTCATTTACTGTCAGCTGCTTAGGGTAAGCCGCAAATGATACAGCTAAAAAGCCACTACAACCATGAATCATAGTCTCCAGAGTTGCGGGAATAGGAAGACCAGCTAGACGAAGGCTTATCAAAGATAGTGATATGGAATTACTGCACATTTCTCTAAATTTTGGATGACAGTTAGCTGCTTTTTGATAAGTTTCCACGTGGCCTAATACTCGTTCTAGGCAGGAGGTAGAGGCCTCTCCTTGGGCTTGTATTTGCTCATGGCTAACTGTACTGTCATTACTAGAGCTTAAAACATTGATAGGTTGTTCAGACCTATCCCAAAAACGTAAGCACCCTGGTATATCAACAAAACGTTTTATGACGTTTTTTTTAAGTTCATCTTTGTAATTGTAACCGATAGTCAAAAGCAAATTTTTGTGCTCTAAATCTACTATCTTTTCTTTCAGTGTAGTAGGAGCACCAATAATGTCGGCAGCAGAAGTTAGTGGCGCGAATAGCAACCCTTTATCTGGCTTCACATGTACTAACTTTTTTTGTCGTTTATCGATGACTTTTAATAACTCAATACCTTCAACATAATCCCCATCCATAGATAGAGTATTCCAGCTATTGCTGCTGCAAGCACCGAGGAAAGCATCCGTATTTTGTTTGTGTTTGCTTTCCATTACCCATAATGCATCTTCGTAAACTTTATTTTGTTGCAGTGAGAAAAGGTCATAGCATGCGCGCTGAATGGAAACAATATCATCTTTAACAGCGGTAGGGTCTTCAAGAGATAGAGTCAATCTCTCAACATAATCTGCTGTTGCCTTATACAGTTTGGCTTCGGTGTCTGGTAATAAGTTAGTCTTACTGATTACTTCCATGAAATTTTGCTTGTCAGGAATTCTCAGGCACCAAGTCTTTTTTTTAGCCTGCTGCTCTCTGACTATAAATGACCATGCTAATAATGATTTCAACTTGACATAATGCTTTTCCAAAGGACTACCGATAGCAAAACGATTTTCTATAGCAGGGTCATCACCAACCATTCCCTTAAGATCATCAAATAATTTCCGTGTCTTTATTGCCCGAACCAAGGTGCTCTGGTCTGCGGTTTCAGGGTTGATGCTGCCTATACTTTCAGCGAGTTCATCTAGATATAGCGTGCAAATATGTAGACGTATATTGTGTTTCAGATCGTTATTTTTTGGATCAGAAATAAATTCTTCTAACTCTTGTTTGTGTGACAGCGCCTCATGATTTATCACTTTATTTTTGATTGCTATTATCTTTTCCATCTGTAGAGCAACGCTAGGTTTATACTCTTTGATCAACTGATGAGAACAATCACTAATTATTATATCACAAAGAAGCTCCGGCTCTAGAGAGGTTATTGACCCCAGAAGATGGTTAGCTGTAAGTTCTTTCTGCAGGGCTTTAACAGCCCATTTATTTTCTTTATTAGCAAAAAATACCTGTAGCTTTTTCTTGGTAGGTTTTGGGATACTGTGCTCTATCTGCTTTTCTAATAAGTCTGGATACTTAACTATATACTGCATTATTAATTCGCGTGCTCTCGCTGGGTTCTCGCCTACAAAGTGAAGAACATGACCTTTAGTAAAGTGTTTGGCTACTGGCTGTAACGGGGTATATTTCAGCCGATCATGATGCTCTTCTCGCTCGACCAAAGACTGATAGGCATCATCTAAGATCAGCTCATCTTGCATCATGCTCTTTTGCTCATCTAAGACCAGACCATTAAACAGCCCTCCTGAGCTTTTGACCTCTAGAATATTTATTTTCTCAGCCCCTGGTAAATCAATGAACTTACTAGTTAATGCTACTCTAAAAGGTATTTTTTCAAATATCGTTTCATATTTTTCGAGCTGGGATAAAAAAGAATGGAATGCCTCAGGAGTATTAGTCTTAACTGTACTTAAGTGGGCTTTCAATGTTGCTATAAATTCCTTTGCTTTTATTTTCCTGTTCCCCAATGCTTGTGGCAGAATAGCCATAACCCTTGAGAATGTTTTCTCTATATCTGCTTCCAGCTCAGCTAGCCTAACATCCAAAAGACTTAAAATACATTCTGGATACTCTTGATACAGCAACCCACATACACCTACCTTAGATAGATTATTAAATGCCAGCAAAGGTATATTGTTAGAGTTTGCGACTTCCTTTAAGTCATTCATTGCATTGTTCACATCATCAACTTTTGATTGACAGTCAACTACTACTCTCCGTTCCAAGCTGTGTTTTGTAATGCCTTTTTCTTCACCTTTCTGTATAAATACTTTTAATGGTTTAACAAATGCAGTTATTATTCGACTTGTCTTCGATGAGTTTCCTGCTTCAAAAAGATTACGCTCCTTAATTAAAGACTGGCCTAACCCTTCTAAATTGGAAAAACTATTTTTTTTAACATCAAATAAGTTTAAGCCTTTATAAATATTAAAGTGATGGAGATCAAGAGTCTTCCTTAAAGAAAAAATATTTAGTTTATCCTCAAAAGACTCCATATGATCAATGAAAGCTGTTGGATTAGCATCGAATTCTTTAAGTTTTTGCTCAAGCTCTTTGAATTTTTCTTGATCAGGATTCCTAAATAGCAAATTAGTCGCATATGCTATATATTGTGGCGCCAAATACCCTCTCAACTTATCCATTCTCAATACGCATAACTCTTTAAATTTTTCTCTATCCACTTTTATCAGCTCGTCCTGAATATGTAGCTTATCTACCACTGGTGCGCTTAAAGCCCAATCCTGGCAGCTTTTCTCTAGGATCTCTTTGCTGGTCATCTTTGTCACATTTGTAGATGTTATTACAGAAAGCTCACTAGACGGCACTATGGCCGATACTAAAATGGGTTGTTCGCTATTACCCTGAACATTTACTAAATGCCTGGCATTTATTGTCGAAGCTGATGGTGGATTATCCGCCACAGTATTTCTTCTAAGCACCCTACTATAGATGTTTGAAAAAAAGCATTTCACCCCTTGTATTACCTTGGCTCCTCTCATATGGAATGCTGGAATAGGGGTCATTACTTTTTTAAGCCTAGCCAACCCAGTCGAAGAAGATGTGGTGCGCATTGTTTCATGGTGGCGCTTTTGCATAAATTTAGGAATAAACATTATTAATTGACCCTGCTGAGGTTTTGCACACGAGCTAAATAGCTCAGAGATTCACTTGCAACTACTGGATTTAATGATTATCGGCACAAATGATAGGCTCTTAAATATTTAAATAACATGATCTACCCATGCCCCTAGGCGTAAGATTATTGACTGTTCTCGCTCACCCCCATAACCTACTATTTGAAGATCATGGGGTATTCGCTCGCTTGTCGACTAACCAAACCTTCAATGGCAACTGGTATAATTGTGGTGTTAGTGGCACATCTCATATAATATACCCCACATTAATTCGTATTATTTTTTCAGTTTTTTTGGATTTGAGGTTGTATCATGTACCAGCTTGCCCGGAACTTATTATTTCGGCTATCTGCAGAAGCAGCTCACGACATAGCTCTTGATGTGATTGCTGCAGGTAACAGGCTAGGTATGATTGAGTTACTAGCCCAAAGCGTGCCTTCTAGACCGCGTAAGGTTATGGGCCTAGTGTTTGACAACCCTGTTGGGCTTGCTGCTGGGCTAGACAAAAATGCAGACTGCATTAATGGTATGGGTCGCTTGGGTTTTGGCTTTATTGAGCTGGGCACTGTTACTCCCAGAGCTCAGCCTGGCAACCCAAAGCCTAGGATGTTCAGATTAGTAGAAAAGCAAGCAATAATTAATCGAATGGGATTTAACAACCTCGGTATTGACCACCTCATTAAGAATGTGCGCAGGAGTAGCTACCAAGGAGTTATTGGTATCAATATAGGGAAGAATTTTGATACGCCAATTGAAAATGCAGTAGATGATTATCTTATCTGTTTGCGCAAGGCATATCCTTATACAGGTTATATTGCCATCAATCTGTCTTCTCCTAACACCCCGGATTTAAGAAAGCTGCAATTTGGAGATGCCCTGAAAAATTTGTTAAATGCTATAAAAAGTGAACAATCCCTACTTGAAAGCCAGCATGGTCGTAAAGTGCCAGTGGCAGTTAAAATTTCACCAGATATGACTGATGAAGAAGTTGTAGAAATTGCGAATATTTTGGCAGCCTATGGCATGGATGGAGTTATTGCTACTAACACTACCCTGTCAAGGGATGCTGTCAAGGGTTTAAAACATGGGAAGGAGCAAGGAGGATTAAGTGGCACTCCATTGTCCGAGCGATCTACAGAAGTCATTAAGATTCTTGCCGATGAGCTGTCAGGAAAACTACCCGTGATTGGTGTTGGTGGTATTGACAGTGCGGCAGCTGCGGTGGAAAAAATGAAAGCTGGGGCAAGCTTGGTACAGATATATTCTGGTTTTGTATACAAGGGGTCTCAGCTAATACGAGAGGCTGCGGAAGGTGTTTATTCCTATGAGAGGGAAATCCCTTAAAGGAGTGAGGCGTATGACTGCTCTCACTCCCACCCTATTCACCATCTGTTGTTAAGCCCTACTCATAGGCCTGTTTGCTTGTAGATTCTGGCACCCTCAATGGCCGAGTATAGATAAATAGTTAGACCCCAAAGGGTATTGAGGTCATTATTCTGAAAGTCTATAGGTGAATGTGTTGAGTCATTCGCTGGACACCGGAAACACCGGTCATGCCATCCCAGTTATCACACCTACCTTCACGCCAGCCCGTTAGCCACGACTGTCGAATAAGAGGATTCTCATGCGGACAGACACTCTTTGATCGTCCAGAAACTCCAGTTTGATAACCCTTGGTATAAGCCCTATCAGTTTTATCTCTTTTTTGACTTTTCATCACAGTATCTCCTTGTACTAGCCAATCGCTTGCAGCTCCGATGCGTTTGAGCAGCCAGAGCACCAACACCTAAATAGGCGACTGTATATTACTAAAAAAAACTACTTATATTTTATATCTAATACTAGCAGTGACGTCGATCATTATTTTAATAACTCATTGTTTTACCTCCATCAAAAATAGGTAACTCCCTGATTTACTTAGAAATTCAACAGAATAAAACTATGAAAAAAATATTTTTACACGCTCAGAACTATTTATCTGCCTCGAAATCCTTGAGTACCACATACACAACACCACATCCTTGATTAAATGGTCTATTTGCAGGTGGGCTGGCTGACTGTTCTCACTCACCCCAATCACCTACTATTTCTAGGAGATTGGGATTCTTTTGTTTGCCTCCTAACCACACCTTAATGGTAACGACTATCTGTAAACGCCTATAATTCTTCACTAAGTTTACTCAAATCACTACCTTTGACTTTTACTCACAACTATCCTTAAATACAATGTCGTATATACTAATTATCCTTGGAAATAAGAGCAATCAACACATCTCTACTTCATGGAAAATGGATATAAGAAGACACCATACCATAGCAGCTGTACAGCCTAAGTATTCTAAACCATGGATAGAAGTACGGTAGTGTGTCTTAATGTGTTATGCGACCATTGTCCGATTGAGTTTTATTTCAGGGATATCGTTTTATTGGAGCTGTGCAATAACCAATCCTACTCGCCGAAAGCACTAGCGCGCTGAGAGATTCACTATAGTCTCTCTCAGCCAGAGATAGCTGTTTGTAAGAGCTTCCCATGTGGTCATCTGGTTAGTTATGAGAGCACGTCATGCTATGAGCAACTGACGATCAAATGAATTCCAAGGATGTCGATTATTGTGGCAACTTAGGAGGTACGCTATCCACAAGATGTTACGACCTTACAATAGTCCTGTAAGACCGTTACATTAGGCTGCAAGATATACTTCTCATGGCACCGTGACTTTAACGAGAATACTAATGGCCTGCTACGAAGATTTTTCCATAGGGAATGAAGATTATCAACGTGCCGAAAAATAAAATTTATGAGGTTCAATATTGAATCAACATCCGACCACTAAAAAAAACATAAACACTGACCCTAGATTTCCACAATAACCTCCTGCTTTTGTTTTATGATCCCATACCCATTTTTTATTAGGAAAAATTATGAAAACAGAGTTGCAAAGTAATCTTTTAATATGTTTACAGTCTAAAATGAGTGGAGAGCCAAATGTTAAATCAGACACACTCACAAAACCGAAATTTAAAAATAAAGAGATTTCTATACCATCGAGTGAAATAAGTAAAAAAATGAGTCGTGCTTTAGAGGCCGATTATATGACAGACATTCAAATGATAGACAGATTATGCGCTTTAATACCTGTCAATCGTAAAACTCAAACAGACTTATCATCTTTACGCGATAAAAATCCAAAGGAATGCGCACAAAGAATAGCTGACATCATCTATAATGAAAAGACTGATAACATAAACTCTAAAGAAGCATCAACAGATATTAAAAACGACATTACTGAGGAACAAACTGCTTGTTTTTATAGAGAATTAAATGAATGGGTTCAACAAGCTGGTGAGGGTGAGAATAGGATAAAAGCTCAGGAGTCTATTATACTTGCATTTGAAACTGATAGCTATAATTTAAATCTAAACTTTCTCAATTTGACTAGTTTACCATCAGCAATTACACAGCTAAAGTCACTCAGTGAAATAGATCTTCTTAGTAATAAACTATCTGAATTTCCTGAGTGCCTTTATTTTTGCACATTAAACAGAATAAATATTATGTATAATGACATTATTGATCTTACAGCAGGTATGCGTATGTTAATAAGTGAATTTGGTTGTAATATAATAGTTGAGAAACAATCAATATCAGGCGATCCATCTATCTTATTCGAAAAGTTATACTATTTTAAAGATATTTTGATGTCCGATAAAAACATCAAAATTGGCGAACATGACTGTGATGCAGCCTCTCATATTGGTCTAGTAAATAAAGATGCACTTGAACCTCAAGTAGAAAAAATATTAATAGAATCTTATCATAAAAAAATGCAACCTAAAACTCAAGATGAGTTTCTTGAATCGTTTGATCAATGCGATTTCGACAACAAACGCACATTTTTAACGAAGGATGGCTCTGTTAATATAATTGGATGCGCAAGTTCTTTTTGTGACTCTGAAAACACATCAGAATCTAATAAATCATTGGAATTTATCTATCAGAATGTTGATACAATGATACTTTTGATTCCACGTGATCTCGAGGAAGAAAAGGTGGAATTCATAAAAAACTGTACTGGTAATGATCAGCATCGTCTTACACAAGTAAAATCATTACCGATGCTGGATTTTTCTCATCCACGACTTGAACATTACGAAATCATACTGGATACTCTAAAAAACAACAAGTCAACATCTAAGAACAGACCTAAAACAATAATGATATCTTGTCATATAGGAGAAGGCAGGACAGGAACATGTTTATCCATGTTGAAATTAGTTGATGAGTTTAAAATCTTACCAGAATCAGCTAAAAAAGATCTTGATAGCCTAGACAGGACTCATCCAATTGCGCCACGTCATGGTACTTTTTCAGCCCTTGATGATGATTATAGAACAACAGAATTTATAGCTAATGTAATAGATAGTATCAGAATAAATGAAGAAAAAAGTTTAGACCATGCCATTTCTGTTGAAACACCAGAACAAATCATGTCATTGGAGTTAATGCATTTAATGCTCATAATTAATCACATACAACAAGAAGGTCCTTTGATGACCGATGATGAAATATTAAATTTAATTTACAGCAAGGGTTTTTCAGAAGAATTCATTATGACATTTGGTGATAATTATTTTACTAAACCTATTGAAGGTGTATTAACAGCATCGGATATGTTGACGGAGTCAGAGAATAAAATATTACAAAGAATAAAAAATATCCATACTATTATTTAGGGGTTATATATGAATACAATTATCGGTGATATATTTATTTAAACAGCTACCTACCCATTGAACACGGGTGTGATACGGCAATCCCTAGATTTCCACAATAGCAATACACTTAACCGATGAAAACTCGATCGGACTATCTCGATCGGACTATAGTGGGGGCGATTGGTTACCATACTCTTTATCTCCTAATCAAAAAAAATGGAGCCACCTTCTCCCGCGCAAAGGTAGCAAAGGTAAACGTTATCGCCCTAGTGCTGAGGCGGATCTAAAAAAAAGGTCGTACCCGCAGGCTGTAAGATCTACTTTGCTAAGCCATACCACTCATGGCAACGTGGAATTAACGAGAATACTAATGGTCTGCTACGGAGATTTTTACCAAAAGAAATGAAGATTGGCGACGTGTCGAACAATAAAATTGATGAGGCTCAATTTTTAATACACATACGGCCACGAAAATCTTTAAACTACTTTAGTCCGATTGAGTTTTTATCGGGTAAGTGTGTTAATTATTGTGGAAATCTAGGATTTAGCCTCTGCACAAGAACAATTGCTTAGAATTGAAGATTCCCAACGTGATGCTATGAGATCCTGGGAAGTATTATTGTCTTTAGGTTTGATATTGAGTGGCATATTAGTCGCTATAATCGTATGCTTTGCTAAATAGGTATTGGCACCATTAGTTATTGAAAGTGGCTATTCATCATGTTCATAAAGTTGGACATAATTTAAAATAAAAAACCACCACCACTACTGTAGCGCATACTATATGCTACCAAAATCATTATTATTTAAAGTATCAATGCATCTGGAAATTTGATTTTATCCATCTTACTGTCTATTCTTGCTATTATTGCTATTATTGCTATTCTTACTATAAGACTTTTTGGTAATAGAATTTTAATAATATATGCACAAAATTAAGTACCCATGTATCAAAAGAGTTAGCACGCACTGTCGTTATTGAACAGTTAATCTATATCTATATACAAATTCGCACTAAAAAGGATAAATAAAAAACATATACAGCATTCAATCTTACTTTTAAATACAGAGTATCTATGATTACACAAATAATAACCACATTATTCTTCGTATTATTAGTAACATCTAGGTGTGGAGCTAGTGATAACATTACTTCTGAAGTCCTAGTAAATGAGTTCATTTCTTTAGATGAAAAAGCAAACTATGAACATGGAAATATAGTTATTAATGGAGAAGTAAAAACCTTAGAGTTTTCTGGAACTCTTTTCTTCAGGCCAAGCATATTCGAAGAGTATCAAAATTTAGGTGTAGCCTTCTTTGGAGAAGATGATACTGACCCACTAGTTATTATGTCTACGGAGGATGGAGAAATACCTGACTTTCAAAAGATGGAAGTAAATATACCTGACACTAAAAATGGTTATAGCTGTAATAATATTACTCATCAAACTCAAAAATCAACTATGATAGAGCAAGCTGCAGTATTCATAGTTAAAGCTTTCGGCTGCACAGGAAAAGGGAAAAATGCAGGATCTACCAACGATATTAACATGAAAATAACGCAGTCCGTATTAGTCTCAGGTGCTAGTAAAATTGAAATTATTGATGGGAAGGCATACCTTAATACAGAAATTAAAATTAATGATCATTTCCTTATCATTGGTGATTTAGGTACAAAAACTTACAACCAAATATTCGACTTGATAGTCAACAACCCTGAAATAACAACACTTGTGCTTGGGAAAATTGGAGGGTCAATCCACGATGATATTAACATGCAAACTGGCAGACTGATAAGAAAAGCAGGGTTGTCAATTCACGCTGACAGCACATCTAATATAGCATCTGGTGGAGTTGATCTTTTTTGCTCAGGCAAAAAAAGAACAGCCGAAGATGGTGCTAAATTTAATGTTCATTCTTGGTCTGGTGATGATGGTATAGAAGGTGGAAATCTGCCTATTGATAGTCCACTACATGATGACCAAATCGCATACTTCAATGAAATGTTAGGAAACACCATTGGAAAAGACTTTTATTTCTTTACACTTAATGCCGCATCAGCAGACGAAATACATCAAATGGACAAGTCTGAAATTATTTTATTTCATTTATTAACTGAATAACAGTAATGCTTTCAAATTACCACAAGATTTCAATATTAATTAAACAAACCACTTATCTCAACAAGTGCATACTAGTATTTTCTGACTTAGTGATTTATTTACATCAACAACGTATAATAGTTTATCGCACCTTTACCTTCGTTGTCTTCTAACCAAAAACCCATCATGAATGCATGAAAAACTAAAACATGATTCAACTTGAACAATTATGTTGAAAGTCATTTCTTAGGAAAAACACTAAAAGAACAAGTTATTAACCCTAATATTATCGTGGATGTGCACAACTACTACTCTGGCTATTACCATAAACATGGTTTCGATGATATACCCGCTACTTGCAGTCAAATCAAGCTGATATCTATAAGATGATTATCGGTAAGTATTGTTTAATTGGTTCTAGACAGTATTTATGGCGGCAGGTAATCACTGTCATAAAATAATTGGATTAGTTCGTTCCCATTCCTATACCAAAAAACTTTCCATTCTCTGAGGTACCATATGAGCACAAACAAGAGCACATATTTTTCATCAGACAGGCCTATTGACACAATTGAACAAGATTTGTTAGGCATGTCAGAATTCTCTACAGATTTGGCTACTGCTATTTCTCATTGGCGTGAAGAGCACAGTCTTGTCGTAGCTTTACATGGAGATTGGGGATCAGGAAAATCATCAATTAAAAATATGGCTGTCTCATATTTGAAAAAATTAGATAAGTCAAATAAACATAATACGTACATTATAGAGTTCGCACCTTGGGAATGGGGTGGACCAGATAAGATACAAAATTTATTCATTAAGGAGATATCAAGACATATTGCTAAAAATAAAAATGGGCAAGAGCTTTCCATACTATTTAAAATATATTCCGAGGCTTTAAACATTACTTCTTGTTTTCCTCAAGCTGCATGTATTTGGTCAGCATTAGTACGCGCTTTATCATCTCTGCGAAGACTAGCATGCAGGTTGTTTTGTGCTCAGTGTCCCCACCCAAAAAAGTTTGGCTGGGATTACCTAGGTAAAAGTTTAAGTGACATTAAAAAAGATATAAATGATTCATTATCAAAAGAAGATGCACCCTCCATAGTTCTGATTATAGACGACTTAGATCGTCTAACATCTGATGAAGTAAGACTAGTATTTCAACTTGTTAAAGCAAATCTTGAATTCCCTAAAATTGTGTTTCTACTCCTTTTTCAGAGAGATTTAGTCGAAGAAAAATTAACTGACGGTAAGCAATCTGGCAGTAACTATTTAGAAAAAATAATCCAAGTTACTTTCAATATTCCAAAGTTGAACACTGAACGTTGCCATGAAGTTCTGGCAGAAAAAATTTATAAAATAACACATTCAAATAATTCAGCGCCTAAAATGTTTGATAAAGATCGCTGGCTTGATATTTTATTACATGGTATAGGTGCTTACTTTAATAATTTGAGGGATGTTTATCGCTATACATCCACCCTCTCGTTTCATTTTAACTTATTTGCCAAGAACCAAACATTTGAAGTTGACCCTGTCGACCTAATAGCAATAGAGTGCTTAAGATTATTTGAGCCTGAAGTATATAATAAAATAGCGGATTCTAAATATATTTTAACTAGACCTGTTGACTATAACGCCCCCAAAGAAAAATTTGCTGATATTCTAAAAACAGTTAACGCAGATAAGAAGGAACAGGTTGATAACATTTTACAACGACTATTCATGAAAAATGGCAACCGTCTTATGGGCATAAATAACCATGACAACTTTGATAAATACTTCCACTTCCGAATCTGTGAAACTGATATCTCTCATGCAGAGCTTGAAGAAATGCTATCACTAACCGATGACTCAACAAAGTTTTTGGAATTTAGCAAGTCCCTAAAGGAAAGTAACAAACTCCGTAGCGCACTAGACCAGTTCTGGTTATATACCAAGAAGATCCCGATGAAAAATGATTTCACTTATATTAAATCTCTTCTTGATATAGGTGATATACTAGATAAAGGTTTTGATGCACATCACCTTATGATTGGCTGTAAGGACTTGACCAGACGACTCATTACAGACTTTCTGCTAAGAAAGGAAAACAGTAAAGAAAGATGCCAGTTACTATTAAAGTGCCTTAAAGATTCACAAGCAATTCTTATGATTTACCTTATAATCGCTCATGAAAAAAAGGAAAACACTATTTTCAAGAAGCCAGAATTAGACAAAATCACGACTGCATTTGTAACCAAATTAGAGTCAATGGCAAACAAAACCCCAGAAAAATTAATTACTAAGACTAATTTACAATCTTCTTTACATGCGTGGAGCCGCTGGGGAAATAAAGACACAGTAACTAGCTGGCTAAAAAATTACACCAACACTGCTGAAAATTGCGTTAAATTACTTAAAGTATTTGTGTGCACAGCGAAGACTAATACAGGAGATGAAAGGTTTATGAAATTAGATGATATTAAAGAACTTCTTCCAGTAGAACCAATTAAAACCATAATGGAAAATATCAATAAAGATAATTATGATCCAAAAGGCCAAGAGGCTATTGAGCTTTTCAATAATGCATGCATGGGGAAATACCTATATTATTGATTAATATCAAAGCATATACATAGCAGAATTCAGCAACAAGGACAAATATACGTATGTAGTGATATCGTATTATCAGTACAATATTCTTTAGTTAAAATAAAGCTTTTTACAGCAATAATAATATAGCAAGCACGTAATAAGCCGTTACATAATGGTTTTTAACAGTTGGCTCGGTTTCGCTGTGCTCAACATTCGAGCAATCTATTATAATTCTATTAATGAGTCATTATATGTTTACCAATCAAGGAGTCATCCCATCTATCACTCTGAAACCAACTGCCTTTGTGGTGCTGTAAAAATCATCGCTGAAGAAGTTAACCCTAAGTTTACTGTTTGCCATTGCCGATCCTGTAGAACATGGGGTGGCTCTTCATTCTTTGCTGTCAAGTGTGGTACTAGAGTGAAAATTGAAGGTGAAGATAAAGTTAAAATGTACGAATCCTCATCTTGGGCCTCTCGTGGTTTTTGTGCCGAATGTGGAACACATCTGTTTTATAAATTTAAAGCATCTGGTGAATATAATATTCCAGTAGGTCTATTCCAAAACTTGAAAGGATTGGAAATGGATATGCAGTATTTTAGTGACATGCGACCTAGTTATTACTGTTTTACAAATACAACAAAAGAAATGACTACAGCTGAAGTAATGGCTTATTTTTCAGCTAAAGTGTGACTAAACACATAACTATTATAATTTTTTCAAGTCTAGTCAAGAGCAAGAACAAGAGCATGATCACGATCAAGACGGAACTGTATCGAATCCTGGTGACATGAATGCTTAGGATGAACAAAACAAATTATTAGAAGATTCATTCCAAACTGTGAATCACTTTTCCAGTATTTTAAATAAGACAGCATTTTGTGATCTCCATATTGACGATAAGACCATCTCTGACTGTTATAATGAGATGAGAAGCTATCAAGCACCAAAAGTATTGGGGTTGTGTGAGAACTACAACCTATCAGCATCTAACTATTAAATAACTTCCAAACATTTGGTTATTATGGATGCCTAGTATATAATAAATCTTTCCTTAGGAATATATTATGAAAACAGAGTTACAACGTAATCTTTTAATATGCTTACAGCCTATAATGAGTAACGAATCAGATGTTAAATAAGATACATTCACAACTAGCAAGTTTGAAGGTAAGGTGGTTGCTAATTATTAGAATAGAATAAATAACAAATTTAAAAATTATTTAGAAAATCATGACGTGGCAGATATTTAAATATTAAACAGGCTGCGCTCTTTAATTCAAGTTATTCGTAATGATAATAAAAACTTGTCATCTTTACATGATAAAAACAGACCTACATCAATAATAATATCATGTACTGTGGGATAAGGTAGAACTGGAACATGCCTAGCAATATTCAAATTAGTTGATGAGTTTAAATTGCTGCCTGAATCAGATAAAAAAGATCTAAACAGTTTTAACAGTAATCATAAAATTGCACATCGTAATGGTACTTTTTTGATACTTGATGAAGATATGTGATATGATAACAAGCAAAACAACAGTAAAATAGAATAACCATATTCATTTCCTCTCCCACATTAAAGTGTGTGTCGGAGTCGTATTTTCTTGACAAAAACACATGATTTATAAACGGGTGCAAGAACGTGTATAGTATAGAGTATGGAACAGAACGTATTTCATTTAATATTAAGCGAAAGAAATCACTTAAAAACAGCTACATAACGGTTAATGCTGATGGGGTATTGATAAAAACAAACAATACCACCTCTATTAAAGATATAAAAGAAATGGTAAAACAGAAGTCTGCATGGATAAACAAGAAACTTAAACTATTCAGATCAATACCAGTAAATAAAAACATAACAAATGGCTCAAGACTATATTACATGGGAAACAGCTATCACGTTAATATCATTAACAGTACAACAACTAGGGCAATAACCATAAACTTCACTGATTCACAATTTAACATTACTACCCCATTAACATATTCAACAATGGCACTGAATAATGCCATTGGACAATTTTACAAACAAGAAGCAATAAACAAAATTATACCACTGGCAGAAAAGTGGGCTACATCCATGAAAGTAGAACCTACACATATCAGCTTTAGGTATGCAAGAAAAAGATGGGGAAGTTGTAGCTCGACCAACCGCATCTCCTTTAATTATCAGCTTGTAAAACTACCGTTAGAGCTCATTGAGTATATAGTTGTGCACGAATTAGCTCACATTACTTTTCATAATCACTCTAAAGACTTTTGGAGATTAGTTCATACGCATCTTCCAGATTATAAAATTAAAGAGGAGAAAATTAGAGCATATGAAAAGCTTTTTTAAGCAGCAAACCTCAGTATACACCCTGAAGGTATGAGGTTGTGACTGCGCTCCTCATTACCAACCACTCTTAGGCTTATGGGGCTTCTCTCATTTATCACCTACTCCCACCTTCACCTTCAATGGTAACGGTATATACTTAGGTATCATTCTATTTGGAACAACTACATGAGTTCTACTTCTTTTTCTTTATTTGCAAGCTGTCCCAAGGGGTTGGAGTCTTTACTTGCTCAAGAATTAGCTCAACTTAAGGTCGAAAGCATTAAGGAGACTGTGGCTGGCGTCAGTTTTGAAGGTAGCATGGAGCTAGCTTACCGATCCTGTTTATGGTCTCGCCTTGCTAGCCGGATATTATTTCGCCTAGATAAAGTAACAGCCTCTACTCGCGAAAATCTCTACAACGGTGTGCAAAAAATTGACTGGAGCGATCATTTTGGTGAGCTAGACAGTTTCCGTGTAGATTTTTCGGGTATAATGCCAAGCATTCAGCATAGCCTATATGGCGCTCAGGTAGTAAAGGATGCCATTGTTGATCAGTTTAGAGATCGTTTTGGTTGGCGCCCAGCGGTTAATGTTACTAAACCGGATATTAAAGTTAATGTGCATGCCCGAAATGAAACCGCTTACATCTCCATTGACCTCTCAGGTCAGAGTTTACACCAGAGGGGATACCGTCTGGAAGCTGGAGAGGCTCCCCTGAAAGAAAATTTGGCCGCTGCTATTTTGTTAAGAGCAGGTTGGCCAGAAATAGCAAAACAAGGCAAAGCACTTGTTGATCCTTTGTGTGGTTCCGGTACTTTTCTTATTGAAGGAGCAATGATGGCTGCAGATATTGCTCCTGGACTACTTAGGACTCGTTATGGTTTTGATAAATGGTTAGGGCATATACCGCAAATTTGGCTTACAGTACTGACAGAAGCCAAGGAGCGAAGGACTGCGGGACTTGCCAGCAAGCTGCCTGCTATTGTAGGTTATGATGGGGCCCCTAAAGTGATTGGTCAAGCCCGAGCAAATATTGAGCGAGCCGGTGTGAAATCCATTGTCTCAGTAAAACAACAGGAATTGACCAGTCTAGCATTCGACAATATGGAGCAAGGATTAATAGTAACAAACCCTCCTTACGGTGAAAGGTTGGGCAATGAAGATAGCTTGGTTTATTTTTACCGACATTTAGGCGAAAATCTGAAAAACCAATGTGCGGGTTGGCAGGCAGCAATATTCAGCGGATCACCAGAACTATGCCGTAACATGGGGTTAACTCCTAGAAAACAGTATTCATTATTTAACGGCAGGCTACCGTGCAAACTGTTTTTGTATGATATTCATGACCGTAAGCCAGAAGCTATCAGGCCCATTAAAGAGACACAAAAGCCTGTTTTTTTAGGCTCTCCCGGCGCCATGATGCTTGCTAACCGTTTAACGAAAAACTTGCGAGTGCTGGGTAAATGGGCACGAAAGCAGGGTATTGAGTGTTATCGTCTTTATGATGCAGATATGCCTGAGTATGCAAGTGCTATAGACATCTATGGGGATTGGGCTCATGTACAGGAATACTCTGCCCCTTCGTCTATTGATCCAGAAAAAGCACAGCAACGGCTACAAGAAACTCTATTAGTAATTGCAAATGTACTGGGCATTCCCCAAAGTCATGTGGTCTGCAAACGCCGTGAGCGTCAATCTGGCACCAATCAATATCGTAGGCAAGCAGAAACAGACGAGATGCTGGAGGTTAAAGAAGGTAATTGTCACTTACTTGTTAACCTTAAAGATTATCTAGATACGGGCTTATTTTTGGATCATAGGTTAATACGCCAACGAATTTATCGGGAAGCTGAAGGCAAGGATTTTCTTAACCTGTTTTGCTATACCGCAACAGCTTCTGTGCACGCAGGTGTCGGTGGTGCCGCTAGCACTACCAGTGTAGACATGTCAAACAACTACCTGCTGTGGGGGCGTAAAAACTTATCTTTAAACGGCCTTAGTGATAGAAAACATAGGCTAGAGCGCGCAAACTGTATGGAATGGCTAGAATCAGAAAAGCGTCAGTATGACTTTATCTTTATGGATCCCCCTACCTTTTCTAATTCTAAACGTATGAAAGAAGACTTCGACGTACAAAGAGATCATGGTAAGTTGATTGAATTAGCCATGCTTCGTTTGCGTAAAGGGGGTACATTGTATTTTTCTAACAATTTCAGGGAATTTAAGTTGAATGGCACTATGGAGAAAAAGAATGATGTACTAGAAATAACATCATCTACTATTGATAAGGACTTCAAGAGAAAGCGAAGTATCCATCGTAGCTGGGCTATTTGCCACAGCTCACCCAGCTTTAAGGTGTAAGGTTGTGAACTTTTTTCACTCACCACAATCACCTTCTACCTTAAGACTCACGGGCATTCTCTAGTTTGTAGCCTACTAACATAATCAATGGTACTAGTTAAAACAGATAGAATCTACTATCTACTATCTACTATCTACTATCTACTATCTACTATCTACTATCTACTATCTACTATAACAGGCATTATTTATGGTATAATGCCGAATATTATTTTTATATTCAAAACCTTTGATCTGACATGAGATCAAAAGCCATTTAATGTGTGAGTGGAGACGAACTAGCTAAGCCCCATGATCCTACCAAGAGTCGTAGGCGGCTAAGGGAAGTAAGAGAAGTCCACAACCTCACACAAAGGTAATGGGCATACTTAAAAGCGGCGAATACAACTCTATGTTCAAACCCATACCTTTATTTATCGGATTACGCTATACCCGTGCCAAGAGAAGGAATCACTTTATTTCCTTTATTTCTGCTACCTCAATACTAGGTTTAACGCTGGGTGTTTGTGTGTTAATAATAGTTCTCTCGGTCATGAATGGCTTTGACCGTGAATTGAAACAACGAATTCTGGGCATGGTCGCCCATGCAACCATTACCTCGCCCCAAGGGGAGCTGCACGGCTGGCAAGATATGTTAAAAACCATTCCTGAAGTGCCAGGCGTAGTAGCCGTTGCTCCGTTTATTGATGCTCAGGGTATGTTAGTTAATAACGGTGAAGTAAAGGGGGTTATGGTTTACGGCATTGACCCTGCTTATGAAAAAAATGTTTCTATCCTCAACGACCACATGGTTCAGGGAGCTTTGGAAGACCTCAAGCCTGGCGAGTTTGATATGGTTATTGGTGGGTTGCTGGCTCAGGCTCTAGGAGTTGGTATTGGCGATAAGGTAGCCTTGGTTTTGCCTGAGGCTAACATTAATCTTGCCGGCATTTTTCCTCGTCTAAAACGTTTTCGTGTTGCCGGCATTTTTGCTGTGGGAGCTGATCTTGATAGTAATCTGGCCTATATCCATATTAAGGATGCTGCCCGATTAATGCGAGTGTCTGAGGGTGCTTCAGGTATTCGTTTAAAAATGAAAGATTTGTTCGATGCACCCAAGCTAGCTTGGGATGTAGCAATGCAATTACCTGGCCGTTATTACGTACAAGACTGGACACGCACCCACGGTCGTCTTTTCCAAGCAATTCAAATGGAAAAAACAATGATAGGACTTTTATTAATACTGATTGTCGCTGTGGCGGCTTTTAATATTGTGTCTACTCTTGTAATGGTTGTGACGGATAAACAAGGAGATATTGCTATTTTAAGAACTTTCGGCGCCAGCCCCAGAACAATTATGGGAATATTTATGGTGCAGGGTTCTTTAATAGGAATAACTGGTACGGTTGCAGGAGTGCTGCTTGGAGTAATATCGGCTTTGAATATACCGGAGATAGTTAGTTGGATTGAGGGTGTTTTTGATGTCCATTTCCTGAGTCCAGATGTGTACTTTATTAGCTATTTGCCGTCACACCTTATGTGGCAGGACGTTATCGCTATTAGTGTATCAGGGTTAGTAATGAGTTTTTTAGCTACCATTTATCCCGCTTGGAGAGCGTCTCGAGTCCAGCCTGTGGTGGCCTTACGCTATGAGTAATATTAATGTTCCTGTGCTTGAGTGTCGTTCTCTGGCAAAATGGTATGATGAAGGCCCTGAAAAGATTAAAGTCCTCAGTAATCTTAACTTTTCCATATTCTCATCTGAACGAGTGGCTGTTGTGGGGGCTTCCGGCTCGGGTAAAAGTACGCTATTACAATTACTTGCAGGTTTGGATGAACCCACATCCGGCAGTGTTAGTATTTGCGGCATGGATATTGCGACGCTTAGTGACCATAAAAAAGATATTATGCGGAATCGGCATTTGGGTTTTGTTTATCAATTTCATCATCTTTTACCGGAGTTTACAGCCCGTGAAAATGTGGCTATGCCCTTATTGCTTCGAAAAGAGGTATCGACAAAAAATGCCGGACAACGATCAGAAGAAATGCTAAATGCGGTGGGTTTATCTAAGCGTACCAACCATAAGCCTTCTGAGTTATCCGGCGGCGAGCGCCAGCGAGTTGCTATTGCAAGAGCCTTGGTTACTCAGCCTAATTTGGTCCTAATGGATGAGCCAACAGGTAATCTTGATCTCCATACAGCGAATAAAATTCATGACCTGATGACATCTTTAAGCAAAGAATTAACGACCAGTTTCATTGTTGTTACACATGATATGCAACTAGCAGGACAAATGGATCATTCTTATCGACTTTGGAATGGAGAACTAACCTATGAGTAGTTTAATGTCTAACACAAAAATACCATTTTGCTTCCCATGTCAGTGAAGTAGGAATTATCATGGTAATGTTTTATAAAGTTATATTTATTTTAGAATTATTATTCGTGAAGAAGAGACCATTGATGCTTAAGAGCAGTATCCACCTCTTATTAGAAGCGGATATTATTGACTATTCTCACTCACCCACAGTCACCCTCTAATCCTAGACTCATGTGGCCTCTTTCGTTTGCCACCTATGCATCATTTCCGCAATATTAAAGTCCTAAATGAATTAAAGATATAACCTGTCATCCCAACACCAGTCTTAAAAGTATGCTTAATTCTGCTTACGGGTAAGGATTGGCGTTCCGGTATCTTACTTAACAAAGCCTTTATGTCTGTTTCAAAACTAGAATTAGAACTAGTTAACCAATATAACTCAGGCGTTATTAAAGTTCTTATTGTTATATCCTCTATATTTTTGATTAAAATAAAGTCTAAACATATGCCTCGGATATTGCTTACTGCCTGTAGTGAAAAACCTGTGATGTTTGTACAAACACTTTCGCTCAGCACATCAAGCTTAGATTCGTAATAATCATCCATATTTATGTGTTTAAGCATCATGTTAAAACATGCTTGATCTTGATATTTATCACCCAATACGCTGTCTGAACACATACATCGTATTACTTCACTGATACTAACAAAATAATTATATTGATTAGATAATTCAGGAGTCAGTGCCGTATTCTTTAAATCATATAATAAATAATGTTCACGTGATTCTACATACGAAACTAGACAAAAAGCAACCACAAGAGAATGTAAGATTACACGCTCCCATCTTGCCCTAGGAGCCCTTTCTCCGTAGACGCTACACCATCGAGTAAGTGCATACCTACAAGAAGCAATCAGCGCATTGTTTTCCTGATCGCACCTGATACTTTCGTTATCAGTATCAAAAGGACTTACCACAAAACGTATAAAGTGTGTTATTTCAGAAAGTTCTTGCGTAGTAAATGGACAGAATTCTATATTTAATTCAGAGATATTATCCATACCGATTTGGCGCATGCTACTTACCTCACTAATAAATGTGTTGTTACCGCAGATTGACATGGACAATCCTTCCATTATCTTTGCTTTTATCTCTGCATTCAATGCAATGATTGAATCTCGGTTTGGCTCAGCTATATTGTAATTATTAGGTATATGCATATTAATGTAGTTCAAACCATGCGCCAACTCATTCAAAAAACCTAACAATTGCACTTCATCGCCTGAACATGACTTTTTATTATAAAGATCACTGTCTGGGCAAACGTAAATATGATTTCCGGTATTCCCTTCATTTTTTTCTAAATTGCATTGGCAATAATCATCATCTCCTCCTGCCATGACTGGGTTGAACATTATGGTCGTTAAAAAAAATGTTCCGAATGCAAGAAGCACTTTGTATAGTTAAATATTTAACATAAATATACCGTTTTGTTATCTAAGTAAGAGTCAAGAGACCATTGATGTTTAAGAGCAATATACCACCCTTAGAAGCATGATGTTATTTACTATTCTCACTCACCGCAGCCACCTACTAAGCCTAAACTCATGGGCTTAGCTCGTTTATATCCTATTCACACATTCACTGGCGAGCCACAAAATCAATAACATTCTCCATGAAAAAATCAATTAGCGCAGCACATATCACCATACCAATCTCAACACCTGCTTTAAAAAAAACAGCCATTATATCTGAGATTCGTACCGCTAGAGGAATACTACTTAACAAAACCTTCACATCTTTTTCAAAATTCACTGTAGAGCTATCTAACCAATATAACCCAGGCGTTATTAAAGTTCTTATTTTTGTATCCTCTCCATCTTTTATTACAATAAAGTCTAAAAACGTTTTGCGAGAGATGCTTCGTGACTGTAGTATAAAACCAGATATATTACCAAAAACCATGTTCCTCAGCTCATCAAGGTTATCTTCGTAGTCATCTATTTCAATGAAGCTATGCACCATCTTAACATCTTCTTCCCTTAGATAGCTTGTATTTAATACATTATCTGAGTATCTATCTTTTAGTGATTGCATTATACTCAAAAAATAGTTATATTGAGTAGATAATTTAGAAGTAGAATCCATTTTATTTACATTGTTTGCTACATAACATTCACATTTTTCTACATACGGAAGCAAACAAAAAGCTATCACAAGAGCATGGAAGATTATACGTTCCTGTTTTGTCGTGGGCGCCTTTTTTCCGTAGACGCTACACCATCTATCAAGTGCACATTTACAAGCGAACATCAGTATCTTATATTCGAAATCGTCTCTAATATTTTCACTACTCATACTAAAAGGACTTACCACACAACACGTAAAATATATTATTTCAGACAATTCTTGCGTCGACAGAGGACATAATTCGATATCTAACACCGATATCTTCTCCATAACCATTTGGCGTACGCTATTTACATATCTCATAAATATATTCTGACTACAGATTGACATGCATAAGTCTCCCCTCATATTTTCTTTTATATTTGTATGTAATGCAATTATTGCAGCTTGGTCTGGAGTAGCTATTTTTTCATTTGTCGCCATAGCCTCATATAATTCAGCTTCCCCCAAATCTTCCGTCAACTGTTCTAAAAATCCTGACAGTTGCACTTCTTCATTTAAACATAACTCTTTATCATACATATTACTGCTTGGGCAAAGATAAATATGATTACTAGAATTCCTCTCACTTTTTTCTAAATTGCATTGACAGTAATCATCGTCTCCACCTGCCATGACTGGGTTGAACATGATGGTAGTTAAAAAAAATATTCCGAATTCAAGAAGAACTTTGATTAGTTTGATATTTAACATAAGCGCACCAATTTGTTATCTAGGCCAGTAAAGAGGCTATTATAATTAAAATATTTTATAAAGTAACATTTATTTTAGAATAGTCTTAGTAAAGAAGAGGCTATTGATACTTAAGAGCAATATACCCTTAGAATCACGATATTGTTTACTATGCTCACTAACCCCAATCACCTACTAATCTTAGACTCATGGGGCTTATCTAGTTTATCACCTATTCATACATTCATACATTCATACATTCATACATTCATACATTCATACATTCACTCATGAACCTCAAAATCAACAAAATCAACAAAATCACCACGAATATAATCCATTAGCGCATCCCATACCACCAGACCTAACACCATACTTATCTCAATACCTATTTTAAAAAAAGATATTATTTTGTCTAAAAGTGTCGATGATTCTGGAATGTTACTTAACAAAACCTTTATATCTTTTTCAAAACTCAATGTAGAGCTAGTTAACCAATATAACCCAGGAGTTATTAAAGTTCTTATTTTTGTATCCTCTCCATCTTTGATTACAATAAAGTCTAAAAATGTTCTTCGAGAGTTGCTTATTGCCCGTTGCACATAGCCATAGCCATAGCCATTACCACAAACCATGTCTCTCAGCTCATCAAGGTTATTTTCGTAATAATCATCCACTTCGATCAAGCTAGGCGTTATATTACAACCTTCTTCAGCTTGATATTTTGTATCTAATAAAATGTCTGAGTACCTATTTTTTAGTATGCACATAATACTAACAAAATAGTTATATTGATTAGATAATTCAGAAGTCAGCTTCGCTTTATTCGCATTGTGTACTATATGATATTCACGTCTTTCTATATACGACACCAAATAAAAAGTTACCACAAGAGCATGGAAGATTATACGCTCCTGTTTTGTTGTGGGAGCCTTTCCTCCGTAGGAGCTACACCACCTATTAAGCGCATGCCTACAAGCAAACATCAGTACCCCATTTTCAGTATCGCTTATGATATTTTCACTCTCCATACAAAAAGGGCTTACCACACAACGTATGAAATATATTATTTCAGAAAGCTCTTGGGTAGAGAGTGGACATGACTCGATATCTAACACAGATGCCTTATCCATAATCTTTTGGCGTATACTATTTACATCTCTCATAAATATATTCTGACTACAGCTTGATATGAATGAGCCTCCCCTCATATTTTCTTTTATATCTGCATGTAATGCAATTATTGCAGCTTGGTCTGGAGTAGCTATTTTTTCATTTGCCTCCATAGCCTCATATAATTCAGCTTTCCCCAAATCTTCCGTCAACTGCTCTAAAAATCCTGACAGTTGCACTTCTTCATTTAAACATAACTCTTTATCATACATATTATTGCTTGGACAAAGATAAATATGATTACTAGCATTCCTCTCACTTTTTTCTAAATTGCATTGGCAATAATCATCGTCTCCCCCTGCCATAACTGAACTGTACAGCATAGTAGTTATAAAGAATATTCCGAATGCAAGAAAAGCTTTGACTAGCTTAATATTTAACATAAGTATACCATTTGCTATCTAAGTAAGTGGCGGCCATTATAATGGAATATTTTATAAAGTTATAAATATTTTAGAATTATTCTTCGTGACGAAGAGACCATTGATACTTAAGAGCAGTATACCCCTTATAATCGTGATATTGTTTACTATTCGCACTCACCCCAGTCACCTACTAATCATAGACTCATGGGGATTGAGCTTGTTTGCCGCCTACTCACACATTCATTGGAGAGCCTCAAAATCAAGAAATGCACCACGCATAAAAGCTATTGTACCAATACCTAAATCAATAACTGCTTCAAAAATAGAGATTATTCTGTCTGAAAATCGTGACGATTCTGGAATGCTACTTAACAAAACCTTTATGTCTGATTCAAAACTCAATATAGAACTAGTTAACCAATATAACCCAGGAGTTATTAAAGTTTTTATTTTTGTACTACCTCCACTTTTTATTACGATGAAATCTAAAAGTATTCTGCGACATCTGCTTCGTGACTGTAGTACAAAACCAGAGCTATTACCAAAAACCATGCGCCTCAGCTCATCAAGGTTATCTTCGTAATAATCATCCACTTCAATAAAGCTAAGCATCATGTTAACATTTTCTGCACTTCGATATTTTGCATCTAATACACTGCCTGAGTATCTATCTTTTAGTGATTGCATAATACTCAAAAAATAGTTATATTGATTAGATAATTCAGAAGTAGGATCAGTTCTATTCACATTATTTTCTACATAATATTCACGTTGTTCTATATACGCAACCAAACAAAAAGCTACCACAATAGAATGGAAAATTACACGCTCCTCTTTTGTCTTGGGAGCATTTTCTCCGTAAATTAGACACCATCTACTAAGCGCATATCTACAAGAAACCATCAATATCTTATTTTCAGTATCGTCTATGATACTTTCACCATCCGTATTAAAAGGACTTACCACACAACGTATAAAATATAGTATTTCAGAAATCTCTTGCATAGAGAGTGGACATAATTCAATATCTAATACAGATATCTTCTCCATAACCTTTTGGCGTATGCTATTTACATCTCTCATAAATATATTCTTACTACAGATTGACATACATAAGTCTCCCCTCATACTTTCTTTTATATCTGTATGTAATGCAATTATTGCAGCTTGGTCTGGAATAGCTATTTTTTCATTTCTCTCCATAGCTTTATATAAGTCAGCTTTACCCAAATCTTCCGTCAACTGTTCTAAAAAGCCAGACAATTGCACCTCTCCATCTAAACATGACTCTGCATCATAAATATCACTATGTGGGCAAAAATAAATATGATTTCTGGCATTTCCATCACTTTTTCCTAAATTGCATTGACAATAATCATCGTCCCCACCTGCCATGACTGAACTAATTATTATGGTCGTAAAAAAAACCATTCCCAGTGCAACAAGGACTTTGTATAGCTTAATATTTAACATAAAAATACCGTTTTGTAATCTAAGCACGTGAACCGCCATTGTAATAAAAATATTTTACAAGTCCATACAGTTTAGAATTATTTTTAACAAATAAACGACAACTACTTCTTAACGGAATGCATACCCACACCTCTTAAATAAAGATTCAGGCTGGCTTCCTACTCACTCCGCAAAATAACCTACTATTAGTTTAGCTAATATACCACCTCAGAACACACTCTATAATTATACCCTGAACCACCAAAGGCGAACCAATATAATTATAAAAAACCCACGATAGAATAATAAACAGAGACTATTCCACCACAGATATATGCAAAAAATTTTCTCACTCTAGGCATTTATGTTTTTTATCACTACTCCTTTTCCTTTTATACACCTTAAAATTCCAGAACCTTTCATTATCTACATTTAAATAAAAAAGTTTTCAAACAAAAAAGTAAAGCCAATAAGATTAACACTCTAGGCAGAGGTATTAGATCTGACATAAGCCCATGCAACTCCATTCTTTTTTGATACTATATATTTGAAAAGCAGACTCCAAATTACACTAAAGAATACGCTAAAGGTATTTCTATGAATCAGTGACTTCATGACTGCAGCTACATTTAACCTACAGCATCAATCGTTCTGCGAACAACCCTAAGAACCAGACATTGCTGACCGTAATCAGTGCCGTGAAAATAGGCAAAACTCATAGTAATTCTCGTTTCTGATATAGCGCTATGTGACACCAGCCTTGTCAAAGCATGGCACCACGGCTATACCATATATATTGGATGCGCGGGATTGCTTACTACGCCCACCAACCACTTGCACTAATAGGCCCATGATGTTTCATCAGCCTCGAACCTATTCACACATTTAATAATAGGTGTCTGGATCCACAAGAGTACGAAATAAATCACCAAAATGACGAAACTGACTTGCAATTGCCTCCCAGCCATATCTAAAAGCAGTTTTTATGTCTGACCTTAGAGACGGGCGTGACTTTAGTGTATTTAATAGAGCATCCATGTCTTTTCCAATACTATCTTTAGGGCTATTAAATTCATATAGCCCACCCATTACTATGGTTTTTATTTCATCTCCTCCATCTTTATGTTTCATGACGACGAAGTCGAAATACATTTTTTTAGATTCGCTCCACCCAATCGATGGAAAACAAAACTCCCCAGCTTTGTCCTCGATAATACGCCCCAAGCCCACAAGGTTACCACAATTAATGTAGTCATCTATATGAATGGGGTTAAGCAGGTTTTCTACATATTCAGGAAGTGAATATACACCATCTAACAACTGTGAATATTTAGTTTGCAATGCTTTCATAGTAAGCTTAAAATACGCATGGTGCGTATCTAAATGTTTACTATCACCATCACCCATAAATCTCTCACAAATATCCATATACTGAGATAGCAAAAGATAGATAACAATAGAATGAAAAATTTTACGCTCGTCTTTTGTTACAGGAGTCTTTTCGCCGTAGACGTTATGCCAACGAATAAGCGCACTACTAAAAGCAACCAACAACCTTCCATCCTTGTTAACCAACCATGGATGAGATGCATTCTTATCGTATTCACCACAAAAACAGTTTACTACACAATATAAATAGTGCATGATTTCGGAAAGCTCTTGCTTCGTGAATGCACACTGTATTATGTCTAACGAGGTTTGATTTCCCATGGCGCTTGTCTGCATATCAATTATTGTTTGTGTCAATCTTGATTTACTAAACTCTGAATCACCATGTTCTACCTTCTCTTTTATCTTACTATGCATTGCAGAAATCTTACATCTGATAGACTCATCGCTGGGATGATGTTCGAAATATTCTGCTAAATCTTCTAAAAAACCAGACAACTGCTTTGCACCACCTGAACAGTCTTCCTCAATGTAATCACAACTACTACGACAAACATAAATATGCTTGAGCTTATTCTCCTCATTGATTACCAGGTTACATTCGCAATTATCATCACCTCCCCCTGCCATGACAGAACTTATATTGACGACAGAAAGAAAAATAATTGCAAATGCAATAAACACTTTACTTAATTTAATATACATCATGATAATATAGCCTTACCACCTAGGTTAATGACGAGCCTTACTATAATACGAATCACCCATAAAGTCATATTTATTTTAGAGACACCTCAGCATAACCAACTACTTTCACCATCGGCATTGAGTTGTCTCAATTTTGTCAGCAATTACAAATCTTACCATGGCACTTAACATAAGATTATCGATTTTATTAACTTTCCTAGCGTTTCGAACTGATTTGTGACACCTATCCAGAACAACAGAGTTTCGGCACACCTAGTTAGATAGAACACCAAAAACTTAACGGCTTTTTGAATATTCTCAACAATAACGCCGAATCCATAAACAGCTTCATTTTTGGCAAGGCTCATGAATCAGGCTCTGGCAAGCACGTAGCTCCTTTTAGATACCAATTCCCCATTGAAGGTGTTAGGTTGCTGATTTCTCTCCCCCACTCACCTCCTACTTGTAGGCTCATGGGGCTTCACTCGTTTGCCAGGGTATACCTTCTGACTCAGAAACTATGCCTCACCCAAGTAAATAAATAATGTTTACCACTTGAATTTCAAAAAACCTTATTCTGGCAGATACTTAAAGCACTTGAAAACGCAATGCGCTCCGTACCCTTATTATCTGTATCTACAATTGCTTTGAGTATACAATACTGAACTAACTGCCTCTAACCCACCATGCCTTTTTTGATGCAACCTCACAAAATAGATAATGACAAGCATCAGGACAGGCGGGAGCTGTAAAAATAATACCATGAGTCAATTTTTTCAGATTCACCAAAAAAACCCTCAACGTCGGCTGATACGCCAAACCGTTGAAATAATTCTGTCCGGAGGAGTGATAGCTTACCCTACAGATTCAGCTTATGCACTAGGCTGCTTAATAGGTAATAGCAAAGCACTTGCACGAATAAAACGTATCCGCAACCTGACCGAGAAACATAATTTTACGCTAGTGTGTAGAGATTTATCTGAAATCGCTACTTATGCACTGGTAAGTAATAGTCAATACCGTCTATTAAAGACCCACACCCCAGGACCTTTTACCTTTATACTAAAAGGATCACATGAAGTACCAAGACGTCTTATGCATCCAAAACAAAAAACCATCGGCATTAGGGTCCCTGCCTGTGCAATTACCCTAGCCATATTAACAGAACTGAACGCTCCATTGATGAGCACCACCCTTATTTTGCCATCCGATGACGCACCTATGCTTGATCCATATGATATCCGCCAGACTCTTGAGTCACAACTTGACCTGGTTATTGATGGTGGCTACTGTGGTATGCAAGCAACCACCGTGGTCAGTCTGATAAATGATAAGCCTGATTTACTCAGAAAAGGTAAGGGCGATATCTCTGCTTTCCTGTCATAAAATACAAAAATAACGTACATTATTTTCGCAGACGTCTTCCCTGTAAGTAAAATCTGTCGTAATCTATTACTTGAGTACGCTCATTTTGTAAGGTTGATTAAGACTCATAACTGTAAATATGAGTATTGCCAGCCAAATAAAAATAAGAATATAAAGCAATGCAGTGCTATAGCTATAGCTATAGCTTTGACTTTAACTATTATCATCCTAGATCTAAATTTTGCGTTCAGATAATAAATACTACAATACGCGCAAAGGTACTCGATAGAAGATACGAAAAGTACTAACTATTGGTGCAATAATAAAGGGAGACGCTTTTGAGTACTGTAGACCCCCAGTCGCGAGTTTTGTCAGGTATGCGCCCGACTGGCCGAATGCATCTCGGCCACTATCATGGAGCATTAAAAAACTGGATTGAACTGCAACATAAATATGATTGCTTTTTCTTCGTTGCTGACTGGCACTCACTAACCACTAACCATGAGAAAATAAACGATCTAGAAGATAAAGTGTATGGAATGGTCATTGACTGGCTGGCAACAGGTATCAACCCAGGAACAGCGACATTATTCATTCAATCTCGAGTACCTGAACACGCAGAATTACATTTACTACTTTCAATGATAACCCCTTTACCATGGCTAGAAAGAGCATCCAGCTTTAAAGATCAACAAGAAAAGACTCAAGGAAAAGATCACGACACCTATGGTTTTCTTGGTTACCCGTTGCTACAGAGCGCTGACATTCTTGCTTATCGTGCTGGCCACGTACCAGTGAGTACAGATAAAGAAGCGTACATAGAAGTAACCAGAGAAGTCGCTCGCCGGTTTAATCATCTTTACGGACGAGAACCTAGCTTCATAGAAAATGCTGAAACAGCTATTCGAAAAATGGGAAAGAAAGCAGAAAATCTTTATCGTAAGCTACGCAAAAACTATCTCGAACAAGGCAATACCGAAGCGCTCGAAACAGCCAGAGCAATATTAAAAGAACAAAATAATATCACCTTGGGCGACAAAGAACGACTTTTCGGCTACCTGGAAGGAACCGGTAAAGTTATTCTCCAAGAGCCACAAGCATTGTTAACATCTTCTTCATGGATTCCTGGCATGGACGGCCGAAAAATGTCAAACTCCAATAATAATACTATTAGTTTGCGGGATGCTCCGGATGAAATTAACTCAAAGTTACGTCGCATGACTACAGACCCTGCTAGAATGCGCCGCACCGACCCAGGAGACCCTGAGAAATGTCCAGTATGGCAGCTGCATAAGACTTACTCCGACAGCGAAAGAAAACAATGGGTGCAAAAAGGCTGCCAAACCGCAAGTATTGGTTGCCTAGATTGCAAGAAACCACTAATTGATGCTATTCAGGCTGAGCTTGAACCAATTAGAATAGAAGCTACTGAGCTAGAAAAAAATCCAGATGTCATAAAAAATATAATTGCAGAGGGATGTGAAGCTGCACAGGATGAAGCCATCGACACCCTTAGGGGAGTTCGAGAAGCAATGGGACTTAACTATAGATGAATACCACGAATATCGTGGAAAGTCAGCCAGCAGTAACAGAGCCTGAATCCGCACAGATGCATATAGCGTTGCTTAAGGGAGTACCCTTAACCAAGCTACCACTAGATCTTTATATTCCACCGGAAGCGCTCGAAGTATTTCTGGAAGCTTTTGAAGGACCACTTGATTTACTGCTTTATCTAATCAAGCGGAATAATATGGAGATCCTGGATATCAAGGTATCTGAAATCACCATCCAATATATGAATTACGTGGAATTAATGGACGTCAATCAGTTTGAGTTGGCTGCCGAGTACTTGGTGATGGCGGCAACCCTGACAGAAATAAAATCTCGCATGCTACTACCTCGCTCAGGAACACTCGAAGAAGAAGAAGAAGAAGACCCCCGAGCAGAACTAATACGTCGCCTCCAAGAATACGAACGATTCAAACAAGCAGCTGAAGATATCGATACACTACCTCGCGTAGGGCGAGACATACATACTGTTTGCCTAGATGCCCCAGACTTTGCTCCGACCAAATCCCAACCCGACGTCAATCTTAATGAAATATTGCTAGCTATGGCTAAAGTCATGGGCCGGGGTGATATGTTCGAAAACCACTCAATAAAAGAAGAAGCTCTATCTGTTCGAGAGCGCATGAGTGATATTCTTTCACTACTATCAGCGGAAAGGTTCACACCGTTTGTTGCCCTATACCGAGTTGAAGAAGGACGATTAGGTATTGTAGTTACTTTCATGGCCATTATGGAATTAGTTAAGGAATCTTTAATAGAATTAACCCAGAGTGATGCTTATTGTCCCATCCATTTAAAGGCACGCGTTGCATAAAAATCATGAATAAAGAAGACCTCATAGAACCAGTGGAATCTATAGAACTCGAAGAAGCCGAAGAATCCATAGAATCGGTTGAGTCAGCAACTTCTAACCTACCTCTATTTCACCACCTCGAACGGCCAGAACTCCATCTTATTTTGGAAGGAGCAATCATGGCTAGCAACAAACCATTAACCATTGATCAGCTGGCTTTATTGTTTCCTGAACAAGTACGCCCAGATAATAATGAAATCAGCAAGGCACTGACATTTATTGCCGAAGCATGTGAGCACCGTGGATTTGAACTAAAACAAGTTGCTTCTGGGTTTCGCTTCCAGATCAAACAATCGCTGGCACCTTGGGTGGGTCGGCTCTGGGAAGAAAAGCCCCAGAGATATACCCGTGCACTGTTGGAAACATTAGCACTGATAGCCTACCGCCAGCCCATTACTCGGGGAGAAATTGAAGATGTACGGGGAGTCAGTGTCAGCAGTAATATTATAAGAACGCTTCAAGAAAGAGAGTGGATTCGTGTTGTAGGCCACCGGGACGTTCCGGGGCGACCAGCCATGTTTGCCACAACCCGTCATTTTCTCGATTACTTTAATCTGGAAAATCTAAACGATCTCCCCTCACTGTCAGAAATTCGTGATTTGGAGACAGCTGCTAACGCCTTAGAACACCAGATAGATATACTAGACAATATTAAACAAGGCGAGCAAACCAATTCCGTTGAGTCCGAGGAAGAAAGCAAAGACATATCAGCAGAAACCTTATTTGCAAAACTGGATGAAATAGAAGCAGGGTTACCCGTAAATTTTCACGACTTGATCAAAAAACAAAAAGACAAAAGCACCAATACTGACACGGATAATATATCACCAGAAAGATTGGATACACCCACAGAAAAACCGTCAAAAACACTCATAGATAATACTATAGAGACCTCCATAGATAGATCTATAGAAGCCCTGACGGATGAACCCACAGAATCCTCGCTGAATGAAACTCCCTCCCCCACAGAAGAATCATCAGAACAACCAGAAGACTCCAGCTCTCATCAGAAGCCTGAGAAATAACCTTGAAAGTCATTTCAACCTCTATACGCAATAAAAAATGTATCAGGAAATGAAAGATAAAAATGCTTATCTGTTATCTTTTGAGGTGAGAGATTGACGCCTACTCCCAACCTCAATGGGAATAGGTATAGGCTCCGTAGATTAGTTATTATTTTTACCAGCCATCCCATATGGGAATAACATTTTTTGGCATAGCAGCAAAGCGGCCTAGCTCAACCCATGGGCGCTCAGCACAGTGGAAGTCACTTCCCTGAGAGCCCTTCAGTGAAAACTCTTGGCAAAAGCTGGCAAGCTGCTGTATTTGGCTGGAAGGTACGTTGCAACCGACAATTTCCAGAGCATGCCCCCCAGCCAGCTTAAAGTCACTAATTAGAGCTTTCAGTTTGGTTCTAGTCATACCGTACCTCCCAGGGTGAGCAAGCACGGCACTGCCGCCAACCCCACGAATACGGGCAACGCCTTGGCTCATTGAAGGCCAGAAAGCCCTAAGATTACCTAACCCGTTATTACCTAAATATTTTTTGAATGCCTCTTGGTCATTTTTAACCAGACCTTCACTTTTAAGCCATTTAGCAAAATGGGGGCGTCCTGTCTGGATGTGTTCATCTGGTAAATGAAAACCGTCAGAAGCCATTTGCTGTGTTGTTTTTGCTTGTAATAGCACTGCCGCAAAGATTACTTCAGCAGAGTACCCCAGAGGCAGTCGCCGCGCTAACTGTTTAGCAATATGCAAGGACCGCTGATACCTCGCCTGACTTTGTTTTTGAACGATGCTATCCAGATCAGGGTTGTCTAGAGAAAAGTTAAGACCGATGACATGAATCTCTACACCAGACCATGTAGTTGACAGCTCTATCCCAGGAATAATACGTGGTCCTGGAGGAAGAGACACAGAGCTAAGATATTTACAGGCAGCGAGGGTATCATGATCTGTAATGGCCAAAGTAGTAACATTCTTACGATGAGCCCTTTCATATAACTGTGTCGGGCTGAGAGAGCCATCTGAGGCAGTAGTATGGCTATGGAGATCAATAATACTCAACGTAGATAGCCTTATTTAAGGAAGATGGGACTCAGAACATACCAAGAATTTGTTAACAAAAAGGTTATTAAAACAATACCTACACAAAACCATGCATAATTTCAAACAAAACACGAATTTCCAGACTCAGCAATAGTGACAAAGTATAGGCAAAATGACCACCACCCACTTATGAGCTAATTTAACACATTTTTAACCTAGCTGCATCCATTGTTTGATGTCATAATTTAGCGTAGACTTCGGATTAGGAGTCAATCCCTGCTCGTTATATACCAGTTACCATTGAAAGCGTGAAACTGTCGCATACCCACACATCCTATGGTAACTGGCATTACTGTTTTCTTTAATCAAAGATCACCATTTGATGATTTTTTAAGCTATTATACAGAATACTCTTTTTATTGGTCTAATATGAAACAAATTATTGATTTTATTCCCCTGATCGCTTTCTTTACGGTTTATAAAATGGATCCAAGAACATTGGATTTATGGGGTAACTCAGTGGATATTGGTGGACCTTTTAGTGCTACAATGGTACTAATGCTATTATCTGGGTTAATTTATGGCATTGTATTTTTAAAAAACAGAACACTGGAAAAAAGCCAGCTAATAACACTGGTGGCGGTTATGGCCTTTGGCGGCTTGACCTTATCATTCCATGATGAAGTATTTTTAAAATGGAAAGCCCCTATTGTTAACTGGATCTTTGCTGGCGTTTTTCTTGGTAGTCAGTTTATTGGTAGTACGCCGCTGATTCAAAGGATGCTTGGCCATGCGATGACTCTACCAGATAAGATCTGGAGCAAACTGAATATCAGCTGGGCAGTATTTTTTCTCTGCCTAGGAGCTGCCAACCTATTCGTGGCATTTACTTTTCATAGTATATGGGTCGATTTTAAAGTGTTTGGCAGTCTGATACTGACTTTTATTTTTGTTATTATCCAATTTCTTGCTATATCCAAGTATATACGAACAGAGGAAAAAGAATAAATGCTCTATGCGATTATCAGTGATGATGTTGAACATAGTTTACCTCTTAGACAAAAAGCCCGCCATGCCCATTTAGCTCGGTTAGAGGCACTGAACTCTATGGGGCGTTTGGTTATAGCTGGGCCTTGTCCGGCAATTGATAGCAGTGATCCTGGAGCGGCTGGTTTTTCCGGAAGCTTGGTTCTGGCTGAGTTTGGCAGTATTGATGAAGCTCAAGCTTGGGCGAATACAGACCCTTATATTGAAGCAGGTGTATACCATCAGGTTATCGTTAAACCCTTTAAACAAGTATTCCCGTAAAATATATAAAAAACATTATTATTCTTATTGATGGGCCTGCTATTCACGATACCACCGTTCCCCTTCAAGGCGTGAGGGTGTTCGCTGTTTCATTTACTTGTGTTATTCTTTATGGAACTTTCGTCCCTTACGGTTTATTTGCATCTTCCGTTTCTTTGGATATGGCATAAAATAATGGGGAGAAAATGGCTTGTAGAATTTAAAACTTGAGAAAAGAAGAAATGAGTGTAATTAGAGAAGATGATGTTATCCAAAGTGTGGCCGATGCATTACAGTTTATTTCTTATTATCATCCCCAGGATTTTATCCAGGCTATTCATAAAGCTTGGATAAAAGAGGAGTCAAAAGCAGCAAAAGATGCGATGTCGCAAATTCTAGCTAACTCCAGAATGTGCGCCATAGGGAAACGGCCTATCTGCCAAGACACAGGCATTGTTACAGTTTTTTTGAAAATTGGCATGAAAGCCCAATTTAAAACAGATAAAACTATCGATCAGTTAATTAATGAGGGTGTCCGTCAAGCATACACCAATCCTGACAATGTTTTGCGGGCATCTATTCTAAAGGATCCTGCCGGTGCTAGAACAAATACTAAAGATAATACTCCAGCTGTTATTCATATCAGCATGGTACCTGGCGACAAACTTGAAGTAAATATTGCTGCTAAAGGTGGAGGATCTGAAAATAAATCTAAGCTGATGATGCTAAACCCATCCGATAGCATCGTTGATTGGGTGAAAAGAACCGTACCAACTATGGGGGCTGGCTGGTGCCCACCTGGTATACTAGGTATTGGTATTGGTGGCACAGCAGAAAAAGCAACGCTATTAGCTAAAGAATCTCTGATGGACCCTATCGATATACATGAGCTTTTCGATCGAGGTCCGCAAAACCACATTGAAGAGCTAAGGCTAGAAATTTTTGATGAGGTTAACAGCTTGGGTATTGGCGCCCAAGGGCTCGGCGGTTTAACAACGGTCCTAGATGTTAAAATCAAGGACTATCCAACCCATGCTGCCTCCTTACCTGTAGCTATGATTCCTAACTGCGCAGCAACACGACACATACATTTTATACTAGACGGTAGCGGTCCGGCCATCCTGAAACCTCCTAGCCTGGAGGACTACCCTGAAGTTACTTTCCACGTCGACGATAGTGTCAACAGGGTTAATCTTGATACGGTCACTGAAGACGATATCAAAACCTGGAAACCGGGCGATACGGTGTTACTGTCTGGCAAGCTTTTAACGGGACGAGATGCAGCCCATAAAAGGATGATTGATATACTGGATAAAGGTGAAAACTTACCAGTTAGCTTGCAAGGTAGATTTATTTATTACGTTGGTCCAGTTGATGCGGTAAGGGATGAGGTCGTAGGTCCTGCCGGCCCAACTACATCCACCCGTATGGATAAATTTACCCGCCCACTGCTAGAAAAAGCTGGGCTTATGGGAATGATCGGCAAAGCTGAACGTGGGCCCGCTGGAATTGAAGCTATTCGCGACAATAAATCAGTTTATTTAATTGCCGTTGGTGGTGCTGCCTATTTGGTATCACAGGCTGTTAAAAAAGCAAAAGTAGTTGGGTTTCCTGAGCTGGGTATGGAGGCTATCTATGAGTTTGAAGTGGAGGATATGCCTGTGACAGTAGCTGTAGATCATACCGGAGAGTCGGTACATATCACTGGGCCTCACATTTGGCAGAAAAAAATCAAGGAACAGGCAATAAAAATATTGAAGTAATATATCCTTTGCACTTGGATATGCATTGTTATTGACTCTCTTGCTTATACCACCTTAAGGTGAGAGGTTGCTGACCGCTCTCACCTTAAATGATATGGATATACCAACCAAACTTATATGATCTTTACCCTCTTGTTGCGTGCCCAGTTTTTTCCGACTTTAAAAGAAATCTAATTTTGATGTGATTTACACCCTGATAGAACCCTAGGTGCTTGCAGTTGGGAATAGTACGCCATAAACTCTACTTCATGCTCCGAAAGCCCTATCAATATTGGAAGTAGGGAACTCATTACGGATGCTTTATTTAGGTCAAGACCCATGGCCTTTGTCACTAAAGCATCTATAACTCCATGATCCTGTTTGCCTTTTGTAAATGGCATTGTGACTGGAGGTGGTCCAAATTCCAAGTTACCTGCCCCTAACCCTTGCCCGTCAGTGGTCACTATCTCAGATACCAACTCCCCGAGTTCCGTCTTAACAGAAGGGTGTAATATACCGTTTGTACGAATATTAAGTTGATGAGCAAGGAACGCATGATGAAACCCATGAGAGAAAGGATTATGATTCAACTTCGGTATTTCAATAGTTTCAGAAGCATCAGAAATTGTGACAGTAACGTCCGCAGGAGTACAACTACCAGACTCCTTACTGCGTGCATTTCTTTTAGTAAAAGCAAAGGAATCAGTATTGATTGGTTGAGCCACTGAATCCGAGTGTACTAAACGCTCCCTTCCACGACTTGTAGCGGCTTTATTACCTTTCAAAGACTTGAGCTTTACCCAGTCTTCTTGTAAAAGACCATCATTTTTATTTAGGTAAGCAGCTATAAAATCCGAGTGCTGAGTCACTCCGTCTAGCGCTAGTAAGCCTACTTTTTCTTTGGCAAGAAAAGTATATCTTTTTGGTATGTCGACACAGTTCATCGCCTGATGCCAGCATGCTTCTATGAGATGACGTCCGGCTATTCGTGCAGCGGGAGGAATGTTTAACATATTACGCGCACTACTTTCTGAGTTGCCAGCATCAACTACAAATCCTTCTGCGGCATCTATGGCTCCGGCAAAAGTCATGGCTGCAGGATCTCCGCTTTGCAATAATGTGCGATTGTATGGGCCCGTTATGCCGTTTTTCAAATTTCCTAGAATCGCTTGTGTATTATTTCCCATGTTCGGCGCACGCCTGGAGGATGACAATCTTTGGGATTTTCCAAGAAAATAAACAGAGGTGCCAGCGGGAACTTTTTCCTTTATCGTTCTATCGCTCAAATTAATACCTGTTTTGAGTGTATTTTGCATAACACCTTTCCATGTGTCATCACTTTCCTTACCCCTGACTATATTCCACAAGCGTTTTATAGGCTTTGTTGGAAAGGCCGCTGCACAGGGCTTAACACAAGTTCCAATAATGCCGTAAGGAACTTGACTGACAGAATATGCAAGAGCTGCACTGCCTATTAGCCAAGATGATTTAGCTAACACTTTATCAACCGAGCGAAAAGGTATTTTTGCAATCTTTTCTCCGTAGAGCAGATATAGAGCGCGGTCTGAGTTGTAAAGCTTAGATAAAACATCTGCATCAGCCTCATTGATAACTTCAGCTGTATATATTTTAGAAAGTGTTCGACTAACAGATTCATGCTTTTCAAAAGCATTAGCCTGGCAACTAAATTTTGCAATTTCACCCACGGCTATTACACCGTCAACAGTTAGTGCGAACACTCGTCCTAGCAGAATCGCTGCTTTCCGCTTATCACCAGTATTTAAAAATTCCTTAAATGTATTATATGGAACTGTTCTGGTGGCGGTGCCGATGGTTCGTTCAGAGGCACCGTCCAGTCTGTCACTCACTATTTGCTTGTAGTTATGGGGGTTATTGCCAACAATCGCTTTTAAAGGCGCACACAGCATTCCGGGACCTGCACATAAACAGCAACAACAATATGACGTAGCTTGGGAGACATTTCTTGCGCATGGCGACTTATCCAGATCACAACACATGCCAAAACATGTATGAACACTAGTCTCGGGACATGTATGAATACAGGCAAGGCCGTCATGACATCTATTCATTACATCACAGCACGAGTTTCCGCATGTTTTGTAGTCAAATCCTGAATCATGATTTGTACACTTATATCGGCATTCACATTTCGGTTTGCATTTTATAGGGCACCCAGCTTGCCCTGCATCTTTGTTTCTACATTCGCAAATCTCAAAAGCTGGCTGATATAGACGCTCACCCACTTCCATTTTTAAGTAGTGCTCAGCCAATAGAGGTGAAAGCATACCTGTAATAAGACCTATATTTTCCGTAGCGAGGGTTTTCTCCATTATAGATAACTGATCTCCAAACCAGCCGGCACTTTGCACTAGACCAACGACTGTAGCCAATACGGATGACACAATATTGGCTGTATACCAGCCACCTTCCGACGCACCAAAATTATTATTGTATCTACTACTCATACCAGCGGCTTTTTTATGTATTTTCTCTGATTGCTCCCGCATTGACTGGACATAACTTACTAACGACTGATTTTCTGGGGTGCTTGTTGATGCATTTGAGCTATCTCTAGAGCACGCCTCTAAAGCATGAATAACGTTCTCAATGGAGGTGTCGTTATTTGAGGTTGCACTCAAGTCTCTAATATCCATGACACTATTAAGAACTTCACCGCCTTCCGTGAGAGACTTAGATGTTAAAAGACTCCAGGTTATATAAACAGGTAATATCCATACGTCCCATTGAGCCAAGGCTTCAACACCACTTCTCGCGTATTTACGAATTGAATCCCACCATCCAGATAATTGTGAGCTTGCTAATAACTTGTCTAGTTTCTCTGTTATTTCCCATCGTTTATTAGGATCACTCATATCTTTACAGTAAGCTGTATAGAACTCATTTAGCTTTTTAAGTGCACTTGATTTCTGTATAGATTCGACTTCTTGGTCAAGATGGTGAGGAGCATGGCTATCAGAACCGTTGAGCATATGATAAGCCAAGTGTGTACCAGTACTATCAATGTTATCTGAAAATAATTTTGCGGCTAACTCAAATAATTTTGGAGGAAATGGTTTTCTAAGCTCAGAACCAATTATTGCACTTGTCACATCATCGCTAGCCTGCAATGATTCTAGCTCTACAGGCACACAAAAGTTTGACACCTTTGTGTCATCATTTAAAACTCCCTTTGGGATGAACATGGGAAGTGACATGCCTTGAATTAGATATGACAACTCATCATCAGTATGTTGTAATGTTGAAAGCATATAATCACAACTAAGAACTTCCTGCCAAGAACTCCCAAGCCACTTATACGCATGAAAAAAGGATGAATACGCAGATGTTTTTACAGGCTTCTGCTCTAAAACCAGGCGATGAGATGAGTCACAAACATTCTCAATCTGAAAATAATTTTTTGATATTCTCAGCCAACCATTGTGTATAGACTTATCAATGATATTCTGTATTTCATATAGACTTTCATCATCTAATAAAGATTTTTGCAATACAATCATGATAATTTCACTGGGCTCTAATAGCTTAGAACCGGATTTCCCTATTCTTTTATGATCCGCCACACTTTTGTGAAGATAGTTTTTCCTATAATCTATAACTTCGTCATAACGCTTTTTTATCTCTCCATTTTCAGCCAATAGACTCTTCAATATAGAGCATGCTCTGTCCACAGAAAGGTCACCAGACTGCTTAGAGAGTTCTCTCTCGGCCTTATGTATACTATACGTTATTACCATTTCAGTTATAAATTGGATTGACTCAATAATCTCAGTAGTCACCACCATGCTATTACTCTCAGGGATGGTTTCTATACCTTTATTGCTTTTTTCCTCTCTTCCCAAGTGCCACCAATGGTGATAATTTTTATTTACCTTTAGATAGCCAGATGTGTTGATAAAGCTCTTTATTTCATGCTCACTCCACTTACTAATTGGCTTTTTATGACTAACCAACCTCTTCGACTGAGCGTCATAAGGCCATTGGAACTTGCCCCAGATCAGTGACTCTACTGCATCTTTTGACTTTTCAACTAACGTTTTTGGAGCGAGTACAATAAGTCGAGCTAAAAAAGGCACATAACGCTTATAGGTTTGCAACTGGAGGTCTATCGGAAGGTATTGCGCTGTACTATTTTGAGCATCTTTAATTCGCTTTATTTCATCTATGCAGGCCTTAAGAAATAACCAAGCGTAAGACAATTTTTTGTCAGTCAACAATTTTTTGATATTTATGTCAGATGAGGCATCTTTAATTTTCTCTCCGTTTTCCCTTATATCCAACTGTTTAAATGCCATAAAAACATTTGCATCATCATCCTGACTGTCATCTAATAATCTATGATGAGCATGAGAAACAATGTCAGAAAGATATCTTAACGTATTAATCCTCGTAGTACCTACAGTTATTTTTCCTTGCGTTGCCTTTATAAAGCGATGTTCCAACTGCCGTAACTTTTCTGATCTTTCCATTATATTGCATCTATCTCTTTCACTCACCTGGCTAAAAGTATTATAAATGTCATTCATTTTTTGCTGTATATTTATCAAGTGTTCTAATAATATACAAAAATCATTAGGACTCAACTCATTGCATCTATCATAGGTAATAGACTCTAAGGTGGATATAAAATTATCTCCCAATGAGCCCCCACTCACTTCTGATGACAAGAAATCTTTATATAACCCTCGTGTAACAAGAGCTATCTGCTCAGTAACATACGATAAGGTCGAATTTTCCAGCAAGGTTGGTAATACTAAACCTGGGTGCTGGACCCCTGCTTGGATGAGTTTGTTGTACTCCATTTTGACTGGAAAGTATTGGGGGTGGAGTTTGTAGCTACTAGGTACTACTGACTTTATTCTCTTCAGCTGTTGTGTTATATTTAAACAAAGTTGGTTAAGTTCTTTTTCGTCTTCAGGTGCTTTCTTAGCATTTTTTTGCAAAGCAGCTATTATCACGTAGGATGCTGGGACATTAAGTAGCCTCACATCATCAAAGGTCTCTTCGTCAAAAAATAACGTCTTCAGCTCATTCTGTGTATGCCCCCATAATTTGTCAAGCCGTATGGCCGAATCACTTGCACCTTTAACTATATCCTCTGTTAATTTATTTTTGTTTTGAGTCCCATCAGGCATATTCTCTAAAATAGATTTGACATACTGAAGGAATATTGCTTCTTCGGAACTGCTAAATCGGGTAGAAATACACGGCCATGTTTTGTTATTTTCTACAGCCAGCATTCCACTTTTTATAAAAAGTTTGTTCAGTGTATTTAGCCAATGATTGTCAAGTGAAGAAAGGACTCTCATGCGGCAAAAGGAAATAACGCTAGGGCATAATGTTACACAGGTTGCGCAATTGTTAATTATAACTTTACAGTAATCACCAGAGATGCCTTCATCAAAGGCATGCTTAATCCTGCTCTGAGCTTCATTCATCTCCTCTATTATATTTCGTTTATCATTTTCATTGACGCGAAGCTCTTCTATTCGTTTATTAATAAATTGTACAATATCCTGATATTTCTTTCGCAGACAGGAAACTGACTTTAAAAGATTTTTCGCAGCCGATACCATACTACTATTTACTTGGGGTGTAGCTGTGCCCTTATCGAACTCCAGAGACTGATTTGTGGCAAAATATCGGCTTGCCTTAGCTCTTTTACTATCGTATAGACTCAAGAACCACACTTCTTGAACACTCAAATCAATATTTTTACAAAATTCACTTAACTTAAGATGAAGGCCATCTAGCTCATTGTGATTATAATTGGTAGCCATTCCCGCAATTATTGAACGAATCCACTCCCCATAACTTTGATGCAAAGGAATCTGTTCTATAGGAAACACTATCTCCATTGCGTTTTTTATTGTCGCCCACCTCTTTATTGGGCATATTTCTACATCTTTGGAGCATAGAGACTGTTCGCGTACCTGTTTGAGGACTGGGTTCTTTGCTAAATACTTTATTTGTTCGGACGTAAATATCTTTTTGGGTAAGGCTTTATTTAGCACATCCAAGCTGACTAGCGAGTCATAGCTCAGTAATACCTCATGGAATTCATCCCCCCGTTGCGACGGTATCAATTGCGGCAAATACTTGAAATTTAATACTGAGTTTTCTCTGCAAATTGTGGCAGGACAACAAAAATTATCATTGAAAACAATCATAGGAAGCACATTATCACTATCTTCCAGATGATTATTAACATCTACTAGAAGAGGTGCTACCAATAGCCCTTTTACACTTTTATTGCAGAAAACATCTCCTACGTAAGGAGGTGGTGAGCACAACCTTGCCGTCTTTATTCTTACGCTGGAAACTGGCTTGTAAATTTCGTTAAAATGCGCAACTATCTGAGAATCGTATTTAACGCACCCATCAAAAAAAGATACCGTTGATCCATTTGTCAGGGTTAAACTACAGTTATATGTTAATTCTTTATTAAGATATATTTTCCCCTGATATGATATAGGTTTAAATGAAAACTTGCTATTCAATGGCAAGTTTCCAGCGTCTATGCATTCAACCTGTATATCTGTGTTTGAGGTTAAATAATAATTTACTGTACCAGTGCTAGAACTCTCACTATTAAATTCAATGGTTATAAATGAAACAGGATTAGCTTCTTTCTCAGGAAAGCACCACTCAATATACCATTCACTTTTTTGGTATTCATGCTTGCCTCCGTCATTAATATTATCGCTTTCAGAGAACATGGATGTCTGATAGATAGAAGGATCACTGGTTGACTTTTGATCTACTTGAATACAAGAAAAAAAATCAGCACAAAAGGAGTGGCGAACTTGTATAGAAGAAAGAAAAACGACTACGATCAGAAAGAACTTGCATCTTAGCGAGTTATAACCATGTTTTTTCAGTACAATATTATTCATATACTACAATATTCCTGCCATGTAACCGCTCCAATACCTAACTAACGCGCCAATACCTGTACTAGTTACCATTGAAGGCCCGATTCTTAATCTATCACTCACACTTCCAGTGACACTTAAATAGCTAAAAACCGTAGTAAATTACCTAAACTTGATATCTATTGTCTCTAACTCACTGCTATTTGCTCCAGCCAAGTAAGTGTTATTTCATAAGCGACTGCACATGTATGCAGAAATGTGACACATACTAACAAAAGACTCTTTGCATGTATATACCACAGCATATTAAAACTGCATATTTTGTATACCAAAGTGAATACAAAATATGTTTGAACACTCCGTAGCTTATGGGATTTCTCTTGCATGTCATAGATTGGCTACTTCAATGGTACAAACATACACCGCTGAAGACATGCATATACCCACAACCAGCGCATGGGCATATCATCCTAAACTTCGCCATATTAATATTATTAATTTCTACAACTACATCTTTATAACCACCATTTTTTCCTGCTTTTTCAACTTCTAGAATTATGTCTTCTCCCACGTATACATACTTAGCACCTTAAAAGAGAAAAAAAGCTTTGTCTCTATTTCTTCCATATTGCCACAGCAACAAACCGACGGTTCCACTCCATAGAACATAGCATCCGGATCCACCATACCCCTACAAGCATCGCAGGTGTAATGAACCACTTTACACGGCTTCCCACGTTTCACTGCCTTTTTATTATCTTGATTATTACCATGCATCTTCCTCCTTTCATCTCGGTTACTATATAACATAGTCCCTACTCGCTCTAACTTATCAAAAGTCAAAACCCCTTCATTAGTTTTTACGGTGACCCACGGCACTGACAACTCCGTTATTGTTTTCTCTGCGTCAGAATTTCTTATCTCAATAGTTATCTCACCACAACCATTCTTCTTACTATTATTCTTAAATATTAATAGCGACGACATAGGACTCCACACATCGGATGCACCAACGCTCTCCAAATACACAAAGAAAATAGGCTGGTCAGTGTCAATGGAAAACATAGTCGTGTTTTCCATGATATTTTCAACCTTAGCCATTACAACTTTTGAAATTACTACATTAGGTTTAGATTGATACTGAGTAAGACTACCTTCATAATATTTATCCCTTATATCCTTGCAAATCACAGAGCTTGAAAGAGAGTAAATCAACCTCCATGGCTCACTAAAATCTTCTACACCATCTATACCTTTTACATTAAACCCCTTGCCTTCATCAATTATCTCTATACCCGCCCAAGACACACTACAAAATAACATAAATAAAAATGCCAAAAAAGATTTACTGTACTTTCCACACCTATACGAGAAGATCATAATTTACATTCCTGATTCAATTTAATGTTAAAGAATTATAGCCTACATAAAACTTTTTGTTGGTTCTTTACGCCCTACTTTTCTTAGGACTAATCACTCTAGACATACAACAAACGACAGTGGTAATGCAGCAGGTCATTCACTTGCTTGGCGCTATTACGCCACTCTGCGGATAATAACCGCCCCCACCACCAAGCAAATAACAGAAGGGATTATAACCGCCAGGACCGGCGAAAAACCAAATACCAAACTCAAAGGTCCGAGCAAACTTTGAAGAACCGTAAAAATAATGCCAACGATCACACCGGAAAAAACCCTTAAACCCATGCTGACAGAACGGAGTGGCCCAAAAATAAATGAAATACTAATCATAACCAAAGAAAAAACAGACAGCGGTTGTAAAACTTTAATCCAAAATGCCAGCCGATATTCACCACTATCCAAACCCTGCCGCTCAAGATAATCAGAGTACGTCTTCAAACCTGTCATCGACAGCCCATCAGCCTTCAAAATAACAACTCTTAGCAATGCTGTGGTAAGAGTTGTTTTCCAAGGCTCAATCAGCCTTTCTTCCACGACATACCGCTGTCCATCAAAACTACTGCGTTTTACACCTTCAAGGATCCAGTGATCACCTTGAAAAATACCCCTCTTTGCAAATAGAGACTGTTCAAGCTGCATGTTTTTATTAAAAGTATATAAGCTTACTCCATATAAAACACCTCCAGGTTGCACAGCATTAAAATACATAAATTCATTACCTTCACGATGCCACATACCTTCCCCTGCGTAGACTCCCCCTGCGGAACGGGAAATAGTACGGTGGGTTTCCGCAACCTGCTCCAACATCGGAGCAAAAAACTCTCCCAGCAAAACACCAAAAAAAACTAGAACCAGCGCAGGCCTCATAGCAGATACAACGATACGCCACAGCGATACACCAGCAGCCCTAATCACCACCAGCTCGCAATTTGAAGCCATATTACCCAAACCCACCAAACAACCAATCAATGCCGCAAAAGGAATAAAACTGTAGATTTTTTTGGGTACCAATAACACGGTATAAAGAAAAACATTCCACACTGTGTACTGAGCACGCATATTATCTAATTGAGCCAAAAAAGCAAATAACGACTCCATAGCAACAAGCCCAAATAAAACAATCATCATTGCGCCAAAAACATTGCGAGCAATATAACGATCCAGCTTAACCACCAGCCACTCTCCTGCGAGCCAAAATTATTTTCAAAGGCTCATAGCCGTAAAGCACCGCGCCCAGCAGCAGATAACCAATATGCACCCACCACACACCCAAAGCGGATGATAAACGATCATCAATAACCGCCTCACGGAAGCTGATCAAAAGCATAATGTAAAGCACATACAACAATAGAGCAGGAAGTAATTTAACATACCTCTCTTGTCGTGGATTAATTCTAGCCAAAGGTATTGCCAGCAACACAAGGATAGGTATTGAAAGCGGCAACGATAACCTCCACTGAAGCTCACCAATATGGCTCGCAAGATTAGACCCTACCAGCGTTACGGTAGGAAGCGCTTGCTCTTTATTAACCTCCTCAATAGCCTGCCGTGAAGGTATCTCCAAACCATAGGTTTTATATTCTGTACTACGCACCTCGGCTTGCCCGGGAGTCAGGTCATGCCGATATCCGTTATGTAAAAGAAGATAACGTGTACCACCTTCACGGGTTTCCATTTTTGCGTAGTCTGCTAAAATAAGAGTTATACTATTAAAACTTTCAGAATCTTTATCGCGATTAGCAATAAAAATATTCCTCATGATTCGCTTATCTTTACTCAGAGTTTCTGAATAGGTCGTCCTTGATCCTCCATCTATCTCTTGAAATCGCCCAGGAACCATTACCTCAAACTCAGTCAGACTGTCTTGATTAGAAAGAATTATCTCAACGTGCCTGGTAGATGTCGGGGCAAGATAAAGACTTAGATACGCAACAACAAACATAACCCCTATAGCCGGTATCATAGTCATAGCCAACAACTGATTTGGGCTCACTCCACAGGCGCTCAAAACAGTCATTTCATTATCAATATAAAGTCTGCTATACGAAATAATAATACCTAAAAACAAACCCAAAGGTATAATCATCATAAGAAATTCTGGTATTCTGTAACCAACAACCTGCAACAGGAAATCAATATTAAACAAGCCACTGGCTGCCATAGACAGATAACTGATCAAACGCCCACTAATCAGTATCAGAAGCACTACAGATGTTACAGCAAACAACACCTTCAGCATCTGCACCGTAAGATATCTAAATATAATAAAAGGCATGCTCGCACCATTAAAAGCATAAATTGACTATTATGGATATAACTTGGGTACTATACCAATCTTCGCTGCAGATGTAAGCAAGCAATAAATGAGCGAATACCCATTATCTTATGCGTAGCAGGTGATTTAGATGAACGAGTACGGTAACAACCTCACGTTTCCAATGTAAACAGGTATAGCCTTCGTACTTGACGATGCAGAATAAAGGAGTAAAACTTAACCTTATCAGTATTAGAAGAATAAACCCTACAAAAAATTCACATACCACCTTCTTTGATGAAATAGCGTATCCTAGGTATTCTTTTATAGCTATCATCTCTTAATTCAAAATCATTACCATCCGGGAGGAAGTATGGAATTTAATGTCAAAAGCGGTGCGGTCGACAAACAAAAAACTGCCTGCCTAATTATTGGTGTCCAAAAGACCTCCCAATTACCTGCCGTGAAATCCATCGATACACTGACCAAAGGCCTGCTTTCCAGCATAATAAAACGAGGGGACATATCATTTCAGCCAGGTAAAACCTTGCTACTCCATCATATTCCTGGAGCCCTCTGTGAAAGACTGCTAATGGTTGCAACCGGCAAACAAAAAAATGCCATGAAAGATGGAGACTACCAAACCCTCGTTTGCAGCATGATAGCAGAATTGAGTTCCACGGGCGCAAAAGAAGCGATAATCGCCATTGATGATATCACCGTCGAAAACCGAGACCTGTTCTGGGTAGCGAGACAACTGGTTGAAATAGTCGAATATCAACTATACAAATTTGATCAGTTCAAAAGCAAAACTCCTGATCAAAAAACACCTTCCATAAAAAAGATTACACTTCTTACTGACAACAAAACAGTTGCCACAGTAAATACAGCAATAGAGCAAGGCCTTGCTATCGCAAAAGGCCGCAATATTGCTCGAACTCTCGGCAATTTACCAAGCAATATCTGCCACCCCAGCTATATGGCCGATGAGGCGAAAAAACTGGCAAAGCAGCACCCCAAACTTTCCACCACAGTGCTAAATGAAAAACAGATGTATGATCTGGGCATGCATTCTTTATTGTCCGTCAGCTCTGGCTCCGAGCAAGAAGCAAAGCTGATTGTAATGGAATATAAAAATGGCCCAAGCGGACTCAAGCCTCTGGTACTACTTGGCAAAGGTGTTACCTTTGATACTGGAGGAATATCCCTCAAGCCAGGTCGTGGCATGGATGAAATGAAATTTGATATGTGCGGTGCCGCCAGCATTTTTGGTGTTATAAATGCCGTTATTGAAATGAATCTGCCACTAAACGTTATAGGTATGATTGCTGCGGCTGAAAACATGCCGGACGGCAAAGCATCTCGACCAGGCGATATCGTAAAATCCATGTCCGGTAAAACCATTGAAATACTAAACACTGATGCCGAAGGTCGATTAGTACTGTGTGACGCTCTAACCTACGCTGAACGCTATAAACCTGAGGTCGTAATTGATGTAGCTACCCTAACCGGCGCCTGCGTAGTTGCTCTCGGTCATCATACCACGGGCATGCTCAGCAATAATGACACCGTTGCCGCAGAGTTACTAACCGCATCAGCCCAAGCAGCAGACAAAGTATGGCGACTACCCATGGGCGAGGAATACAAAAAACAGTTGGATTCTAACTTTGCCGACATGGCAAATATTGGCGGAGCATCTGCGGGCACTATAACCGCAGCTTGTTTTCTGTCACAGTTTACGGAAAACTATCCTTGGGCTCACCTAGACATTGCCGGCACTGCATGGTCTTCAGGAAAAAACAAAGGCGCTTCCGGGCGACCCGTACCAATGCTGGTGCAGTACTTGCTAAACAAAGTACAATAAATTTCAAATACTATGTTGCTACCATGAAGGTGTGAGTAGGCGGCAAACTAGCTAAACCCTATGACTCTAGGAACAGTAGGTGATTAGGGTGAGAACAGTCAACAACCCCACTCTTTCAAAGGGTATCAACGCCAGAAATATAATGTTTTATACTAGCCAAAGCTGACGGTAAACCGTGGCATTAAAAAACAGATGTATACAAATTGGAAGTGTGTTATTCTCATTCATCACTATCTAGTGGTATTAACTAGTGGTATTAACAAAGAAATTAAACATTCCAAGATTATCCATGACGTTTTCTTCCTTGCAACGTACACTGAAAAATGCCTCAAGTTACTTTTTATAAACTAATATCCAGTGACCTGACCCCTGAGGAATTTGCCTGTCGCCTTAGCAATAAGGCTTGGCATAATGATTGGACTACCCATATCCATACGCTTGATGAACAAGCCTGCCAGCACTTTGATAAACTCTTATGGGAATGGCGAGACTACAGCTTCATCCCACACCTTATTCACCACCCCAAAGACGCTTTTGTCAACCACGGTACCATTGTAACCATCGGCTGTGATAATCCTCCCCAAGAGCAGCAAGACATGCTAATAAATTTAGCTCCATCTTTACCACCATTTTACAACCAGTTTAATAAAGTGTGCGAGATAGTAGCCAATATTCACGATAACGACAGCATCAACGTGTCCCGAAACAAATTTCGCCAATACAGAGAGGCGGGGATAAAACCGGAGACATATCCTATTGGCACAACCTAGCAACATTACCTAATCGATTTACTTTGAGATGCCTCAGGACAACAAGTACTATACCAGCTCCCATTAAAGGTATGAGTAGACAACAAACGAGCTAAATCCCATAAACTGACGAATGTATATGGTTATGGTTATGGTGAGTGAGAGCCGTCAACAGCCTACTGCCTTCAATGAATAAGTATAAATCTGTTGTGTGCAACTTTCCTAATACCAAAGCGCACCCAACCCAAAGTATGGGGAGTTTTACGCAAACTCAATAAAAAGTGTATAATTCACAACTTTATTGACTCCTCCGAAATCACAAGAATTCTGGAATTATGGAAAAGACGTTTAACCCTCATTCCATCGAGTGCGCATGGTACAAAAAATGGGAAGAAAAAGGCTACTTCGCCCCATCCGGCCAAGGCTCTCCCTATACCATTATGATCCCTCCGCCAAATATCACTGGCAGTTTACATATGGGTCATGGGTTTCAAAATGCCATAATGGATGCCTTAATTCGCTATCAACGCATGAAAGGCAAGAATACCCTTTGGCAGGTAGGCACTGACCATGCTGGCATTGCTACTCAAATGGTAGTAGAGCGCAAACTAGCACTTGAAGAAAATAAATCCCGTCACGATCTTGGTCGAAAAGAATTTCTTGACAAAGTTTGGCAATGGAAAAAAGAATCCGGCAACAACATCACTCACCAGCTTCGCCGCTTAGGAGCCTCTGTAGATTGGGATAACGAACGATTCACCATGGATGACGGCTTCTATAAAGCAGTTCAGGAAGTTTTTATAAGATTGTATGAAGATGATCTTATTTATCGGGGTAAAAGACTAGTAAACTGGGATCCCAAACTACACACTGCCATATCCGACTTGGAAGTCAACAACAAAGATGTCAAAGGTCATATGTGGCACCTTCGTTACCCTCTAGCGGACGGAGAGCAAACCAGCGAAGGCAAAAATTACATTGTTATTGCCACTACCAGACCAGAAACTATGCTGGGGGACAGCGGCGTTGCCATTAATCCGGCAGACCCCCGTTATAATCTCCTCATTGGCAAAGAGATCATTTTACCACTGGTAAATCGCCGCATTCCCATTATAGGTGATGAGCACGCCTCTATGGAAAAAGGCACGGGTTGCGTAAAAATCACTCCGGCCCACGACTTTAATGATTACGAAGTCGGCAAGCGCCAAGGGCTACCTATTATTAATATAATGACCCTGGACGGCAATATATGTAATGAAGCCATAGTATATACTACTGCCGGCTCCATCAGTGGTAGCACCTATATCCCTGAGCAATACCGAGGACTCGATCGCTTTGCGGCCCGCAAACAAGTTGTTGCAGATTTTTCCTCACTAGGTCTACTTGAAGAAGTCAAAGATCACGACCTAACCATACCCTATGGAGATCGTTCCGACGTTATCATTGAGCCACTACTGACCGATCAGTGGTTTGTTAGAGGGGCACCATTGGCAAAACCAGCCTTACAAGCCGTTGAAGATAATCGTATAAAATTTGTACCCTCTAATTACAAAAATATGTATTACTCTTGGATGAGAGATATTCAGGACTGGTGTATTTCTCGTCAACTTTGGTGGGGACACCGAATACCGGCCTGGTATGATGAAAACGGTAAGGTATATGTGGGTCGCAATGAAGAGGAAATACGAGAAAAACACGGGCTAAATGACGACACCTCTCTAAAACAAGACGACGATGTACTAGACACATGGTTCTCATCCTCCCTCTGGACATTTGCTACACTAGGTTGGCCTGACGCAACAGAGCGCCTGAAAACCTTCCACCCTACTGACGTACTAGTTACAGGCTTTGATATCATCTTTTTCTGGGTTGCCAGGATGATAATGATAACCATGCACTTTATAAAAGATAAAGACGGACAGCCTCAAGTTCCTTTCAAACATGTATACGTTACTGGTCTTATTCGAGATGAACAAGGACAAAAGATGTCAAAATCTAAAGGTAACGTGCTGGATCCTTTGGACATGATTGACGGCATTGACTTGGAAAGCATAGTTAGCAAACGAACTGGCAACATGATGCAGCCACAACTGGCCGCGAAAACAGAAAAAAATACTCGGAAAGCTTTCCCAGAAGGTATTTCTGCCCATGGAACAGATGCTCTGCGCTATACCCTTTACTCCCTTGCTTCCACCGGTCGCGATATCAACTGGGATATGAAGCGCCTAGAGGGCTACCGAAATTTTTGCAACAAAATATGGAACGCTAGCAAATATGTGCTTACGAATACACAGAATTATGACTGCGGCCAAAATGGGGGTGAGATTTCACTAACCCTCGCAGACCAGTGGATCACTTCTAAACTACAGCGCACTGCAGCCCAAATAAAGAAAAACATGAACGAGTTCCGCCTCGACCATGCTTCTCAAAATCTGTACGACTTTATTTGGAACGAATACTGTGCTTGGTATCTGGAGCTATCAAAACCAATACTATCAGATAAAAATGCATCCGAGGTCAGTCAACGTAGCACCCGCAAAACATTAGTCCAGACCCTTGAAAACATTATGCGACTAGCTCACCCGTTTATACCTTATATCACTGAAGAAATTTGGCAAAACATCAAGTCACTAGCAGGTGTTGACGGCGAAACAATTATGCTGCAACCTTACCCTGAAGCTGATAACAACCAAATTAATGAACAAGCCGAGGAAGATATTGAGTGGTTAAAAGCCTTCATTATCAGCATTAGAAATATCCGCAGCGAATTAAATATAGGCCAATCCGTACCGCTTGAGGTCAGCCTGAGAAACGTCTCAGCAGACGATCGTAGACGCCTAAAGCAAAGTACAACCTTCCTGATGTCCCTGGCAAAGCTCAACAATATCCATATCTTACACGGAAATGAAGAAGCTCCCACAGCTACAACCCAACTGGTTGGTGATATGGAAGTGCTTGTACCCATAGCAGGTCTGATAAACAAAGAGGTAGAAATTGAACGGCTAACCAAAGAAGTAGAAAAAGTAAGTAAAGAAGTGCTGCGCTTTGAAAACAAGCTAAATAATAAGCACTTTACCAGTAATGCTCCTCCTAATATTGTAGAAAAAGAGCAGGCAAAACTAACCGACGCCAAGAATGCGAAATCAACGCTTGAACAACAACTACAAACCATCAAAACATTGAAACATTGAAACATTGAAACAATAAACTAGTTCTTTTCGCAGATAAGAAAGCACAAAGCAGTGTCCATTTATACCAGTTACCATTGAAGGTGTGTGTAGGTGATAAACTAACGAACCCCCATAAGCCTACTGATGGTAGGTAATTGGGGTGAGTGCTAGTAGTCAACAGCCCTCACACTTTCAATGAAAATATGCTTACTGATACGCTCTCTTACCGCCTACACCTTTAATATTACTTGCCAAGCCCCTTCCTTCTGACAATGGTAAATCAACTATTTAGACGACGGAGGATTCGCATTATAGAATTTAACTACGAATAAAACGCTATAATTCTTGAGTGGTTAGCGATATACATCGTAAGATGCGAAATGCATCAACCAGCAGCAAAGACTGTGTTAACAATAACAGGCCAATGATATAAACATAATCACATAAGTGCTGGGCTTGCCAAGCAGCGTTACTCTAAAATACTGATCAACAGGAACATTGAACTGGAAAATAAGATTTATGATTATATACCCTACATTAAACTTTAACCTTGGAGAAACGCTTCACATACTCAGGGAGCAGGTAAGTAATTTTGCGGCTAAAGAGATCGCACCCATCGCAGAGGCTGTTGACCAAAGCAATAATTTCCCTTCATCATTTTGGAAAAAGTTTGGAGATATGGGGTTGCTTGGCATTACTGTTGAAGAAGAATATGGGGGCAGTGGCATGGGATATCTGGCCCATGTGCTTGTTATGGAGGAGATTAGTCGTGCATCGGCATCACTCGGGTTAAGTTATGGTGCACACTCAAACCTTTGTGTTAATCAGATTAGTAGGAATGGTACTGAGGAACAAAAACGAAAATACTTGCCACACCTGATTAGCGGTGAGGCAGTTGGTGCACTGGCTATGAGTGAGACTGAGGCCGGTTCTGATGTAATAAGCATGAAACTAAGAGCAGAAAAGAAGGATAAATACTACCTTTTGAATGGCAACAAGATGTGGATAACCAATGGCCCCGATGCCAGTACTTATATTGTTTACGCCAAAACAGATCCTCAAAAAGATGCACACGGTATTACAGCCTTTATCGTTGAGAGAGAATATTCCGGATTCAGTCAGGCTCAGAAACTCGACAAATTAGGGATGAGAGGTTCAAATACTTGCGAGCTGGTATTTCAGGACTGCATGGTACCAGAAGTTAATATTTTGGGGGAGTTAAACGGTGGCGTTAAGGTATTAATGAGTGGCTTGGACTATGAACGGGTAGTGCTGGCTGGAGGCCCTACTGGTATCATGCAAGCTTGTATGGATATTGTTATTCCTTACATTCACGATCGGCAGCAGTTCGGTCAGCCTATTGGCGAGTTTCAATTGATTCAGGGAAAAGTAGCAGATATGTACACGCAGTTAAATGCTTGTCGTTCTTACCTTTATATGGTGGCTGCAGCCTGTGATCGAGGGGAGGCGACCAGAAAAGATGCCGCAGGGGTTATTCTTTATTGCTCCGAAAGGGCAACCAAAATGGCTCTGGATGCCATTCAAATTTTGGGTGGAAATGGCTATATTAACGAGTACCCCACGGGGCGATTACTCAGGGATGCGAAGCTTTACGAAATAGGTGCAGGAACATCCGAAATTCGACGAATGCTGATAGGTCGGGAATTGTTTAAAGAGTCCGGGAGCTGAATATGACTATTCTCAAATCTAGCATTGCCATAGATAGCCCTCAATATCATGTTAACTGCCATCACATGATGGCTCTGATTGCTGATATCAATAGCTGCTATAACAAGATAAAACAGGGAGGAAGTGACGGAGCAAGACAGCGGCATATTGCTAAAGGTAAACTTTTACCAAGAGATAGGATTTCTGCACTAATTGATCCTGGGTCGTCTTTTCTGGAGATAGGTCGCTTTGCTGCTGAAAATGTCTATGAGGAAGAGATTACCTGTGCAGGAGTTGTTGCGGGAATTGGTCAAGTATCCGGTAGAGAGTGCATTATTGTGGCTAATGACGCCACAGTGAAAGGAGGAACATATTATCCTTTAACAGTAAAAAAACATCTTCGGGCACAGGCTATTGCCGAGCAAAACAGGCTACCATGTATTTACTTGGTGGATTCAGGAGGTGCAAATTTACCTAGTCAAAGCGAAGTGTTTCCTGATCGGGATCATTTTGGACGTATTTTTTTTAATCAGGCCAACATGTCAGCGAAAGGCATCGCACAAATTGCTGCAGTGATGGGTTCTTGTACGGCTGGCGGAGCATATGTTCCTGCAATGGCTGATGAAAGCATTATTGTTCGGGGAACAGGCACGATTTTTTTAGCCGGACCACCCTTAGTGAAAGCTGCAACAGGTGAGGATGTAACGGCTGAAAAACTTGGCGGTGCGGATCTGCATTGTCGTGAATCAGGTGTTGCTGACTACTATGCAGACAATGACACCCATGCTCTTGAGATAATTAGGCGATGTATTGCTAGGAATAATTCTGTGAAAAAAGTGGATATAGATATTCAGCCAACTGTTGACCCACTTTATAATCCAAAAGAAATATATGGCATCGTGCCTCATGACTTAAAGCAGCCCTATGATGTTAGGGAAGTTATTGCGCGTATTGTTGATGGCTCTGAGTTTGATGAGTTCAAGGCTTTATACGGTGAAACAGTTGTTTCCGGGTTTGCACGAATTCATGGCTATCCTGTAGGAATTATTGGTAATAATGGCGCATTGTTTTCTGAGTCAGCCCAGAAAGCAACTCATTTTATTGAACTTTGCTGTCAGCGTCGCATACCTCTAGTATTTCTACAAAATATCAATGGCTTTATGGTGGGTTCAAAATACGAAGCCGGTGGCATTGCCAAACATGGAGCAAAAATGGTTAATGCTGTAGCTTGTGCAAAGGTGCCGAAGCTTACGGTTATTATTGGAGGTAGCTTTGGTGCTGGTAATTACGGTATGTGTGGTCGTGCTTATGATCCTCGTTTTTTGTGGAGTTGGCCGAATAGCAGGATATCTGTTATGGGAGCAGATCAGGCGGCTGATGTATTGGTGCAGGTGAAAAAAAACACTTTTGAAAAAAGAGGACAGGAGATGACTAATGAAGAAGAGACAGCCTTAAGACAGCCAATACTTGATTCTTATAAGCGCCAAAGTTTAGCAATGTATGCCAGTGCTCGCTTGTGGGATGACGGTATTATTGACCCAGCTGACACTCGTAGCATTCTTGGGCTCAGTCTTTCGGCTACTCTTAATGCCCCCATTGAAGATAGCCAGTTTGGTGTTTTCAGAATGTAGATCTTCTTAGGCAGAATTAGAAATGACAAGCAACGCTAATAAAAAGCTAATTGTGGAACATGATGATAATGGTGTCGTAAAGCTGATTCTGAATCGTCCGGAAGTTAAAAATGCACTGGATAATGAGTTAATTGACCTGCTTGAGAACACACTTAAAGCATTAGAAAATGAACATGTTCGAGTCTTGCAACTAAGAGGCAATGGTGATTATTTTTCAGCGGGGGCTGATTTGAGCTGGATGCAGAAAGCTCAATCATTAGATAAGAAAGATAATTATTGTGATGCTTTGAAGCTGGCCAAATTATTACATAAACTTTCAACTTTTCCAGCTCCGGTTATAGCGGTTATTAATGGTCCAGCTTATGGGGGAGCGTTAGGGATGATTGCTGCATCAGATATTGTTTTTGCCAATCAGTCAAGTCTATTCTGTTTTAGTGAGGTGAAGTTAGGGTTGATTCCTGCGATTATTAGTCCTTATATTATTGCGGCTATTGGTGCCAGACAGGCGCAACGATATTTTTTGACTGCGGAGACTTTTCATTCTGATCAGGCCAAAGCACTAGGGCTTGTCCATAATATTTTTCCTCATGATGAACTGGAAGATGCTGTAACAGATATCACTCAGAAACTGTTAGGATCAGGACCTCAAGCATTAATAGAAGTCAAAAAACTTATTACCGAAATAAACCACAGAGAACTGAACGACCATCTGGTTGAATTTACCGCAAAAAAAATTGCCGATATTCGGGTGGCAGATGAGGCAAAGGAAGGTCTTGATGCATTTTTTAATAAGAGAAAGCCTGAATGGAGAGTGTCATGAGCTGGGCCACTACCCGTAAAGTCAAAAGTATTTTGATTGCTAATCGTGGGGAGATTGCCTGTAGAGTTATTCGCACCGCCAAAAAGATGGGGTTAAAAAGCATTGCCGTTTATTCTGATGCGGACGCCGACGCAATGCATGTTTCTCAGGCTGATAGTGCTTTTTATCTTGGTTCTTCAGCAGCAGCTGATAGTTATCTTAATATTGATCGTATTCTTAACGTAGCCGAACAGGCTAATGCTGACATGATTCATCCTGGGTATGGATTTTTATCGGAAAATGCAACTTTTGCTCAAGCCTGCACAGAGAAAAAGATACTATTTATTGGACCACCTGCTACAGCTATTAGAGCAATGGGCTCCAAAAGTAATGCAAAAGAAATTATGGCTCAGGCAGGAGTGCCATTGATCCCAGGTTACCACTCTGCAGACCAGTCGGATCAGCGATTAGTTCAAGAAGCACAGGCGCTTGGCTACCCCTTGTTAATCAAGGCTGTAAGCGGCGGTGGTGGTAAAGGGATGCGAATTATTCACTGCTCTGAGGATTTGCCTGAAGGCATTGCCTCAGCTCGCCGCGAAGCTGGATCCTCTTTCGGTGATACCTCGTTGCTGCTTGAATCTTACCTGACGCATACTCGCCATGTAGAAGTACAAATCTTTTTTGATCAGCATGGAAATAGTATTTTCCTTTTTGATCGAGACTGTTCCTTGCAGCGTCGACATCAAAAAATTATAGAAGAAGCTCCTGCACCAGGATTAGCAGACAGCACTCGTAAGGCAATGGGAGAAGCGGCCATTACCGCAGGTAAAACCATTGGTTATGAAGGAGCAGGTACAGTTGAATTTCTTTTGTCAGACGATGAATTTTATTTTATGGAAGTCAATACCCGCTTGCAGGTTGAGCATCCAGTCACAGAACTTATTACTGGTATTGATATGGTGGAGTGGCAGATAAGAATAGCCAACGGTGAAAAACTACCGATAGAGCAAGGCAAACTACATTGCAACGGACACGCTATTGAAGCAAGAATTTATGCTGAAGATCCTGATAATGATTTTTTACCGTCAGCCGGGAGACTTTTTTATATGGGCTGGCCAAAACAGAACGACCATGTTCGCATTGACTCTGGGGTTCAGCAAGGAGATGTGGTCAGTAGTTGGTATGATCCAATGCTGGCTAAGGTTATTTCTTGGGGTGAAAATCGTAACCAGGCTATAAATAAACTTACGGAGGGATTATCTAAAACTTATCAGGTAGGATTAATTGATAATCGAGATTACTTATTGTCTTTACTTCAACATGATGAGTTTCTTAGAGGTAATATTCATACTGAATTTGTCCACGACTACTTTCACAGGGTTAATAGCAACCCCATGAATACCGCTCAACAGTTGCGCTTATTAGCAGTAGCTGCACTATATCGTTATCACACTGAGTGTTATCAACCATCCTCTATACCTATATTGGGTGATAACACCTTCCCCATGTATTTTTATATCAGGGAAAGAGAATATTGTGTTCGTGTTTCACCTGTAGGAGAGCAATTCAAAGTTAATTTTGTCGATGGTGACTGGCAAGGCAGGGTCGACTGGCAACAAGAAAAGATGGGCCTTTCAGGTCTTTTGTACACAGAGCAGGAAGTGCTTTCATGTCGGGTAGTACCTTTCCCCGTCAGTCAGGTTAAAGTCTTTTTGTCCGACTGTAGCCAGGTTATTGGTTTGCCTGGCTGTCACTCAGGACAGCAGCAGAACTCGGATAAATCATTAACAGCACCTACGACCGGAACCGTAACAGCTGTTAATGTAATCCCAGGACAATCTGTGGATGCAGGATTTTTATTGTTAACCATAGAAGCAATGAAGATGGAATACTCTATTAAAGCACCGAAAAAAGGAGTAATTGAGGCAGTGTATTTTACTAAGGGGGATCAGGTGGTGTCTGGTACGGAGCTAATAACATATCAAGATGCTGCTGATGCAACAGTCTGAATCAAGAATGGTAAGGATTGTAGAAGTCGGTCCCAGAGATGGATTGCAAGGCCTTTCAAGCCAGGTGCCTGCAACTGTGCGCGCAAAATTGATTGAGAAGCTTGTTGATGCAGGCTTAACACATATAGAGGTGGGCAGTTTTGTTTCTCCCAAAAAAGTACCTGCAATGGCGAATTCTGATCAGGTTGTTAAGCAAATTAAACGTAAGCCTGGTGTAGTCTATTCTGCTTTGACACCAAATATAAAAGGGTTTGAGCAGGCTCTAGCAGTGGGTGTATCAGAAGTAGCAGTGTTTTCTTCAGCCTCTGAGCATTTTTGTCAGGAAAATATTAATTGTAGTATAGCTGAGAGCTTCCGTCGTTTTGAACCTATAATGACTGCTGCTACTAAGCATAACATCCCAGTTAGAGGGTATATCTCTTGTGTTATGGGCTGTCCTTATGAAGGAGATATCAGCTCCAAAAAGGTGGTAGAAGTATGTCGAGAAATGAAGCAAGCTGGTTGTTATGAATTATCATTAGGAGACACCATCGGTGTTGGAACACCGAAAAAAGCCAGAGAACTTTTTAATGCAGTCGTAGGTGTTGTTCCAATAGGTTGTATATCTGCCCACTTTCATAATACCTATGGCCAAGCATTGGCTAACTTATACGGGATGGTTGTTGATGGTCTGTCCGTGATTGACTCTGCAACTGCCGGATTGGGAGGCTGTCCTTATGCACCTGGCGCTTCTGGTAATATTTCTACGGAAGATGTGGTGTATATGCTCAATGGCTTGGGTATTGAAACTGGCATTGACATGCAACAGTTATTGGCGGCCTCTGACTATATCTGTAAATATATTGGCATTGCGTCAAAATCGAATACAGGTCAAGCACTGGCAGCAAAAAAACAATAAGGATAACCCATGTCTTCAGTACTATGGTCGCCAAATAGTCAGCGTACTTTTAACTCAAACATGTACTCATTTATTGGTTATGTGAAGGAAAAAAAAGGTGCAACTTATTCAAATTATCCAGATTTATATCAATGGAGTGTCGAAAACAAAGACTCTTTTTGGCGGTTAACAGCTGATTTTTTTCAAGTTAATTTTCATAGAGAGCCTGATGTCATATGTGAAGGTGTTGGTATACGTGGCACTAAATGGTTTCCCGGTGCCACATTAAATTATGCAGAGCATTTGCTCCGGCATAAAAAAGATAAAACAGCCATAATCTTTCGCGGGGAAAACAACCAACGTTCAGAATTATCGTATCTAGAGCTTTCTAGGCAGGTCGCCGCAGCACAAGTTGGCCTTATTGATGCTGGCGTAATTAAAGGAGACCGAGTTGCAGCGGTATTACCTAACTGCCCTGAAGCGGTCGTGATGATGCTGGCAACAACATCTATTGGAGCCGTATGGTCTTCCTGTTCTCCTGACTTTGGCCTTCAAGGAGTGGTTGATCGTTTTGCTCAGATTGAACCTAAAGTACTGATAATTGCCGATGGCTATTTTTATAGCGGTAAAACATTTGACTGCACTGACAAGATTTATTGCATTCCGTCACACATAAAAAGCATTAAGACAACCGTGATTGTGTCATTGTTAAAAACAAATGTGATAATTGATGGCAAAACGACAATAGACTATGAAAATTTCATTGAGCAGAAGTCACCTCCTTTGAATTTTGAGTCTGTAAGTTTTGACCACCCACTGTTTATCATGTATTCATCGGGGACCACTGGAGCACCTAAATGTATTGTTCATGGACATGGAGGTACGTTATTGCAACACTTGAAAGAACTGGGTCTTCATACGGACGTGAAGGCTGAAGACAAGGTGTTTTATTTTACTACTTGTGGTTGGATGATGTGGAATTGGCTGGTATCGTCTCTAGCTCTAGGATCAACCATTGTACTTTACGACGGATCACCATTTTATCCAGACCCAACAGCTTTAATCGATATGGCAGAACAAGAACAGATTAGTATTTTCGGTACCAGTGCTAAATATATAAATGCTTTGGAAAAAGCAGAGGTCAAGCCGGCTAAAAGCCATAACTTGGAGAATTTGAGGACGATTCTTTCTACAGGCTCACCACTACTACATGAAAGCTTTGATTATGTTTATCGAGACATAAAATCAGATGTATGTCTTTCATCTATTTCCGGGGGAACCGATATTATTTCTTGTTTTTCTCTTGGTTGCCCACTGTTACCAGTGATAAAAGGGGAGATTCAGTGCCGTGGTTTAGCAATGGATGTTCATTTTATTGATGACAAAGGCCAATCAGTAACACAAACAAAGGGTGAGCTGACATGCCAATCTTCTTTCCCTTCAATGCCGGTAGCATTCTGGAATGATCTGGACGGCAAGAAATACCATAATGCCTATTTCAGCCGTATCCTCGGCGTTTGGTCCCATGGTGATTATGGTGAATTGACAAATACTGGTGGCGTTATTATTTATGGGCGCTCAGATGCAGTACTGAATCCTGGTGGAGTACGAATAGGAACAGCAGAACTTTATCGTCAAGTAGAAAAAGTTGATGAAGTTCTGGAAAGTATAGCAATAGGGCAAGAGTGGCGAGGCGATATCAGAATCATTTTATTTGTGACATTACGGGAAAATAAACAGCTCAGTGAGGTAGTCATAAATAAGATTAAGATGGCGATTAGGGAGAATACTACCCCTCGCCACGTCCCCGCCAAAATTATTCAGGTGCGTGATATACCTAGAACCATTAGCGGAAAAATTGTTGAACTTGCAGTTAGAGATATTATCCATGGTCGCCCTATTGCCAATAAAGAAGCGATTGCCAACCCAGAGGCTTTGTTGGAATTTCAGGGGTTAGAGGAGTTGAAATTATAACTACAGTAAGCATTGACTAGGTTAGTAGACGACCAACAAAATAAACCTCGTAAGCGTACAAATACTAATACAGGAGTGAAAGACAGCTACCAACACCCCCTAAGTTTGAAGAGAAATGGGTATAGTTAGTTTCTTAAGATTTATAGTGACTCCTTAGAATGGAAACTTCCTACTTTGTTTTTTTGCCCCCCCCTTTTTTGGCAGTTATTGTCATAACTAGGAACCTATTCGTCGGTTTCAACGTTAGTGGTTAATAGAGGGTTAACCTCAAGCTCTTTGATAGCAATAACCGCCTGAGTACGATTTTGCACATTCAGCTTTTTTAAAATTGCTGTGATATGGACTTTTACGGTAGCTTCTGAGATTTTCAAGTCAAAGGCTATCTGCTTATTTAGCATCCCTTGACTGATCATACCCAGAACTCTAAACTGCTGGGATGTTAGGGTTGCCAACTGACTTTCTATTTTTGTAATTCCACTTTTTATTTCAGTATCAGCAATTTCCGATATAAACTCCGCAGGGAACCAATTATTGCCCGTAATTAGTTTATCAATGGCTATGCGCATGATTTCCATTGACGCAGTTTTTGGAATAAATCCACTAGCTCCGTACTGCAATGCTTTATGTACAATTTGCAGGTCTTCATGTGCAGAAATAATAGCAATTGGTATTTCTGAGTATTTCTCCCGCAAAAAAATCAAACCTGAAAAACCATGTGCTCCAGGCATTTGGAGATCTAACAATATAAGGTTAGGTTTATATCCCTTAGCCAGTAAATCCAGCAACTCAGCAATGGATCCTGCTTCATGAATAGTGGGGGATTTTAAAATCTGCTTCAAAGCTGCACGTATGGCTGCTCTGCATAAAGGATGATCGTCAGCTATTATTATCGTTTTATCCATTATCTCAGGTTGCCATTCTTTAGGCTATGGGTCAATCACCTAAAATAAAAAAACAACATTAACACTAACCAATAAAACACAGATAGCCTACTTGCAAAGTCAAGAACGATTAGTATACCTATCTTTTTCGCAAAGTTACTGTCACAACACCCTCTCTAACTCTAATTACAACCATGCTTAAGGAGCTCAATTTCTGCCTTGAGGGTTATGATTTCATGTTCAAGCTCTTCTATACGTGCCTTATCATCCACCACCACCTCCTGCATCAAAGGTATAGGCTGCTCAATATTTCCGGAAAAAAGATGAAAATAACGACTTTCTCTTTTACCAGCCTCCCTTGGCAAACAGGCCACCCAGTCTTTAGCCTCCATATCTTTCAGCACTAGATCTACTTCATTAGCATCAACAAATGTTGCCATTCGTCCGGTACGCCCCCTCAGTTCACCGGGTGTCTGAGGACCTCGAAGAAACATAATCCCCAAAATTGCTCGTTCCTGATCCGATAGCTGCAAATCACTAAATTCAGTATTACAAAACCGGTGTTTATATTTGCTAACCCGTGACCTATTTTCTTCACTAATAAGCAATTTCACCTTCAAACAATCCACAATGTTTAATACATCAGACTGGCTCAATGCCATCACCGGTTCACGATTACTTTTCTGATTGCAGGCATTAGTGAGTGCATTAAGAGATAAAGGATATTGATCAGGCGTCGTACTTTCTTTTTCCAGCAAACAGCCAATAATCCGAGTATCATTCAACGTTAAGTCCATATCCATCTTATATTCCCGTTACACAATAGAGCACACGTGTCTGGCTTCCTACCCTTGCCACCACTAGATTATTATATACTAGCTAAAACAAATTTCACCGTCCTTAACAGAGCCTACAATCGTTGCCCCTGACTGATACTGCCCCTCAAGTATAATTTTGGAAAGAGGATTCTCAATCGTACGCTGAATAGCCCTTTTTAATGGCCGCGCCCCATAAACAGGATCGAATCCAGCTTCAGCCAAAAACTTCAACGCTTCTGCGGATAGCTCCAGGTGCAGGTTATTCTCAGCCAAACGCTTCTTTAAACGCTCCAATTGAATACTGGCAATCCCTTCTATCTGGCTAGCAGATAACGGATGAAAAACCACCAGCTCATCTATACGATTAACAAACTCAGGGCGGAAATGAGCCGATACGACTTCCATCAATGCCTGCTTCAATGACTCAAAATCCTTCCCTTGCACTCTCTGTATCACGTCAGAACCAAGATTAGAGGTCATAACAATAACCGTATTCCGAAAATTTACTGTTCTCCCATGACCATCAGTTAACCGTCCATCTTCCAGTACCTGCAAGAGAATATTAAACACATCTGGGTGAGCCTTCTCAACCTCATCCATCAAAATTACTGAATATGGTTTGCGACGCACCGCTTCAGTCAAATAACCACCCTCTTCATAACCAACATAACCCGGGGGAGCACCCAGCAAACGAGAAACAGAGTGTTTTTCCATAAACTCAGACATATCAATGCGGACGACAGCATCTTCAGTGTCAAACAGAAACTCAGCCACAGCCTTACACAATTCTGTTTTACCAACACCTGTGGGCCCTAAAAACATAAAAGAACCGTTAGGGCGATTGGGGTCAGCAAGGCCTGCTCTTGAACGGCGAACAGCATTAGCTATCATAACAACAGCCTCATTTTGTCCTATCACTCGTTTATGTAAACTCTCTTCCATTTTCAGTAACTTGTGACGCTCACCTTCCAACATTTTCGTAACAGGAATGCCTGTCCATCTAGATACAACCTCAGCAATTTCTTCATCCGTAACCTTATTTCGTATAAGCCGTACTTCAGCCTCATTCTTTTCAGTGCTATGAGTCATCGAGTCAGCCTGAGTCAACTGCTTTTCCAATTCTGGCAGTCTACCATATTGAATTTCAGACATCCTCGCCAAGTCTCCAGAACGATGAGCGGCATCAAGTTCAATCAATAATCTTTCTTTTTCTTCCCTCAGTTTTTGCGAGCCTTGCCACACGGCCTTTTCAGATTTCCAGATATCATCCAAATCTGCATACTCTTTTTCCAGCTTTGCGACTTGAGTATCGAGACGGGACAACCGTTCTTTAGACACATTATCTTTTTCTTTTTTTAGGGCCTCCTTCTCAATTTTAAGCTGTATTAATCGCCTATCTAGACGATCCATCTCCTGAGGTTTGGAATCCATTTCCATACGAATACAACTGGCAGCCTCATCAATCAGGTCTATAGCCTTATCTGGCAACTGGCGATCGGTAATATAGCGCCGAGACAGTTTTACTGCCGCAACAATAGCTGGATCACTAATATCAACAGCATGATGCACCTCATAGCGCTCCTTCAGCCCTCGAAGAATAGCGATGGTATCTTCTTCTCCAGGCTCATCCACCAGCACTTTTTGAAAACGACGCTCAAGAGCTGCGTCCTTTTCAAAATACTGACGATATTCATCCAGTGTTGTCGCACCAACACAATGTAATTCACCACGGGCAAGGGCTGGTTTTAACATGTTTCCCGCATCCATTGCACCATCCGCCTTGCCCGCACCCACCATGGTATGAATTTCATCTATAAAGAGAATAATTTGCCCTTCCTGCTTAGCAAGATCATTAAGAACCGCTTTCAGGCGCTCCTCAAACTCCCCCCTAAACTTAGCTCCAGCAATTAACGCTCCCATATCTAGAGAAAGCAGTTTCTTTCTTTTCATCCCCTCCGGCACTTCTCCGTTAACTATTCTCTGCGCCAATCCTTCAACAATAGCCGTTTTTCCAACACCTGGCGATCCAATTAATACTGGATTATTTTTTGTACGCCTCTGTAAAACCTGAACTGTCCGACGAATTTCCTCGTCTCTCCCTATTACTGGATCCAATTTTCCCTGTTCAGCCCGCTCCGTAAGGTCAGTAGTGTATTTTGTTAGAGAATTTCTGGAATCTTCTGCATTAGGGTCATTAACAGCTTCCCCACCCCTGATATTTTTTATAGCAGTGTCAAGAGCCTTCTTGCTAACACCCTGACCATTCAGTAATTTCCCAAGGTCCCCCTTATCATCCATCATTACCGAAAGCACAAACTCACTGGAAATAAACTGGTCACCTTCAGTTTGAGCTTTTTTATCTGCCAAATTCAGCAACCTAAGCAAAGCCTGCGAAGGCTGAACATCCCCAGTTGGATCACTAATAACAGCAAGCCCTTCTAATAGATGGTTCAAGGCTTTGTATAAGACAGCAGTATCAAAACCAACTTGCATTAATAGTGGCTTCACCGCCCCACCCCGCTGATCCATCAACGCAAGTAATAAATGAACAGGATCTATTTGGTTGTGATCCTTACCTACCGCAAGAGATTGCGCATCTGCTAACGCAGACTGAAGCTTACTGGTTAGTCGTTCTGTTCTCATCACCTCACCTCCTACTACCTTATCCTTGTTGCCTAAATTCCTACAAAACATAAACTGTTTACAATTTTAATATGACGGTAAATATAGCCTTTTCAAGCATTATCTAGATTTTATTCATTTATTTATGCGCCCATTAGCACCTCACCCAGGTATGACGTCTAGATGCTCACAAAACTGCAAATACAGGTAGGATAGAGAGAAATGGGTTGCAACCAAGAACAATCCCGCTCCTTCAATGGGAATTGGTATATATCCAAAGGGTTTGGCTATGCAGGTAGGTGAAGAGAGCGCATAGTCAACATCTCTGCATCTTTAAGTAATGGTGGTATATACTGATATTACTTGTTTTTTGGGATGTGCCATATGGGTGAAATTATTCAGCAGACTAGCGTTGTACCTGAAGATTTTGGTGGTCGGCGGTTTGACCAAATAGCTGTGGACTCTTTCCCAGATTTCTCAAGATCAAAACTTCAGGCTTGGATCAAGCTGGGGGTTTTACAAGTGGATGGAAAATCATGCAAGCCGAAAGATAGGCTTGTTGGTGGGGAGCGCCTTTGTTTAAATGTTGAAATTGAGGAGCGTAAACGCTGGGGTCAGGAATATATTCCCTTGGATATTGTTTATGAAGATGAAGATATTCTTGTTATTAATAAATCCTCTGGGCTAGTAGTGCATCCTGCGGCAGGCAATTATTCTGGCACTCTGCTGAATGGGTTGTTATATCACTGCCATAAATTGGCATCATTACCACGGGCTGGTATTGTTCATCGGCTGGATAAAGATACAAGTGGCCTAATGGTCGTGGCCAAAACCTTAGCAGCCCATACTGATCTGGTGACACAGCTTCAAGAACGTTCTATAGATAGAGAATATGAAGCGGTGGCGCAAGGCGTTATGACCGGAGGCGGAGTGGTAAATCAGCCTATAGGTCGTCATAGAGTGCACCGCATAAAAAATGCGGTTGTTTCCAGTGGTAAACAATCTATTACCCATTATCGTGTTATAAAACGCTATAGGGCCCACACGCATGTACGACTCAAGCTTGAAACAGGGCGGACTCATCAGATCAGGGTACATATGGCCCATATTTGTTATCCGTTGGTGGGGGATCAATTATATGGTGGTGGATTAAAACTGCCCAAGGCCTGTGAGTTTGAGTTAAAGGAACAGCTGCAAAAGTTTCGTAGACAGGCACTGCATGCCAGGAGGTTAGGTTTGATTCATCCGGTTAATAATGAGTTTATAGAATGGCAAGCCCCTTTGCCGGATGATTTTCAACATCTCCTAGAAGCACTCTCTGGTGATCAGGAAAATAAAAATGAGGTATAATGTGCAAAATGCTGATCGCTATGTTTCAGCTAGCTGGCCAGCACCAGATAATATTTGTGCTGTCACGACAACCAGACATGGAGGTGTGAGTGCGGTGGGAGATGGTTATGGTAGCTTGAACCTGAGCCTGACTTCTGGTGATAACTCTGAGCTGGTTAAAGTTAATCGTCAGCGGGTTGCTAACGACTGTGGCTGGTCTTATCCACCAGTGTATTTAAAACAGGTGCACGGAACGCATGTTGTCGATGCTGCAGAGTGTGGTGACGAACCAGAAGCTGATGCCTCTATATCAAGACTGCAAGGTATGCCCGCAATGGTTATGACGGCAGATTGTTTGCCCGTTTTGTTTTGCAATGATCGTGGTAGTTGTGTTGCTGCAGCTCATGCAGGATGGAAAGGATTACTTGCGGGCGTGTTGGAAAATACTGTCTCCTCCATGGATTGCTACCCATTAGAGCTAATGGCCTGGTTGGGGCCGGCAATAAGTCAACCTTGTTTTGAGGTTGGCTCTGAAGTGCGTGATGCATTTGTAGATGCAAACAACGAAGCTGAAAAAGGATTTATTCTGGGAAATGAAGATCGTTGGCTGGCAGATCTTTATTTATTGGCGCGGCAGAGGCTTTACTCTACAGGCATTACTCGTGTTTATGGTGGTAATTTTTGTACATTCACACAAGACAAGCTGTTTTTTTCTTATCGCAGGGATGGTAAGGCCAGTGGAAGAATGGCTTCTACTATATGGATGAAAGAAAGTTGATTCTTTCCTTTAGTCAAATTATTATGGATTCTATTGTTCAAATAGTTAATTAGTGTTCTTGTATCGTGTTCAAGTGTTTCCTATATCTCCACAATAACTAACACACTTACCAGATAAAAACTCAATCTAACTATCGCAGCAATCCATTAGTATTCTCATGAAATCCACGTTATCATGGTTGATTATTTCTACTTAAGAGAAAACTGTTATTTACATTAACTTATTTGTTATGTGTGAAATATACAATAGGTATATAATATTTAGATAACACAATAAAAATAACAATAAAGTAACTAGGTTTTTGTTTTTATAAGCAATCAAACATATAAAGGTACTCTGAAAAATACGAATACTTACACAATCCTTAATGTTCACTTTTGGCAAAGAAGAAACTCATGCAAAGGGATAACTCACATTAGATAAGTGACCGCTTCAGTATGTTTGTCATGCCGCCTTGGAGCAATATAATAATAGTGTAAAGGTATACGTCAATTTAAATTAATAGTAATACATACCATGCTATTTACTTTAATATTTGAGTTTGCAGGGTACTTTTTATATATTTTCAGTTTATGAAACAAAAGCAGTGGCTATTATAAATATTAAAACGAGGCATCCATAATGAATAGACTTAATAAAGAACCTACGCCGCTACTATCTTTTCACCAAGATCCTAATGCTGCTGGTTGCGATAAGAAAGCATCAAAGGTCGCTAAGAAGGCATTTAAGAATTATCAGAAGGCATGTAAGACATCACACCCACAGAATCATTATGCTGATGGAAAAGCAAATAAGGGTATCTTTTTAAGAATTCAACGTAGTTTAGCTGAACGCAGTGTAATTGTAGCATCGTTTTTTCGGAGATTAGTAGGGCTCAATAAGGTTAAGGGCGTGCAATATACAGATAACATCAAAGAGACAAACAACATCAAGCCTAGCGCAAGTGCTAGCATGACGAAAACAGATTATATGGCTAAGCTGATGGAGATCATAAATAAGACATCATCAGAGAAAAAACATCACCTTGATCGTACTGCTGACGATTGGAAAGGATTCACAGGGGATGATATTAAGCAAGGTATTGCTAATCATATCAAAAAAAATCCTCAAAATGAATCAGCTATTGGTGATATGTTTGAAGATTTCATACTATCCGATGATAGCGATACCAGCCCCCCAAATGATAATAACGATAAACTCCCCGTCAGTGTCAAAGCTGAGTTTAACTTAAAGGGAAGATCCGCTTCTCATGGACTCAAAGGTAAATGTGAACCTCAAACAGAAACAACTGAGTTCCTAAAAGGATTATTACCAGATGGTAAAACATCGCTTAACTTGGTTGGAATCAATTCGCAGCACGCGCTAGGAGCAGGGGCATCAGGCATTGCTACTAAAGGACCTAATACTGCCAATGCTTATAGACCAGATACCGCACAACCAGGAGGCTCCAGCACTGCTGCTAAAGACTGCATTCCCGGTGGCTCGTCATCAGGCGGTACCACTAGCGTCGCCACAGGAGCTGTTGTAACAGCCGTAGGTAGTGATGGCGGTGGATCCGGACGCATCTGCCCAGGACTCCAAGGCTGCGTAGGACTATCAACAGGTGCTGGATATTTTAATACAACAAACTCGTCTTATCAGAATCCTGACACACTTGTTAGTCCTGCTATTATTAGCCGTAACATACAAGATAATGCTCAAACATCATTAGACCTTATTCCTGAAGATACTATTAAATGTTTTGATCATTCAAAAATTGGCGTGTATATAGATCAAGACTCTCTTAATATCGCAAAAGCTGGTGGAGGTGACGGAAAAGAAATTAGTGCTAGGTGTCAGAGCTTATTTGAGTCATGGCAGAAAGAATTCCGCCCTCAGGAAAATGAAAGTCACAGCCTAAGCCTTCATCAGCTCGGTGAGCATCCATCCAACGCACGAAATATAGCCAGCAGCCATATAACCATCTTCGGTACTGAAGAAAAAAATGCGTTTAATGACTTGAGTCCAGAGCAGAGAGCAGGGGCAGACGATGAACTTAGATTGAATCTTGCTATGGTTAAAACCACCTCCAAAAGGTCACTAGCTACCGCACAAAACAATAGAGTGGCTTTTCAAAACCACCTAAAATTTCTTTATGAGGAAAAAGGTATTGGTGTAATCTGCATGCCTACTACCTTGCGAACGGCTCGTGGAATTTTACCTGGAGAAAGAGAATCAGGTCTTGCCGATCTTAGAGGATCTTTAGAATACAGTCAGTTTACCAATTTAGCCAACTTAGCTAGTACTGCAGCAATTACTGTGCCAGCTGGAGTTGACAAAAATGGGATGCCAATAGGATTTATGTTAATGAGCACAACTCCAGAGATTGGGCCTAACGAACTTCTCCTTCTTGGCGCTGAGTTCCAAAATATCACCAGAAATGATGAGCAATTTAATACACCAGAACCTACTATTAGTGTGTATGAAGATATAAAAACTGCTCACGATGCACGCTTAAAAAGACATCATGGATAGAAATAACTTTTGGTGAATGCTATAAAAAACGCAAGCATATAGCTTGTGTTTTTTATTTATATATAAAGGTGCCAATTATATTTACAACTCCAACAAACCGATCTCCCAAGTGCTGAAACACTGTCATCCTTTGGTCTTATGGCGCAAAGAAAACTCATCACAGCAGCCTGCACCGGCGTAAGACAGCAACCAAGCTTATATAAGCACTCAGTCGGCAGACAAAGCCACAACTTGGCCTAGACTGCACACCCGAGAATTGCAGGGCCCATGCAACTTGAGTCTTATAATGGAAATTAGCTACTTGGCCACTATCATCTAATCAAAAGAACAATGATTCCTCCTTATCCAGCACAAAGTACACATTATCAACAGCTGAGGCTGAAGTCTGTTTAATTCCTGATCGTGTGGATATCAATGAACGCCATGACTCTATGGATACAAGACAAAAAAATCAGTGAACCAGACCATCAAAAAGATGTTACGACCTTACCATAGCAACTGTATGACCATTACGTTTACTAACAGTGGCGAGTTCTCCGTCCATGCAAGTATCTCTCAATAATTAGGCTGTAAGGCATATTTTGCTAAACCATACCACTCATGGCAACGTGGATTTAACGAGGATACTAATGGCCTGTGGCGGCGATTACTCCCAAAGGAAATGAAGAGTGGTGACATGCCGAAAAATAAAATTGATGAAACTCAATGTTTAATCAACATACGGCCACGAAAAGCCTTAAACTACCATAGTTTTATTGAGTTTTTACCGGTAAGTGTGTTTAGTTATTGTCGAATATCTAGATTTCACCAGAATCAGATCGGATTTGTTGCGTTATTATGAGGCACCAAAACACAACTCTCTTTTCCTTTTTCAGCGGACTGTGAGTAGAATAGTAGGTATACTCGATATCTCTGGGTAGAATACAGTAGGTATACTCGATATCTCTGGGTAGAATACAAGTTCTGGAAGTTTACCATACAGGCAACTCCTAGGAGGCATCACTCTTTATTTGCTACAATACCAGCTTATAAGGCAGACTATGTGACTAGCTCAAGAGCAACACCCAAAGACTCTAAATAAAGCTGTTACTTTTAATGCTTATAGACGGTGTTTTCCATTGTATACTGACGGATAAAAAGCGATCAAAGCCATGACCACACTGAAAACCGACCTAACATGTCTGCTACCCTTGCTATTTAGCGCACTTATTATTACTGGCTGCGCCTCAAAAGGGGATAAGGACAATCTGCCAGAATCTCTATCTGAAACAGAAATTTATAAGATAGCCAATAGCTTGCTCAATAAAGACAACTATTCTGAAGCTATAAAACACCTCAGAATCCTGGAGTCTCGCTACCCTTTCGGAGTATTTGCAGAGCAAGCTCAACTGGAGATTATCTATGCTTACTTCATGAATGATGAATTGGACGCATCCAAGGCCGCAGCCGATCGTTTTATTCGATTAAACCCTCAGCACCAAAATACTGATTATGCCTATTATATCAAAGGCCTTGCCTCCAATACAGCCTCTATAGGCATTCTTGAACGCTATATACCACTAGATATGACCCGCAGAGACCCTGGGCAGGCCACTCAATCTTTTAATGAATTTGCCGAACTACTTACCCTCTACCCTGACAGTAAATATGCACCAGATGCTCGCCAACGTATGATTGCGTTGCATAATCGATTAGCAGCCTATGAGATTCACGCAGCTAACTACAATCTCAAGCGTAAAGCTTTTGTAGCTGCAATCATGCGGGGACAATATGTCATCGAGAACATGCAAGAGACACCATCTATGCCGGAAGCCCTAGCTATAATGGTAGAAGGGTATCAGCATCTTGGTTTGACAGAGCCTGCCGACTCTGCACTGAAAGTGCTTAAACTGAATTACCCAGATCATCCATCACTGGATAAAGAAGGTAATTTTATTGGCTACAAGGTATTTAATGATACCAATCCTTCAATTCTTAGCACCTTGACCTTCGGCCTGTTAGGTGGTTCTGACAGTAAAATATTCAGGATGAAACTACAGCAAGAACACACGATAAAACCTCAACCTTCTCAATAAATAAATCATGGTTATCGGTATAGCCTATGGGCAACATTTGGAGCCTCTACCAACATCATGAAAATAAAATGCCCCTATTGCTCCAAGGAAAATGACTGGAGTTCAGACAATCCATTTCGCCCCTTTTGCTCAGAACGCTGTAAACTCATTGATTTCGGCGCCTGGGCTAAGGAAGAACATATTATATCCGGAAATTCAGAGATTGATGACCACATGTCAGAGGATAATAACTCCAGACCCTTCAAACCACCAGATTCATAACCTTACGAGTAGAATATTCTGGCCATTTTGTATCTTTATATCTTGGATATAGATCAGGAAAGGATCGATACAATATACACTGTGCCTGCTTGCATTTACTAACGAGAATAAGCAACAGCGCTGCTCGTGCTTTAGGATTTGATATTACAGCTACTTGCTCTTCTAAATCCTTATCTGTCAATAGCGCAATCATCTTCAATCCATTTTTTATTCCATCATCCGTATCATCAGCGTTTTTGGACTTTACAAGCTTCAATAAATTGTCACCATTCCCCAACACATTATATTGTAACCGATGTTTTCTTGAGGTTTTTAACATTGCTGCTTTAAACTGATCAAAATCACAGTCAGGATCTAAAGTACTTTGATTGTAAAATGACATACCAAAATCGATCGAATGAAAACTACCGCTCAATCTATCATACATATAATTATCCATCTTCAAATAGTCTTCATCACCAAGCAGATAACGCCTAAGAACTAATTCGGTAGCTGGTTGATCACACATTCTAACTTTATCTTCAGGATTCATCGCACTAGCATCCATAAAACCATCTAGGTGTTTAAAAGCTCCATAGTATCTTCCTTTATCTCTATCAACTGTATAGTGCGCACCGTAACCATTCATAGCTACCCCTCCAACAGCATTACCCTTAATAATTTTATAAACATTAGTCGCTAGAACCTCTTTTTGAATCAATAACTTGGGATTATCATAGTAACGACCTTTATATTTATGGCCTATCATATTATAAATAACACGCTGTAACATACGCTTGAAACGCGTTGCCGGTCGTTCCAAACCAGGTCCCTTCACATGCCAAGTCCCAGATAACACAGGGCGTCCACCATTAACTTCTTCCTTCTCATTATCTTTGCAATCTTTCACCTTCATTAATTGATGGTCAATGGTATCCATATAGCTTTTAGATCCTGGTACTTTTTCCCAGAAATCGTGGAAAGATACATCACCATTAACCGGCATTTTCTTCGGCAACCTCTCAGTATTTTTAACTGAAATATTTCTATCTTTTAATATACGTACACTTTCCTCATCAAGACTGAACTTAGTTAATTGTCCATAATACCCACTAATTCTTTTTCCAGCGACCTTTTTGACAGAGCCACTAACCGCTTTGAAAACCACCAAAAGTGGTGAAAACAATTTTCCGGATATCCTATTATTATTGATTTTCATGCTTTCGATCCCAAAACCCATAAAAATTTTTGCACTAATTCAACTATCAGCATTACCTACCAGTACATACATTCAATTATAATAAACATCGCCCACACACAAAAAAACATTAATACATATGCACGAATCGTAACTTTATAAATTGGTGAGGTAAAAATGCACGACAAGCAAGATCTTATGCTTATAAATAATCTATTAAATACGTTTTAACACAGCCAGACTGGCAAAAGAGCAATCGTGAAAAGGTCTCAAATACTGGTCGCACACAATTCTTTCGCACATTGCACAGCCTTAATAATTTCCTTATTCTCATCCGGAAATATCCACAGTTACCGATATTCATATAACACCAGTCATATTGCAGCCACCCCATAAGAAAGTGTGTGATGCCATCATAGAGCGCTATCGCTTAAAACCGTACTACTGGCGCAGGAAGGCCAGCCACATAATCTATTGCCAAGGTTCTGAAAAACATTGAGCCCAGCATACCCATGTTCATACCTTTCAGATAGGGGCCTAATCTTTTTGCCAGTTCAGGCCACCAAAACTTTCTCTATTCGCTGCATACAAGACTTTAGTACTGAGGTAAAGGTGACGTTCCTTGCCTGCAATCCATTGCGTTGGACGCACATTGTATGCGTAAAAAGTCGACTTGCCGAGCCGCATCACTAGACAGAGCACCCGTGATGGATAGACTTGAGTGCTACCATTGCCGCCAGATCCTATATCGATAATTTTTTATTTGGAAATGTATTTGTATTTGTAATATTTTTATTGCATGCTCTCGCAGTTAGAAAAGACAATACTTCTACTTACTCAATGAACTCAAAGTTTCCGTATATTATTGATAAATCCTGAAAAATCGAGATGTCTGGCATAACCCCATTAATCGTAGTGTGACTATCATCGAACTTACCTTGAAATAAATAAATGATAGGTACATCTGATGAGTCTCTACTATCCATCAGTCCACGAGTTGCCATAGCATCATGTGGCATTGAAGCTACCAGAAACATATCATTAGCATGACATGCATATACAAAATCACCCACTGCTAATACTTCACTATCATAGCTATTCCCAAAGATAGAAATATGGCTAACTTCTGTCATAGTCATAAAAGGAGAGACAGTACTGCTATCACCTAATGTAATTCTATATTTTCTATTATCAAGACTAAACTTTTTACTTGTAAGTATATTGCATTGATCATCAACAACGGAGTTTTCTTGTGTAATTTTTACTGCTGAGATATCGATATCCTTAACTAGATTCATTTTCATAGAATCCTTCTTTAATATGTTACTGCTTTCTCCTGTAAATGAAGATAAATTTGAAATCTCATTACTAATATTATTAAAACTAATAGTCTTGTCTTTATATTGACCGTATAAAACACCTGAATTCAGCGCAATATAACTAGGACTTTCCGTCAATGGATTCCATACAATAAGTATATTATTATCAATGCATCCCGTGGCTATAGTATCAAAACTGAAATTATGAGCTTTATCATAACCCAACAGCCCTAACATCGAACTCTTTTCCTGGTATATGCCAAAAAATTCAGACACTTTGCCACTTACAATAGCTATGGATAACTGATTATCATTCTGAAAACTTACCTGATAAAGACCATCAGGAATTGTACAAATATGTGGAACTTTTTTCTCAGGCTCACCGGCAAACGTAGTCATAGTCATAATGACAGATAATAAAAAAACAATGTGATTCCAGCGCATTTGAATTCCTTTTCATAGCAAAAGTAATAGTGAAATATTTATTTCAAAATTGTCATTCCTGCCCCCAATACGGATATTAGAATATCAGACAGCTATTTAAAAATAGCTATACTTTATAAACTATATATTCTGCTGAATAAAGTCAAGAAATATCACAGGACTAATTACTATCCTAGATTTCTACTGTAATACCACGATAATTAATATAAGTCAAAAGTAGAGAATTATTATACACTAAGCCAAAGAAATTCTTTGTGAAAACATCATGTTATGTCGACTACCATGTTATGAAAATCATCAAACAAAACGAAACAGACGTTGAGGTCTCCTATCTATGGCGTGAATATAGTGTGAGCTCGGCCAGTTTCTACAAATGGCGAGCTAAACTCATCTCGTAAATCTCTAGGATATCATTTGAAAAAAATTGCAAAACCAGCTGGTCCGAGAATCTTGGCTAAACAGGAGCAATCAGCATAGTCCTTTACAGCCACTCTTTAAGAAAGTGTGCGACGACACCATAGAGCACTACCACTTAAGGCTGTATTACTGGCGCAGGAAGGACGGCTCACATCATCTATTGCCAAGGCTTTGAGAAACATTGAGCCCCGCATATCCATGCTCATACCTTTCAGATAGGTGCCTAATCTTTTTGCCAGTTCAGGCCACCCAAACTTTCTCTATTCTCTGCATACAAGACTTTACTACTGGGTAAAGGTGAAGTTCCTTGTCTGCAATCCATTACGCTGGGCGCATATTTTATGCGTAAAAAGTCGACGTTCCGAGCTGCATCACTAGACAGAGTACCCTTGATGGATAGTCTTGAGTGCTACTTTTAATGAAGTTCCAGATAAGACGATTGTTGCGTATAGGTTATGCTCCATAACGTCAGACACGGTTCAAACTATTGCATAGTTGCTTTTTTTTAAAATCCGCGATATATTGCTTTTACCAAAATAAAGGTCTATTGTCGTGTTTTACTAATCTTTCTTGCAAATGGCTAGATGCTAGATGGGCGGTAGCGTGGCTTGGGGAACAACTCGGGAAACAATATGGTGCAAGTTATGAGTCTGATGGTGATGACTATTAATTATACACTACAACCCCGTAAAGTGCGTTTATGCCGACAAAGAATAGCACTAGCGTTATTCCAGTGCCACAGGTTATTAAAGTTATAGCTCGGTGTTACAATAGTGCAGGCATACATGCATTCCCATGCAGGAGCGTGAGAACTAGGAGTGGTGAGCTAGGTATGCATTACCACGCAGGAGCATGGGAACTAGAAACATTACAGCGCCATATTCCCCGAATAGTCTATCAATACCAGATACTAGGTCAATAGTACTTTTTATTCAATATTTAGGTGGATTATCCAGATGTATATTGAAATATGGAATATGTATGCCATCTTTCCTCATACTATGAGACCTTTGCACGATAACGCTGCATAAGCCCCACTATTAATTAAATCGTATTTTTTTGAAGACAAAGCCTTAAAAAACACGATTTCAGCTCGAATATGCGCCATTCTAGCCATTTCACCCATTGGTCTGCTAGGGAAAGTAGTTTTTGGCTGCCATTCTAAAATAAATTAATTGAATTGGATTAGATTACATCGAGCATTAAATAACAAATTATAATCCACTTTAAAGTTTCCATTCCGAGCTAAAGGGCTAAATCACATGTATCAAAAGAACTAGGAAAAAGAATTACTCCAATATATGTACATACTATCAATAAAATTAAGGATGAAACATAGTATATTAAGCAAGTATGAATAACAGAGTTTTATACTTATTTATTGCAGCGCGGATTTTAGTCATAAGTGCGCCCTTAAAATTTATGCAGCTAACGCCATTTCACTATAAATCTCATCAGGTGTTTTAAAGTCTAACAGTTTTCTTGGTCTTTGGTTTAGTCGGTTTTGTATATCTAAAATTTCTTTGTCAGTGACATTATCCAAAGATTGGCTTTTGGGCAAATATTGTCTTATCAAACCATTATGATTTTCATTCAAACCTCGTTCCCACGAGGAGTAAGGGTGAGCAAAATAGGTATCTACGTTAAGCTTTTTCTTGATTTTTTCATGAAAGGCGAACTCCTTTCCGTTATCAAATGTGATCGTGAGTAAGTCTGATTGGTAAGGCTTGAGCATCGTTATAATTGCTTTCGTCACCACGTCAGCGTGCTTTGAAGGAACACGTTTTACCAAATTTAATTTACTCACTCTTTCCGTTAATGTAACCAGTACACCCTTGTGTCTTTTGCCAATTACAGTGTCTGCTTCCCAATCGCCTAAACGTATTTTTTGATCCACAATTCCAGGTCGATCATCAATGCTAACACGGTTTCGGATCTGGCCTCGTGCATCGGGCTTTCTTGTTCTTTGCTTATACTTCTTGTGCCGAAGATGTTGATACAAGCAACCACCCCCAGCTTTGTCCTCTCGAATAAACTGGTAAATCGTAGAGGGACATACAGAAGGTTGATTATCTCGTTTAAGGCGTCCTTGTATTTGCTCAGGGCTCCACTGCTTACTTAGTCTGTCAGTAATTTTATCTTTCAGTTCAGCTACCATCTTGGTCGCTTTTGGTTTCTGTTGATGACGTTCCTGCGCAAAATTATGTGCTTGCTTCGGGCGATAACCTCTAGCCCCTGTATTTCTAGCCAACTCTCTTTTAACGGTACTCAAATCACGCCTTAAGTCTTGGGCGATAATTTCATTTGAAACTCCTGCTTTTTTCTCTGACCAAATCTGGTATCTTTCTTCTTGAGTCAGGTGGGTATAACGCTTATTCATAAGTGGTCTCACATTGGTTTTTGGTAGAACCGTGAGTGTACCCTCTGGCTCAACTTTTTCAATATGGCGCACTTATGACTGAAATCCGCGCAGCTATAGAGTCGGTGAGTACACAGCATCATCATCAATGGATCATATCGGCGACCATTACCACCTTGTAATATGGTTCTATAACTGATGCCATCCGTTCCAGAAACTTCTCTGTGCGGGTTTGGTGGCGTTTGTTTTTGTATTATCTGGCGGCGAAACTGAGTTACTACTCCATGGGTAATCTCATAAAATAGCAATAACATAGATTATCTCATTACGAGACGTAATCTCTGTTCCATAGGCATAAATACAGCAACAGGTGACTAAATGAGAATACTTAACCATTCTACGCTGATGACAGTACATGCACTTTTAGCGGCCTTTATCTTACCCGCAGCAATAATGTTTTTTGTAACAGGTGCTCTTTATACTTGGGGCATAAAAGGCAATTACGATACAAGTACTCATGAACTACACCTTAAACAACCTATTCAAGGCGAGCTTGATGAACTTGTTACGTTAGCAAAAAAAGAGTTACAGAAGAAAAGTTTAGAAGAGCCATCAGGTAAAGCTAAAATCAAAAGAATTGGTTCTTTTTTCAGGCTAGAATGGACTGGTTCAAATATGGATATTATCATTGAACCAACATCACAACCATTAATAGCTAAAATAGAAATAAAAAAAACAGCTTGGCACCGACAATTTGTACAATTACACAAAGCAAAAGGTGGTACTCCATTTAAAGTATATGCCGCTGCATTTGCCACTGCTTTGCTATTATTGCTCATTTCAGGTTTTATTATGGCATGGCAGATGCCAAAATTACGCAAGCGTACGTTAGTTTCTGTATCATTTGGTATAGCCGTGTTTATTATAATGGTTGTATCCAGTTAAATATATCCGTAAAATGCCAACAAAAAAAAACACAGCGGACAGTTTAAAGGATAAATGATGGAAAATGATGGTCTTGAATTACTAATAAGTATAGGTATAGCGGCTTTAGTTTGGCTAACTCCTTTCCTCATAATACTGGGCTCAAACAAGACTGGAGGCGGTGAAAAGGTGTCCTGGTTATTAGCTGTGTTTTTCATATCATGGTTTGTATGGATTTTCTATTTTCTACTTGCGCCAATCAAACCTGAAAAACTAACAAAACAAGAGTAATTTTAGTTCTGGAAAATACTGCGACCAACTTTAACAAAAGAACTGATACCGTAAGTCTATTGGTAAAGTCCAATCTGGGCTTAGAATTCACACATGAGTAAATAGCAGTATCATGAAACTTGAGTTTGTAAATAGGCTATTGGTTACCAGATAAGCTATCGTCTGATCAAAAAACCAATAGCACTTATATGAAAGATGAGGCGACAATTATACTGGCAAAGAACACTATTAATACTAAAATAATGGAGATGGTAATGAGAATGACATATGTCTTAAGTATTGCAATAGCACTGTTTTTAGTTACTTTAGGTAGAGCAGCGGCCTCTTCTTTTGAATGTTATTTAGAATGTCTCAGCAATCATCCTCGTATTATGAGTATCCTTTCGACAAGTAAATCTTCACAATTTCAGGCTAAAGGAGAGCTTGGACTGCCAGACCCTGTGTTTTCTTTTGGTGTTGATAACGTTCCTATATCAGATCCAGCTTTTGATCGATTCTTACCCACGTCAAAAATTATTGGCTTTAATCAAAAAATACCCAACCCAATTTTACTTCGTGCAAAATCAAACAAATTCAAACAACTTTCAGAAAAACAAATCTTAATGGCAGATTATATGTATCAACGACTTAAATTCATGCTCATTACAAAATTAGCAGAATATCAGTCTATTAAAACACAACAAGAACTAATCAAAAAACAATTAAAATTATACAAGGATTTAGAAAAAACTTTTAATGGTAAAATTAAATCTGGGCGCGCTATCTACCAGCGTTTTTCTGAAATTGATGTTGAGCGCGCTGAAGCAGAGCGCAACCTCAATAATCTTGAAGCTAGCTTAATATCTATTGAAGCAGAATTCATCAACCTTATTGATGAGATACCTACCATCTATACACAGGACATAACAGACCAAACTTGGGATAAAAACCCAAACAAACTTTATCCTGTATTAATAGCAAAACAGGATGTTGATATTGCCATGAAGGCTATTGATATAGCCAATGCAGCTTTCCTTCCTAACTTTGGTATAAATGTAGTTTATAAACAGCGTGAAAATGGAAAAAATAAGAGTTTCTCTGGTGATGATTGGTTTTCTGTTCAAGCACAAATAACAATGCCACTATGGGCATCCAGCAATCAAAAACCCAAGCTTAAAGCCGCCTTAGAGAAGAAAAATAGTGCAGAATTTGAATTTGACAATACCCGCAGGAGCTGGATACAGAAAATGAAATCTCTTCAAAGTACACGCGATGCTTCGTCAAAAAATATCCTCATTTTGCAGGATAAAGATCATGCAATGAGAAGTAAAATAGACGCCGCTCAACGTAATTATGAGGCAGGCACAACAGATCTTGATGTGGTTCTCCTTGCTAGAATCGACCGTTTTAATATTCAAGCTCAGCTCATTAAAGTTAAATCTCAACACACCTCTAATGCTGCGGAGTTTAATTCAAATATTTTTGCAGGCTCTTATACTGCTCATTCAGCCACTAGAGATAGGAAGAAGAAAAATGACTAAATCAGGATTCATCTTATTGTTAACGCTGTCTTTGTTTGTTGCTCCGTCATTTATTAAAACCACAATATTCATGGGTAGTTCAGTATTCGCGCAAGAGCAGCAATACACATGCCCGATGCACCCGCATTACGTCGCAGATCATCCTGGATCTTGCCCAATTTGCGGCATGGATCTGGTAGCTATGAGTAATAATGACCCTATTCAAGAAGAAACTAAAAGAACCATGAAAGAGAATATACCTCCCATATCTACACAAAAAAATAATATTTTATATTGGGTGGCTCCTATGAATCCAAACTATAAAATGGATAAACCAGGGAAGTCACCTATGGGAATGGACTTAGTTCCTGTTTACGCAGAAAAAGAAAACACTACCAATGTAGATAAAAAAACATCATCAAGATCTACAGTAACGATATCACCAGAAACTGTTCAAAGTATTGGTATTCGCACAGAAAAAGCACAAATGGTTAGCTTTGGCACATTGGTACGCAGTTATGGTGATGTCACGGAAAATATTCGTTTACAGAGTGATATTTCTGGTCGTGTGTCTGGCTGGGTAAAAGGCCTTGAAATAAAAGCTGAAGGCGATTCTGTTAAAAAAGGGGATCTACTTTTCAAGCTAGACAGCCCTGAACTTATATCAGCGCAGCAAGATTACATCAGCTCATTAAGCTCAAATATAAAAGGACGCATAAATTCTGCAAAGCATAGACTGGAATCTCTTGGTGTTCAAAGTATGGCTATTACAAATATTAAAACGTCAGCAAAAGATTATATCCCTTTTTATGCCACACAAGACGGTATTGTAAGCGAGATCAATATTCGTGAAGGTAGTTATATCAAACCTGGTATGAAAATCATACAAATACAAAACTATTCATCTGTTTGGATTGATGTAAGCATAGCTGAACAAGATATTCCTTACGTAAATAAAACAACAAAAGTCCGTGTTTCCTTTCCTAATTTAGGAATCCAAGAAAAACAGGCTAAAATTGATTACATTTACCCGACAATTGATCGCTCAACAAGAACTGGGCGTGTTCGTTTAGTGCTAGACAATACCAATAAAACAATTAAACCTGGGGCATATGCTTATATTGAGTTTGAAACAGATATGAAACGTCGTCTTTCTATCCCTAGCGATGCAATCCTCAAAAGCAAAGATGGTGACTTTGTCGTTGTTGCTATTCAAGACGGTCGCTTCCAACCACGAAAAATATTATCTGGGTTACTCTACAAAGGACGTACCGAAGTCTTAGAAGGATTAAAAAACAATGATAATGTAGTTGTAAGTGGACAGTTTCTAATTGATTCAGAAAGCTCACTAAGAGAATCTTTCCGCAAAATGAAGAGAATGAAAAGAACTCTTTCCGAAATCTCTGTTGATGATGATCAAATAGCAATGATTGATAATTTAATAGATGCGGCACTGTATATTCACGAAGAAATAAAAAATAACCGTTCTCCTAAAACTAAAATGATTATACCGGCCACTAAACTGACCAATCATCTTATTCCTGTATTTCGCGGCACACAGTTACAATTTGTCCTAGAAGATGCTGAGCGTGCGTTATTAAAAGGAAAAGACAGCCTCACAGACAGTGAATGGCTAGAAACACTTAATACCCTTGTAAAGGCACTAAAACCCTGGATTTTAGAAGGGAAGCCTAAATATTATGATTCTAGAAATATATCCATTTATATGGATCACACTTTGAATACCTACTGGATCCAACAAAGTGGAGAAGCTAAAAATCCGTATGGGACAAATATGGCTATGAAAATAAAAAATACTGTTGGGGGTACTAAGTATGCAAAATAACAAAAATGACAAGCACTTATCCCATGACCCGACCAAATCCTTTGTAGCTACAGTTATAGACTGGTCTGTACATAATCAGCTTTTAATTGGCATGATGATGATTGCCCTTCTTGTTGCAGGTATAATGGCTGTCAAAAACACGCCACTTGATGCCATTCCTGACATGTCTGATACTCAAGTGATTATACGTACAGAGTTTTCTGGGCAGTCCCCACAAATCGTTGAAGACTTAGTCACATACCCTCTTTCAACCACTATGCTTGGGTTACCAAAAACCAAAAACGTGCGCGGCTTTTCAATGTTTGGAACATCTTTTGTTTATATTATTTTTGAAGATGCAGTAGATCAATATTGGGCACGCAGTCGTGTTATTGAAGCTCTTTCTAAAATTCAAGGTGACTTACCAGCAAATGTAGTACCTCAAATTGGGCCAGATGCTACTGGTGTTGGTTGGGTTTATCAATATGCGTTAATTGACAAAAGTGGAAAACATGACCTTGCAGAACTTAGGTCATTGCAGGATTGGTTTTTAAAGTTTGAACTTGCTACAGTTTCTGGCGTATCAGAAGTTGCTTCTGTTGGCGGATTTGTGAAAGAATATCAAGTTTTAATAGACCCAAACCGTTTGCGTGCTTTCAATATACCCATAAAACGCCTTATGTCTGCTGTTAGAAATTCCTCCATGGATGCGGGCGGGCGTGTCATTGAAAAGGCTGAAATGGAATTAATAATACGTTCCAAAGGTTATGTTACACATATAGATCAGCTCAAAAAAATTGTACTTTATGCCCTCGATGGGACCCCCGTTCAACTTTCTGATGTCGCTCGTGTTATTGAAGGCCCTGAACTGCGTCGTGGTGTAACTGAATTAAATGGTGAAGGAGAAGTGGTTTCTGGTATCGTTATTATGCGCTCCGGTGAAAATGCACTACATGTGATTAAAGGTGTCAAAGAAAAACTCCAAGAATTACAGCATGGTTTACCTGCAGGTGTTGAAATAATCTCTGTTTACGATCGCGCCCCTCTTATCGAAGGTGCTGTTGAATACTTAAAAGAAAAACTTATTGAAGAAGGCATTGTTGTTCTTCTTATTTGTTTGATTTTTCTACTGCATGTGCGGTCTGCTTTTGTAGCGATTATCACATTACCTCTAGGCGTTTTAGCGGCCTTTATTGTGATGTCTGCACAAGGGATTACTGCTAATATTATGTCCTTAAGTGGTATCGCAATTGCTATTGGTGCAATGGTTGATGCCTCAGTAGTTATGGTGGAGAATGCACATAGAAAACTTTCTGACTTACCAAAAACAGCTTCTCAGGCAGATAAGAATGCTGCTATTTTACTCTCCACCAAAGAAGTTGGACCAGGCCTATTTTTTTCACTGCTTATTATTACAGTGTCATTTATGCCTGTTTTTGCTTTGACAGGACAATCATATCGTTTATTCTCACCGCTTGCATTTACAAAAACATACGCTATGGGATTTGCCGCGATTTTATCTATTACTGTTGTACCTGTTTTGATGCTTTGGTTGATAAAAGGTAATATAAGGAAAGAAGAAGAAAACCCAATTAATCTTTGGTTTATTAACTTGTATAAACCACTACTAAATAAGGCTTTAAAATATAAATTTATAACACTTGGTATTGCTGTGTCTTTACTTATTTCTATGGTTTGGCCATTAGCAAAAATAGGTTCTGAATTTATGCCCGCACTTTATGAAGGCGAATTGCTCTATATGCCAACCACAATGCCAGGAGTGTCTATTACTAAGGCTAAAGAAATACTTCAACAAACAAATAGAATGATTAAGCTCGTACCGGAAGTACACCATGTATTTGGTAAGGTTGGGCGTGCAGATACAGCAACCGACCCTGCACCGATTTCAATGATTGAAACATGGATTAGACTTAAGCCAAAATCAGAATGGCGCAAGGGAGTGGATACTGAAGATCTTATTAAGGATCTTAATACACGTGTTAAAATACCAGGCGTGGTGAATAGCTGGGGCTACCCAATTAAGACACGGATGGATATGATTTCCACAGGTGTGAGAACACCTATTGGCATCAAAATAACAGGTGACGATTTGGACGTTATTGGCCGTGTGGCACTTGATATAGAGGCAAGCATTAAAGATATACCCGGAACTCGTTCTGCGTTTGCAGACCGTGTAACAGGTGGTAAATATTTAGAGATTGAACCTAATAGAGATGAGCTTGCCCGTCGAAATATTGATTTAGGCATTTTTCAAAATATTATTGGAACAGCGCTTGGCGGCATGAAAATGTCAGAATCTATTCAAGGTCGTGAGCGCTATAATATCATGCTACGCTATGATCGCCCATTCCGTGAAGACCCAGAGGATCTCTCGCATATTCTTATTCCTACACCAAAAGGGCAACATATTCCACTGGGTGAGCTAGCGAGCATTAACTTTGTTGAAGGTCCTCCTATGATTAAATCAGAAAATGCACGTCTAACTGGTTGGGTTTTTGTTGATATTGAAGGTATTGATATTGGAACCTATGTTCAAAATGCACAGAAAATTGTTTCAGAAAAAGTATACTTGCCAACTGGTTATTCTATTATTTGGTCAGGTCAATTTGAGCAAATGCTAGAAGCAAAGGCACGCATGGAAATTGCAGTACCTGCAGCAATATTTATTATATTTACATTGCTGATGTTCCATTTTGGACGCGTAGATAGAACTTTTGTTGTTATGCTTTCCTTGCCATTTGGCCTTATTGGAGGGGTTTGGGCACTATATTTTGCTGGGTATAATTTCTCTGTTGCCGTAAGTGTTGGTTTTATTGCATTGGCAGGAATTGCGGTAGAAACGGCTGTTGTTATGCTCTTGTATATTGACCATCAAGTCCGTGCTCACCAACCCAAAACTAAAGCAGAATTGTTTGATGCAGTGATGCATGGTGCGGTACTCCGTGTTCGTCCAAAGCTAATGACGGTATGCGTTATTCTAGCTGGGTTAACGCCAATTTTCATTACCTTTGGTCTTGGGTCAGATGTTATGCGCCGTATTGCGTTGCCAATGGTAGGTGGTATGGTTAGTACGACAATCTTAACGCTGATTGTTATTCCTGTTGTTTATTATATTTGGGAGGGTCGCCGATATAAAAATAAAAGTTATATTTAATGATAATTAAAATAATTCCGTAATACTTGCATAATAGATATATTAACCATTTCATTAATAAGGAAACCGTTATGAATAGCATTGGAAAGACTATTTACCTAGGTGCTATTGCATTATTTGCAATAAGTATTTCACATCAATCTTCTTCCAAAAGTGAGATGCAACACCATAACAATAAGGCTAAGATGCATAAACATAGCAATATGTCAGCTGTAAAAGACATTGGTCCTGTACATGGAGTTTTAAATAAAATAATGTTAGATGATAAAAAAGTAAATATGACTCACGATGCTATTACTGATTTAAAATGGCCTGCAATGACAATGGATTTAGATGTTTCTGATACTGTAGATTTGAATGTGTTTTCTACAAATGAGAAAATCATGTTCTATATTAAACTTGGTAAAGACAAGGTTTATCGCATTACGAAAATGATGAAAGCTGGTAAGAAAAAAAATCACAGAAAGATGAAACGTTATAGAAAAAATTCTGACCATAATCAACATTAAAAAGAAGGAACTCGCGATGAATATAGAAATCATACCAAATTGGCATCCTATACTTGTTCATTTCACCATAGCCTTGTTTACTATATCATCCTTACTATATTTAGTTGGGATGAGACTTAAAAATCCTAATTTGTTAATTGTGGCGAGGTGGAATTTATGGATTGGAGCCTTAGTAACAATCATGACAATTTTTACTGGGTTTAATGCCTATAATTCTATAACTCATGATGGCCCTCTACATGCGGCTATGACAAATCATCAGAAGTGGGCGCTCGTCACGGCATCTTTATTTAGCATGATTTCGATATGGGCTTTCATAAAGCATCGCGGGGCAACAAAAGTAAGTCCGATATTCGTAATCATTATTCTTAGTGCATCAGTATTATTAGCAATTACTGGCTATAAAGGCGGAGAAGTTGTTTATCTCCATGGTGGTGGTGTAATGCGTATGCCAATTATATTGGGAGGTGGTGGACATGGTAGCCATGCACACCCTGATGGTGGACACGGTGAAGTTTCGCAGAAAGCAGTGCAATGTAGCAACCATGATAATTATGATAGTCACCATAATAATACGCAAAAAGAAGATCCTGCCGTTTCAGGTCATAACAATACACCACATAAGCATTAGGGAAAAATGATGATCAATCATCCCCACACCTCATTGTCACTCCATATAAAAAAATAAATTTGACTTTATCTCATACTGGGTAGAGCTTAAAGTTTTTATATTAACCATTAAAAAAGTGTTGCAACGTTCTGATATCTCACAAACTGGGCTCAAACAAGACTGAAGGCGGTGAAAATATAGCTTGGGTTATTAGCTGTCTTTTTCATATCATGGTTTGTATGGACTTTCTACTTACACCAATCAAACCTAAAAAAACAACAACACAAGAGTGAGTTAAATTCCATGAAAATACCACATAACAAGGCGCTACAGTCGACCATGCACCTCCCCCGACAAAGTAGAGACTTCAATCAGAGATGCCATAGTTTACAACTATACCCAAAGCATTTGGAGTTGTATTCTTGTGAGCTAGGCTACAGAAACTTAGGCGTATTAAGAGACTGATCTAACAAGGCTGACAACAAAGTATCAGTATCAAAGGCTACTGAAATATGCCTAAATTATTAAAAAGGATTACCTATTCCCATGTCTACCCCAAAAATCCCAGATTCAACTCCGCATACTTCAGGAAGTTTTCCTGAGATTAAACCAAAACCGGAAAAGTCCATCTCAGGCTCACATATTAAAGACACCATCAGGCAGACACCAGGAAAACAGCTATCTAACACCGTTGTAACGACGTCATTAAAAAACAGATCTAGCACATTGCAACGCCCTCATTGCTACTTGAAACCAGATAATCTTGAACAACCCCTTACCACCATGGAATTATTAGAACCAACTCTTGCTTTGGCTAAGAGATGCCAATCACTTTATGATGATCCCACGGCGCATCGTATCAGAGTTAATACAGATGCTATTGAAGCCTTTAAACAAGGCTCCAGCGGGGCATCTGAAGAGAAGTGCAAGCATGCTATAACATGCATCAAGCGTGAGCTTGAAAAAGTCCCTTTCCCATCTGTTCCCGAGGACTGCATGCAGAGAGATGGATTATCTTCACGATTTTATAAAAGATTTAGCCAAGCATTTAGTCAATTCATACAATACATTAAGAATAAAAAATCAAAAATATTTAGCCACCTGTCAAAAACCAAGCAAACAGAATCAACAAATACATTGGCAAATGATGATAAAATTAGCCAATACAAAACCGCCTGTACGGATTGTGGTAATCGACTACAAAAGTTGATTACACAAAAAGACAGCATGCTGCATCACTCGTCTCCGGACAAAATAAGTGACAACAAACGCGCAATTGCCGATGAAGCCTCCAGGCTACAATGGCTCAAAGCTGAAATAATGAAATCCATCCCACTAACAGAACAGATGACCAGTGACTTACCTTGTAAGATTAAAAAGACTAAAAACGAAAATAAGAACCAAGACAAATTATCAGATATGAACCACTCTGGCCCAGAAGTTGCATTTTATTTAGGAATATGTGGTTTCCAAACCATTCTTGCAACCCTTTTACTACAACTGGATGCTTTTCCTACGAACGTGGGACGAGCAGATGTCATAAATGCATTAACTTTGGCTCCTAATCTAAAAGAAAAAAAGCGCTTTATGCTGGGAGAGAGAGATAAAAGCGGAGAACCTATCTTGAATTCTGATTTATTGAGGGTTGTCGCCACCAGAATGGAAGGCTTTGAAAAATTTCTTGATGAGCAAGATGCGGTTAAGTTCAAGCAACTAACAAGGGGTAATGATTCTCTAGTCGGTGGCTTTGAATTTCTGGAACATGCTACTACCTTATCCAAGATTCCATCGGATTTTATCTATACTCCTGAGGTTATCCAGCAAATGAAGGTTCACCTTCTGGAGGTTTCTGGCTTGATAGAAGACGTCAATAACAAATATAGTACCGCATTAGAATTCAGATAAGACAGTAGAGTTAAAAATAACACCAAAAAGGTAGTAAGCCAGGCCATCAAAATATACTATGACCTTACAAAAATATCCGTAAAACCATTACGATTGATAACAATGGCGAGTTCGCTGGCCACGCAAGTATCGCTCAATCATCGGGATGTAAGATATACTTTGCTAAACCAGCAACGTGGATTTAACGAGAATACTAATGCCCTGCCACCAAGATTCTTCCCCAGGGGAATGAAAATTATCGACGTATCGAAAAATAAAATTGATGAAGATCAATTTTTAATCTACATACGTCTATGAAAATCTTTATTAGTCCGATTGAGTTTTTGTCTGGTAAGTGTGTTAGTTATTGTGGAAATTTAGGCTACCTTTTCCCATCATCTAGCAAATTTAAGCTATCTTGCCATGGCAATGCTTATATTTTTTACCAGAACCACAAGCACAAGGCTCGTTACGACCAATTTTTTTCTCTTTACGCACAAAAGGTCGCAAAATTGGCACCTCCCGATTGTCCTCCCCCTTGTTATCAACCCGGTTCACTTCATCATGCTTGAACTCCATATGTTTCGCCAGATCTGCACGGCGCTGAATCTCCTCTTTTTCAATTTTGTCATCTTTCTCAATCTGAACATGGGATAACAGCCTAATAGTGTCATGCTTAATATCTTCAAGCATTTGCTGGAATAACTCAAAAGCTTCGCGCTTGTATTCTTGCTTGGGATTTTTCTGAGCGTAGCCCCTGAGATGAATACCCTGTCTTAGGTGATCCATCGTGGCCAGATGTTCTTTCCATTGATCATCAAGAACGCGCAGTAAAACCTGCTTCTCAAAATTACGAAACAGTTCACTACTGGTCAGTTCTTCCTTTTTCTGATAAGCATCGGCTACTTCATCAATGATTTTATGACGCAAACCCTCCTCATCAAGATGATCATTCTGATCCAGCCAAACCTGAATAGGTATTTCTTGATTGAGCTCACTGGCAATACGTTCTTCCAGCCCTTTAATATCCCACTGTTCTTCTTGACTTTCTGGGGGAATATGTTGACTGATTAGACTGCCAATAACATCCTCACGCATGGCACGAATACTAGAAGACACTTCCTCGCACCCAAGCAACTTATCTCTTTGACCGTAAATTACTTTTCGCTGATCATTAGCAACATCATCATATTCCAGCAACTGCTTACGAATGTCGAAATTCCTACCTTCAACTTTACGCTGAGCTTTTTCAATAGCATTGCTTACCATTCTGTGCTCAATAGCTTCGCCTTTTTCCATCCCTAAAGCTTTCATGAAGTTTTTCACCCGCTCAGAGGCAAAAATCCGCATCAAATTATCTTCAAGTGATAGATAGAACCTTGAAGAACCTGGGTCACCCTGACGCCCTGAGCGACCTCTCAACTGATTATCAATCCGGCGAGATTCATGGCGTTCGGTAGCAATAATATGCAAACCACCTACTTTCAAGACCTCTTCATGCATGGCCTGCCAAGCGAGTCTAGCCTTTACTATATCTTCCTTTGATGGATTTACAAGCTGCGCAACCTCCGCTTCCCAGTTACCACCCAAACTGATATCAGTACCTCGACCCGCCATATTCGTCGCTAAAGTAATAGCTCCGAGCTTACCTGCTTGCGCAATTATTTCAGCTTCCTTCTCGTGGAATTTTGCATTCAAAACCTTATGATTTAATCCGGCCTTATTAAGCGCCACAGACAGACGTTCAGAAGATGCAATGGATGCCGTACCCACCAATACAGGTCTGCGCGCAGCCACAGTTTCTTTAATATCTTGTATGATTGCATCGTATTTTTCTTCAATGCTCAAATAAACTAGATCATTAAAATCCTTCCTATCCATTGGTTTATGTGTCGGAATCACAACAACATCAAGATTATAAATCTGTCGGAATTCAAAAGCTTCTGTATCAGCGGTACCAGTCATTCCTGATAAAGTCTTATAGTTACGGAAATAATTTTGAAAGGTAGTAGAGGCCAGCGTCTGACTTTCTGATTGAATATCAAGATTCTCCTTCGCCTCAAGCGCCTGATGCAAGCCATCAGAAAGACGACGCCCCGGCATCGACCGGCCGGTATGCTCATCTATCAACATGATATCCGCACCCTGAACAATATATTCAACATTCCTAGTGAATAGAACATGAGCCTTTAAAGCCGCGGTAACATGATGAAGCAAATTAAGATTATGTGACGCGTAAAGACTTTCGCCCTCTGGCAGCTTACCACTCTGTTGAAGACGCTCCTCAATATATTGATGACCTCCCTCAGTCAATTCCACCTGCCGACTCTTTTCATCAACTGTATAGTGACCAGGCACTACCACTACGACTTCTCCTGCCTTATCGTCTTCCTCTTGCCTTTTTAGATCCGGAACCAACCTATTCATCTCCCGATAAAGATCAGATGAATTTTCTGCGGGACCTGAAATAATTAACGGTGTTCTGGCCTCATCAATCAGAATAGAGTCCACCTCATCGATGACAGAAAAACACAGCCCCCTCTGGAATTTATCCTCCAAACAAAATGCCATGTTGTCACGGAGAAAATCAAAACCAAATTCATTATTAGTGCCATAAGTGATATCAGCGCTATAGGCTAGACGTTTATCATCTGAATTTTGCTGAGAGACAATCACACCAACCTTCATACCAAGAAAATTATAAAGAGGCATCATCCAGTTAGCATCACGACGCGCAAGGTACTCATTGACTGTGACAACATGGACTCCTTCACCGGAAAGAGCATTTAGATACGCAGGCAAAGTCGCCACCAGAGTTTTACCCTCTCCTGTTCGCATCTCTGCAATACATCCTTCATGGAGAACTATTCCTCCGATAAGCTGCACGTCAAAGTGACGCATTTCCAAAACACGTTTGCTTGCCTCGCGAACAACCGCAAAGGCTTCCGCCAACAAAGCACTCAGAGTTTCCCCCGAGGAAACCCGTTGTCTAAACTCCTCAGTTTTTGCTTTAAGCTCATCATCACTAAGAACAGACAGCCCATCTTCAAGGACATTAATAGCCTTGGCCATCTTTTCCATTCGTTTAAGCTGCCGATCATTACGGCTGCCAAAAATTTTCTTGATTAAAGAAGCAAACATAAATTAGTTATAGCCTCGCACTCTATTTTCAAACCACTATCCCTTCCGACAAGAGCAACCTCCGGATAAGACAAGCGCTCAACAAAACAGTATTTTATGATAATCACAGGAAGGTCGCATCCATCTTAACGTTATTTCTTATTTTAGACCAAAATAATAAAGAATAAACCTCCTTTAAGGATGAATAAATCACTGGATTCAAGCAATAAGATCTACCAACAAATATAAATTTTAACGTGAGACCTAGTATAACTCAACAAGGTCGATCATATTCTGGTCAAATATAGGCATGCAAAAATCTTTTATAACACAACCAAAAATCTTCGCATAGCCACCGACTTGAATCAACCAACCCTACGCAGCCTATATGGTACAGGTGAGCTGGTGAAATGGTCAGAGATTAGAAGCTGCTGTCCTCAATCTACACCCCACACACAAGTCGAGCCAGATATCCTCTGCTGACGTTATTTCTAAACCTATTGCTTGGAATATGGTATAGCTTATCCTATATGCAGTTATCGCAGTAGTTTATATAAAGACCTGCTTTTTCGCAAGTTTTGTCACATTTAACTGACGGAGAAGCACACAAAACATTCACATTAGGCCGGTTTAGAACAACACGACTGGTCGAGCACCACCAGTAGGATCAATTATTTAACGTTACAGCGCCCCGAAGTACAAACACCACTCTGATGCATATTAGCATACTCAGAAATATACTAGATCAATTCCCTGAACTTTCTTGTCATTAAGATGAATTTCTCTGCTTACATTGTCAGGCCTTAGCTTTTCCTTTTTCAGGTGAAGACCTTTGCACGAGACGTGATTTTATTCGCTGGTGAAGCAAAATGCACGGAAAGAGAGAGAGTCTATATGCTTATAAATACTCAAGTGAATACGTTTTTAACGAAGCCCTCTGGAAAAAAACAATCCTGCAAAGGCCTCATGTAGTCATTCAGATAACGGTTAATGCTGAATTCACTTTTTATAAAAACCGTAGCCACAGATGATGCAGACCAACCTCCGACCTAGCAATAGCGCCTTAATGCGCCCATATATCTTCAAACTTGCTTTTTGTGGTAAGGTGTGGTTTTTAGCATAGCCAAACAGTGAAGGAACACCATTCCAAAATTAAGAACATTCAACGGTAACTGATATATACTCGTTAAATTCACATTGCCATGAGAGGTATGACCTAGATAAAGACATCTTACAGCCCAATACCGAATCGCACTTGCGTGGCAGGAGAACTTACCACCTCTATTAAATTCATTCCAAATGTGTCAGTTATTGCAGAAATTTAGATTTACTGGAAAGGTATAAATAAATATTTAACGCTCCTTATTACTTGAATACCTCTTGGCTCGCAATACTTTCTCTGTTTATATACTTTATAGGATCTTCAGCCCTACCATTTTTCAATACTTCAACATGCACATGTGGGCCTGTAGACCTTCCAGAACTCCCCATTCTCGCCAAAGACTGCCCCCTATCAACAACATCACCAACGTGTACATCAATAGTGCTATTATGGCCATAACGCGTAACGTAGCCATTACCATGACTAACTTCTACCAGAAGACCATAACCTCCTCGGCTTCCCGTATACGTTACCACCCCTGCCGCCATCGAGAGAATACGCTCACCGTGCTTTCCGGCAAAATCAACACCTCCATGCCAAGCCGTCTTTCCATTAAATGGATCAACCCTACTACCATATCTCGATGACAACCACCCTTTTTCAACAGGTCTACCAGCCACAAAAGAATCACTATATATGGTGCGACTAGTCAACAATGAATCAAGCAGATCTAACTGTCTCTCTCTATTAGCAACCTGAAGAGCGAACTGATCAATAGTTTCAATTAATGCTGGCTTGGAATAAAGCAATGCCAACTCCTGAGACTCCGAAGGCCCTCCAAGAGCTGGCGCATCACTAAAGTCAAACTCACCATCATTCAGGTTCGCTCTCATGGCTAACCTCTCTCCAATAGCATCAAGCCTAGTGATTCTCCCCTGCAATTCTGCCAATCGAAGCGTTAACGCATCTAGATCCCTTTCCGTATCCTGCCTCATAGAAGCAAGCCCCAGCTTTTGGTCACCCAGCGCTTTCTGCCAATTTCGCAATCCTTCCTGCGTTAACAAGTTATCATGACTCGCTCTCGTCCAGCCATAAACACCACTAATCCCCACTATCACAACAAATAATAAAAGAGTAAGGAATACAAAACTCAGACCAGATATCTGAAAACTAAGGGCTTGAGCATGACCATTTTTTACAATAATGATCTTCATATAAAGTCCTAAAACCACTTAATTAAAAAACAAAAGGATAAAGCCTCTAACGCAGAACATAGACGTCAAAAACATTACATTAAATAAACCATGCCACACACAGTCAGCCTCTGAATACAAATACTCTACTATTAAATTAGCAACTAATGATTAAGTCTGCATAATAAATATCAAATAAAGAGCTTGGATACCATACCAGATAGTGGAAAGATGACAATAACCTCTCAAAAACATTATAGTTTCTATGATTGATATACTCACTTAATCTAATGCCAAAAAACTGACAGAACACACAAGGCCGCAGATGAAACCTGCCATATATATACAAACAGCAATAATTTAAATAGGAATAGCCGCAGGCTTGAGATAAGAAACAGGTGACTCTTCTTCATCACCAAAAGTGACTATTTCCCAAGCATTTTGATTATCCAAAAGTTTTCTGACTAAACAGTTGTTCAGTTCATGACCTGACTTGTAGCCAATAAACCAACCAATCAAGCTATGTCCAAGCAAATAAAGATCACCAATAGCATCAAGCATCTTATGTTTAACAAATTCGTTATGGTAACGCAGCCCATCCTCATTAATAACCCTGTAATCATCAAGAACAACAGCATTATCAATACTCCCACCCAATGCAAGATTTTGGGAGCGCAGATACTCTACATCTTTCATAAAACCAAATGTACGTGCTCTACTAACTTCTTTCACAAAAGAAGTGCTGGAAAAATCAATAGATGCCGACTGAGAACCACTTTGGAAAACTGGATGATCAAAATCAATAGAAAAGCTTACTTTAAAACCATTGCATGGTTTGAATGTCGCTGTTTTATCACCATCTGAAACCGCTATTTCTTCCTTAATACGAATAAATTTCTTAGCCATATTTTGCTCTAGAATACCAGCTGATTGTATTAAGAACACAAATGGCCCTGCACTACCGTCCATTATTGGCACTTCATGGGCACTTACTTCAACATAAGCATTATCGATACCAAGACCAGCAAAAGCTGAAAGCAAGTGCTCTATGGTATCAATGCGAACTCCGTCTTTCTGCAGAGACGTACATAAGGTCGTATGCCCTACGTTAATAGCATGTGCTGGTATTTCCACAACTGGATCCAAATCTGTGCGGCAAAAAACAATACCTGTATTTACGGGAGCAGGCTTAAGAGTCAAATACACCTTTTTACCAGAGTGTAAACCTACTCCGGTAGCACGAATAATGTTGTTCAGAGTTCGTTGTCTTATCATAGTTATGCTACACTTCGACCTTTCTGGCTTTTGTAATTCAAATACAACAACCCATATAAAAACCAGTTATTATATACCAACATTACCACCCTAGTCATGTATGACAGAAAATTAATCTGCCTGTCTACGAAGAAAAGCAGGAATATCCAAATAATCAACACTATCTGAGTCAGATGAAGACACTAGCCTCCTCTGTCCACTATTAGCACGTTCTTTTGTACCCGCCTCTCGGTTACGGATCACCGTAGGGATTTCCAGCGTAGACAAATCCAGAGATCCATCAGCCTTCTTATTCTTAGAGGCAGCCACATCAATTACTTTCATCTCTAGCTTCTCTTGCTTTTCCTGCTTCTGAACAGGGCCAAGACCAGTGGCAACAACCGTAACTCTCAGTTCATCACTCATTTCAGGGTCTATAACTGTACCAACAACGATCGTTGCATTATCAGAAGCAAATTCTCTGACAGTATCACCTACCTCATGAAACTCACCAACAGACAGATCAAGCCCCGCAGTAATGTTCACCAAAACGCCCCTAGCACCCTGCAAATTAACATCCTCAAGTAGTGGGCTGCGAATAGCTTTTTCAGCCGCCTCTATAGCCCTGTTTGCTCCCGTTGCTGATCCCGTGCCCATCATAGCCATCCCCATTTCAGACATGACCGTTCTTACATCCGCGAAATCAACATTAATCAAGCCATCTCTCGTAATCAGTTCCGAAATACCCTGAACAGCACCAAGCAATATATCATTAGCCGCACCAAATGCATTCAGTAAAGTTACATCACGACCCAATACCGATAAGAGTTTTTCATTTGGAATAGTAATCAAAGAATCAACACAATCCTGAAGTTCCTTAAGACCTTCATCTGCAATCTGCATACGGCGGCGCCCTTCAAAAGAAAAAGGCTTGGTAACAACAGCAACAGTAAGCGCACCCACTTCTCTTGCTATCTGCGCTACAACAGGTGCAGCGCCAGTACCTGTTCCTCCACCCATACCAGCTGTAATAAAGACCATATCGGCCTCAGACAATATTTCAGCTATACGATCTCTATCTTCCATGGCAGCTTCACGGCCCACTTCAGGGTTAGCCCCAGCACCAAGTCCCCTCGTGATAGAAGCTCCTAATTGTAAATGTGTATGCGCCTGTAAATGCTGCTTTTTTAGCGCCTGTGCATCAGTATTGGCACACACGAACTCAACGCCCTGCAACTGACTGTTGAGCATATGACAAACGGCATTTCCCCCTCCTCCTCCAACACCAATAACTTTAATGACAGCTTCCTGCGGGACGTTATCAACCAATTCAAACATGGCTCTCTCCTTTTTTACCTAAAACTACGCATTTTCTCACAAATCTAAAACATTATTCAGAAATTACCCTGAAACCACGCTTTAACTCGATTCATCAAAGTCTGATTCTGACCATTAAAAACACTATCCCTACGACCTTTTTTGTGTGCATTACGCCCATAGTACAACAACCCAACACCAGTAGCATAAATAGGGTTATAAACAACATCTTTTAATCCTTTGACGTCATGAGGATAACCCAGCCTCACCGGCATATGAAAAATCTCCTCAGCTAAATCTACAGCCCCTTCTATCTTGGAAGTGCCTCCTGTCAACACAACACCTGCCGGAATTAAGTTTTCAAATCCACTTCTTCTAATTTCCGCATGAATCAGAGTAAACAGCTCATCATACCGAGGCTCCACTACCTCGGCCAGCGCTTGTCGAGTAAACTCTCGCGGTGCACGCTCTCCAACACTCGGCACTTTTACCATCTCGTCTGCCTGGGCTAGCTGAGCCAATGCACAAGCATACTTAATTTTTATATCTTCTGCGTTTTGCGTAGGAGTTCTTAAAGCCATAGCAATATCATTAGTCACCTGGTCTCCGGCTATCGGAATAACAGCCGTGTGCCTTATAGCCCCATCGGTAAAAATAGCTATATCCGAAGTACCTCCACCGATATCAACTATACAAACTCCAAGCTCTTTCTCATCTTCAGATAACACTGCATAACTTGAAGCCAATTGTTCCAAAATGATATCATCAACTTCGAGTCCACAGCGGCGAATACAATTTTCTATATTTTGTGCCGCATTAACGGCACAGGTAACCAAATGAACTTTTGCCTCCAAACGAACCCCAGACATACCCAACGGCTCTTTAACACCTTCCTGAGTATCAATAACGTATTCCTGCGGAAGGATATGTAAAATCCTCTGATCCGCCGGTATGGCTACCGCCTGTGCTGCATCTATAACCCTATCAACATCAGCTGACGTTACCTCCCTCTCTCTAATAGCTACAATACCATGAGAGTTCAGACTTCTTATGTGATTACCAGCAATACCTGCATAAACTGAGTGAATTTGACAGCCCGCCATCAACTCTGCTTCTTCCACAGCCCTTTTAATCGCATGCACGGTAGAATCAATATTTACGACCACTCCCCGCTTCAACCCTCTAGAAGCATGCGAGCCAATACCAATGATCTCAATATCACCATTGGGAGTGATATCACCTACGATGGCAACCACTTTAGATGTCCCAATGTCTAACCCAGCAATCATGCTTCCATTGTCTGCCGATGTCATGCCGTCAATATTCCTAAATCACAAAAACGATTATTGTTCGCAAAGTGCACATCAGGCAATTATTCATTATTCCAGGCTACGGCAGCCCCGTTAGGATAACGAAGATCAATGCGTTTGACATATTTCCATTTTGGCTCTAATCGTGCATGATAAAGGCGCACAAACCGTTGCAACCTCTCCATTCTCCAATCTTCACCAATAACGACGTGCACACCACTCACGTTAAAACTCCATGCACCTGTTCTACCAAGCTCAATCTCTTGCACCACCAAGCCTAACGGCCTCAGCAGCTGACTAATAGCCAAGTATTGTTGCATTACCTCCTGCGCCTGATCTTCAGGACCTTTTAACAAAGGCATGTGATCAAAACCACCCAGATCTACAGGTTTGAAAACATACCCCTCACCAGTAATAAGATACAACTCATGCCAGCGCGCAACAGGCTCCTGTTCTTCAAGCAAAACAACCAGCTTGTCAGGCCACTCCTTTTTCAAAGATACTTCTTTAACCCATGGCTGACTCAACAAAAAACGTCGTATTTCCGTCAGGCTTAACTGAAAAAAATGACTTTTTAAATGAGACTCCAGCATAACCTCCACCTTTTCTCGCTTCAAATATAGAAAAGGAGCATGAACCTTAACCAATGAAATTGGCTGATTAAGCCAAGACCTGAGCCTTGGCCAAATAATAATTAATATAACCAGCAAAAAAACCACCACTCCCCATCTAAATAATCGGACAGAAAACAAATACCGTTTTTTATTCTTTTTTACTGCCACTACCAGCTTACCTGCGCATTTTTCCTAGTTATTACCATAATTTGAAACCTATGAAATTCACTATATCAGCTCTCATCCCTAATATTTTTTACTAGAGATCATTACTCGGCACAAAACATAACGGAAGGCCCATCAAAAAATGCAGAAGATCTTGCTGTCCACAAAATTTCCACCACCAACTCATCAAAGTTCAACCCCATCTCTTTGGCAGCCATAGGTACAAGACTATGATCTGTCATTCCTGGAATAGTATTTACCTCCAGAAGCCAAAAACGGCCTCTACTATCTTGCATCACATCAACACGACCCCAGCCACTACAACCAAGCGTTTCAAATGCAATCAAAGCAAGAGCTTGAATTTCCTGCTCCTGACCCACAGATAGACCACAAGGTATGATATAGCCAGTGTTTTTAGAAAGATACTTAGCATCATAATCATAAAAAACACCATCCACATCAACTCTGATCACCGGCAAAGCTTTATCATTCAAAATACCAACCGTAAATTCAGCCCCGTCAATATATTGTTCCACCAGAACCGGTCCACGATAATGATTAGCCTGATTCCAAGCGTTTTCTAAGTCCTGCTCCCGATCAACCCGAACAATACCAACACTCGATCCCTCTCTACTTGGCTTCACAAATACTGGAAGAAGCTCCACACAATGCTTCAAATCCTCAGCAGAATTTATCACCTGAAACGCCGGTGTTGGCAATCCCACTGATTGCCATAATAATTTAGCTCTATATTTATCCATAGCCAGTGCTGATGACAACACATCACTACCTGGATACGGGATACTCATGTACTCAAGGAGGCCATGAATAGCTCCATCCTCACCCCCAGCCCCATGCAGAGCAATAAAAGCTCTATCAGGCCTATAAGAAAGCAATTTCTCCACCAAGTTATCCTCAGCATCTATCAACTGGCATTCAATACCGCGCATTTGTAATGCTTCATAAATATTTTCTCCTGACGCTAGGCTCACTTTCCTCTCAGCAGAACGCCCTCCACATAGAACAGCTACTCTACCAAAGTCTTTAGCATCCCGATGGCTAAATATATCCTTATCACTCATACACCACCCTCTATAAGCCTATACATTTTTCTCCTAATTGCGCAGCCAGAGCACCAATATCACCCGCCCCCTGAGTTAACAACAAGTCACCACCCCTAAGCAAACCTGACAAAATATCAACAATATCATCTGGATTACTAATAAACACAGGATCAATCTTTCCTCTCTGACGTATACTCCGACAAATGCTGCGACTATCAGCACCTGCAATTACAGATTCACCGGCCGAATACACATCCATTAGCAATAACACATCAACCTTAGATAAAACATCAACAAAATCCTCATACAAATCACGCGTCCTTGAGTATCGATGAGGCTGATAGATCATAACTAAGCGCCTATCTTTCCACCCTTGACGGATAGCATTAATGGTCGCCATGACTTCCGTTGGATGATGCCCATAATCATCCACCAACATTATATCGCCAATTGACGTTGCATAATCACCATAAATCTGAAAGCGGCGGCCTACACCACCAAACAATTTTAATCCTTCAGCAATAAGTTTTTTCGGCACCCCCTCATCTGCAGAAACAGCAAAAGCGGCAAGTGCATTTTGTACGTTATGCAGTCCAGGAATATCTATTTCAACAGGCAATAGGCCATCATGCCCTTTCCGCCCCAAATAAAAACAGGACTTATTTTCTTTATATCTAACGTCTACAGCACAATAATCTGCATCCTCACTAACCCCGTAAGTGATAGTGCGTCGTTTAATTTTAGGTAAAATTTCTCTGACTACTGGACAATCAATACATACAACAGCAACACCATAAAAAGGAAGGTTATGCAAAAACTCAACAAATGTATTTTTTAGTTTCTCAAAATCACCATCGTAAGCCGACATGTGGTCAGTATCTATATTAGTAACTATTGCAACCATCGGCTGTAAATGCAAAAAAGATGCATCAGACTCATCAGCCTCTACAACCAAATAACGACCACTTCCAAGCTTGGCATTGGTTCCCGCAGAGTTTAGCTGCCCCCCAATAACAAAGGTAGGATCAAGGCCACTGTGTCCAAACACAGAGGCAATCAAGCTAGTTGTCGTAGTCTTACCGTGAGTCCCGGCTACAGCAATACCATGCCGATAGCGCATTAACTCCGCCAGCATTTCAGCCCTAGGTACGACAGGCACCCGACATCTGCGAGCTTCAACAACTTCAGAATTATCAAATGGAACAGCCATTGAAGTAACAACAACATCCGCATCACTTACATTTTCACAGCGATGCCCAATGCTAATTTTAATACCAATCTTCTGAAGTCTCTCCGTAATGACTGATGACTTTACATCAGAGCCTGATATTAGATAACCTTCAGTCATCAGCACTTCTGCAATACCACACATGCCAACCCCACCAATACCCACAAAATGAATTCGTCGAATACGTTTCATTCCCTGTACATTAGGCGCCTCAGTGCTTGACTTGATATCAGTCATAACGGACCTCCAGACAATGATCTGCTATAACTTGAGCGGCTTGCATTTGACCAACAGCTTTAGCCGAAGCAGCCATGGACTCAAGACGCACAGAATCTCTGTCAAGATCCAATAATAATGTTATCAAAGTATCCTCATCCAACTGCTGCTGAAGCACCATCACGGCTGCACCTCGATCAACCAAATAACGTCCATTCACTGCCTGGTGATCATCCACCGCATAAGGGTAAGGAATAAGTATTGACGGACGTCCTGCGCCGGCCAACTCTGATACCGTTAAAGCCCCTGAACGACACAAAACCAAATCAGCCCACCCATAAGCTCTAGCCATATCATCAATAAATGGCTCCACCCGATAAAACTGCTCCCCCACAATATTCAACTCATTACGTGCCGTTAGGCACTGTTTAATATTATCTCGTCCCGTCTGATGCCATATATCAAACTTTCCTTGTCCGTGAGAAAACACAAATGGAATCAACTTATTAATAGCAACAGCTCCTCTGCTCCCTCCCAAAACCAACAATCTTAATGGAGAACTCGCCTTATAACTATCTTGCTGAAAAATCGATGACCTCACTGGATTTCCAGTAGTAAATACCCCTCCATTACATTTACTACTAGAAAATGCACCAGGAAAACCCTCTAAAACTCGTGAAGCAAATCGTGACAAAAGTCGGTTAGTCAAACCAGCCACAGAATTCTGTTCATGAATAACCAAAGGAATACCTAATAGTTTGGCAGCAACTCCTCCAGGACCAGTAACATACCCCCCCATTCCAAGAACACAAATAGGCTTCTGCTGCCTAAGAATTTTTACTGCTTTTAACAAAGAAACCACTAGACGCCACGGCGCTTTAAAGAGAAAACTAATTTTTTTCCCCCTAAGTCCTGTCACCGGGATAAAACTAATACCAAACCCATTTTTTGGCACTAAATCCGCCTCCATACTATCAGGAGTACCAATCCAGTGAATATTGCAACCTCTCCCACGCAGCTCATCCGCTGTAGCAAGGGCCGGAAAAATATGTCCACCCGTGCCTCCTGCCATAATAACAATTGTTAAAGGTTGCTCATGCAGAGCCATTACTTTGCCTTTTTTCTGTTTTATCTATATCGTTTTTTAGTCTGCGCTCATAATCAATTCTCAACAAAACACCAAAAGCTAAACAATTTATCAACAAACTACTCCCACCGTAACTAATCAGAGGTAAAGCCAACCCTTTCGTAGGCAAAACTCCGGTATTGACACCAATATTAATAAGTACTTGGATCACAAAAAGAAGCGCTATACCGTAGGCGGCAAAGCCATGAAACAGCAGCCCAATTCGTTCAGCACGAGCACCGATCTGCAACGAGCGCCAAGCCACAAACATAAATAATGAGAGCACTCCGAGACTGCCAATTGCCCCAAACTCTTCTGCCAACACTGCATACACAAAATCAGTATGAGCTTCAGGCAAATAAAAAAGCTTCTGAATGCTATTACCAAGCCCTTCACCAAACAATTCTCCTCGACCAAAAGCTATCAGCGACTGGGTAAGCTGATAACCACTACCAAATGCATGGGCCCAAGGATCCATGTAAGACGTCAATCGTGCCACTCTATAAGGCTCTGCAAGCACCAGCAGAACAACAACTCCAGAGGTGAGCACGATAAGAATCATGAACGGCAACAGCCTAGCACCCGCCATAAAAATCATTCCCAAGGATGCTCCCATTAATACCACCAGTGAACCAAGATCTGGCTCAAGTAGCAATAAAACAGAAGAAAAAGCCAACACAAGCATAGGCTTCAGAAAACCAGTCCATCGTGCCCTAACCTCATCAAGTCTTCTAACTAAATAACCTGCCAAATAAATAACAATGCAAAGCTTAGCAGCCTCTGAAGCCTGTAAATTAAAAATACCCAGAGAAATCCAGCGAACACTGCCGTTGACCTCTCTCCCAATGACTAATACTAAAATCAGCAATCCCAACGCCAAAAACAACAACGCCCAGCTATAACGCTCAATAATAAAGATAGGAACCATAAGCATTATCAATATGGTGACTAACCCTAAGATAACAAAAACTAGTTGTTTTAAAAAAATCCTAAATGGGTTGGAAAATATACTTTCTGAAACATCAAACGATGCCGAACCTGCCATCACCAGTCCAGTGGAAAGAAGAAGAAGAAGAGCGCCTAATAGAGCAAAATCAATATACTTGGCATTTGCTCTATCCAACCCTATCGCCTTTTCCATAACCATCATGACATATGCACCGAAAGCATCTCATTTACTATTTTACAAAACTGCTCTCCTCGATGTTCAAAGCTAGTAAACATATCAAAACTTGCACAGGCCGGAGCCAACAGCACCACATCACCAAACCTGCTAACCTCCCTAGCAACTACCACAGCCTCACGCAAACTTTTTGTTCGAGTAACTGCTGCACAGCCTGCTAATTGTTTTTCAAGCACCTCCGCATCACGACCCATAAGAATAAGATGTCTCACATGATTTTTGACGGAGTCTTTCATTGCGAAAAAGTCGGCACCTTTTCCATCACCCCCAGCTATAAGCACAATTTTACCAGAGTTGCACCGACCCAACCCCTCCATAGCTGCAATACTTGCCCCAACATTCGTTGCCTTGGAATCATTAATCCAACGCACCCCCCGAGCCTCAGCAATAAACTGACAACGGTGAGGCAAACCAGTGAACAGACAAATGGCCTCCAGCATTGATTCAAGCCTAATACCAACAGCCTCTCCCAACGCCAGAGCAGCCAGTACATTCATATAATTATGATGCCCAGCGATGTGTATTCTGGAAGCATTTATTAATCTGGACATGCCTTTATACAGCCAAATAGACTCACCCTCACATTTTAAACCAAATTGTCCTATATCAGGAACATCACCGGTAAACCCTGTGCGATAAGTCGCATACTTAGGAAGTGGCACAGACAAAGAATCATCGATATTATAGATAGCCGTCTTGCACCCCTTATAAACTTTCTGTTTTACCCTATGATAAGCAGTCAAAGACGAATACCTATCCATATGATCATGGCTAATATTCAGCACTGTCGCAGCTTCTGCGCACAGAGATTCTGTGGTCTCAAGCTGAAAACTAGAAAGTTCTAAAACATACAGCTCTATACGAGGCTCAAGAAGATCAAGAACAGATATCCCAATATTTCCACCTACAGCCACATTAATCCCATCCTGCCGAGCCATCTCTCCAAGTAACGTGGTTACAGTGCTTTTACCATTAGTTCCTGTGATAGCTACAATAGGTACATCCGTAACACCCCGACAAAACAGCTCAATATCACCTATAGCCTTTACCCCTTTAGCAAGCGCTGCCGCTATATCTGGTTGAGCCAAGGGTATACCAGGACTTACAATCAACTCATCCGCACTACAAAGAAGCTCTCGATTAAAATCACCAAGAACAATTGGTATTTCAGGATAATGCTGATAAAACTCCTTCAACCCAGGAGGCGATGTGCGACTATCTACAACAGAAAACGGCAGCCCCTCATGGGAAAGGTAGCGGATACAGGACAAACCAGTCTGACCAAGACCAACAACAACACGGTTACAGCTTGTGCTAATGAGAGACATTTATTTTTCTCCAGCTTTACTCATTACACTCCGCATACCTCCACTATCAGGAAACAAATAATTATCGGAACCACTGAAAAAATGATAAAACCACTCTTGCTACCCAAACACAAAAACAAAAATGTTACATCATAGTGAGACCTTTGCACGATAACGCTGCATAAGCCCCACTATTAATTAAATTGTATTTTTTTGAGGATAAAGCCTTAAAAAACACAATTACAGTTCGAATATGCGCCATTCGAGCCATTTCACCCTTCATTTTCGATTTTCAGACGCAACTTGCCTGCTGAATCGATAAACCTCGTTTAATATTGTGCGCCACACACATTATTTCAAAACGTGTGCGATTTCGGCTTAAGCCAAGATAACGAGCTTTCGCCATGCCGTAGTGTAATTTCAAAACGCCAAATACTCGCTCCACAGTGCAGCGCACGCCAGAATGTAAACGGTTAAAGCACTTATCATGTTCTGTTAATGGTTTATTTCGATAAGCACGTCTTATTATTCTGTTATCAATATTTCTATCATCCAGCCATTCACTGTGCTTCTTGCTGGAATAAGCACTATCCGCATAAACAGACGACTCTTCACCATCTAATAGCTCAGTGAAACAATTTGAATCGTGAATATTTCCTGCTGTGTAACCGATCGATTTTATCAACCCATCCTCATCGACATTTATGTGCGCTTTATAGCCGTAGGTACTTTTACTCTTCCCGTCAGAACCTGCTTTCACGTTCCACTTCGCGTCAGGATCCTGTGTTGAGTGCTTGTCTTTATCCTTATTTGGGCGACACTGTTTAGCCTCAATTACGCTAGCATCAACAATACTGATACCTCCAGATTTAATATAAAGACCTTTATCTATAAGCTGGGAATTGATTTCTTGAAGCAACTTATCCATAAGCAACAACTTATCGAGCTTCTGTCTAAATCGCCAAAAAGTACTGTGGTCCGGCACTGACTCTGAAATGTCGAGCGCAATAAATCGACGAAATAAAAGATCGCGAGCAAGCTGTTTCTCTAGGGCCGAATCGCTTAATTTATACCAACTTTGCAGCAGCAGTGCCTTAAACATCATCAGTGGAGGCCATGCCTTTTCGCCTCGAGAACTTGAATGTATATCTTTCAGATGATGCTCTAAGCGATCCCAATCAATGAGTTCATGGACAGAGTCGAGTTCTTTCACTGCATCGTGATCAATCAGCATTGAATCTGCTAGACTGCGTTGTTTCAGATTTTTCCAAGCCATAATTTCACCGAAAGGCATTGATTGTGCAAGGCTTATTATACCTGATTTTCAGTTATTTAGCGAGATTCGTGCAAAGGTCTCATAGTAAATCTATACCATTATATTTAAATATTCGTTTATGTTGACTGTGCGTTCTACTTTACTTATATACAATAAACCTCAGAATAAGTCCATAGTCATTCAATAGTGCAGTTTTCTACAGACTAGTGAGAACTAATATCAAATAACAACGCCCTTACCAATAGTGAACATCAACTATATACCCAACACTCATGTCAATTGAAGACGTGATATTGCTTACTGCTTACACCCTCAAGGGAAGTGAGTGTAAACACCAACAAGCAAGCAGACCCACGTAACCTAAATATAAAATAAAAATCAATACTAACAGTAAAGTGAGATCCTTATTCACAGGCTCCTTAGGTTAGACTAATCTACGCTCCACCGCCACCTAACGAATCTTCAGGGTTGCCAACCCCAACAACACCAATACTAGAGAAATAATCCAGAATCGGACGATAACTCTCGGCTCAGGCCAACCCTTTAACTCAAAATGATGATGCAACGGCGCCATTTTAAAAATACGTCGACCTGTTAATTTAAACGATCCCACCTGAAGAATTACGGAAACCGTTTCCATAACAAAAACACCACCCATGATAACCAGCACTACCTCCTGCCTGACAATTACAGCAATAACACCCAGTGCTGAACCTAGGGCAAGCGCACCCACGTCACCCATAAACACTTGAGCAGGATAAGTATTAAACCACAAAAAACCTAAACCAGCACCGGCAATAGCCCCGCAGCATATAATGAGTTCTCCCGAACCAGGAATCGCCGGCATCAAGAGATAATTAGCAAAACTGGCATGACCACTGACATAAGCAAAAACCCCTAATGCCGCACTGACCAATACCGTTGGCATTATCGCCAATCCATCAAGACCATCTGTTAAGTTAACCGCATTACTAGTACCAACAATAGTTAAATAAGCCAACACAATAAAAGCGGGCCCCATTTGGATTGACACATTCTTAAAAAATGGCACTATCAACGCCGTCTCCACCGGCCACTGTGCAATATGGTACAGAAATAATGCCGCTCCTAAACCAGCAATGGATTGCCAAAAATACTTCCAACGCCCTGGTAATCCTCTAGAGTTTTTCTGAACAACCTTCCGATGGTCGTCAACCCAGCCAATAATTCCAAAAGCACACATTACCACCAGCACCAGCCAAAGGTATGTATTGGTAAGGCTTCCCCACAACAGAGTACTAACTACTATTGACACAAGGATAAGTGCTCCACCCATGGTGGGCGTTCCTGCCTTGCTCAAATGACTTTTCGGACCATCAGATCTGATACTTTGACCAATCTGGTGATAACTGAGATGACGAATTAGATATGGACCTAAACACAAACTAATTCCTAGCGCTGTCAATAGCCCAAAAATAGCTCTCAACGTAAGGTACTTAACAATCCCAAAGCCATGATAATATTGGGATAAAAAATCCGCCAACCAGAGCAACATCTAGCATTCTCCTTTATACTCAGGCCCCACAAGAAACCTGACAACATCTAACATTTCCATATCCTTTGAGCCTTTAACAAGTATTGACAAAGCATCTCCTGATGTTTTATTAATCAGAGAGTCAACCCAATTTATTAATGCTACCTTGCTCTCAAAGTGACACCCTTCTTCCCCAAACTCATCACATGCTAACTTTGCATGAACTCCCAATCCTGCAAAGTATTCTATTCCTTGCTCTCTAGCATAGCGACCAATTTCTCTGTGCCTCTCTTCCGACACAGCACCTAGCTCAAGCATATCTCCAAACACCATAACACTCTCGCCAGGACAGTCGGAAAGCTGATCAATTGCCGCTAACGTCGCTTTAGGGTTGGCGTTATACGTTTCATCAAAAACAATAACAGGCTGCCGACCAGGAACAGTCGATAAAGTGTAACGCAAACCTCTCCTCTGAAATGGGCGTGCTTTTTCCAAACCATTAACAATAGTAGCTAACTCAACTCCTACCGCAAGACATGCAATAGCAGCGCAACACGCATTGGCAACCTGATGACGCCCCCAAAAAGACAAGTTCACAGGGATACTCTCATCAAAAGCACAAAGATCAAAGCTCATACCTCTGTCAGAAGACCTGATATTCAACCCAACGCAATCTGCTTCCACACTCCCAAGGCTAAAGGAGAGTATTTTTCGACCCGATACCGCCAAGACCCGTTCACGCCATATTGGAAAAAATACATCCTCTCTATTTAGAACTGCAATACCATCTTCATCAAGAGAATCAAGAATAAAGCCTTTTTCTTCAGCTACACCTTGAACGGATTCCAAGCCTGCCAAATGAGCCTCAGCTGCATTAGTAATTACTGCAACACTAGGCATGGCCAACGTTGAGAGATAACCGATCTCACCCGGAGAGCTAGTACCAATCTCAATCACTGCGTTCTCATGAGATTTTTCTATCCGAAATAACGTCAGAGGAACACCATAGCCATTATTAAGGTTACCGAACGTTGAAAGTACCTTCGTCTGCTCCGATAAGATTGCCAAAAGCATTTCTTTTACCGATGTTTTACCACAGGAACCAGTAATAGCTATCACCCTACCAGTAAACTCATTGCGGTTAAGACGACCAAGCTTGCCTAACGCCAGGAAAGTATCACTAACCCTTATCTGGATCATATCCACATCTTCGGATACAGTATCAACCACTGCAGCTATCGCTCCAGCCTCCCGCGCCTTTGCTAGATACTGGTGCCCATCAAAACGAGGCCCCTTAATAGCAACAAACAACTCCCCTGCTGACACGACCCTACTATCAATACTAATGCCAGTAATAGGGGTAGCAGCAACTGTTTGCCTTTTCATCTCAGCCGTAGCCCCTGCCAACAACTCCCCATCCAGATAGGCACTAATTTCACCCAAAATAAAAGGTCTAATCATGGCTTATTCCACTTTTCAAGAGCATTACCAACATGGTAACAGTCATCAAAAGGATATCTAACACCATTCACTTCTTGATAGGCTTCACATCCCTTCCCAGCAACCACAATAATGTCATCGATATCAGCTGTGGCTATCCCCTTGGCAATCGCGTCGGCTCGGCTAACAACCACATCTAACCTCTGCCAGGCATATTTATCAACTCCCTCCAAAGCGTCGCTAATAATAGCTTCGGGAGATTCTGTGCGTGGGTTATCACTGGTTAAAATAACATTATCTGCTCCCTGAACCGCAGCTTCCAACATCAATGGACGCTTCCCCTTATCACGATCACCTCCACAACCAAACACACAACTTAGTTTTTTAGCACCGTGCTCTCGCAAGGAACTTAGAACACTTTTCAGGGCACTCGGTGTATGAGCATAATCAACCAGCACCAAAGGTTTATTACCACCACCCAGACGCTGCATACGTCCTGGAACAGCCTCTAAACTGGATAACAACGGCACAACTTTACTCAGACTACAACCAAACACACCCAATGTCGCCATCACTGCTAGCAAATTCTCCAGATTAAACCTTCCCATCAGCGGTGTACTTATTTCAAAAATACCCCAAGGCGAATGAATAATAGCTTCCATCCCTTCGACTAAAAACTTAACTTCTGAAGCATAAACGTTTGCTGAACTATCTGACAAAGACCAAGTAATAATATTCAGTCCTTTAGGACAAGCAGATAACATCATATCTGCATAGGGATCATCTTGATTGATGATCGCATTTGCTAATAACTGATCAGAAAATAAAAGAGACTTTGCAGCAGCGTATTCATCCATGCCACGATAGGAGTCAAGATGATCTCGACTAATATTGGTAAACACTCCCACATCAAACCTAACACCGTCAACACGCCCTTGCTCAAGACCATGAGAGGAAACTTCCATAGCCAGAGAAGAAGTCCCCGTACCATCAAGACTTGCAATAAATTTATGCGTAGAAATAACATCCGGAGTTGTATTCAACATAGGCTCAAGCGCTGCTGTCAAACCCTTACCAAGAGTACCCATAATTGCACAACGCTGACCCATAACGGACAAAATATTGGCCAAAAACCAACAGCAGGACGTTTTACCATTTGTGCCAGTAACTCCAATGACTTTTACTTTTTCAGAACAAGAGCGGTAATATCGCGCTGCAATAATACCAACGCTACTTTTTAAATCCTGAACACACACTACAGGAATATCAATTCCAGCCCACTTTGACGAATAGCTATTCTTACCATCAGCCTCCGCAAGAATGGCTGAAGCTCCGCGCTGACAAGCATGAACAACAAACTCTCGTCCATCCGAAGCAATACCTGGCATAGCCAAAAACAACTCACCCCCAACAATCTTTCGACTATCGAGAACAAGACCAGATATCGACCTGTCATCATCTACAAGAGCCGCTCCTAGCTGTAACAATACATCATTAAATGTCGCTATCTGCCTTCCTGTCATTACTCGCCCAACTTGATCAATCAGGAAAATTATCCAGCACCACCCTCGCTAGCACTCAAAGCCTCTGCCGTCAAAACCTCCTTTTGTTCCGGGGACACACCCAACACTTGTAACGCCCCAGCATTTACTTTTGAGAAAACCGGTGCCGCAGTCACCCCCCCATAGTAGCCATCATTAGTCGGCTCATCAATAACAATAACTGTGGCAATACGAGGATTATCAATGGGGGCAACACCAGCAAAAATACCAAGATGTCGATTGTTAGAATAACCATGCTTACCAACCTTCCTCGTCGTTCCAGTCTTGCCTCCTACCTCATAAGACGGCACCCTAGCCCGCTTACCAGAACCTGATTTAACAACAGTACTAAGCATTTCCAGAATATCAGAAACCTTATTTTCATCAAAAACCCGCACACCTTCAGGAACCACATCACGCTTTATCAAAGAAATCGGCCGCATTACACCTTTTGCTCCTAGCATCATATAAGCTTGCGCAAGCTGCAAAGGAGTAACTGTCAGCCCATAACCAAACGAAAGCGTTGCAGTTTCAATATCACTCCACCTATCACGATATGGAAGATAGCCTACGCTCTCTCCTGGAAAATCAACACCCGTGGTTTGGCCAATTCCAGCCTTACGCAATACATTAAGCAAATTATCAACACCAATATCCATAACCATCTTGGTAACACCAATATTGCTGGACTTAGTTAGCACGGATGTGACATTAAGCCATCCATAGTTTCTAAGATCAGACACCCGACTCCTACCAATATACATATAGCCAGGCGAGGTATTAACCGGCGTGTCTTTATCATAACGACCAGATTCAAGAGCTGCTAGTACTGTGAAAGGCTTAAGGGTAGAACCAGGCTCCAGCACGTCAGTAACAGTCCGATTTCGCATTCTATAAGCTTCCATTCCAGAACGATTGTTCGGATTATAAGATGGTTGATTCACCATCGCCAATACCTCACCAGTTTGGATATCAAGCATAACAAGAGAAGCTGCTCTAGCCTTGTGATGAACTACAGCCTTTTTTAACTCCCTATGTGCTAGGTACTGAATGCCGAGATCAATACTGAGCATCAATTCTTTACCAGGCTTAGCGCTTTCTACTAGCTCCGCCTGCTTTACAAGCTGGCCACGACGATCTTTTAAATAACGAACCTTCCCAGGAGAGCCCTGCAACCAATCGTTATAACCCAGCTCCATACCTTCTTGGCCATTTTCATCAATATCAGTAAACCCTACAAGGTGTGCAGTCACCTCTCCAGCTGGATAATACCGCCGATGTTCCTCCATCATGTGGACGCCAGCTATATTCAAATCCATAACTTCCCGCCCATGCTCCGGAGTTAACTGCCGCTTCAAATAAATAAAATTTTTACCCCTGCCTTCAGCAATACGCCTCGTCAATACTTTTTCATTAATACCCAGCTGTTTTGCAAGGTGATCCCAGCGGTTCTTAACAAGAAGCAGGTCTGCAGGACTAGCCCAAATCGTGATAACAGGAGTACTGACAGCAAGAGGCTTGCCATTCCTGTCAAAAATAACCCCTCGATGAGCAGGAATCTTTTCATAGCGAATGGAACGCTTATCGCCCTCATTTTGCAAAAAATGTCGATCCAGTAACTGTAAATCAACAATTCGATAACCAACGCCCAACCCAATTACGACCAACAAAGACTGAAGCACTACAAATCGCCAGCGCCTAAACAATCTATCTTTTGTCCGCTTATCATTATTATTCATTGCATGACCATCTCTATAGTACTCGGCCCAGGAACTATCATATCAAGCTCCTCCCTAGCCAACCTTTCAACCCTAACAGGAGATGTCAGGGTACTATGTTCCAACAACAAACGTCCCCAGTCCACCTGCGCTTTGTTTTTCTCTTCAAGAACTTGCTGCAGCTCATTATGCAGCCGACGACTTTCATACGCTACATAACTGACCACGAGGCCAGATATGATTATGGCCATCAGTAACCCTCCGGCCCATATACTTCTTTTACTAAACAAGGCCAATACTGGCTCCATGTTTATAATCAAACCAGCTTCTCAGCAACTCGCATAATGGCGCTCCTAGCCCTTGGATTTGCTCTTACCTCCGCATCAGAAGGCTTGATTGCCTTGCCTAGTGCCTTCAACCGTTTATTCAGCTGGTCTTCCCTCACCGGTAACCAACTAGGCAACGGATCACCCTTCTCATGCATCCTGATAAATCGCTTAGCTATTCTATCTTCCAGCGAATGAAAGCTAATAACCACCAACCGACCACCAGGCTTCAATAATTCTAAAGCCTTATCTAGGCAGTCACTCAACTCATCCAGCTCCCTGTTAATATGAATCCTAATAGCCTGAAAAGCACGGGTTGCCGGATGCTTTCCTTTTCCCTTACTTCTCTTACTTCCCTTACGCGGATAGCCTGCAGCAATTATTGCCGCCAACCTTCCTGTTGTCTCAATCGGCTCAATTTCTCGCTCTCGGACAATAGCCTTCGCCATTCTTCGAGAAAAACGCTCCTCCCCGTACTCCCATAACACCCGGCTAATTTCAGACTCTTCCGCTCTAGCCAGCCAACTGGCAGCACTCTCACCAGTCGTATAGTTCATTCGCATATCTAGTGAACCATCTTTTGAAAAACTAAAGCCTCGCTCAGGACAATCAAGCTGTGGAGATGAGACACCAAGATCCAGCAAAATCCCATCAACGCTTTTCTCTTCTTGTAGTTCATTCAACTTAGAAAAAGAGCTATGATAAATATGAAACCGATCATCACTAGCCATTAAATTCTTACCTACAGCTACTGCCTCAGGGTCTTTATCTATACCCAAAAGCCTACCAATACTGGAAAGCTGGTCCAGAATAGCCTTACTATGCCCACCTCTACCAAAGGTGCCATCAATATAGACACCATCAAAGTTGGTTAACAGTGCCTCAACAGCTTCGACACACAATACTGTTTTATGCTGCCCAAATTCGTCCATCACTTACAACGATAACGACTGCAATTCCTCAGGAATATCCCCGAGGGCTGCGGCATCCTGTAAATACCGATCACGACACTTAGTCCAGCTAGCCTCATCCCATACTTCAAACTTTTTCCCCTGCCCTAGTAAAATGCATTGTTTTTCAAAACCTGCGTAGTCTCGTAATAATGGTGGAATCAGAATACGTCCACTCCCGTCCATATCAATATCCGTAGCGTGACCAATAAGAAGACGCTGAATTCTGCGAGTCATTGGATGAAAACTGGGTAAAGCTTCTATTTTCTTCTGAATTATATTCCATTCATTAAGTGGATATATCAACAAACACGGCTCATCAGTATCGACAGTAACAACAAGACCACCACCACAATTATCCCGCAACATTTGCCGATAACGAGTTGGTATAGCCAAACGTCCTTTAACGTCTAAATTTACTGCATTGACTCCGCGAAACAAATTCTGCACTCCCTGAAATTATTACTCCATAATTTCTTAAAAAATCCAATTAAACCCACTTCTAACCACATTACACCACTTATTGACACTATAGGAATCTATATTCATCACGTCAAGAATAAGCTCGCACCCTGTGCCATTATTTTGGTTGGCAAAATTCCAAGCAAAATCCAGCCAGAACCCTAGAAAGAGTGCTAAGTTAAGCAATTGAAAGGTTTTTAACCGAGAATAAAAAAAGATATAAGGTGGGATTCAACAATAAATAGAAGTAATAAAAAAATTCTTATCACAAATGGATATAAAAAAATAAAGAAAAGAGCAAGTTGGCCTGTAAGCCGGGTTCTGTTACCTGAAAATCAGATACAGCAGTCATTCATCTGGGATGCATGTCACCATACACCTCAAGCAACCTACCCGAATTCAGTGCGGATCACACTATTAAATTCCTATTTGGTCTTGCTCCGGACGGGGTTTACCCTGCCATAGACTGTTACCAGCTATGCGGTGCGCTCTTACCGCACCCTTTCACCCTTACCAGTCAGCACAAACACTGACTTAGGCGGTCTACTCTCTGCGGCACTTTCCGTAGGCTTTCGCCCCCCAGGCGTTACCTGGCGTCCTACCCTGCGGAGCCCGGACTTTCCTCCACTCAATTACGAATAGTAATCGAACAGCGACTGCCCAGCCAACTTGCAGTTTGGAAGGCTACTCGATACTTCGCTTCTATTCAACAATTTTTTCACTTATTCTTTAATGTCAAAACGAAATCATAAAGCTCTTTCTTCCGGTGACCCGTAATATCTGCCACAATAGCGGTAGCTTTTTTGATAGATAAATCTTGAAGCAATCGCAGCAATAACCTTTCTGTATCTTTACTAAAAAAAGAATTAGGCTTCTCTCTGCTACCTTCAACAAGCACAACAAACTCACCCCTACACTGATCAGAATCATTCGCCAGACACTCGCGAACGACGCCAACTGTCCCAGCAATTACCGTTTCAAATGTTTTTGTAATCTCCCGCGCCAAAACGACATATCGTTGCTCACCTAACATATCAAGACAGTCATCAAGGCTCTCACAGATTCTATGGGTTGACTCATAAAATCCCCATGTACTCTTCATCTCGGACAATTCAGCTAGTTTTTCCCTACGTTTCGATGACTTAGCAGGAAGAAATCCAGCAAAATAGAAACAGTTAGTTGCCAGACCACTAACAGATAATGCAGCAATAATGGCACACACTCCAGGAATAGGAACCACCTTAATGCCTGCCTCCCGCACAGTCCGCACCAAAAAGTAGCCCGGATCAGAAATCAAAGGCGTACCCGCATCACTAATCAGTGCAACAGACTCACCTTCCTGCAGCCGAATCAAGAGTTTTTCTGTTTTTTGTCGTTCATTATGTTCATGACAAGATATTAGCCTAGTTTCAATACCAAAATAATTTAGTAACCTCCGGCTATGGCGGGTATCTTCAGCAGCGATGACATCCACTCGTTTGAGTATATCCACTGCCCTGGAAGTCATATCTCCCAAATTACCTATAGGAGTTGCCACAATATAGAGCGATGGTTCGAGCATCAGATCCTCATAATAATGATAAAAAGTTGATACCAAAGCGAACTAAAAATGCAGATTTTAACAACTCAAAATTGTCGTTAATCCTGCCGAACAACGAAGATCCAGGCTCAAGTAAAGTTTCGTAGAAGCAATTATTTATTTTTATCTGAATTCCTTTGCAGTTACGAAGTATTTATTATTCCTGAAATATTTGCTCATGATCTTCCAATAAGCACTTAATTGAGTCCAAACTTGAGCAACAAGGTAGAAAGTAATTATGAATGACCTCAATTTAAGCATAAACTCTTCGAATCTTTTGGAAAAATCCGATAACAGATACTCCATTAACGGTCTGAAATTGATCAAAAACATCTGTTAACGCATTGCCCCACTCTATAGTGCTGACAATGTTCAACCGAGCACAGCTTCCACGTCTCATCCAGGATTTATCCGACCATTTCCGAATCAATCCTGAAGTAATTTTGATGGTCTGGATAAATCGCATCTATGAAAAGCAATACTTTACCCTTTCGAAATATCCTTTAAGGATTCATAGTGCCCACAAGCTCAGTCTGTTTTCAGCATTCAGCTTTCAGCTTTCAGCTTTCGTGGCACCCACTCTGATTCTTTTTGTAGGTGAATATTGATAGATTTAATGTTCCAGTGTTCAGAAATATACGCAACAATCTGGCATATATGCGCATAGGTATGCTCGGAGATAATGGCCGATCTTTCTCGTTATTCAGGTGACTTTCGCTGCCACCATTTACAAACCTTAGATTTTCCTTTTTCAGGCAGTCATTCAGCTAGCGATTTATGCTAGCTTCACTGTTTCTCAAAGCCTGAACAATAGATTACATCAACCAACCTTCCGGTGCTAGCAATACCGATTGGATGCCGCCAAATTCTCGGGCATTACGCACTTTCTTATGGCGTAAATACAAGTAAACTTTTTTGCTGTTAAAAGTAAGGGTGGTTTTTGACATGTCTAAGAGTGAACCAAAACAGTTCCAAAATCAAGCATTTCCAAAGGTAACTGAGATATAACAAAGAAACATCCGTAACACGGGCGGGAAGTGAGTCCTTTTGCCACCCATAAAGTCACTACAATATTGCTATAACTCGATTCTTGGGTCCCGCCAAAAAGAAAACTTTTTATGGGCTAGTCTATATTACCGCTAACATCGCAAAGGCACTAAGTTTTTGGTGCTATATAGAGCGCCTAAACCATGTTATGCGGCATAGGTGCGCCCAAAATCAGTTCGACACACTAGACTCTGCAAAGCCTATCATTTGATGCTAAATGACCTTACAAGCTTCGTAATGGCTTACAACATGAGGGAAGTCAATGAAGGTGGTTCAAATCATTGATTATACTGAGACTCAGAAAGGTCATGCATTAAATAAACTTTATTATCCTCATCCTCATCCTCATCCTCATCCTCATCTATAGGCAAAAATTGATCACCTGAATAGCAACACTCTCTATCATTATGAATTTTACTGTCTATTATAGTTATCTGCTCAATTCTAGATAAACCATCCACTTTCTCGGCCACAGCACCCATAATATTATTCTCATCATTAATAGCGCTGTCGACATCTTGCACATGAAAATAACCATTATTAATATTAATATCTTCTAGACGCACAAGTGCATTATCTTCCAATTCTGCGACAACTGCCAAAGGACATCTTGGAACGATAATTATAGCATTACTGATAACTAGGTTTTGAACTGGATCATTAGTTCCCAAGGCATGCATTAAACAGATTGGCAGATTATAAACGGCATCATTCATTGAACTAGTCCCAATCATACTCAATTCATTTGCATTCTGCATCCTCTTCGTAGAAGGTGTTGGAGCTGAATAACTACTACTACATACTAAAATTAACAGGAAGATCACACTTTTTATGTATTTGAAATACGATAAAAGAGAACAACAACCAAACTTAAGTTTGAGAAACATACTATACATACTCCAATGACACAAAGTTTTTTACTCATTACAATAGTAAGGAACCAGCAAATAAATAACTGACCATGAGATAATACTGTTGATCTACAGACAAAGCAAGCAAATATAAAATAGTAGTACCTTCTTTCCACTAGCAAATATATACTCAGCCCTTTTGAAAACGTGAGACTATTGACTGCTTTCACTACAGCCAACTACTATCAGCAGCTCCAATGGGAACTAGAACATAAATCAGAATTAGTACTAACAGCATAATTAGGAACTTATTCACAAACTATATCTAACATAAAAATTTAATTTGTACAAAAATGACTATACAACTATATCCTGTTTGCAATTTAAAAACACAATATTTTCAAAGTACTTTCCAAATAATTTTGAATTAGTCTTATTGAAGTTTTCATTGCAGATAAAGATTTTTAAGGAAATTAAGCGCTAGCTGTTCTATACCCACCACCATTGGAGAATAGTCAACAATCTCACGCTTTAAAGAGGTCATGGGTACAGGTCCTGATCAAGTATTTTATCACTTTCTTTCATGTTATCGATCTCTTGAGTGTTATCACTGTCCTGCGTGTCTTCCTCATTTCTTGTACTTATTAGCGACATGTCCTCTATAATTCCTGGTACAGCCTCAGCATCCAGCTTATTTGCAACATAATAATGACTATTTAACCTTTTTAAAGAACTATTAAACCTTTTACGACAATAGCAACCACCTGCAATAATAGCACCTACAGAAACAACACCCACAGTAACAGGACCCACAACAGAAACACTTACTGAATACGGGGTATCTGTAAATGCTTTATACACGTTAATGGCTCTTATACGTTGCTTGAAAGCCATAAACTCACTAGAATCTACGTTACACTTCCCACTTATAAAAGAAAGCCTACCCCACCAGCACTGACCAACCAAGTTAGACGTTTTTTTATAGCTATACGACAGCTTAGAACCTATGCTAGTCACTGAAAAATCAACATTATTAGCCATCAAACAATTATTCTTGAGAAAGTAATCACTAGACCCAGTACACATACCGATGGCTTTTCTATGGCTTGGGTCAACTATACCTATTAGCTCTATGTTGCTGTTGATTATTATATTATCGTTCGATTGAAAGAACCTCGCACTGGATCTACCAGGAACAGAAAACCCTTCGCCTATAATAGCCCCGATACTTATTGATTTACACGTGGCTGTTTCCACCTTAATAGCTCCATTAATAATCAGATTATGATGCATATCCACAGATGCCAACCCAACCATTCCCGCCCCCCAAGCTATCCTTTGTACATTAGACTCATATGATGATAGATGAGTGTTTATACTAACAATATTAGAAATGCTGCCATCATAGGGACCGAAACACCCCACTACCCCACCTAAGTATGTGAATGCCTGACCGGATATTATATTAGTATCTATAAAAACAACATTATCTATTGTTGTTGCTCCTTCCATATATCCAGCGGCACCTCCAATCATTACCTTATATACAACCTCACTCCCTGCACTATTAATGCTGACATTCATGACAACAATATCTCTCATCACTGAATCGTGCAGAATTTCTCCCACCACACCACCTCCAATGAAAGAATTTACAAGGCCAGAATATTTGATATCTGCATTAAGATTACAGTCTATTTTAACGTCTATTATAGTTACCTGCTCAATTCTAGACGAACCGGCCATTTCCTCGGCCACGGTGCCCATAAATCTAATCCTAGAACTTGTACTAGTCATATGTTCATGTCTAGCACTTTTCTCATCTTTCACATATAAATAGCCACTCTTAATATCTACTAGGCGCACAAGTGCATTATCTTTTATTACTTTAGCAACTACCGAATTACATTCTTGAGAACTTATATTAGCATTACTGAGAGTTAGGTTTTCAACAGTACCATTACCTTCTAGGCTATTAATTAAACAAGTTGGCAGATTATAAATTGTATTATTATTTCCATTAATATTGCCACTAAAAAAACCTATTGATTGGGTGAAATTAATGGCATCAAAGCTATTCATTAATTGATAGTTACTATTAGCTGGGTATTGTGAGTCACGCCCAATCATACTAAATTCAGCTGCATTATGTATGTTAATCATCCCTACTACATTAGACATACCCATCGTTATATTAGACATGCCCATGCGGGAAGATGCTGTAGCAGAATAACTACCAGGTATAACATTAGCTATAATAAATATCGGCAAAGCTAAAGCAATAAGCTTGCCAAACACTGACCCAAAAACTTTGCCAGGTCCAAAGTAAAACATTCTGCCTTTACTGCACTCATCTTCACCTGATTCTTCGTCGTCTTCTACTGTAATACAATCCCAATCCTTATGTAAATAGTGATCTTCACATTGCTCTGATGAAGTATCAGTATTACAGATTTGTTGTTCAAAATCAGGTGTATGCAATACATGGTCGCTTTCTACCACCCTCAATCCGTATTTTGTATTTTCATATATATGGTTATCCTCTTGATTTGTATACTCATTACAAGGAGTAACCGGATCAGAGTAACAAGTTTCTTGCTGTTCATTTAAGTCACACTGCAACCCTGTTAACAGGGTGAATGCCACCCCTTTCGTCTCGTTATTACACCTACGCTTCACTAATGCAGTCAAAGCATCCGCAATAGTTAGATTACCACCACAGCACTGTTTATCAAGAGCCTCTAACTCGTTCATTACTAATTCTATGCTTTTATGCTGAGCACAACCCTTTACTTTTAAGGCATTATTTTGTACAAGTTTAACCAAGTCAACCACTACCTTTTTACTTTCCTCTTGTTTCGTAGGTACTGTAACAAAATTACTTTTTATAGCATTAAATACATAAGATATACCAGATGCCATTTTGCCAAACAAGCTATCTTTTATGTTTGCTGCCACACCTTGTTGCAGGTATTCATCCATATCTGCTTGACTAAACTCGCCTTTTTGCTGCTCTTTTTTATTTTGTGCTCTTTTCTCAGGACTAAGTCTTTCTTGCTCATCTCTTTTGTTATGCATTGTATTTAAGCCATCCTCACCCTCTTTACAAGCGGCAACCAATTGCTCTACTGTTGTAAATTCGTAAATCACATTTTTAATAATTGCGTTATCTAATAGCTCAGCAGTAAGCTCTCTAGTCTTCAAGCCAGAGTAATACTTATTTCCTTCATACCATTCAGTTTTTGAATTATTATTTAAATAGCAAAAAAATATTTGATCATTCTTTTTTATTTCACTTTCTTGGTTTTTTTTTGCTATGACATGGTCTTGCTCGCACCAACGTTTGCTATCATCTAACAATTTACTTATGTTACTGTCAGCATTATGCATACTCCAATTAACCAAAGCGTCTAATACCGGAAACTGCAGAACTGATGATTCGTTACTTAAGGCTGGTACTAGATAAGGAGTTAATAATATCTTTAGCACTTCCAATGATTCATCAAGCGCCCTCTTAGGGGAAAAATTCGCATCATTTTTTGCTTTTGACACTAGCAAATTTACTTGTTCATTTAATTTAGCACTAATTAATAAGTTGGATTTGTTGGATTTATAAGTATTAACCTGATAATGCAACAATGATTGAAGCTTAGAAGAACATTGTGTTGCTCTAGCGTAAAACTCTTCTTCAACTTCCATTTTGTCTTCTTTAGTTAGAAGTTCAAACTTCGTGCTTCCACTTTCTGCCAGGCAGAGACCAAATTGTTTCTTTATTTCTTGTGCGATATAGCTAAAAGATCTTAGCCAGTCAGGTGATACTAACCCAGCTTTAATGATGTCTTGATCGAGATTATCAATCTCAAGCAAAATATACACATACACTATAGCAAGCACTGCAAATACCGGCTTTTCTTTAAAGTTTTCTAGCTTACCATAAAAATCGTTTCCATCACACATATGTTGCAAATGACGAATGCTATTATCCTTACTCCTACCATGCTCAGATCCTTTTACCAAGTTGGAACTATTAAAATAGCTTCCAGCCAAACTTATCGCGCTACCACATTTCTCGTAGAACCAGTTCTTTTTAATATCTTTCTGGTAAGTTTGAACATCTGGTGACGTGTAGTTTTGCTCTGCATGCACACTGACGCCACCTACTAAAATCAACATAGAAATAATATTTTTCATGTATTTACAATATGATAAAATGGAACAACAACAACACTTAATCTTGAGAAACATACTACACATACCGCCATACTCCTAAAAATATTAAATTTTTTGGACATCGTATCTGGGGGGCAAACCTCCGGTTTTTATAGGGAAAGCAACTTATTCAGCCTGTATACAGTAGATTCAATATATCAGTCCTCAGAAATATAAGAGCCAATTTGATGTATATGAGAATAGACATATCCAGAGATATACTCTATCAATTTCCGTACTCTCTCATAATTAAGCTAACTTTCTCTATCACCATTTGCAAGACTAAGCTTTCCATTTTTCAGGCAGTCATGCAGATGGAGGTTTATACTGTACACACTGTTTATCAAAGCCTGATCAATAGAATACTCCTAGCAACCTTACGACGCCAGCAATACAGTTTTAATTCGGCAATATTCTCAGGAATCACACGCTGTTTTATGGTTTATCACAGACCTGTCTTTTACTGTGAGGTGATGGTAAACATTGCCGAAGAGTAGGACACAATAGTTTCACAATCCAATATTGTCAATTGGTAAATGTATATTTATTTTGAAGCAATGTTAATTGTATCTATGTTGGGGACAAACATTTCGCCGTTCTAAAAAAGCAGTTTGATCTCTTTTTGCACAATTGTTTTGAGTTCCCGTATGCACTTATTCAATCCTAATCAGAACAGACTCATAGAGACCTCAGCATAACTCAACACAACACAAGACAACTTAACAAAGTCGATTATATTCTGGTAACATCCCTACATATAAACATCTTTTACAGCACAAACTCTTCGTATTATACACTCTTCGTGACCTGGATCTTCGTATCCTGGATGATACGGAAACACTTACAATTGGCTCAGTGCTTATATACTATCCCCCTTGAAGGCTGTGAGTCTGTTGACTACTCTCACCTACAAGGGAAATGGTATAGAAACCTGCTGTTTCGCAAGCTTTAGCACCTTTAACTCGGTGAAGCCTCCACCTTGGGATAGTTTCTAACGCGACTGGGCAGATACAACCTTTCGGCTAGGTGCTCACTGAAGACTCATTCGGTAAGCCGCTAGATTTTCCTCTCTGTGCTTACTGTAAGCATGCATTATATCTATTTCTTTCTTGTGCCTTCTCACACTAAGATTATAAGCCTCTCGCAAGTAATCAAGGTATAATGAACATATGCCAGACTCAGTGTAAACCTTCCTCATTCCTCTGCGATCACAATCTATCCCCCACCACTCTAGAAATTTATAACGAGTACCACTAGAAAACTTATTGATTTTTTTGTTCAGACTTAATACCCTCGATCATTTGATAAAGCTGTCTTGGCCCCAATTCATAAATATTAATTGCTGGACTCTTGTTTTTTTCCACTAATACTGCCTCGCCAGTACCTTTCTTGGGCTTAGTTGCAAAAATAACAGGATCATCCGGAGACTTGCTTTTCAGATAAGCAGGCGTATAAGGTTTTGTATACTTACCGTACTCCATAGCCCATGCTGTGTTATCTGAAAACAAACTACCTTTGGGAAGATGCTTTTTTCTTGCTTCTGACACTAACTTCCTAGTTTTCTCAGAGCGCTCAGACACATCAGGAAGAGGCGGTATTGAAAACCACTGAGCCATTCTCTCTCCAATTTTAATACTTCTGTTCTGAAAAGTACCTTTTTTACTTTCAGGATGTACTAATTTCTCTTTACTTTTGTTTGTTACGACATTAGTGTTTCTCTTCAATTTTCTAGCATTAGCTGCGGTTGCAGCTGCGGTTGCGGTTGCAGCTGCGGTTGCAGCTGCAGCTGCAATCTCCCTCTCCTGACCCTCAAACTCACATATTCTTGCATTACATTGCAAATAATAACACAGTTCGACCGGAATCTTAACATGGTAATAAGATAGTCTTGCAATAAAGTATTGCAATAACCGATCTGATACATCTTTTGTTTTTAATAAATCTTTTCCCATACCAAACAATTCCAGCATAAGCATAGACCTGTCAATTGATGTCGTTTCAGTCAAGTGTCTTATAAATTTTACCCTTATGTCTACTGCACTATCTCCTGCCGAATGCTTAAAACAAGTTCTATACAGCTTCTCCATATTCCTAACCATATTACTCTTATCATTTCCACTACTGTCCTGATATAACCTATCAAGAAGAGAATTAAACTTCCTCGCTTCACTGCGGATCTTAAATCTCCGAGAAATCATTTTCCTCGCATCTGTTCTCTCACAAGGTGCTTTCTGACTTGCAATATATTGCCCTCTCTTAACACCATTATCACAATTAACAAAACCTTTACTTTGCTCCAACACCAGCCATTCTTTCAATATCCGTAAGAACAAGCCAATATCCCCAAGAGAACTACAGTTTTCTACAACAGCCCCAAAATCCAAAAAAACAATTCTTTCCTCATTTTTATTTTTTTCAATCATTAAGTTACCAGGATGCAAATCCCCGTGCATTAATCCTGTTTTTTTCAACACATCTTTCCATACCTGACAAGATTCACTATATATAGCCCTTGCTTTTTTATAAGATCCACTAGCCATCAAGTTGCTAACCGTATTTCCATTTATATATTCCATAACCAGCATATCTTTAGTCGCACATATTCCCTCAGGAACTTTAAACCTACCACTTCCACATAACTCTACACTTCTCTTATAAAGCTCCATCATCTTCAACTCATTTATCATACTAGTTTCATTAATTAAATTCACAAGAAGCTGACCCATAATCTCTTTCGTCAAACTCCCTTCAAACTTATCGGAACAATCATAAAACCCAGAAATAGACTCTAAAATGGCACTGATATCATCTTTAAAAACATAATGCAACTTCGACAAGGTAAATACCACCTCATTGTAATCATCCTCAAGCTCATCTCTAATACCTTTTTTCACAATCTTAACTGCACACTCTTTAATCTTACCTTCAACGTTTATTTTTACCTTATGAACTTGTGCAGTAACCCCAACACCTAAAGGCTCTGGCTCTATATAAATAATATTAAGTCCTAGCTTTGCACCATCCTTATTAATCTTTCGTTTGATATATTTAAATGACTCTGGTAAATTTCTATCACATAAATGCAATAGGACCTTCCGTTTTTCCAGCGGAATACGCACATCACTTGCAAATAGCTGCCCTATTTTACGAACAAAAGGACCACAATCAGTAAGATGCTTGGCAATATCTTTAAAATCAGGTTTCCACCTACCATTCGACAAAGACTCCATCCACGTAATAGCCAAATGCATAAAATAACCAGCATTAGGATAGATTAACTTAACCATACTAACTCCACATTGTCTGACTATACGAAAGACTGAAAATTGCTTATCCTCCCTGTCTTTTTGAATAGAAATATCACACTCCCTCTCTGATTTTATTGTTGTATTACTTCCTGTGATTTTTTGTTTTTCATGCATAGTGCCTGACACAACTTCATATTTGTCGTGGTTTGGAAATCCTCTATCCGCTTTTAACACATTATTATTCTTAATGAAATCACCACCAACACTATCAATCAACTCAACATTTTTATTTGAATATTTTCCATCATCTAGGGAAGTAGTATCTTTTATATGTTCTTCACACTTTTTTTCCCCATAACCACATAACAAAACCGAATTACTCGACTCTAACTGCGGTTGATTATTAAAGGGAAAAGAAGATATATGATTTTTTTTTATACAGCACTCACCAACTCCATTACTGGATATCATCGTACGCGACATAGCACTCTTCTTCAATTCAGACTCATTCTCATGCTTCCCTGTTTGGACTACTGAATTGTCGATATTCACGTACATAGCCAACCTATCGTTATCTAATATTTCAGCAGTAATCTCTCCTACCTCCCTGTCAAGAAAAGGCTGATTCGCATCATGCCTTTCAGTTTTTGAATTATTATTTAAATAGCAAAAAAATATTTGATCATGGGTGCTTGTTTCATTTCCTGGACTTTCTTCTGCAAAGGCGAAGTGATTTCTCTCAAACCAACGCTTGCTGTCATATAACAATTTGCTTATTTTACTATCAGCATTACTCATACCCCAATTAACCAGTGCTTCTAATACTGGGAACTGAGGTACTGATGGTGCTTTACTTATTATAGCTACTAGATCAGGGGTAAATAAGACCTCTAGTAATTTAAATGATTCAATCAACGTTCTCTTATGTGGAACGTGCGCATTATTCCTTGCTGTTGACATCAGTAGACTTACTTGTTTGTTTAATTTAGCCTTCATTAATGAGTTGCCTTTATCAGTTTCAACATTATAAGGCAACAAGGTTTTCATTTTAGAAAGACATTGTTTTGCTCTATCATTGAATTCTTCTTTAATTTCAACTTTATCTTCTTTAGTTAGAAGTTCAAACTTTATTTTTTTATTTTTTTGCGGGCCGAAACCAACTTTCTCCTTTATTTCTTGTATAATATTTCTAAAGCCTATTAGCCAGCTAGGTACTGATACTCCGGTTGCAACCATGTCTTGATCCAGCTCATCAAACTCAAACAAAATACGCGCATACACCATAGCAAACACTTCAAATACTAGCTGCTCATTAAATTCTTCTAATATCCCATAAAGATCTTTATCATCAAACATATACTGTAAATGACTAATGCTATTATCATTACTCCTAGCATAGTAAGGTCCCACTGTTAAGTTGGTACTATTAAAACAGTATCCATCCAAAATTGCAGCCACATCCAACTTATCGTAAAGCCAGTTATTTTCAGTAGTTTCTTGGTGCAATAGATTACCTGATGACGCATAGTTTTGCACCGCATGCACATGAAACACACAGACTAAAATTAACAGGAAAATCACATTTTTCATGTATTGGACATATGATAAAATAGAACAACAACAAAACTTAAGATTGATAAATATACTACACATACTACACATACCCCAAGAACATTAAGCTTTTACTATTGACAATATCGATAGAATCTACAAATAACCGACCATGGGATAATACTGATTGACAGCAGACAATGAAAGAAAATATAAAGTAGACCCAGACCATTTGAAAGTGTGAGATTGTTGGCTCCAATCACTCCAGGCACATACTAGCCATAGATCCAATAGTAACTAGCATACACACCACAAGAAAACGTACATACCAAGAACTAAACATAGTTCAATATTAATACTAACAGCATAAGAAGGAAGTTATTAACAAACTACCTAACATGAAAATTTAATTTGTACAAAAATGACTATACAACTATATCCTACTTTCAATGTCAAAACACAATATTTTTAGATCAGTTATCAACTTGTTCTAAATTGAGACCTTTGCACGATAACGCTGCATAAGCCCCACTATTAATTAAATCGTATTTTTTTGAAGATAAAGCCTTAAAAAACACGATTTCAGCTCGAATATTCGCCATTCTAGCCATTTCACCCTTCATTTTCGATTTTCAGGCGCAACTTTCCTGCTGAATAGATAAACCTCGTTTAATGTTGCGCGCCACGCACATTATTTCAAAATGTGTGCGGTTTCGGCTTTAGCCAAGATAACGAGCTTTCGCCATGACATAGTGTAATTTCAAAACGCCAAATACTGGCTCCACAGTACAGCGCACACCAGAATGTAAACGGTTCAAGCACTTATCATGTTCTGTTAATGGTTTATTTCATAAGCACGATTTATTATTCTGTTATCAATATTTCT
>JASXSV010000050.1 GCA_030674915.1 Candidatus Endonucleibacter bathymodioli
AAAGTCTCTTATGGTTACTTAAATGATATGTAGAGCCAAATGTGGCGCCACACGTATTGCACCTAAAAGCATGGCCATTTGTATGTCTCATTTTATGCGCTATTAGTGACCCTTTATACTGAAATGCCTTGCTACATTTATCACATACGAAAGCCCCTACCTTTTCATGAGCAGTCACATGTGCATCTAATTTAAATTTAGAAAAAAATGTTTTATGACACGTGCTGCACTTAAAATCACTGTCACCGGTATGACTAAATATATGTTCCTTTAAGTTATAGAATCCCCCTCTACCACATGTTTTGCATTCATATGTTTTTCTCTTTGGCTTTATACTAATTAGACCAGGTGTGTCTTCACTTCCAGCTTCTACGCGCACACGTGAAGATTCGTTCAAACTGCATAGTGCTGCAGTTTCTTTACTATCTGATTCTTCTTTAGTTAAATTAGTATCGTTAATTACAGAGTAGATACCATTTCTTGTATCACTTGGAATATCGTATTTATTTAAATATAATTTTTTTTGGTTCTGGTCAGCTTCTGAATTGTTATACATGGTTTTAGCTACTGGCACACCTACCTCGTTACACGAGAATACAACTACAGCTGCGTATTTTAATATATTTCTTCCAAATGACCCATCTATATAAATATCACATACCTTAATTTCTAATAATGGATATAAGTGTACATCTATTTTTTTAAATAAATAGGCGTCTTCTGCATTAAAAACAAATGAACGAATAAAGTCAATGAATTCTTGTTGTACCTCCTTCCTCCCTAGCATTAGTCTAATGTATACAGTCATATAGTGTTCAATGTTTTTGCATACATTGTTGTCTGTGGCTTGGTATAAGTCCATGATTGCGTTTTGGCATGACATTAAAAAACCTGGGTCAATTATTAGTAACACATCACGACCGCTTATGTTTTCTGGGACTAATGCTTGGTCAAGCTTCTTAAAAATCCATCTATCTGGTTCAGTAAAAAGGTTCATACCCTCGAAAAAAACATCATGCTCTATTTGTTGTTGTGGCCCAGCTTTAATGCAGAATGAAATCAAAAAGCATAAATAAAAAAAACAAGATTTGACAAATGCAAGAAGCTTTGTTCTATATAAAAACAACTTTTCAAATAAAAATATTTTTAACATAAATGATTTTAATCTCTATAATTACAGCAATTTGAACAATTATATTTGTATTCTATAAAATAGCAATAGAATATGAAATATTAAATGTATTTTCCAGTATACTGTGTGTATTAATCAATAAGCGTCAGAACTGCTGCCTTCTTGCCTTCTTGCCTTCTTGCCTTCTTGCCTTCTTGCCTTCTTGCCTTCTTGCCGGCATTAGGTCGCTGTCGCACATAATTGGAAGGTGTAATTTGTCGAATCCCTATGCAGAACTTAATTCAAGCATCGTTGTAAATATTTTATAGCATAAAAATATCTTTTACCTACTGCCAGTAGAGCACTGTATGCTCGAATCAATTCAATATTGGGAATGCCATCTTAGATCACCATGCCTGCTTTGTGCTCACTAACACCTTTAATCTCGTAATGAGGCATCCAGCACCGCATATAAAAGAACATTACAATGTAGTGTATATTTTATTCCTTACTGATTTCTTGACTGATTAGTTATAACAAATCACCTGTGTTGCGCCTACTGCGCTATGGATCCGTATGAGTATCTGCTGCAGAGCTAAGTTTAAATATGGAGGCTATAGAATTATGACGGATGACTATTATGCTTCGACTATCTGCGCTAAAGGAGGCATTGCAGAAGGAACTACTACATTTACATTTCATGTTAGTTATTTGATCTATGTCAGTATCATAATTAGCCTTTTCTGTCCATTGCTTGTTCTCTCCCCAGCTACAGACTCTGATGCAGTGATCAGTACAGCTAAGCACCAGGTGGCAGCCATCGTCGCTGAAGTTGGACGAGTAGGCCCACGTGTCTGCGTTGTTCCACGTTGGGGAGACTACTTTTGTTCCTGTCCATTTTCCTATTGCGCTCTGGCTAAATACTTTGACGCCACCACTAGAAGAGACGACTATATGGCGGCTATCAGAGCTAATGCCAATTGCTGATGAGAGTGGATCAATGTTTATAGTGGCTTTATCTACCCATTTGCCATCATCATTCATACTCCAGATGTTAGCCACATTATGCAAGGGGGTGGACGTCATTATATGAAAGCCATCATCGCTGAAGAAGGCATGATTTCCAGGACTATTGGAAAGGAGGCATGTTTGTGACCATTCCCCACCCATTCCTAGGCTCCAGACCGTGATCCTCCCAAGATGAGACTGGATTAGCATATGAGTACTATCAGGACTGAAAGAGACGAATTGTTGTCGTACCTGAAGCTTATCGTCCCTAATGATCTTATCTACAATACTGAGGGTTTTGTCTGTCCACGTCACGGCCAACCCTAGACCCAATACTGGGAGACAATTAGCTGTATCTGTACTCAAGACTACCATATAGTGGCCATTATCGTTAATGGCATGGTAACGACCATTATCGCTGAGGGCAAGTTCTAGGATATTTCCTGTCTCCACAAAGATCTTGTTTTCATAGTATTTTCCATCCGTCCCTATACCCCTGATTAGAGTATTTTCTCCATTAATTTTGGTGTACTGCAAGTCAAAATCGTCGTGATCAACACGGATCATCATAACATGACGACGATCGGCGCTGAATCTAACATGGTCGATAGGACATAAAATATGGGCTGTTATATCTAGCTTAAATTTAGAGCATTTAGTCATAAGCCCACTAATTGTGTGAAATAATTTATGTGGGTAATATCTGAATCCTGTATTTTTCAGAGCAATCATCTTATCAGCTAGCTTTTTGTCTCCCGCAAACTGAGCTATCCAAGCTCTGATCTCCCCTTCACTGATTGCCTCTGCGCGCTTCTTGAATTGAGTCTGTTGCTCAGTGGAAAGACGTGAAAACCAAAGTTTAACTATAGACCCATTGTCTGATATGAGATCATATAATCCATGACAAGACATTGAAAGACGAGAAAGATCTCGAATGCTCAGACGAGAATCAAGATGATTAATAATAATACCAGAAAGTTTATAAAATATCTGTTTCCTCACATTAAGCTCTGAATCATGATCATTTGCGTCTAGTACATTCAAGGCAGCTATACTAGTACCACTTATAAATATTGCTAACATCAAAGAATACAGTCTAATCTTTTTCATGGGCACCTCTGTAAAAAATAACATTCGTATATGACTATAGTTGAATAATAAAATTGTGCTGTTTTGGGAAAGTGCGATTAAGTCCCAGCGTTCCTTTATATCACTTTTCATTCTAAAATGGTATCAGAGTCTACTATCACACAGTTAGATTTATAGGATCTATTTTATTTGTATGATCAATTACATGTACTTTTAACACACTATCGTAAGGGAAGTTTTTATCGGAGGTGTCGCATCTATAAGGTCCCCACCCCTGTATGAATGAGTATATGTGTTTTTATGTTATATATATACTCAGCACTATGTCAGATATTTAGCAAGCAAGAGTCTGCTTCCACTTTATGAACCTCTATCATATGTCTTTTTACATTATGCTTAATAGGAAATGTCTTATAACATACCTTGCACGCAAAATGATATGCTCCTGAATGGATCTTCATATGCGCTTGTAGATTATTCTGAAGCCTGAATCCCTTATCACACACATTGCATATGGCGAGCGATTCATTGCTATGAGTAAGTGCCTTATGTGCTCTTAAAAAATATCCTGACTTAAATTTCTCCTCACATCGATTACAACTAAAAGTATTACCACTTATATGCGTTCTCTCATGTTGTGTTAGTGAACCTTTATGATGATATATCTTACTACATTTAACGCATGCGAAAAGTCCTACCTTTGCATGAGCTTTAACATGTACATTAAGATCAGATTCATAATTATATGTTTTATTACACGTACTGCACTTAAAAGCACCATCTTTTGTATGAGTGGATATATGTTTCTTTATGTTATAGTATCCCCCTCGACCACACACTTTGCATTCATATGTTTTTCTCTTTATCTTTGGTTTTGTACTGAGTACACTACGTGTGTTTTCACTTACAGTTTCTATGTGCACATCTGCATATTTCCCCAAAGGATATAGTTCTTCAGTTTTCTGATTGTTATACCAGACTTTACATATTGGTGTATTATCCACACACCCACCAAATGTGAATGTACCTAAAGCTGAGTATTCGGATATGCTTTTTTTAAATGCCTCATATGCAGACATATCGCATAGTTCGACTCCTGAGAATGGATGTGAGAGTAGATCTGTTTGGTTTAATATATTTGAGTCTTCTTCATTCAAATAAGATAAATCATTGTAGTGAGTAAATATCCGCGCGCTCTCATGTTTGTCTAGCATTTGCATCATGCATAATACCATATAGCTTTCCAGTATTTCGTCCGTGCTTTGGTCTGGGTCTAGGTTGTTATTTTTAAAAAAATCTCGGTCAATAGCTAGCAACACCCTGCCATCTTTAATATTTATTGGTACTACCTCTTTAACAAGCTCCTTAAAAATCCATCTGCCTGGTTCAGTAAAACAGTTTATGTCCACGGGAAAAACATTATTATCTGTTTGTTGTTCTGGCCCAGCTTTAATAAGCATTGAAATTAAAAGGAAAAAAGAAAAAAAACAAAATTTGACAAATGCAATCATCTTAATTCTATATGAATGTAATTTGTCAAATAAAGATGTTTTTAATATCATTGATTGTTACCTCTATAATCACACAAACTTAAAAACTATATTTGTACTCTATAAAACAATCAGTTCTATATTTCCACTATAACTGACACGCGAGTTCTAACACAGCGAAGCCTGTTACCACATGGGAAACTCTTACAAAAAGTTAACTATTGCGAACTATACAGTATTTAAGCCATCAGCACACTAGGGAAGGTGCGATTCAGTCCTGGTG
>JASXSV010000051.1 GCA_030674915.1 Candidatus Endonucleibacter bathymodioli
ATTTACAACGGCTAAAAAACTCAAGCCTATAACTGACCCACAATAAGCCTACCATAAAACGATGAAGTAAAGCTAGATCCTACCCACACAGTTTTGCGCTTACCTCCTGTTTGCTCTTCGTTTTCTTCTTCCGTATCTAGTTTAATAAAATACCAATCTTCATGCAAAGATGATGCTTCGCTTTTATTAGTGCCATCAGTTCTATTACCATCAACATTACTTTGTGATTTATTTTTTTGTAACAGATGGTCTTTTTTTGACATCCTCAACCAATCTCTATGGTTTTTTTCATCACTATCTGGGCTATCTACTTGCTTATCTGCTTGCTCATGCTTTAACTCACAATCATTAGCATTTTGATCTAAATCGGCAGCAATAATTGGTTGGTAGCAATATGCTTTTTGTCGTATATCTGATTTGCGCTGCAAGCCTGTTAGCAGGGTAAACGCTTGCTCTTGATCTGCACTGGTACAATGCTGAGCCACTAATGTAGTTAAAGCATCTGCTATGGTTATATCTCCGTTATGGATGTTATCTATTTTTATTAACTCATCCATAACCAAGTTTATGCCTTTATTCTCTGAGTTGTCTTTTAGATTTAAGGCATTTTTTTGTACCATCTTAATCCAGTCAGCCATTACCTTTTTTCTTTGCTCTTGTTTGGTAAGTGTTGCAACAAAACAACTTTTGACAACATTAAACGCATAATAGGTACTAGAGGCTAGCTTCGCAAAAAGACTATCTTTTATATTTTCCGTTATAGACTTACCCCTAGCTTCTTTACTAACAGCACCTTTTTCTGCTAATTTTTTATTGGTTATTTTTTGCTCAAAACTAAGGTCTTCTTGTGGTATTCTATCACTATGTACTACATCTAATGCCTCAAAACCATATCTGTAAGCCGCAGCTAATTGCGTTACTGTTTTAAATTTATCAATTAAACTTTTAATAATATCGCTAGCTAATAGGGTTTTAGCAATAGCTCTGTTTTCATAATCACGCAAAGCCTTATTCGCATTATGCCATTTATCTTTTGAGTTATAATTCAAATAGGAGAAAAATACCTGATCCTCTTTATTTATGCTATGTTCTTTGTTTCCTTCTGCGGCACATGATGCTTTTGCGTAACCCAACGTTTGCTATTTTCTAACAATTTACTTATTAAACTATCCTCATTATGCACACTCCATCTCACCAATGCTTCTAATACTGGATATTGCGGCTCTGATGGCACATTATTTATTGAAGATACCACATAAGTAAGTAACAAATCATTTAGTAATGCACCTATTTTAGGTAAATCTTCTGTAATAAAAAAATTATTATTACTTTTTTCTACAGATATCAGCAAACTTACTTGTTTATTTAATTCATCCGCAATGCATAAGCTAGATGCATCAGCCTGCACCTGACAAGGACACAATATTCTAAGCGCAGTAGAATACTGCTTAGCTCTAGAGTTAAATTCATTTGCAACTTTATATTGTTCTTCTCTAGTTAGCAGTTCAAACTTTATTACTTCACTTTTTGCATGACAGAAACCAGACTTATCCTTTATTTCTTGCGCTATAGGACGAAAGTTTATTATCCAAGCAGGAACTTCTAACTCAGCTTTAGACATATCATTATCAAGTTTGTCAACCCCAAGTACAATGTACACATACAGCATAGCAAGCACTTCAAATGAGTTTTTCCCCTCAAATGTTTTTAGGTTATCAGAAAGAGAATTATCATCAAGCATAAGTTTTAAATGACGAATGCTATTATCCTTGCTTTTGCTATATTCAGAACCTCCCGATAAGTTGCTATTAAAACACCTTCCGGCTAAGCTTGCCACTTTACTAAGCTGACTGAAAAGCCAACTCCTGGTAGCTGGATGCTCGCTAGATTTTTGGTGCAATTGATTTACCGGTGACGTATAATTTTGCGAGGCACTCCCGCTACACGCTAATATAAACAGAAAAAGAATACTTGTTACATATTTGCAACAAAACGAAATTAACGAACATAAGACTTAAGTGAGCCAAACATAGTACTATTTACTCCTAATTATATGCTGCGTTTATAGCCGACAAATACTAACATGAAAACAACATTAATAATATGTATGACGCACTTAACACCCATCTTATCAATTATAAAAGTTAAAATAGGTGATTAGTGTGAGTGAGGTCAAAAACCCCAGCTAACATGTATTCACTTATTATCTATGCGCTGGGTAATTTCCGAAGACTAATAAAGTAGCAAACCGTGAGGATTATAAAAGGTACCAGCAGCCAGATAACATCTAAAATATCAGGCGCTTGTACTTATGGTATTAGTTTATAAAAGTTCTGTGATTAATCATCATTATCTTCTTGATGGTCTGCTGTTAGAGCACAAGTATCATCGTTAACATCACATGTTAACAATCACTATCACTTATTAATGGTTCCATTTCTATAGTATTGGGAATTGTTGAATATTCTCTATTACCTGAACAACCACTATTTTTTTGTTCGCTGCCATTTTCCACTGACCCAACTCCATTATCATCATTATCATCACTGTCTTCTAAGTGACCGCAACAATTACAGAACGCACTGCGTAGCCCTTCCTGCAATAATTCTCTACCCCTATGCCCTTCCTTATATTTTTTAACCAGATGGTAACCTAAATAAGAAAGACTGGACGAAGCTCCTAGTGCACCAACAATAACTGCAGTTGCAGGCACTGTATAATCTTTACCAGCTTTAGAGCTCACAGAGTCTGTTGTCAGCATTGGGTTTGATGTTAAGCAAGTCTCATTCCCTACCATAATAGTAGGATGATTATAATGATAAAATTCTTCTGGCTTAATTTCACAGGAGTCCGTTATAAAAGGACAATTATTCCACCAGCATTGATTTGTTGTGTCCATATCATACTCATACTTATGGTAAAATTGACTTTATGGCTTCATTAAAGTCACATTTATTGTTCCCACCTTTGTTAGATCCTATACAAGATCCTATGTTTCCATCGCCATCAAATAGTAAGATACTGTTGCTTATCGTGAAATTTGCAATAGAAGACTCACTCATTACTCCTGCACCACTACCTACATATATATCATTTAACTCATTAATATTGATCAAACTATTACTAACTAAAATATATACAGATGAAGAATTAGTTTGCATATTACCCGCCATCAAACCGACATCGCCCTTCTGCACATTTCCTTCTATGTTAATAGTAGTGTTTATCACCATAAACCTGCTACCCTTTGTTCCTGATAAAAATCCAACACTACCACCAACATGAATTGATTCACGTGTGCCTGCGATGATTTTACGTGCGCCTACGGTGATAACAGTATCAATAACCGTAAGGTCAGCAATAGTCTTGCCAAAAAAATCCCCAACTCCGCCCCCTAAATAAACAATTTTACCATATTGAGGAGCAATGATAGTAGCACTGGAGACTGTAGCTTTTTGTATGTCACTGTTATAAACACCTCCACACACACCACCTACATACACATTTCCAGAACCAAATCCACTTATTGTTGTTCTAATGACATTAACATCCGTCAGCAAATCTGAATCAGACAACCCTACTACTCCTCCTCTCTTTACTCCAGATCCATGAACGATAGAATCCATAACTGTAACACTCTGTATGTCAGTACCATAACCGTATCCAGCAACACCTCCAACATGATTATCCTGTCCATTATAACCATCCAGTCCAAATTGGGAGACAATAACGCTAACAACATAAACTTTTTTAATTTTACTTCTACTTATAAATCCTACTATCCCACCAACATCAATAGATTCTTTTCCTCCAGTAATATTGCTACTTACTATCATTATATTATAAATACTAGCTGCAGATTGATATCCTACCACTCCCCCCGTATATTGAACTTGGTCTTTGCCAATGATATTGCTACTTACTATCATTACATTCTCAAGCCGAGATTTACTAGTCATGTCATTAGTGACCATACCTAGATTGCTATCTACCATCACCCTTAAACTGACTATTCTCAATTTTGATGCAGCTAACTATTGATTTAGGATCCTAACCTTGGCAACTGCTGGGTCGCATGTTGAGCTCCTGGTATCAACATGATTGAAGTTTATGTTTCTAACTGTTCCATTATTTTTTAAGCGTTTCTATCAAGCAGCATGGTAGCTCGTCAAGAGTCTCACCATTTCCATTAAAATCACCAGAAAATACAGGTATTGGTCTGTAAAGTCTTTTACATTAAAGCTTGCAGTTAGTTGATAGCTACCGTTACTAGGGTAATTTATATCATTCCCAATTAAATTCAGCTCTGCGACATTACTAATGTTAATAACATCCGAAGTAACTGGTCGGGTGAAGTTTTTACGCTAAAGCTTGTAGTTAGTTCATAGCTACCGTTCTGAGGATCATCTGTATAATTTCCAATTAAGTTCGGCTCTGTGACATTACTAATATTAATAACATCCGAAGTAAAGGCCTCACTACCATTGCTAAAATTAACACCTTGGCTGCTATTTAAATTTGAACTATAATTCACTTTGGTATTATTATACAACATTGACTCAGCTTCAGTATTATTTCCTGCTGGATACGA